>OZ219745.1:6027500-7127778 GCA_964291605.2 Vicinamibacterales bacterium | reverse complement strand
CGGGCGTTGGCAGGCGTCTCTCGATAATCGCCGTAGTCGAGGTAGGCGGCCGCCCGGACGAACCGATCCGAGCGGCCCGCGAACCGCGCCTCTTCCCACGCCGCCTCCCCGTCTATCCGGAACCCGCGTGGGAGCCCGCGCGTGGCCGCGACCGCGAAGCGAGCCCGGTCGACGTCCACTTCGAAATACGGATGGCGCCGCCGCCCGCGCGATCCGCCGGCCCGCAGGCGGTCGATCACCGGTCCGCGGATCGGCGCCTCCATCTCCAGGGCGATGCGCTTGTGTCCGCCCCAGGTCGCCGGCACGGACAGCCGGCTGCCGGGACCGAACGTGTCGACGAAGCTGGTCAGCGCCCCGTATGCGACGCCGTAGCCTTCCCGGTGGTCGAGGATGGGAGCGACCATGAGCCGTCGCCCGGCTGCCGCGAACGCCCGCATCACCGGGTTCGAGAAGCGCGCGCCGGGGCGCTCGCGCACCACGATGACCAGGGCGACCTGGTCCGTGGCGGTCAGCGATCGGTAGCGGCGCCGCACGTCGACCGTCTCGAAGCGGCCGCTCGCCTCGAGCCGCTGCCGTACCGTCTTCTCCAGGTCCGGGCCGGCCGCGTCGCCCAGGGTGACGCCCGTGAGCGCGACGACCTCGGTGTCGGGCAGCGAGAGGTTGCCGTGGATCCGGATCTCGGCGACGGTTTCCGAGGGAATGACCGTCCCGGTAGGGGATGGTTCGGCAGCGGATGCGCCGGACGCGGTGGGTTCCTTGGCGAACACCGTTCCGCACACCAGCGTCGCGACCGCCGCGGCCAGCGCTGCCCTTGCGATCCGGACGACGGCACGCTGTGAAGGCGCGGTCAACCGATGCAGCATGATCACCGCTCGGTATCGAGCGGGCGGAGGCGTCCTCCGGTCCGGGCCTCCCGGTAGTTGGAGAACGTCCGGCGGTAGGCCACCGTGGTCGATCCGCTCGCCATCGTCATCACGCCCGAGGCGTCGATCCGCTCCGGGAGCCAGACGCCGTCCAGCGGCCGGCCCATGGTCATCGACGCGGTCAGCCCGTCCAGGCGGATGAGCCAGCGCAGGGGCAGGAACTCGAAGCCGATGTTGTCGAACGTGAACCGCACGATCTGCTCCTCTGCCGGATCGATCCACAGAGTGACCAGCGCGCCCTTGTTGAACTCGTCCTGCGCGCCGGGCACCACGACCGCGGGCCGGTCGCATTCCGCGTCGTCGGCGTCGCGTTCGTCGAACAGCCGCTCCGGTAGGTACTCGATGCGCAGCACCTCGCGGCCCGCGAGCTGCTCGCGACCGGCGAAGTAGTAGTTGCCCGGCTCGAACTCGAAGTCGAGCCAGTAGGACTCGGATAGGAAGCGGGGCCGGAGATCGGCCGCGGCGGCCAGATCTGCCGAATCAGTCGGGTCGGACGGCTCGCCATCCTCCTCCGCCCCGTCCGCGTGTGGCGGCTCGGTCGCACGGCCCGACGCACACGGGTTGTCCGACGCTTCGCGCGCGCGCTGCGCCTCGGCTTCCAGCCAATCCGCCTCATACCGGCGCCAGTCCGCCTCGCTGGGCGTCACCCCGTCGATCCGCACCGGGCTGCGCACGAACACACCGTCGCGCCGGTACCAGATGTACTCCCGCGCAAAAGCCTCGTACACCTCGCCGTCGTACCCCGTCACCGTGAACCGTTCCAGCTCGTCGAACACGTACTGCCGCCGCGCGACCCGGTTCTCGTCCCGCCGGGCGAGCACCTGCTCCATGAAGCGATCCAGTTCGTTGGCCTGGTTGTCTTCCTGCGCCACAGCGGTGCCGACGCCAAGGACGGCCAGGGCGCCGACAAGGCTGATGCCGCCGACTGCGTGTCGCCAGAACGTCATCGGACGAATCATAGACGGGCTACGCTTGCGATGCCGCGCCGATTGCACTCGGTCCGGATTGCCCGCGCCGTTTTCTCGTGCTGGTAGCACGGAGGCTGCCCGGCTCGCGACATCGGCCGGGCGGACGGAGCCTCGGAGGACGCGTACTGGCGATCATCGACCAGATGGCCGCGCGCGAAGGAGCAACGCGGTCGGGCCTGCTCGCTCGCGCTGCGCTCAGCTACGTGGGCCGCCAGTCGACACAGTGAGCTCCAAACGTGCGGACTCCTCGACGGCCTCGACGCTCCACGGCGGGGGTACCAGTCGTGCCCGTATTCGTTTAGCGCCACAGCCCCAGTGTACACGGGCCGCGCCGAGGCTTGGTGGTCGATGGGTGCGCCGGTACGGCTGGCCGCCGAGGTTCTGCGATGGCGCGCCACAACCGGCGGACAAAGAACTGAGGCAGGTCGCTTCATGCACCGAACCTGTGGTGGCAGGTAGGTGGCAGGGTGAACCGGAGCGACGGTCTGCGTCGGCAGAGTCCCGTCGGGGCCGCCGGGTCAGCAGGGCGGCGGGGGCAGGGCGAGTGCTTCCGGGACGACGGGCTTCGGCGAGCACAGCATCGTTACGATCAGGTCCGGCAGGTCGAGCTCGCGCTGGCGGGCGGTGCGCACGACGCTGGCCAGCACCTGCTGCGTGTCGGCGCCCTTGCGCGTGCGATTGCCGCCGCAGACCTTGCGTGTGACCACCGCCGGGCGGATGGCTCGCTCGGCGCGCGAGTTCGTGGCCTCGATCGACGGGTCGCACAGGAAGAGGAACACGGCAGCGAACTCGTTGGCCAGGTGCTTGGCGAAGCGCTCGGCATCGGCCCATGGCGGCGGGGCGTCGATCAGCCGGCCGAGTCGGGCGACGAAGCGACCGCGGGCCGACGCCAGACCGTGCTCGCTGATGAGGCCCGCCTTGCAGCGGTCCCGCAAGGCGAGGCCGCCGCGCAGGACCTTCTTCACCTCGCCCGCCCAGGGGTCGTCGGGACGGGCCGCCTGCAGGTCCTTGCACCGTCGCAACAGGTGCGTCAGACAGGTCTGATGCAGTGCCTTCTTGAAGCCGTGATAGGCCGCCCAGCCGTCCCGCACCAGCACCCCGGCGAAGTCGGGGCCGAGAACCGACGCCGCATCGTCAAACCCCCGCCCGTCGCAGATGGCGTAGACGGTTGTCTCCGCCGTGGTGAACGCCCACAACCAATTCAGCAGCGCGCGCACCCGCCAACTGGTCTCGTCCGGCGTGACCATCGGACTGCGACGGACCTGCTTGCAAAGCGATGCATAGGACGGCTCGGCCGCGCCAGCGGTACGGTGCAGCAGGTGCACCAGACCGCCCGCGGTCACCGTCAGGCCGAACTGCGTCTCGATGACGCGGGCCGCCTTCGCCAGCGGCATCCCCAACTCGGTGTGCAACTCGACACCCAGCGCCGCGACGTTCGGACCCAACTGCACGCCGGCCGCCCCCAATGCGTCCGAGGTCTGCAACCGGTGCCGGCCCTGCATCCGTCGCCGACACTGCGAGCAGTGCCCAGTCTCGATGTCGAACCGCCGTACGAGTGGACGAACCACGGGCAGGTCTTCCTGATACTGACATGCCGTACCGGTCACCTCGACCACACCGCCGCAGTCGGGACAGGTGCTCGGCAACGGCGCTGCATGCGTCTGGTCGACCCGTGTCGGCTGCTGGCGGCGTCCGTGCTTCCCGTACGCCGCGCCGCTTCGTCGTCCCGGTCGCCCGCCGCGGCCCTGCCGACGGTCCTTGGCGAAAGGTGCCGCCTGCCGGCGCCCCGCGCGGCGCGCCGCCTCGAGTTCCTTTTCCAGATGCTCGCTGCGACGCTTCCAGTGGTCCCGTTCCTCGACCAGCTTCGCCTTGTCTCGTTCGAGGCGTTCGATGCGCACGTCCCGAGGGTCTCGCTGACGCCCGTGTTCGAGCGAATCACCGCGGTCGTGCTTCCTCCGTGCCATGCACCCTGTATCGGCACTATCGGCACCTGCCTGCAGCGTCCGCACAAGCTCGTGGCCGATCCGTTCGCCAGGACAGGGCTAAACAAAGACTCGTGCCCTTCTACGACGATAGGTAGTAGGCTGACACGTCCTGAGAACCGTACGCGGACCGTTTGTAGAGGCGTACTTCGTTGTCGGGATCGAATAGTCGTTTCACCTGCAGATTGTCAAACATGCCGTACCGCTCCACGAGAGGCTCGAGTTTGGCGCCGACGGTGTGTAGCGTGCTGCAAAAGGTAAGAAGCAACTCATACGATGACATCTGGGCGCGAAGAATGCCCGCGTACTCCTCCTTGTTCTCCAGGTCACTTTCGTCGACGAACTTGAGAATCCTGTAGAAGTTACGAAAATAGTGGCCCACCTCATGTTCGTTCGCGAGCCTGAACAAGCCGTACGCTATTTCGATCCTCTGCCGCGGGCCCGGTGGGGTGCGGCTCTTTTTCGTCGGCGGCCCAGAGAGGTCCATGGGGCTCTGAGAGCAGCATGGCATAGAGTTACTTGACCCGTCGAAGACGGGGTGAGGAGCGCGATGGGTGCGGCTCGGTGACCGGCGGTGCGACCCGCGGAGCTATCCCGTCAGCGTAGCGCTGAGCGTGGTTCCGCTCGTACTCGCGGGCTTCGTGGAAGTCCCAGTACGCATCGAAGTCGCCGCTGGCTCGCAGCGCCCGCAGCTTCAACACCGCCTCGGCGCCGACCAGGCGCCAGCGGGCGCCAGTCAACTCCATACGGTCGCGGACCAGGTACCGGCACGCCCCTTCGATGACGCCGGTGGCGATCGGGTAGCCCGCCGCGAGGTAGCGGTCGTAGTGCAGATACGGCGCGTACTTCAGCAGGTAGTCGGCGCAGGTATCGACCGGTTTGCGGGTGTCGCTCGACAAGCCGGCGACGGTCGCCGCACGCCGCATTGCCGCCGCCACCCGGCGGGCCTTGCCCTCGAGAATGCTCTGCACGCGCGTCCAGGCCCAATGCGCCGCGTCGGGGCTTCCCTCGCGGTGGAACACGTGCGCCGCCTTCCAGACGTACTCGACCACGTGGATGATGTCGAGGATCACGGTGACGTCGACGCCGTAGGCGGCGGCGCCCGCTTCGACGAGGTTGAGCTGCGTCTCGGCGCCGTCGACGAGCACCACCCAGTGCTTGACGTGCTCGGGGTCGGCGCGCTCGGCTTCCAGCGTCGCCTCGGCGACCACCTCCCAGGGCTCGCGTTGCAGGCTCGCCCAGACCCGCTTGGCCGCCGGGCGGGGCCGCACCTGCGGCGGCTTCGCGCCCGGCTGTCGGGGCATCAGGCTCCGCAGGAACTCCTCGGGGCTGCGCACGAACGGCGCCGTCGTGTAGACGGCCGCCACCGTCGCCATGCGCCTGGCGTGCTGCTTCTCGCCCGGCTGCAGGCGCTTGAACGGAGAGAGTGGCTCGCGGTGCTGCCGACGCTGCTCGGCCGCCCGCCGCGTTGCCTCCCGCAGATCGTCGCGATGCAGCACCACGCCCTTGCCGTCGAAGGTGAGCACGACAACCGAATCCTCGGGCGACGGCTCGCCCGCCACCGCACGGCGCGCTTCGTAGAAGGCGTCGAAGTCCTCAGCCGCGCGAGCCACCAACTGTTCCGCCTGACGCTTGGGCACTTCGGCCCCGGTGTTGCGAGACAGCTCGAACAGCGCTTCGTCGAACGACCGCGACGCGGCCGCTTCGGCCACCCGACGGCGCACCTCCAGCGAGTAACGCTCCGGCGGCAGATTCAGTGACGCATCCAGCGGATGCAGACTCTCGTGACCCGCGCGCCCGTAGCCCACCCGCTCGACATCCACCGTGCCGAAGGTCGTCTCCAGGCGCCGGTCGTGCACGCGCCGCTCCGGGCGCTCGACACCGTCGGCCCCCGCGACCGGGCCGGCCGCCTCCCCCGGGCCGCGTTGGTCGAGGTGCCCTTGCAAGAGCTGGCGTATCAGCTCCTGACCACGCCGGTGCAGCTCCCGCTCCAGGTCGCTTTCACGCATCTGCAGGGCCTCGCGCGACGAGAGGTAGGCTATGGTCTGTGCGAAGGTGGTCTTCGCCTCCCCATACACCGGGTCGGGTGGAGCGGCGCAGGTGGCGACTTGCATGGCTCAACGCTCCCGCAGCCGCCGCCTCGCATCCCGGACCACAGGATAAACGAGAACCGTCTTGGGCGCTTCACCGACACGGCGGCAGTGCCGGTCCATGCGCCCGCGACCGGTGGTCGCGCCCAACGCGACCCAGTTGGCGGCGCGATAACAACCGCCGTGGTGGCGGCGCGGGTCCACCAGCGTCTCCACCAGCCACGGCTCGAGGCGGTAGCGGCGCGGCCAGTCCGCCACCATCTGCTCGAGGCCACGCGACAGCACCGCGCTGGCCAGGTTGCTCACCGTGACCCACGGCAGCAACAGGAAACGACTGTTGTTGACCACGTGCTGCAGATTCCGCGCCCGTGTCCGATCGTCCCAGCCGACCCAGCGGTCGCGCGCCGCCATGCGCCACGCCGGGCTCGAGAACTGCAGGCAGCCGACCACCGCGCGGGCCGGCCGCGACGCGAACACCAGGTAGCGCAGGTGGGCGCCGAAGGGGACCGTGTGCCCCAAGTAGTGATAGCGTCCCACCAGCTCGCGGAACAGCAGGCGCTCGGCGGGCGCACGCACCAGCTCGACCCGAAGCGGCCCGACGTCGCGCACGGTGCCGTCGAGCGGACGCCCCGGCTCTCCGGCGGCGGTCCGGGGCACACGGGTAACCGAACCGGTGGCGCGGCCCCGGCGCTTGTCCGGCAGCACCACGGTCCCGTCGGCGTCGAGCCGCTCGAGGAACTCCCGGCACTCGCGAGCCTTCAGCTTCCCGTTGGGGCGCCGCCACCGCAACAGCTCGCACACGGTGCGCGCCAGCTCCATCCGGCTCAGGCCCGAACAGTCCCGCACGATCTCGCCGATCAGCGTCATCTCTCGCGCGCTGAAGGCGCGTCCCGAGAACCTCGTCGTCGTCGCCGTCGCCACGGTCATCGCAGAGGCATCTCCCTTTCCACGACGACCGTAGCAAAACGCTGCGCGAATGTCCAGAGGGGCGCCCCGGAGGAGGTAGAGGCAGACCGAAGAAGCGCCCGGGTGCCGTGAGCATGGCCGCGCGCGCTACCCGAAAGAGATGCCTGGACGCTGTACCCCGCAAAATGAGCCGAAACGGCGTCGGCCGCAAGCGAAAATGCCTATGAATACTGACAAAACCGTTTCTACGAAGAAGAGCCGCACCCGGCCCGGTGTTTCTCCGTTGGCGGCGGTGTGCGCCTCTCGTAGTCTCCTCTCGAAAAAGACGCGAAAGCAATCCCGACCACTTGTCTTTTCTCCCAGATCCAGGTCCCGTATGATGTCATGCTGAAGCCTGACCATTTCGAAGAATGTCCGCTCGAAGTTCTGACGGCGCAGCGAGTCGCTTTGCTCACGGAGTGCGTGGGCGGAGCGGCGAAGCTCGGTAGTCGACTGCGTAAGCTCCCGAGTTTGCAGCCGGACGGTAAGCAAGAGCAAGAAGAGCGCAATGAGAGCAAAGAAGGGGTTCAAGACTCCACCCAGAAAATCCCCGAACTCTCCCCAACGGGTATGGCTGGCCGAGAGGTCGCCCCCAAACTGCCTGACGTAGCACCCTACCGCAAAGGAGGCCGTTCCCAATGTCACCACGGCAACAAGGAGATACCCGAGCCACGCCCACCCAGGTTTCCGTTCCGTCGTCTCGTTTTCTGCTTCGGACTGTGCCACGAGTGTCATCCGCCCTGGATCAACTTCGTTAGCGCCGGCGTCTTCCCCAGCAGCCGCACGTAGAGCGCGAGCTGGCCGCGGTGGTACTCCTCGTGGGCGATGCCGTGCTGCAGCCAGGCGAGGCGGGTCCAGAGCTCGCCGTCGAAGCGCCGGATGGTCTGCAGCATGCCGACCTCGCCGGTGTCGCGGAGCTGCCGGGCGCCCTGGGCGTGCGCGCTCCGGAGCAGGCGGACCAGGCCGGCCTTGTCGCCGGGGCGTTCCTTCTTCGGCGTGCCGTACTCGCGTATGAATCCGGGGAAGCTCTTGCGCGTGAAGTCGCCCGCCGGGTCGGAGAGCTCGCCGCACCACATGAGGGCGGTGTCGACGATATGTTGGGCGATCTCGGCGGCGGACTGGGCGCCGTCGGCGGGACGGAAGTCGATCTGACCGGCCGGCACGCAGCGCAGCTCGGCGATGACGCCCCGGCGGGCGTCCGCCCAGGCGTCGAGGGCTTCTTCGAGGAGTGATGCAGTGGACATTTTCTGGCCCTTTTACTCCGGTCGATAGCACTTACGCGAACAGGGAACGAAGCCACGTGGCGAAGGTCGATCCAAGAACACCGTCGACGCCCAGGTCCCCGGCGCCGATCGCTGCACCCATCCGGCCGGGATTCTCTCGCGTTGCGAGCCAGGCGTACAACTTCGCCCGGAGTATCTTTCCCGGTCGGAATCTGCGATCCGGAACCGGAATCCGGTCGACGTAGTCGTCTGACCGCGGCCAGACGCGATCGTCCGCGGGAATCATCCTGTGGACGAAGTCTTCGAGTTCACCGGGAGATTCGTTATCGGGCATCAACCAGATGCCGATACGGGGCCGCCCGTCGACGGTCTCCAGGATGGTACCGGTCGTGATTGGCTGAGGCGGCAGGTCGATGTTCTCGGCTCGACAGCGGAGCGAAAGATCCCGCCACCTGTCTGTCAGACTGTCGTTCGCATCTACGAGAACGCCAACCGCCTTGCGGCCCGACACCTTGAGCTCCGGGCCGATGGCATCGAGGACCTGACCGAGAGTGCCCTTGTCTTCGATCCGGAAGCTCGGCATCGGCTCGTCCTGCCGCCGGCAGAGATGATGGACGACGTGTACGTCGCTCTCGCCTTCGACGAGCAACACCCGTTCTGGCGGATCGATGCTCGGCATCCGGTCTATCGGACCTCGATCCCTTGTTCGGCGGCGGTCGCAAGGTCTTCGCAGGAGTACTCGACAGCCCGAGTCTCCTCGCCGTTTCGATCCAGTCGAACGAGGACGCAGTCCGACTCCCTGCCGTCGGCGGCGGCCTGCGCGAACCCGCGCACGCAATCCCAGCTATGGGTTGTCGCCAGCACTTGCACGTTTTGCTCTCTGGCCGTGAGCAGGACCATCCGCCAGAAGTCGGAATGGACAGTGTAGTGAATGCCGTTTTCCGCCTCGTCGATGACCAGGAACCCGCCTCCGCTGCAGGCGAGGGCCATGGCGACGCCGAACAGGCGAACTGCGCCGTCACCGAGGCTCCGCAACGGAACGGGACGGGGATGGTGCCGCAGCTTGACGACGGGACGACGCCCGGCGTGCCGCTTGGCGTGGGTCTCGGCGCCGATCATTGCGGCTCGCTCCACCGCGTCGCCGAAGACCAGCTTGAGTGACTGAACGGCCAGCTCCTCGTCACTCGTCAGGGCGACTCGATCCCAGGCCTGCGCGATTTCGCTGTTGGTCAACAGTCCCGGTCCCAGGGGTACGCACGCCACTTCGAGAAAGGAATCCTGAACATCGTCCCCAAGCAACGGCAGATCGGGAATGGCTCCCCGTGCCTGGAACCTGCCCCCACCGTATCGGTTCATCAGGGGAACGTGCCACGCACCTACGCTCTCTCTTCCCCGAAAGCTGATCCGGAACAACGGTCCAGGTCCGTGCGGCAGGAGGTCGGCATGGTCCTTCACCAGTTTCGCCGCCCGTGGGTCACTGGAGTCCGTCCTTTCGATCTGGACGCTGTCGAGATCGCTCGATCCGATTGAGATGCGGGTGGTTCCTATGTCCCGCCCGTGGAAGAGTGCGGACACGTCAGGGATGAATGCTCCCTCTCTGTCTGTAAGCGTGGAGACTTCCTCGCGACGCCGCAGGAGCTGATGGAGAGCCGGGAACGCAGCGCGTGCGGCGTACACGCGCACGGCGTCGAGCACGGTAGTCTTGCCGATGCCGTTCCGGCCGGCGAGAAGCGTGACCCGGCCAAGCCGGCGAATGCAGAGCTCCTTGATTCCGAGAAAGCCACGGATCGACAGGCTCCGCAGGTGCAGCCGGTCGCTCGTCATGCCGGCACGTCCGCCGTCTCCAGCAAGCGCGGCGCCCGGCGGTGGCGGGTCGCCTGCTCGAAGGCGTAGGCGATGCGGATCAGGGTCGGCTCGCTCCAGGCGCGGCCGAAGAACGAGACGCCGACCGGCAGGCCATGAACGAAACCGGCGGGTACCGTGACGTTCGGATAGCCGGAGACGGCCGCGAACTGCGAGCTGCTGCCGCCGAAGTGGTCGCCGTTGACGAGATCCGTGACCCAGGCCGGCCCGCCCGTCGGGGCGAGAATGGCGTCGAGGTTGCCGCTGTCCATCACGCGGTCGATCCCCGCGGCGCGCGACAGGCGCCGGGCGACGGCGTGCGCTTCGCGGTACTCCAGGGAGGACAGCGGGCCCTTGCTCTCCGCCGCGAGCAACCGCTCCTGGCCGAAGTAGGCGAGCTCCTCGGCCGCGTGCCGCTCGTTGAAGGCGATGAGCTCGGCCAGCGAGCGGATCGGCGGGTTCCGCAGGTTGGACAGGTAGGCGTTCAGGCCCGCCTTGAACTCGTAGAAAAGCACCTCGGTCTCGGCCCGCCGCAACGCCCCGCTCGCCGCCAGGTCGATTGGATCGACGATGACGGCGCCGCGGTCGCGCAGCACGGTGATGGCTTCTTCCATCAGCCGGTCGACCGCCTCGTGGAAGCCGAAGACGCTGCGCTGGATGCCGATGCGGGCCCCGCGCAGCCCGTCGGCGTCGAGGAACGGCGTGTAGTCGCCGAGGCCCCGCGTTTCGCTGGGGGCGGTCGCCGGATCGCGCGGGTCGGGGCCCGCGATGGCCCCGAGCAGCAGCGCCGCGTCGCGGACGGAACGGGCCATCGGTCCGGCCGTGTCCTGCGTCTCCGAAATGGGAACGATGCCGGCACGGCTGACGAGGCCCACGGTCGGCTTGATGCCGACGATGCCGTTGGCCGTTGACGGGCAGACGATGGAGCCGTCCGTCTCGGTCCCGATGGCCGCCGCGGCCAGGTTGGCCGAGACCGCGGCGCCGGAGCCGGAGCTCGAGCCGCACGGGTTGCGGTCGAGCGCGTAGGGGTTGCGGCACTGCCCGCCGCGGGCGCTCCAGCCGCTCGACGAGCGGGTCGACCGGAAGTTGGCCCACTCGCTCAGGTTGGCCTTCCCGAGCAGCACCACGCCGGCCTCGCGCAGCCGCTCGACAACGTGGGAATCCTCGGCCGGAATGGACCCCTCCAGCGCCAGCGAACCCGCGGTGGTCGTCATGCGGTCGGCGGTATCGAGGTTGTCCTTGACGAGGATCGGAACGCCGTGGAGCGGGGACCGCACGCGTCCGCCCGCCCGCTCACGATCCAGTGCCTCGGCGATGTCGAGCGCGTCGGGGTTGGTTTCGATGACGCTGCGCAGGGTCGGTCCCCGGCGATCGATCGCCGCGATGCGCGCCAGGTAGGCCTGGGTCACCGACCGCGACGTCTGCGTACCGGAGGCCATCGCGTCGGCGAGCTCGCCGATCGAGATATCCTCCAGCGCGAACGGTTCGGGGAGTTGTCCGAGTGGGGCGGCGCCCCGTGGCTCCGGTGCGACGCCCCGCGGCTCGGGTGTCGCCGCTGCGCCGGACTCGCCGTGCGCCGCCGCCCCGGGCTCGAGCGCCGACCCGCGGGCCGACGAACCGGTGGCCAGCGCCGCCCCGGCCAGCGCGCCGGAGCGGAGGAACCTGCGCCGGTCGATTGCGCCTGGGGCCCCCATCGCTATGGCACCGCGATGTTGAACGGGACGTAGGTCTCGCCCCAGTGCAGCCGCAGCTCCGCGTCCTTCTTCTCGACGGCCGCGAAGTAGAAGGCCAGCGTCTCCATGTGCGCCCCGCGGCGCGGCGACGCCATGAACCGCAGCGCGTCGTCGTCCTCGCCGGGGTAGGGCGTGTGATAGACGTCCGCCTGCCGGTTGAAGATGATCGTCCAGCGGTTGGGGTCGGGGATCGCCCAGAGGCTGTACTTGCCCGCCGGCAACGGATTGCCGTTTATCGTCACGTCGCGGGTGAAGCCGATGGCCGTGGCGTCGTTGGCGCCGGGGTTCCAGATTTCGCCGAACGGCACGATGCCCCCGAACAGATCGCGGCCGCGCGCGACCGGCCGGTCGTAGGTGACCTTGATCTGCGTGTTCGCCACCTCCTGCCAGACCAACCCGCTCTGACTGGGCTTGACGTCCTCGAGCGCCATGATCGGCAGCGCGTTGGCGTCGGCCGCCGCGTCGTCTCCAGCATCCGCCGCCGGCTCCCCGCCGCCGCCGGCGCAACCTGCCATCACCAGCGCGACTGCCGCGCCGAGCATCTGCACTTGCCGTCTGCTCATCGATGCATCCTCCCCATCCGGACCCGTTCGCGTGCAGTCTACCTGTTGTGACAGGATCGGGCCGCTCGCAGGTCGATAGCCGGCGACGTCGAACGGCTGGCCGGGAGGCGGGCGCACCCGCGGGTCACTGCGCGCGGCGCCGGGCGCCGGGCAGCGGCTTGCGCGGCAGCCGCTCGTCCAGCATGGCGGTCCGGTAGGCGAAGGTCGCCGCGACCACGGCCATCTGCAGGACGTCCTCGCGCTGCACCCGGTCGACGAAGTCCATGTTGGAGTGGTGCGTCCGGGAGTTGTACTCCAGGCGATCCTGGATGAACTGGAATCCGGGCAGCCCGACGTCGTCGAACGAGAGGTGGTCGGTGCCGCGGGTCGACCGCTGGCCGATGGTCGTGACGCCGAGGTCAGCGAGGTCGCGCATCCAGTCCTGGAAGAGGGGCGCCGCCGCCGCGTTGCCCTGCAGCCAGATGCCCCGGATGCGGCCCGCGCCGTTGTCGAGATTGTAGTACGCCGACACCTTCGCGTGGTCCGGCAGGAGCTCCCTGGTCCGGGGGTCGACATAGTGACGCCGGACGTAGGCGCGCGAGCCCAGCAGTCCTTCTTCCTCGCCGCCCCACAGCGCGACCCGGATCGTGCGCCGCGGGCGCGCGTCCACCGCCTGGAGGATGCGCGCCGCCTCCATCATCGCGGCGACGCCGGCCGCGTTGTCGGTCGCGCCGGGCGAGGCATGCGTCGAATCGAGGTGCGCGCCGAGAATGACCACCTCGTCGGCGAGGTCCGTACCGGGCAGCTCGCCGAGCAGGTTGAAGCCGTTCGGCCGGACCTCGTCGTGGAAGCGGGTCCGGATGTTGAGCTCGACGGTGACGGGCAGGCCCTTGTCGAGGACCCTGATCATCCGGTTGTAGTGCTCGACCGCGATGGTCGCCGCGGGCACGACTTCCCGCGCGCCAGCCGCCCGCGAACCGCCGGGACCGACGAACAGCGTGCCGCCGTCCGTGCGCTGGGTGGGCCAGACCAGATCGCTCCCGAGCGGCGCCCCGCCGACCAGCGAGAGATCGCTCCCCCGGTCGAGCACCGCGACCACTCCTTCCTCCAGGAAGAACGCCTGCACGTGGTTCTGGAGCCGCGCCCCGCTGCCGCCGCTGCTCGCCTGGCGCGATCGTCCGGCCGGCGGCCGCGACGCTTCTTCGAGGAGGCGGTCGTCCATCCGCAGGACCAGATCGCCCTCGAGCATCCGGACGTCGCGCGGCTCCTGCGTCAGCACGATCTTCCCGCGCAACCTGCCGCGGTGCCGTTCGAGCCCGGCGCGCGACCCGACGTCCACGCGCACCACCTCGGCCGTCACCGTGCCGTCGGTGCCCGGCGTCCAGGCGCGCGGGTAGCCGATGATGGGCATCACCTGCGGCTCGATCAGGTGCGCGTGAAAGCGTTCGAGCGACCAGCCGCGCCCGTACGCGAACCGCTCTTCGGAGACCCGCAGCCCCCACGAGCGCATGCGGTCGGCGGCCCACTCCTTGGCCGCCTCTATCGCCGGCGTGCCGGTGACGCGCGGGCCGTAGACGTCGCTCAGCCAACTGACGATCTCCATCGCCTCGGACCGCCGGAATCCCTCCGCGCGGATGGCGCGGAGGGTATCGGGGTCGGGACGCTGGGCGTGCGAGACGGCGGTTGCCGCCAGGAGCGCGACGACGATCACCATCGACTCGATGAAGGAACGACACGCGTGGCGCATGGAATTGCATTGTAGCGCCCCTTCCTCGCGGGGCGGGCAATCGGGGTGCGGGACGGAACCGGGGGGCGTGGCGCTTTAGATCCCGGCCGGCGAGGTCACGACGCCGTCCTCGTCGACGGTGAACTGGAACGCGCTCGTCGTCGCGATCACTCGCTCGAGGATCGTCCCGTTGACGCTGACCCCGGCGGCGACGCGACCCTGCCCGAGCGGTTCGCGCCGGCACTGGTTGCGGTCGTGCACCGTCATCGTATGGACGATGTCGATCGGTACGTCGAAGAACTCCGCCCGGAAGACGCTGGGCGCCGACTCGGTCAGCACCGTCGGCGAGTAGTCGCGCCAGCTCGGCCTGACCTTGTTGTCCTGCTCCATGCGCTGCAGGCAGCGTTCGAAGGCGTCCTGCTGATCGGCGGGCGGCTCGGGCGCCGGCATGCTCTCGAGGCGGACCTCGACCCTGACCAGCGGAGACGGTTCCAAACCCCGCGGTGACCGTTCGCACTCCGTCGCCATGGAAGCCAGTGCCGCGGCGGCCACCAGGAGCAGCGAGGAGGGTCTGCGGGGATCGAGCATCGGGAGACGCCGAAAAAACCTTGCTCCATCAAGCATATCGGAAAGCCACCCGGAGCGCCCCGCGCCCGCGGCGGGTGTCGTTCGCCCCTGCGCAGAATTTACGAAGGGGCAATGGTCCCGTAGCGTGTCCGTGACGTTGGGTCCTTAAACTCCCGTCGTTGACAGGTGGGCGCGTCTTGTCGATCCGCGGGCGTATGGTCCGGGATGCGGCAACTTCCCGGCGCGTTTCACCTGTTCCCTTCTCGCCTGCCGACCTGCCACCTGTCGGGTGTCCTGGGAAAAGCGGCTCTTGCGTCCGGTCGGCCCACGGTATATTAGGGGAGCAATCGTTCACCCAGTGGCCTCGAGATTCCGGGGCCGCCGTCCGATCCCGAGGAGGATTCACATGATTCGCGCAACCGGCATCGGCCTCGTTCTCGTCCTCGCGCTCGTCGCCGGCGTCCAGAGCGCCGCCGCGCAGGCGCACAACCACATCGGCCACGTGATGGACCGCTGGAACGACACTCCCGAGATGGCCGGCCTGCTGCCGGCGGCGATCGCCGAGGCGGAAATCGCCGCGCGGCACGCCTCGCTGGCGGCGTCCGACCCGAGCAACCTCGATTCGATCAAACGCCACACGGCCCACGTGCTGCACGCGGTCGATCCGACGCAGATCGAGAGCGGACCGGGCAACGGCTACGGCGTGAGGCAGGCAGCCGAAGGGGCTGCCAAGCACATCATGGCCGCGGCCAACTCCGAGGACGCCTCGGGTGCGGTGAAGACGCACGCCAACCACGTCGCCACCTCGGCGCAGAACACGGTGACGCGCGCGGACGAGATCGTCATGCTGGCGGAGAAGATCGACATGGCGACGTCGGCCGATGACGCCGCGAGCCTGGTGACCGAGCTCAGCGCCCTGGCTCAGGCGCTGCTCTCCGGGGTGGACGCGAACGAAGACGGCCGCACCGGCTGGCAGGAAGGCGAGGGCGGACTCGAGGTCGCCCTGACCCACGGCAACCTCATGAAGCAGGCCGAAGGGCTCTAGTCGATACGGGCGGGCGCCGCGGTATCCGTTCCTCGGCGTCCGCCTGCCACTCGGCGTCCGCCTGCCACTCGGTGGCCATCCGTCCGCCCACTCGGTGGCCTCCGCCTCGACGGCTGCCGGCAGCACGCGCCGAGTGCACGGTCGCATTCGAGCCGCGGCGCAGCCCCCGCTTTGAACTTCCGGACGTAGCGCCATGGACGAGCGGCCCGCCGAGGCCACCGACCGCGCGGGCGTACGTGCCCTGCTGATAGCGGTCTTCACCATCGCCACCTGCGGACTCGTCTACGAGCTGCTGTCCGGCACCATCGCCAGCTATCTGCTGGGCGACAGCGTCACGCAGTTCTCGACGGTCATCGGCGTCTACCTCTTCTCCATGGGGGTGGGATCGTATCTGTCACGCTACTTCCATAGAGACCTGATCGCGCGCTTCATCGAGATCGAGATTCTCGTGGGCCTCGTCGGCGGACTCTCTTCGCCCGTGCTCTTCTTCGCGTTCAGCGAGCTCGGCGCGTTCCGGATCGTGCTCTACACGTGGGTGACCGCCACCGGTGTGCTGGTGGGCCTGGAGATCCCGTTCCTGATCCGCATCCTCAAGGACGAGTTCCCGCTCAGCGACCTGGTCTCCAGGGTCCTGTCCCTCGACTACCTGGGAGCGTTGGCCGCATCGCTGCTGTTTCCGTTGTGGCTCGTGCCGCAGGTGGGGCTGATGCGCTCGTCCTTCGTGTTCGGCGGGCTCAACGTGCTGGTCGCGGTCTGGACCTGCCACGTCTTCCGCGATCAGCATCGCCGGCCGCGACTCACGGCGCAGGCCTATGCCGCACTCGGCATGCTCGTGCTGGGAGCCGTGTACTCCGACGACCTGGTGGACTGGTCGGAGCGGCGGCTCTACGACGATCCGGTCGTCCTGTCGCGCTCGTCCCCCTACCAGCGCATCGTGCTGACGCAGGGGCAGGGCGGAGTGCGGTTGTTCCTGGACGGCAACCTGCAATTCTCGTCGCTGGACGAGTACCGCTATCACGAAGCACTGGTGCATCCCGGGCTGGCGTCGGTCGCCGACCCGCGCCGCGTCCTGGTGCTCGGGGGCGGCGATGGAATGGCGGTTCGCGAGATCCTGAAGGACGACCGCGTCCGGGAGGTCACGCTGGTCGACCTCGATCCGCTGATGACGGAGATCTTCCGCGACCACGAGGCGTTCGCCGCGCTCAACGACCACGCGTTGCGATCGCCCCGGGTCGACGTGGTCAATGCCGATGCGTTCGTGTGGGTCGAGTCGGACACGAACCGCTACGACTTCATCGTGGTCGATTTCCCCGACCCGCGCACCTATTCGCTCGGCAAGCTCTACACCACCACGTTCTACCGGCGCCTTCGCGAGCGGCTGCGCCCGGCCGGGGTGGCCGCGCTGCAGAGCACCTCGCCACTGGTTTCGCGGCAGGCGTTCTGGTGCATCGTCGAGACGGTCCGCGCGTCCGGGCTGCATGCCCTGCCGTATCACGCGCCGGTTCCGACCTTCGGAGAGTGGGGCTACGTGCTGGCTTCGCACGCGCCCCTGACGCCACCGGATGCGTTCCCGCCGGGGCTCCGTTATCTCACCTCGTCCATTTCCCGCATGCTCTTCGAGTTTCCCGCCGACATGGACGCGGTACCGGTAGAGGTGAACCAACTGAACAACCAGATCCTGGTGCAGTACCACGCCGCCGGGTGGGAATGGTACGCGCAGGGCGGAAGCGGGATTCTCGGAGCCGCACAGTGATGAAGCCGCCGCCCGGACCGGTGCAGGGCGCGGATCGCCGCCTGTCGCGGCGAGACCTCCTGCGGATCGGACCAGGCGCCGCGGCGGCGCTGGCCCTGGGCTGTGGGATGCAGCCGTCGTCCCGCGGAGAACGTGCCCTCGCCGGCCGCATCACCGGGAGCATCGTGGGCGCCTCGCACCGGGTGGGCCACCGGCTGCGGGACGGTCGCTTCCCGGAGCCGCAACAGGTCCGCGAGGTGCCGGTGGTCATCGTCGGCGCCGGTATCGCCGGCCTGTCCGCCGGATGGAAGCTCGCCGGGAGCGGCTTCCGCGACTTCGTGGTGCTGGAGCTGGAGACGGAGCCGGGCGGCAACGCGCGCTGGGGAGCGAACGCGGTCTCCGCCTTCCCGTGGGGCGCCCACTATCTGCCCACGCCGACCGCCGAATCGACTGCCGTCCACGAGCTGGTCGACGAGATGGGCCTGGTCCGGGACTACGGCCCGGAAGGAGGGCCGATCTACGACCCGCGGCATCTCTGCCACGCCCCGCAGGAGCGTGTGTTCATCGGCGGCGTATGGCGAGAGGGATTGTCCGCCCGGGACATCGTCGGTACGGACAGTGCGGACGGTGCGGACGGTGCCGGCGACCAGGAGGCGCTCGCCGGGTTCGAGGCGCAGGTGCGACGGTACCGGGCCTTCCGGGATGCCCGGGGCCGCCGGGCCTTTGCGGTGCCGGTCGCCGCGGGCACGGCCGACCCGGACATCCTGGCCCTGGACCGCATCTCGATGCGCGAGTATTTCGACCGCGCCGGCTGGGCTTCGCCGCGGCTGCGCTGGTACGTCGACTACTGCTGCCGGGACGACTACGGGTGCACCATCGACACGACCTCGGCCTGGGCGGGTTGGCACTACTTCTGCTCGCGGCCCGCCGGCGTCGAGTACCTGACCTGGCCAGAGGGCAACGGCCGCATAGTGCGGCACTTCCTCGACCGCATGGACGGGCAGGTCCGCACGGGCATGCTGGTCTACCGCGTCCGTCCGGCCGGGGACGCGCTCGGAGCCTCTCCGCGCGGCCCCGATGGTGACTCCACAAGAGGTGAGACCGGCTCCGCCGGCGATGGCGGCGTCGACGTGGACGTGCTGGACACCCGCGACGAGACCACCGTCCGGTACCGGGCACGGCGCTGCATCTATGCCCTGCCGCGCTTCACCGCGCCCCGCGTCATCGACGGCTATTCGCCGGCCGGCATCGAGGCGTTCACCTACAGCCCGTGGATGGTGGCGAATCTCACCGTCGACCGCCTGCCGGAAGGGGCGGCCTGGGACAACGTCCTCTACGACAGCCCGTCGCTCGGCTACGTGGTGGCCACCCACCAGAACCTGCGGATGACTACCGGGCGCAGCGTCCTCACCTACTACCTGCCGCTCACCGTCCCGAACCCGGAGGTGGCCCGCGCCTGGATGCTGGAGCAGGAGTGGCGCGACTGGGTGTCCCTGGTCCTCGCGGACCTCGGGCAGGCCCATCCCGGCATCGAGTCGACGGTGACGCACGCCGACGTCATGCTCTGGGGGCACGCGATGATCCGCCCGCAGCCGGACTTCGTATGGGGCGCGGCGCGGCGCATGGCATCTGCGCCGTACGGCCCCGTCCGTTTCGCCCACTCCGACATGAGCGGCATCTCGCTGTTCGAGGAGGCGCAGTACCACGGCGTCCGGGCGGCCGAGGCGACTATGCGCGAGCTCGGCCACCCGTTCTCGAGCTCGCTCTGAGGTTCTCGATCGGTCTCCGACGTCGCCTGACCGAAGGGTCCCCGCCTGCTGCCCGCGCCTGACCCTACCAGCACAATCCTGGTGCAGAGTCAGGAAACGACTGGTGTGCGTCGAAATCTCGCCGGCCGAATCGACCCGCCGCGTCCACGGCGCAGGCCTCCTACGCGGTCGCCAGTCCCATCTTCTTCTTGAGGTCCGCCAGGGCGTCGGCGCCGGCGCTGGGGGAGGGATCGGCCAGGGCCTTGTCGATGTCCTCGTCGATGGTGCCGCCGACGTCGGCGAGCTGATCGTACGCCTCGGCCAGCGACTCCTCCTCCTGCACCCTGTCCTTCATCTTCTCCAGCATGGCCACGGTCCCGCTGGCGTCGGCGCCGGCGAGCTGCTGGTTGATCTTGCGCATCGACGACGCGGTCCGCGCGCGGGCGCGCAGCGTGATCAACTCGTTCTGGTACTTGTTGATCTGGCGCTTCAGGTCCTCCACCTTGGCCTGGAGCTGGTCGGCCATCCGCTGCTGCGCCTGGTGGTCGCCGCCCACGCGGGCCGCCTGCTGCAAGGAGTCCTCCTTCTTCTCCAGCGCCGCCGTCGCCAGCCGCTCGGCCTCGCCCGCGTCCATCTCACCGGCCTGGACGCGCTTGAGCAGGAGCATCGCCTTGCGCTCGTATTCCGCCGCGCGCTTCTTGTGGTCGCCGGCCTCCTTCTGCAGGCGGATGGCCAGACCCTTGACCTGCGCGAGGCTCTGCATCGCGGCCTGCAGGTTCTTCTTCAGGTCCCGGATGCCCTGCTCGGTCATCTTTATCGGGTCCTCCAGGTGGTCGATCGCCGCGTGGGCGTTGGATTCGGCAACCTTGAACATTCTGCGGAAAATGCCCGGCATCGTCGTCTCCTTCGGTCGTGTTCCTTGCGGGTCGTTATCGCTTCAGGTGGTCGAGCAGCTCGGCTCCGTGCTCCGCCATCGCCAGCGAGAGGGCGTCGATGGAGCCTTCCAGCTCGTTCGCGTCGAGATTGGCGAGCTGCAGGGTGTCGCGGTAGAAGATGCGCGACGCGTTCTCGTCGACGACGAAGGCGCCGTGCACGAGCGTGTTGTTCATCTGCAGCAGCCGCACGAAGAGGTCTCCCGGGTTCTTCGGCACGTGGCCGATCAACTGCTCGAGAATGACGATCGGCGCCTCGCAGTCGATGAACAACTTCTTGATGCCGTTCTCCTCGTCGTCGACCACCACGAGCTCCTCCGCCTCGTTCTCGGCGGTGACGGTCAGCCCGAGGTCGAGCAGGTAGCCCTTGACCTTGTCGAAATGCTCAGCCATCGAATGTCGCGCCTCCTTGCGCGTCCCGTTTTCGCGCCCTGCGGTCGAATCGTAACCGGAAGCCGGCGGGCGGTCCGCAGCCCGGCCCAATCACTTGGATCTACGATCCCGCGCCCCGGCCGGTTCGGGGCGGTCCGGGACCCTGCGGTTGATTGATTCCACCCGCGTCGGAAGTCGACATGGATCGCGCCATCCGCGGCGTCGAGCAGCCGCGGCACGCGGCACCCGGCGCGCGCCGTCGGATTGCCGCTGCCGCGCCAAGGCAGCGGAGCGGGCCCCCGACGTTCCAGGGATGGCACGATCAGAAACCCCGGCGCCCGGCTACCCGCCCGTCTGTGCCCGCTCCTGAATCACCACCAGGCTGTCGCCGGCCGCGACGCGGTCGCGCGCACCCGGGTTGGTCACGATGTGCCCCGTTCCCTGGCGCTTGATGGCCAGCGCTATCGTGCCCTTTTCGCGCTTGAGATCGGAGAAGACGTCGATGAACGGCCGTCCGCGATGTGCGTCCGGCACCGGAATGGTGATGAGGTCGTGGCCTTCCTGTGCACTCAACAGCTCGCGCAGCACCGTCGAGATGCCGTGGTCGAGAGTCGCGGTCGAGATGACACGGCTGCACAGGTCCGCGCCCACGACGATCTCATCGGCCCTCGCGTGTCGGCAGTGCGGCACGTTCTCCTCGCCGGCCAGCTCGACGATGACGTAGGCGCTCGGGTTGAGGCTCTTTACCGTCAGTACCGCCAGCACCGCCTTGGCGTCGCGCGCACGGTAATCCTGCGAACGGTCGCCAACCAGGACGACCGTCTCTGCCTTCCCGATGCCCGCCCGCTTCAGGTCGTCCTCGGTCTCCGTGCCGCGCACGAAGTGGAGATGCTCGACGTCTCCCGTCGGATTGGTCTCGACGTCGGCCACCAGCGCAATGGGCCTCGCCGCCGAGCGGGAATCGGCGCGCAGATCCTTCAGGATCTCTTTCGTCCGGTCGTTCCATCCGCACAGGATGATGTGGCCATCGAGGTCGCAATCGCCCATGCCGCGGTCCTTTCTCTGTTTCTGATCGACGAACGCGCTGGCGATGGTAGCGGTGAACGTGCCGAGCACGCCGATGCCGAAGAACATCAACACGACGCCGATCAGCCGGCCGCCGAACGACACCGGCGAGATGTCTCCGAAGCCGACCGTCGTCAGGGTGACGATGGCCCACCAGAGCGCGTCGTGAAAGGGCCGATCCTCCTCGAAGTAAGTCAGACCGGCGGCCCCGGTCAGGACCAGCGCGACGATCACGCCCATCAGCCGGAAGAGGTTCTCGCGCCGCAGGAAGGCAAGCACCGCCGCCGCGGGCCGCTGCTTCCGCGCCAGGAATATCCTCATCGTCGGCCGGCAGGCTGGTGGTCCGCGGGTCTTGCCGCTCTCGGAGCCACGGGCGTCGGGCTACGGGCGCCTACAGCGTCAACCCGATCAGCATCGACGCGCCCAGGTAGGTCATCCCGGCGATGACGCCGGCCCCCAGGTTCGGCTCCTCGCGGACCAGCTCGTCGCCCAGCCGCGCGCCGGGCAGCAGGACCTTGTCGGCGAACAGCCGCACGAGCGGCAGCAGCACAAGCCCGGCCACGGCGTAGTAGGCGAACCCGGTCAGGCTCTCGTTCCAGGAGACGAAGTCACCCTCGCCGGCCAGCCGGATGACGTTGCCGAAGCCGGCGAGCACGCCGGCGAACGCGGCGGCGACGGCGGTGTTGCCCTTCTCGATCTCGTCGTGCAGGTCGTAGGGCGTGATCCGGTCGTACAGCAGCCCGGCGACGATCAGCGCCACGAGCCCGGCGATCCAGAACGCCAGGCCGGACGCCAGGCTGCCCTCGCCGGACATCGCGCCGGCGGTGATCAGGCCGACGGCGACGTAGTTGGCCCCTTCCAGGATGCCGACGCCGAGGTTGCGATCCTCGACGATCTCGCGCTCGATGGCGAACTGCGAGAACACCGCCTTGTCGTTGATCAGGGCCGAGAGGTTCAGCAGCACGATGCCGAGCAGGCCGAAGACGGCGAGGCCGATGATGTCGTCCAGGAGGCTGAACGAGGCGGGGCCGGAGACCACGCCGCCCAGGACGATGGCCAGTCCCAGGTAGTAGCCGGCGACCGCCACCGCCGCCGCCAGGTTGCGCTTCTCGAGCAGCTCGGTGCGCAGGGCGAAGCCGCGGTGCAACCCGTCGTAGACGAACTTGCCGGCGACCAGCAGCACGAGCACGACCGCGAGATGGATGAAGCCGGGCAGAATCTGATCCACCGACATGACTTGTTCTCCCCCCGGCTACTTGCCGAAGCTGCGCATGCCGCCCGCCATGCGGCTGCTGACCCTTTGACCGAACGACCGGCTCTGCGCCGCCTGCCGCGCCTGCTGCCGGCGGAAGAAGTCGGGGTTGGACTGCCGGGTCGTGGTGCCGTTCGTGCCGTACGTCCGGCCGCCGCCGGGGGCGCTGGGGCCATAGTAGGTCTGACCGCGGCCGCGCGATTCCTGGTAGCCGTTCCAGTCGTCGCGGTAGATCGGCCGCCCGAAGCCGCCCATGATGTGGCTCAGCAGCGCGTACTGGCCGTAGAACTCCCAGAACGACCGCCCGCTGGAGTCTTGGCGCCACTGGCCGTAGCGCTCGTCCCCCACCTGCTGGTACCCGGGCGGATGCGCGTCCTGATCGACGTTGCCGCCCGGGCTCTTCGAGAGGATGACCATGCCGAGAAACGGCCGGTAGCGCTCGTAGGTCCCGGAATCGACCTGCTGCCAGTCGAGAAGCGCTTCCCGGTAGGCCAGCTCGTCGGACCCCGCCTGCGGCTGGCCGACGACGACCTGGTACTGGTGCGAGTACCCGAACAGGTCCTCGTCCATGTCCTGCAGGATCACCGAGTACTCCGGGTAGGTCTCGAGCTGCGCCTGCAGCCGCTCGATCGGGGTCTGCGTGTCGCACGCGGCGGCGGCGAGCAGGGCGCCGGCCAGGAGGACTGCCGCCCGACCGTTGCCTCGAAGCGCGCGGTTGGTCCGTCGACGCCCGCGATCCGCCGCCGGCGACGTGAGACCGCTGCGCAGGCGCGAAATCGCCGCGACGATCCGGGCGATCTGGCGGCGTGGGCACGAAACGGATCGGTGACGAATCATGTCGGGCTCCCCGGCAGGATGTGCGTGAACTGGTAGTCCTCCACCACCGAGCCGGCCGCCGCCGTGAACTCGGTCTCGCTCCACTGCTCGATGCCCACGAAGCCGGTCTCGGCCTCGTCCACGAACTCCCAGCGGATCACCGGCTCGGGGGCTCCGGTGCCGTCCGGCAGCAGGTGGCCGGCGTAGGAGGCATCGAGGCGATACGCGGCGCTCCGGAAGATGATCGTCTCGGGCGGGTCCTCGTGATCGAGGATGTGCCGTCGGACGTCCCCCGCGATGTCTCCGATCGCGATCTTGTACGAGAGCGACCAGGCTTCGCCGGCGCGCTCCAGGTAACGCTGCTCGCCGCTGGCGCTCAGCTCCCACTCCTCGATGTCGTCCATGCCCGAGAAGCGGTAGCGCGAGTAGCCGGTCACCCGCCAGGTCTGGAGGTCGTAGTCGACGAGGTAGCCGACCTTGAGCTTCGCGAGGACGAGATCGGCGAGCGGGTCCGGCCCGTCGTCCTCACTCTTCTTCCGGCCGAACAGTCGCTCCCGCAGCCCCATGACGAACTTCGACTCCCCTCTCCAAGAGTCTACGCCGTTCTACGGCGCAAACCCCCGGCAGGAAACGAACAATACCCACAATGGACGCTAATCGTCCCCGTACGGTTCCGCCAACCGGTGCTCGGGGCGCGATTCCAGGTAGGCCGCCACCCGCTCGCCGCGGGTCACCGCTTCGCCGATGAACGCCACCGCTTCCGAGAGGCGCTCGTCCGGCTCGGCGCAGCTCAGGCGCAGGAAGCCGCCGCCTGCCTCGCCGAAGCACTCTCCGCCGAGGCAGGCGACGCCGCGCGCGCCGTCGGCAGCCTCGAGCAGGAACAGGGCCAGCCCGTGCGACGTGATGCCGTAGCGGTTGCAGATGCGCTTCACCGAGGGGAAGGCATAGAAGGTACCGCCCGGCATCAGGCACGAGATGTCGTCGATGGTGTTCAGGCCCTCGACCAGCCGCTCCACCTTGCGCCGGAAGTCGGCCATCCGCTCGTCGCGCACCGGCCCGTCGTCGGCCATCGCCGCCATGCCGGCGATCTGCGTGAATGGCGGCACGCACGAAAGCGCCGTGTTGGTCAGCGTACCGATCACCTCGATGGTGCCGGGGCTGCCGACCGCGAAGCCGAGCCGCCAGCCGCTCATGCTGAACGACTTGCTGAAGGTGTAGGCGGCGACGCACTGGTCGAACATGTCCGGCTGGCTCAGCAGCGTGTGGTGCCGGCCGCGCCAGACCATCGCGTCGTAGGGCTCGTCGCTGAACACCGCGACGTCGCGGCCGCGAATCAGGTCGGCGAGCCCTTCGAGATCCTCCAGCGTTGCAACTCCGCCGGTCGGGTTGTGGGGACTGTTGAGGAAGATGGCCTTCGGGCTGGGGTCCTCGGCCAGGAAGCGCTCGACGTCGTCGAGGCTGGGGCGGAAGTCGTGGGACGCGCGCAGCCGCGACACCACCATCCGTCCGCCGCGCCGCTGGATGTTCGCCGGGTAGGTGGGGAAGTGCGGGCTGAAGACGAGCACCCCGTCGCCGGGATTGACGAACGCTTCGCAGAAGAACTGCTCGTAGATCTTGGCTCCCGGTCCGACGACGACGTGCGCGGCGGTCACGGGCAGACCGTACTGTCGCTCCAGGTACGCCGCCGCGGCGGCGCGGAAGTCGGGCATGCCGAGCGACGGCCCGTAGTGCGTATGGCCTTCGTGGACCGCGCGGATCCCTGCGTCGAGCGCGGCCGGCGTCGTCGGGAACGGGCTGTCGCCGATCTCCAGCTCGATGACGTCCTTGCCGGCCGCCAGCAGGCGCTTGGCCACGGCGAGGACGGTGAAAGCCGTTTCTCCCTGGACGGTGGAGGCGAAAGTCGAGTACGTCGCTGACATCAGGGGCTTGTCCTTGCCGGGTTGAACGTGGGACGCCGGCCGCGGCGGGTCACCCGTAGACCCGTTGCGGATCCTCGAGGACCACCTTGAGGGCGCGCAGCAGATCGGCTCCGGTGGCGCCGTCTATGGCGCGATGGTCGGCCGAGAGCGTCACCGTCATCGTCGATCCCACCGTGACCGCACCGTCGCGGACGACGGGCCGCTCGACGATGGCGCCGACCCCGAGGATACAACTCTGCGGCGGGTTCAGGATGGCGTAGAGGCTCGATACGCCGTACATGCCGAGGTTGGAGATGGTGCAGGTGCCGCCCTGGTAGTCGGCCGGCTGCAGGCGGCCGGCGCGGGCGTCCGCGGCGAGCCGGCGCAGCTCCGCGGCGATCTCCGCCAGCGTCCTGGTATCGGCCTCGCGGACCACCGGGGTTACCAGACCCGCGGATGTCGACACCGCAACGGCCAGATCGACCCGGTCGTAGACGCGCAGGGAGTCTCCGGTCCAGGCCGAATTGGCCAGGGGAACTTCTCGCAGGGCGAGTGCGGCGGCGCGGACGATCACGTCGTTCACCGTCGGCACGCCGGCCTCGCCGGCCGGCCCCGCGGCGTCGCCCGCGGCCGCCGCTTCGCCGCGCATCGCGAGCAGCCTGTCCACCGCGCACTCGACCTCCAGATAGAAGTGGGGAGCCGAACGCTTCGCTTCCGCCATCCGCTGAGCGGTGACCCGCCGCATCGCCGTGAGCGGCCGATCCGTGTGGGGAAGATCGGATGCCGGGGCCGGGGGCGGTGTGGGCGCGGCCGGTTCGGCGGCCGGCACGCCTGCCGGGCCCGGCGCCGCGGCGCTCTCTCGAGCGGGCCGGAGCAGGCGCTCCACGTCGACCTTCATCACTCGGCCGCCGTCCCCGGAGCCGGTCACGCCAGAAAGATCGAGCCCGGCGAGATCGGCCATCCGCCGCGCCAGCGGCGTAGCGGGCACCTCCACGAACGCAGGCCGGGCATCATCCGCCGGCATTGTGGCGCCCACCGGCGCGTCGACTCCGACGTCCCCGGCGGGAGGCTTCCGGGTCCGGGCGTCCGCTCCGGCCGAAGGGGGGGCGATTGCATCGGCCCCACCGCCGGCAGTTGCCGTGGCGGGCAGGCCTTCCGCCGTATCGACGGCTCCGGATGGCGGCGTCGGAACGGAAGCACCGGTTGCAGGAGAACCCGCGCTGTCAGCCGTTTCCCCTTGCGTCGCGGCCTCGTCTGGCGCCCCCTTGCGGACCAGAGCCAGCACCGTGCCCACCGCTACCGCCTCGGCGCCTGCCGCGACGCGGATAACGGCAAGAACGCCGTCGGCCGGGGCTTCGAGCTCGACGGTGGTCTTGTCGGTCTCGACCTCGGCAATCGGTTCACCCGCGGCTACTGGGTCGCCGGGTTTCTTGAGCCACGCGGAGAGCGTCGCCGCCGCCATTCCTTCGGCCAGCTCCGTTAGCCGTAATTCGACCAGCGGCAGCGCGGATGTCCCGGTCAGCTCCGATTCGCCGGCCTGTGCTTCCTCTCGAACGACGGCGAGCAGGGCGCCGACAGCTACGTCCCTGGTGCCTGCGGCCACGCGGATGTCGGCGAGCACCCCGTCGGCGGGGGCTTCGAGCTCGACGGTGGTCTTGTCGGTCTCGACCTCGGCGATCGGCTCGCCGGCCGTCACCGGGTCACCGGGCTTCTTGAGCCATGTTGCGAGCGTAGCCGAGGCCATCGCATCGGCCAGCTCCGGAAGCCGCACTTCAACCTGCGCCGGCATCGTGTTTCCTGTCTATTTTATGTGGAGTGGGTAGGCCGGACGTGGTCGCACGCGTCAGTCGGGCGGAAGGTCAGGCCGAGTGCGGTGGGACCCGTTGCCTCGGGGGCTCCCTCGCCGCGCCTTGCCACGCGGGGCGCCTCGCCGCTCTCGGTGCGGACGCGGCGTTTCACCACGGGCTCCTAGAATCGCACCGCGCCGTGCACGAAGACCGCATAGACAGCGGCCGCGGCGCGCTCGCGCCGTTCGGCTTCCAGGCTCAGGTTGGTGGACCGCCCCACCGCCAGGCGGCTCCCGAGCCGGTAGCCGCGCCCGTGGTGGCGGTCCAGGCTCACCGTGCCGAAGGGGGTCACCACACCCCGTCCGCTGAAGGCCGCGAAGCCATAGCCGAACCTCGCGTCCAGGCGCGCGCCAGGTGTGCCCGCTACCGTACGGCCAGCAGCGCCGCGCTCCCAGAGGGAGTGAACACCGCTCGCGGTATCGCCCCACCCCGGCATGAGGCTCAGTGACGGACCGCGTCCAGACGCTCCCGGATCGAAGCGGATTCGTGCGCCAGCGCCCCATTCCTGCAGGGTACCCTCATGCGCCGCCAGCCAGCGCCCGAAGCCCTCGGTAGTCCACCCGGCCTCCGGATCCCGGTAGCGAAGGCCACCCCCGACTTCGAGGCCGGACCCCGTCTCTCCGTCTCCGCCGTCCTGGCGCAACCCCAGCTCCGCCCAGGGGGTGAGAGACGCCCCGGACGCGAAGGCGAGTTCATGACTGGCTTCGGTACTGACACGCAGGCGCCGCATGTCCAGCGTCACGGGCTCGAACGTCGTGCTGTCACCCGCAACGCCCAAGCGTGCCAGCGCTCCTTCGCCTTTCAGCCGCAACGTTGTCGCCCCGCGCTCCAGCAGCCGGCCGCTTATTCCGAGTGCTCCGGAGTCCAAGGTTGCGGCACTCGCCAGCGGGGCGCCGAGCAATTCGTCCACGACTCGGAGCTCGCCCCGGGCGTGACCGATCGTTCCCCAGACATCGATGCCGGGCGAGACCGACCAGCCCAGGTAGGGATGCAGGCCAGTCAACCGCAAGTCGTGCGCGCCAGCGCCGCCCGCCTCCCCGGCGCCGGCGTGGTAGTGGAAGAGGCCCCTCGAGCGGGACAACGACAGCCCCGCCCGCAGGTCCGAGCCGAAGCGCACGTCGGCCCCGACATGCACGCTGAACACCTCACCGTTCCAGGTCGTCCCGCCGTGCCCGCCGCCGCCCGCGAGTCTGCGATAGTCACCGCATCCCCACGCCGCGAAACGACCGGTGCCGTCCTCCTCGTTGGACGCCAACTGGAACGACGAATCGCCGAGCACGCGCTCCAGGGGCAGTTGATCGCGCCGGTCTGCCGGCGAAGTCCGTCCGTCCGAAGTCAGCGCCGGGGAGAGCGACAGGCGGCCGATCGGGCCAGCCGTGCCGTCCGGAGCGGCGGGTTCCGCAAGCGGTCGCTCGAAACGACACGTCACGCTGGTGAACGCCAGGGCCCGCCCCAACTCCGGGAGAACTGTCCGGTTGACCACTCCGATTCGGTCCGTCCCGTCCGTGATCACGCCAGTTCCCGCCGCGCGCGCCAGCGTCGCGCCGACCGGGTCGCTCAACACGACCGTGAATTGCTCCGCGCCCTCCAGCAGCTCGTCGATGAGCGTCGCCACGGTGATGGTCAGGGCGGTGTCTCCGGGCTCGAACCGCAGATTCCCCCGCGTCGAGCCGTAGTCGAGCTCCGCCGACGCGGTCCCGTCCACCGTCGCGTACGCCACGGTTACCGGCTGGTTGGTGCGTGCGCTCAGCGTCACGCGAAATAGTGCCGGCTCTCCTTCGGTCACGGGTCCCGCATCGCTGATCAAGAGTGCGGGCGCCTTGCCCACGTCGTCGTCGGCAATCGTTCCTTCCCCGATCGGGTCCGCCAGGGTGGCGCCCACCGGCGAGAAGAGCTCGACCGTGAATCTCTCGGTATCCTCCCGGATCTCGTCGTCCAGGACCGGAATCGGAACGCGCCGGGTCGTGTCGCCCGGATCGAAACGCAGCGTTCCGATCCTCCCCGCGTAGTCGAGGCCCTCGGTCGCGGTCCCGTCCGCCGTCGCGTAGCCCACCGTCACGGCGTACCCGGCCACCGGTGTCAACGTCACGACGAACTCGGCCGTTTCCCCTTCCACCGCCGTTGCGTCCCCGATCGACAGCGCCGGCAGGCCGCCGTCGCCTTCGACGTGGCCGTCGATCAGGTCGCCGCCGCCGTCGGTGTCAACGATCGTTGCAGCTCCGGTGCCGTCTCCCAGCGTCGCGCCGTCCGGGTCCCGCAACGTCACCGTGAACCCTTCATCGGACTCCTCGATGTCGTCCTCCAGCGTCGGAACCTCGATTGTCTGGCGCGTGGTGCCGGGCTGGAAGGTGAGCGTTCCCACCGTCGTCGTGTAGTCGGAGCCCCCGACCGCCGTGCCGTCCAACGTTGCGTACGCCACGGTCACCGTCTGATCGCTGCGCGCGCTCAGGGTGACGTCGAATAACGCCGCGACCCCCTCGGCCACCGGCGCCGCATCGAATATGTACAGCGCGGGAGGCTTGTCTTCGTCGTCGTCGAGGATCGTTCCTTCGGCCGTGCGGTCCCCCAAACCGGCCCCGGCCGGATCGCTCAGCTCCACTGTGAAGCCCTCGGTCTCTTCCCTCGTCTCGTCGTCCAGTACGGGAACCCGGATCCGCCGACTCGTATCGCCCCGCTCGAAACGCAACGTGCCGGTCCTCGGGGAGTAGTCCGAGCCGGCCGAGGCCGTTCCGTCCGCCGTTGCGAACCTCACGGTCACGGCCTGCTCGCTCGGCATGCTCAGCATCACCTCGAACTCGGCGGTGTCACCCTCGGCCACCGGCGCCGCGTCCGCGATGTTCAGGGTGGGGAGGTCGCTTTCGCCGTTGCCGTTGTCGCCGCCGTTGCCGTTGTCGTCGCCGTTGCCGTTGCCATCGCCGTTGTCGTCGCCGCTGCCGTTGTCGTCGCCGTTGCCGTTGTCGTCGCCGTTGTCGTCGCCGTTGCCGTTGTCGCCGCCGTTGCCGTTGTCGTCGCCGTTGCCGTCGCCGCTGCCGTTGTTGTCGCCGTTGTTGTCGCCGCCGTTGTCGTCGCCGTTGTCGTCGCCGTTGCCGTTGCCGTCGCCGTTGTCGTCGCCGCTGCCGTTGTCGTCGCCGCTGCCGTTGTCGTCGCCGTTGCCGCTGTCGTCGCCACTGCCGCCGCCGCCGCTACCCCCGTTGGTGTTCACCGTCACCCGACCGACGCTGTGCACCGGGCAGTTGCTCTCGTGATCCCACACTTCATGGGTGAAGGTCACCGTCCGCGCGAGCGCGCTCCTGGCGTACACGGTGACGGTGCGCCACTGGTCCCAGTTGTCTCGATTGAACTCCCGGCCGACCGACGGCACCCAGGTGATGTCCGTCTGTCCGTCTCCATTGACGTCGTACTCGCCGTCGTCGCGCACCGCGCCGTCGACATGGACCCTTACCCACCAACCGTCACCGGTCGGTTGCCTGGTCAGTCTCAATTCGTAACTGATGGACTCTCCCTCCTGGAGCCTCAGTGAGCCGGGCCGTACCTCCACCGACCCGCCCTCCCAACCCGGGGTCGGGTTCTGGGCGTGGACCGGTGCCGCAGAGACGCCGTTCAGAAGGGCCGTCAGCGTGGCCGTGCAAATGGGGGGGAGGAAGCGTCGACAGCGGGATCTGGAGGGGAGACTCTGTCGCTGGGGTGCATCGGGGGTCACTACGCCCCGTGACCGCTCCCCGAGACGGATTGAAACGCGTCGATTTTGCGAGCGAAGGCTTTTTCTCTAAACAGGATGGACCAACAGGGTATCACACCGCAGCCGACATCGCGACCCGGGCCGCCGCGTCGACGATGGCCTCCACGTCCAGGCGATATTCGCGGTACAGGTCCGGCAGATCGCCGGACTGCCCGAACCGATCCACGCCGAGCGGGACCACTCGCTGGCGACGGACAGAAGCCAGCCACGACAAGGTGGCCGGATGGGCATCGAGCACCGTGATCAGCCCGGCTCCGGCCGGCAACGGCGCCAGCAGGCGCTCGACGTGCGAGACCGGGCGGGATGCCCCGATGCCGCCGCGGTGACTTGCCATCCAATCGCGGTACAGCCGGTCGACCGAGGTGACCACCAGCAGCCCGGCGTCGGGGACGTCCTCCAGGATCTGCCGGTGTGCTTCGATCGCCTCCGGCAGCACCGCGCCGCTGGCCACCAGGGCGATCTCCGCGCGCGGTCCCGGCCGGGTCAGCCAGTAGCCGCCGGTGGTTATCTGCTGCGCCAATTCGGGGGTGAGCTGCCGCGCCGGCTGATCCACCGGACGGGTCGACAGCCGCAGGTAGACCGCCCCGCCGTCGTCGGCCTGCAGGTGCTCGAAGCTCCAGCGCAGGATCTCGCAGAGCTCGTCGGCGTAGGTCGGCTCGAACGACGTCAGGCCGGGCTGCGCCATGCCGAGCAGCGGTTCGTAGATCGACTGGTGCGCTCCGCCCTCGGCCGCCAGCGACACGCCCGACGGCGTCCCGACCACGATGAAGCGGGCGTCCTGGTAGCAGGCGTAGTTCAGCGCGTCGAGCCCGCGGCTGATGAACGGGTCGTAGACCGTACCGATCGGCAGCAGACGCTCGCCGAAGAGCGGTGCGCTCAGTCCGAGGGCCGCGAGCAGTATGAACAGGTTGTTCTCGGCGATCCCCAGCTCGATGTGCTGGCCCTTGGCGGAGACCTCCCAGTTCAGGGCCGAGAGAATCCGCTCGTCCTTGAAGAGGTCGCCGCGGGCGCGCCGCCCGAAGATGTGCCGTCGGTTCAGCCAGGAGCCCAGGCTTGTGGAGACGGTGACGTCGGGCGATGACGTCACGACGCGGTCGGCCAGGTCGGGATGGCGCCGCGCGAGGTCCGACAGGAAGCGGCCGAATGCGTCCTGGGTCGACAGCCGGTCGCCGGGGGGCGGCTCGAACCGCTCCGGCACCGCGATGCGCGCCGCGGCGCGCCGCCGGCCGGACGCGCGTCCGAAGGGCACGGCGTCGAGAAACGCCTGCAGTTCGTCCGCCGGGACGTCGAGCCCGGCGAAGCGGTCCCATTCCTCGCCGTCCGCGATGCCCATCCCCTGCTTGAACGCCTCCATCTGGTCCGGCGTGACCAATCCGGCGTGGTTGTCCTTGTGGCCGGCGAACGGCAGGCCGTAGCCCTTGATGGTGTAGGCGATGAAGGCGGTGGGCCGGTCGTCCCCCACGGCGCGGAAGGCGTCGCGCAGGGTGGCGAGGTCGTGCCCGCCCAGGTTGGTCATCAACCGTCCGAGCGCGTCGTCGTCGTGCTCGTCGAGCATGGCGCGAATACCGTGGGTGTCCCCCAGATCGCGCTGCAGCTCGTCGCGCCAGGCGGCACCGCCCTTGTAGGCCAGGGCCGAGTAGCGCGAGTTCTCCGCCGAGTCGATCCACCGCCGCAGCGCGTGCCCGCCCGGCCGCTCGAAAGCGGCGGTCAGCAGGCGTCCGTACTTGAGCACCTCCACCCGCCAGTCGAGGTTGCGGAAGACGGTCTCCAGCCGGTCCGAGAAGCGCTCGACCATCACCGCGTCCAGACTCTGGCGGTTGTAGTCGATGACCCACCAGACGTTGCGGACGTCGTGCTTCCACGACTCGACGAGCGCCTCGAAGATGTTCCCCTCGTCGAACTCGGCGTCGCCGGCGATGGCGATCATGCGGCCCGTGGGACGCTCGGCGCCGAACCGCTTCAGCCGCACGTAGTCCTGGACCAGAGCGGCGAAGCTGGTCATCGCCACGCCGAGGCCGACCGAGCCGGTGGAGAAGTCGACGTCGTCGGCGTCCTTCGTGCGCGACGGGTACGACTGTGCGCCGCCGAACCCGCGGAAGCGGTCGAGCTGATCCTGCGTCTGGTTGCCCAGCAGGTACTGGATGGCGTGGAACACCGGGCTCGCGTGCGGCTTCACCGCTACCCGGTCCTCCGGCCGCAGGGCGTCGAAGTACAGGGTCGTCATCAGCGCCGCCACCGACGCGCACGATGCCTGGTGACCGCCGACCTTCAGCCCGTCGCGCGAGGGGCGGAGGTGGTTGGCGTTGTGGATCATCCAGACGGCCAGCCAGAGGACCTTGCGCTCGAGCGCGCGGAGGCAGCGCAGATCGGACGCGGCTGCGCCGGGGTCGGTCGGGCCGGGAGGAGTCGCCGGGGTCGGGGTCGCCATCAATCGCTAGGATGCCTCACGCGTGCGGGCGCGGACAAGTGCCCCTACCCGGCATCCGGCACGCACGCCGCGGGCTCCGCGCACCTCTCGTGCTCCAGTTGCACGGTCGCGTGCCGCACGTCGAGCCGCTCGCGCAGGCAGGCGCGGACGCGCTCCAGCACGCGATCAGGTCGCACGCAGCTCGACGTCGCGGACACGCGTCAACGGCAGGGCGGTGATGGCGGCGGTGAGGGGGTACTGCCGGTCGCCGGGATAGACCACCCAGAGGTGCTCGAGTCCCAGATCGTCGATGACGACGTGCATCGACCTGGTCGTGCGCGGGCCGTCGGCGCACTTGAACTCGAACCCCCAACGCCGGCCGTGCCGCAGCAGCAGGAGATCCAGCTCTGCGCCCCGCTGGGTACCATAGAAGTACGCCTCGCGCTCGCCGTGCGCGAGCAGCGTCTGCTCCAGGGCGAACCCTTCCCAGCTTGCGCCGTAGCGAGGGTGCAGCGGCAGTTCCCGCCGGTCTTCCAGGCCGAGCAGAAAATGCAGAATCCCGCTGTCCCGCAGGTAGATCTTGGGCGACCGGACGAGGCGCTTGCCCAGGTTCTCGAACCAGGGCGGCAGCACGCGGAGCATGAAGGCGCCCGCCAGCAGGTCGCGGTAGTGGTTCACCGTCGTTGCGCTCACGCCCATCGAGCGCGCCAGCTCCGCCGCGTTCCAGGTCTGTCCGTGCACGTGCGCCAGCATGCGCCAGAAGCGGCCCAACGCGTCCGGAGAGACCGTCGACCCCAGCCCCCGGATGTCCCGCTCCAGGAACGTGCGCGTGAACGACTGCATCCAGCGCGTCCACGCCGCGGCGGACGGGGCCAGCCAGGCTCGCGGAAACCCGCCTTGCATCCACAAGCGATCCTGGTGCTCCAGGCCGACCTCGGCCAGCGAGAATCCGCCCACGTCGACGAAGAACATGCGTCCGGCCAGCGTCTCGGACACCCCCTGGACGAGGTCCAGGGAGGCGCTGCCGAGAAGCAGGAAGACGGCGCGGCGGCCCGGATCGTCGCAAATCGGCCGGAGCAACTCGAACAGCTCCGGCTTCCGCTGCACCTCGTCAATCACGACCAGGCCCTCGCGGTCCCGAAGCACTTTCTCGGGGGTGGCGGACAGCGCTTCGCGAGTGGCGGCAACCTCCAGATCGAAAACCGTGGATGGATCGGGCCAGGACGCCGCCACCTGCCGCGCCAGCGTCGTCTTGCCGACCTGCCGAGCTCCCAGCAGGGTGACCACGGGCGCCTCGGAGAGTCCTGTGGTGGTGGCGGCGAGCAGATCCGGACGGGCTATTGATTGTTGCAAATCACATTTTCCTAATGTGATATTCAACGATTATACGTGGCCCGGGAGTCGCATGGGGTAGGATGCCTCACGCGCTCCGCATCGGGCGCCACTACCCCACGGGAGAACGACGATGACCGATCCGACCGCCGGGCGCCGCCGGTACACCCGACGCGAAGCTCTCGGCCTCCTCGGCACCGCCGCGGCGTCCGGTGCCGGGGCCGCGGCTCTCGGCGCCGCCCTGCCGCCGCTCCAGGCCCAGCAGAGGTTCACGAGCGCGGAGCCGCCCGACTTTCCCGCGGGCGCGATCATTCGCACCCTGCAGGGCGATGTCGACCCGGTGGAGCTCGCCGAGGGAGCGACGCTCTTCCACGAGCACGTCGGCCGCGCCGACGTCGACCTGGCTGTCGAGGAGCTGGCTGCCTGCGCGTTCGACGGGCTGGGTTGCATCGTCGACGCGGCGACCGGCCGCCGGACCCCGGAGCAGGTGGAGCACCTGAACGCCATCGCCGCCCGCAGCGAGGTGCGCATCGTGATGGCCGGCGGCTACTTCGAGGACATCGGCTTCGCCATCTACCCGGTGCGCGTGGCCGAGATGTCCGAGGACGAGCTGGTCGAGGAGCTGGTGGCCGACGCGGCGACGCAGCGCTGGGGCGCGTTCGGCGAGATCGCCTCGTCCCTCGAGATGCGCCCGGACGAGCGGAAGGTGCACCGCGCGGTGGCCCGCGCCCACCTGCGGACCGGGCTGCCGATCTTCACGCACACGCCGCACGAGAGCTGTCCGAGCTGCGCGATGGAGCAGATGGACGTCATCGAAGGGGAGGGCGTCGACCTGTCGCGCGTCGTGATCGGCCACATGGCGACCATCAAGCCGGAGCACGATCCGCTCGCCACCCACACCGCGGTGGCGCGCCGGGGCGCGTTCGTCGGCCTCGACACGCTGGGGCACGAGATGGGCCGCTCCGACATCCCCGCGGCCGACAAGGTGCGCATGGTGCAGGACCTGCTCGACGCGGGCCTGGAGGATCACATCCTGCTCTCTTCCGACCAGGGCAACGTCCGGCAGTTCAAGCGCTACTACGGCCACGGCTGGGCGTCGGTGCTGATGCAGTTCGTGCCGAAGCTGCGCTACGCCGGCGTGCCGGAGGAGACGATCCGCAAGATCCTGGTCGACAACCCGCGGCGCTTCCTCGCGTTCGTGCCGCCGGCGTAGGGTGTGCAACGCGGGGGACACCAGAGCGGAGCCCCGGGCGGCAGTGGGCGCGGCACCATGAACAAACGCAGTCGTTGCGGGCGCCGGCGCCATGGGACTGACGGCGATTTCGGCCGGGAATGCTGAGCTACCACATGACATACCTCGGACGCTGTTCAGTGTTTGCCGCGCGCGGTTTCGCGGTGGCGCTTCTGATCGCCGCCGCCGGCTGCGCCAGCGCCGGGGACGACGAAGGCAGGCCGGACGACTACCTGACGCCGGAGCTGCGCACCGCCGTCGAGCAGCTCAAGGCCGACGTGGTGATGAGCCCCACCGGCGAGTCGACGATCGCCGAGCGGGCGCGGATTCTCGCCGACTGGGTCGACGCGTACTCCCTGGGCGGCGGCGAAGTGGGCCTCGAAGGCCCGCGCGTGCGGCTGCAGTCGACGCTGCCGCCGACCGGCCAGGCGGCGCTGCGGCAAGGGGCGATAGTCGACCGGCTGGTGCGGCAGTTCACGCTGCACGACGAGCCCGGCGCGCTTGGGGAGCTGACCGCCGAGTCGCTCGGCCCGTTCGAGGCGCGCTCCTACCAGACCGTTCGCCAGATCTGGACCGCCGGCACGCGCCCGGTGGTGGCCGGCGGGGGCTTCTGGGTGGCGCGGCACTTCAACGTCAACTACGGCCCCTTCCAGACCGACGACCCGGCCGGCGACGGCTACGTGACCATCGCGACGTCGGACACCGACGCGAGGTTCGAGGCCGACATCTACATGGCGAGCGGTCCGCACGGCGGGTTCCGGGCGCCTGAGCCGGCGTTGGTCTTCCGCGTCGCCTCGGGCCAGGTCGATCCGGGCGAGACGGTCACCATCACCTACGGCGACACGAGCGGCGGCGGGCAGGGCCTGCTGATGACCGGCACGTCGAGCGCCCGGATGCCGCTGCCGCTGTACGTCGATCCGGACGCCTCCGGCGAGTGGCGGCCGCTGCCGATCCTGCCGTTCGTGGTCAGCGGGACGCGCGTGGCCGGGGTGCATGGCTTCGTGCCCAGCGTCGTCGCGCCGGGCGAGCCGTTCGAGCTGTCGGTGCGCGCACAGGATGCGTTCTTCAACCGCGCGACCGGCGCCATCCCGGCGTTCGAGGTGCGGGTGGACGGCGACCTCCGCGCGACCACGCCGGCCGGGACCGAGCCGATCACGGTGGCGGAGCTGACGCTGGACGAGCCGGGACCACACTGGATCGAGATCCGCTCGGCGGACGGCGAGATCCGCGGCGGCGCGAACCCGGTCCTCGTCCAGGAGAATCCCGCCCGCCGCATCTACTGGGGCGATACCCACGGACACTCCGGCTATGCCGAGGGAATCGGCACCATCGACTTCTTCATGACCTTCGCCCGCGACGACGCCCGGCTCGATTTCGTCACCCATTCCGAGCACGACGTCTGGCTGGACGACGCCGAGTGGGAGCTGTCGCGCAGCGCGGTGCAGGCCTTCGACGAGCCGGGCCGGTTCATTCCGTATCTTGGCTGGGAGTGGACCCGGCACGCCCGCTTCGGCGGCCACCACAACGTGCTGTACCGCGACACCGAGGGCCGGGACCGCGTGTCGGCGCTGGAGTACCCGACCCTGTCCGAGCTGTACCAGGGCCTGCACGCGCGCTACGACCCGGCCGACGTGCTGGTCATCCCGCACGCGCACAACCCGGGCGACTACCGGCAGTCGGACCCGCAGCTCGAGCCGCTCATCGAGATGATGTCGATGCACGGCACCTTCGAGTGGTTCGTCCGGCAGTACCTCTCGTACGGCCACCAGGTAGGGCTGGTGGCGGCCTCCGACGACCACCTGTCGCACCCCGGCTACTCCGCTCCGAACCGCAACTCGCTGGCGCAGCGCGGCGGCCTCGGGGCGGTGATGGCGCCCGAGAAGTCCCGCGACGCGATCTTCGACGCGATGAAGGAACGGCGGACGTACGCCACCACCGGCGACCGCATCATCCTGGACGTGACCGTCAACGGCACCGGGATGGGCCAGCGCGCCGACTATGCGGACGAGCGGACCGTCGAGGGCCGCGTCATCGGCACCGCCCCGATCGAGTCGGTCACGCTGCTCAAGAACGACGAGCCGATCTGGAGCGAGACCTACGGCACGGGCCGCGGCCGGCCCGCCGACCGCGAGGAGTGGCTGCTCTCGTTCTTCTCCGACGCCACGCCGCTCCACCCGGGCGACGCCCCGCGCGGCTGGCGCCACTGGCGCGGGCAGCTCCGCGTGAACGGAGCGGTCCTCGAACGCATCAGCGGGACGGACTTCGTCAACCCGACCACCCAGAGCCTGGAGTTCGAGCCGGGGCGCAACGGCGCCCGTTTCGCGACCAATACACGCGGCGACACCAGCTCGCTGCGGATGACGCTGTCCGGCATCCGGCCGAGCGCGTCGATCACGCTCGACCTGGAAGAGGCGCGCGAGACGGGGTCGGCGCCGCCGTTCTTCCGGCCTCCGGCCGACATTGCCGAGCGCCGCGTGCGGCTCACGCTCAGCGCGGGGGGCGTCGACCGGGGGATGGCCATCGACGGCTACCCCGACGACCGCATCTCGCTGCGCCGCCTGATCCGCAACGGCCCGCGCGACGTCAGCTTCAGCTACACCGACGAGGACAACCCGCGGACCGACGAGGACGATCCGCGGCAGGGCGACTACTACTACGTCCGCGTCCGGCAGGTGAACGACGCGATGGCGTGGTCGAGTCCGGTCTGGATCGGCGGCTATCCGTCGCGGTAAGGAGTCTGCTCCGCATGAGAACCGCCCCTGGGGGCGCGGACAGTGCTGAGCCAGCAGCCGGCGGGACAGCAACGGTGCCGCGGCAGACGACGCTGAATGAGGGGAGAACCATGCGGAAACTGACCGGCGCGCTCACCGTTCTCGTGCTGCTTGCGGGAGGGGTCGCTTCCCCCGCGCTGGCGCAGATCGCTTCCCCGAACGATGCCGGGGTGGCCATGGGACACCTGCACTACATGGTGCGCGATGTCGAGGCGAACGCCGCCTTCTGGGTGGCGCTCGGCGGCGAGGCGGAGCGGGTCGGCGACACCGTCGTGGTCACCTTCCCCGACGTGCTGGTGGTTCTGGAAGAAGGAGAGTCGTCGGGCGGCACCGAGGGGTCGATCCTCAACCACATGGCATTCCGCGTGCGGTCGCTGGCCGACGTCGCGGCCGCCGGCTTCGAGTTCGAGGACCGGGGCTCGGGGGTCACCAACGTCTTCACGCCGGAGAACGAGCGCATCGAGCTGTTCGACGACACGTCGGCGAACCTGGACTTCACGCGCGACGACGGCGCGGCGGACCCGGTCGCGCAACGGCACAACCAGCCGCTGGACGGCTCCATCCGCGCGCACCACCTGCATCTCTACCTGGTGGACGACGCCGTGGAGGAGGCGCAGGCGTGGTACGCGGAGATGTTCGGGGGCGCGCCCGGGATCCGCTGGCAGTACGACGCCGTCGACCTGCCCGGCATCAACTTCAACTTCTCGTACAACCCTGACGCCGGCGGGGCGCCCACGAAGGGACGCATGCTCGACCACATCGGCCTCGAGGTGGAGAACCTCGAGCGGTTCTGCCGCGAGCTCGAAGCCCGGGGCGTGACCTTCGACGTGCCCTATCGCCGCAGCGAGTCCGGCATTGGCTACGCGTTCCTCACCGATCCGTGGGGCGTGCGCATCGCGCTGACGGAGGGGCTGCGGGGCCTGTAGCGGGTACACTGGCGCGAGTGCCACGCGGGGTCTCACCACAGGCTCCTTGATGCGGTTCCTGCTCCGTGCCGGAGCATGCTATCCGGCTCGCATCTTGCAGTTGCGATGGGGCGGCAGCCTTGTGAACGTCGAGTCCGATGCCGCGCGATAGCAAGACGCTGGGGGCCTACTTCACACCGGAGGCGGTGGCGGCTGCCCTGGTGCGGTGGGCGGTTCGGGATCCGGCCGACCTGCTGCTGGATCCGTCCAGCGGTGACGGGCGATTCGTTGCGCTGCACGGCAAGAGCGTCGGAGTCGAACGCGATCCGGTCTCGGTAGCCGAGGCCGGCTGTCGTGCCCCGCAGGCCACCATCGTCGAAGCCGACTTCTTCACCTGGGCATCCGACGACAGCCGCCGGTTCGACTGCGCCGCCGGAAACCCGCCGTTCATCCGGTACCAGCGGTTCACCGGCGCGACCAGGCGGGCGGCTCTCGACTACTGCCGGCGCCAGGGGGTGACGTTCAGCGGGCTCTCGTCGTCGTGGGCGCCGTTCATCGTTGCCGCCGCCAGCAAGCTGCGCCCGGGCGGGCGCATCGCGTTCGTCGTTCCCGCGGAGATCGGACACGCGCCGTACGCCATGCCGCTGCTGGACTACCTTGTGGGCAACTTCGGCGCGGTCCACGTGGTTGCCATCAGGGAAAAGGTGTTCCCGCGGCTCTCCGAGGACTGCTGGCTGCTCTTCGCCGACAACGCCGGTTGCCGGACGGACAGCATCCGGCTGTCGAGGGTTGAACGGTTCGTGTCCGGCGCGATGCCGCCGCCGGTGTCGGAGCCGATTCCCGTCGATGTCTGGCGCACTCGGTGGCGCGGCAGGTTGCGGCCGTTCCTGCTGCCGCAACGGGTTCGCAACGCCTATGAGCGCATGGCGGCCGATCCCGCCGGGGTTCGACTGGGACAGATCGCCCAGGTGGGCATCGGGTACGTCAGCGGGGCCAACGATTTCTTTCATTTGCGCCCGTCCGAAGCGGAGCGCTTCCGGATCCCTGACGAGTTCCTGATGCCGTCCATCCGCAACAGCCGGTACGTTACGGGCGTCGCGATAGACGACGTCGACATCCGGCGCTGGATTGCGCGGGACGATCCGGTCCTGCTGCTGCGCATACCGCCGCGCGCCGCGGTGCCGGGCTCCGTACAGGCCTACCTCGACACGGCCGAGGGGCGGCAGGCGAAGGCTTCCTACAAGTGCCGCAACCGTACGCCGTGGTACACCGTGCCGGACGTCCGGCGCCCCGGGTTCGTCCTGACCTACATGAGCGGGAAGTCTCCGGCGCTGGCCGTCAACCGCGGCAGATGCACATGCACCAACGCGCTCCTGGCTGTCGACCTCCGCTCCGGTCTGTTCGACGGCGGCGCAGCTCGTTCCGGACAGCGGCTCTCGATGGCGTGGGACTCGCCGGCCGGGCGGCTGAGCTGTGAGCTCGAAGGCCATCCGCTCGGCGGCGGGATGCTCAAGCTGGAGCCTGGGGAAGCGCGACACGTGCTGCTGGTGCCGGACGAGGGCATCAATGATCGCGACGGTGGACTGCTCCAGGAAGGTATCGATGTGATGCGCCAGTGGAGGCACGTCGGATGAACGTGTGCGAATGGTGGTCGCTTCGTTCGGCGCTTGCCCACTTCGTCACGTTCCGGGGATCGACGCAGAGCCAGAGACACATCAAGCCGCTCCATTGGTACGTCGCCTGCCGCCTCGTCATCGAAGGCGGGTTCGATCCGGACGAGATCGTGCCGAGGCCGCCATTCCGCGTCACCCGGAAGGCCAAGAGGCTCGTGCTCGTTCACGATCCCGGCGTCGGCGGCGGCGGCGGTGAACGGACGGTTTACGGCGGATTGAAGACCAAGAGCGTCGACGTCGTCGTTACGAAGGAGGGAATCGGGCCCGTTCTCGCCGTTTCTTGCAAGGGCGCGATCGGGGCGTTCCGGAATCTCACGAATCGCATGGAGGAAGCGGTCGGCGACTGCACGAATCTCCATATCGCCTATCCGCCTCTCGTCTGCGGCTACCTGTTCGTCATGCGCGCCAACCGTGCGCAGGAGGTGGGAAAGGACTTCGGCGTTGACGAAGAGGGTCCTTCCGAAGACCGATCCCAGCGGAAGATGACGGAGAACGACATTGCGCTCGACGCTCACGGTCGCCCCGTGGAGTCCATTCGCCGATTCCACGCCGCACTGCGCGAGCTGGCCGACCGGCGCGGCATTCGCAACGACGTCAGCAGCTACGAGGCGATTGCGTTCGCATTGGCGTCGACTGAGCCTGCGCGCGCCGGGGACATTATCGAGGAGTTTCCCGAACCCGGTGGCCCGTTGCGCTTCGATCGCTTTTTCGATTCGCTCTATCGACAGTACGACGAGCGGTTCGTGTACGCGGCTCCCGACCTCAGGAAGGTGACGGCTCGCAGGGAGTGGGACGCTGCATCGCCGGCCTTCGACGGAGCGGGGCCAACGGACCTGGACTACGAGCCGAGAACCCTGCCATGAAGGACCGCACTTCGTCCGCGCAACGGCACTCGCGCTACGGGGAGGTGCCCTGGTTCAATCAGGCGCCGGTTGCCGCAACTCGTGCAAGCGTGTTCTACGTTTAGTCGTAGCAAATGCAAAACACGCCTGCAACCGGAGGCAGGCGTCCGGGCACACACGAATCGGGATTCCAAGGTTCCTGGTGCCGGATCCTTGGCAAGGGCCAGGCGAGCCGACCGCTGCCTACTTCTCGGTTGCGCGCTCGGCCGCGCGGGCGCCCGACAGGATGTTCACCAGCCCGTAGTTCCCCTCGTGGCACGCGTACTCGAAGATCTCGCCCCCGAGCGGCACCATCGGAATCTCGGCGGTCCACGGGCTCTCGTACGTCAACGGATCGGTGACCGTGAAGCTGTAGTCGATGCGGTCGGCGGCGACCCGCGTGAACCGCTCGACCACGCGCCCCTGCCCGCTGCCCGCCTGCACCAGGTAGCGCACCCGCTGATCGCCTTTCGGAGTCAGGTTGGTCGTCTCGACCACCAGGGTGTTGCCCTCCCAGCGGCCGCGCGAATCGCCCAGCCACTGGCCGATCTGCGACGGCAGGTGGGCGCGTTCGTCCAGCGGGATGATCCGCGCGTCGTGAATCATTTCCACGAGGATCACGACGTGGTCGGGCGTCTGCAGGATCTGGTAGTTGTGGTTGTAGAAGCCGGGGAGCATGGCGCCCGGCATCCCGCGCGTGATGCACCGGTCGTAGAGGTTCAGATCGTGCCACGTGTCGAACCGCGTGCCGTCCCGCATCGCCGCGAACGCCGGGTCGCTCTCGCGCACCCGCTCCGTCTTCCCGGGGTACCTTCCGTCGGGCGGGTCGACGATGAGCGACGTCTGATTGCTCCGCAGGCCGCGGTCGAACCAGAAGCTGTTGTAGGAACCGGTCTGGCCGGGGGGCGGGGGTTGGTCCCGGGCGGCCTCGGCCTGCGCGTCGAACTCCGCGCGCTCCTCGTCGGAGAGCGCCGCCCGCTCCTCGAACTCGGTCGGCCGCTCGATCGGGGTCGTGGTCCGATTCGTCCACACGCCCTGCAGGTCGGGGTCGCCCCACGGGGTGCGCTCGGGCGTCTGCGCGTTCGCCAGTACCGGAAGCAGGACGATGGCCGCCAGGATCGCGATGCCGTGCCGCATGCTGCACCTCCTCATCGGGGGCATCTTAACAGCCTGCGGCAACAGCGCCGCGTCCGTTCGAGCTGCCGCAACGCCACGGCGGGGGTCGGCGCGTTTCGCGCTGTCAGTTGCCGGCAGGTCCGTTGCGTCCTATTGCGTCGACCACGAGTGCGCGCAGTTCCCTGATCTCGGCCAACACCTCGTCGATCCGCTCGTTCGTGTCGTCGATCCGCTCGTTCGTGTCGTCGATCCGCTCGTTCGTGCCGTCGATCCTGGCGTACACATCACCGATACGTGCATTTACGTCGCCGACCCGGGCGTTCAGGTTCGCGTTCGTGTCGTCGATCCGGTCGTTCAACCCGCTGGCGATGATTGCCACGAAGCTCACGACGACGGTGATCGTGGTGATTCCCGTTCCGATTACGGAGACGACGATCGCCCGCATGTCCGTCATAAGTTTTTCACTATATCATGGTGGCTTTGGTCAGACGCCTTCGTCACGGTACCGGATGTCGACGTCCAGTATCGGCGCCATGCGCGCGAACGACGGATCGCGAATCGGCGAGCGAACGGTGCGCTGGACGCGCGTCGCGCCTGGGTCCGCCGACGATTCGCAAGGGACGCCGTCCACCGACAGGTCGCCCGAACTGTTGACGCTGATGTCGACGGAACCCGTCGTCATCGAGCTCGCTCGACCGCTGCTCCAGAAAACGTCATCATGACCAGCGTCCCGTTATGACAAGCACCGTCGGTACGGCCGGTGGTGGCCGGGGTTGAGGGCATCCTGCAGTTTCCATAATCAGAGGTTGGCCAGGAAGGTCAGCAACGACGAGTCGGCCTTGAACCGCTGCGTGCGTTGACCGAGCGGCTCGAGTTTCCCCAGGGCGCGTTCCTTCAGTTGCAGGTCCGCCTCGACGTATTGATGAGTGGTCTCGAGCCGCTCGTGACCGAGCCACAGCGCGATGGTCGCAATGTCGACGCCGGCCTGGAGCAGGTGCATCGCGGTGGTGTGGCGGACGACATGCGGAGACACGCGCTTGGCGGTCAGACTCGGACATCGCTCGCGAGCTCGTTGGCAGGCCTGATCGAGCAGATGCGTGACTCCCTGCCGTGTCAACCGGTCGCCGCGTGCGTTGCGGAATGCATAGTCGGGCGTGGCCTCACCTTCTTCGTCGAACCACTGGCGCAGGCAGCGGCTGGTCCGGGTCCACAGGGGAACGGCCCGCTGCTTGCGTCCCTTCCCGAAGAGCTGGACGACCGTGGTGGTACCGAAACGTACGTGGGAGCGCCGCATCGCGATCAGCTCGGAGACACGCGCCCCGGTGTTGTAGAGCGTCAGCAGGAGGACGTGATCCCGCCGTCCGCCGTGGGTCGAGCGGTCACAGCCTGCCAGGATGGCGTCCATTTCCAGCCGCGTCAGGTAGTGGACCTGTCGTCGTGGCGCGTGCTTGCGGGGAATCGCCAGGACGCGAGACGCCAGGTCGACGGACTCCGGCGTGCGCAACGCCGCGAACCGAGCGAAGGACCGTATGGCGGCCAGACGCGCATTGCGGGACTGAACGCTGTTGGCGCGCTCCTCTTCGAGGTGGTCGAGGAAAGCCAGGATCACTGGCGCATCGATGTCATCGAGCGTGAGCGTCTCGGGTTTCCGGTGACGGTGCTGATCGAGAAAAGTGAGCAGCAGACGGAAGGCGTCGCGATACGCGTGTATGGTCTGCGGGCTGACAGCCTTTTGCTGCAGAAGATGGTCGGCGAAGAACGCACGGAGCAACGGGCCGAGCGGGGCACGGGCGGTCATGGCGCCACCTGCCCTTCGACGAACGCCTCGAAGCGTGCGGCGGCCGGCTCCAGGACTGGCGGGGTGGCCGTCAGATACCAGTAGGTGTCCTTCGGATGCACGTGGCCGAGGTAGATGGCGAGTGCGGGGAGCCGATCGCGGACTGCGACCCCTTGCTGCGCCCAGGCGGCGAGCCTGCCCACCGCGAAGCTGTGGCGCAGGTGGTGGAGACTGAGGCCGCGGGTGCCGACTGGCCCGCGCAGCCCGAGCCGGCGGGCCAAGTGCACAAAGGTTTGAGCGAGGACGTGGTAGTTGAGTCGGGTGCCGCGTTCGGAGACGAAGAAGGCACTGCACAGGCCGTCATAGCCGAGGACTCGGCGTTGCTTGGCGTAGGCCTGCAGCGCGGCGGCGGTCGTGGGATGCAACGGCACGAGGCGCGACTTCCGGAACTTGGTACGTCGAATCTGCAGGCACGGCGGGGCGCCGACGAGATCCACGTCATCGATGTCGAGGCGGAGCGCCTCGCTGGCGCGGAGGCCGCAACTCGCCAGCAGCCCGATCACGGTGGCAACGGTATGGGGTCGTAGCGCGCCGCTTGGTCCGAGGGAACGAGCGGCCTCCATCAGGGCAACGATCTCGTGGAGCTCGAGGATGCGAGGGATGCGACGTTTGCTCGCGCGAACCAACCCGGCAGCGGGCACGTTGATGTCCGGCTCGGCGGCGCGGACCATCGTGAGGAACCCGCGCACGATGCTCAACCGCCGCGCGTGCTGGCTCTCGGTGCTCGCCGAGGCCCACTCGACGGCGACCTGCGCGACCGGGGCGTCGTGGCCGTGCCGTTCGAGATGCTCGACGAAATCCTGCAGGATGCGCGCTTCCGGTCGCATCGTGAAGCCGATGGCTCGGCGCAACGCGATGTAGCTCTGCAGGTGCTGTCGCCAAGCCTCGCCGGTCATTGCTCACCCCCTGGCCACGGCAGGGCGATCGTCGCCAGGGTCTCGCGGTCCAGCTTCGCGTAGATGGCGGTGGTCCCCAGGCGAACGTGGCCAAGCAGATCCGCGACGGTCTTCATCGGCACGTCCCGGCGGACCATCTGCGATGCGAAGGTGTGCCGGAGACGTGGGCGCCGGACCGCGGGACGACGACGCCGGCGCGACGCAGCGCTCGTATGGCGATGCTGGTGACGCTCGACCCGGCGAGCTGCCGATACGGCGGCAGCGCGGTGACGAAGATCACGTCCGGCGGACTCTCCGGGGGCCGTGAGCGCAACGTGGCTACGAGGGCCGCGCCGACGTCGGCCGGCAACGGGAGTCGTCGTTGCCTTCCTCCTTTGCCGGCCACACGGACAACTCCGTTGTGCCAGTCGACGTCCTTCACCGTGAGGGCTGCAGCCTCTGCTGCCCGGAGACCAAGCCGGCTCAGCAGCAGCAGGATGGCGCGGTCACGACGGCCGTTGGGGCGCGTCTCGTCGGTTGCGTCCAACACTCGCTGCACCTCGTCATCGGCGAGGGCTCGGGGCAGTCTGGCGTGCTTCCATTCGCGGATGGTCGGCACGGCGCCCTCGATGCGGGCGGGAACCACACCGTGGGTGGCCAGGAAGCGGAGAAACGCACGGGTGGCCGTGGCCGGGTTGCGGCAGGACGACTGACAAAGCCCGCTGGCCCGGGCCTGCACGAACGCCGCGACCGTCGGTACGGTGACACGCGACCAGTCGGGCGTCGGCGTCCCCGCGCACTCGGCAAGAAAGGCTGCGGCGTAGCGCCGGTACATCCGCCGGGTCCCGACGACCAGGCCATGCGCTTGCATGAGGAAGTCGTCGAAGCGTTGCAGCCACTGCTCGGACTCGCATGGCGCGGCGACCGGGACAGGGCATGGCGCTACCCCTCGATTCCACAGATGCGCGGCCAGCAGACGGACGCCGTATGCGATGTCCGGGAGCCGGCCGCTCGGGCGCGTCGAAGACGGTCGCCGTGTCAACCCGGTCACGAACCGAGTGACCAGCGTCTCGTCAACATCCGGCGCCGCAACGCGCTGCTGGTCCAGCCAGGAACTGAAGATCGCGGCGGCTCGCACGTACCGGCGCACGGTGCTCGTCGCATACCCGCGCGTCATGAGTACATCGACGAAGTCGTCGACCCAGCGACCCAACGGCCCGGACCGGATCTGGTCGCAGATGCGTGGGCGAACGGAGAGGGTTTCAAGCATGGTCTCCTCCTGGGTCCCCTGACACTGGGAACCCGCAGAGACCATGCGTACTATGTAACGCTCGCGGTGGCTCCAATGCCCGCCACGCCGGGGGCAAAGGTGCTCGCCTGACGGTTACTTGTCATAACGCGACACTGGTCATGATGATCAGTATGACCAGCTGGTCATACCGATCACTTCCTGAAGCTTGGCAACAGGCAAAAAGCCCTGCTGCATTCGAGCGGCGATGCATCCCGCGTGACGGAGGGGGCTGCGGGGCTTGCAGCAGGTAGCTGTGCCGCGGTGTTGGCGGGTGACGGCATATGCCCGGCCGCCTGCAGCCGGAGACAGGCGACCGAGCCGGCCGACTACTGCTCGGTAGCGCGCTCGGCCGCGCGGGCGCCCGCCAGGATGTTCTCCAGCCCGTAGTTCCCTTCGTGGCACGCGTACTCGAAGATCTCTCCCCCGAGCGGCACCATCGGAATCTCGGCCGTCCACGGGCCGGCGTACGTCAGCGGGTCGGTGACCGTGAAGCTGTAGTTGATGCGGTCGGCGGCGACCCGCGTGAAACGCTCCACTACGTGGCCCTGCTCGCTGGGCGCGCGCACCAGGTTGCGCACACGCTCGTCGCCCTTCGGGGTGAAGTTGGTCGTCTCGACCACCAGCGTGTTGCCTTCCCAACGGGCGCGCGAATCGCCCATCCACTGGCCGATCCGCGGTGGCAGGTGGCCACGCCCGTCCAGCGGGATGATCCGCGCGTCGTGGATCATCTCCACCAGGATCACGACGTAGTCGGGCGTCTGCAGGATCTGGTAGTTGTGGTTGTAGAAGCCGGGGATCATCGAGCCCGGCACGCCGCGGGTGATGCACCGGTCGTAGAGGTTCAGGTCCTCCCACGTGTCGAACACCGTGCCGTCGCGCGACGCCGCGAACGCCGGATCGCTCTCGCGCACGCGCTCCGTCCGCGCCGGATATGTCCCGTCGGACGGATAGACGATGAGCGACGTCCGATCGTTCCGCAAGCCACGGTCGAGCCAGAAGCTGTTGTAGGCGCCGGTGCGGCCGGGCGGCGGCGGGCGGTCGCGGGCGGCCTCGGCCTGCGCATCGAGCTCCGCGCGCTCTTCGGCGGAGAGCTCCGTCCGCCCCTCGAACTCGCTCGGCCGCTCGAGCGGCGTCGTGGTCCGGTTGGTCCACACGCCCTGCAGATCGGGATCGCCCCATGGGGTGCGTTCGGGCGCCTGGGCGACCGCCAGCACCGGAAGCAGGACGACGCCCGCCAGAATCGCGATGACGTGCCGCATGCTGCACCTCCTCATAGTGTGCACCTTAGCCGATGGATGGTCCCGACACGACGTCAGAACGCGTAGCGGACACCGGTACCGATACGGAAGCCCCCCAGGTTGACGCCGCGGTTCGCCGCCCGCATGTACCGGATGTCGATGTCCAACATCGGCGCCATCCTGGCGAACGACGCGAGGAAGCCGCCGTAGATCTGGAAGTTCGGGATCCAGGGATCGAAGGCGGCGAGATGCGCCGCGCCGGAAGGTGGGAGCGGTGCGTCGTTGAAACCGCGCCCGCCAATGGTGGAGAACCCGGGGAAGTATCGCGACATCCCTGCTCCGATACCGACATAGGGTCTGGCGAGAGACGCGCCACGGACCACGGAATCGTCGACTCGAGGACGATACGTGAGCCGAGCCGCGAGATCGAGTTGTAGCGCGCGCTCGCCGGTAAGCACCTGGAGCGGGGTATCTTCCGGGGTGGCAGTCCGAAACCCGACGCCCTGCACGTTGGACAGGAGTGCCTGGCCCGGATGGGTCGTCAGGTCGAGTCCGATGCCGACTTCGACTCCCGACGTGACCAGGCGCCCCGCGTCGAAGGCGACGCCCTGCACGGGCAAGCCGTTCCCGGTCGTTGGGGTACCCGACGCACCGCCCGCGAGACGCACGCTGTTCGGGGCGCAGGAGCCACTTGCGGAACAACTCCCGAGGACAACCGGGGGACTGCCGCCCGTAGTCGGTGGGAGTCCTCCCCCGCCGCCGGGTCCACCCCCGACCGAGCTCCACAGCACCCGGACGCCAGCAGTCCACGGATCGCGAATCGGCGAGCGAACGGTTCGCCGGACGCGCGTCGTGCCCGGATCCGCCGACGATTCGGACGAGCGGTCACCGTCGTCCACGGCGACACCAGGGGGTGCGGTCTCGGCCTGCTCCGCGCTGACCGGCAGCGCGAGCCCGAGGATGGTCAGTAACGTAAACGGCGGACACGAGGCTGGCGCTGGGCCCCAGCTTGCGCATGCCTACCTCCACGGCGACGCTGGCGCGAAGAATGTACCACGACCAAGTCAGCGAATGGGCCTGACCCGGCCCGTGGAGCTGCTTCTCTCGACGACATCCGGGTCGCCCCGGTACGCGACCGACCCGCTGCTGTTCAACGCCGCGTCGAGCGACTCCTCCACCCACAGCCGCGCATCCCCGGTGCTGTTCAGCACCACGGTGGCCCGCGTGCTGCGCACCGATTCTCCCCGGTAGTCTCCGGAACTGCTGATGGTGAGGTCGAGATGGTCCACGTCACCCTCGCGGACCCGGACGTCACCGCTGCTGCTGATGCCGATGGTGAGCGATCCGGTCCGGAGGTCATCCATCTCCACATCGCCGGAGCTGCGCATGCGGAGTTCGACCACGTCGGCCTGGACGCGGTCCACCGACAGGTCGCCCGAACTGTTGACGCTGATGTCGACGGAAGCGGAGTGGATGCCGCCCACCCGGAGGTCCCCCGAGCTGTTGAGGCGGAGCTCGAGCCGGTCCGTGCGGAGTACTGGCGCCCTGGCGTTGCCGCTGCTCGTCAGCCCGATGAACTCGATCTCCCCTGCCGTGAGCGTGTAGCGAATGGGCCGGGACGGCCGCAGGTTGAAGCCGGGACGGGTGTCTATGGTCAGGATGCCGCCGTCGGTAGTGAGCGCGAAGTACTCGTGCAGGTTGTCGTCGGCCGAGATCCGCAACCCTTCGTCGTCGCCCAGGCGGATCTCCAACTCGCCCCGCGTGGCAAGCTCCACGCCGGTGAGGCCGGTGAACCGGTGGGTCTCCTCGGATATGCTGCCCGAACCTCGCACGGACTCGCGTCCGAGGACGATGTCCAGGCAACCTGTCGAGAAAACCAGCGCGACGCACGCCAGGGGCATCAATCGCATCGGGACCTCCGGAAAGAAGCGGCGGCGAGAAACCGCGGAACCATGATCCCTCTGACGTGGCGACAGGGGAGTGAGTTCCCCGGCGGGCGCACGGGGTCTGCCGGCGGTGCCGTGTCCGTCGAACGAAGAGGTGCTCTGCGCATTCTGTATCGTGCAGAGCAGTTCTTGCGCTTGCATCAAGTCCTTGCCATCCGCGCAGCGCGCTCGATGAGGTCGCTGCCGCGCTCAAGCGTGACGACCTCGGAGAGATTCGCTACTTCATGGAAGTACGGCTGCGGACTGGGGAATCTCGTTCCGGTGGACCTTCTCCAGATGGGTCCGGGACGATTCTTCATCACGATGATCATTTGTTGACTTCATGATGCCTGATGCCTAACATCGCCCGTATGAGGACGACGCTGAGCCTGGATGAAGATGTCGCGGCCAAGCTGCACGAGGAAACCCGGCGCAGGAAGACGAGCTTCAAGGCTGTGGTCAACGAATGCCTGAGGCGAGGGCTCGAGGCGCCGTCGGAGGCGGAGCTTGCTGCACCCTTCTCGGTCGAGCCGCGGCCGATGGGTCTCAGAGCCGGTCTCGACCTCGACGACATCGGCGGACTGCTCGAGCTCCTCGACGGACCGGTGCGGGGATGACGCTGGTCGACGCCAACGTGCTGCTCTACGCCTACGACTCCGAGAGTCCCCATCACGCGCCGGCGCGCCAGTGGCTTGCGGCCGAGATGTCCTCGGGCCGGCCGGTGCGACTCGCCCTGATCACGCTACTGGCGTTCGTGCGGATCGCTACGGATCGCCGCGTCTTCACGCGCCCGATATCTCCCGGCGATGCGTGTGCGCTGATCGAATCGTGGCTCGACCAGGCCAACGTGCAGCTCCTCCAACCCGGCAGCCGGACGTGGCGGCTCCTGGGAGGGATCTGCGAGGAAGGTCAGGCCAGGGGCGCGATGGTGATGGACGCCCATCTCGCGGCCTTGGCGCTGGAGCATGGCGCCAGCATCGCCACGACGGACCGCGACTTCAGCCGCTTCCCGGGCGTCGAGATCCTGAATCCGATCGAAGCCGCTCGTGAGGACCGGCGAAACTGAGCCGGTCGCGGCGTGCGGCGACGCTGACGGCCTACTCCGCCGTCTGCGGGGCAGACCGGAGGCGTGGGAAGAAGCGGCCCGTCCGCTCCATGTAGCGCCGGTAGTCGCTGCCGAACCGCTCGACGAGCTTCTCTTCCTCGGTGGCGGTCCGGATCACCAGGAGCGCCAGCGCGGCGAAGCCCGTCAGCGCGATAAACCAGTTCGCCGTCGTGAGGGCGTTGGCGGCGAACGCCAGGGCGGTGGTGACGTAGAACGGGTGGCGGACGTAGCGATATGGACCGTTGGTCACAAGCCTGTGCTCGCGTCTGGTGACGACGGTGTCGGTGATGTTCCGGCCGAGGCTGCCGAACGTCCAGACGCCGAGCGCCACGGTGGGCAGTCCTATCGCCACGCCGGCCCAGCGCAGCGCGGCGGGCAGCGGCACGGAAGCCCACGCCATCCAGGCCGGGTTGAGGACGAACGCCACGAGGCCCCCCATCGCCGCCAGCCCGCAGGGGCGCAGCGTGAGGAGGATGAACAGTCCTTCCTGACGGCGGTCGAGCCTCTCGCCGCTCGCCTGCGACCGGATCCGGTGGTAGAGGGCCACCGGCAGGAAGGCCGCCATCCCGAGGGCGAGGATCAGCCGGAAGGTCTGGTCGTCAGCCATTGTCCCTTGCGTGCGCCTGTCGGATGCGGGCTTCGGATTTCGCACGCCCGCGCCCGCAGGCTTCCAGCATAATCCGATGCGGAGCCGGCAGAACGCGCGGTACTGCGATGGACGAGATTACGAGATTGGGAGCGGCGGAGCTGGCACGGCGAATCCGCGCCGGGGACACCAGCCCGCTGGAGGTCGTCGATGCGCACATCGCGCGGATCGAGGCGGTCGAGCCGCACATCAACGCGCTGATCACCACGACGTTCGACGCGGCCCGGCGCACGGCGCGGCGCCTGACCGACGCCGGCGTTCCCTCCGATCCGCCGCCCCTCCACGGCGTCCCGATCACGGTCAAGGACGCGATCGCCGTGGCAGGCGTACGGTTCACGGCGGGCTCGGACCGGCTGCGCGAGCACGTTGCGGAACGGGATGCGGAAGCGGTCCGGCGCATGAAGAAGGCGGGGGCCATCGTGCTGGCCAAGTCGAGCTGCTCGGACATGAGCGGCTCGATGGAGACGGACAACCCCATCATCGGGCGGACACGGAATCCGTGGCGCCTCGAGCGGTCCGCGGGCGGCAGCTCCGGCGGCGAGGGGGCGATCATCGCCGCCGGCGGCTCGCCGCTGGGGCTGGGAGCGGACCTCGCGGGCAGCATCCGGATTCCGTCCGCGTTCTGCGGAGTCGTCGGGCTGAAGCCGACCGCGGGGCGCGTCTCGACGGACGGGCACGTGCCTCGGGCGCCGGCGGCCATCGCCGGTTGGAACACGGTGGGGCCGCTGGCGCGCCGGGTGAAAGACCTTCGCCTCGCGCTCAGCGTCCTCTCCGAGCGGCCGGCGCCGGGCGAGACGGCGGCCTCGTTGGCGAGCCGCCCCGTGCTCGTCCCCCGGCTGGTGGTCTGGCCTCCCGTCGCCCGCGAGGTCGCCAATGCCGTTACCGCCGCGGCGGGGGTCCTCGATGCAGCGGGAATGTCGGTCCGGCGGCGTGTGGCTCTGCCCCTGACGAGGACGCTATTGGAGACGGTTGCCAGTCTGCATCTCCATTGGCTGCCGAGCCACCGTCGTGTTCTCGGCGGCGACCGTTCCGTCTCCGCGTGGTCGGCGCTCCGCAACCGACGCCACGGCGGCGTGCGGGTCAGCACCGGGTGCCTGGCGCCGATCGCGGTCCTCTCCGCGTGCGGACCGCTCGTGCGCGCCCTCGGGTTCGGGCGCGCGGGACGGCTCGACACGCTGCGCGCGCGGTTCCTCGACGTCATGCGCGACGGCGCGGTGCTCTTCCTGCCGGTGTTCGCGACGACGGCGCGCCGCCACGGGTTCTCCTGGGGGCCGTACGGCAGCCTGGGACTGACCGTGATCGTCAACGCCCTGGGCTTCCCGGCCGCGGCCGTGCCGCTGGGCCTGTCGGGTGACGGCCTGCCGCTGTCGGTGCAGATCGTCGCGAGACCCGGCGAGGACGAGGTCGCACTCGACGTGGCGGCGGTGCTGGAACACGAGTTCGGCGGCTGGCGGCCGGCGATGCCGGGGTGAGTCCTCGAGCCCGGGCCGCCTGACAGGCGTAGCACGTCTGCGGCCCCCTGCGAAAGCCGTTGGGCGTCAGGGCAGAGCGAACACGAAAAGGTTGTTCCCGCGGCTCGGACGCAGCTCCGGGGCCAGGGCCGTGAAGGTTCCCGACGTTCCCGAGTAGCCGGTGCCGACCGCGATGTACTGCCTGCCGCCGACCGCGTAGCTGATCGGGAAGCCGGTGACTGCCGAGCCGAGGTTGATCTCCCAGAGGACCTCGCCGGTCTCGTCGTCGAAGGCGCGAAACCTTCCGTTGACGTCGCCGCCGAAGACCAGGCCGCCCCCGGTGGCTACCAGCGACAGGGTCCCCGCGGAAGCCGGTGACTGCCGAGCCGAGGTTGATCTCCCAGAGGACCTCGCCGGTCTCGTCGTCGAAGGCGCGAAACCTTCCGTTGACGTCGCCGCCGAAGACCAGGCCGCCCCCGGTGGCTACCAGCGACAGGGTCCCGCTGCTCGTGGAGCCAGGCGGTCCTGCCGGTCTCTGCGGAGATCGCCCGCACGGTGCCCGCGAAGTCGGTGCCGGGGGTCAACTGGTGCCGGTAGGCGATGGCGTAGAACGGCGACCGGGCCTCGTTCCGGCCGACCGGCGTGTCCTCGGGGAAGTTCCTCGTCGCCATCATGCGCGCGCAGGTGTTGCGCAGCGGCATGTACATCAGGTTGGTCCGCGGGCTGTAGGCGCCCGCCTCCCAGTCCTTGCCGCCGTGCCAGGTGGGACAGACGAAGACCTCCTGTCCCTCCGCCGTGAAGACCACCTCGGCGTTCTCGGTGACCGCGCCGGTGGCGCCGTCGATGGCGCTGATCACGTTCTGCGTGATGGTGGGCGTCGCCCAGAGGAACTCGCCGGTCTCGCGGTCCAGCGTATAGACCACGCCCGTCTTGCCGGGGATGCCGGTCACTACCTTCCGCACCTCGCCCGGCCGGATGCGAGGGCTGACCCAGCTCACCTCCGACGCATCGGGCGCCACGGCGGTGTCGACGAGGATGCGCTCGAAGGGATGGTCGAGATCCCAGTGGTCGTTCAGATGCTGGTAGTGCCAGCGAATCTCCCCCGTGTCGACATCGAGGGCCAGGGTCGAGTTGTGGTAGAGATGCCGGTTGCCGACGCCGCCGAGCATGAACTTCGGGGCCGGCGCCGTCACCGAGGTGCCCTGGTAGACCAGGCGCAGCTCGTGGTCGTAGCTGGGGGGCATCCAGGTGCCGACGTGGCGGCGTTCCTCGAACGGCACGCCGCCCCAGGTCTCGTCGCCCGGCTCCCCGGGGGCCGGAATGGTCCTGCGGCGCCACAGCTCCTCGCCGGTGCGGGCGTCGTGCGCCACGATGACGCACGCCTCGGGCCGGCCGCAACTGCGCCCGGAGATCACCTTGCCGTCGGCGACGATCGGTCCGGAGCTGTGCAGGGCCGAGATCTCCGTGTAGTCGAAGATCGGCGTCTCCCAGGCGAGCTCGCCCGTCTTGGCGTCGAGTCCGAAGACGTAGACGTCGTCGCTGGTGTTGATGATGAAGCGGTCGTAGATGGCGATGTTCCGGTTGATGGCGGCGTTGGCCCCCACCTGGTCGTACAGATCGTCGGGCAGGTCGCGGCGATGCTGCCACTGCAGGTCGCCGGTGACCGCGTCGATCGCCTCGATGATGTCGTTCGCCTGCGGCATGTACAACACGCCGTCGTAGGCGAGGGGCGTCCCCTCCTGGCGCCCCGGCGCGAGCCCGCGCGACCAGACCATCCGGAGCTGGTGCACGTTGCCACGGTCGATCTGATCGAGCGGGCTGTAGCCCCAGCCATTCGCCGTCCGCCGCCACGTCAGCCAGTCTCCCGGCGCCGGGGCCTCGAGCATTGCGTCGGTGACGGGGACGAACGTGTCGGGGGACTGGGCGGACACGACAATCAGGCCGGACGCCATTGCCATCGCGGCAGCGGCGATCCGGCGCACAGAGGCTGACGCTCGAAGCTGCACCCGCATCGTGTTCCTCCTCCTCGTCTGCGCGCCTCGTCGTGCCCGTGCTCGGCGTAGGTCCTGCTCCGGACCACGGCCGCGTTCCTCGCCGCACGTCTCAAAAATAACGCAGCCAGACAAGTTCCCTGCGTTTCCGCTTCCAGCGGGCGAATCCACGAGTCGGAAAATAGAGCGGTACCGAGAGCGCGACGGCCAGGAGCCACAGAACTCCCAGGTTCGGCACGCTCAGGTACTCGCCCCGATTCGGCCCGTACAGGGCGTAGGCGACGAGGTAACCCGCCTTCAGCACGTACAGATGGAGGACGTAGAAGAACATCGGGGCCGCCCCGAAGGTCGCAATCGCCGCGGTGATTCGCCGGTCCTCGGTCGCTTCGAACAGCGCCAGCAGAACCGCCCCGGCCCCCAGCGTCGCCAGCAGGAACAGCAGCGACGGCGGGTACTTGGTGAGGGACAGGAAGCTCATCAGCGTCGTCAGCGCGTCGGGGGCCACGAACCAGGGAGCGTCGCCGTAGACGTTCAGCCAGCGGATTGCCACGAAGCCGGCGAGCAGGGCGGCGCCCAGCGTCAGGAGGCGGCGGACCGTCGTGCCCTCCGCCCGGATGCGCGCGAACCACGGCCCCGTCGCGTAGCCGAGGACGATGACCCCGATCCACGGGAGGACGGGATAGCTTGTCCGTGCCGTCACGCCGGCGCCGAGCTCGATGATGTCGCGCTGGTGCAGGATGGCCCAGGGAACGAAGAACGGGGACTCGCCGGTGAGGACGACGCCGTCGAGCAGGTTGTGCCCCGCCACCAGCAGCAGTCCCACCGCGAGCTGCCAGCCCCGGCTCAGGTGCAGCAGCCCCGCGAGCGCGATCATGCAGATGCCGATGCACCAGATCACCTGCAGGAAGAGCCTCGAGGGAGGAAACTCCGCCGTCCAGGCGAACCCGACGACGGTGAGCTCGAGCAGCACGAGGAACGCGCCGCGCTCGAGGAGGAACACCGAGGTCTCCCGCCGCGTGTGGGTCGAGCCGTGAAACCAGGCGCCGAGCCCGGTCAGGGCGATGAAGACCGGCGCGCAGATGTGGCTCAGCGAACGGGTGAAGAACAGCCCGGCCGGAGTCGTCGTGACGTCCACCGGATCGCCGACCTGCGCGTGCAGATAGACCGTCTCGCGCACGTGGTCCACCAGCATCAGCAGCATGACGAGCCCCCGCAGGGCGTCGATGGCTGCGACTCGCCGTTCGATCATGGTCGTCTCACTCGACGCGGCGATCACGGCGAGCGTGTCGTTCCGGTTCACGGCGCGCCGGTCCTCGACCAAGCCCATCTCACGGAGCTGGCGTGCAGCAGGTCTGCGTTGCGCCGTCGTTGGCCGCCTCCGCTGCATTCGAGCGGCGACGCATCCCGCGTGGACGGCGTTGCTCCTCGGTCGAATATGCCCAATATGCTCCCTCGTGCTTGCCGTTGCCGGAGACGCCATCGTGCATGCGCGGTGGGAGCAGCACTTCCTGCACCTGAACGCGGTCCTCGCAATCGTCGGCGCTCCGGCCGTGATTCTCATCCTGATCTTCTCGCCGGCCGTGAGGCAGTGGCGCTGATGCTCGATCTGCAATCCCTCGCCGTGGGCTATCGCAACACGCGGGGAGCAGTCCTGTCCGGCATCGACCTGTCGGCCGCTCCCGGCGACTTCATCTGCATCCTCGGCCGCAACGCGGCCGGGAAATCGACCCTCATGCGGACGATCGCGGGGCTGCAAGCGTCGCTCGGCGGAATCGTGTTGCTCGACGGCGAGGACATCGCGTCCATGCGTCCGGCGACGCGCGCGCGCCGGATCGCCGTAGTGCTGACCGAGCGCCAGTTCAATCCGGGCCTCCGCGTCGACGACGTCATCGCGCTCGCGCGGCAGCCCTTCACGGGCTGGCAGGGTGGACTGGCGCACAAGGACACGGCCGCAATCGCCGACGCGGTCGCGGTCACCGGCGTCGAGCCGTTCCTGCGCCGCTACTTCAGCGATCTCAGCGACGGCGAGCGACAGCGCGTGATGATCGCGCGTGCGCTCGCACAGACGCCGCGCCTCATGGTCCTCGACGAGATCACGGCCTTCCTCGATCTACCGAGCCGGGTCGAGATCATGGCCCTCCTGCGTTCCCGAGCCAGGCAGAAGGGGCAGGTCGTTCTGCTCTCGAGCCACGACCTCGACTTGTCGCTCCAACTTTCCGACAGCGTCTGGCTGCTCGACGGCGAGGGCGGCTTTTCGGTCGGCACGCCGGACGCACTGAGCCGGAGCGGCGAGGTCGGCCGCGCCTTCGACACCGACGCGATCCGTTTTTCGCCCTCGCAGGGGCGGTTCGAAATCAGAGCGTCCGAATCCGCGTAGCTGCCTGCCCCCCTGTCGCACGGTCCCGGACGCGTCCCCCGTCAAGGGAGTGCGAACACGAACAGGTTGTTGCCCAGGCTCGGACGGACATCGCCCCACGTCTCGTCACCGAACTCGCCCGGTCCCGGAATCAGGCGGCGCCGCCAGAGCTCCTCACCGGACAACGCGTCGTGGGCGACGATGACGCAGGCGTGCGGCCCGCCGCGCGGATCGCAGCTCCGCCCCGAGATCACCTTGCCGTCGGCGACGATGGGACCGGAGGTCTGATTCGCCGGGTTCACCCGGTAATCGAGGACCTCGGTCTCCCAAGCCACCTGTCCGTGGTTGCGTCGAGGGCAATCACGTAGTCGTCGCTGGTGCTGTTGAAGAGGAGCGTGTCGTAGATGGCGATGTTGCGGTTGTGGTCGATGAGGCCCGGGATCATGTAGTCGGCGAGATCGTCGGGCCGATCGCGGATCGAATGCGCGGGTTGACCCAGCTCACTTCCCACACGAAGAGCGGGGACTCGCCGGTAAGGACGACGCCGTCGAGCAGGTTGTGCCCCGCGACCAGCAGCAGCCCCACCGCGAGCTGCCAGCCCTTGCTCAGGTGCAGCAGTCCCGCGAGCGCGATCATGCAGATGCCGATGCACCAGATCACCTGCAGGAAGAACCTCGAGGGAGGACCACGTGACGCAGCGCTTCGACGACGACCGCGACAGGCGGCGGATCGGCCCGGTGCCGACGACCGTCGACCCGGAGGCGCCGTTCACACTGATCGACACCTGGCCGTCGTTCGAGCGGACGCCCAGCGACAACGTCTGGCGGGGCGGCCGGAACGACTGACGGAGACCCTGTCGTTCCTCACCCGTCCCGCGCGGTCGCCGGCTGCCCCGTCGGAATCAAGGGATGACCGGGAGGGGACTGGATGACCGGAAGAACCCTAGCCAACTGCCAGTCCGGACGGATGGTCCCCATCTCCCACAGCTCCCACGTATCCGCGTCGGGATGGCGCTTGCCCTGCTCCCAGAAGACGCAATCGTTCTGATGGGAGGCGGACCATGTGGGCGCGGGTCTGCACGCTACTCGGTCGGCACGCCGGACGCACTGAGCCGGAACGGCGCGGTCGGCCGCGCCTTCGACACCGACGCGATCCGGTTTGCGCCCTCGCAGGGGCGGTTCGAGATGGCGAGGGCGACCAACGCGTCTCGGTCGTTCTTTCGCGCAGGCCGAATGGTCAATCCGTGCAACGTGAGACCCTCCGCAGCGTGGCTCCCGCGGAATGCGCGGGACGTTACGCAATCATGACGTCGCGGCGTTACGCCGCGCGCGTAACGTCAGTGCCCGCACGCCGGTTGAGCGTCGCGTACAGCTTCATGGACAGCTTGACCGGAACAAGCCGTAGCGCCACCTCGCGGAGGCCGCAGGCGATCGGGTTCGTAGTACGCATGACTCTCGCTGTCCGGCGGCCCTGCGCCACGAGAACGGCCGTCTTGGGGCGCCGCTCGCGCAGTTCGACCAGCCGCTGAGCCTCAGGGCTACAGCTACGGACCGTGGATTGTCCGCGTCGTCGGTGGCCGGGATGTCCGGCGGTCAGAAGCGAAGACGAACGCCGAGACAGAGTTCCGAGGCGTACCACTGCGTGGTTGGACGCCCGGCCGGGCGGGGGAGCGAGCCGCTGGTGGACCGCATCAGCAGCCCGAAGCCCATCCACTCGTTCCAGCGGACCGTGAGGTCGAAGCCGTAGTGGTATCCCGAGCCGGTCTCTCGGGTTGGTTGGGTCGACACCAGCACGTTGGTGTCGCCGGCGGCGTCGATGCCGGCGGCGTCGATGCCGGTGACCGGACTATGCGTCACGCGGAACAGCGATGGCCCGCCCAGTATTGCGATATCGAAGCGATCGGCGACCTGCACGGTCCAGGCTACCGGGAAGTGGAACGCGACCTGGCCGTGGTCGGAGCGTCGCTGCCCGATGTCGAGGAAGCGTCTGGAGAAGTCGTTCCGATCATGAATCGCAACAGACAGGTCGCTTGTGGTCGCCCATCTGGACAGCGCCACACCTGCCGAAAGCCTGCTCACCAGACGGATGCCGGCGCTTACGTCCCTGGCGGCTCCGCCCTGCTGGTCATGGCTGATCTCGTAAGCCGTCTGGGCCAGCGGAAACACGTCCTCCGTCCACCAGCTCACGGGAGAGTGATGGACGACGTTGATGTTCACGAAGAAGCGTTCGTCACTCCGGGTCTGGCCGGCCGCATCCGTCGGAACAGAGAGCGAGGCGACGGCCGCCAGCATCACTACGCGCGTCATTGCTGGTCTCCGTCCGGCGCGGTGCGCGGCGGCGCACCGGCAGCCGGCAGGATGATGCCCTCTCGCCAGACCGGCGTGCTCGCGCCGGCAGATGCAGATGTTGTGCCCAGCTTCGCGGTCACCTCGCGGGGAAACTTGAAGGCGGCGCCGGTGAGGAGGTCGACGCCGAATGTTGTTGCCGAACCCCAAGCGAGGTCGTGTACATCATCCCATGTGTCGTAGTTTCCTGCCGTCAAGCTCATGCCGGCCGTCAACCATGCCACGTTGCCCCAGAGCCAAGCGCTCAGCGAGCGGTCGAGCGGCATCTCCGTGGTGTCGTAGCCGTCCTTCTCGAATCGCAGGACGACGTCGCGGTCGCGGCGGCGCAGCGCAACGTCGACGGGGGTAATGCCGGCCGGCCGGCCATTGACGAACAGCCGTGCGCCAGGAGGGTCTGACGCTATGGTCGTCCGCTGCGCGCCGCCGCCGTGGTGCAGGCTCGCGCAACCGCAACCGGCGGCCGCGGCAGCGACGGCGATCAGTACCCGTGCTGTAAGGAGGCGTTTGCCGGCCGATCGGAACATGCCAGACGTGGGTGACTTCTGCATGGTCGACCGGAACGCAATTCAGATGCCATGTCGGCAAAGCGGCGAAACGCGACGATGTCCCCTTGGCCGGGTGGGGATGTGTGTCCGGCGGGCTGGTTCTTGGACACCCGGTCGGTGCAGCAATGGATGCACATGGACCGACATTGAATGGACAAACTGTCGACGAGAGAGGTGGCGAGCGGCAACGGAGACCGCTTACGTGGGTTGCACGTTTCCAGGAAGGCGGCGGGCGATCGGGAGTCCGGCTGCCGAGCCCGGCCGGATGAGAGTCGTTGCGGAGCCGCCGACCGCACACCGACGAGAAGGCGCCGTTTCGCAATCCTGCCGACCCCCAACAGCTTCGCGCGCCTGGGGTTGCTCCCAGTTCCCAGACGGCCGGTTCGCACACCATTCTGGCGGTCGGTCGACAGGTCTGGCTGGCCATTTGACACCTGGTCCTGCGCCGCCTTAACCTCAGGTCAAGTACTGTGGCATTCTTGTATAAGAGATGCTGATGATGAACTGCAGAATCACTGGATTCCGCCATGCGAAGCGCGCCTCCACCTCGACGATGCACAGAGTGCGGGGCACCGCAGCAGATGATCCGCACGACAATTGACTACAGGGAGTCGGGACTCGACAACGTGGAACTGGTCGACGCGCCCGTCTGGGAATGCCGTGAGGGGCACCGGGAACTCCAACTCCCGAATGCAGAGCAGCTCCACGGACTCCTCACGAATCTGCTGATCAGGAAGCCGACCGCACTGAAGGGTACGGAGATCAGATTCCTGCGGAAAGAGCTTGGGCTAACCGGTAGGGCGTTCGCGCAACGCCTCGGGATGACGCCGGAGCATTTGTCACGACTGGAAACCGGCGGGCGAGGTGTTACCTCGACAATCGATCTGCTGGTGCGCTTGGCCGTGGCGTGGGAATTGACCAGACGGCAACAGATCGAGTTTCCGGCCGACGTCGAACCGTTCGCCCCCCGACGCGGCGCCTCGCCGGATGTTGAGAATCACCGCGTGCAGCACCGCGACGATGCATCTCTGGATCGGCACTGGGTGCCGATGCCTGTGTAACTCACTTGGACCGATGGATTCTCGGCTATCCCGTGGTACGGTACGAAACGAAAGCGAATCGGCCTCTGGCGGCCTCCGATGGCCATGTCGCCGGTAAGGTCGAGGAGGGCTCGAAGTCCCCTCCGCACGAGCGTCTGATCCTCTATCAACGCAAGACGAATCACTACAATCCTCCTTGCGCCGGCACGTGCGCGCGTACTTCGGCACCATACAGGCCAGCCAACCGGCGAATCCGGCGATGTTGAAGCGCCCGTCGACCCGCATCGGAGCCCATTCTACCGAGGCAGCCGTCTGCGAATGTGTGCCGGAAGTCATGGTCGGCGACGAGGACTTCCGGCACATGCAGCGTCGTTCTCCGGTGTCGAAAATGTCCGACAGGGAGGACGTGATGCAACTGCTGGCGGACGGAAGCTCGATCATCAAGGAGTCGTGGCCGCACACGGCGAATGTCGTCGCGCACGTTCTCTTCGGCACGCTGGCGCTCGTGCTGGGGCTCGTCCAATTGGCGACCAGGATAGGTGCCATGGCGGGGGTGCTGATGCAGGCCCTCTTCCGGATCCGCTAGTGTCCAGTCCCCGAAATTCGTTGCAGAACTCCTGGGCGGTTCAAGACAGCGAAAGCGAGCGAAACGCTGTGATTCCTCGGCAAATGTGTAGGGCGAATTAAGTTGCGTGTTTCAGGGACGGCACACTAGCCGCCTGTCGTCTGCCGCACGGCCCCGGAGTCCTGCCCGACCGTGGATGACGAGCCGCTGGACCCAGCTTCTCGTTCCGGTCGGTTGGACGAACCCGGGGTTCGGGAACCTGCCCTCCGTCACGTGTCAAGCATCGTGTTACAGTCCGGGATATCGAGATCGTGCACAAGGGGCTGCGGGCTCTCTACGAGCGGGATGATGCCCGCCGCCTTCCGGCGTCGCTGGCACCGCGGATCCGGCGCATACTGTCGGACCTGGACGCTGCCGCGCAGCCGGGCGACATGAACGTGCCTGGGTACCGCCTGCACCCGCTGACCGGTGACCGCCGGGGTCAATGGAGCGTGCGGGTGTCCGGGAACTGGCGAATCGTCTTCCGCTTCGAGGACGGCGAGCCGGTTGAAGTGACCCTCGTCGACTATCACTAGAGGTGGGCGGACGATGACGACGATGTACAACCCTTCGCATCCGGGCGAGAGCCTCCGCGACGCGCTGGCGGCCGAAGGCTGGACGGTGACCGAGGCGGCGTCGAAGCTGGGTTGCACCCGGCAGACATTGTCTCGGCTGTTGAATGGTCGCACGGGCATCTCGCCGGCGATGGCGCTGGCGCTGGAACGGCTGGGTTGGAGCAACGCTGCGTTCTGGGTCCGCCGCCAGGCGCAGTACGACTTGGCGCAGGAGCGGATCCGCCAGGAGCAGGCGGTGGCGTAAGCCGCCGTTGCGTGGGTAACGGCAGGGAGAACCGCGCGTTCGCGTCTGCGACGAGGGGAGGCCCGGCGGCGGGTGTGACACTGCCGTCGAAGACGGCACGTGGCGGAGCTCCGGCTTTCCCCGGACGGATCGCTACTAGGCGACGTGTGAGAGCTGGGACGTTTCGGTGTTCGGATTGTGAGGACGGGCCGTCGCGCTCACAGCGATCGGATCTCCGAGACGACCCTTGCAACGGCGCTTGCCAGCCGGTCGATGTGGGCAGCGGCATCGTCGTAGCTGATCGTCCGAGCATGGTAGTACGGGTTGTCGGCGTCCCTCGCGAATTCGTAACCGGCGGTTTCCTCCGTCCACCGGCGGAGTGCCGCGTACACCAACCGCTTTTCCTCAGGCAGCGACGCTACCGTTTCAGGTACGCCCACCGATGTCCCGACCGAAACGCCGGTCAGCCCCCTCAACACCGCCTTTCCCCACTCCGACGGCGGAAAGAGCCAAGTGACGCCGACCGGTCGCTTCCAGAGCGAGCACGGAATCTGGATCCCGACGCCATTGGAATACCAATCCAGGTGGGCGCCTTGTTCATCCGCGACGCCAAGGAGCCGAACGGCGACGGCGCGGTGCTCGTCGTTGGAGAAGGTCTGCAGGAACGACTCGCGGTCGAGTCTTGAGCGGCGGCCAACCGGGCGCGGTGAAGCCGCTGTTCTTCCGATAACCCGTGGCACCAAGGTCTGGCTCGAATGGCCCTTGAACTGCTTGATCTCCACCGCGAGTACTTCGATGCCAGCCATTTGCGCGTTGAGGAACTCCACGACCCGCTCCAGAGGATCGGGAATCTCGTCCGCGACGAACAGCAGCCGCAGTCGAGTCGCGGCGAGGTTCGTGGCCACGCTCTCCCAGAAGGCATCGGCATCCGGCTCCCCGTCGGCCATCAGCAACTTCCCAAGCTCCTCGCCTGGATCGAGGCCTCGGGTTGTCGTCGACTCCTCGAAGGCACGGCGCAGCGTCTCCGCATTCCACGTCCGCGCGGCGTGGGCCGCGTACTCCAGCATCTGCCCGACGATGGCGCGACGGATCTCGGGGTTCGACCCTCTCTTGACCTCGACCAGCGTCGGCACGGCGTCCTGGTCGACGATCAAGTGATCGACCGACCATCGAGCCGCCGCATCGGACGATTCGGCGATTCCTTGCTCTCGGGTGATGAGAATCCAACGCAGGGGATCACCCGGCCGCATCTGCTCACCATCGAGCACCTCCGGATGTTCGGCGATGAGGACCTGCAGTTCGTCCTCTTTCGCGAAGCGTTCTTCCTCGAGCGGTTCAAGCCGTCCTTTGCGATCCCGGGAGTAGATGCGCTCGGTCATCGGATTCAGCGTAGCCGATCAGGTCAGGCCATGTGAGGACTGCGGCACAGGTGTCAACAAATGCGTTGACACCACGTTCGTTGCACGAGATGATTCAACAATGTCGTTGAACGGAGGGCGCGCGATGAGATCGTCGACTGGCCGCTGGGTCAGCGGAACCGACTTCTTCGACCGCGAGAGCGAGCTCGCGGTACTCCGGACGCGAGCTCGCGAACGAAATCACCTACTGCTCACCGGACAGCGACGCATGGGAAAGACGAGCATTCTGCAGGAACTCGGACGGCGACTGGAAGCCGACGACTGGCTCTTCCTGTTCGTCGACGTGGAGGGAGCGACCTGCCCGGAGGACGCCATCGCCAACGTTGCTCAGGCTGTGCATCCCGTTCGCTCCGTGGCGGCCCGCGCCGCCGCGGGCATGCAGCGCTGGTTCAGGGAGAACGTCGAAGAGATCAGCGCGGTCGACTTCGGCGTGAAGTTCCGTGCCGGCCTGGACGCGGGAAGCTGGCGGCGGCACGGTGAGAATCTGCTGCGCGGCTGCGCGGCACAGGAGAGGCCGGTACTCCTGGTCATCGACGAGTTGCCGATCTTCCTGAAGCGCATGTTCCGGCGCGACGGCAACGCAGAGCGCGTGGACGAGTTCCTGAGCTGGCTGCGGGGTGCCGTACAGGGGCTCGGCGACGATTGTCCGACGCTCATCGTGTCCGGCAGCATCGGGCTCGAGCCTCTCGTGCGCCGCCTCGGTCTGTCCGATCGCGTCAACTACTTCCATACCATCCGCCTGGGTCCGTGGAACCGGGAAGCCAGCGTTGCCTGTTTCGAGCGGCTCGCGGCGAGCCACGACCTGACTGTTGACGCGGGTGTCGCCGGCGCGGTGTACGACGCGCTCGGTGTCGGCATCCCGCACCACGTCCAGTCCTTCTTCGCGCGCCTGCGGGACTTCGCCATGATGCGGGGACGCCAGCGCCTACGGGTGGAAGACGTCGAGGAGGTCTACCGCAATGAACTCCTGGGGCCTTCGGGCCAGAACGACCTTGTGCACTACGAGACACGCCTCAAGGAAGCCCTGGACGACGAGGATCACTCGATTGCCATGGAGATCCTGGCCGAAGCGGCCACCGAAGGAGTCTTCGCGCGGAACGCTCGCGGCTGTCTGAGCGCGCTCTACTCGGTCGTCATGCCGGGTGCGCCGGGACGTATCGCCGACACGCTCGATGTCCTGGTTCACGACGGCTATCTGGAAGCTTCCGCGGACGGCCACCGCTTTGCGTCGCACCTGCTGCGGGATTGGTGGGCGGCGCGTTTTCGAGACCACCACGTACCGCTGGCCAGCCGCGGCGGCGGTGACGGTTGATTGCAGGCGCACACCGTGGCCGAAAGCGACGCGCCGAACGAGTCAACCGGCATCGAGGTCCGGAAGTTCAATCCGGGGACGCTGCAGTCCGACCGGCAGGTCGTCGACCAGTTCGTGGTCCGGCGCCACGAGCTGGACATCGTGCTTGAGATCGTGCGCGGGAACATCCGGTCCGCCTCGTGCCAGCACGTGCTGGTGGTGGGGCCGCGCGGGCGGGGCAAGACCATGCTACTTGCCCGTGCGGAAGCGGAGCTCCGAACGGACAAGGAACTCTCCGAGCGCCTCCTGCCGGTCCGGTTCATGGAGGAGAGCCACGAGATTGCCACCGTGGCCGACTTCTGGCTCGAGACGCTGTTCCATCTCTCGAGGGTCATCGCCGCGGCGCACCCCGGGCTCGCGGCGGAGCTGCGGGCGACCCACGCGTCCCTGTGCGAGCGTTGGCGCGAACGGGCGCTCCACGACAACGCCCGCGCCGCGGTGCTCGACGCGGCGGACCGCCTCGGCCGGAAGCTGGTGCTGATGGTCGAGAACCTCCAGGCTCTCTGCAACAACGTGGACGACGACTTCGGCTGGCAGCTTCGCGCCGCCCTGCAGTCGGAACCCCAAATCATGCTGCTGGGTTCGGCCACCAGCCGATTCCAGGCGCTGGACGATGCCGAGCAGCCCTTCTTCGAGCTGTTTCGAATCGTCGAGCTGAAGCCGTTGGCAACCGACGACTGCCGCCGTCTGTGGCAGGCGGTCAGCGGGAATTCAGTGAGCGGGCGCGAGATCAGGCCGCTCGAGATCCTGACCGGCGGCAGTCCCCGCTTGCTGGTCATCGTCGCCGGCTTCGCCCGGCACCGGTCGCTGCGGCGTCTGATGGAAGAGCTCGTGACGCTGGTCGACCAGCACACCGAGTATTTCCGCGGCCATCTGGAAGTTCTGCCGAAGACCGAGCGCCGCGTCTACGTTGCGGTGATCGACCTGTGGCGACCATCGAGCACGGGCGAGATCGCGGCGCGTGCGCGCATGGACGTCCGGGTGGTCTCGACGATGCTCGGACGGCTGGTGGACCGGGGTGCGGTCAGATCGGAACCCGGCCAAAGCGGAGGAAGGCGGCTCTACGCCGCCGCCGAGCCTCTCTACAGCATCTACTACAAGCTGCGACGCGAGCGGGACGAGGCAGCCGTCGTCGAGAATCTCATTCTCTTCATGGTGGCTTTCTATGACCCATTCGTGCTGTATCGGTTCTTCGATCGGCTCTGGTCGGAAGCGAAGGACTCGCCGGCGCTGCAAGGCGGCATCGAACGCGCGCTCGACAACCCCGACTCCCAGGCGTTGGTCGCGGAAGCGATGGTCTTGCAGGCCGAAGCAGAGCGGGAGGTGGGCCGTCTCGGGCCATCTGTCTTCCTGCTCGACGGTTTGGTGACCCGCTTCGGCGATTGCGACGCGCCGGGCGTTCAGCACGCCGTTGTTCGCGCGCTCGTGATGAAGGCCGACGTTCTGCGGACGCAGGGAAAGCACGGTGAAACGACCATCACGGTCTACGACGAAGCCATCGAGCGTGGTCGGGATTTGCAAGTCGAGAAAGTTGGCGATCTTTTGGCGAGCGCCTCCCTCAACCGCGCGTTCTGCCGGGGCCACCTGGGCGACTTCGAGGGGGAAATCGCCTCGTACCAGGAGCTGATCGATGTGCTCGGCGACGACGATGGCCACCGCGAGGAACTGGCTTTGGCGGCGGGTCTCAGGAACCTGCGGCAGGCGGAGATGGGCCGCACGGAAGAGGCTCTCCAGGGATGCATGGATCTCGAGAAGAGCCTCGGCAGCCTTGATGGGGGAGGGAGAGCCTGGACTATGTGGCTGGGTTTGTGCGCTCGGGCGATGGTGTTGGCAGTTCAGCACGATGCATCTGCTGTTGGCGCCTTCCGCTCGGCATATACAGGGTTGCCAACCGGCGGCAGCCAATTTGCGACTGGCAGCATGATCAGGCTTGTGCTCAACCTGATCGCGGTCGGTGCGTCGGAAAGTGTTCTGCTCGAGGTACTCTCAAGCGACAATTCGAAGTCCCGAGCGTTGGCGCCCCTGATTGCCGCTTTGCGCGAGCGTGGCGGCGAAGTGGTTCGTGGACCAACGGAAGTGCTCGAAGTGGCGGCGGACGTTCGCAAACGAATCGAAGAGAAGGCGGCCAAGGGTATCCTGACCGCCTTTTGACTCCCAGAAGCCGTCGGCATCCGGCGCTCCGTCGGCCATCATCAACTTCCCAAGCTCTTCCGCCTGGATCGAGGCCTCGACTTGTCGTTGACTCCTCGAAGGCACGAGGATCAATCCGCGACGTGGTCTGCCACCACATTGACGGGCGCGCGATGCTCCAGCCAGGCTTTCGCGGCGATGACGACCTGGTTGAAGCCGCCGGTCGAGTCGAGCACGGCGTCGATGACGGTCTGCGGATCGCCGGAGTACCCGGTCTCCTGGACTCGAAGAACGGTTGTGTCCCGACTCTTCTGCTCGAACGTCCATGTCACCGAGGTGAAGCCTCCTGCATTCTCCCACTCCATGACGATCAAGCGGGGGCGCTCGAGCGACCTCACGCGTACTTCGATCTGTGGCGCATCCGGTCGCGCACCGAGATACCAGGTAACCGTTTCGCCTTCGCGCAAGCCGTCGTCACGCCGGGTGAACCAGAACCTGCTCATGGTCTCCGGATTCACGAACGCGTCGAAAACCTCTGACGCGGGCTTTCGTATGAGAGTTCGCGCCGTCGCGGCGAGGTCGGCCGCCCGTGTCATGCCAGTCTCTCCAATCCATCGTCCTCCTGGCGCCAACGCCGAGGCGTCCCGATCGTCTCTGGACACGCCTCCGGCGAGGGTGCTCGATTCACCCGCCTGCCGTCAACTACCGTTGCGTTGTCGACCGACTCGACCCAGTCTCCCGAGCCGCCCGCGGCCGATCCTTGCCGTAGGCGCCCCATGCTAGGCTGCGGGCGTGAGCGGCGACGTGAAGTGGATTGTCGGTACGGGCATCGGCCTCATTGGAACCGTTGTGGGAACTGGGTTGGTGCTGGTCCGGCCTCATGTCAGCGCAGCTCGCCAGCGTCTCAGCGCAAGTCACCGTCGTGAACGACCGGATCGATGACCTGAATCGCCCGCTTGAACTCGGAGCACGCCGAGATCCGGACGGAGATCCGTCGTATCGACGACCGCCTACGCAGCGTCGAACTCGCCGTCAAGCCTGAGCAGCCCGCCGAATAGGACAACCCCGGCGGTCGCCTCGTCGAGTCCGGACCGGACGCGCGTCTTGTTCGCCGGTCGCCACTCCGCGAACAAGTCGCCAGCCGGGGCGGTTGGCGGCCGGCCGGATGACGTTGGACCGAACCATGAGCCGAACGTCGATGTGAACCGCATTGCAGGATCCCGACAATCGCGAAAACAAGAACGCCGGCAACCGGGGGGGCCTCGTCAAGCACACCGTGTATTTGGCTGCTCGCGCGCCGCCTGCTCGCTCTGCCGGAGGAACGACTGCCCGACGTTGACCACGTGGCTCGCTGCGAAGGCGCCGCCGCCGGACGCCGCGGCGAGCCACGAGAAGCTGTTCCAGAAGACGGCGGTCAGGACGCCGCATTGTGCGGCGCCCCAGACGGTTCGGGTGCCGTGGGCTCCGGCCGTCGTCCATTCGACGCTTGGCACGCTGGTGCTGCTGTCGCTGTATGACCTCGCGCGCTTTGCGTTCCGGCACTGTGGTTCGAGACGCTCTGGCTCTACGAGCATCTCGTCAAGACGATCGGCGCGCACGGCTCGGTGGTCACGGCGTTCTCGGGCACGGTGCTGTGGGCGTGGCAGCCTTACAGTCGGCTCGTTCCGTCGACGCTCTGGGTGGCTAACATGATCAGGTATGTCGTTCGGCTCGGTCGCTTGCGGGAACCCGGAAGAACGGGAAGCGTGGCCCGCCGACGTGGCGTTGAGCTTCAGCTAGAGTAGAAGCCATGGGAGGCGGAGAGGATGCGAGAGCGTTGCATCGGCGTCGAAGAACTTGAGGCGAACCTGAGCACGTGCCTGGCCGAGGTCAGGAGCGGCACGACTCTTCTGTTGACGGACGGAGGGCAGAGGGTGGCACGCCTCGTTCCGGAGCCGGGAGCGAGCGAATCGAAGGACGGCCCGGCAATCGCCTGGAGCGGTCGGCGGCTGAAGAAGACCAAAGCCCAGGGTGCGCCTGCGCGGTGGTGGGAGCATGACCGAGATCGTGAGGGAGAACCGCAGGTGAAGCTGCTCTACCTGGACACGAGCGCGCTGTTCAAGCGCTACGTCGAGGAGGACGAATCAGAGGAAGTGCTTGAAAGGATAGAAGAAGCACCGGCGCGGCTCAAAACGGAAGCACAATGTCCTCGCGGGGCCATCCAGCGGTTTCGGCGGCCAGATCGATGACCTTTCGCTTCCGATCGTTGTCCATGTGTGTGGCGATCAACCAGCCACCGGGCAGTTTCTCGTGTTGGACACGAAAACCCCCGTCACTCGGATAGATTTCGTCCAGCGTTCGGCCGATGTAGCGGCGCTTGCGGGCCGCGACGTCGGGATGCTGGGCAAAGCGTTCGAGAAATGACGGATCCGAGTCAGCTAGCGTACGAAGAACGGTAACCATCGCGTCCTTGGCGGTTGGGCATTGGTACTTCTTGCCTCGGATCACGAGCTGTTGCGACGCCGTCGTGCGTCGACTCGCAGCCGCCTTCTTCGCGGCTGCTGATCTGCGTTGGGCGAGTTGTTCTGGTGTCAGCTTTGTGTCCTTCGCCTGGGCCGGCCGAAGCTTCGGAGAGGGTACTGATGGGACGGTGACCGACTCCCGAGTGACCTTTGGCGCAGCCGCACCGCCGAGAAATTCGACTACATCGCCTGCATCCGGTGGAAATCCAATCTTGGATTCCACGGCGTCGGCAAGGATCTCGAGGAGGCGACCGTCCCTCTTGTACACGAGTTCTCGCCAAGCCTCAGGTATGGCGGCCTTCGCCTGCGAACGTCGATTGCGATTGCGGTACTCAGTTCGTGCGGCTCCAAGGGCCTTGCCGGATGTGACGTTCCGTTGCGTCAAGTAGCGTCGGAACATCTCGGCGGCTTCGCCTGAGGATCGCTCGTACAGGTCGAGCTTGTAGACGCGCCGGTCGTCGTAGTCGCCCTGCTCGGCTGGAAGATAGAAGCTCCAGGTCCTGCCGTCGGTGAGTACGACGAAGGGCACGCCACAGTGAAAGGCGTATTGCAGCGCCTGCTGTACGGCACCATCGGCTCCGCCCACATGCTTGACCTCGATGAAGATCGCCGGCTTCGAAGGAGGATGGCACAATGCGAAGTCCGCTCGACCGCCCCCGGTCTGGTATTCGGGCCAGACGACGGCGGTGTCGTACGTGTCCCAACCAAGTTCACGAAGCACTCGGAGTACGATGCCCTGCGAGATCGCTTGCTCGTTCGGGAATTCGTTCTCGCGCAGGCGGACAGTGATGTCAGCGAGTGTCGTATCCAGCGACATACCTGAAGACGAGCATGATCTACTCCATCGCCGGAGGTGTCAAGCTCCGGAAACGCCAACGCCTCGGCGGTCGAGGCCGTCGGTGTGATCGCCCACCTCGTAGCATTCGAGCGCGAGCTGCTCAGCCTGACCCGCTACGGCGCAGACGACGGCGATGCACATTGGGTGCCCTCCGGCGCGGCGAGGGCTCGGTGCGGGCGGCGGTCGACTGTCTGACGCCACCGTCGCCGACTCGCTGGAGTTCGAGCACAAGTGCACCTCGGTCGCCATCGCGTGGGCGCCGTAGGATCGGCCGGCTGACGCACAGATCCAAGCGGTGCTCGACAAGTTCGAGCAGACGGCGACGCAAGGCGACGCCGAGGACGGCCCGCTCGGCACGGCCAGCATCGGCTGGTAAGCTCGCCGAACGGCGACGAACAGGATCCGCCACAACGAGACCTGGTGGATCAGCACCCCGCAGTCCCGTGAAAACGGGTTCACGACTTGGCAGGACGCACAGGCCAAGGCAGATGGCGCAGAAGCTGCGGCTCCCCCCGTGCCCTGAGAAAGCCAGCGGGCACGCATGGCAGCTCGCACGCGAGCACTCGACGAAGGACTGCCAGGTCAAAGCATGTGAGGCATGCGGCCATGGCCGCGTTCATTCGCGCATTGACAATCGGGGCGAACACCGCGATGCTCAGTCATCGTCATGTCGGGACGGCGTCACGAGTCTGGAAACAGTCCGATCACGATTCGTCACAGCCCGCATGCAGCCGCCGCTCCCCGTCCACCGGCACGAACGGCACCGTGCACCCGCCGATCCTCCCAGTCGTACGGGATCCACTACGTGGCTTCAGGCTCCGTCTCACAACGCCAACCCTTCTCAGCACGCCCCGCCCACGACCCCTCGCTCCCTTCCCTCTAGCGTCGCCCCTCATAGGGCCCCGCGCAAGAATAACTTCCGTTTTTTCGTCACATGGGTTCGATGGTGTAGTTCCATTTGGGCAGGGAGCTGTCGGGTGTGATGCGTAACTCCTGCATCTGCGCGTCGGTGACCTTGACGCCGGTCTTGTAGGTCTTGCGGACCAGGTGCGCGCGCACCCGCAGTCCGGTGGCGGTGCGTGTGGTGCGCAGGTACTTGAGGATGGTCTCGTAGCTGTCGAGCGGCCGGCCGGCCCAGTTCTTGGTGACCTCGCAGAACATGCGGTGTTCGATGGGATTCCACTTCGACGTGGCCGGCGGGTAGTGGGCGACACGCACGCGCAGGCCGTGGGGGTTGCAGAGGCGGTGTTGCAGGTTGAATTTCCAGGCGCGCGCGGTGCAACTGTTGCTGCCGCCCCCGTCGGCCAGGATCTGCAGGGCTTCGGCCTCGGGATAGTGCTTGTGACCTTCGGTGCGCCACCACTTCTCGATGCAGTCGACGGCGAACGCCGGGGTGTCGGCGGTTTGGCCGACGAAGACGGTGCCGGCGTTGGCCCGCACGTCGTAGATGCCGTAGGGGATGGCGCGGCCCTCGGCCGCGGATGGAAAGTCGTGGTCGTTGACCAGCTCGGGTCTGTGGTCCCTGTACCTTTCCCAATGACTTCGCGCGGATGGTCTCGCGGAGTCGGGCAGACCGCCGGGAGCACCACGCGGTCCCAGTGCATCAAGCACCTCAAGTGGACTTGTGCCCCGGCGGTCCAGTCACCGATGGATGCCCCGTGGGGAGTTTGCGCCGCTGAGCGCCAGTACAGAGATGATGAAGCGGCTGATCCCCGCCTGTGAGGTGGTAGCTTGCGCTCCACAGTTGCAGTTGCGCGCTTTGCAGCGCAGGGAGGAGACCAGCCGTGGAATATGGTGCGATAGATCTGCACAAGAAGGAAAGCCAGATTCGAATCGTGACCGTCTTCATTTACCGGGTCCCCGGCGGGAAATCCGCGTGTTGGGGTAAAGGTTTTGTGCGCCGTGCCGATAGAAAAGTGGCGTGAGCCTGTTGCGCCGCATCCGCGCCGTTCTGGACAAAGGTCCGCCGGAGCAGGATCCGCGGGACGTTGTCATCGAGCAACAGGACCGAGAGATCGCGCGACTGCGTGACGAACTGGCGCGCCGCAAGGACGTGCACCGCGAGAACGGCCGCGTGCAGCGTCAGAACGACGGCTTGCAGCGTCGGATCGAGCGGCTGGAGCACGAGAACGAGCACCTGAAACAGCAGTTGGCGACCGAGCGCCGCGCGGGACGCCGGCAAGCCGCACCCTTCGCCAAGAAGCGGCCGCAGGGTCGCGGCGGTCGTCCCGGCCGGCGGCCCGGCACGCGCTACGGCCAGCAGGGACGCCGGGCGTGCCCGGCGCACGTCGACGAGGCCTTGGCGGCGCCGGTGCCGACGAAGTGCCCGGACTGCGGCGGCACGGTCGACGTGACCGGCGCGGCGGCGCAGTATCAGGAAGACCTGCCCCCGGTGCGCCCCGTGGTGCGCCGCTTCGACATCGAGGTCGGCCACTGCTCGCAGTGTCGGCGGCGTATCCAGGGTCGCCACCCGCTGCAGACCTCCGACGCGTTGGGGGCGGCCCGCGTACAGCTCGGCCCCGGCGTGGTCGCGCTGGTCGCCGAGTTGCACACGCGCGGCGGCCTGCCCCTGGCCAAGGTCGCCGACCTGCTGCAGACCCGCTTCGGCCTGCAGGTGACGCCGGGAGGCCTCGTGCATCTGCTGCATCGTGCGGCCCGCGACGCGCGGCCAGCCTACGAGCGGTTGCGCGAGCAGGTCCGCAACGCGCCCGTGGTCACGGTCGATGAGACCGGTTGGCGCGTCGACGGCATCGGCCACTGGTTGTGGGCCGCCGTCACCCCGACGACGACCGTCTACGCCATCTGCGCGGGCCGCGGATTCGACGACGCGCAAGCGGTCCTGGGAGCCGACTTCGACGGCGTGCTCGTGCGCGACGGCTGGGTGGTCTACCGCAGCTACACCCACGGCGAGCACCAATCTTGTCTACAGCACCTGCTACGACGCTGTGAGGAGCTGCTCGAGGATCATCCCCACTGCGGATGGGCCGGCCAGGTGCAGGACACCTTGCAGGCCGCCCTCGCGCTACGCGACCGGCGCAACGCCGGTGGTATCAGCGACCACGGTTTGGCTACCGTCCGCGGCCGACTGCTCGCCCAGCTCAGCCGGCTGATCGACAACCCGCCGCCGCACGACGACGCCGAGCGCTTCGCTGCGCACCTGGCCGTCGAATTCGGCGCCCTCTTCACCTTCCTGTGGGACCCGGCGGTCGACGCCACCAACTGGCGCGCCGAACAAGCCATCCGGCCCGCCGTCGTCATCCGCAAGGTGTGCGGCGGCAACCGCACCCGAAAGGGCGCCGACACCCAGCAGGTCCTCGCCAGCGTCGTACGTACCGCACGCCAACGCAACGTCGACCTGCCGGCGCTGTTCGCCACGATGTTGCGCGCCCCCGAGCCCATCGTCCCCGACGTATTCGGCCTGCCGCCGCCGTCCGCGTCCACTGCAGCACCGCAACGAGCGCATTGACGCGCGACCGACCCGCGGCTGACTGCCGCGCCGGGCGAAATGCCGAAACGCTGCCCCCAACGCGCAACAGTCCGATGCCTGGATCCGTCCTCGGCTTCCGGCTGCGGCGTGAGTAACAGCGCAGCCACTACGAACTCCCGCACAAGACGCGACGCCAGCCAAAGGAAACCCTCCGCGTCGCCCGACCTTCGACGCTCCAGGCCATTCCATGCCCGTCTCTATTGACGAATCACCCCGTAAACGAAGACTCGTGACCGAGGATGGCGAACTGGTCGACCGCCGGGTCGCGACGACGCGGGATCACCTATCCGCCATTTTCGGCGGGCGTCCGCTGATGCGGATTCTTCTCGAATCGTCGACCGAGAGCGAGTGGGTGGCGCAGCATCTCGAGACGTTCGGCCACGAGGTGATCGTCGCGGATCCGAACTACGCCCCGATGTACGGGCATCGCTCGCGACGCGTGAAGACCGACCTGCGGGATGTCGCCGCGTTGACCGACGCGTGCATTCACGGGATCTACCGTCCGGTCCATCGGCGTTCGGAGCGACAACGGACTGTGCAACAGCAGTTGAACGTGCGCGATGTGTTGGTGCAGACGCGTACGCGGGCGATCTCGCTGGCGCGGGCGACGACGCGGGCGAATGGGTTTCGTCTCCGTAGCGGCACCAGCGAGACGTTTGTCAGGCGGGTCGACGCATTGGGGCTGCCGCCCGCGATGGCGACGGCGCTGGCGCCGCTGTGCCGCGTGATCGATGTCGTCAGCGAGGAGCTCGGCGCGGCGGACGCGCGGTTGGCCGCGGCCGCCAAGACCGACCCGGCGGTTCGGCGGCTGATGACCCTGCCGGGGATCGGGCCCATCACCGCCACCGCATTCATCGCGGCGCTCGACGACGCGGGGCGGTTTCTCCGCCCGGGCCAGGTGGCGAGCTATCTCGGCCTCGTGCCGTGCGAATACAGCTCGGGCGAGAAACGACGTCGGGGCCGGGTAATGCGGAGCGCCCATCCGCGCGTACAAGCGTTGCTCGTGCAGGCAGGGTGGCGCGTCTGGCGCTCGCGACGCCCGGAGACCGAGCCGTTACGCCAATGGACCCGGTCGATCGCGGACCGACGAGGCAAGAAGGTCGCCGTCGTCGCTCTGGCTCGGCGGCTGGCACGCATTCTGTTCGGGATGTGGCGCGACGAAACCGACTTTGCGGCGGAGCGGCTCGGAGCTGGCCGCCTGCGGCGGCGCACCGCCGCGCAGCATCCCACCGCGAAGATCGCCTGACCGACATCTTGCTGAGGCGTTGAGTTGGAGGAGCAAGCACGTCCGTGTCCCTTGGCCGCCTGGCAGAGCCGTAGTACAGAGGGTGCTGCTCCTCCGTTTCGAATCTTCCCCTGCGCCGGCGAGCACGCTCGCCTCGAATCGAGCGCGAATAGAAGGATGAGGCACCTCGCTCGACGTGCGAGCGACTGAGCAGACTCAACGCCCGGCCGGGTAGCGCTGCTGGCCGCTTGGGCTCATTCGGAGCGCGGTAGCTGATTGACGGACACGCTCACTGGAGGTGAGTCAACGAGGGAACGGACAGAGACGGCTGGAATCGGTGCGGACAGTTGGTGACGGAGGTAGCCTCTGCGAGCGGCGAGTCAAGTCGCTACGCGCCTCCTCCGCTTCGCTACGGTCCTTCGGATGACTCGCCGCTCGCGCCGGCTCAGAGCTGGTTATGGCCGGACGGATTCGTCCGGCCACTGAGTGCATGGCCGGACGATCGAGACGAGCGGGAGTGGCGGATGTGCGACCTGCGGTTGACTCTCGAGCGGGGCGAGAGCGCCAACTTGACAACGCCGCTTCATAGAAGGGACCGGCAGGCATCGGCGGCGCGCCCGTTCGATTCGGTAAGGGGGCTCGACTTGAAGCTGGACTGGTTCGCGGGTATCGACTGGGGTTCACAGACACATCAGGCGTGCGTAATCGACGGCGCCGGGAAGGTGCTCGGGGAACGGGCGTTCGAGCACGGCGGGGCAGGGCTGTCGCAGATGGCGGCCTGGCTGCTGTCGTTCGCGGCGGGCGATGCCGGCGACATCGGCGTGGCGATCGAGACGCCGCGCGGGCCGGTCGTCGAGAGCTTGATGGAGCACGGCTTCGCCGTCTACTCGATCAACCCGAAGCAGCTCGATCGCTTCCGTGATCGCTTTTCCCCGGCGGGCGCGAAAGACGACCGGCGGGACGCACGGGTGCTGGCGGCGGCGCTACGGACCGACCCGCACTGTCTGCGGCGGCTGGATCCGACCGACCCGGTGATCGTCGAGTTGCGGGAATGGTCGCGCCTGAGCGAGGACCTGACGCGGGAACGCGTTCGCTTGGCGAATCGGATGCGGCAGCAGCTCTGGCGCTACTACCCGCAGTTCCTGGACGCGGTTGACGACGATGTCGCCGCGCCGTGGGCGCTCGACCTGTGGCGAAGCCTGCCGACGCCGCGTGCGGGCCAACGCGTGCGCGAGGTGACGCTCACCAGAGTGCTGAAGCAGCACCGCATCCGGCGGGTCGACGCCGCGACGCTGCGTGCCAGGCTGCGGGCGCCGGCCGTCAAGGTCGCGGCGGGCGCAGCCGAGGCCGCCGTGGCGCATGTACGGCTCGTCGCCGAACGCCTCGCCCTGGTCAACAGTCAGCTCAATGATGTGCGCAGCGAGCTCGACCGGTTGGTGCGTCAGCTCGCCGAGGCGGCTCCGGCGGACGCGGCGGACACGTCCACGGAGGACGAGCCGGTATCGTCGGCCGAGCCTCCAGACGCGGCCATCCTGCTCTCACTGCCCGGCATCGGTACCGGCGTTCTCGCGACGCTGCTCGCCGAGGCCGGCGATGCTGTCCAGCGGCGGGACTACGACGCGCTACGCTGTCTGTGCGGCGTGGCGCCGGTCACCCGGCGTTCGGGCAAGAGCCTGATCGTGACGCGCCGTCTGGCGGCCCACGACCGATTGCGCGACGCCGCCTACCACTGGGCCCGCGTCGCCGCCCAACGAGATCCGGTCAGCCACGACAAGTATCGGGCGCTGCGCGCCCGCGGCCACGGACACGCGCGCGCCCTGCGCTCGGTGGCCGACCGCCTGCTCAACGTCGCTTGCGCGATGCTCCGCGACGGTGCCTGCTTCGACCCGCACCGTGTCGCGATTGCCTCTACGTGAGCCGGACCGCGACCCGTGGCTGCTGGTGTCCGGATGGCTCTTGGCCGCCGCTCGCGGCCGGGAGGTCCTTGTGATCCCGTCCGGGAGTTGTCGACGGTCCTCCGCGACGACGGAGCGGCTCGCAGGCGTCGCACTTGCAGGAGTGAATCGCGGGCCAGCCTTCTGGCTGGCCCGCAAGGACTTCCCGCACGGTCGGCCGCGGCAGTCATCCGCAGGACCGGAGCGCAGCGGAGGACCCGCGAAGCGGGTTGACGGCCGCGGCCGACCGTGCGGTGGTGAACGCGCTCCGAGCGAAGCGAGGGCCTTTGGCAACTCCGTCGCCTCTCGGAGCGGTCTCAAGCCCTCTCCATCCCCGTGGCTGTGACGGAGCTGTCAGGTGCCCGGGTCGATGGATCGAGCCAGTCGGTTGTGAACCGACGAAACACGACAATATCTGCTTGCAAAATGGTGGGGAGTCCACTTGGCGCCGGGATTGCGGAATGCGCCGACGAGTTCTTTCTTCTTGGTGTCGACGCTGATGACCGGCGTGTTGTCGGCGGCGCAGCGCTCGCGCAGCTCGGCGATGTGGTGGAACTGGTCGTCGCGGTTCGGGTGCGAGGCGCCGGCACGCTTCTTGTGGTTGACGCGCAGCGAGAATCCCATCTTCTTGAGAAGCCGGGCGACGGTCCGCGCGCAGATGTGGGTTCCGAGCTTGCACAGTTCGGCGGCGACCTTGGCGGTGGTGCGGCGTGTCCACTTCAGGCCGCGGACCGGGTCGCCGGCCGTCTCGTGGTCCATCAGGTCTTGGATGTGGGCGATGACTTCCGGCGTTTTTTTTCCGCTGGCGGCCGCCCGCCCCCGACGCGTCGCACCCGGTCGATCTCGACGTCGCGCTCGACGAGTTGCCGCCGGCCGGCGGCGACCGTCGACGGGTCGATGCCGAGCAATTGGGCGATGCGCCGGTCGCCGCCCCATCCGCACTTGAGCGCTTCGAGGCCGGCGAACAGACGCCGCTGCCGCTCGTCGAGCAGGCTGGCAAACAACACGATCGCCGCGCGCAGCTCCTCGGGCATCAGGTCGGCCTCTGGGAGGGGCCGCACGAGTCCGGGCGTGGCCATCAACAGGCGCCGCGCGCGCAGTTGGTGGGCCTGCTGCGCCCGGTCGGTCGCGCAATAGAGGAACTGGCCCGCGAGCTTGTGCCGCGTCAGCCGCCCGTTGCCGACGAGCTTGCGCAGCGGGTCCTGGGTGCCGACCGCGAGCAGGTTGTCCAACTCGTCGACGAAGTATCCCGCCTCGGCGTGGTTGACGAACGACTCGGCGGTTGCGATCAGTGTACCGACGCGGGAGAAGCGAACCCCGGCGAAGGACCACAGGCCGTGCTCGTCGAAGTCGGCGAGTGCGTCGAGGGTGTAGTAGCCACCGCGATGCGAGTAGCTGGTCCGGGCGTCAAGGTCCTTGAGCTTGCGAAACGCGGTGCGCCTGCTGGCGCGGGGCCCGAGGGCCGCGATCACCTCGGGCAGCGTGGCGATGGTCTGCTTGCGGAGCAAGGCGATGATCGTGTCGGCGGAGAACGCGGTTGGTCTCATTGTGGCACCATTACGGATCCAGGTTTCCGCAATTATGCCATAAATCTGGACAGGGCTCTGCTCCCAGAATCCAGAGAAACCTTTGCCTTGACGGGGCTGGTCGACGCCACGAACGTTGCGGGACCGGCTGTGCTCTATAGCGAGACTACAGGCACTTCTAGGAAGTTATTTTTGCGCCGACCCTTACCACGTGGGAATCCAGAGGACCATCCGCGGCGTCCGCGGACTGATCCGGACCGTGGTCAGTCTACTGCCCGTTGCCCCGTGTGCGAAGGGGGGCGGGCGAGAGAGGGGTCGATTCGATCCGACGGTCGGGGCGAAGGCGTACACCAGCAACGCCACACCGCTCGCGGCAATGAGCCTTCAGAGGTGTCGGCTTGGGGCTTCAGTCCTCATGGGGTTCCTCGCGCTCGCGGATCTCCCGCTCCGGATCCTCCTCTGGAGTCGCCGCCGCCGGCTCTCGATCTCCTCCTCCGGATCCTCCTCTGGAGCCGCCCGCCGGCTCGCTCTCTGGATTCTCCAGAGTCACCGGTTCGATCTCTGGATCCTCCGGAGTCGCCGGCTCGCTCTCTGGATCCCCCGGAGTCGCCGGCTCGATCTCCTCGGTCATCGACAATTCCGGCACGGGCACGTCCATCCACCGCAGCAACGCCTCCACCAAGCGCCAGTACTTGTAACACTCGGTGAGGTATCGGCCAACTATCGACAGCTTGGACAACCAGAGCTTGAGCTTCGTCTTGGTCAGTTCCGTCGCGTCGGGTGTCGGGGCCTCCGCGCTGCGAGCCTTGGTTTCCTCCACCGTTGCGCGCCGGGCCTCTTCGACCAGCCGCGTCAGCTCTGTCGGGTCGAACTGGTGCGCCGCACTGCGGGCCTCCTCGGCCAGCCGCCTCAACTCCCTCGGGTCGAACAGTTCCAGCGCCCGACGGGCCTCCTCGGCCACCTGCTTCAGCTCCGTCGGGTCGAACAGCTCCAGTGCACGGCGGCTCCCGTCGACCATCCGCGTCAGCTCCGTCGGGTCGAACTCGTACACCGCACGACGGGCTTCCTCGGCCATCCGCCTCAGCTCCGTCGGATTGAACAGTTCCTGCGCCCGGCGGGCCTCCTCGGCCATCTGCCTCAACTCCGTCGGGTTGAACAGTTCCTGCGCCCGGCGGGCCTCCTCGGCCATCCGCCTCAGCTCCGTCGGATTGAACAGTTCCTGCGCCCGGCGGGCCTCCTCGGCCATCCGCCTCAACTCCGTCGGGTTGAACAGTTCCTGCGCCCGACGGGCCTCCTCAACCATCCGCATTAGCTCTCTCGGATCGAACTGGTTCGTCATAGGATGACCTTGACTTGTCGCGCTTCCGCATCCAAACGCATAAACGGCATCATGGGAAACCCCTTTCCCCCGACGGCGCTCGGTCGCTCGCGCGGCCCGCCCACGGCGGGCGGGGCCCCCTGCTCCCGGACCTATTGTCCCACGTCGCCAGCCGGACCTCGCCCGATCGGACCGCCGTGAGCACCAGAAACTCGAACGCCAGCCCGACAGCGGGCTGCGCGGAACCCGCCCGCACCGTCTCGATGGGCCGCGGCCACATCCTTGTGGGGAAGCGCCCGCCGGTGGGTCACGATGTCGTTCTGCGGGCCGAGCACCGGCAACACCCGATCACAAGGGTTGTCGTTTCGCATGTCCAGGGCGAGGCTCCACTCCAGCACCGCGCGGATACGTTGGCGAACCTCCCGGGCCGTCGCCGCCATGACGTGCCAGATCGGCGTCAGGATCTCCAGAACGTCGGCCGTGTCGACGTCGGAGACGGGCCGGTCGCCGACGCGGAGGAAGACGTACCGTTCCATGCTCCGCCACCAGTTCTGGGCGTGCCACTGCCCGCGCCAGGACGTTCGGGTAGCCGGAACCAGCTCGTCGACCCATTCGACACACCCCGGCGAGTTGAGCCAGCGGTCGTGCAGCTCGACCAAGCGTCGGGCTTTCGGGGGCTTCCGACCCCATCATGCTGTAATCTATTGATATATAATACCTTACGCGATAGCCACCGGCTCGTTCCCTTCGTACCATCCCTCATTCGGAATCGGATCTCAGAAGACTGTGGACACCTCCGACAGACGAACACGGAAAGAGGCAACGTCGTGCGGCTCGGTCTTGTGAGACTTCGCTGCGCTTGATCCACGCCGGTGGGACGGCCACTACCGCACGGCTCGTCTGCTATCGGTCACTCTGCCGTGAACGTCCATTCGATGGGTCGATTGATGGTCTTTCTCAGACCCGCCCGCGAAGCGGCCTCGATAATGAATTGCCGACCGGCGATCATTGCGGGCACCGCTTCTTGACGCAGGTCTAGCGAGCGACCAGCGTAACGCAGAACACCCGAGGTAAAGAAATCGGATTGATCGAACACGGACATGGCATCCGCGCTGTTCTCCCTGCGTGCCTTGCCGACGGCACGCTCGTCTATGTGCTCGAACGCGTCTCGGATGGCCAGTATGGCATCCTCGATGGCGCTGATCTCCCGAGGCACTGCGGGTTGTGCAGAGACGGTGTCTCGGGCTCGGCCGATCATGCGAACCGCACGGCTCAGCGCGACACACATGGATTCCGCATCGCCGAGAGCGTCGAACCTCGCTTCTCTGGCCTTGACGCCCATTCCCTCCGGGGGGTCGGTCAGAACACGCAATGCGCTGGTGCAGTGCGCGTGCGCCTTGTCCAGACGGCGCCCCGCCGCCAGCAGGTAGTTCACAAAAGTCCGGTCGTCCTCGTGGGGCGGGATTGCCAACCAACTCCAGATCGTGTTCGTGACTGGGGCGTATCCGTCGGCCCCTTGTTTGGAATACCGATCGACGTCCGCCATGGTGACACTGATGCTCCCAGCTGGGAACTCCAGCGTCTCGCCACCTTCGAGCGATATCCCTTGGCCAGAGTCTGGTTCTCCACGATTCAGGGTGCGACCGTACACTCTGGCACCGTTCCTTCCAGCCGGCACAACTCGGACTCCCGCGAGGGAGTCCGTCTCGCCGATAGTTGGCCCAAGATTGATGCTGATGTGGGTGACTGGCCCGATCGTCAACGGTTTTCTCCTGATTTCCAGGGATCTGGGCGTCGTCTTCACGCGTCCGGATCCTTGATGGGCTACGAGTTCAGAGGCCGACCAGCGTATTCCTTGGTGGTCCTGGGTCGTGTCGGGAGTTCGCAGGCCGTAGCACCGGTCGGTCCTCGGGTCATGCTACAGCCCGCGCGTTCGGCCCCTTGTGCCCCCAAAGGGCCTCTGCAAGACGATCTAGTCCGTCGCGAACGGCCGGCCACGGCTTCGCGAGGTCTACGGAGCAGACCCACAGCGGATGTCCGTGCACGCGGTAGTGGTAGTCGAACGTCGCCCCGGCGGTCGCGTAGAGCAGCAATCCGAGAGCCGGGGGCTCAGCCGAGTACGACCGGGCGTGGTTGGTCAGGTACGCGAACAGCTGGTACAAGTGGTCGCTGCGTAGCGAGACGGTGCTGGCCTCGCCCCCGCGCGCGAACGGTTGCGACACACACTTGGTCTCAACGATGACGCTGCGCCCACCGGTGCCCGGCATGTAGATGTCGGTTTCCATGAGCGGGAGGCGCAGGGCAGCGTCCCCCTCGGGCGCCGCTTCCCACTTGATGCTCTTGTGCCCGAGAACCCCGAGCCGCGGATGTTCGGTGCGGAGGAAGCCGCGTACGAAGTCCTCGAATAGCCGGCCCATCTCCCGCTCGTCGGTCGTGAAGTCGCGAAATCGCACCGACCCGGCACCGGCTTCCGGCAGCAAGTGGCGGGCGATCATCCGACACAGGTCGAGCAGGAAGCCGTAGTCGGCGTTGTTCCGATGGATCTGCACACGACGGAACAGATCCTCGCGCAGATCCACCTCCCCGACATCGGCGATCCACTGCACGAGCCGCGTCAACTTCCCCTTCAGGTCCGTGTTCAGCTCTTCGACCGCGGCGAGCCTCAGCATGGTCGTCTTGACGATCCGGTTGTGGAGCACGTCGCGGCTCAGCTCCTCGTAGCTGACACGCACTTGGCCTCGCACGCGCAACGCACGCCGAACGGTCGACGGCAGGTCCAGTTTCCCACGCGGCCGACGGGTGTCTTCAGCCTGCTCCCGGTAGCCGCGATCGAGGCCACGTCGCAACACCTCAGAGAAGTTGTCGTGAAGAAGTCGAGCCAAGAGGTTCTGTGGCAAGTCGAACGTGGAAGTCCGTACGTCTTCCGGCACCGTCTGCAGTCGGTCCAGCCGCTCCCATGCGTAACAGAGAACGTAGTACAGGTTCTGGGCGGGAATCGTCATGATGCAGAGTCAGTCGGCGGCAAGCAGGGCATCACGCGCGCCTCTTGCACGGTCCGAGTCATCGAACCAGTACTCGTGAAGCAGCGGTTCGATCTCGTAGTGGACCACATCCGTGTACCAGTCGTTCCAGGCGGCGGCGTCGGCCAACTCCTTCGGCGGCCCGCAGAAGTAGCTATGCCCAATCTGGAATCCCTCGCCCAACTGCGGGTGTTCTCGGATCTGCTGGTTCAGCGCCTCAAGGCGCACGGTGATCCGACGACGCATCGGCTCCGGCACACTGCAGGTGGCGAGGTGATGAGCAAAGCCCCGGCTGTCGAAGGCCGGCCCGACGGTCGAGAATGCGAACCGCCGCCGCAATGCGTAGTCCACCAACGCGAGGGACCGGTCAGCGGTATTCATCGTGCCGACGAGATGGAGATTCGCCGGGACGTGGAACGCAGGCTCGTCGGGGCGTGCGTAGGCAGTGCGGACCGCCCACGCGGGCTCGCGTTTATCGGCCTCGATCAGCATCAGCAGCTCGCCGAAGATCCGACTCAGATTGCCGCGGTTGATCTCATCGATGATCAGCACATACGGGCGCTCCGGTGCCTCTCGGGCGCGAGCACAGAAACGCAGAAACGGCCCGTCCTCGAGGTCGAAACCGCCGGTGGCGGTGGGCCGGTACCCACGAACGAAATCTTCGTATCCGTACGACTGGTGGAACTGAACGGCCTCGATGCTGTCCGTCGTCTGCTCTCCGGTCAGCAGCCAGGCGAGGCGCTGCGCGACGTAAGTCTTGCCCGTGCCCGGCGGCCCTTGGAGGACGAGGTTCTTCTTGCGCTTCAGGAGATTGATGAGGCTCTCGATCTCGCCAGCGGACAGGAAGAGCTCCTGTCGGGCCTGTGCAAGGCTATAGGGTTGCGGGTCGGGGTCCGTTCCATTCTCGTCCCACTCTGGTCGCGTCGCCCACCAGACGCCACCTTGGGCTTCGAGACGATCACGCAACGGAACCGGCCAGTGGCTACTGTCCCGAACAAGATGGTCCAGGAATCGGAGGATCTCTCCGTAGACGGCGGCCGCCCCGCGCCCGAAGGGTCCGTCGCCCCGCCCCCCTAGCCTCCAGGCTTTACGGAACGCATCGATCTTCGCTGGTGGCAGCCGGTGTACGTCCTCCGCCATCAGCAGGAAGGTCCCGATGTTCAGACGCCCGCCGAGCGTCCCAAGGATCTCCGTGGGTACCCGGTCGCAAAAGGCTTGCAGGCGCTCTTCGGGCGGCCCCTCAGCAGACCACAAGGCGTGCAGCGCGCCTCGGCACCGGTCGGCATCGCGCTTCATCCACTTGAGAAACGGGTCGTGATCTCGATAGTTGGTGAGGTTGTTGAGCTTGCTGGTGAAGGCGCGACGCAACGACTCTTCCCAACCTGCTGTGCCTGACTGGAAGCGTTCACGAGCCATGTTGATCTTCGCGGCCACTTCCAGCTTGTACGTAACCTCCCGTGCCTCGAAGTCCGGATGCGCCCGGCAGCGCCTAATCCGGTCCAGCAGCGGGGACCATGCCTCGGACGGCGAATTCTTGATGTCGAGCGCGCGCTTGGCATCGGCGACCTGGTCCGGAAACTTCGTGATGTCCGTCAACGTCTTGCGGACCAACTCCTTCTCCCTGATCCTCACCCCGTCCGTTCTTGATAACCACTCGACGTCCCGCACGTGCTTGTACTCCGGCCTCGCCTCGTCGAAGCGGTAGTCCGACGTGACGACACCGTGGCCGAGCACGAGTCTCGCTCCTTTCTTGACGAATATCGTGTCGCCCGGCTTCATCACTCGGCAGAACTCCCAGTAGGCCAAGGCATCGTGCATCCCGTGGCCTTCCTTCTTCAACTGGGCCTTGCTCTCGTATCGCCGCAGGTCGCCAACATCGTCGCTGCCCATGCACACGACGCCCTCAGCGTGACAACTGTCCCAGAGCCTGGACTCCTCCCCCAGCGCCATCAGCCAGTAGCGTCTTCCATCGCCCATCGTCATGTCTGTCCGCTCCTCGGTGCGGTCTGGCTGTGCGAGACCGATGTCGGCCCGCGGGACCACAGGGTCGTGCCAGCCGAGTCGCGATCGACGAGCCAGTCGCCAGCGCCCCGCACAATGTGTAGGCGGGCCATTGTCCCACGTCTGCGCGGCGGCACGTCGTTGCCGATCTCCACCCCGGTCAGCGCCCTCACCTTCTCGTCCTCGGTCGGGAGTCACGCGGCGTGTCCATGTTCGAGCGAGTAGTCGAGCGATGGCAGCCGCCGCGCCACGACCTCCGGTGCCGTAGCCCGGTGATGCCGGATGTGCCCGACCCCGAACACCCGGGTGGATCTGCCTCGCCGCTCCACGGCTGCTCGACCTCGTGCTTGTGGCACCGGCGCTCGAGTGGTTGGCGAGCGCGGGATTGGTTCGGCCGATGGGAGATGAAGGCCAACGCCAGCCACTCCCTCGGGCAGTAGCAGCAGAAGTCGAACGCCAGCCTGACGACTGACTGGGCGGGTGCGGCCCGCACCGTCTTGATAGCTGCGGCCACGTCCCTGAGGGGCAGCGCCAGCGCCGTACGTCGAGTCCCGCTCCGTGTCATCAGCCACGGCACGCGAGGCGCACAACCGACCAAGAGGCTCAACGGCTGGCCGAGTCAGCGACTGACTCCGCCAACTCGGCAAACACCCAACGCCTACCTTGGTCTGGATCGCGGCCGGCCTTGACCCATGTCGTGGTACTTCGCGAGGGTCGCGGGTAACCGGTCAAGGGTTCAGTAAACGTTCCGATCGCCTCGCCGTGGCCGAACCGGCCGCCGTAGAACGAGTCCTCGGCAAGGACGAACTCGATGGCCATCGCAACTCAGTCTGTTGGCCGACTGCCCCGTCCTGGCCGTAGCGGCCTCGACGCGATGCTTCAGGTCGTGCTGGAGAGCATCGTGGCCCGGCGCGCGCTATCCGACTCCACGCACCATGCCGTTACCGGCCAGAGCCGGACGTGAATCCCGGCGACACCCGGAACGGAAGGAGTCCTTCCAGTCGCCCGCTCACGCCGTTGCTTCGCTGTCGCCGGGCGGTCCATCCGTTGGCTGCTCGGGCGCCCTCCAGGGGGGGCTCGCTTTGTGGCGATATGATCTCGGCTTGCCAAGTGTACGTGCACACGTTTTCCTGCCAAATAATCTGCCAAATAACGTGTTGCGGCCTTCCCGCAGGGAAAAATCGATCTGTGAGCGACCGCCGCAAGGGCGTCGCTCACAGGGTGCCAAATAGCCTGCCAAAAAGTCCGCATATATGTGCGTGTACGTTCATACGTGTTCTTGGCAGGCCCCGTATTCATTGACGTGTTGCGACGTTTTTCGCCCTGATCATGAGACCCTGCCGAACCATGCTTATTTGGCCGATTGCGTAATGGCAAAAACTGCCGGGCCCTCTTGGGGTCCATTTTTTGTCCGGTACAAGAAACGGTGCCACCTGCCAAAAACCGGTTCTTGGCAGGTAATACACCGCTCGTGTCGCATCGTAAGATCCCGCGTTCTCGTGCCGCGCTTCGGTAACCTTCCGCCGGACGGCGCCGGGCGGCGTTCTCGTGCCCCTGGCCATTTGCATGCCGACGCGAGCCGGCGCGTTGAGGAGGTCCGCGATGGCGATGATCAGGCTGACGTTCTTCGTTCCGAGCGACGTGCTCGAGCGCTACGACGCGCTGGTGTATCGCAGTGGCGTCAGGCGTTCGCAGACTGTTGCGCGAGGCGCTCGAGCACGGGCTCGCCGGGGTGCGCGTCGCGCTGCCGGGCTTGCGTGCCCGCTACGGCGCGGGCAGGACGGTTCGTCGACGCCGCGCGCTGGACCCGGTCGATGCGGCCGAGCGTGCGGATGCCGCGCACCTGCGCCTCGAGCGCCGGCTCGTGCGCGTGGCTCGCATGCTGCTGCGCCGGCGGCCGGCTATCGGTTGGGAGGACCTGCGCGCGGCGCTTGACGAATCGTGCGCGCCGAACGTGTCACCGGTCACCCAATAATCCCCAGTTGTGGTCACTGAAAACTCCTCACCTCGATAACTGAGGGGAGGAGCAGATGTCGACGACAACGGCGACGATCGACCCTGAGCGTCAGATGCTCAGGGAGGTCGAAGTGATCGGACGGGACCGGTGGGAGGAGATTCGTCGTCGGGCGGGTGAGGGTGCGTCGATTCGGGCGATTGCTCGTGCGCTGGATCTGGACCGCAAGACCGTGCGCCGGTGTCTGCGACAAACGGAGTGGAAGCCGTACCGGCGGGCGCCGCGGGTCGACACGTTGCTGGCCACGCACGCGGAGTACCTGCGGCGACGGGCGGCCGAGGTCGGCTACTCGGCGCAGGTGCTGTTCCAGGAGCTCCGAGGTCGGCAGTACCGGGGCAGCTACGAGACGGTGAAGCGGTTCGTGCGGCCGTTGCGTGAGACGCAGTTGCACGCGGGTGTGACGCGGACGCGGTTCGAGACGCCACCGGGGCTGCAGAGCCAGATTGACTGGGGCCAGGCGCGGGTCTGGCTGGGTGCGCAGCGTCAGGTGCGACACATCTTCGTGCTGACGCTCGGCTTCTCGCGGCGGAGCTTCTACGTGCCGTGTTTGAGCGAGACGCTGGGCGAGCTGCTCGACGCGCACGAGCAGGCGTTCACGCACTTCGGCGGTCGCACCCAGGAGCATCTCTACGACCGGCCGCGGACGGTCTGCGCGCCGCGTGGGAGCAGCGGCGTGCGGTGGAACACGACGTTCAAGGCGTTCGCCGACTTCTGGGGCTTCGAGCCGCGGCTGTGCCGAGCCTACCGGGCCCAGACGAAGGGAAAAGTCGAGTCGGGTGTGAAATATCTCAAGCGAAATTTCCTGGCGGGCCGACGATTCCGCGACGACCTCGACTTCAACGAGCAGTTGCAGGAGTGGATGTCGACGGTGGCCGACGTGCGCGTGCACGGGACGACGCACGAGCGGCCGATGGACAGGTTCGCTCGCGAGCGTGATGCGCTGGTTCCGGCGCCGCCGGGCCGGGCGTTCCGGCTCGAGGCGCCGCTGACACGGGTGGTGGCGACCGACTACCTCGTCACCGTCGACACGAATCGCTACTCGGTGCCGTTCACGCTGATCGGCCAGCCGGTCGAGGTGATGCGACGCAACGGCTTCCTGCAGATGCGGCACCGCGGGCAGCTGATCGCCACCCACCCGGTGCTCGGAGGCCGACACCAGCTCCGGATCCTGCCCGAGCACGGACCCGGACCGATCGCGCGCAACGCGCGCGTGCGCTACTCGACGGGCGGACACTCCACCGCTGCGGTCCCGTTCGACGTCGAGATCCGCGACCTCGCCTGCTACGAGACGGCCTACGGTCTCGGGGGTGCGCAATGACGTCGCCGCAGATGGTCCGGCTCGACGAGCACCTGCAGCGGCTGCGCCTGAATACGGTCCGTGAGCGGCTCGAAGCGCTGCTGCAGGAAGCCACGAAGAAGGAGCTGTCGTATGCCGACTTCCTCGACGGACTGCTGAGCGAGGAGGTGTCGGCGAAGACCGCCAAGCACGTCACGATGCGGACGAACCTGGCGCGGTTCCCGTTCATCAAGGGGCTCGACAGCTTCGACTTCGGCTACCAGCCGTCGGTCGACCGGAAGCAGATCCAGAAGCTGAGCCTGTGCCACTTCGTCGAGCACGGAGAGAATCTGGTCCTGCTCGGCCCACCCGACCCCGGTTCATGATGCCCACCTCGCTACGTGCCTATATTTGCAGGGTTTCCTGACGTGGGCCCGCTGTTAACGGACCTTCTTCCGAGCGTGCTTGTCTGAGCCCCGGCTGTTCCAGGGCGTCGGCCGAGATCACCCAGGGAGCTCCCTTGCAGGCCTGACGGGCAGGAATCACGCCGCGCTGGATCTGCCGCAGAATCGTCATCTTGCTGACGTCGAGACGTTCCGCAGCTTCCTGCAGGGTCAGCTCATTGCGCTCCTGGCGCTCACCCTCTCGATAGACCGCGACCCCGTGCGACGTCCTGAAGCCGCGCACGCGCGTCTCGGTCCAGGGGTTGTCTCTTCCGGTCCGCTTTCCGACACGATTCAGAAAACTCGCGATCGTGCGGTCGGGCATCAGACGAGCCAGCTTCCTGACGATGTCCCCCGTTTCAGCGTCCGCCGTCCATCGGTGTTGGCCGCTCCGATTCTTGCGCACCGTCAGCTCGGTGTGGTCGCCGCCCTGCCAGTGCAGGCGCAGCCTGATGCGGTTACCCTCGATGTTCGCAACGACCTCCACGAGCAGCGCCCGCAGAATGCGTTTGCGGCTCTCCGGGGTCGCCCGCTCATGGTCCCAGGCCCGCTCGAGGTCGGCGCCCAGCGCAAGGTACTCCGCGCGTTCGTCTGGACCGAGCGCTTCGTGCTTCCGGCTCGCGCGCAACGCGGCCACGGCCTCCTCACGTTGCCGCACGACCGCCAGACGTTCATTCCAGCGCCGTTCCAACTCGCCGGCGACCAGCCGGTTGTCCGGGTCCACGACATCGTATTGGCGGTGCGCTCGCTTTGCCTCGAAGCGAGCTGCTTCCAGCGCAAGCTCAGCCTGCCGCAGCACCTCGCTCGATGCTCGTTGCCGTTCCTCGATCGCCCGCAGTGCCGCTTCGATTCCCAGCGGCTTCAGTACGCGCAGCACTGCTTCACTGACGGCTCGATCCACGCGTAGCCCGCCGAACGAAATGCAGCGCTCGGTTCCGTGATTGACGTGGCCCCCCTGACACTGGTACCGCACTACACTGCTCTGGGTCCCGGAGTAACCCACATGCAGATTACGGCCGCAGTGCCCGCAACGCAGAAGACCGGCCAGCAACGCCTCGCCCTTGCGGACCGAACCCCGGACGGCCGCCCCATACCGGTTTGCGTTGTCGGCGATCGCTGCCTGATTCCTCTCATACTCGGTCCAGGTGATATAGCCGTCGTGATGGTTGCGAATCAGCACCTCCCACTCGTCCCGCTCGCGCCGAAAGCCGCGCACTACGCGTTTGCGTCCGTTCTCGAGATACGTACGGCTGGCCGTGCGTCCGAACGCATAAGCGCCCGCGTAGACCGGGTTGGTCAGCATGTGATAAACCGTGTTGTAGACCGGTAGCTTCCAGACGACCCGATGCCGCGATTGGTCCCGTACCACCGCAGGCAACTCGATCCCTTCGTGCCGCAGCCACAGATGAACCTGGCGAATGCTGCCCAGCTCGGCAAACTTGCGAAACACCAGCGCGACCGCTTCCCGCACACGTTGATCCGGATCCATCCCGATCCCGTCACGGTCGACTCGTACATAGCCGACCGCCACCGTCAGGAACAGCTCACCGCGCTGCGCCTTGCGACGCAGCGCTTCGGCAGAGCGGAATCGCAGCGTCGACAGCTCCATCTCCGACATCGTCCCCTTCATGCCGAGCAGCAGCCGGTCGTCGGGCAGCCGCGGATCGTAGACACTGGTCTCGTCGGCGAGCAGGCAGCCGACCAGACCACAATAGTCGATCAGGGTGTGCCACTCGCGTCCGTTGCGAGCCAGTCGGGACGCCTCCAGAGACAGGACCGCTCCCACCTCGCCCCGACACACGGCCGCGAGCAGCCGGTCATAGCCCGGACGCTCCGTCCCGCCGCCCGAGCGCCCGAGGTCCTCATCGACCACCTCGACGTCGCGCCACCCCAGTTGCCGGGCGCGATCCTGCAGCGCGTACTGCCGGCCCCGGCTCTCATGATGCTGTCGAACCTGGCCGGGCGTGGACTGTCGCACATAGACCCAGGCCGTGCGCGACAGGTGCTCAGGCGTGACCCGCTTCACGATCGCCTCCTGACTGCGGCGCGTCCCGGTTCGTCATCACCTCCAGCACGAGCGCGCCGACAAGCTCGACCAGATGTTCCCGCTGCTCCCTGGTTGTCGCGAGTGTGGGGCTCTCCGGTTCGAACAGCCCTTCTTGCATCGTCCTTCCTTGCCGTCGCATCGACACTGCCTCCCTCCTCCGGTTCCGTCGCCGAGAGAAAGAATGCATCAATCACGGTGCGCAACTCCGACAACGCCCCCCGCGGCAATGCCGGTACGTCGCGGACCTCGAAGGAGGCGGCCCGCGGACTGGTCATCCATTCCGGGAGGTAGGCGAGCGTCCCGTCCGGCTGCCGGACCACGAGGTACTTCTGAGCGTGCCGGCGAAGCACCTCGACTTGTCCGCCGGCGCGAGGGTGAAAACGGTAGTGAACCGTCCTCAAGTCACCCTGATATGTAGCAGTATGTCGTCGGTTCCCCCGGGGTCGGGAAGACGCACTTGGCCGTGGGTCTCGGGCTCAAGGCGATCGAGCACGGCTACCGCGTGCTGTTCACGACGGCCGCGGCGATGCTGACGACGTTGACCAAGGCGCTGAACGAGGGTCGCTTCGATGACAAGCTGAAGGTCTTCACGATCCCGCGGCTGTTGATCATCGACGAGATCGGGTATCTGCCCATCGACCGGCAGGCGGCGACGCTGTTCTTCCAGCTCATCAGCCGGCGCTACGAGCGGGGCCCGATGATTCTGACCAGCAACCAGAGCTTCGGCAGCTGGGGCGACGTCTTCGGCGACCGCGTAATCGCCAGCGCGATCCTCGACCGGATCCTGCATCACGCGACCACGATCAGCATCCGGGGCGATTCGTATCGGCTGAAGGACAAGTTGAAGTCGGGCGTGGTCAAGCCAACCACAGCGGGAGCGTGAGCGATGGGGGCCTGTGGACGCTGCCGGCTATGTGGACGCGCAGACGCGCCCACACCGCCTTGGACAGGCCGCAGACGGCCTGCCCACAGCCCCCACAGGCACTCCTGTCATCGTCGTTTTCAAACCGGGGGTGGGGGAATTTTCGATGACCGCGGGTGGGGGAATTTTGAATGACCGTTGACACCGAACGAGCTCAGGCAGGCGCGGGACGAGCTGCTCGACCGGGCCGTCGCTCGCGTGCACGGCGATTCGGTTGCCGGCGCGGCGCGTGGCTTCGACCCGCATGCGCCCTTGAAGTGACCGATGCTTCGGCGTGGGGCCGGCGGCGGCGACCGCGTTCGCCGGCGTCGGCCGGCGGTTGCGCGTCGTGCCGTGTCGCCCATCGTTGGTGATCCTGTCGGTCGTCCGTACCTGGAGAGTAGCGATGCCGCGCCGTACGATTGTCGACCCGCATTGGGAACCGGTTGCCGAGGTGGTGAAGGTGCGCTTCACGGCGACGCAGCTGCACACGCTCGATCAGCTCGTCTCGGAGCTGCGCGTATCGCGGGCGTGGCTGCTTCGCATGGCGGTGCATCGCGGGTTGCCGGCGCTGGTCGACGATCTGCGGCGGCGGCGTCTGGGACTTCGGCCGGCGACAACGCACTCGCGGCGTACGACGAAGGGTCCGCGGCGCGGGCCGCGGGGCGGCGCCTCGGTGGAGGGAGCATGGACCTCGCGGCGTGACGTGGCGATCGACGAGCCCCGACTCGAGTACCCCGAGCCGGCGGGCGGCTGACGGCGTGCCGGTGTCGGTCAGTGCGATCGGGATCCGTTCGACGCGCGCAATCGCGCGAGGCGGTCGGTATCCGGTTTCCGGCTGCCACATCACCCGGGGCAGCCTTGCGGTCCGGCTCGCGTGCCGGCGATCTCGGCAGGTCGGCGATCCGTGCTCGACGATGGCTCGTGGCGGTGCCGGTCCGGCCGGTCGGCCCCTCGTCGACCGTGCCGTGCCGGTCGGAGTTGGCGCATCGCGTTCCGAAACAGCCGGCGCGGTTCCTGCGGCTCGCGCTGGGCCTGCGCTGCTCGACGAGCACAGGCTGCGAGGCAAGATCGGACCGCGGGCCGCGAACGCGTTGCAGCGTTGTTTCGTGCGGGAGAGACGGGCGTTTCTGATCCCCTTTTGCCCGCCGTTATCAAAAATGCAAAGGGACGACGGTTGGCGCGGCGCATGTGCTCGCGGTTGGCGAGGCGCTGGCGCAGTAGCCGCAACTGGTTGCGGTGCTCCGGGCGGAGCATGTGGATGAGCGTCACGGTCTTGTCCTCCGGGCGGCGAGCCCGCCGGGCCGGCTGGCGCAGCGGTCTCGCGGCGGCGGGCGCACCGCGGGCGGTGCTGTCCAGCCGGCTGCCGGCGTCGAGCGTGTGTTGGGTCATGGCCCGGCTGGGCCGGTACGCGGCCGATGCCGGCGTCAGGCGCAGGGGTCGCGCGCCGCGATGCCGGCCACGGCGTCGCCTTGCGAGCCGGCGCCGTTGCTGTTGGCGCTCGATGGCGAGGCCGTCGGTCCGGTGCGGCCAGATGGATCGCGTCAGGTAGCGAAGACGGACGGGCCGGCGTCACCTGCCGGAGGCGCCAGCCGCGCGGGTCGCGAGCCGGCTGACGAGCGCCGAGCCGACGCGAGCCGGCCGGCCTCCGCGCGCTCCGGGCCGGGCACGGAGCCGGGTTCCGGCCGACGCCCGGACTGAGGACGGGGTCGCCTCGTCCGCAAGCTGTCGTTCTGTCACTGAGCTGGCATCGCGCAGCGCTCGCTGGCGCGCCGTCGCTCGACGCGGCGGCGGCCGCAGCGCCTCCGCGGTCGTTCTGTGCGCCGGGCTTCGGGCCGGGACCGTTCATCGCCGGGCGCAGCCCCGGCCGCGTGCGCAAGCACATTTCCGCCCGCCCGCAACCGACCCGACCCGTCCACCCATTGTCGCCGCCCGGCCCCAGCCGCCGTGTGGGAAGAGAAACGGGCCGCGGTGCTGCCGTCCGGGTCGCCTCCGCGCCGTGTACGCCGCTTCGACGTCCGGGCGCGTCGGGATCTCCGACGAGTTCGCGGTCGCCACCGGCGGCACGCGGTCGATGCCTGCGACCTGCTGACTCGAAGCGGCGCAACCGCGCCGGGGAACCAGCGCGTCCCTTGCCGTTCATTCACGTCCAACGGGAAGAGGCGTGGGTTCTCGCGCCCAGGGAGCGACCGCCGGTCTGCATGCTTCACGTGGCGACCCGGATGCGGCCGGGGCCATCAGAACGAGGGCAGTGATGACCAGGCGCGTGCTTCGGTTGAGGGAGGTCAAGGAGGCGACGGGACTGTCGCCTTCCTCGATCTAGCGCGCACGTGTCGGGTCGCGTTCGTGGTCGTTCGGTGATCGGCGGGGGGCGGCGGGGCGTGGTGGCGGCGGGGAAACGTCTGGATTCCCTCCGACCCGGGGCGGGGCCTCCCGTTCGGTGTGCAGCGAGTCGATGAACTGTTCTCTGTCCATCTGGCGCGCGGCCAGACAGTGGTTCATGCCGGTGAGCTCGAGCACGTCGTCGAGTTCGAAGTGCGGGACGGCGATGGGTGTCGCTTTTCCGTCTCCTGTCGTCGTGACGATCGCGGCCGGTTCTCCCTCTCGTGCGGGGACAACGCGGATATGGTCATACCGCGCCGCCTCGATCGCCGCGATCGCTCGGTTGACGAGGTCGGCGGGCCGCAGGGCGAGGGCTTCGCGCTCGCTAATCGGCTTGAGCGCAACCGATGCGTTACGCTCGATCTTGTCCCGGCGAACAAGCCACATCAACGAGACGTTGCCCTGCATCTCCGGCGAGAGCATGTTGACGGCGTGGTGCAGGCTTTGCGGCTCGCGTTCGCCGGCGAGGACCATGTCGTAGAGATCGCGGGCCGGAGCGCGCAGCGACCGGTTCAACAGCTTGCCGGCCAGAATCTGCGTGGTCGACAAGACCGTGAACTCCTCGCCGTCGATGATTGCCTGGCGTTGGCCGGCGGCCGGCGCGGGTCGGCTGCTGAAGACGTGAAGCCGCTGCCGCTCGGGGAACGTCAGCTCGACCGTGGCTTCGTTGAATCCCTCCAGCTTGCCGCCCAGCGCCGCCATGGCGCGGGTCAAGGCGTTCGAGCCGGTCGCGTCGAGGCCGCGCAGTTGCCAACGCGCCGAGGTGAGCAGGTCGATGTCCGTGCTCGTGCGGTGGCGCCACCGCGCAGCCAGCACCGACCCGCCGCCCATCATCCAGGCTTGTGGGTCTGCGGCCTCCTCGCTGTGCCGCAACGCCGTGAGCCGTTGCCGGACCCGCTTCCACAGGGCGCGCGCGGGTTCGGCCAGTGTCAGTTTCTCGAGCCGTTTGCCGTCCCTCACGGTTCCCATAGCCGGATGCCCGCCATCTGTCCCGTCTGCGCGAAGTCGTTGATGACCCGGATCTGCGAGTAGACGTCGAACCCGGCCTTGTGCAGCCCGCTCACCAGCGTGCGCCAGCTGTACGCCTGCTCGGCCCAGGCACGAATCAGCTCGATCTCGGTTGCCTCCAGGCCCCACGCGTAGACGATGGCCTGCTGCCGCTCGGTCGGCCGTTGCGCGTGAACCGCCGCGTGAAACTCTTCGGCTGAGGGTTGCTCATTCCATCCGGCGCAACTGAGGCCCAGGCGGAATCCTACCGTCGCGCTGCGGCGGCCAGTTCTTTCCGGGTCGATTCTTGGCCAGAACCAGTGTCCGGGGTTCAGCGGCGCCAGTTGCGCAGAAAACGCTTCAGGCGGCCCCAGTACGCACGGACGCAGTTCCATGCCGTGGCGAGTCAGCAGTCTCCAGCGCCGCTCGAGTCGCTCGCGCGCCTGCGGCGGGAGCCTGCAGTCGATTGGCCACCCGGGCCAGGCGTGCTGGGGCTCGTCTCGGCGCGGCGGCGCTGGCTCGCGCGAAGCCCCGGTCCCGTTTCCCGGTTCGATCGACATGCTTGTCAGTCGCGTCCGCGCCGCGCGTTCGCGTCTGCGTGCAAGACGGTGCGGCGATGCGCCGGACGCGCGGTTCGGCGCATCCGACTCGACCTTGGTATTGGTCTTCGGATTATCGTTCTTGCCGCTGTACGGCGCAACGAGGTTGCGGTTGTAGTCCATGCCACGCGCCGCGAGGGGAGCGGGAAGGCGAGCGAGTCCCACAAGGAGCACCGAAGGCGACCGTGGCGGGCGCCGGGTTGCCCCCGCGCCATCGTGCCGATGTCAAGGCCGCGCATCCATGGCCCGCTCCAGCCCTCGGACGCTACCTCGGCCGCAGCGTGTGCGAGGCTGACTCCTCGTTCCGAAACACCATGCGCTGCCGGTCAAGGTAGGCCGCCCAGTCGTCCATCAGGCGCCGCCGCCGGTCGAACAGGTCCGAGCGCGCATACGCCGCCTCGACCTTGTTCTGCACTACGTGTGCCAACGCCGCCTCGATCGCCTCCCGCGGGTGGTCCGTCTCCTCGGCTGCCCAGTCCCGGAACGACGAGCGGAAGCCGTGCGGCACGGCGGCGATCTCGTGGTACTGGAGCATCTTCGGGAACGTCGACGTCGCTATCGACCTCCCGCTCCGCATCGGGAACACGAGCCGGTTGCCGCCGCCGAGCGTCCGCGCCGCGTCGAGGACTTCCAGCGCCCGGCCGCAGAGCGGGACCCGGTGCTCGCGCTTCGCCTTCATCCGCGCGGCCGGGACCGTCCACACCGCGCCGGCTGTGTCGATCTCGTCCCACGTCGCCAGCCGGACCTCGCCGGACCTCGCCGCGGTCAGCACCAGCAACTCGAACGCCAGCTTGACGGCCGGCTGCGCCGACTTCGACTCCCGCACCGTCTCGATGGCCGCGGCCACGTCCTGGTGGGGCAGCGCCTGCCGGTGCGTCACGATGTCGTTCTGCGGACCGAGCACCGGCACCACCCGGTCGCATGGGTTATCGTTCCGCATGTCGAGGGCGATGGCCCACTCCAGCACCGAGCGGATCCGCTGGCGGACCTCCCTGGCCGTCGCGGCCTTGACGTGCCAGATGGGCGAGAGGATCTCCAGCACGTCGGCCGTGTTGACCTCGGAGACGGGCCGGCCGCCGATGCGGGGGAAGACGTACCGCTGCATGCTCCGCCACCAGTTCTGGGCGTGCCACCGGCCCCGCCAGCCGCCGCGCTTCTGTTCGAGCACCCGCTCGGCGGCGTCGGCGAAGGTGGGAACGCCCTCGGCGCGGCGCTTCTCGGAGAGAGGATCGCCGCCGGAGCGGGCCAGCTTGCGGTTGGCGAGGGCCAATTCGCGAGCCTCGGCGAGCGAGACGAGCCCTGCGGCACCGAGCCCGAGTTCGCGGCGCCGTCCTCGGATGACGATGCGCTGGACCCAGCTTCGCGTTCCGGTGGGCTGAACGAACAGGTACAGACCGTTGCCGTCGGCGTGGCGTCCCGGCGTGGCGGTACGGACGAAGGCGGCCGAAAGCGCCTTGTGGGGATGGCGGCCTCGGCGCTTGGTTCGGCGGGCGGGGCCGGCGGATTCGATTACAGCATCCATTCCATCATTATATCCGGGAACGAGCTGCATTCGACGGGACTCGCTGGAGCCGATCCGCCGCCCGCCAATGCGCGTTAACTACTTATTCCTAAACACTTTACTGCATCATACTGGACCGTGCTGAACGGTCCCAGGTCACTGTCAGATGTTAAGGCAGCGCAAACACGAACAGGTTGTTCCCGTCACTCGGGCGCAGCTCCGGGGTCAGGTTGATGAACCGCGCGGTGCCGGTGCTGACCGCCACGTACTGCCGGCCGTCGACGGCGTAGGTGATCGGGAAGCCGGAGACCGGCGAGCCGAGGTTGATCTCCCAGAGGACCTCCCCCGTGGTGTCGTCGAAGGCGCGGAAGCGGCCGTTGACGTCGCCGCCGAAGACGAGCCCGCCGCCGGTCGCGACCAGCGACATCGTCGCCGCGCGCTGCTCGTGGACCCACGAGGTGACGCCGGTCTCGGCCGAGATGGCATGCACGGCGCCGACCTGGTCGGTGCCCGGCGCGATGCGCGGCCGCCACGCGATGGCGTAGATCGACGTGCTGTCCGGGCCCTCCGCCCGCATGTTCGCGCAGACGTTGCGCAGCGGGTAGTACATCATGTTGGTCAGCGGGCTGTAGGCGCCCGCCTCCCAGTCCTTGCCGCCGCTGGCGTGCGGGCAGGTCAGCATCTCCTGTCCCTCGGCGGTGAAGATGAGCTCCGGGTTCTCGGTCACCGCCCCGGTGGCGCCGTCGATGCCGCTGATCACGTTCTGCGTGATGGTGGGCTTCGCCCACAGGAACTCCCCGGTCTCGCGATCGAGGGTGTAGACCACGCCGGTCTTGCCCGGGATCCCGGTCATCACCTTGCGGATCTCCCCCGGATTCAGGCGGGGATTGATCCACTCGACGGCATCGGCGTCGGGGGCGACCGCGGTGTCCACCAGCAGCCGCTCGAAGGGATGATCGAGGTCCCAATGGTCGTTCATGTGCTGGTAGTACCAGGCAATCTCGCCCGTGTCGGCGTCCAGCGCCAGGGTCGAGTTGTGGTAGAGGTGCTGCAGGTCGGTCCCGCCGATCAGGAACTTCGGCGCCGGCGAGGTGACCGAGGTTCCGATGTAGACCAGGTTCAGCTCCGGGTCGTAGCTCGGCACCATCCAGGCGCCGACGTGCTTGCGCTCCTCGAACGGCACCCCGCCCCAGCTCTCGTCGCCGGGCTCGCCGGGCGCCGGAATCGTGCGCCGGCGCCACAGCTCCTCGCCGGTGTCGGGGTCGTGGGCGGTGATCACGCAGCCGTTGGGGCCCGCCGCCGGCATGCAGCTCCGGCCCGAGATCGCCTTGCCGTCGGCGACGATGGGACCCGAGGTCTGGGTGGCGGGGTTCTCCTGGTAGTCGAGGATCCGGGTCTCCCACGCCAGCCGGCCGGTGGTGGCGTCGAGCGCGAAGATGTGGTCGTCGGCGCTGGTGTCGATGATGTACGAGCCGTAGATCGCCAGGTTCCGGTTGTTCTGCCACAGCGTGTTGAAGACGTAGTCGCCGATGTCGTCCGGGACCTCCCGGCGGTACTCCCAGCGCAGGTCGCCGGTGACCGCGTCGATGGCCTGAATGACGTCGGCCGGATTGGGCATGTACATCACGCCGTCGTAGACCAGCGGCGTTCCCTGCTGGCGCCCCTCGGTCATCGCGCGCGACCAGACCATGCGCAGCTCGCCGACGTTGCTTCGGTCGATCTGATCCAGCGGGCTGTAGCCCCACCCGTCGAGCGTCCGCCGCCACATGAGCCATTCGGACGCGGGCGGATCCTGCAGCATCGCGTCGGTGACGGGTACGAAGTCGGCCTCGGACTGGGCGTGCGTCACCGTCGATCCGGCCGGCGCCAGCATCGCCGCCACGACTCCCACGACGAGCAGGACGAGAACGGTGCGGGCGGGACTTGGCATCTGCATCGCGACCTCCAGGCAATCCGGGGTGAACGCCGGATCCGCATTGTACGCGCGCGGGCCGAAAGGGGCGCGGGTCCACATGAGCAAGGGCGTGTCGGCACACCGGCGCGCGGGCCTGCCAGTCGAGGGGCGGGTCCACATGGGCACGGGGCGTGGTGCGGCGGTTGGTGCGGATCGCTGGTGCTGGCGGCGTCATCGGGTCACCGGTGCGCTGGACTTCGGCTCGGCGACCGGCGACGGCCTGCCCACGCCGGCGGCGTCGTCCCTCGCCGGGACGTGGCTTTCCCGGTTCAGCGACCGGCGGCTCGCCAGCGCCGGAGCGCGGCGGCTATCTCGCCTCTCGCCGCCGACCGCGGCCGCGTGTTGTGGTTCACGAAGTAGCAGAAGACGATCGGAGCGTTCGAACCCGGGCCGATGATCCCCGCCAGGGCGATGGTGTGGCGCAGCGTTCCGGTCTTGGCGGAGAGGGGCGGCAGGCGCGGCCACGCCCGGAGCGTGCCTTCGCCGCGCCCGGCCAGCGCGTCGAGGAACGTCTCGGCCCACGGACGCCCGGCCGCGTAGGCGAGCACCCGCGCGACGGTCGCCGGCGCGATCAGGTTGGCGGAGGACAATCCCGAGCCGTCCCGCAGCGACGGCTCCGGCGCAACGCGCGTGCCCGGGACCGGCAGGTCCTCCACGAAGTCGGCGACGACGTCGACGCCGTCGTCGAAGCGGCCGGTCTCCGCGACCTCCAGCCCCAGCGTGAGGATCAACGTGTCGGCGTACCAGTTGTGGCTCCTCGTGAGGATCTCCGGGAGAAGTTCTTCCACCGGGGGCGAGTGCAGCTCCGCGAGCACGGCTGCCGGGTCGCGCGCGGGCCGAGTTCGCGCCTGCAGTCGCACGGTTCCTTCCACGGCGACGCCGGCTGCGTGCAATGCATCGCGCAGGAGCCGTGCGGCGCGCAACACGGGCGCGGGGTCGCTGGCCGGGATCGTGAAGGACGGCTCGCTGATCGGGTACTCGCCGCGGAGCAGCAAGCTGTTCGTACCCCATACCGGCAGGAAGTCGAGGCTGCCGGCGCCGTGGCGGTCGCGGCCCACGGTCAGCGTGCGGTTGATGACGTCGACGCCGGCGGGAGCCCGCACCCGGGCCGGCGCCCCGACCGCGGGTCCCGGCGCGACCCGTACCGTGATGGTCGCTTCGTCCACGGCCAAGCCCGACGGCGGTGCGCCGTGGCGATACGGGAGGTCGCCCAAAGAGCGGTCCAGCGGGTACAGGCGGCCGGGGAAGCGGCGGGCGTCCACGACGAGGTCGCCCGTGATCCGCCTGATTCCGCGCGCGCGCACCTGGCCGGCCAACGCCGCCAGCGGCTCGTCGGCGCCGACGTCGAAGAACGCGCCCCAGGTCGGATCCGCGCCAGGTTCCACGACGAGGTCCCCGTTGAGAACGCCGTCCGCAACCGATCCGTCGGTCGTCAGGCGGGTGCGCCAGCGGTACTCCGGGCCGAGATGCTCCAGCGCGGCCGCCACCGTCACCACCTTGAGCACCGATGCCGGCACGAAGAGACGGCCCGCGTTCAGCTCGTCGATGACCTGCAGCCCGCCGCCGTCCAGCAGGCGTGCCGCCAGATAGCCGCGGTGCGCGCCGTCGTTCGTCGAGGCCCGTGGCTGCGCCGCGGCCGCGCGGGGCGCGGGTAACGCCGTCAGCGCGGCAAGGACGATCGGGGCGAGTGCCCGAAGTGCCGTCGTCAGCCGAGTCCCCAGGTGTCTCACGGTGTTGCCCCCGCGTCGGCCGGGTATGCTGCCGGGCGACGCTACGTCGTTACCTTACGCGGCGTCCGCCGTGAACGAACAGCCTCGGGCTACGCAATCGCCCGCGGCCGGGCCCTATCCGAACCGCTTCGCGTCGGCCGAAGCGTAGCTCGCCATCGCGCGGTCGAGCCCGACCGTGGCTTCGAGCGTCTCCACCACCTCCGGCAATCGCTTGCCCGGAATGACGCAGGTCATCTCCTCGGAGCGCATGCCGGTGCGCGAGCGGCTGAGCGCGCAACCGACGCTGGCCGCCACTACGTTCCGATCCTTGGCCATCGCCACGATGTGGCACTGCGGCTTGCCTTCGATCGGCATCTCCGGGAAGGCGTCCATCAGCGTCATCAGCCCGAGGCCGTTGATGCGCAGCAGCACCACGTCGGGCGGTGTGGTCCGCTCGGCGAGCGGTCCGTACACCACCGTCTCCGGCCGCTCGGCGACGTGCGGCAGGCTCATCACCGCCGCCTGGTCGACCCAGCCGGCCTCGAGGACCGCTCCAACGTCGTCCTTCGTGGCCGCTTCCTCGAGCGTGATGAAGCCGTGCGTGTAGCTGCCGACGCTGCAGTTGGCGTGGTCCGCGGCGACGGTGGCGAAGGAGTCGCTGGCGCCCTGGATCCAGAAGACGCAGCCGGCCGGGACCTGCCCGGTGCGGCCGTGCTCGTTGGGGGCCGGGTAGCGCGCCTCGACGCGCGCCGCGGGCGGCGTCTCGCCGGGGCCGTGGAACGAGATCGCCAGCGGCGGCGCGAACGGCTTCAAGGCGGCGACGAGGCGGTCGTTGAGCGACCTGCAGTCCGATGTGTCTGTCATGCCGGGGATTATAGGTCCGTCCGGATCCAGGGGTTCCGAGCCAGGCATTGGGCAGTTGGACGTCGCCGTGAACGAGACAATAGAATAATCTCTACCTTCTACCCAACGTCGGCGGGGGGGGACGTTCAGACTCTTCGGAGGGTTCCTTTGAGCCTAAACATCAAGAACGAGCAGACGCACCGTCGCGCCCGGAAGCTGGCGGACCTGATGGGCGAGACCATGACGGAAGCCGTGGACCGCGCCGTCACCGAGCGGCTGGAGCGCGCGTCTCGAATCCGCAACCGGGGCCGCCGCGTCGAGAGGCTCCTGCGGATCGGTCGCGAGTGCGCCGCCCTGCCGGTACTGGACGAGCGGAGCCCGGAGGAGATGTTGTACGACGAGCGGGGTCTGCCGAAGTGATCGTCGCCGATACGTCGGCGCTCATCGCCGTGCTGCAGAACGAGGAAGACGCCGGGCGGTTCGCCGGCGCCATCGTCGAGGCGGACACGGTGCTGGTCTCGGCGGCCAGCGTGGCGGAGGCCGGCATCGTGATGCTGAACCGGCACGGTCCGCCCGGAGCGGACAAGGTCAGGGCGCTCATCCGGGAGGCGGACCTGCGCGTCGAGGACGTGACCGCGGAGCATGCGGAGATCGCCGTCGAGGCCTACGAGGCGTACGGCAAGGGCGGGCAGGCGCCGGGGAAGGCGAACCTCAACTACGGCGACTGCTTTTCCTATGCGTTGGCCAAGGCGACCGGGTTGCGCCTCCTGTTCAAAGGGCACGACTTCTCGCACACGGACATCGCTACGGTACTGTAGCGGTCCGTGGTGGAACGCCTCACCGCTCGAAAGCGGCCGACTTCTCGCCGCGGGCCGCCAGGCTCGGTTCCGCCTACTCGGCGACCGAAAACCGCACCGACGCCATCTTGGTGTCCCAGATCAGCGCCAGCCGCCCCCCGCTCGCCGTCATGTCGAGAAACTGCCACGAGAGCTGATCGAAGGCGACCGGCAGGGTCTCGATCTCCATCGGGGTGCGCAGCACGTCGCGGTCGTCCGTGTACTCGAAGGCGCCGAACAGCGCGTCGCGGTTCTCGTAGTCGTAGGTCTGCTGGGCCGGCCAGGTGGAGAGGATGAACGACCAGACCGCGTCCGACAGGTCGATGAACAGCGTGTACTCCCCGGGTTCCACCCGCGTGCCCGCGATGATCAACGGGGCCTCGGTGACGAGCCGCGTCGACTGGTTGGCGCCCGCGCGCCAGACCGGTGCGCCGTCGTTGAGCATCTCGGCCCAGTCCGGCGGTCCGAACAGGTCGCGACCGCGCTTCAGCGGACGTCCGTAGTACACGTCGATCCACGACCCTCCGAGATAGCCGTACTGCACCGGATCGAACGTGCCGCCGACCTGCACCGCCGAGTGGCCCGGCGGGCTGAGGATGCGCCGTTCCTGGGCGCGGGCCGCATCTTGCGTGGCGGTCAGCGCAAGGACGACCGCGCAGGCCGGAATCAGGACGGAGATGGGGGCGTGGATACGGCAGGACATGGGGCGGGTGCCCGGCATGGTGGTCTCTCCTCTCGAGCGGGACCCGGGGTCGCCCGGAACCGTTCGAAGCCTATCACCCGCAGTCCGCCCGGCCGCGGTCGCGCGTCCCGGCGGGAAGCGCCCGGCAGGTCGGCGACCTGCGCGCAGCGATCCGGCCGTCGCCTTGCGGCGCCCGTCGGTATATCGTCACGAGGAAGCAGACATTCGGACCGGCGTCGACCGAATCGGGTGGGCGCATGGGATGCATGAGGCCCGCTAAACGCTGGAGGTTGAAATGACCTGTCGATGGATGGTGCGGTCGATGGCGGCGGCGGTTGCAGTCTTCTGCCTGATGCCGGCTCCCGTGGCCGGTCAGGAACCCGCGGCCGCCGAAGAGCCCGCGGCGTCCACGACTCCCTGGGGCGACCCGGACCTGCAGGGCATCTGGTCCTACGCCACGTTCACGCCGCTCCAACGGCCGGCCGACCTGGCCGACCGGGAGTTCCTGACGGAGGAAGAGGTCGCGGCGCAGAACAGCAACGACGCCACCCGGGCGACGTCCGAGCGTCGCGGGGAACTCAGCGCCACGCGCGACCTCGCCCTCGCGTACAACCAGGTCTGGTGGGATCGGGGCGAGTCCACCGGGCGCACCTCGCTCATCGTCGACCCGCCGGACGGGCGGCTCCCGCCCCTGACGCCCGAGGCGGAGCGGCGCCAGGCGGAACTGCAGGCCTACCGCCGCGCCCACCCCTTCGACTCCTGGGAGGACCGGCCGCTGCAGGAATGATGGGGTGGACGCCTCCTCTCAACGGCATCGGAATGTGCCAAGGTGGAGCTGTTGTGAAGCATCACCTGGAAGAGGAGGCATCCTGTGGAGCACGCTACCATCATCGGCATCGATCTGGCGAAGCGGAGTTTTCAGCTGCACGGCGCCCGCGCGGACGGGTCGGTTGCGTTCCGCAAGAAGCTGAGTCGGGACAAGGTGCTGGGCTTCATGGCGTCGCAGCCGCGATGCGTCGTAGCGATGGAGGCCTGTGCGAGCTCGCACCACTGGGGCCGAGAGTTCGGGAAGCTCGGTCATGAGGTGAAGCTGGTCCCGCCGATCTACGTCAAGCCGTTCGTGAAGCGCCAGAAGAACGACGCCGCCGACGCCGAGGCGATCTGCGAGGCGGCCTCGCGGCCGACGATGCGCTTCGTGGCGGTGAAGACGCAGGAGCAGCAGTCCCAAGGCATGCTGTTCCGCACGCGCGATCTGCTGGTTCGCCAGCGCACGCAGACGATCAACGCGTTGCGGGGACACTTCGCCGAGTTCGGCGTCGTCGCGCCGCAAGGTCCTGCGCACGTGGAGCGGCTGGCGGAGGCGATTGAAGATGCCGATTCGCCACTCCCGGGCCCGGTTCGGGAGCTGGGCGCGCTGTTGTTCGTTCAGATCGGCGACCTCGACGAGAAGATCGCGGAGCTGGAAAGGGACCTGCGGGAGCGGGCGCGCGAAGACGAACAGACGGAACGGCTGATGAGTATCCCGGGAATCGGACCGCTGTGCGCGATGGCGATCCAGGCCTTCGCGCCGCCGCTGGAGAGCTTCCGGTGCGGTCGGGACTTCGCGGCCTGGCTGGGTCTGGTTCCCCGGCAGAGCTCGACCGGCGGGAAGGCGAAGCTGGGGAGGATATCGAAGATGGGTCAGCGCGATCTCCGGCGGCTGTTGGTCGCCGGCGCGATGGCGACAGTCGGTTGGGCGGCGCGGCGTGGCACGAAGGACCCTTGGCTGGCCCGGATGCTGGCGCGCAAGCCGCGCATGCTGGTCGCGGTGGCGCTGGCCAACCGGACGGCGCGCATCGCTTGGGCGTTGATGACGAAGAACGAGTACTACCGCGCGCCGCTGCCGACCGCCTGAGAAGCAAGAGCCGGGGTCCGGCGCCGTCGGGAGTCGGTTGGGCGGCGCGGTGGCAGTCGAGGACCCTTGGCTGGCCCGGATGCAAGCCGCGCATGCTGGTCGCGGTGGCGCTGGCCAACCGGACGGCGCGCATCGCTTGGGCGTTGATGACGAAGAACGAGTACGAATGCGAGCAGGTCGGAAGATGGTAAGGGCAAACGGTCAACGAGACGGGGTCGGGAAAACCAGCCTGCGGTGCAGTGCCTTCGAGCACACAGGAACGATTTTGGACTCGACCCGCGTATCTCCATACGGGCCCGCGGCGCGTGATATGCCGCAAGCAATGAGGCCGGACACACGACAGCACCTGACCGCATGCACCGAACCATCCGACGAAATGGAGCTTCCTGAAACGGCGCTGCACGGCTTCGGACGTGCCCAAAGGCCCTCGCTTCGCTCGGAAGCGTCTACCTCGCGCACGGTCGCCCGCGGCTGTCAAGCCGCTGCGCGGCTCCTCCACTCTGTTGCGGCCCTCCGGGTGACAGCCGCGGCCGACCGTGCGGGAAGCCCTTGCGGGCCAGCCAGGAGGCTGGCCCGCGTTCCACGGAAACAATCGCGGCGACGGGGAGCCGCTCCGCTGTCGCGAAGAACCACAGGAGCAGACTGAGCGCAGAAGGAGAGACTCAGAAAAGGCTTGCATTTTCGGAGGCGTCCACACACGCTGCATGACCTATCAGCGGGTGCCGCCGGTGCCGTCCGGCTACAGCAACGCCTACCACATCTTCCAGTCGCCCGGGCAGGTCGTCATTCTCAACGAGATGATCCACGACGTCCGCGTCATTCCGCTGGACGGGCGTGCGCCGATCGACGGTCGCATCCGGCAGTGGAACGGCGACGGCCGCGGCCGCTGGGAGGGCGACACGCTGGTAGTCGAGACCACGCACTACCGCGACGACACGACCTGGCGCGGATTCCCGGGCACGCGCGACTTGCGCGCGGTCGAGCGGTTCACCCGCATCGATGAGGACACCATCGACTACCGCTACACGATCCACGACGAGGCCACCTACACGCGGCCCTTCACGGTCCAGTTGCCGCTCAAACAGCCCGCCGGGCTACGTCATCTACGAATACGCCTGCCACGAGGGGAACTACTCGATCGCCAACGCGCTGGCCGGCGAGCGGGTGCTGGAGGCGGCAGGACGGAGATAGCGATAGCGCAGAAGGCGGCGGCGCGATGGTGGAGGCTTCTCCACCTGATCTTCGAACCCGGTGAGTCGGACATCGGCTACGAGCTGCAGAGGTAGGCACCCTACGGCCCCCGCGGGGCAGCCACGCCGACGCCGTGCTCGTAGACGAGACGTCCGCCGCGTTCGGCCGTCTGGAACAGCAGAAAGACGCCGGCCAGCCCTGCCGCAACGACCGGCAACCACCGGATGCGTTCGGACAAGCGGCCCGCGAGCACGAGGCCGAGCCGGCCCACCGCGAAGGCGCACAGGTAGACGGTGGTTCGGAGCGCCCACGTCCAGTGCGCGTCGACCACCGCGTGCGCCGGGCCGGGTATCCGCACCAGCGCGGCGTCGCTCCGGCCGGTGAAGTACGCCGCGATCAGGGTTGCCGCGCCCGCCAGGTACAGGCCGGTTGCGGCACGCCGCAGCGTCGACCGCGAACTCGTCCCGAGTGCCGCGACGTCGATGACCGCGGCCGTCACGATCAGCCCGACCGGGAAATGGACCAGCAGCGGATGCAGCGTCACGGCGCCACTCGCCACGGCGAGACCTGCGGCCAGGTGCGGAGTTCCTCCAGCGCCCACGCGTTGGTCTCGTCGGTGTGGCACGAGGTGCACGGGTTGGGGACGCCGTAGCGCTCGGTGTCGGCCGGGGACACGAACCGGAAGGTGTGGCTGCGCACGTTCACGTCACCGACGGTGCGGGCGATCCGCGGCATGTGGCAGGCGACGCACGCGCTCCCTTCGCCCTCGGGGTCGTGCCGCGTGTGGTACTCCAGCGATCCGATCGGCCCCGGCTGGAGCTGCGGCTGGTGGCACGAGGTGCAGGCGGCGTTGCCGGGGGCGATCAGGTCCGCTTCGTGCTCGGTGCCGTGGACGTCGTGGCAGTCCATGCAGGTGACGCCCTTCACGTACATCTGGCTCTGCACGTAGTCGTTGCCCTGCATCCGGTTCTTGTGCGCCGAGCCCTCCGGCCAGTGCGTGAAGGTCTCCTCGCCGAGGTGCGGCGCGTCCAACTCCCAGACGTCGCTCAGGCGCATGCCGGGCCGGTAGCCGACCGGCCAGTCGAAGTGGCGGCCCTCGAGCGGATTGGCCAGCGGCATCCCCTGCGAGTGGCACTGGATGCAGACGTCGTTGGCGCGGACCGGATCGAGGTCGGCGGGGTCGACGATGGTGTCGGCCACCGGATCGAGGACGTGGGCGCGGCCGGGACCGTGGCACGCCTCGCAGCCGACGTTCCATTCCGTGGGAGTCTTCGTCCGGACATCGTAGTTCACCGAGTGGCAGCCGTCGCACAGCGGCCCGGTCGGCCGCTGCATCTGGTCCATGGGATAGTGCTCCACCCACCACTCGGTGCCGGGCCGGGCGCCGTAGCGCCGCCACTCCCCGTTCTGCACGTCCCACTGGGCCGGGAAGACGTAGAGATCGTCGCCGCGGCGGGTGAAGTAGCGCTGCTTCCACTTGCTGCCGTAGGTGTAGGCAACCTCCTCCGGCCGGAAGGTGACGAGCGGATGCGGCGTCTCGAAGTCCCCCAGGATGGTGTCCGGCCGCTCGCGCGGGTCCACCAGCACGTTGGCCATCAACGTCTCCCGCCAGCGGTCGTGGATCTCCAGATGGCAGTCGCGGCAGGCGGCCGAACCGGTGAACTCGTCGGGGAAGTCCGCGGGGTCCGGCGGCGGCGGCGATCCCGAGCAGCCCGCGCCGAGCATGGCCAGCAGGACCGGCAGTATCCGGAGCACGCCACGGATCAGTCCGTCGAGAGTCGGCCGGCGAGGCGGAGCGGTCATCACCGCCCAGTGTATAGCTGCGAACTTCGAACTCGATACCGCTTCCTGTTGCTCAACCGGCCGCCGGACTCTGACCCGCTGACAACGGTGGGACTGGAAGGCTTGCTCGACTACGTGGCGACGGGACTTCCCCGGGCCGGCGACGTCATCGGCGGCGAATACCGCTCTCGATGACGCCGGCCGGTGGGGATTCTCGGTCGTCGCGGTCTTCGCGATGGCTCCGCTCGTGCCGTGACTATTGCGCGTCCGGCGCGTCGGGCGCGGGATCCGGACCCGGCGCCGGCGCTGCTGCCGGTGGTGGTGGTGGTGGCGGCGGCGGCGGCGGCATCTCGGGCCGGCCTCCGGGGGAGGACCACCCGCTCAGCGCTTCGATAGCGTCCCGGCGCACCTCCGGATCGGGGGTATCCATCAACCCGATCAGCGCGTTCATGGCGCGATCGCCGCCGACACGGCCGAGCGCCTCGATCGCCTCCTCGAGCGCGTCGCCGGCGACCAGGTCCAGCGCGGTGATCAAGCCATCGGTCGCGCGCTCGTCGCCGATCCGGCCGAGGGCCCAGGCGATCCGCTCCTGCACGTCCTCATCGACGTCGTCCAGGGCGGCGACGAGCCCATCCACCGCGGCAGGGCTGCGCAGCATGCCGAGCGCCCAGGCCGCCCGTTCCCGCACATCGGGCTCCGGGTCGTCCAGGAGTTCCACCAGGCTGTCGACCGCCGCCTCGTCGCGGATCCGGCCGAGGGCCCACGCGGCCCGCTCCCGCACGTCGGCGTTCTCGTCCCCGAGCGCCATGCGGAGGGCGGGTACGGCCTCCGACACGCGACTGCGGCCGAGAGTCCGGGCCGCCCGCTCGCGCACCTCGGCGTCCGTATCGCTCAGCGCGCCGATGAAGGTCTGGACCAGGCGCGGGTCGAGCGGGCGCTCCTCCTGTCGCAGCGCGCGCAGGGTCTCGCCAATCTGTATCTCGACCCCTCCGGCGGCCTCGATCATCCGCCGGAGCGCATCGCCGTCGATTCGGTCGCCGCTCAGTGTGAATCCGCCCTGGGCGAACCGCTCGCGCATCTCTTCCGCAAGATCGCGCAACTCCGTGCCCTGGGCGAACCGCTCGCGCATCTCTTCCGCGAGGTCGCGCAACTGCGTGCCCTGCGCGAGTCGCTCGCGCATCTCGTGGGCGCGCTCCCGCATCGCTTCCGTCCGCGCTTCGGCCTGCTCGCGCCTCTCTTCGGCGCGCTCCCGCATTTCCGCCGCCCGCTCCTGGCCCCGCTCCAGCGTCCTTTCGGCGCGCTCGCGCGTTTCCGCTTGCGCTTCAGGCCGCTCGCCCGTCTCTTCCGCGCGCTCCTGCGTCTCGGCGGGCGCGGGCGGCGGGCTCGCCTGGAACTGCGTCTCCGGCGCGGTCCCGCGGGGCTGTGCGGCCGGCGTCAGCGCCGACACCGCGAGGGCGGCGCCGGTCAGAACAGCGGCGGCGAGGATCGCGGTCGAACGGCTGGCGACGCGCCGGACCCCGGGAGCGAGAATCGCCTGCATCCGGCCTTCGAGCTGCGAACGCCGGGCCATCGCCACCGGGGCCGACGCGCGCAGGCCGGGCGCCTGGTACTCGCGGGCGATGTCGAGCAGGTGGTTCGCGTAGTCGGACGCGCGCGTCCCAAGTTGCAGCACTTCGTCGTCGCACGCCCGCTCACGCTCCACGCGCAGCCGATACGCCGCGAACCAGACCAGCGGGTTGAACCAGTAGACCGCGCAGGCCAGGCGGGCGAGCAACTGCGTGAGGACGTCGGCGCGCTTCACGTGCGCGAGCTCGTGCCGCAGCACGACTGCCCGGCGCTCGGACGACCAGCTCGATGCCGCGGCCGGGATCAGGATCACCGGCCGGCGCCATCCCCAGGTCATCGGCATGACCGCGCGGTCACTTTGCAGCAGCCGGACCGGTCGTCGAATCGAGAGGCTCTCGAGCGCGTCGCGAAGCGTCTCCAGCCACTCGCGTGACGTCACCGGCGCCGCTTCCCGGGCCAGCCGCCGCGTGCTCCAGACCCCGGCCAGCGCCCATGCGCCGAGGACGCCGGCGGCCAGGCCCCACAGCCCGAGGAAGGTCGGATTCCAGTCGCCTGCGGCGCGAGCGGTCGTTCCCGCGGGCTCTGGGGGTACCGCTGCCGGGCGTTCACCGTCGGCAAGGGCGCCGCCCGCCGCTAACACGCGCGTGCCTGGAACCTCCCCGCGGCCGTTGCCGATTGCCGGCGCGGCGGGCGATTCCGAACCGACCCGAGGAACCGTGGTGAGCGCCGCGGCGAACCTCGTATCGTGTGCGGCAAGCGCGGTGCTCTCCTCCGCCGCCCGGGCCGGTAACGCGTCGGCGATTGCCCGCGGCACCGGCACCGCCACTCGGGGCAGCGCTGCTCCGACCAGCGGCAGAACGAGCGCTCCGCCGAGCGCGAGCGCCCATACGAGATGCCGCACAGCGGCGGCGCGCTGGCGCAGAAGGAGCGCGATGATCGCCGCGACCCCGAGCAACGCGGTCGTCCGCACGGCGGCTTCCGTCAACGTGGACATCCAGAGCGCGCTCATCGTTCACCGTCCTTCCTGGCGGCTACGGTCAATCAGATCCTGCAATCGGTCCAGGTCCGTGTCGGACAGGCTCGACTGGTCGATCAGGGCAGCCACCGCCGCCTCCGTCGAGCCTCCGAAGAAGGTCTGCACCACTCGGGCGAGCGCCGAGCGCCGGGCCGTCTCGCGTGGCACGGTCGGCAGAAAGACGTAGCGCGCCCCGTCCCGCTGATGCCGGAGGTGGCCTTTCTCCTCCAGCACCCGCAGCAACGCGCGCACCGCCGAGTAGCTCGGCGGGTCCGGGAGCGCATCGCGCACTTCCGCGGCGGTCACCCGACCGTGCTGGTAGACGACATCCATGATCTGCCGCTCTCGCCGTGAGAGGTGACGGTCCGACTTCTGCATCCGGGCAGGTCCTTCCTCATGTTGCGACCGGGCGTGGCCGGCCCTTGACCGCAGTGCTGAAAAACCAGCACTGCTAGAAAACTAGCATTCGCCTCTGAGACTGTCAAGTCCGGCTGGGACGAGAAACGGGGGATGCGGCGTGGAAAGCGGTGGGCACCCCTTCTGTGTATGCTGGTAGCCGGCAGTCTTGGCGATGGTCCGAGGACTGAACATCTCGTTTCGGGAGCGTATGGTGGAACTCATCGACCGCGTCGCCGGCAGGGGAGGCCGCGGCGCGCTCATCGATCGGACGGTCCTGCAGCTCATCCAACCGGAGTCCCGCGCTCGTATCCGCGTGCAATTCGCCGCCGGAGCTCGCGCTCGGGCGGCGCGTGATCTACAGATCGCCGAGGAATGGTTTCCGATCGATTCATCCGATGTCCGCGGAGGTATTCAATGAAATCTGGACTGCTGCTGCGCGGCGGGATGCTCTTCGTGGTGGTTGCCCTCGCCGGCTGCGCGCCCGGCGCCGACACGGCCTCGGAGCCGATGGAGGAAGCGGCCCCCGCCTACGTGCCGCCGGACTTCGCGCGCGAGTCGCGCGAGCTCGACCAGGCCGACGTCGAGCGGATGATGGAGGAGCTGTCGAACTGGGGCCGCTGGGGTCCCGACGATCAGCTCGGGGCGGCCAACCTGATCACGCCGGAGAAGCGGCTGGAGGCACTGGCCCTGGCCACCGAGGGCATCACCGTCTCGCTGGCGCACCGGGTCATCAAGGACGAAGCCGACGACGTCCCGCGGCCCTTCGGCCACAGCATGCTGGGCGTGCCCGACGCAGCGGCCGAGCCGAGCTTCTTCGGCGGGGTCAGCGACAACTACAACGTCAGCTACCACGGCTATTCCCACAGCCACATCGACTCGCTCTGCCACATCCTCTACAAGGGGCAGATGTACAACGGCGTCTCGCACGACACGATCACCGAGGACGGTTGCTCGAACGCGTCCATCATCAACCTGCAGGGCGGCATCGTGACCCGCGGCGTGCTGCTGGACTTCCCGCGCCTGAAGGGCGTGCCTTATCTGGAGCCGGGGACGCCGATCTACGTCGAGGACATCGAGGCCTGGGAGGAGATGGCCGGCGTGACGGTGCAACCGGGCGATGCCATCTTCGTCCGCACCGGCCGCTGGGCGCGCCGCGCCGAGATGGGGCCCTGGAACATCTCCCAGAACGCGGCCGGCCTGCATGCCTCGACCCTGCCGTGGGTGAAGTCGCGCGACGTGTCGTTCGTCGGCAGCGACGCCGCGCTCGACGTGGTGCCGTCGCTGGTCGAAGGCGTCAATCTGCCGGTACACCTGATCACCATCGTGGCGATGGGGGTCGACCTGTTCGACAACCAGGACCTGGAGGCGCTGGCCGAGACCGCGGCATCGCTGAACCGCTGGGAGTTCACGCTGATGGCGGCGCCGCTGGCGGTGGAGAACGGCACCGGCTCGCCCATCAATGCGCTGGCGATCTTCTAGGAGTCCGTGGTGAACCACCACTCGAGTGCAGTGGGGCTTCTGCCACGGGCTCTCGGGATGGGAAACGCGGCGGGCCGCCAGATGAACTCTCGCTGGGCTGAAACCGGCGCCCGGGCCGCGGTCCTTGTCGCGATCGCCATGGCGCTGCCCGGGTGGGCGTCGGCGGCGGCCAGCCAGGCCGACGATGCCGCGCTTCGGTGTCCGGGGCTGGATCCGCGCGGGCCCGCGGCGGACCCCGATCTCTACTGCATCGAGCTGATCCACGCGCCCGACTTCCCCGGTGCGTCGGGATACGCCGAGCTGACGCCGCCGGCCTCGCCGTTCGGCGCCGCGGTCACCGTCGACGGGCATCACCGCTTCGACCTGGCCGTCCACCTGGCCGGCCTGCCCGATCCTGCAACGCTCGGCGGCTACACCGGCTACGTGGCCTGGGCGACCACGCCGCGGCTGCGGCCGATCGTCAACCTGGGACCGGTGGCCGACGGCCGCACCGCAGTCGGTCCGGTCGACCTGGACAAGTTCCTGGTGATCGTCACCGCCGAGGCGGACCCTGACGTGCCTGCATGGGAGGGCCGTATCGTGTTGCGCGGCACCTCGGCCGGCATGCGCATGGAGCCGGAGGACCTGCTGGCGCTGACCGGGATGGTCGGCGGCGCGGCGCCCCCGCCGCCGGCCCGCGGGTGGCGGCGTCCGCCGATGCACCCGTCCGTGGCAATGATGCCGGGCGTCGGCCGCCTCACGCCGCCGGTCGATCCCTTCCTGCCTGCTGCAACCGGGCCGCTCCCGCCGGCGCGCCCGCGCGAGATTATCCGCCTGGGGGATGGCGGCACGCTCGACCTCGAGGCCGGTCTCGTCGAGCGCACCATCGACGGCCGCACCCTCACGATGTACGGCTTCAACGGGCAGTACCCGGGGCCTCTCATCCACGTGCCGCAGGACGCTACGATCACGGTGAACGTCACCAACCGGCTCAGCCTGCCGACCGCCGTCCACTGGCACGGCATCCGGCTCGAGAACCGCTTCGACGGCGTCCCCGGCCTGACGCAGGATCCGATCGAGCCGGGCGAGACGTTCCAGTACCGCATCCACTTCCCGGACGCCGGGCTCTACTGGTATCACCCCCACCACCGCGAGGACGTGCAGCAGGACCTGGGGCTGTACGGCAACCTGCAGGTGGAGGCGGCCGACCCGGAGTACTTCGGCCCGGCCAACCGCGAGCAGGTGCTGATGCTCGACGACCTGCTCGTCGATGCGGCGGGCCTGGCGCCGTTCGGCCGCGACCGGGCCACGCACGCGATGATGGGCCGCTTCGGGAACCTGCTGCTCGTCAACGGCGAGCCGGACTACCGCCTGACCGTCGACCGCGGCGAAGTCGTGCGCTTCTTCCTGACCAACGTGTCGAACACGCGCACGTTCAACGTGTCGTTCGGCGACGCCCCGATCAAGCTGGTGGCGTCGGACATCGGAAAGTTCGAGCGGCAGAACTGGGTCGACAGCGTGGTCATCGCCCCGGCCGAACGCTACATCGTCGAGGTCCGCTTCGACGCGCCGGGCGAGGTGCCGTTCGCCAACCGCGTGCAGGCGATCGATCACGTCTACGGGAACTACTTCGCTGACGACGCGATGCTGGGTGCCGTCACGGTCACCGACACGCCGGTTTCGCCGGACCACGGAGACAGCTTCCGCGAGCTGCGCAGCCACCCCGACGTCGCGGCCGATATCGAGCCCTACCGCGACGAGTTCGACCGGCCGGTCGACCACCGGCTGCTGCTCACGTTGGAAATCGACGACCTGCCCGACCCGCTGGAGCCGCTGCTGAACCTCGACCGCGCGTTCTTCAACCCGGTGGAGTGGAGCGGCACCATGCCGCGCATGAACTGGGTCACCACCGCCGACCGCGTGCGCTGGATCCTGCGCGATCTCGACACCGGCCTGGAGAACGACGCCATCGACTGGCGCTTCCGGCGCGGCGACGTGGTGAAGATACGCCTGCGCAACGACCGCGGGGCGGTACACGCCATGCAGCACCCGATCCACATCCACGGGCAGCGGTTCCTGGTGCTGAGCCGCGACGGCGTGCCGAACGACAACCTGGTCTGGAAGGACACCACGCTGCTGCCAGCCGGATCGACCGCCGACCTGCTGCTGGAGTTGTCCAACCCCGGACGCTGGATGCTACATTGCCACATCGCCGAGCACCTCGAAGCGGGGATGAAGCTGGTCTTCGACGTCGCGGGCGGTCCGCCGCCGGGGCGGCGTTGAGCTTGGTGGGACGGTTCGCCGGCGGCAGCCGCTGACTATCCCGAAACGCGGTCGGGCACGGCGCGGGAGGCGGTTTCCGGTCGGACGCAGCTCGGGTCGCCGGCCCCCGAGGGTCGTCGACGCAGATGGAGGATTACAAGATGCGGCTCCTCATTGCCACGCTCGCGCTTCTCGTCGCCGCTCTCCCGTGCGCCGCGCAGCCGGCGGACACGCTGTCCGGCGCCGTGCGCCAGTTCGTCGAGGTCGGCGAGCCGGTGGTGGCGCTGACCGGCGTGCAGGTGGTGGACGGGACGGGCAGCCCCGCGGCCAGCGGCCAGACCATCCTGATCCGGGACGGCCGGATCGCCGCGGTCGGTCCCGAGGCCGAGGTCGACGTCCCCGGCGGCGCCCGCGTCCTGGCGCTCGACGGCCACACGGTGGTCCCCGGCTTCGTCGGCCTGCACGACCACACCTTCTACATGACCCGCGGCCGGCGGGTGCAGCTCAACTTCAGCGCGCCCCGCCTGTACCTGGCGAGCGGCGTGACCACCATCCGCACCACCGGCGCCTTCTCGCCCTACAGCGAGCTGAACCTGAAGCGGTCGATCCAGGAAGGGCAGGAGATCGGCCCGCGGATGTTCATCACCGGGCCGTACCTGTCGGGCGCCGGCGCCATGTCGCAGATGTTCCAGGTGAGCACGCCGGAGGACGCCCGCCGCGTCGTCGCCTACTGGGCCGACGAGGGCGTCGACTGGTTCAAGGCGTATACCCGGATCGGCGACGAGGAGCTCGCCGCGGCCATCGACGAGGCGCACCAGCGGGGCGTCAGAGTCACGGGCCACCTCTGCTCGGTCTCGTTCCGGGAGGCGGTGGCCATGGGCATCGACAACATCGAGCACGGCTTCTTTACCAACAGCGACTACGCTCCCGGCAAGCAGCCCGGCGTCTGTCCGCCCAACGTGCGACGGAGCCTCATGGAGGTCGACCTCGAAGGCGAAGAGGTGGCGGCCACCATCCGGGAGATGGTCGACCAGGGCGTCGCCATGACCTCGACCCTGCCCGTCTACGAGCTCGCCATTCCCAACCGGCCGCCGCTGGAGCAGCGGGTGCTCGACATGCTCGCCCCCGGCGCCCGCGACGAGTACCTGCAGTCGCGCGCCGACGTCGCGTCGCGCGACGACGCCCCCATGGCCGAGCTGTTCCCCAAGGCGCAGGCGTTCGAGCGGATGTTCGTCGAGGCGGGCGGGCTGCTCGCGGCCGGCGTCGACCCCACCGGCATGGGCGGGGCGCTGCCCGGCTACGGCGACCAGCGTAACTACGAGCTGCTGCTCGAGTCCGGCTTCAGCCCGGAGCAGGTCATCCGGATCATGTCGCTGAACGGCGCCCGCGTGCTGGGCGAGGACGAGCGGTTCGGCTCCATCGAGCCGGGCAAGCTGGCCGATCTCGTCGTCATCGACGGCGACCCCGTGCGCCGCGAGGCCGAGATCCGCAACGTGACCCTGGTCTTCAAGGAAGGGGTCGGCTACGACGCGCCGGCGCTGGCCGAGTCGGTGCGGGGGCTCATCGGGCTGCGGTGACGACAACCCCGCCGACTGCTGCTCCGGGACCTCTGGCGGGCGCGGTCTCGAAGGCGACGATGTTGCGGGTCTCCCGGCTGAACTCGACGCCGACGAGGTGGGCGGGCCGGCCCGAGGCCCGGTACTTCGCCGCGTAGTCCCGCTCGCGGAGCTGTGCGAGGGCGGCGCCCGAGGGCTCCTGCTCCACCACCTTGCACTCGAAGAGGTATACCTGTCCCCCGCAGCGCACGGCCAGATCCACCCGGCCCCGGTTGCTGCTGTCTTCGACGGCCACGTCCATCCCTGCCCCCGCCAGGTGGGAGTACAGAACGCTCGCGTAGTATCCCTCGTAGCGCGCGATCTCGTTCCGGGTGTGCCACTCGTAGGGGATGGCGTCGAAGCACGACCGGAAGAGCGCCTCGACCCCGGCGAAGTCGTTCACTGCAAACAACTCCCGCAGGCGTGCTCCCGACAGCGCCCGCCGCGCCGGCGTCACCGCGCGCAGCAGTTGGCGATTCAGGCTTTGCCGCACCTCGCGGTTCGGGTACCCCAGGCGATACACGGGTCCGTCACCCTCGTCCTTTTCGTCCACGATCGTCAGGTAGCCGCTCTGGAACAGCAGCGCCTCGGGCGCCATCTCCTCGACGTCGAAGGCCGAGAGCAGGTCGTCATCCGCCGTCATGCCGTCGAGGTCCACGGAGAGGATGCCGTGTCGGCGCAACACCTCGATCAGGAAGCGCGGTGTCGCGGTGCCGAACCAGTGTGCGTTGAAGTCCCGCGTGTTGAAGAAGAGCAGGATGTCGTGGGGGTTGTAGACCCGCTCCCCGCCACGCCAGTTGTAGCCGTTGTACCACTCGCGGATGCGCTCCCGGTCGAGTCCCGGAAGCTCGGGTGCGAACACCGCGTCGAGGTCGTTCTCGGCGTAGCCGCAGACGTTGGCGAAGCGCGGGTCCAGGGTGATGTCGGTGAGGTTGTTGAGGTCCGAGAACAGACTCACCCGGGTGAACTTGCTCACGCCGGTGAAGAAGCTGAGCTCGAGGTGCGCATCGGCGGACTTCACGGTCCCGTAGAACCCGCGCAGGAAGTCGCGATGCGTCTTCGCGCGTTCGGGGTCGTCCAGCGCGTCGAGGATGGGCTTGTCGTACTCGTCCACGAGCACGACCACCCGCTGCCCGGAATTCTCCCGGAGGGCCCGAATCAGGTCCCGCAGCCGCCCCGGGGCAGTCCGGTGGCGGGGAGTCACGCCGGCCGCCGACTCGATCTCGGTGAGCTGCTCGATGACGCTCTCACGGAGCAGCTCCGGGGTATCGTAGTTGCCGCCGCCGAAGTCGAAGCGAATGACCGGCCGCCGAGTGGACCAGTCCCACTGATCGTGTATGGCGAGCCCCCGGAAGAGAGGTTCGATTCCCTCGAACAGCTCCTTCAGGGTGTCCACGAACAGGCTCTTGCCGAAGAGGAAATAGTGAGTGCCCTCTTCGACCAGCCGCGCCAGGTAGGGGGTCTTGTCCACGTAGTAGCAGTTCTCCTCCCGGATCTTGCGGAAGGTCTGGATGCCGAGCGGCAGCTTGCGTCTCACGGGGGTCTCTCCCCGATGATACTCGTGGGCGACGGCGGCCCGGCGTGACCGCCAGAGCGCGCCGAGTCACCGGCGAGGCACAGGAGTCCACGCCCACCTCACCGCCGCTCCAGCACCTCCAGCATCTGCGTCGCGCAGAACACGCGGTTGCGCTGCGCGTCGCCCGTCGGGGAAACGATTCCGGCGTCCTGCAGCCGTTCGATCGCCCTGCCGGCTGTGGTGAAGGCGATGCCGAGGCGGCGGGCGATTCCCGTGGTCGTCCAGAACGGGTTCTCCCGAAACAACTCCAGCACCGACTCGGGCACTCTCGATTTCCCCCTGGCCAGTCGCGTCCGCCAACGGAGCATCAGCCTGTCGATGGTCCGAATCCGTCTCGCGGCGTCCTCGGCTTCGTGGGCGACCCCGCTCAGGAAGTAGACCAGCCAGTCGTGCCATTCGCCGGCCGAAGTCGTTCCGAGCAGCCGTGCGTAGTACTCCGGCCGCGTCGCCTCGAACCACGCGCTCAGGTACAGCAGCGGCGCCTTCAGCACATCCCGTTCGACGAGCAGGAGCGTCGTCACGAGGCGACCGACCCGGCCGTTCCCGTCGCGGAAGGGATGAATGGCTTCGAACTGGGCGTGAACGAGTCCGGCGTGGATCAGCGGCGGCAGCGATTCGTCGTGCAGGAACCGTTCCCAGTGCTCCAGGCAATCCACTACCGACTCCGGAGGGGGTGGAACGTACGTCGCAGCCTCCGGGCGGCAACCGGGCGGACCGATCCAGTTCTGGGTGCGCCGGAACTCGCCCGGTGCAGCCGATTCCCCTCGCACGCCGGTCATCAGGAACCTGTGGATCTCTCGTACGAGTCGGAGTGACAGGGGCAGCGTCTCCAACTGCTTCACGCTGTAGTCCAGCGCCCGTACGTAGTTGGTTACCTCCTGGAGATCCGCGCTGTCACGCTCGACATTGGCGCCGGCTTCCGCGGCGAGCAGGTCGGTGAGGGTCGACTGGGTGCCCTCGATCCGGCTGGACAGTACCGCCTCGCGCCGAATGAACGGCCGGATCAGCAGGTGCGGATTCGGCAGCCGGCGGCTCTCACCAGCGAGTCGGCCGATCGCGCGGTCTGCCGCGGACAGGGCGTTGACCAACTCCCGGTTCCACTCGAAGGCGGGCGGCAACGGCGCCGGCACGAACGCCGTGTAGCCGGCCGCCAGGCTGACCGTTCTCCCGTGCGGCTTTCGGTTCCCGGTTGCCATGCCTGTTTGCCGCTCCGCTGACGGGTAGGCCATTGTTAGCGATTGCCACGCTAAGCGATAATAACCCACGCGCTCGTTTGCGTTGGCGCTGGCAAATGGCTGGCGTCTGACCTTCGAAGCCGCGCGCCTTCGCCCGCTGACGCCGGCGCCACAGCACGGTGATGGAGCGGCAGGTCGCGTCAGTGCGGGTTGTCGTCGTAGAGGTAGTCGGCGAGCTTCAGCGATTCCAGCATGCTGTTCCAGACCTCGGCGGCCACCCGGCGGTCTTCGGGCCAGTAGTCCATCGTGATGAACGCCTGGACGTTCCCACCGCGCGCGAGGCAGGCCCTGGAATGCGCCTTGCGCTTCCCGACCGGGTCCACGAAGTCCAGCTCCAGCCACAGATACTCCAGATTGCGGCGGGATGCGCCGAGCGGCGGGCCTTTCCGCGTGCAACGTCGCGGCTCCTCGGCCAGCACGGCATCCTCCAGCAGGCTGGCGAGCGGCGGCAGTGCATTCCAATCGACGATCGACCGATCGGGACCGAGTTGAAGCACCGACACCTGGAGGCGCATGTTGTCGTCGGGCGCCGCTCGGTCATAAAGGCAGATGGAATTCCCCTCGGGCTTGATCACCCAGTCCGAGGGGTACTCGAAGAGCACCGCTCCCCTGTTCGCCACGAAGATGCTGTTGCCGGGCGCGGCTTTCCAGCCGTGATTGTCGGGCAGGTCGACGGTCCCGCTCTTCCATTCCGCCACGGTGGACTGTCCCTTCTCCCGGCTGAAGACCCCGGCGAGTTCCGGGGTTGGCGTTTTCACGAATGGAGACCCGCGACTCTACCACTCCTACCGCTCGACGCCCCGTCGTTGGGCCATGCCGGTTGCGCTGCGCGTGGGTGGACGGCTCTCATTTCACGACGGCGTCCGCCGGCTCCACGCGGACCGTGATCACGTCGGTGTCGTGGTACTGGTTGTGCCGGACCGACGAGGCGTAGTGCCGCAGCAGCCGCAGGGATACCTCCTGCTCCAGCAGCCCGCTCATCGCCCGGTCGCCGAGCAGCGCCATCTGATCCTCCAGGTCGGTCTCGTCGGTAGCGGCGATGAACTCCAGGACGGCGGCGGCCGCGATCATGATGGTCGGACCCAGCACGATGCTGGGGACGGCAACCATTGCGTACTACAGCCCCAGCCCCAGCGCCAGCGGGTGGGAGGGCTTCTCGTCGGGCTCGTAGCGCACATCGCGGCGGGCGTCGGAGGCGTTGGATGTCACGGTTCGAGTTGCTCCGGGTGCGGCGGGCGGCGCAGCGCGTTTCCTGTCCGGCGGGCGCGATCAGCGTCCCATGGCGCTGCAAGCGGCCCGCGCGCGCCGCTTCGCGGCATCCAGCAGATAGAAGAGGTCGCTATACGTCTCGCGTCCGGTACGGGCCGGAACGGATGGAGGCCGGTCGTCTCCGATCGTGAGGCTCGTGACGCGGGCTGCGGCTTCGGCCACGAGGGCTTCCGCCTCGCTGCACGACGAGGCGCGCGAGGACGAGCTCCCCCGGTCGCGCACCGCCGCCTCGGCCTCCCCGGCAGCCTGTTCCGCTGTTTGCGCCGCCACGGTAAGTGCCCGGACCCACCCGCCGAAATCGTCCGCTCGTCCTGGCTCGGCGGTCGCCGCGTTCGCGCTGGGGGCGCCGTTGCCGCCGGGGGCGCCGTTGCCGCCGGGGGCGGTGCCGAGGCGATTGGTTTCCGTGGACCCGTCCGGAGCGACGTTGCCGGCCACGGCGGTTTCTGCGGACCCGCCCGGCGCGACGTCCGGCTCCGAGCTGGCCGCCTCTACGAGGAGGGCGCGCAGCGAATTCAGGGCGTCCCGCGCGGCTGCGAGCCCCGCACGGAACACGGCGGGGCTGACGTCGCGGGCTCCGGCCGGCGCAACCTGGAGCTCCACCGTGTAGAGCGTTCCAATCAGGCGCGTAACGTCATCGATGAGGGCTCGGTCCGCTGCGTGCCGCGCCTCGGTCGCGCGCCGGTGGAGGGCATTGCCGGCGTCGATCTCGACGCCCACGCTCCTGACCAGCGCATTCCACCGGGCGGCCTCGTCGCTGGCTTCCAGCGCCCGCATGCGGGCGGCGATCTCCCGGATGCGGAGCGCCCGGTCGCGGGCCTCGCCGCCGCCGGGAATGCCCACCGCATCGACATAGACGGCGTTGGCGGCCGACACCGCGGCGAGGAGCTCGAAGTGCGCGGCGAACGCGGCGGCGAAGCCCTCGAACGGATCGACCCTGCCGTTCGTGCACGGGTAGCCGTTGCGGCAGGTGACCGCGCCCGCCAGCGCCTCGCGAAGGGTGGCGCGATACCGGACGAGCGCCGCATCCCGGCCTCGATCGGCGGCGCTGAAGGCGCCGGCGGCCTGCTCGGCGGCGTCGACGGCCTGCCCGGCCGCTCGCCACAGCGCGTTTCCGTCGGCAGCCCGCTCGATGTCTTCTCCGCTGCGGAGGACCGCGGCGAAGGCCGCGCGCTCGGCCACGGCCGGCGCTTGCGAAACCGCCGCCGCCGTCGCCAGCACGCCGGCGGCCAGCGTCAACGCGGTGAGCGTTATCCGTCGATGCACCCTGGATGTCATCAGTCGCCGCCCCGTTTAGAGTCGCCGCCCCGTTTAGAGTCGCCGCCCCGCCTCCGGATATCAGGCGGCGGTTCCCGACTTCAGCCAGCGACGGACCACTCGGGTCCACCACATGTACGCGCCGGTGACGAACAGCGCGGGCGGCACGAGCCCGATCAGCGCCCAGAGCGCCTTGGTGGTTTCGTTGCAGAGCGACCCGCAGCCCGGGATGCCGCGGCCCCCCAACCGCCCGAAGTGCAGATAGGCGAGCCAGTACATCACCCGGTCGCCGACGCGTTCCTCCAGGCTCGTCGGGTCGAACGGTTCCAGGTAGTCGACGACCGCCATGAACGCGGCCGGGAACGACAGGTAGGCCCCTGTGACGGCCCACATGAACAGGAACGGCCAGCACCAGAAGCCGAACGCACTGTGGAGGTGCCAGTTGAACCGCTTCCAGTCCGCCCGCCGGTCGAAGGTCAGGCTGCGCCGCCAGCGCTGGATGCCGGGCCACCAGATCACGGCGCCGGTGACCGACAGCATCAGGAGCAACATCGCGCCGATGCCGTTCACCCGCCGGCCGGTCTGTCCGGCCAGCAGGTTGTCGTGCAGGTCGAGCACCCAGGCGCTCACGCGGTAGCCGAGCGGCAGGGGATCTCCCAGGTCCTCGCCCGTGATCGGGTCGAACAGCCGCCGGATCCGGTCGCCGTCGCGCGAGAGGGTGATCCGGACCGCGTGGTTCGGGGTCTGGCCCGGCCGCACTTCCTGCACCTCGTGGCCGGGATAGGCCTGCCGGGCGGCACGCTCCAGGGCGTCCTCGTTCAGGGACGCGCCCGCGCTGTCGACGATGACGGGCTGCGGCGAGAAGGCGGCGTACAGCTCGTTGCGGTAGACCAGCACGCTGCCGGTCACGCAGATCACGAACACGTAGGCGCCCAGACCGATGCCGGTCCACAGGTGCACCTGGAAGACGGCCCTGCGCAGCCCGACGCTCTGCGGTGCCAGCACCCAGCGTGACCAGAAATTTCCCATGGTGCCTCAACCGCCTGCCCGGAAGGATCCGGCGCCGGGCGCGTGCCGACGGTTGCTAGAGCATACCGCGCGCCGCGAGGCGGCCCCCGTGATTCGTTCGTTTCGGCCTTCAGTCCGCGGCGAGCGTCCGTGTCCGCACGGTCAGGTCGTCGATGCGGTCCACGTTCACCGTGACGCCGAGGCCCGGCCGTTCCGCCGGCACGGTCACCATTCCCGCCGAGTCCATCGTCCATTCCGGCGTCACGACGTCCTCGGTCCAGTAGCGCGCGCTCGGGCTGACGTCGCCCGGCAGGGTGAAGTTGGGCAGCGAAGCCAGCGCGACGTTGTAGGCGCGGCCGACACCGCTCTCGAGCATCCCGCCGCACCAGACCGGCACCGCGTGATGCTGACAGAAATCGTGGATGGCCTTCGCCTGGGTGAACCCGCCCACCCGGCCCGGCTTGATATTGACGATGCGCCCGGCGCCCAGGGCCAGCATGTCCTCGGCGGCGGCGGCGTGCGGGATCGATTCGTCGAGGCAGATGGGCGTCTCCAGCCGGTCCTGCAACTGCGCGTGGCGGCGGAGGTCGTCCTGCGCGAGCGGCTGCTCGATCATCAGCAGGCGGTACGCGTCCAGATCCGCCAGGTGCTCGGTGTGGCCGAGGGTATAGGCGCTGTTGGCGTCGGCCATCAGCGGCGCGTCCGGCCCGAGCGCCTCGCGCGCCGCGCCGATGTACTCGATGTCGGCCCCCGGCCGGATCTTGATCTTGATCTTGCGGTACCCGAGGGCCAGCGAGTCCCGTGCCCGCTCGACAAGCGCCCGCGGGCTGTCCTGGATGCCGATGGAGATGCCGGTGGCGATAGAACGGCGGGTGCCGCCGAGCAGCCGCGACAGGCTCGTTCCCTCGCGCGCGGCCCAGAGCGCCCAGGCGCCCATCTCGACCGCCGCTTTCGCCATCGGGTGGCCGCGGAACCCGCGCCGCAGCAGGTCGTCGATCGCGTTCGGGTGGCCGATGCCCACACCGAGGGTGCGCGGGGCAATCCACTCGGTCAGCGCCAGCCACGCCGTGTCGATGGTCTCGGCCGAGAAATTCGGTCGCTCGCCGGCGACGCACTCGCTCCAGGTGGTCATGCCGTCCGCGTCTTCGAGCTCCAGCAGCAGAATCCGCCGGCCGGTCGTGCGCCCGGACGAGATCTCGAACGGCTCGCGCAGCGTCATCCGGATCTCCCGCAACGTGATGCGCGACAGGCGGAGGCTCATCGATCTTCCGTTGCCGGTGACTGGGAGGAGCCACCCGCGGCTGCCGGCGCCCCGGTAGCCGGATCCGGCTCCCTGGTGACGAGGTAGTGCGAATCGTCGGGCGCCCGGCGGTGCTCGAACCCCGACACGCGGTACCCGTCGGCGAGGTACCAGGTGAACGCGCGGCGCTGGGCCTGCTGCCACGCCCGGGCGCACGCCGGGTCGGCCGCCTTCAGGCCGTCGATGTCGGCCGGTGCGGCCACGCGGACCCAGGGGTCCGTCGGCAACGGACGTTCCCGTTCGAACCACGCCGGATCGACGACCGGTGCGGTTCCCGTAACGACCGTTGCCGCTCGTTTCTTGCCAGGCCCCGCTTCGCCCTCCTTGGCAGGTCCGGCTTCGTCGAGCCGCCACTCGACAACGAACCGGTCCGTGTCCAAGCCCGCATGGAGCGCGCTGCGCGTGTCGCCGTACATGTTGACGACGTACTCCACCGGCCGGGCCCCCAGGCCGTTCAGGTTCAGGTTGGCGTTGCGCGCGACGAGCGGATCGTACGTCCAGAGCATGCGCCGGATGCCGCGTTCGAGAAGCTGATCGCGCTGGAAGTGCTTGAGCCGCTTGCCCAGCCCGGCGCCGCGCGCCTCGGGCCGCACCGCGAGCATGTCGGACCAGTGCGCGAGCTCGCCGTCGCGGATGCCGCTGATGCCGAAGACGAAGCCGAGCAGGCGGCCGTCGGCGTCGAACGCGCCCGCCGACACCCCGCCGACCCGCTGGGAGACCATCAGGATCGTCGCCGGCACGACGTCCACGAAGTCTTCACCCCAGGTCTCGCGCTGCAGTCGCACGCAGGCGTCGTAGTCGGCGCGGGAATCGAACGAGCGGATGATCGGTGTCGGCGCCATGAGTCGGGGTCACACGAGTGCGCCCGGACGGCACGCCACCTTGGGAAAGGCGTCGAGGATGCCACGGTCGTACGTTGCCAGGGGCAGCGCTTCCCGGATGGCCAGCTCCACGAACAGCGCGTCGTACGCTGCGATGCCGGCGTGCACGCCGCGCACCAGCGCCCCGTGCCAGAGTGACTGGTTGGAGACGGAGCGTATATGAAGCCGCGCCGCCGCCGTCAGACGTTTGCCGCCCTCCTCCAGCGGCATCACTCCCTGGCGGACGGCCATCCAGACCACATTGGCCAGCTCCGCTTCCCAGACCGCGGGCGCCAGGCCCTCTTCGAGCATGCCGATGAAGGAGTCCGACTCGGCGGCGAAGTCCTTCGTGCCGAGCAGCAGGTAAGCGACGACGTTCGTATCGACGACGGCTCTCACGACCGGCCGATCCCCATCCACCGATCGATCTCTTCGGCCGTCGGCCGCCGCGCCTGTGCCGCCCAGCCTTCCGCGATCTGTGCGAGCACCGACTGGCGCTCGGCGGCGTATCCGTCGAGCAGCTCGCGCACTTCCTGCTCCATCGAGCGGCCGTTACGCCGGGCCAGTGTCTTGAGCGTGTCGACCGTGCTGGCCGGAACGCTTCTGATCGTCAGCGTCGGCATTCCCTCTCAGTTCCCGCTTGCTGTCATCATGCTAGCACACGGTGAGATCGCGCGAGCGTGCGGCGCGGGGGACCGCTCAGGCCAGGATCTCGCCGTTCCACAACCGCTTCAGAAAGTCGAGCACGGGCAGGACCTTCTACACCTCGTCGATGACCGCCCAGGAACCGGGGGGGGAGCGCGGCCAGCTCCCGGTAGAGAGCGTCCGGGGTCTTGCTCAAGCGCAACGCCTCGCGCGTGTCGAGCAGGTCGTAGGTGGCGGCTGTCGGAAACCGGTCGCGGATCCAGGTGGTCTTGCCGGTGCCCCGCGGGCCGAACAGGAAGACCGAACGGGTGGGAGTGGGGAGGAGAACAGGGCATGCATAGCGCGATCGGTACCTGGACCAAGCGTATCGCTCATGAGCGTGAGCAAGCCCGCTTCTCACTGCTGCGAGGCGCGAGCGGTCCGTGGACGGAGCCGCCGCAACCCGAGCCTGCGTATAATCGCGGCGGCAACCGCCGACAACAAGGGAGATCCGATGCGCCACGTACGATTCCGTTCCGCCGCACTCGCCGCCTTCGCCGCCGTCCTGCTCGCCCTGGTCGTCGCCACGACGCCGCTGACCGCCGAGTCCGAGAACTGGCCCGCCTTCCGGGGCGCCGACGCGATGTCGACGGTCGAGGACGATCCGCGTCTGCCGGTCACGTGGAGCACGACGGAGAACGTCGTCTGGCGGACGGCGATCCCCGGGCTCGGCTGGTCGTCGCCGGTGATCTGGGGAGATCGCATCTTCCTGACCACCGTCATCAGCGAAGGCGAGGAGGAGGAGCCGCGCATGGGCTTGTACTTCCCCTACGGCTCGCCGCAGCCGATGCCTTCCGGCGGGCGGTTCCGCGATCCGGAGCCGGGCGATCTGATGGAGCGCTCGGTGGCCGTGCATCACTGGCTGGTGCAGGCGATAGACTTCGAGAGCGGCGACATCCTCTGGACGTCGGAGGTGCACACCGGGCAGCCCGACTTCGACCGCCACCTGAAGAACACCTACGCCTCGTCGACCCCGGTGACCGACGGCGAGCGGATCTACGCCTACTTCGGCAACGTCGGCGTATACGCGCTGGACATGGACGGCGCCATCGTCTGGGAGCGGCGCTTCGACTCGACGGACACGCGCCTGGGGTGGGGCCCGGCGGCCTCGCCGGTGCTGCATGACGGCACGCTGTTCATCGTCAACGACAACGACGACCAGTCGTTCGTGGTGGCGCTCGACGCCGCGACCGGGACCCAGCGCTGGCGCGTGGACCGCGACGAGGGGACCAACTGGTCGACGCCGTTCATCTGGGAGCACGAGGGCCGCACCGAGCTGGTGACGACGGGCAGCGACCTGGTGCGCTCGTACGACCTCGACGGCCGTGAGCTGTGGAGCTTCCGCGGCATGAACTCCATCTCGATACCGCAGCCGTTCGCCGCCCACGGCATGCTCTACGTCATGTCCGGGTACGTCGGCGACGCGGTCCGGCCGGTCTACGCCATCCGCCCGGGCGCCGCGGGAGACATCACGCTTCCCGACGGGGCGACCAGCAGCGACTACGTGGCCTGGTATCAGGATGCCGCCGGGCCGTACCACCCGACGCCGCTGGTTTATGGCGACCACTACATCACGCTGCTCGACCGGGGGTTCTTCACCGTCCACGACGCGCACACCGGCGAGGAGCTGTACTTCACCGAGCAGCAGATCCAGACGCAGGAGGTGCGCCGCCGCATCGCGCGCGGGGCGACCGGCTTCACGTCGTCACCGTGGGCCTACAACGGGATGATCTTCCTGCTGAGCGAGGACGGCGACACCTACGTGCTCGACAGCAACGACCGCTTCCGGCTGGTGGCCACCAACGCGCTGGAGGAGGTGGCCATGTCGACGCCGGCCATCGCCCGCGGGAACCTGTTCATCCGGACCCGCTCGCACTTGTGGAAGCTGAGCGACCTGTCGGCCAGGTAGTCAGCCCGGTCGCGGCGGGGCCGACCGGAGATGAAGGATGCACCACAAACGCAAGCGGGCCAAGCATCGGCGGGCCGGATGTCTGCTGTGCAAGCCGCACAAGCGGAGTGGGTGGCCGAAGCTGGTGAAGGTGAAGGGGCGCAGGGGTCTCCGGACCTTGAACGCGGTTACAGCCGAAGCCATGCAGGAAGCCGCCGGGGCGCCCTGACCTCCGGCGCCTTCGGCAAGCGAGCGGACGTGTAAGCGATGCGCTATGATGCGTGTTTGCCATACACGATGCGACGGATCATTCCGTTCGCGGTAGCCTTCGCGGCGGCCATCGGGCCGGGTGCCGCCGATCTGGCGGCGCAGCGGGCGTCCGAGCGGCGGGTGGCCAACCCGGGCGAGACGCAGTTCGAGCTCCAGTTGCTTCGCCCGTCGGGCGGCCCGGTGGTGCCGATCTTCGAGGGGTGGTACCGCAACCCCGACGGCACGTTCGAGTTGTCGTTCGGCTACTTCAGCGTGAACACCGAGGAGACGCTGGAGATCCCCCTTGGATCCGACAACTTCATCGAGCCGGCCGAGTTCGACGGACGCCAGCCGACCGTGTTCGAGCCCGTGCCCGAGAGCGACCGGCGCCATTGGGGCGCCTTCACCGTGACGGTGCCGGCCGACTTCGGCAGCCGCGACGTGGTGTGGACGCTGCACGTGCGCGGGCAGACGCTCTCGGTGCCGGGGCGGCTCACCAGCCCCGCCTACGAGCTGGCCGGATGGGAGTTTCCGGGGCGGTCGAGCGTGTCGCCGGTGCTCCGCTGGACGCGGCAGGGGCCGACCGGGCGCGGACCGCGCGGGATCACCGGCGAGAAGCGGCAGGCGAAGGTGGGCGTGCCGCTCGATCTCGACGCGTGGGTGGCCCGCGACGCCGAGGCCGGTATCGACGAGCGGCCGATCAACATCAAGTGGTTCAAGCACCAGGGGCCCGGTGAGGTGGAGTTCTCCGAGCGGACCGCCGTAGTCGAGCCGGACGCCTGGGCGCAGGAGGACGGGACGGGGGCGAAGGTAACCGCCGCGGCGACCTTCTCCGCGCCCGGCGATTATCTGCTGCGCGTGCTTGCGTTCAACGTGATCCGGGAGTTCGAGTTCCAGTGTTGCTGGACCAACGGCTTCGTGCCGGTGACGGTCACGCCGTGATCGTCGATCGGGACCGGCCGGGAGAGAAGATCATGGCCAAGGTGGACAGGTTCGTTGGCGGGCGGTTGCTCCTGGCAGTTGGCCTCGGACTGGCCGTAACTCTGCTGCTGACGGGTGCGAGCCCGGCCGTGGCGCAGTCCGGTGTCGCGGGCGCGTCGGCGGAGGTCGACACGGTCCCCACGTTCAGCCGCGACGTCGCGCCCATCCTGCAGCGCTCGTGTCAGCAGTGTCACCAGCCCACGGGCATCGCGCCGATGTCGCTGCTCACCTATCGCGAGGCGCGTCCCTGGGCGCGCAGCATCCGGGACCGCGTGGAACGGCGCCTCATGCCCCCTTGGCACCTCGACACGACCGTGGGCATCCAGGACTACAAGAACGACATTTCCCTCACGGAGGACGAGATCGATACCGTCGTCCGCTGGGCGGACGCGGGCGCGCCGCAGGGCGACCCGGCCGATCTGCCTGCACCGCTGGAGTTCCCCCGCGCCGACGTCTGGGAGGTGGAGGCGCTGCTCGGCCGCCCGCCCGACTTCATCGTTCGCTCGACGCCCTACCACGTGGTCGCCAACGGGCAGGACCAGTGGTGGTCGCCGCAGATCGAGTTCGAAGGCTTCGACGTGCCCCGCTACATCCGCGCGGCCGAGTTCAAGCCGTCCTACCCCTTGGGCATCAGGGTCACTCACCACGGGCACGCCACGCTGCGGACCACCGCGGCCGAGGGCGAAGATCCGCCGCGGACGCATCTGGTCGGCATGGGCATCGGCAAGCGGTACGACCTGCTGCCCGAGGGAGTCGGCAAGCTGCTGCCGCCGGGCGCGGGCACCGTCCGCTTCAGCCTTCACTACTTCCCGGTGGGCGAGGAGGTGACGGAGGTTGCCGACGTCGGCGTGTGGCTCTATCCCGAGGGCGAGGAGCCCGACATCGTGACCGCCGGCGAGCGGCAGTTCTACGTCGACGGCACCCATCGCGAGCGGCTGCGGGCCAGCGACATCCTCATCCCGCCGCACGGGCACCTGGTGCTCGAGGACCAGTACGTCATGGAGCAGCCGGCGCTGATCCAGAGCTTCCGGCCGCACATGCACATGCGGGGCACCGAGATGTCGATGGCGGTGCTCTATCCGGACGGCCGCCGCGAGCTGCTCAGCAGCGTCAACCGCTACGACCACAACTGGCAGATCGCCTACGTCTACGACGACGACGCGCAGCCGCTGCTGCCCAAGGGTTCGGTGATCATGCTGCGCGCGAAGTGGGACAACACGGCGGCCAACCGCATCAACCCCGACCCGGACCAGTGGGTGGTGTTCGGCGCGCGGGGCGTCGACGAGATGTCGCACGCGTGGATCGGCATCACGTATCTCGAGGACGCCGATTACGAGAAGCTGGCCGCGGAGCGTGCGGCGGCCGCCGAGACCACGGACGATTCGCAGTAGGGGTACTATCGCGCGCCGGCCGGGGCTACTGGCGCGAGGTGGACTGTCGATTCTATTGCTCGCGCGCCGGGAGGACGACGCGCTCGATGGTGAGTAGCCTCTGGTCGACCTTGGCGAAGGCGATCTCGACGTTGCGCAGCCGCTCGTCGAAGCCGTCCAGACGCGTCTCGATGCGGTCCATCCGGGAATCGAGACGGTCCATCCGGGTCTCGATGCGGTCCATTCGGGTCTCGATGCCGTCCATTCTGACGTTGAGGGCCCCGAAGCCTGCGTCGATTCGCCAGACCAGAAGCCCGACGACCACGACCAGCGTTCCAATGACCCACTGAACGTCGCGACTCGGCACTGAAGACTAGCCTACCACGCCCCAGGGGGAACTCATGCGGTACCCGATGCTCTCGATGTTGACTGTCGGCACGCTGGCCGTAACGCTGCTGGCGGCGGGCGCGGCCCCCGCGCATGCACAGCTCCAGGACCAGACCCGGGTGGCGCCGACCAACGACCTGCCCAATCCCTACGCCCGCGTGCACCCGTGGGGCGAGCTGCCGGATCCGTACGTGCCGGGCGCCTACAACGAGCGGGCGTCGTTCATCGGCGCCGATGAGGGACCCGACGGCAACATCTACCTGCTGAGCCGCTGCCTCCAGAACTCGTGCACCGGGCGGAGCGAGCCGGCGCTGCTGAAGCTCGACCCTTCGGGCCGGTTGCTGCTGAGCTGGGGCTCGGAGATGTTCGACTTCCCGCACGGCCTCGACGTCGACCGCGAAGGCAACGTCTGGGTGGCCGACCAGCGCGGGCACCAGGTGGTGAAGTTCGATGCCGAGGGCAACCACCTGATGACCATCGGCGAGCGGGGCACGGCGGGCGAACCGCCGCTGGTCAACGAGCCGACCGGCGTCGTGGTCGTCCCGAGCGGCGAGATCTTCATCACCGAAGGGCACAGCTTCTCGAGCGGCGCCAACCGGGTGACCAAGTACGCGGCCGACGGCACGTTCCTGCTGTCGTGGGGCGAGACCGGCTCGGGGCCCGGCGACTTCAACGTGCCGCACACGATCGCCATCGACTCGCAGGGCCGCCTGTTCGTGGGCGACCGCGCCAACAACCGGATCCAGATCTTCGACCAGGAAGGAACGCTGCTCGACGTCTGGTATCAGTTCGGCCGTCCCAGCGGCATTGCCATCGGCGCCGATGACCGCATCTACGTGGCCGACTCCGAGTCGTACGGCACCGACAACCCGGGTTGGAAGAAGGGGATCCGGGTCGGAAGTGCGCGTGACGGGTCGGTGCAGTACCTCATCGAGGATCTGGAGCCGACCGCCATCGAGCACAGCGGCGCCGAGGGCGTGGCCGTCGACTCGGCCGGCAACGTCTACGGGGGCGTCGTCCGGCGCCGGATGATCGAGAAGCACGTGCCGAACGGAGAGGCCACCGCGCTCCCGGGCGAGAACGCGCCCGCGCACGTGGGTCACGTCGCCTATGCCTTCCCCGGCGCGCCGGGGGGACGCAGCCTGGCCGCCACCGCCTCGGCCGAGATCGGCACGCTGGTGCTGCACGCCAACTTCGCGGCCGGCGACCTGAGCGACTACGGCGCGATGCGGCGGCACGCCGGGCACGTGCTCCACCTGCTGGAGCCGGCCGAGGGGGCGGCGGGGCCCGGACTCGGGTTCGGCGTGATCCCCGCGGTCGAGGCGCTGGTCAGCCACCTGGAGCGTGCGGCCGCCGAGAGCGGCGCCTCCGACAACCTGCGGACCCATGCCGGGCATGTCTCGCAGATCGCGGCCGGCATGCTCGCCAACGCGCGCCAGGCCGCCGGGCTTGCCCGGCAGCTCGGCGAGGCCGTCTCGATCCGGCGCGCGGCGCCGCTCGTGGCCCGCGTTCGCACCCTGGCCTATCAGCTCGCGGAAGGTTTCGACGTCGACGGCGACGGGCAGATGTCGTTCGACGGCGAGGCGGGCATGCAGCAGCTCGAGGCGCACCTGTACCTGCTGCTGGAGGGCGAGTCGCTTCCGCGCGAGCTGCGGTAACCTTGAGTTTCCGGTACCGGGATCTCATGACTCGACTCCGCTGGCGCTGCTAGAGGCCGCCATCCGCAATAGCTGCTACCCCTTGGCTGGCTGCTCGCGCACCTCGGCCACGATCAACCCGCCAAGAGGCGACCCATGCTCGGCTTCGCCGCCGAACGCCTCATAGCTCCGAAGCTCGAGCCCGCGGGCTTCGATGAACTCCCTGGCGCGCTCACGCGCGGGGACGGCGGTCGAGACGCCGAACAGCCAGCTCTCGCCGTAGAACGCCTTCATGGCGTACTTCGTGTAGTCCCCAGCACCACGAACGGCGTGCGGCAAAGCACCAGCTCGCGGCTGAGGAAGTCGAAGGCGATGCGCGATCCGGGCGCGAGTCCCGCTACCTCGCCCAGCGTCTTGTCGACGGCCGCGTCGTCGAGATACATCGTCACGCCTCCCCACAGGATGAAGGTCGGCAAGTCCGGGTCGAACCCGTGTTCCTTCAGCGACGCCAGCCAGGACTGCTGGTTGAAGTCGGTGGGCGCGAAGACGACGTGGCCGCAGTCGACGCCGCCGGCTCGCAGCGCCTCTACCTTGGCCGCCTGCGTCGGCGGCTCGTCGACCTCGAAGCATCGTACCGCCTCGCCGCTGTCCCTTCCGGCCGGCGCGCGCAGGTCCACTCCGTCCGGCAAGGCTGCGTACGAGCGCGTGTCCCAGCCCGCACCGAGCACGACGAACTGCCGGATCGGACTGTCCGCGGCGGCAGTGGCGGCGACCGCGTTGTCGAAGAAGTGCGTGCGGTGGCTGATGAAGGTCATCATCGTCGACGGCCGCGGGCCGGGGTACGCGAGGAACGAACCCCGGAAGCCGCTCCACCGCGCCGCCAGAACCAGGGTGTCCATCATCGAGCGCAAGATCACCGGCGACAGCGCGGGGAGGTGCGGTGCGATCCGCTCGGCTGCGCCGTCGTTGCGGCTCCCGGTGTGCTGAAGCAGCAGCCGCGCCATGTACGGCTCGTAGGCCGTACCCGAGATCCCGCGCGGCATGTTCACGAAGCGGACGCGGAAGGTGTAGACCAGCGATCCGATGAGCTGGAGGGGGAAGAAGACGACTTCCAGAAAGGTGAAGAGCAGGACTTTCACTGGCCGCTCTCGTCGGTCGAGTCCAAAACCGGCGTCGTCCAACTCGGGTGGCAGTCAGTCTAGCCGTGCAGGCCGGGCGCGTTGACGTGCGCGTTGTGGGAGGTCTCCAGCGCTTCGACGCGCCCGATGAGCTTGTCGAGCTTTCCGTTGACGATGAGCACGCCGACAGCGGCAACGAGACTGCCCACAGCGGCGAGCACGGCCGCGACCGCCGTCAGGAGTTCCACGACGCGATTCTACCGGAGAAGCTGAAGCCGCGAGAAGTCGCCCGTCGAATACGGCGGGGCCCATTGCCACGGGCTCCCGGGCATGAGCGTACCCTATGATCCGACGTGTCGAGGAGGATGCAAATGACCAGACGAATGACCGGCGCGGCGTGGGGCATCGGAGTCCTTGTCTGCCTGGCCGCAGCGGTCCCCGCGGCGGCGCAGCAGAGCTGGGTGGAGCGCGCCGTGCACAACTTCGGCGAGCCGATCAACACGCTCTGGGCCGAGGGCGAGCTGTCGTTCGCCGCTGACGGCACGATGGTCTACTGCAGCGCCCGGGAGGACCTCGGCGCGGCGCCCGGCGACCCCAAGGACCTCTACATCGCGACGTTCGACGCCGAGACCGGACGCTGGAACACCCCCGTCAACATGGGGCAGCCGGTCAACTCCGCCCCGGCCACCGACGTCGATCCGCTACGGCTCGGAGACGACCGGGAACCGTGGATCACCGCCGACGGCAACACCATCTACTTCAAGTCGGACCGGCTCGCGACCAGCGACCCCCGCAACGCCAGCGATCTGTTCGTCACCCGCAAGGTCGAGGGAGTGTGGACCACGCCGGAGCTGCTCCGGTATCCGATCAGCACGGACGCCGGCAACGAGCATTGCCCGGCTATCCTCAACGACGGCGAGACGCTCTGCTTCGCCTCGCGGCGGGAGGGCGGCTACGGCGGGTCGGATATCTGGTGCTCGCGGCAGGACGCCGACGGCGTCTGGCAGGAGCCGGTGAACCAGGGGCCCAACATCAACACCGCGGCCGAGGAGTTCCACTTCTCGCAGGACGCCGCCGGCCGGGTCTACTTCAGCTCGAACCGTCCCGGCGGCGAGGGTGGCATGGACATCTGGTCGGCGATGCAGACGGGACCGAACCGTTGGGCGCCCGCGGTGAACCTGGGGCCGCAGGTGAACACTGCGTCCGCCGACATGTGTCCGGCCCTCCCGCCGGATAACACCACCTTCACCTGGTTCTCGTACCGCGAGGACAACAGCCTCGGGGGCATCGACATCTTCTGGACCCACAAGTCCAATCTGGCCACCGGGCCGGAGCGCTAGATTCCCGCGCGGGGCGCAAGCGATCGTATGGCCCACCGGCGCCGACCTGGCGCCGGAATTCCTCTACGAACGCGGTGCTCGACTCCTCCTCCGACTCTTAGCCGTCCGTGGTCGCCCGCGCGACGCCGGACAGCTCGCCGAGCCGCTCGCCGGTGCTGTCGCCGAACTTCTCCGCCGGCACGCCCAGCATGTTGAGCAGCGTCAACTGCAGGTTCGTCAGCCGCTGGGTGCCGCGCGGGTACTTGAGATGGCGTCCGCCCGCGATGCGTCCGCCCGCTCCGCCGGCCAGCAGCAGCGGGAGGTTCCGGGAATCGTGCCGGTTGCCCTCGCTGATGGCGCTGCCGTACAGGATGGCGACGTTGTCGAGCACCGAACCATCGCCGTCGTCGGTTGCCGCCAGCTTGTCGAGGAAGTAGCCGAGCAGCGAAACGTGGTAGGCGTTGATGCGCTGCAGGGAGGCGATCTTCGTCTTGTCGCCGCCGTGGTGCGAGATCGGGTGGTGCGAGTCCGAGACGCCGATCTGCGGGTACGTCGCACCGCTCTGCTCGCGGCCGATCTGGAACGTGATGATGCGCGTCGAATCGGTCTGGAACGCGAGCGCCTGCATGTCGAACATCAGCCGCGCGTGCTCGTCGTAGTCGACCGGGATGCCGGCCGGCGAGTCGACCAGCGGCAGCTCCCGGCCGTTCGCCTCGGCGTTCTGGATGCGCCGCTCGATCTCGCGAACCGAGTCGACGTACTCGTCGATCTTCCGCTGGTCCCGGCGCCCGAGGTCGCCCTGCAGGTGGCGGACCTTGTCGAGCACCGAGTCGATGATGCTGCTCTGCCGGCGCAGGCGGGCGCTCCGCGCGGCCGGATCCGTGCTGTCGATGTCGCCGAACAGGCGCTCGAAAACCACGCGCGGGTTCGGCTCCACCGGCAGCGGCGTCGACGGGCCGGCCCATGCCAGGGTGTTCTGGTAGGCGCAGTTGAAGCCGACGCCGCACGTGCCGACGCCGTTGACCGTGTCGGCGCCCTCCAGGCCCAACTCCAGCGACGGCAGCGGCGTGTCCTGGCTGATCGTCTTCGCCAGGATCTGATCCATGGAGATGCCCAGGTCCAGGCTGGAGCTGCTCGTCGTCTGGAGCGGCTCGACCCCGGTCAGGAAGGCGCCGGCCGGCTTGGCGTGCGACCCGGGGTTCCCGGTGCGCGAGCTGGCGCCGGTGTTGTCGAGCCCGCTAACCACCAGCAATTGCCGGCGATGGGCCTCGAGCGGCTTCAACGTCGGCGTGAACTCGAAGGCGCTCCCCTCGGTCGCCGGCGTCCAGTCCTTCATGATGATCCCGTTCGGCACGTACACCGCGCAGAAGCGGGAAACCCGCCGGGCCGGTGTCTTCGCCAGCGCAGTGAGGGCCGGCACCATGCCGTCGAGCAGCGGCAGCGCGAGGGTCGCGCCCACGCCGCGAAGCACGGTCCGCCGGGGAATGGCCTTCTTCGTGATCATCATGATTCTGTCCTCCGCATTCGGAATGCGAGTGCTTGCCATCATAGCCCCCTGCGGCGCGCGATTCCACCGCTTTTCGCATGCTGAACGGCGGGACGGGCACCCGAAGCTCCAGCGCCGTCGGTGAAGAGGTCCGTCCGCTTCCGTCCGGAGGCGGAGACCGCGGCGCTCGGAGAACTTACGCGGGTCGTCGAGCCACCCACAGCCGTCGAATCGCGCCGCCGACCGCCGCAGCCAGCGTCGCCAGGAGCAGCCCGCTCTTCAGCAACGTGAAGGCTGCGGCCACTCTCGTCCAGGACGTCGGGTCGCCGTCGTAGGTCGAGGCCAGCAGCGCGATGGAGAGGTTCTCGAAGACATCCATCGTGGCCCCCGCGATCGGCAGCAGGTAGAACCGCGGTCTGTCCCCGAAGAGGCGGAGCAGCAGGAGCGCGAAGAGCAGGCCGTAGGCGACCGGGAAGATCAGGTCGATCGACACCTCGGTCCAGGCATAGACGGCCCTTGCGCGGGAGTCGAGCCGGTCGAGCGCTCCGAACAGGGCGGCGGCCTGCTCGGGCGTGTACCACTGCCGCGTGTCGAGCAGTTCGAGACCATCCAATCGAGCGTCTCGCCACTCGAATCCGGCCAGACACAGCAGCGTGGCCAGCACCGTCGGGATGACCACGCGCCGCGTGGCGAGCCGTTGCAGTCCACGACGAATCCGGTCATGCATGTTTTCACCGCGTCGCTTGGCGCCGGAACCCCTTGAAGAAGGATGTCAAGATTACTACCATATTTCTGACATTCGGTCAGCCGAGTATCACCATGCCCAGCGTGTCGACACGCATCATGGCGCACACCCGCTCGCTCCCCGAAGCCACGCCGATCTGCGCTGGCGCTTTGCTTCATCTCGGCAACCGCACGGCCGTCGACCAGGCTCTCTCGCGGCTCGCCCGCTCGGGGAGACTCCTGCGGATCTGTCACGGAATCTACATGCGCCCCGTCGAGACCCGGTTCGGGCCTTGCGCACCCAACCTCGACAAGGCGCTCGACGCACTCGCGGATCTGTGGAACGTGACCATTGTCCCTTGCGGCGGCGCGGCAGCGCACGTGCTCGGGTTCACCACCCAGATCCCGATCCGGTCGGTCTACCTCACCTCCGGTTCCGGGCGCCGCTTGCGCTTCGGTAACCTGGACGTCGACCTGCGGCACGCGCCGCGCTGGCAGCTCGCGGCTCCCCGCCGTCGGGCGGGCGAGATCATCCGCGCGCTGGCCTGGCTCGGCCCGACCGAGGTCCGAGCCGGGCTCGAGGCGGTTCTGCCGGGCTTGTCTCCCGAGGACATCAACGATCTCGCCGAGGCGCGGGCCACCATGCCGCACTGGATGGCGGAGCCGGTGAGCCTGCTCGTCGCGCATGGCTGAGACCCCGTTCGAGTCGTTGTCGGTTCGAGACCGGCGTGAGGCGCTGAACGCCGCTCAGCAAGCGAGCGGCCGGCGAGCGTTCCTCCTGGAGAAGGACGTCTGGATCGTCGGGATGCTGCGTGTCCTGTTCGGCGCGCCGTTCGGCGCCGACCTCGTGTTCAAGGGCGGCACGTCGCTCGCCAAGGCCTACCACGCCATCCGCCGGTTCTCGGAGGACATCGATGTCACGTACGACATCCGTGCCTTCGCGCCCGATCTTGTGACCGGTGCCGGCGCCGAGGCGTTGCCGTCGACGCGAAGTCAGGAGCAACGCTGGAGCAGGGCAATCCGCTCACGCCTCGCCGAGTGGGTCCGGGGCGAGGCGCTCGCGGCGGTCGGCGAGGGCCTCGGCCGGCCAGGCCTCTCCGGCGAAGTCAGCGCCTCCGGCGAACGGCTCGTCCTTCGTTACGAACCGCTGCTGGACGCCTACGGATTCGTCCGGCCCGAAGTCATCGTCGAGTTCGGGGCGCGTGGAACCGGCGAACCCCACGAGACGCGCCCGGTCGCGTGCGACGCGGCGCCTCATCTTCCCGACATCGTCTTTCCGACGGCCGCGCCGTCGGTCATGATGGCCGAACGTTCCTTCTGGGAAAAGGCGACCGCGATGCACGTGTTCTGCTGCCAGCAACGCTCGCGGGGCGATCGGCTGTCTCGTCATTGGCATGACGTCGTTCGTCTGGACGAGACCGGATACGCCGACAAAGCGCTCGCCGACCGCTCGCTTGCCCTGTCGGTGGCGCGGCACAAGGCGGCGTTCTTCCGCGAGAAGGACGCCGGCGGCCGGTGGATCGACTACAGCGCCGCCGTTTCCGGCGGGATGCAATTGGTTCCCGAGGGACTCGCCCGGGACGCGCTGCGGGGAGATTACGAGCGGATGGTCTCCGGCGGCATGCTCGATGACGCCGAGCCGTTTGACGTGCTCATCGACGGTTGCGCCGATCTCGAAGCGAGGGCGAACGACGTGTGAGTTCTCGGAATCGCAACGCCGCCCACCGTCCCGCCTCGGTCACGCACCGTAGGCATGGGAGCCAGCCGCACCGGCGCGCGAGACTGGTGCGCCGACTGGGTACGACCGATAGAACGAAGCATGCGAGACCAACCGTTCGAGGCGTTGGGGCATGATGGCGAGCTGTACAAGGGCTCGTACCGAGTCGAGAAGGGCACAATCACGGTGCAGGACGCAAAAAGCCGCGCCACGGAGCGTGCGCAGACGGACGGGATCCCGACCTCGTGCTGGCTCGCAAGATGCTCCTCAACCTCAATGGCCGACCATGGGCTGTCTACGGATTCTCTCCCATGAACGGTGTCGAAAGCCATCGGATTCCGCAACCTGAGGGGAACGCTTCCGGCGATCGAGACTAGCCTGCAACAGCTTCCCAAAATGGCAGACAGCTCAAGCATCGAGTGGACGGCCGTGTTTGGGACGAACTTCCTCCGCGCGAATAGATTTGACTTCTTAGCATGGACACTCTACCAACGATTTGGGAAGCAGAGCCACACACGCTCGCCAAGCATGGTATCCTGAGAACGTATCTGGAAGCGTGGGCGGCCATTCTTAGTAGGGCTCCGTTCGGGCTGAGTTGTTGTTTGTGGATGGTTTCGCGGGACCTGGTGAGTACCTGCAGGGTGAACCGGGCAGCCCTATCGTCGCTCTGAACTCAATTCTTGACCACAGCCAGCCATTGCCCAAGAGTGTTCGGCTTCGGTTCATCGAATTAGACCCGGAGCGCCACGCGCACCTTGCCCAGCGCCTGGGAAAGGAGAACCACCGTGTCGATGCCGCTCGACGCGTCATTGTTGAGGCACCTATACTTGGCGACTGCGAGGCAGAAATCCGGAAACTGATCACACAGCGCAAAAAGGATGAGCGGTCCCTCGGTCCGGCGTTGTTTTTTCTCGATCAATTTGGGTACTCCCAAGTTCCGATGTCGCTCGTTTGTGCGATCATGGAGGAGGAGAAATGCGAGGTGTTCTCGTACCTGAACAGTCAGCGGATGAACGCTTTCCTGAATGACCGAACGAAATGGGTGGGCATTACGCAGGCGTACGGCGACGACTCATGGACGCCCGCGCTGGAGTGACGGGTAGCTGTCGGCAGGAATTCCTCATTAGCGCGTACACGGACGCGATTCGAAAACACGCGAATACCGATTACGTGTGGCCGTTTGCAATGTTCGATTTCCGTGGACATCTCATCCATTGGCTTGTGTTCGCGACAAACCACTGGAAGGGATTATTCGAGATGAAGAAGGCTATGTGGAGAGCTGATCAGAGCGGGCAGTACAGATTCTCGGACCGCGTAGAGGGCGCAGGTCAACAGACTTTTTTCTCGATGCTTGAGGTGAACTGGTGTCCGGTGCCGGCGGGGATCACGAAGACGTCCCCGGCCTTCAGCTCGTGCGTCTCCGCGTCCTCGATATCGTCCGAATTTGCCCCGGGACCGTTCAGGAACTGCACGGCGTAGTTGTCCGACGGCCCCGGCCGGCGTCCGATCAGGGACGGACCGGTTCGGTTGGTGCCGGACCCGGACAACACGACATAGACCTCGGTGACCAGGCTGTGGGAGGCGACCGAGTTCGGCCTCGGCCCGGCGAGCGTGCCCCGATGGGCCACCGCGACCTGGACGTTGTTCCTCCCGACGTCGAGAGACCGCACTTGCTGGTCGACCCTGCTCTGGGTCCGCCCGACGTCGACGTACTGGTCGATCTCCTCGGCGGAGATGTAGGTGGCCGGGCAGCCGGGACACGACGGCTCCACGTACTGCGCCGAGACCCGACCCAGCAGGAACGCCGCCGCCACGAATACCAACGTTCTCATCGATTTCTCCCTCCTCACTCCCGGTGCAACCGGCATACGCGACCGATCTACTCCGCGAAGAGATCGGAATGGGTCCCAGTGCGGACCAGGTGCAGCTCGTCGGATTTGATTCGGTAGATTACCAGCCAGTCCGGCTCAAGGTGTACCTCGCGGTAACCTCTCCAAATCCCCCGGAGCGGATGGTCGCGATACTGCGCGGCCGGGCACTCTTGCTCGATCAGCGATGCCAGCAGCGCCCTCAACTTTCCCAGGTCCTTTCCCCGCGCCCTCGCTCGCCTTATGTCGCGCTTGAACTGCGAGGATCGAACAGGGGTCAGCATGTCAGAGGTCGAGGTCGCGGAACAGTTCTTCAGCGCTGCCGAAACGCTGGCCCTTGCCCTCGTCCAGTTCCTTCATCGATTTGACGGTGGTTGGGTTAGGCACCTGGACGGCGAAGGGCAGTCGCTTCTCGTCCGCAACGCGCAGCAGCAGCAGGCGGATCGCGTCAGACACCGACAGGCCCATGGCTTGAAGCGCCTCGGTGGCTCGCGCCTTGGTGTCGCTGTCGATTCGGGCTCGCACGACGGTATCGGTTCCCATGCCGGAGTCCTCCCATGGCGTGGCTCCACTGTAGCCACATGCGGCCAATGTGTCAAAGCGGGGATGCCACCCACGGCCATCGTCTTGCGCTGGCCAGGGAGACACTTGACCTTCGGCCGCGCGGCAATCCGAGCTCTCTCGCGGCCTGGGGGAGCCGGTCAACGTTAACGTCAACCACGGTCAGGGCCCTTCCGGCACGTAGATGATCTCCCCGCTGTCGAGTTGGTAGGCGATGCCGACCCGCCGGCCGCGGCGGCCCGCGGCATCGTTCACGTCTTCGGCGCGATAGCGGGTGATCTCGCCGGCCTCCTGCGTGATGATCTCCATCTCCGCGGTGCCGGGGTTCTTGACCATCGTGAAGTCCTCCTGCGTGAGGAACTCCGTCAACTGCCAGCGGCTGACCATGGCGACCATGAGCGCCACGGCGAAGACCATGGCGACGTCGAACAGGTTCGCGATGGCGCCGAGCGGGTCGGCGTCGTCACGAAACGTGGCGCCCAGTCGCCGCCGCCGTCTCCTGCCTGCCATCCGGGTCTCCTTCCTCGTGCGTGGATGTCCGTTCGCCGATGAGCCCGCTCACGAACTCCAGGTCGTTGAGCGCTTCGCCGTGCCAGCGCTGCTTCGCCTGCTGGACGGTGAAGCCGATGCCGCCGACGAAGAGGCCCACGACCGTGGTGGAGAAGGCCACCTGCAGGTTCTCCGCCATCGCCGCGATGTCCCCGGCGGCCAGCCCCACCAGCGCCGGTCCCATCGGGATGAGGGTTCCCATCAGGCCGAGCATCGGGCCGAGCCGCGCCATGGTCCGCGCGGCCGCGAGGTCCTCCTCGCAGCCTGCCTCGAAGTCCGCAAGCGCCTTGTCGCGCTGCGCCGCCGACCGGCCCTGGTCGAGCAATCTCCCAAGCGCCGGTTGCCACCGCGGCTCGGGGGGCAGGTCGGCGTCGCCGAGCAGGGCCTCCACGTTGTCGCGGTCGAGCCGATCGAGCAGCGGCCGCAGCGCCGATCGAAACCGGAGCCGCGACAGCCAGGCGCCGTAGGTGCGTCCGACGAGCAGCAGCGATCGGGCGAAGAGGATCAGCAGCAGCACGATGACCGGGACCAGCAGGCCGGTCGAGAGCAGGTACAGGGTGCGTGTCAGCAGCTCCATGGGCTCACTCTAGCTCCATGGGCTCATTCAGCGACGCGGCGCAGGCGCCGGCGATGACTCCAGTAACCGACGAGGATCCCGAGCGCCGCCGTGCCGGCGACGACGGCGTGGGGGCCGGCTTCGAGTGCCGCCGCCGTGCGGTCCACACCCCCCTGCAGGGCGAACGCGGTCAGCCCCGCCGCCAGCATCACCTGCGCGGCGTGCACGAGCAGGCGCAGCTCGGCCCGCAGATCGCGATCCGGAAGCAGCCGTCGAATCGCCTCGCTCCCCGCCAGTCCCACGACGACGATGGCGAGGCACAGCGCCAGCGCGGTCGTGGAGAAGGGCCATTGTGACTCGTCGAACGCCTTCATCTCCAGGTAGAACAGCGCCGGCACGGGGATGACGCCGACATGGTGCGCCGCCAGTCGCCGGAGGCGATGCAGAGGCAGGCCGTGCCGAGTTCCCGAGGGGCCGTGGAGATACCCTGCGGGGCCAGGAGATTGCGCCGTAGAACGCAACGCAGTGAGTTCCGAGGCGCAAGGTCCTGGAGCGGGGGGGATGGGCCGAAACGCCGAGCCTGCGAGACGTTTCGGGGCGCTCCCGCCACGGGCTCCCAGCAGCAGGGTCGCCCTGGCGCAGCCGAGGACGCCGTCGAGCGTGAGGACGGCCGCCAGCGTCTGGAGATCGACGCCGTCCAGGCCGCCGATGAAGGCGGGCAGGCTCTGGCGTACCGCGATCGGGTGCACGGCGTAGGCGATAGCCGCGACGGTCGCGACGGTCAGCAACCGTCCCCAGGCGCGCTCGATGAAGGCCACTGCCAGCAGGAACAGGATGACGCCCGTTCCGGCGACGATGTCGAGTACCGCCTCCATGATTGCCGCGCGTCAGGTCGTGCTCCGCCGCCGCAGGACGAGCAGCGCGATCGCGAGCAGACCGGCGACGATGGCTGCACCCAGGTAGGCAAGACGTCGCGCGGGCGGCTGGTTCGCCGGCACATTGGCCGGCAGCGTCTCGGCGTCCTGCTCCGCCAGGACCACGCTGGCCTCGGTCAGCTCGACGCTCGACGTCAGGGCCCGCTGCAGCTCGCTCAGATAGCTCGCCGCGAGGTCCGGCGGAGCCTGCTCGGCGATGAACGACGCCAGGGATGCGTTGTCGCAGACGAACCCGCTGCAGCCCGCCTCGAACTCCTCCACCAGTTGGGTGTGCAGCTCCGCCAGCACCTCCACCTGCCGCGCCGAAGCCTCCCAGTAGCCCTTGCGCACCGTCTCGAGCATCACCGCCGTCATCTCCTGCAGGGCATACGGGTTCTCGCGGCGGAAGAACGCCTCGATCCCGATGTCGTAGCGGTCGTCGACGTACACGTCGTACAGCTCGTTCCACAGCGCGTCGTCGATCGCCGCCGGCTTCATGACGTTCCACCCGTAGGTGTTGCGGAACGTCTCGGCGAACTGCTCGGCCGACGAGGCGCCGCCCTCCTGCAGCTCGCCGATGTAGGCCGGGTTCAGCAGCGTCGACCGCGCCTCGGTCCAGACCGTCTCGTTCAGGTCCGTCACCCGCGGCCGTTGCGCGTTGCGGAAGTCGTTGAAGTACGCATCCGCGTCCCTGCCCGTCACATGGCGGACGGCCATGCTCAACCCGCCCATGAACTCGTAGACGTGGTCCAGGCTGAGGGCGCCCCAGGTGTGGCTCTCCCGCGGCTGCACGACGATCTCGGTGTCGGCGAGCGCCGCCTCGAAGATGCCGTCCGCGTAGAAGCTCCACAGCTCGCCCTCGTCGTAGACGGCGCCCATGTTGCGCAGGTACTGGCCGGCCACCTCGGCCTCGTCCTCCCACCGGTCGCCCGCCTCGACCATCCCCATGATGGCGGTCCCGTAGTTGCCGTTCACCCCGCCGAAGACCCGCAGCGTGGAGTAGCGGCGCGCGTCCGCGGGCGACAGGCCCTTCTCCTTCATGATCTCCTCGGCGCGCAGACGACCCGCGTGGACGAAGTTGGCGTCCGCGTCCGCGTCGCGCGCCTCGGCCGCCATCGCGACGGCGCGGTTGATCAGCGTGAGGCGGGAGGCGGCCAGGTCCCGTAGCTGGCCGGCGGTCTGGACGACCACGTCGATGCGAGGCCGGCCGAGGTCGGCTGCCGGCATCAGGCGCAGGTCCGCGACCCGCCCGAACGGGTCCCAGACCGGCTCGACGCCCAGCAGGTAGAAGATCTGCCCGATGGTGGCGCCCTCGGTACCGATGAAGTCGCTCGGCCAGAGGGTGAACGCGACCTTCCTGGGATACGCGTCGTGCCGGCGCCGGTGCTCGTCGAGGAGCGTTTCCGCCAGCGTGCGTCCCACCGCCCACGCCTCCTGCGAAGGCGTCTTCTCGGCGTCGATCGAGAAGAGGTTGCGCCCCGTCGGGACGGCGTCCGGATTGACGATGGGGTCGCCGCCGGGCGTGGGCTCCACGTAGCCGCCGCCGAGGGCGCGCACCACGCTCCCCAGCTCCAGGTCGGTGCTGTCGCGCAGGCCGGCGCGATGCCGGTCGATGCCGGCCACGCTCGCTTCCAGCGTCAGGACCGCCCGGGCGAGCTCCGCGTCCCGGGCGGCGCGCTCCTCCAGCTCGATGCCGGCGGCGCCGACGGCGCCGTCGAGACGCCGGTCGAACGCCGGGTCGTCGAGAATCTTGCGCAGGCGGTCCGCCACGGGGGCGTCGACATCGAGAAGCTGGCCGCTCAGCGCCGTGCGGTGCTCCCGGTAGAACGCCACCGCCGAGAGGGCCTGCTCGATGTCCTTGCTGGCGGCGGTCACCAGCTCGCCGTCCGATTCGTGGCCCCAGGCCCGCCCGAGCGCCTCGACCTGCGGCGCATCGAGGGCGAACGCCAGCCGCTCCGCCGCCAGCCGCCGCTTTTCCTCCTCGACGCGGTCGACGAGTCCCGGGTCCTTCAGCAGGGCGAAGGTCCGCTCCCGGAGCGCCGTGTCCTGCATCACCTCCAACAGGGCGAACACGTCCGGGTCCTCGGCGATCTCGATGGCCTCGGCCATAGGCGGAATGACCGCGGCGATCGTCCTGGCGCGCTCGCGCTGCACCGGATCCAGCAGTTGCGACGTCCGCGCGAACTCCTGCTCCGATTGCAGCCGCTCGACGAACTCGACCTTGCGGGGGTGCGGCAGGATGCGCGCCACCAGGTCCTCGAGCTCGCCGGCGCGGGCTGCCGAGACCGTCGCGTCCGGCCGGTTGCGGCTGCCCGCGCCCATCGAGATGAACCCGCGGATGATGTCGTCGTCCGACGGCCGGCGCGCCGCTTCCCGCCAGGCGTGGGCGTGTTGCCGGTCGGCGTCCGTCACCAGGTCGGAGAGCACGGCCTCGGCGTCCCGGCCCGCCACCCGCCGCGCGTAGGCGTCGCGGGCGCGCCGGCGATAGCGCCGCTCGAAGAACACTTCGTCCTCCAGCTCGGCGGCGTCGACCGCATCCTTGACCGTATCGATGCGGGCGAGGGCGTAGGCAATCGGATCGATCGCCATCAGCTCCGCCGTCGCGTCGACCTCGCCTGTCGTGAAGGCGTTGCCGAGGGTGTAGAGCCCCTGGGCGACCTTCTCGCCGTCGATGGTCTCGACGTGGTTGCTCAGGCGGAAGAAGTCGTCCGCCGACCACGCTGCGTCGGGGTCGAGGCCGAGGTCCACGTGCAGGCTCATCTGGGTCGCCAGTCGCCGGATCGTGCGCGCGTGCTCCGCCCGGACCGGCCCGTCGGCCGCGTTGCGGTAGCTGTTGAGCCGCTCCCGCAGCGGACGCAGCCCCTCGTACAGCCCGCCCTCCATGAACGGCGGCGTCAGGTGCGTGACCGTGGCCGCGTAGGAGCGCCGCTTGGCGATGATCCCCTCGCCGACGTTGCTCATGATGTAGACGTAGACGTGCGGGAGCCCCCCGACGAGGGCGTCCGACCAGTCGAACGCCGACAGGGCAATCTGCTTCCAGGGCCTGAACTCCAGGCTGCCGTGGGTGCCGAAGTGCATGACGGCGTCGGCCTCGAAGGCGTTGCGGGTCCACAGGTAGGAGGCCACGTAGGGGTGCGGCGGCGCCTTCCGTGCGCCGTGCACGAGGCGGAACGTGTCGTCGCCGACGCCCGGCAGGGGCTGCGGCAGGATCACGACGTTGCCGAACCGCACGCGGGCGACGGCCAGCGCGGTTTCCTCGCCCTCCCCGACCGTCATGTATTCGCCGGGCGCCGGTCCGTATTGCTCGACGACGGCGTCGCGCATGCCCGGCTCGAGGTCCGCATCCACCCACGCGGCGTACTCGCCGGCCGGCACCAGCGCCGGATCCCCGGCGTCGAGAAACTCCTCGAACGCCCCGCGGGCGTACGGTCCGAGCACCGGACCCTTCGCCTGGACGAGCTCCCAGAACTCGTCGTCGGTCTCGGGGAGGCCCTCGACCTTGTAGCCGGCGTCCCGCAGCGAGCGGAGCAGGTTCAGCAGGCTCGGCGCGACCTCCATGCTGCCGGCATTCATCGCGTTCTTGCCGGGTCCCTTGTAGTAGTAGATGGCCACGCGCTTGTCGCGGTTGGGCTTCTCCTTCAGCGCCAGCCAGCGCTCGACCAGGTCGCAGAACGTGTCGAGCCGCTCCGGCAATGCGTCGAAGATCTCGTAGCCGTCCGCGTCGGTGAACTGCGCCGCCACCGAGTAGGGCGCCACGCCGCCGTCGAGCTCGGGCAGGACGACGCTCATCGTGAGCATCGCCCCGGCCATTCCCTGCTGGTCCATCACCCAGTCGTCGTGGTTCTGGAACACCGACACCGGCGTCAGCATGGGGATGTTGCGCTCCCGCAGCCACGCGATCGCCTCGTCGGCGCGGCCCAGGGTGAGCCGGCCGTGCGGCATCAGCACCACGAGGTCGGGCTCTATCTCCTTCAGGAAGTCGAGGCGCTTCTCGGCGCTGGCCATCGGGTAGACGTTCCACGCGCGGCCTTCGAGCGCGCGGATGAACGCGTCGACGTGGTCCCGGTTGGCGTTGAACGGGCCCGGCACGCTCGTGATCAGGGCGATGTTCGGGGCGCCCGGCTTCGCGAGTCCCTGCGCCTCGTAGTAGGAGTCGAATGCGTCGACGGTCTCGAACGTCAGGTCGTCGTCCAGGTGGAACAGCACGTCCATGGAACGCTCGACCGGGGGCTGCACCGGGTCCGAGCGAAACGCCTTGCCGTCGAGCTCGACGCGCGAGAAGTTGAGCAGCCGGGCGTAGTTCTCGGCGCCCCCGAACTCCAGGTACCCGTTGACGGCGTCGAGCTGCGGACCGCGCAGGTTGGTGACGTCGAGAGTCGGGTTCGTAGCCCCCTGCACGAACAGGCGCGCGCCTTGGCGGCCGGCTTCGCGCAGGTGGTCGAGCTGGGTCTCTTCGAGCTGCAGGCCGCGCCCGAAGATGTAGACGACCGGATAGTCGGCGGCCCGGTCCAACGTCGCCATGTCCAGCGGCTCGATGCGCACGGCGCCGTGCGGACGCGCGCGCTCGATGCGGGCGAGCTGGAAGCCGGGGAAGTTGACGAAGGCGATCCGGGTCACTGCGAGGTGGCGCTGGTAGGCGGCGAAGCCGCTCCAGAGCACCGCCGCCGCCAGCACCGCTGCCGCGATCCGCTTGCGATGGGACCACAGGTTGGCCAGCCGCGTCCGCACGGTTCGCGCTCGCGTCGGTTCTGTCCTGGCAGTCATCGAGTTTCCTCCGTTCCTACTGCATCATCCGCGCCGGCGCTCTCTCCCCGCGGACTCCTAGCGCCACCAAACCCGTCGCAAAGGCTCCGTTTGGCCAGCTCCCACCGCCCTTAGAACGGCGTTATCGCGAGGCTCACGGAGACGAGCCGGCCGAGCGTCGGGCTCGCGGCGGTCTCCTGGTAGTCGGCGTCCATCACGTTCAGCACGTGCACGCCCACGCGCAGGTCGTCGTTCGGGTGCAGATAGACCGCGAGGTCGGTGCGCACGTACTCGTCGAGCAGGACCGGGACGCCCTGCGAGCTCTGCGTCCGCTGGCCGACCCAGCGCTGATCGACGGACCCGGTCAGGCGCCACGTCCCGAGCGCCGCGCCCAACTGGATTCCCGCGTTGACCTTCTGCCGCGGCACCAGCGCCAGCGGGTTGCCGGTGGCGCGGTCCTCGCTGTCCGTGTACGCGTAGTTGGCGTAGTAGCCCAGCCACGAGGTCGCCTGCCCGTTCGCCACCAGCTCCAGGCCGGTCGAGCGCGCGTCGGCGACGTTGACCCAGTCGAAGTGGTCGCGCTGCGGCGAGATCACGAGCTGGATGAGATCGGTCATGTCGTTGTGGAAGACGTTCATCTCCGCTCGGAGCGCGCGGCTGACCTCGTGCTGAATCCCGCCGTCGAACGAGGCGATGTGCTCGGGCTCCAGATCCGGGTTCGGCAACCCGGGGATGGGACCGTGGAAGACGACGTTGCCGAACAGCTCGAAGAGGCTCGGCGCGCGGAAGGCGCGGCCGGCCGAGGTGCGGACCCGCGTCGTCGGCGTCAGGGCGTACAGCAGCGACACCTTCGGCGAGCCGACCGACCCGAACTCCGAGTGCTGGTCGTAGCGCAGCCCGGGGACCAGCCGCAGCCGGTCGGCCAGCACCCACTCGTCCTGCACGTACGCGGAGAAGATGTCGAACTGCTCCTGTTGGCCCCGCGACAGAGGGAAGACGTCGCCGATCGCGGGATCGCGGACCAGCGTGACGGTCGGATTGGGCACGCCTCCCGCAGCCATTCCGGCCTGGATGCCCGCCGCCACCCGCGCGAGCGTGGCGTCCGAGCCCAGCAGGTTGGAACGATCGGCGATGGTGCTGTCGCCGAACGAGCCGCGCTCGCCCGTGTAGCTCGCCCCGAGGACGACCGTGTGCGCGAGGTTCGGCGCCCAGGTGAGCTGCGGCTCGAAGAGGACGCTGCGGAAGTCGGTGTCCTGGCCGGTCAGGGCCGCGAACGGAAACACACCGTGCGATACCGACTCGATGACGGCCGGTCCGGGTGGATCGACGATGGTCGTCTGCCGCGTCGGGGCGAGCGTGAAGTTCTCCTGGAAGAGACGCTGGTTCGAGTAGCGGTAGCTGGTGCGGATCTGCGCCGCCAGCGGGCCGGCCCCGGCGTAACGGAGGATGCCGCCGAGGTTGACCGCAGTGTCCCGCTTGTGTTCCTCGACCGCGGCCGGCAACCGGGCCGACATGTCGAGGCCCGTCTCGTAGCTGGAGATCCGCGGCAGCAGCGTCACGTCCCAGGCGTCGGAGACGGAGAAGTCCAGCCGGCCCGTCAGCCGCACGTCCTCGTACCCGACGTTGCGGAGGGGCACGGTCTCTTGCTGCAGGCTGCGGTCTTCGGCGACGCGCGGCACGGTGCGGGTGTCGCGGTTGTAGACGTTGTCGATCTTGCGGCGGTCCGCGGTGAAGGCGTAGCCGACGGGGCCCGATTCTCCGCGCACGGACGTACCGAGCTGGTAGTAGCCGGCCGCGCCGCCGCTGGCGAAGAAGTCGGCGGCCGCCGGGCCCTCGCCGGGCCTGGTGATGGCGTTGATGGCGCCGGCGAAGGCGTTGGCGCCGTAGAGGCTCGAGAACGGCCCGCGGACCACCTCGGCGCGCTCCACCGACGCCAGCGGCACGAGGCTCAGCGCGGCGAGCGTGCCGAGACCCAGATCGTTGGCCGGCAACCCGTCCACCAGGAGCAGGGCCCGCTTGGTGCCGGGGACGCCGCGCATGACGAGCGACGAATTGGCGCGGGCGGCCATGCCGGAGGTCTCGGCCAGATCGATGGCGGGCGTCCTGCGCAGCAGGTCCTGCAGGTTGCGGGCCGACGACGCCTCGATGGCCTCCGCGTCGAGAATCGTGACGCTGGCCGCGACCTCGGTGACCGCCCGTTCGGTCTGCGTAGCGGTCACCACGACGCTCTCCTCGAACTGCAGTACCGGGAGGCGGAGGTCGAGAAGCACGGGCTGCCCGGCTGTCACCGTCACCGGCGAGGTCAGCGGCGCGAAGGCTTCCCGCGTGACGGTCAACTGGTAGTCCCCGGTCGGGACGCCGTCGAGCGCGAACGCGCCGTCGGTTCCCGTGGTGGCCGATACCTCGGTGCCGTCCAGCACCACGAGCGCGGCCGGCAGCGGCGTCCCGCCGTCCTCGGCCACGACGATGCCCTGAATCGAGCCGGTTTCCTCCAGACCGAATACCGGCTCCGCGGCGAACAGCCCTGCAACGACAACTGCGCCCGAAACAAGCGAACTAGCTATCCGACTCCCTACACGCATTGCGCATCCACCTCCGCGGCGGTCGCGCGTCCGGCACCTGGCCGGCGAGCTTCCCGCCTATTTCGACACTCGAACGGCCGACACGCGGATGGTCCGGGGGACCGTCCGGGTCGACACAGCAAGGGGAGGTGCTATGCGGGCGGTCCGCGCGTGAGCGGGGCGCCGAGCGGGGCGCCCCGGGCGTTTCCGCGGCTCGTCGCTTCGGTAGCGCACGCCGCGAGATCCGGGGTCGATGGTGTGGGTGCTGCGGCGGGCGCTATTGCGGCGAAGTCCGAAAAGCAACAGGTGATGCACTCATGATCGTGACTGCCGGGGTCCCCGTCGTCATGTCCGTGAGAGAGGAAGCCGGCCGACAGCAGGACGCACGCCACCAGCAGCGCCGCGAACGCTATCGGCCGGCTGCTGGGCTTCGTCATGACTTCTGCCTGTGCGGCAACCCGTACGAGTCCGCTCGTCTCAGCGCCCGGTTCCGCCGCCGCGCCCAATGCGGATCAGCTCCCGGCCCGTCCGGACGAGCAAAGCCCCGTCGATGGCGGCGACCCCGTACACGCGCTCGGAGACGGTCAGCGCGTTCCGCGCCAGCTCTATCGGCTCGGCCGCGTCCGCGGCGAAGATCGAGGCCACGCCGTCGGTCCCGAACACGTAGACGCGGTCTCCGTTGACGATCGGCGTCGCCCACGCGGCCGAGGCCAGACGGGTTGCCCACCGCGACCGGCCCGACCCCAGCTCCAGGGAGCGGATGACCCCCCGGGAGTTGATGAAGTAGATCGCCTTGCCGGTCACGACCGGCGACGACATCGACGACGTCGCGCTCCGACTGCGCCAGAGCACCTGCTCGTCCTGCAGTCGTCCGCGGTGCTCGATCGGCAGCGTGAGGTTGGATCGGGAGTCCGACGACGGAACGACGATGCGCCTCTCGACGAGGACCGGTGATGGGAGCCTGTTGCCGGAGAGGCCGTCGAGCCACCAGACCCGTTCGCCGGTCTTCGCATCGTACGCCTCGACCATGCCGTCGATGCTGACCACCACGAGCTCGCCGCCCGTCCAGGGCACGACGATCGGCGTCGTCCAGGCAGACGCGGCGGGACGGTTCGCCTTCCACCGCGTCTCGCCGGTGGCCGAATCGACAGCCAGCAGGTACGACGGTCCGTCGTGCGAGGCCAGGACGAACAACGTCTCGTCGTTGGCGGCGAGCGAGCTGCCCAGGCCGTAGCCTTCGATCGCGCCGTAGTCCGCCTTCAGCGCGCGGGACCAGATCGGCTCGCCGTCATGGCTCAGCGCACCGAGGTCGCCGCTCTCGAACAGGTAGTAGACACGCTCGGCGTCGACCCGCGGCGTCGGCGCGCCCTTCGCGACGATGTTCGTGACCTCGACGGGCTGGCTCGAGGCCAGGGTGTGGCGCCACCGCAGCACGCCGGTCTCCGCGTCGACCGCCTCGACGATCTGCGTCTCGCGCCACGGACCGTCGATGGCGGTGACGAACACCAGGCCGTCCCAGACCACGGGGCTCGACTGGCCGTAGCCCCCGACCGCGTGCCGCCACGCGATGTTCTCCTCGTCCGACCAGGCCAGCGGGAGATCACGGGCCTGGCTGTGACCGAAGGAAGGTCCTCGAAAGCCGGGCCAGCGCCGGGCGCCGGCCAGCGGAGGCCGATCGCCTGCCGCGCCCGCCAGGCGCAACGGCGCCTCGACAACGTCGCTCGGCCGGAGCGAGGCGGTCTCGACCCGGTCGACGCGCGCGTGGGTCCGGCCGTGCGCGGCTCCCCCCGCGATGTGCAGCACCCCCGGTCCGCCGACCAGTGCGTGGGAGGCGCGTTCCGGCTCGATGTCGTAGGCGAGCGCCTGCCAGGCGCGCTCACTGTCGAGACGGAACAGCTGGTTCACGTTGCTCGCATACAGGCTCCCGCCGGTCGAGGCCATGCCCAGGCCGACGCCCCGGCTGCGGCCGCGCACCGGAGGAACGGGCGCCGGCGCCAGCGTCCGGGTCCGCAGGTCCAGCCGATGCGCTTCGAGCTCCGGCCCCCGGGGCGTCATGCCCCCGGCCACCCAGATCGCGTCCCCGTGGACGGCCGCGGCGAGGGAATGCAGACGCAGGGATGCCGTTTCGACCATGGTCCAGGTCACCGGGTCCGCGTCGAGATCGGCGACGAGCACGTCGTCGCGCCAGTCCTCGGCAGGCACGGCGGGCGGGCGAAGTCGCGCCCCGCGGCCCTCGGCCACGACCGAGGGCGCCCATCCGCCAATCACCCAGAGCCGCTGCCCGTCGATCACCGCCGCGTGGTCCGTCCTGCCCGACGGCATCGGCGTCAGTTCGATCCACCGCCCGTCCGTCCAGTCCCACCGCTGCAGGTCGGGGCGGGCTCGACGCACGCCCGTGACCTCGGCGCCGCCCACGCGGTAGAGGTCCTCTCCGTCGCTGACGAGCACCGCGCCGCGTATCGGTTCGCCGGTCCAGACCGTCGTCCAGGACGCGTCCTGCGGGGAAAGCGCATAGAGGGCCGCCCTCCCGGTACTCGCGGTCGTGCGAGCGGCGGGCCGCTGCTCTCCCGCGTGGACGTAGAGCACGTCGCCGACGTACGCCCCGGACGCGTCCGATGACGGGTATGGGAGGGGCGGCGCGGTCTCGGGTGGCGCGGCCGGCGCCAACGGGGATTGCGCGTGCGCCGGCGCGCCGGCGATGTCGCCGGCGCCCGCGCCGCCCGCCAGAACGATTGCCGCCACCACGGCGGTTGCCGCAGAGATTCGTCGCATGGCGGACCCGCTCAGTCGAGCTCGACGATGGTGATGGCGTTCCAGTTGTTCATCGGAATCAGCAACCGGTTCCGCTTCGAGTCGTAGGACATCGAGGCGGCGCTCGGGATGCCGGACGCCACGACCTCGGCTTCCTCTCCCGGACGGATGCGCGAGACGGTGCCGATCCGAACGCTGGAGACGTACTTCGTGCCGTCGTCCAGGATCACCAGCCCGTCGTTGCCGCCGTCCACCGCGTGCTCGGTATTGACGAGCTCGCCGTCGGGGGAGAACGTGAGCACCGCGTTGTCGTTGATGTTCACCACGACGATGTTCCCGTCCGGGTCGAAGGCCACGCCGTTGGGCCGGGCCAGCGGCGCTCCCTCGACGACGACCGACGAGCCGCCGTCGGGCGCGATGCGGTACAGACGCCAGGTGCCGCTCTCCTCGGTGCCGGTCTGCGAGGCCCAGATGGTCCCGTCCTCGGCGACCTCGATGTCGTTGAAGCGTTGCGCGTCCTCCACGGTGACGCTGCCGCGCGGCTCGCCGCTTTCCATGTCGAACCAGCGCACGACGTTGATGTCGGCCACGTACAGCAGGCCGTTGATGATGTCGCTGCCGAGCGGGTGGTTCAGCGTCAGGCCGTTTCGGTTGACGCCGATCCACTTCAGCGTGTGCGCGCTGCCGTCGGGGTTGATCAGCGAGATGTAGCCGTCGTTCGGGATGACGTCCTGGGCGATGCCGGCGTTGACCGCGACGTACAGGTCACGGTCCTCGTCGTAGGCCATGCTCTCGGCGAAGCGGAAGCCGCCGTAGGTCTTGGCGTTCGACGACAGGTCGAGCGGCGCACCCGCCATGAAGGGCTGGTCGGATGCATCCTGGGCCTGCGCCTCTTCAGTCGCCGCGCCGGCGGCGCAAACGGCCAGCAGGGCGATGACCACCATCCATCGGGAAACGAACTGCTCTCTGGAAAAACCTGACATTTTCAGTGCTCCTTCGTTTTCGCGTGTTGATTCCGGGAGTCGTGCTACGAGCGCCGGTGTCCGTGCCGGTACCGGCGCCGAGTCCGATAACCGCCGATTCGTGCGAGTACGGGATGTTGCGGGGAGTACGACGAGAGGGCTACGCGGGCGGGCCGCGCGTGGGACGGATGCCGAGGGCTATGCCGCGTTCGACGTCCGGGTCGGCGGAAACCACGGTGTGGGCGACGAGATCCGGTGGCGAAGGCGCGGGCGTGCCGTCGGTCTGCACTCCCGACAGGTGCCGGAAGTGACAGGCGTCGCAGTCGGCGTGACCGGCGTCCTGTACGTCGGTGTCGTGCTCGTGGAGCGCGACGCCCACCGATGCGAGCGCGAGCACCAGGAACAGTGCCGCACCCTTTGCCGCCAGCCGTCTCAACGGCGCCATCCCCCTATTGAAGAAGCAAAGACGAGCCGGAGTCAAGCGCGTCCGTCCGCGGGCAATATCGTGTGGAACTACCGAGCTACCCGTCCGGGCGGACATCGTCGGCGCCCGACGATTTGTCCGCGGCTGCTCTTGCCGCCTCGGGCGGTTCTCTGCTAGCGTCGAAAGCGGATGACTGACCGCTCCGCGCACGCGGGACTCGTACGACGCGGCTCCGCCTCGCACGCCTGGATCGTCGTCCTGGCGCTGGTGCTGGCCGGCGCAACGGCCGTCGCAGTCATCTGCCACGAGGAGCACGCAGTCGATCAGGACTGCGCGGTCTGCCAGCTCCGGCACCAGCCTGCCGCCGAACTGTCCGGATCCGCACAGGTCGGATTGGCGGAGGTTCCGCAGCCGCTCGAGCAGGCTGTCGACCGCGGATGGATCGCATCCGGTCATTTCCGCCGCCTCCCCGCCCGCGCCCCGCCCGCGTAGCCCTTCCACACTGTCCGTTCGCCTGTCGTGCCGTGTTCGCCGGAGGACCGCGGGCGGCGCACACCGTGTCGTTGACGGTCGGCAACGCGACGAACGCACGTATCGGAACCACACCTCGTTCACCAAGGATCGCGTGCACGAGACGGGCCGCGGGGTCCGGGTGAACCACGCGTGCGGTTCCACTAGAGGGTCGGGGCTCCTCTGTCCCCGTCCATGCGCAGGGCCGCCCGCCGGAAACATTCCCTCCCCGGCGGGCGGCCGCGCTGAAGCGACTCCGGCGCGGCCGGCGCGGCCGCGCCCTTGACGGACTCGCGCGAAACGCGCTACAAGACAGCCATGCGGCGAGGCCGGTCGACGCTATTGTGGTGGGGCGCGGTTGTCGCGTTGGCGCTGCTGACTCTCGCGACGACGCCTCATTTCCACGACGAGGCCGAGGCACGGGACGACACGTGCGTGCTGTGCCACGTCCAGGGTTCGCCGCCCATCACTGCCAGCGCCCACGAGAATCCCGACCCGGCGGCCGGCGGCAGTCCGCATGCGCGTGCGCAGGGGCATGCCCGCGGCGCCGCGGTCGAGGGGCACGGCTCCCGGGCGCCGCCCGCCTGACGACTCGGCGACATCCGTAATTCCCTGGTTCCGTTGTTGCGCCGACGCGCCACTGGCGCGCGGGCGTTTTCCGTTTCCCTTGGAGGGAGGAGTCCCCGGCGATCCGCCGGGTTCCTGTCGAGATCCATGACCGAAGTCGTTCCGATCGAGGCCCCATCCGCATCCGCATCCGCGCCCGGCGCCGGCGCGTCGACGCCCGTTCTCGAAGCGCGGGCGCTGTCCAAGCGATATGGCGACGTGGAGGCCGTCACCAACCTCGATCTTCGCGTCGGGCCGTCCGAGATCTACTGTCTGCTGGGCCCGAACGGCGCCGGCAAGACCACCACCATCCACCTGTTTCTGGGGTTCCTCGAGCCGACGGCGGGGAGCGTGCACGTGACCGGCCTCGACGTCGCCGCCGAGCCCCTGGAGTCCAAGCGGCGCCTGGCCTACATCCCCGAGCAGGTGATGCTGTACCGCAATCTCAGCGGGCTGGAGAACCTCGAGTACTTCGCCGCGCTGGGCGGGCGGGGATCGCTGGACCCGGCGCGACTCACCGATATCCTGGCCGGCGCGGGCCTGCCGCGCGACGCGGTCCGGCGGCGGGTGTCCGAGTACTCGAAGGGCATGCGCCAGAAGGTGGGCATCGCCATCGCCATCGCCAAGGAGGCCGACGCGCTGCTGCTCGACGAGCCGACGTCCGGCCTCGATCCGCAGGCGTCCAACGAGTTCTCCGAGCTGCTCGGGCAGCTCAGGGACCGCGGCGTCGCGGTGCTCATGGCGACGCACGATCTGTTTCGCGCCAAGGAGACTGGCACACGCGTCGGCATCATGCGGCACGGGCGGCTGGTCACGGAGTTGAGCACGGACGAGATCGGCCACGCCGATCTCGAGCGCATCTATCTGGAGCACATGCACGAATAGGGAGCCACCGATGATCAAGCACATCGCACGCAAGGAGTTCACCGACGTAGTGCGGGACGGCCGCTTCCGCTGGTGCGCGGCCGTGGTGGGAGCGCTTCTTCTGGTCTCGCTGGGGCACGGCTGGGTCCAGTCGCGCCAGGCGCAGGAGGAGCTTGCCGCCGCGCAGGCGACCGCCCGCGAGCACTGGGAGTCGCAGGGCGAGAAGAATCCGCACTCGGCGGCCCATTACGGCATCTATGCGTTCAAGCCCCGTCTGGCGCTGTCGTTCGTCGACGAGGGCGTGGACCCGTATACGGGCACGTCGGTATGGCTGGAGGCGCACCGGCAGAACGACTTCCTCATGCGCCCGGCCCAGGACGCGACGTCCGCCCAGCGCATCGGCGCCCTGACGGCCGCGCAGGTCCTGCAGAACCTGGTGCCGCTGCTGATCATCCTGCTGACCTTCGGCGCGCTGGCCGGCGAGCGGGAGCAGGGCACGCTGCGCCAGCTCCTGGCCACGGGCGTCGGCCGGTCCGATCTGGCCCTGGGCAAGGCCCTGGGCATCGCCGGCGCGCTGGCGCTGCTGCTGGTGCCCGCGGCGCTGGTGGGCGCGGCCGCCCTCGTCGTCGGGAGTACGGGTCCGGCCGCGTCCCCGCTGGCCCGGGGAGCGGTCCTGGCCGGCGTCTACCTGGCCTACTTCGCCGCCTTCGTGGGGCTGTCGCTGGCCGTGTCGGCGTGGGCCCGCTCGGCGCGCACCGCGCTGGTCGTCCTGCTCGCGGTGTGGGTGGTGAACGGGCTCGTGGCCCCGCGCGCGGCGGTGGACCTCTCCAAGTGGATCCACCCGACGCCGTCCGCGGTCGAGTTCGCACAAACTCTGGAACGCGAGATGGCCGCCGGCGTGGAGGACATCCAGCGACCGGATCGGGCGGCGCTGACCGAAAGCCTACTCGCGGAGCACGGCGTGGAGCGGGTCGAGGACCTGCCGGTGAACGACGTGGGGATCTACCTCCAGGAGAGCGAGGAGTTCGGCAACCGGATCTTCGACCGCAACTACGGGGCGCTGTGGGACATGTTCGAGCGCCAGGGTGTCGTCCACGAGGCGCTCGCGGTGGCGGCGCCGCTGCTCGCGGTGCGCACGCTGTCGATGGGGCTGGCCGGCACCGACGTCGAGCAGCACCGGCACTTCGCGACCGCGGCCGAGACGTACCGCCGGGACCTGATGCGGCGGATGAACGGCGACCTCGCGGAGAACTCCCGTAGCGGAGACTTCTCGTACGTCGCCGGATCCGACCTCTGGGCCGAGGTGCCGCCCCTGCAGTACGACGCCCCGACGCTGGGCTGGGTCCTGAACAACCGGATCCTGTCGCTCCTGGTGCTGGGCTTGTGGCTCGCCGGCGCGGTCTGGGCCGCGGCGGCCAGCGTACGGCGCGCGGAGGTGGCGTAGCCGTGACCCTGCACACTGTCCTGCGGAACGAGTGGCGCCTGCTCGCGGCGGACCGGGCGCTGCGGATCGTGCTCGCGGTCTTCGCCGTCCTCTTCGTCTACGCGCTGGCCAACGGCATGGCCTGGGAGCGTTTCCAGGAGCGGACGGTGGAGGCCGCGCGGACCGGGAGCGCCGAGCGCGTGCGCGCCCTGGAGCAGGAGCTGACCGACATCGCGAACGGAGGACAGCCATCCTCGCCCTTCCGCGACCCCCGCGCCCCCAACGTCCTCGGCGGCGCCCGCGGCGCCCACGCCGCGGTGCTGGAGCCGGGTCCCCTGGCCGCCCTGGCGGTCGGGCAGAGCGACCTCCTGCCGTACTACTATGACGTCAGCATCTACACCAACGAGTCGTCCTTCCAGCAGAACGGCGAGGTCGAGAACCCCCTCAACCTCCTGGTGGGCCGTTTCGACCTGGCCTTCGTGACCGTATACCTGTTGCCGCTGCTCGTGCTGGCCCTCAGCTTCAACGTCCTCTCGGAGGAGCGCGAGCAGGGGACGCTGGCTCTGACGCTGTCGCAGCCGGTGTCGGCCCGCGACGTGGTGGCCGCGAAGCTGGTGTTTCGGGCGCTCCTCGTGGTGGGGCTGGCCGCGGGAGTCTCGCTGCTCGGCATCCTGGCCACGGGCGGCTTCGGATCGACCGGCCGGGTGCTCCTGTGGTGCGCGACGGTGACGCTGTATGCGCTGTTCTGGTTCGCGCTCGCGGCGTGGGTGAACAGCTTGCGTCGAACCTCCGCCTGGAACGCCACGGCCCTGGTGGGCGCCTGGCTCGTTCTCGTGGTGGTGCTCCCCGCCGCCGTCAACATCGCGGCGGGCATGCTGCACCCGCTGCCGTCCCGCGTGGAGATGATCACCGCCCAGCGCGACGCCTCGAACGACGCCGTGAACCGCCGCAGCGAGCTGCTCGCCCGGTACCTGGAGGACCATCCGGAGATGTCCAGTGGCGTGGTGGCCGAAGAGCCCGGCCTGGGTGCGCTCGCCTGGGCCGCCACCGACGCCGTGAACACGCGCCTGGAGGAGGTATCGGCAGTGCACGGCGCGCGCCGCGCCGACCAGCTCGCCCTGGTGCGCCGCTACCGCTTCCTCTCGCCGGCGCTGCTGGCCCAGGAGGTGCTCATCGACGCGGCGGGGACGGGAGACGCGCGCTTCGCCCGCTTCCAGTTGCAGGTGCGCGCTTTCGCCGAAGAGTGGCGGCAGTTCTTCGTGCCCGCGATCCTCGCCAGCGAGCGGATGACCGCCGACGTCCTGCCCGACGTGCCGGCGTTCCGGTTCGTGGACGAGGAACCCGCGGACGTCGCCGGTCGGGCGGCGGTTCCGCTGGCGGTCCTGGGGGGATTGGTGGTGCTGGTGATCGCCGGCGCCGGGCGTGGCCTCGGACGGGTGCGGGGCGCGGACTGACCTCCGCGGGATGCTATCGGAGGACGGACGAGCCCGAGGGTCCCCTACCTTCGGTCGGGCCAGGTCCGAAGCCCTTCTTCGTGCGCGGCGGCTGTCAGCTCGTCGTCGAAGCACCCGAACAGGACGCTCTCGTCGAGCGTCCTGTTCGTCTCCTCGCAGACGAGGGCGGCAGCGAGCTGTATGGCGTCGTAGGCCCGCAGCCCGTGCTTCCAGGCGAGTCTCTCGGCATGCGCGAGGAGCGCGTCCGTAACCGGCACCTTGCTCAAGTCCGGCCAGTCTTCCGCAAACTGCTCCTGGGCTCCGCGAGCGCCTTCGGCGTCGAGTCGGTTTCCGCGGGCCGCCCTCGCGAGAGCGGCCCCTACCTCGACTCGGCTGATCGCCGACGTTCCGATGGCGAGGGTCTCGTCCATGAGGTGGGCTACCTCTTCCGAGTGGCGCTCGTCGACGTAGCGCTTCACGAGCGCGCTGCTGTCGAGGTACAGAAACATCACCTGCGCTCGTCGATGATGCTGTCACTCAGGCTGCCGCCGTCTCGGAGGCGCACCGATGGCCTTCTGCGCTTCGGCCGTCGGCCGCTCCAGTCGAACGTCCCGCTTGCTTTCAGCGCCGTGCGCTTCTGCTCGGCGGAGTCCGTTTCCGGGATGATTCGCGCCACCTGACGCCCGTCGCGGCGCACGACGACCGTCGCACCGTTCTCCACCTCGTGTATGTAGCTGTCGAGCTTGGACTCGAGTTCCTGAAGGCTGATCTGCCGCTCCGGCATGCCGGCGATCTCGCGCAGCTCGGCAGCCGTGGGGATCGAGCCGGCGATCTCGCGCAACTCGGCGGCGGTGGGGATCGAGCCGGCGATCTCGCGCAGCTCGGCAGCCGTGGGGATCGAGCCGGCGATCTCGCGCAACTCGGCGGCGGTGGGGATCGAGCCGGCGATCTCGCGCAGCTCGGCAGCCGGCTGCTCCGACACGATCTTTCGGAACACCAGCTTGCGCTGGGTCATGTCTACGTCCGCCGATCTGTACCCTGCGGCCAGCCAGGCCCGCGTCATCGGGTTGCTCGTAGGGTTGTTCGAGAACCATGCACGATGCGTGGAAGCACGTGGTGGCAGCTTGGACCCGATGACTTTCTCGATGTCATCGAAGGTCATCGGAATCTCTGCTCTTCCCGATTTCCTCAAGTAGACTGCCAATGGTGCGTACCTGGACGTGGTCATGGGCGTTGTCTCCCGAGCCGACAAGTCCTCACCTGCTGCTTAACTATAGCATAACTGACGCATAAGAGTTCGTGCCTTCTGTGCGGGAACTGACGAGGCTTGCTGAAGGGGTTCATCGCAGGAATCGGAGCCGGCGAGCGAGGTCGACCTCGCCACGATCGGGCACGATCGACGTGGACCCGACCGACGACGCCACTACATGGCGCGCAGCAGCTGTCACTGGAAGCGAGTCGGGCCCTTCGAGCGGGAGGCGACGTTCCCCGTCGAGGGAATGGCTTCGTCGTGCTAGGCGCACCGAATCGTAACGTCGCGGCCAGCTTCGTTTCCAAGAGCCATACTTGGTGGAATAACTGCGCCGACATCGCAGTTCTAACCCGGTCCGATCCTCCAGCTCGGCGTTTATTCAGGGTCTCTTCGCCCGCGCCGCGGCGAAGCCGATTGGGAGGCTCATCATCGAACCGAGCGCGGGGACCTCGTGCGGTCGAAGTCCGAGCTGGTGATTGCCGACAAGCTGCACGCCCGCGGCATCGACTACGCCTACGAGCAGCCTCTCGTGCTGTCCAATGGTCGCGCTACCCGGACTTCACGATCGCGGATCACGCGCGAGGCGTCACTTTCTATTGGGAGCATCTCGGCATGCTCCACGACCCGGGGTACAAGGCCCGGTGGGAGCGAAAGCGTGCCGAGTACCTGGAGTGCGGAATCGGGCCTCACGAGAACGGCGGAGGCCCGGAAGGAACGCTCATCGAATCCCGCGACCAGCCGGGCGGGAGGCTGGATGCAGCAGCGATCGCATCGGTGATCGACGGAGTGATCCTGGGTGACGCCTGAACCCTCACCAGCGCACGGGACTTGGACTCGGGCAATCGGCGTGGCCACCGTCTTGCCAGTGACGCCGGGCGGCGCCGAATGACCCGGACACCCGGCCCAAGCGGCCCGAAGAACTCTTCGAGCAATCCGCTGGCAGACCAGCGGACCCGGCCCACCACCAGTGGCGATGGGCCGGATGGGGCACCCTCGTCGAGTGCCCGTAGTCCGCGGACGGCAGCCCGATTGCCGCCAGCCTCTCACCACCTCGTCAGTCGTTGGTCATCGCCTGCCCCGGCCAGCGGTCGTCGATGGGCATGGACGGGTCGGCCGTGATCTTCAGGTCGGCGCAGTGATGGTAGGAATAGCCGCCCGGCACGTTGTACACGTGATCGGCCATGAACTGGATGACCTGCAGCGTGCACTTCTCGCAGTTGATGTTGGGGATCGCGATGTCGGCCTCCCAGGGATCCATCGGGGTCTCGGGCCGGAACGAGGCGCGCTGGTCCCCTACGGGATAGTGCGGGAACAGGCCGTCGGCGAGGACCGGGATCTGCGGCGGGCTCTGAATCACGCCCCAGACCGAGTAGAGGCCCCGGTCTGTCCACTTCTCGACCGCGGTCGGATCCGCCGGCAGCTCGTTGCGCGAGTTCACCGACAGCGCGACGCGGTAGTGGCCCGAGTGGAAGATGGTCTCCTGGATCTTCAGGTGCAGCTTGGACCCGCCGGTGACCTCGGTGACGATGCCGGACAGAATCGCGTCGTTGTCGCCGGTCGGATTGCCGCCGCACGGTCCGACCTTTTGGGGGTTGCCGAGCCGGTCCAGGTTGATCCAGGGCGCCGGTTCCAGCAACTGGAAGTGGGCTTGTGTGTCGACGGGCAGCATGGCCAGCGCGACGGCCGCGGCGAACAGGAGATGCAGAAGGCGCTTCATGTTGTCGTTCCTCCTCGATGGACCCGGTTACTCCGATGGATGGCGGTCTCAGGGTGCGCGCCACGACACTGGCGGCACGCGCCCGTATTGTAGCTCCACGGCGCGTTGATATCATGGCGGCGGTGGCTGGCGAAGACCTTGCCGCCAACCGTGGGGTTCCGACAGCGGAGGGCACCATGAACAGACGTGACTTCATCAGAGCGTCGGTCGGCGCGGGGCTTCTCGTATCGGCCTACCCGAGGGACCTGTTCGCGCGACTGCGGGCGCAGGGACGTCGCGGGACCCTGTTCGACAAGATCTGGGATGCCCACGTCGTCGCGAACCTCGGCGGCGAGACCGATCTGCTCCAGGTGGACCGCTGCATCGGCGGCAGTCCGACCCAGGTCATGCGGTTGGTCCGGGAGGACGTCGAGCTCCGCAATCCCGAGATCTTCTACAACGTGCCCGACCATACCGTGTCCACGTCGCCGGACAGGTACACTGACCGGTCGCTCGGATGGGGCTGGCAGCAGTACGAAGAGCTCGCCCAGGAAATGAGGGATCTGGGCTTCACCAAGGCCTTCGGCCAGTTCGACCCGCGATTCGGCATCATGCACATCGTCGGCCCCGAGACCGGACTGAGCCAGCCGGGCATGGTGCTGTGCGCGGGCGACAGCCACACCTGCACGCACGGGGCGATGGGCCTGATCTCCTGGGGCGGCGAGAACTCGGAGAACATCCTGCGTACGGGCACGGTCATCCGGCGCCGCCCGCGGACCATGCGCGTGAACGTCGTGGGCACGCTCGGTCCGGGGATCCGGGCGAAGGACGTCATCCTGCGAACCATCGCGCAGCTCGGCACGGACTCGGGCACCGGCTACGCGGTGGAGTACGCGGGTCCGGTCGTGCGGGCCCTGTCGCAGGAGGCCCGCTTCTCCATCTGCAACCTCGCGGTGGAGATGGCCTCCCCGACCGGCATGGTCAGTCCCGACGATACGACCTACGAGTACCTCGCGGGCCGGGAGTTCGCCCCCTCGGCGCGCTATTGGGATCAGGCGCTCGCGTTCTGGCGCACCCTGCCCACGGACGACGACGCCGTCTTCGACCTCGAGGAGACGATCGACATGACCGGGGTGGAGCCGCAGGTCACCTGGGGCATCAACCCCGAGCACGCGATCGGGATCGGCGAACGGATTCCGGATCCTGACCAGGCTCCCGCGAACAAGCGGGCCACCTACCGGCAGGCGATCGAGTACAGCCGGCTCACGCCGGGCGAGCCGATCCTGGGGACGCCGATCGACGAGGTGTTCATCGGTTCCTGCGTCGAGAGCCGGATCAGCGACCTGCGCGCGGCGGCGGCCATCGTCGAGGGCCGCCGGGTCGCGTCCACCATCACCTCCGCCTGGGTGGTTCCGGGGTCGAACGCGGTCAAGGCCCAGGCCGAGGCGGAGGGCCTGGACCGCATCTTCTCGGATGCGGGCTTCGAATGGCGTGAATCCGGCTGCTCGAAGTGCTACGGGTCGAATGGCGACTACGTCGAGCCGGGCCATCGCTGCGTGTCGAACTCGAACCGCAACTACATCGGCCGGCAGGGACGGGACACGAATACCATGCTGGCGAGCACGACGACCGTCGCCGCCTCGGCGATCGCCGGCAGCATCGCCGACGTGCGCACGTTCCTGTAGGAGTCGGCGCCGTAGAACGGCGCGGACTCCTGGAGGGTTGGTTGGGCGCCAAGCGGAGCCGCAGGGGACGATTGGCGGGCGAGAGGGGCCGGGACCATGGGACAGAACATAGAGCGCGGCGGGCACCGCTTCGTGGCGCACGAGGGCCTGGCGGCGCCCTTCCTGTTCGACAATGTGAGCACCGACGTGATCGCGCCGGCCCTGACCAACCTGACCGAGGGTCTGGACGCGCCGCGCGGCGGCCTCGGCTCGAACCGGGGCGCCACGGCGTTCGCGAACATCCGCTACAACGCGGACGGGTCCCCGCGGCGCGACTTCGTCTTCAATCAGGAGGCCTACCGGACCGCCTCGATCATGGTCGTCGGCAAGAACTACGCCACCGGCAGCTCGCGGGTCACCGGGGTCACGAGGCCGCTCGTGGCCTGGGGCGTCAGGGTCTACATCGGGGAGAGCTTCGGGCCGATCTTCCTGACCAACGCGGTGCAGTACGGCGTGCTGACCGTGGAGCTGCCCCGGGAGACGCTGAACGAGATCGTCGAGTGGGTCGAGTCGCACCACGGCGTCAGGATGAACGTGGATCTGGAGCGGCAACTCATCGAGATGCCGGGACGCGACCCGATCCCGTTCGAGACCGACCCCAGGGTGCGGAACAAGCTGCTGAACGGCCTGCACGACCTCGAAGAAATCGAGCCGCACCTCCCGGCGGCCCAGGCGGTGCGGGAACGGGACCAGGAGGAGCGCCCCTGGATCTACCAACCCGGTGACGGCCGCTAAGGGCTGAGGCTGAGGCCCCTGCTGCCGTGTCTAGGCACTTGGCGCAGTTCGTGCGGCATACCGGCATCGCGGCGCCCTTTCGGCAGCCGGACCTCGAGAGCGAGCTCATCGCCCCGGTCGGCGTGGAGCTTCGAGATCTTCACGCCGTGCATCTGGAACGGAGCGACGCGCCTCTCGACGCCCACCGGCACGACGGATCATGGACCGGCCAGCACGCGTTCCCCGGCTTCCGGTACCGACCCGACGGCACGGAAGACCCGGATTTCGTACTCAATCGGGAACCGTATCGCGATGCCTCCATCCTGCTTGCCGGACGGAACTTCGGGCAGGGCAGCCAGCAGGCGTTCGCGGTCATCCGGCTCCGGCAGTGCGGGATGCGCGTGGTCATCGCCCCGAGCTTCGGGCCGGTGTTCCATGACGATTGCTTCGACTTCGGTCTCCTCCCGGTGACGCTGGACGAGCCGGTGGTGCAAGAGCTTGCGGATCGAGTCCATGCGAATCCCGGGATCGAGATGACGGTCGACCTGGAGAGACAGGTGATCGAGCGTCCGGGCATGGCGACCGCTCCCTTCCGGATCGACTCGCGACGGCGCGAGAGCCTGCTCCAAGGCGTGGACACTACGCTGCTGGAACGGTTTCGGCACGACGCGAACGCCGAGGAGATGCGGGAGAGGGATCGGCGTCGCCGCCCCTGGATCTACGACGACCCCGACCGTCGCGACCCGTGAGGGTGCGCCGGTTATCCGAACGACTTTATTCGGCCGGGTCTGGTGCTGGAAGGTGGAGCCGTTCCAGAGTGGCGAGGCGCTGGCCTACCTTTCCGAACTCGATCTCGACGGCCCGCAGCCGATCATAGAGACGCCGAAGATCGTTTCGGACCTCGGCGACGTCGCTCCGCAGGCCAGCGAACAGAGTGACGACGACGGCGATCACCGCCACGGTCGACCCGACGATCGCCGTCAACAACGCCTTCGTGTCGCTACTCACTACACCTTGAGCGTAGCACGTTCACCGGCCGGAGGCAGAGACCGTCGAGCGGATGCGGTAACCGGTCTGCGGGTCGCCCTCACGATATGTCGCGTGACACGCGTCGCAGGCGCGAGTGACATCTCCGAGGACCGCGGCCACTGCCGCCGCATCGACCGTTGTGGCTGACAGGGCCTCGTCGAGCGCGTCCAGCGCGGCCACGGCCTCCCGGTTCATCCGCACGGCGTCGCGCAGCCCGTTGGTCTCCCACTCGGGTCGGGTGGAGGCAAGCACCTGCCGTGCGAGCGCCAGGGGCGTCTTGGCCTCGCGGTACGACCCCGACCCGAGGGCCTCTTCGACGCCTTCGACGGCGGCGCCGATGGTCTTCATCGCGCGGTCGAACTCCTCTGGGCCCACCACCTTCTGCGCGACCGCGAGGGTCCCCGTTCCGACCACGATCGCGACCGTCCACGCCGCCGGACGATGGGCCATTCGACCTCCGTGGGTCCTCAGATCGCGCATCCGGCGCGGCCGTCTAGCGGGGCGCCACGAGCCCGCGCAGGCGCTCGTGGATGGTCCCCGGGATCCCCAGGCGGGTATCGGCTCCGAGCTCCGCGAGCAGGGCCGCCGTCTCCGGCCACGCCTGGTAGTGGAACGACTGCTTGGCGCCCTCGGCGAGGCGGAACGCCGTGCGGCCCCGCCAGTCGCGCGCGTCGATGTCGGCGCCGTGCTCCACGAGCAGTCGGATCACCTCGTTGAGGCCGCTGAAGGCGGCGCAGTGCAACGCCGTGAAGTCGCCCTCGTTGGCGGCGTTCACGTCCATGCCGGCCTCGATGAGAATCCCGATGGCTTCCTCCGCCATGGGCTGGCGGGCTGCCCGCGGCGTGTTCGTCCAGTGCCCCCACCGCCCGCAACCGGCCGCGGCCATCATCGGCGTGGTGCCGTCGTTCGACGTGATCCCGGGCCGGGCGCCCGCTCGGAGCAGGCGGCGCAGGACGTCGCCGGTGGAGCTGTGCGTGCTCCACCCGTTGCGCATGCGGCCCGGGCCGGGGTTGGTCGCGAACGCCGCCACCCACAGCGGCGTGGCCCCGGCCACGTCTCCGGTGCCCGTCGCGAACGTGTCGTAGGCGCCGTTGCGGACGAACCCCTGCTCGGTCACGTCGGAGGCGGTCATGCGCGCGTTGGGGTCGGCGCCGCGGGCCAGCAGGGCGTCGACCAGCGGCAGCCGCTCCCGGAGCGGGAGCCGGCCGGCCCGCGCGCCCGCGCCGCCGTGCTTGCGGTTCCATGCCTTCAGCCACGTGCGGACGGGGCCCGCGGCGGCGTGCAGCGCCGTGACGCCGTCGACCGCCCCGTTCGGATCGGCGCCCCGCTCCAGCAGAAAGTGGGCGAATGCGACCTGCCCGACGATGACCGCGTAGGCCAGCGGATGCGCCCCGTCCGAACCGGTCTCGTCCACGCCGGCGCCCGCGGCGAGCAGCAGCTCGGCCGTCTCGATGTCGCCGTTGCGGGCCGCGGCGGTCAGCGGCGAGAACGCCTGCCGCGGTCGGGGATGCACGTCGGCGCCCCGCTCGACGAGCGCGCGGACGACGTCCCGGTGCCGCCCGGCGACCGCCCACATCAGTGCCGTCTCGTGGGTGGCGGCGGTGGCCGCGTCGACGTCGGCCCCGCCGGCGAGCAGCGCCCGCACGACGTCGAGGCTGCCGGTGCGCGCGGCCGTCATCAGCGGCGTCAGGCCGTTCGCCTGCGCCGCGTTCGGATTCGCCCCGGCGGCGAGTAGCCGCTCGACCATCGACACGCTCGCGTTCTCGCACGCCCGTGCGAGCGGCGTCACGCCGTGATCGTCCGCGGCGTTCACGTGGGCGCCGGCGCGCAGGAGAAGATCGGCCGCCTCGCCGTCGTCCCAGTGGGCCGCCCAGAGGAGCGCCGTCGCGCCATCGGCCCGCGCCGCGTTCACGTCGAGCTCGTTGTCGGCGAGCAGGCCGCGCAGGCGGGCGGTGTCGCGCTCCGCCATCGCCTCCACGAGGCGCAGGTCCGGACCGGCGGCCGCCGCGCGGCCGGCCGCTGCCACGAGAAGGACGAGGGCTGGCGAGACGCCTGGTCAGGACGGGCATTCGGCTCCTCCCGCGTTCGGTTCCGTGCGGAGACGCCTGGTCAGGAAATCGGGCATTCGGCTCCTCCCGCGTTCGGTTCCGTGCGGATATCGATTTCGGTGACTCGCCACAAGTCGCGAACCACGAATTTCTGGCCTTGTCTCAGTTTGAAATCGCACGCGAGCGCCTAGTCGGCGGCCGCGATCTCGTCGATGATGCGCTGTGCCACGTCGCGCGGGTTGGGATCGCGGAGGATAGGGCGGCCGACAACCAGGTAGTCTGCTCCGGCCCGAATCGCCTCGCCAGGCGTCGCCCACCGGACGTGGCCGTTGGGGTTCGAGCCGCGTGGGCGGATCGCCGGACTGATGATGGGGACAGAGCGCGGGACTACCTCCCGCAAGGCTCGAATAGCGCTTCCCGAGGCGACGAGCCCATCGAACCCCATCGCCAGAAGGTGCTGCCCGGAGGCCACGATCTTGTCATCCGGCCATTCGATGTCCGAGAGCATTGGCACGGCCATGAACTGCGGGAACCGGCTGGAGCCTCTGGCGTCGAGTCCCGCCTGGAGGGTGTGGCGCGTGATGCTCGCGTGGGCCGCCTCGATGAAGGTCATGAACCGGATGCCGAGGTCGGCGGCGTGATCCACGAACAGAGTGATGGTGTCCTGAATGTCCCCGGCGGTTTTCAGGTCGATGAAGACGGTGCCGTGGTCACGTTCCGATTGGAGCCGCTTCAGGAACCCGAACAGATCGCCTGACATGAAGAGCTGCAGGCCAATCTTGAAGAACGACACGTTGTCGAGATCGCTGACGAAGCGGAGAGCTTCGTCGTGTGTTCGCACGTCCAACGCGACTATGAGGCGCTCGTCCGGCTCGATCGAGATCCCCGCCTGTCCCGCATCGGCCAAGTCGCTAGTGGCAGGCGAGCCTGTAGGATACTGCCGTGAAACCATCGACTATTGCGGGCAAGTCTAGCACGTCAGGCGCGGTAGCGCGCCGCCCGGCTTCCTTGCGTGCGGGGCGGCAAAGGTGATAATTAGGGCGGCAACGCACGCGGGTGGGCGCCCGCCGGAAACCCGGGGCTGCATATGTCTACGATGAGAGTGCTTGGCGCGGCATGCCTCGCGGGGATTGCGGTGGCGGCGCCGCTGCACGCCGCCGCCGGGACAGAGGCGCCGTCGCGCGCGCTGCTCGACCGGTACTGCGTGACCTGTCACAACGAGCGGCTGCAGACGGCTGGTGTGATGTTCGACCGGGTCGACATCGACCGCGCCGATCTGCACCGTGAGCTCTTCGAGAAGGTCGCCCGCAAGCTCCGTGGCGGGCTGATGCCGCCGCCGGGCCGCCCGCGGCCCGAGCCGGCGGCGATCGACGCGTTCGTGACGGCGCTCGAGGCGCAGCTCGACCGGGTGGGCGCAGCGGCGCCCAACCCGGGGCGCGTGGTGTCGCACCGCTTGAATCGAACCGAGTACGTCAACGTCGTGCGCGACCTGCTGGATCTGGAGATAGACGGGGAGGCGCTGCTCCCGAGCGACATGGCGGGCTTCGGCTTCGACAACAACGCCGAAGTGCTCGCGATGACCCCGGCGTTGATGGATCGCTACATTACCGCGGCCACCAAGGTCAGTCGCCTGGCGGTCGGCACGCTGGAGAATCGCCCGGCGATCCGGACGTACAGGCTGCCGAACGCGGCGCGGCAGGAAGCCCGGATGGGCGAGGACCTGCCGTTCGCGACGCACGGCGGCCTGGCGGCTCGCCATGCGTTCTCGCTCGACGGCGACTACGTCTTCCGGATTCGGTTGCAGCGGAGCGATATCGGGGGGACGATCCGCGGCAACATCGCTGAGCGCGAGTACCACATCGAGCTGCGCGTCGACCACGCGCTCGTCGAGCGCCTCACGGTGGGTGGCGCGTTCGCGGGGCAGGTCCGGTACACCTTGTCGGGAGGCGGCATCGCGCCGCCGGACGACGATGTCGTGCACCAGCAGGTCGCGCTCTACAACCAGACCGCCGACGAGGACCTGGAAGTGCGCCTGCCGGTCAGGGCCGGCACGCGGCTCGTGTCGGCAGCCTTCACCGACACGGCCCCCTCCGCGTCGGCCGGCGTGGGCGACAACGTGGTGGCCGGCATCGCGTCGCTCGAGATCCATGGTCCGTACGGCGGGAGGGTTCCCGAGGAGACGCCGAGCCGCCGGCGCGTTCTCGTGTGCCGGCCGAGCGGCCCCCACGACGAGGAGCCGTGCGCGAGGAGGATCATGGGCACGCTGGCCCGGCGGGCGTACCGCCGCCCGGTCACGGACGTCGACCTCGCACCCCTCATGGAGATCTTTGAGATCGGGCGCGCAGCCGGGGGCTTCGAGACCGGCATCGCGCGGGCCCTGGAAGCGCTCCTGAGCATGCCGGCGTTTCTCATGCGCGCCGAAGTCGACCCGGTCGGTGCTCCCGCCGGGACCATCTACCCGCTAAGCGATGTGGAGCTGGCGTCGCGCCTGGCGTTCTTCCTGTGGAGGAGCATTCCGGACGAAGAGCTGCTGGGTGCGGCCGTCCGCGGCCGACTGCGCGATCCGGTTGTGCTGGAACGGCAGACGCGCCGGATGCTGGCGGATCGGCGGGCGGCCCGCTGGATGAGCGACTTTCTCGGGCAGTGGCTGCAGGTACGCAACCTGCAGACCATGGTGCCGGATCCGCTGCGATTCCCCGGCTACGACAGCACCCTGCGCGACGCGTTGATCAAGGAAACCGAGCTGTTCTTCGAGAGTCAGGTGCGTGAGGATCGCAGCGTTCTGGACCTGTTGCGCGCCGAGTACACCTTCCTCAACGCCCGGCTCGCCGAGCACTACGGCATTGAGGGCGTCCATGGCAGCCACTTCCGGCGCATGGCGGTCGCCGATCCGGCACGGGGTGGGCTCCTGGGGCATGGGAGCGTCCTGACCGCGACCTCGTACGCGGACCGGACGTCGGTCGTGCTCCGGGGCAAGTGGGTGCTCGAGACGCTGCTCGGCTCGCCGCCGCCGCCGCCACCGGCCAACGTGCCGCCGCTTCCGGAGAACGACGGCAAGAGCAAGCCGGCATCGCTGCGGGAGAGGATGGAGCAGCATCGAGCGAACCCGGTGTGTGCGACCTGCCACGCCAACATGGATCCACTGGGCTTCGCGCTGGAGAACTTCGACGCGATCGGGAGGTGGCGCGAGAGCGACGAGGGCGCGCCAATCGACTCCGCGATTACGTGGAGGGATACGGCGATCGACAGCCCGAAGGCGTTCCGCGAAGCGTTGTTGCGACAGGGCGAGGACGAGCTTCTGCGCACGATCGCGGAAAAGCTGCTGACCTACGCCCTTGGTCGTGGCGTCAACTATCTGGATGCGCCCACGGTGCGACAGATCGTGCGGGATGCGGCGCGCGACGACCATCGCTGGTCGTCGCTCGTCCTCGGCATCGTGCGGAGCGCCCCGTTCCAGCAGCGGATCGTGCGGGACTCGGAGCCGGAAGAGCGTGTTGCCGCCAGCGTCGGGCGCGGACAGTAGGCGCGGAAGCGCGTCGCCGGGAGGCGGGGAGAAGCCCATGTTCATCACCAGGAAGCACTTGTCCCGGCGTGCGGTGCTGCGCGGCGCCGGAGCCACCCTCGCCCTCCCGCTGCTCGACTGCATGGTGCCGGCCCTGACCGCCCTCAGCCGGACGGCGGCGGCGCCGGCGCGGTTGCGCCGGCTGGGGGTGTTCTACGTCCCCAACGGCATGTCGATGGGCTACTGGTGGCCGAGGACGGAAGGACCGCTGCAGGAACTGCCGCCGACGCTGCGCTCGCTGGGGGCGCTCAAGGACCGGGTTCTGCTCCTCGGAGGCCTGGCCGACAAGCCGGCGGACCTCATGGAAGGGGGCGGCGATCACGCGCGATCGGCGGGCACGTTCCTGACCGCGACCACGTTCAGGCTGACAACCGGCGCCGACGTGTACGCGGCGGTGTCCATGGACCAGGTGGCGGCGCGGGAGCTCGCCCGGGAGACGCAGCTCACCTCGCTGGAGCTCGGCATCGAGTCGAACGCGATGGTGGGCACCTGCGACGGGGGCTCGAGCTGCGCCTACACGAATACCGTCGCGTGGCGGACGCCGACCACGCCGTTGCCCGTCGAGCGGGATCCGCGTGCCGTCTTCGAGCGCCTGTTCGGCACCAGCGGCAGCACGGATCCCGCCGCGCGGCTGGCCCGCCTCGAGCGCGACCGGACCATCATCGACGCCGTCTCCTCCGAGCTGAAGCGCCTGGAGCGGCTCCTGGGGGCGGGCGACCGGGCCAAGGTGTCCGAGTACGTCGACTCGGTGCGGGACGTGGAGCGGCGCATCCGCACCGCCGAGCGGCAGAGCTCGCGCGAGCTGCCGCTGGTGGACGAGCCCGCGGGCATTCCGGACGACTACGCCACGCACGCGAAGCTCCAGATGGACCTGCTGGCGCTCGCCTACCAGACCGATCTGACCCGCGTCAGCACCTTCATGCTGGCGAAGGAGGTCAGCGGCCGGGCCTATCCCGAAATCGGGGTTTCCGATTCGCATCACCCCTTGTCGCATCACCAGGACGAGTACGGCAAGCTCGAGCGCCTGCACAGGATCAACGAGTACCACTTCCAGCAGTTCGCGCACCTGGTGGCGAGAATGGAGGCGATGCCGGAAGGCGACGGCACGATGCTGGACCACACCGTCTTCCTGTACGGGACCGGCATCAGCGACAGCAACACGCACTTCCACGACGACCTGCCCGTCGCGGTCGTCGGGGGGCAGAGCGCCGGGATCAGGGCCGGTCGCTACGTGCGGCACCCGCAGGGGACGCCGATCGCGAACCTCTACGTGTCGCTGCTCGACCGGCTCGGCGTGCACGTCGACAGCTTCGGCGACAGCACGGGCCGGCTCGAGACGCTGACCTGACGAGATTCGCGAGAGCGCAGTGTCTTCGAACGCGCACGTGGTCCGCCGTGAATTCCTCCGCACGGCGCTCGGCATGCTGGCGGCTGCGCCTTTCGCCGCCCGTGCGTTCGCACAAGATACTGGCGGGCTCACGGAGCGAATCGAATTCAGACGCCTCGTCGCCGCCAACCGCATCCTCGCGCACGAGGAGGTCGTCGATGCCTTCGGCCATGTCAGCGTGCGGGACCCCGAGAACGCGACGCGCTACGTCATGGCCCGCTCGCGCAGCCCGGAGCTCGTCGAGTACGACGACCTGATTCGGTTCGAGCAGGATGGCCGCTCCCTCGATCCCGGAAATCGCAGGCCCTACGGCGAACGCATGATTCATGGCGCGGTTTACGAGGCGCGCAGCGATGTCAACGCCGTCGTGCACAATCACGCCTATCCGCTGCTCCCCTTCGGGATCACGGGCCGCGCGCTCGAGCCCATGGTGCACACGGCGTCGGTCATCGGAACCGAAGTGCCGATCTGGGATATCGCCGCCCGGTTCGACGACACGGACATGCTGGTGCGCTCCATGGAGCAGGGGCGCGATCTCGCGGCCACGCTCGGCGGCAACTCCTGCGTGCTCATGCGCGGACACGGCGCCGTGGTCGCGGCGGGTTCGCTCAAGCAGGCCGTGATGATTGCCATCTATCTCAAGCTCAACGCCGAGGTGCAACTGCAGGCGATGGTGATCGGGACGCCGCGAGGTTTGTCGGATCGTGAGGTCGAGCTCTCCCGCGCGACGCAGTTCTCGCCGCTTGCCCTCGACCGCGCCTGGGAGTATTTCTGCGCGCGCGCCGGCGTCGATCCGATTTAGCTTAGCTGCCCCGCCCCTTCCGCGTCGGAGCGAGAGCGGTCACTGCGCCTTCAGGAGCGGAAGCTGTCGCACGTCGTGTGAGAAGATCCGTCCAGGAGGATGTCGCCGATGAGCGCAGGCAGGATCGAGTCGGTACGCATCCGGGGGTTCAGATCGCTCGCAGACGTCGAGCTGTCCAATCTCCAGAATGCGAACGTCCTGATTGGCGCCAACGGCTCGGGAAAATCCAACTTCATCCGTTTCTTCGAGATGATGAGCTGGATGCTGCGGTCGCGAAGACTCGGCGAGTTCGTCGAGCGGTACGGAGGCGCCGACGACCAATTGTACGGGGGCAACAGCGTTAGCCCGCGCATGGAAGGTGAACTTGCGCTGCGTACCGACAAGGGCCGCAACGACTACCGCTTTGCGCTTTCCTATGCGCATCCGGACCGCTTCATCTTTACTGAGGAAGCATATCGTTTCAGCTCGGACCGCTATGCGACAGATCCGGACTGGCAGCACGTTACCGGTGGTCACCGGGAAGCCGCCATCGTCGACGTTGCGCAGGCTTCGTCATCCGTCGGCCCCAACCCGGTCACTGCCAGGGTCATAGTCCACCTCCTGAGAAGCTGCCAGGTGTTCCAGTTCCACGACACGTCCTATACCTCGAATTTCAAGAAGCGGTGGGACGCGGAAGACAACGACTACCTGCGCACGCATGGTGGGAATCTCGCCGCCGTCCTGCATCGGCTGGAGGAGGAAGACGTCAGGCGGTTCGATCTGATATGTCAGCATGTCAGGCGTGTATTGCCGGTTTTCGACCGCTTCCAGGTCGACGTGAGCTACGGGAAGGCATCATTGCGATGGAAGGCGTCCGGAACGGACAAGACGTTCGGGGCGCACCTCACCTCGGACGGGTCACTCCGCTTCTTTGCTCTGGTGACGTTGTTGAACCTGCCGTCCGGGATGTTGCCGGACGTGCTGCTGCTCGACGAACCGGAGCTAGGCTTGCACCCCGCCGCCATCGCCCTGGTTGGCGGCATGATCAAGTCGCTTGCGATGGACAGGCAGATCATCGTAGCGACTCAGTCGCCGCTACTCGTCGATGCGTTCGACCTCGAGGACATCGTCGTTCTGGAGCTTCGGGATGGGCGGACGACGTTCCGCCGACCCGACCGTGAGGGATACAAGCGATGGCTCGATGAGGGCTTCATGCCGGGTGAGATGTGGCAGAAGAACCTCATTGGAGGGCGTCCGTGATTCGTCTCGCGGTGTCGGTGGAGGGGCAGACGGAAGAGGAGTTCGTGAAGAGGGTCCTCGACGAGCACTTGCGACCGCTCGGCGTCGCGCCGGAGCCGATCCTGATCGGCGGCAGCGTTACAGTCAGGCGGCTCGCGTTCGATATGGCGCTACTGTATCAGTCCCATGATTCCGTGACCTCGCTTGTTGATTTCTATGGATTCCAGCGGAAAGGGGACAGGAGTGTCGAAGCTCTTGAGACACACCTTCGCGAAAAGATCGGTGAGCAGGTCGGTGCCGGCTGGGATGAGAACAGAGTATTCCCGTACGTCCAGATGCACGAATTCGAAGGCTTGTTGTTTTCGGATGTCGAGGTCTTTGCGACTCAAATCGACTTCCCGCCAGACTGTATGGCAGCGCTGCGGGCTGTGCGTGAACAGTTCACGACCCCAGAGGACATCAACGACAATTACGAAACGGCTCCGAGCAGGCGCATTGCAAGTATAGTTCCGAGGTACGGCAAGCGTCTTCACGGTCCGATATTGGCCAAGGGAATCGGTCTCGACAGCATCCGTGCGGAGTGTCCGCGATTCGATGCGTGGGTGAGGCGTCTGGAGTCGCTCGGGGGCTGAATGACTCTCGTTGGAGGAGGGCTGAATCGGTTCCAATCGGCGAGAGGATGGCCGGTGTCGGCGTCGAGCGCCCAGAGTGAGAAGCCCGTGGCCGGCCCGTCTCCCGTCAAGGCACGCGGCCGAGCAGCCGGAGCGTCGCACCGGTCGCTACGTCGAGCGCTTCCAGCAGCCGGTTACGCTCCCGCAAGAGCGTGATCTCGGCGAATCGATATGCGTCCCCCTCTCCGGATCGGCCGTCGCGAGCGTCCGCAACGGCGACAGGCCGGGCAGCGCGCTCGAATCGAGGCCGGGGTCCGGGTGGAACGGATCCGATGGCGAATAGAGCACGCGATGCAACGGCCGGAGGATGCGCAGGAGCGCCAGATCCAATGGCGCGCCGAGCGGAAGGGTCGCGCCGGCGTCGACCTCCGACACCAGCTCCAGCAGGCGCCGTTGTCGTCGAATCGCCTCGGCGAGATCGAAGCGGTCGCCCGCCTCCTCTGCCCTGCGCTCGAGCGCCTCGCCCAGCGCCCTGACCTGGCTCGTCAGGTCCACCGGCAGTCGCGGGGCGCCGAGCAGGCGGGCCAGCGCGTCCGCGTACAGTTCCGTGTCGGTCTTCAGGATGTCGAAGTCGATCTTGTCGAACGTGTCGTCCGGGGTGTGCCACCACCAGTACCCGCCGTCCTCCTCCAGGCGCCGGTGATCGAGTTGCAGGAGCGGGAGGCCGATGCCGTTGAACGACTGATCGGAGTTGCGCCCCGGCCGCGCGGGCTCCACGGCTTCCCCGGTCCGTTGCGCCACGACGTCCGCGGCCAGGCCGCCGAGGGCGGCGCTCGCGGTGGCGCCGAAACGGCGGGCTCCCATCTGCCCCATGCCGTCGATGTTGACGTAGGCGACGCCGCGCGTCCGCAGCTCGTCGAAGCGATGGTCGGCGAACCAGGTCGAGCCGCCGTAGCGGGCGTTGCTGTGTCCCGGCCACCAGGCCACGACGAGACCGCGCCGGAGATGCTGCCGGTTTGCGTGGAAGGCGCGGGCGAGCTCGACCATCGCGGCATTCGACGCCCCCTCGTCGGTGCCGCCGAAGTACCAGGAATCGATGTGCCCGCCGAACAGGACGAACGGCGCGTCGGGGTCGGGGGCCGGAATCCGCGCGACGGCAAGATGGTGCGGGCGCCAACCCACGTCCACCTCCGCCGTGATGCGCACGCGTGTCTCGTGCCGTGCAAGCCGTGACCGGAGCGCGTCGCCGTCGCTGCGACGGATGTGCACGGCCGGGATCGCCGGCAACCGGTGGTAGTTGCGCAGCGAGGGGGTTCCCCAGGTGCTGGTGACGATCAGATCGTTCAGACGCTCTTCCCGGTGCACGTACACGACGCCGGCCGCGCCGAGCATGGCGAGCCGGTCGAGGGAGGCCCGTCCGGGATTGCCGTCGACCAGGACGATGGCCCCGGTCACGTCGGGGTAGCGGCTGCGGGCCGTACCGGGAGCGTCGATCTCCCCGGCCAGCACGAGGCGCTCGCCCGTGCCCGGTTGGAGCGCCGGAATGTCACCGACGTCCCCACCGTCGACCAGGTGGGCCTCCAGCCCGTCGGTGGGAGCCGAGAACGAGTAGGTGATCGCGGCGGGCGAGAAGGACGCGCCCACCACGTCCAGGCTTGCCGCGATCGGGGTGCTCGCGTATGCCTGATACGTGTGCACCTCGACATCGACGCCGTCGCGGCGCAGGGTATCGACGATGTGGTCTATCGCCGCCCGCTCGCCGGCGCTCCCGGAGGGGCGCTGGTGTCGCACGATCGCGGCGGCCTGTTCCTCGAGCCCACGGGGCGTGACCAGCTCGCGAACTGCGGCGGACAGCCGAGACTGTTCCGGAGAGGTGTCCGGGTCCGGCGGTTGTGCGGCCGCCGGGCCAGTGCAGGCGAGCGACACGGCGAGTGCGGGGGTTGCCCAGTGTCGATGCATCTCGTGCTCCTCGGATTTCCGAATCGCACCGTCGAACGGACGATTCGAGGTTTCCGAATCGATGGCGCGCCGCTCCGGGCTGTTCAGCGCTCGGCGCCCAGCGGTGAATCGTTCCGGTAGACGTGCCCCCCGCGCATCACGAAGACCACCCGGCCCAGCGCGGCGGGATCGGTCAGCGGGTCGCCGTCGAGCGCGATGACGTCCGCTTCCAGTCCGGTCGCGATGGCGCCGATCCGATCCTCCATGCCCAGCGACTCGGCGGCGAGCGAGGTGGCCGAGACCACCGCGTCCATCGGATCCTGCCCGCCCTGCTCGACGTAGGCCACCAGCTCTTCGGTGTTGGCGCCGTGGCTGCCGGCGTTGGCATCGGTGCTGTACACGATCCGCACGCCGGGGGTGGCCGCCGCCGCCCGGAAGAACGCGAGGGCGCCCGGCCGCGAGGCCTGCAGGTTGGCGAATCCTTCCAGCGAGTAGCCGCCGACGCCGACATAGCGGTCGCCGTTCTCCTCGTAGTTGCGGAAGAGCAGGTCGATCTGGTTGCCCAGATACATGCCGCTCTCGACGAATACGTCGACGTCCCCAGGTTCGAGCATCCAGCCGTGCTCCACCTGCGTGCACCCGGCGTCGGCGGTGAGCCGCAGCGCGTCCGATCGATGCAGGTGGACGACCGACCGCAGCCCTCGGGCGCGCGCCTCCCCGCAGGCGGCCTCGAGCTGGGCGGCCGACAAGTTGGTGACGCCGCCGAAGCGGATGCTCGTCGACGCGAAGATATTGATGACGTCGGCCCCCGCCGCGGCCCGCTCGCGGACGTATGCGCGGATATCGTCCGGCATCCCCGTGTCCTCGCGCACGGCCCCGAGCGACGACAGCAGCCGCGGGCCCGGAATCTCGCCACGGTCGATCCACGCCTTCAGCTCGGCATCATCCGGCGAGCCCAGGCTCTGCATCGTGGTCACGCCGTTCATCAGGGTGCGGTACGCGTTCTCGGTGCCGTGCAGCGTCACGTGGGCGGCGCTGGGGTCGTTCTCGTCCCGGTGCACCTTGCCGTCGTCGTCGAAGTGGTTTCCGATGTGCACGTGGGTGTCGATGTAGCCCGGCAGCACGGTCAGGGCGCTCAGGTCGTAGACGCGGTCTCCGCGGCCGTCGCCGCGCGGCACGATCCCGGCGATCCGCCCGTCACGCACGACCAGGTCGCGGTCCTCCAGGACGGCGCCGCGCCCGTCGAGGATGCGGGCCGCGCGGAGCACCATCGTCTCCCCCGGAGGTTGCCCCAGGGCTGGCGTCCCCGGCCACGCACCGGCCAGGGCCAGCAGCACGGCAACGACGAACAGGCGGGAAGCCGGGCGGTCGATTCGGTCGTTCACGGTCTCCTCCCTCACGCGTGAGCGTCGAGGTGCCTGTTTCCCCATCAGTACGGCATGATGACGTACCCTGACGACAGGGTGCAGTACATCCTCATGCAGGTTCGCAGCGCGCGGCGCGCGCAACCCGGAGCGCTCGTGGCGCGCGGCTGGCCGGACGACGCGATGCAGGAGACAAGGAGCAGTCGGATGAGTGTGAATCGCAGGATGTTCATGTTGCGCGCCGGCGGCGTCGCCATCGGCCTGTCGGTCACGTTCGCGGAGAGGCCGGCGAGGGCACGGGTCCCGGCAGGCGCGTCCGCCTCTGCTCAGTCCGAGCTGGAGGGGTTCGATCCGCAGGCTCTTTCCGCCCGCGTCAATGCGGATCCGGAGTTCGCCCTCGCCGCTCGCGAGTGGGAAGCGCTGGTGCAGCTCGGCATCGATGATCACCACTACGGCGTCTCGATCCGCAACGGGCGGGTGGTCGAGGTCGCTACGGCGAGTCCCGGCACGGACTTCGACGTCAGGATCGCCGGGCCGCTGGACGCCTGGCGCCAGGGTTTCGGCGACTACGGTCTCCAGTCCTCCGGAGACAATCCCGATCACCGCTGGCCGTACCAGGCCGCCATCCTGCGGCTGGCGGCGCTCGTTCGCGAGACGCTGGGGGCGCCGGTTTCGGAGCACCTGGGCGACGAGGTCGACCGCGAGTTCGATTCGATCGTCGGCCGCTATGTCTACGTGCGGATCCGCGGCATCCAGTACCGGGTGTATTTCGAGGAAGCCGGTCAGGGCATGCCGATGGTGCTGCAGCACACGGCCGGCTCGGACAGCCGGCAGTGGCGGCATCTGCTGGAGGACCGTGAGCTCCAGCAACGGTTCCGGATGATTGCCTACGACCTGCCGTTCCACGGGCGATCGCTCCCGCCGACCACGGACCGCTGGTGGACCACCGAGTACCGGATGGACACGCAGCACCTCATGGATTCGATCGTGGCGATCTCGAACGCCCTGAACCTCGAACGCCCCGTCTACATGGGTTGTTCGGTGGGCGGCTATCTCGCACCGGATCTCGCCTACTACCATTCCGACAAGTTCCGGGCGGTGATCGGGATCAACTCGTCCATTGCCGGAACGCGCGTCGAGGACAAGGGCAAGCCGTATGCGAGCCCCTTCAGCCATCCGCAGAACAGCACCGCCTACATCGGGTCCCGGATGTACATGATCACCTCCCCGGAGGCCCGCGAGGCGTTCCGGCGGGAGACGGGCTGGATCTACAGTCAGGGCGGTCCCGGGATCTTCGGCGGCGACCTGTACTACTTCTCGGTCGAGCACGATCTCCGAGGGAAGGCGCACACCATCGACACCTCCAGGGTCGGGGTCCACCTCCTCAGCGGCGAATACGATCCCACTGCGAGAGGGCCGGCGGAATCGCTGGCGGCGATGATCGACGGGGCGACCTACGACGTCATCGAGGGCGGGTCGCACTTCGCGATGAGCGACGACTATCCGCGCTTCCGCAAGTACCTCCTCCCGGTTCTCGATCGGGTCTACCGGGAGCGGGCCTGACCCGGGCGGCCGCGACGGACAGATAGGTCGATGGATCGCGTGCGTGACAGAACGGGGAGAACCATGCGCCTGATTGAACGACGTTTCGCCTTGTTGGCCATCGCGGCGGTGTTGGTCGCGGCCCAGTCGCCCGGAACGGCCCGGCAAGCCGAGGCGCCCGCGGAGCTGCGGTCGCTCCTCGAGGGGACCTGGGAGCTCGTCGAGTGGCACGTCGACGGCGAGGTGCTCCGTCCGCCGCAGGCCGGCGGCCGTTGGCTGAATCACGATGGCGTCGTCGTGGCCACGTTCCACCGCGAGACGGCGGCCGGGTTCGAGTCGTTCGTCGGCTACGGCACCTACGAGATGGACGCCTCGAACTGGAGTTACACGTACGAGCGGATCCAGGCCGCGAGTGGAGCGTCCTCGGGGGAAGCCACGGTCACGGCGCGGTCGGGGGGCGAGCCGCGGCGGTTCACGATTGTCCGCGAGGGGGACGCGATCGTTCTCGAGGGAACGAACGATCGACGCGAATACGCGGACGGGTACTTTTCCTACATGCCGAACGGCAGGCTGCTGCGCAAGTACCGCAAGGTGGAGGAGTAGCGTGATGAGGAAGCGGTCATGATGCGAGATCGATCCAGGCGGGCCAGGCGGGCGACGCTCATCGCCGCCGTGGTGGTTGCGGCGGCGGGCGGCGGGCAGTCCATCGCGGGAGCCCAGGACGCCTATACGCTGGACCGCGACTGGCCGAGCTATCCCAGCGACATGCGGTTCGAGATGGGCACCGGCATCGCGGTGGACGCCGACGGGACCATCTACACGATTTCCCGCGACATCGACCACTGGGCCGCGCATCCGCTGGCGATGAGCCGCTACAAGGGCAAGGGCACCATCGCAAGGTGGGACGTCTCGGGCCGCTTCCTCGGCACTTTCGGTGACGAGCACGAGTTCATCGGGCCGCACTCGATGTATGTCGATTCCCAGGGGTTCGTCTGGGTGGTCGACAGGGAGGGCCACCAGGTCGCGAAGCTCACACCGGACGGCGATGCGGTGATGAAGCTGGGCGAGTACGGTGTGTTCGGCGACGATGAGAGCCACTTCAACGGACCCACCGGTGTCGCTTTCCTCCCCGACGGCGGCATCGTGGTCGCGGACGGCTACTGGAATTCCAGGCTGGTCTGGTTCGACGAGGACGGCAACTACCTGAAGGAGGTCGGTGGGTTGGGCAGCGCCCCGGGTCAATTGGCCGTCCCGCATACGCTGACGCTCGACCCGGCCGGACGCCTCATCGTGGGCAACGTGTGCGGCACGGCCCTGCACCCGTACGTGACGGCGCCGGGGCAGATCGCTCCCGAGCGCCGACAACCGATCCCCGGCTGCGTGAGCCGTTTCGAGGTGTTCACCCGGGAAGGGGAGTACGTCGGCCCCTGGGAGGGGGTGCCGGAGCCCGGACTCCCGTTGAGCATCGCGACCTATGGCGACCGGATCTACGCCGGCGTGGCCGGGTCGCAACGGGGGCGGCAGGATCTCGCGGTGGTCGATGCCGAGACCGACGCAGAGGTCTTCCGGATTCCGAACGCCAACGTCTATGTCCACCAGATGGCGATGGCGCCCAACGGCGACATCTACGTGGCGTCGGTCTACCCGGAGCACGGCGGCGAGCCGCGCGGCATAGAGGGGCCGTCCTTCGTGCGCTGGGCGGCGGATCGATAGGCAGCGCGACGACGCGGTCCTCCGCGCCGGTCGCGGATTCCACTCCGCCTGGAGTGGACCCGAACCGCCGTCGACAGCGGGGCGCCGCCCGTGGCGGCTCAGCGCCCGCTGTCCGCGGCCAGCCAGCGGTACACGCCGCGCACGTTGAGCGGGAACCACTGCTCGTAGTTGCCCCAGTCGGAGTACGCGTCGAGGCGGACGCGCTCGGCGGCCTCGTCCTCGGTCAATCCGGCTGCGACGGCGTCCCGAACCGCCGCCGCCAGGTCGTCGTAGTAGGCGATCTGCCGCTGGATCGAGGCCCGGTCTCCGGGCGGACCATGGCCGAAGACGATCGTCTCGAACGGGATTCCCAGCAGACCCGCCAGCGCGTCGAAGAACTCCGGGAAGTGCCAGCTCGCCAGGTCCTGGAAGCCCGCCCGGTCGTTCGAGGCGAAGTCGACCGCGAAGGCGACGCCGGTGTCGGGGATGAACGGTACGGCGATATTGTCCGTGTGGCTCGGCCCGAGATAGTGGAGCTCGATCCAGCGCCCGCCCATCTGGAAGCGGAGCTTGTCGGCGAACGTGACGGTGGGAGGCGGCTGGTCCGCGCTCCCGTGCGCCTCGATGGGCGCGACCGCCAGTTCGTGGGCGATGATGGGAACGCCGGACTGTCCCATCGCCTCCATCAGGGCGCCGGCTCCCGTCGCGTGATCCGCGTCGCTGTGACTGTAGACGATCGCGGCGAGCGGCGAGCCGGGCGCCACGCTCCGGATCTCGGCCGCGAGCTGTCGGGCGGCGTCCACGCCGATCGTATCGAAGACCACGACGCCGTCGTCGGTGGTCACGAACATCGCGTTGTGGAACATCCAGCGGAACTGGTAAACGCCGTCCGCGATCTCGCTCGTCTCGTAGCGGTCCTGGGCAACGACGCCCATGGCGGTCGCGAGCGAGAGAGCGACGGCGAGGACGGAGCGGGTTGCCAAGCTGGTCATCGTTGTCTCCCTTGCGAGCGCCTGGTCGACGATGGCGTGGATGACAGCTTAACGCATGGCCGCTTCGGCGCTCGGCGGCGCGCGGCGGGCCGTTCCGGCAGCCGCGCGTCCCCCGCGCATCACGAAGGTGACGCGGCCCACGGCGGGGTCGGTGGGGGGGCGCCGGCGTGCTCGCGAGGGCCTCAACGTGGAGGAGTCGGAAAGCGGGCCGCGGCCGGGGCGCTCGATCGCCCGGATGCCGGTCAGCGGGCAATCACGTCGAGCAGCGCCTGTCGCCGCTCGCGCCGCACCACGTCGAGCGCCCGCGCCAACGCGGCCGGCAGCCGGGAGGGGTCGTCGACCCGCTCGCCGTACCCGCCGTTCGCCTCGCAGATCGCGTCGTAGGCCGGGGGAGGGACCAGCTCGCACAGTGGCATCGACGGGTTCCGGGCGGCCCAGCCCTCCGGGGCGTGCGCCCGCGTGGCCAGGCGCGTCCGCTCCCAGCCGGCGTTATTGTAGACCACGAAGAGCACCGGCAGGTCCAAGGCGCGCGCGGTGTGGTGGGTTGCCGTCGGCACCCCGAAGACGTGGCTGCCGTCGCCCACCGCGCAGACCACGGTCCGGTCGGGCTGCGCCAGCTTCGCGCCGAGCGCTGCGCCCGGGCTCCAGCCGAGCACGCCCGCGGGGGAGTGGCTGAAGTACGTGCCGGGACGGGTGAAGCAGGCCTGCGCGGGGTCGAGCACGATCTCGGTGACGGCGATGTCCCCCGCGTCGAGCACGTCGCCGAGGCACTTCGAGATCCAGGCGTAGTCCAGCGGCGTCGTGTCCTGCGCCGCCTCGCCGGCCGCCCGCCAGGCCTCGCGCCGTTGTTCGTGCGCGGCCGTCCACCGGCGGCGACGGGCCGCGATGGCGGGCTCGTCGAGCGGGCGTCGATCCAGCTCCGCCGCCAGGGCCCGCAGGGTGCTTCCGGCGTGCCCGGCCAGGCCGATGTCGGTCGCGAAGCCCCGGATCGGATAGGTCGTATACAACGGGTCGTCGTCGACCTGGATGACGACCGCGTCGCGGCGCGGCTCGGCGTGCGCCGGAAACCACGGGGTGTCCGATTCGATCGCGAGGACGACGTCCGCTTCGCCGACAAGGGCCCCGGGGTCGAAGCCCTGGTGCAGCGGATGATCCCGCGGGAAGTTGAGATGGGTCGGCCACGTCTCGACTACCGGCAGCCCCAGGCGGTCGGCGAGCTGGACCAGCGCCTTGGGTGCTGTCGGGTCCCGTCCCAGCGATGAGGTGATCGCCAGCGGGTTGACCGACGCCGCAAGCGTGTCGGCGGCCTCGCGTAGTGCGGCGGGCGCGGGCTGGGACGCACGCGACGGCCGGAGGCGGGCGGACGCGCCGACCGTCAGGGGGGACAGCGGCGCGCCGATGACGTCGACCGGGAGCGTCAGGTAGACGGGGCCGGCCGGTGGGCTGCACGCAATCGCCAGCGCGCGGTCGACCACCGTCTCGAGCTGGTCGCCCCGGCGCAGCTCGTAGTCCCACTTCACGAACTCGCGCACCATGCTCCCCTGGTCGAACGACTCCTGGGCCCAGTGGATGCCCAGGCTGCGCGAGGTCGGCAGTCCGCGCTCGGTGATGGCGGTCCTTCCGGCCAGCAGCAGCATCGGGACCCGGGCGCGCGAGGCGTTGATCAGCCCGCCGAGCGCGTTGGCGGTCCCGGGCAACGTGTGCACCATCACCGCCTGGGGCTGGCCGGTGACCATCGCGTAGCCGTGGGCCATCGCCACCGCGGTGATCTCGTGGGCCACCGTGATCGGCCGCAGGCCGTCGGACCGGCCCAGGGCCTGCCGCCTGGCGAACGCTTCGATGACCGGGGGAAAGTCGGTGCCGGCCCCGCCCCCGAAGAAACAGCGGACGCCGCGCGACTCCAGGAGCTCGAGCAACCCCTCGGCTACGCTCTCGACATCCAGACGACGCGTCGCCATGGTCGCGTGGGTCCCCAGTCCGTGATTCTTCCTGCGGGTCCGGGTCCGTCGAGTAGCCGCGGAGCACTTCCGGCACGCCCTTCCCCGACCAGCCGGCCGGCCCATGGAGCGTCGGGAAGTATACTCGCGGGCTCCAGCGCCCGAGTCGCCATGGCCGGCGGAGCGGGAACGGGTATATATAGAGTCCGACAAGGGAGTACCCCGGAGGAGGTCGAGCATGAGCGCAAAGCAGTGGGACGCCGCAGCGTTATCGGAGTTCGTCAGGAAGAACCTCCTCGGCATCGCAGCCGGGCTGGCGATAGTGGTCGTGGCCGGGCTCGCCGTCTGGACCGTGAACTGCCCGTGCGAGGCCACCCCGGGCTTCATCCTGCTGGGCGACACCCACGAGGAGCCGGTCGCCGACTGGACCTTCGCGAACGACGTGCCGCTGTGCGCGATTCAGATCGGGATCTGGGGGCGACCCCACTCGGTGAACGTCAACTGCATGGCGACGCCGGAGGGCGAGCTGTTCATCAGTTGCTCCGTCGGCGACCAGAAGTACTGGTGCCCGCGGGTGAATCAGGACCATCCGGGACGCCTCCGGCTCGAGGGCGTCGTCTACCCCGTCGTGCTCAACCGCGAGATGGACCCGGCCCAGCTCGACCACGTCTGGGCCACGCGGATCCGAAAGCTGCAGAAGCCGGCGGTGCAGGCGCGCCAGCCCGGGGGTGGCGGCGAGCCGCCGCCGCTCGACACCCCGCGGCCGGAAAGCTGGTGGACGTTCCGCGTCGAGTCGCGCTCGTAGCGCCGTGGCGTAGCCGCTTGGCCGCGACTGCGCCATCCAGTCTCGCCAGCCTCGACGCCAAGAGTCCGGTCGCGGCGAATCGGGTCGCCCACCGAGAGCAAGGCAGGGGACCGTCTGCTTGCCACCGCTGCCCTGCTTTCGCAGCATGCCTTGATTGCATCGCAATCATGCAGTAGGTTGATGTTTGCCCCAACGGGGAGGCATGACCCCATGGCGAGTATCACGATCCGCAATCTTGACGACGACGTGAAGACCCGGCTTCGCAGGCGGGCGGCTGGGCACGGTCGCTCGATGGAAGAGGAAGCGCGGCTGATCCTGGCCCATGCGGTCGAGCGGGAGGCGGCGCCACCGAAAGGGCTGGGGACGGCGCTTCACGAACTGTTCAAGCCGTTCGGCGATGTCGAGCTGGAGATGCCACCTCGCGAGCCGATGAACGCGCCGCCCCGGTTCGATTGAGGCGGCGGGGATGGTCGTGCTGGACACCAACGTCGTTTCCGAACTGATGCGCGACGCCCCGCACGCAGATGTGCTCGCTTGGCTGGATGACCGCCCGACGCGGGAGCTGTTCGTGACGGCAGTGACGGAAGCGGAGGTGCGCACCGGCATAGCGTTCATGCCGGAAGGCAAACGTCGCCGGGGTCTCGCCGAGGCTGCCGACCGGGCCTTCCGCGGTCTGTTCGCCGGTCGGGTTCTCCCGTTCGACAGCGAGGCCGCGCGCGCCTATGCAGGGGTCGTCGCCGCTCGGCGCGCCGCCGGGCGTCCGATCTCGCAGGCTGACGGTCAAATCGCGGCGATTTCCCGCTCGCGCGGCATGGCCCTGGCGACGAGGAACATCCGGGACTTCGCGGACATGGGGATTGAGCTCATCGATCCATGGGGGGGTGCATGACTCTACCTACCGGCAGGAACAGGGCGCGTTGTATTTCCATCGGGCTGGCCGTGCTCGCGCTCCTGACGGGCGTCCCGCGTGGCGCAGAGGGCCAGCCGACGGATCTCTCTGCCTCGACCCCGGCCGTTCGGCTGTTCACGGGCGGGCGCGTGATCGTCGGTGACGGCCGCGTTCTCGAGGACGCCGCGTTCCTGGTCCGCGGCGATGTGATCGTGCGCGTCGGGAACGCGGGCGAGGTGCCGGCGCCGCCGGAGGCCAGCGTCGTCGACCTGACCGGTCGCACGGTGATGCCGGCGCTTGTCAACACCCACGCGCATCTCGGCTGGGAGCGATACACGAGCTGGGGCTCGGAAAACTTCACCCGCGAGAACCTGGTCGACCATCTGCACCGCCACGCCTATTACGGCGTGGGCACGATCATCTCCACGGGCAGCGACCTCGAGAAGATCGCCCTCGAGGTCCGGCAGGCGCAGCGGGTGGGCGAGGTCGGGGGCGCCCGCTACCTGGTGTCGCCCGGCCTCGGGATCCCCGGCGGCGGACCGAACCCCCGGTTCACGAACGACGCCGGATGGTGGGGGCTGCACGGGGTGAGCAGCCCGGCCGAGGCGCGCGAGGTGGTGCGGGCCGAGGCCGCGCGCGGCATCCGGATCCTGAAGATCTGGGTGGACGCGCGTGACGAGCGGCGGGGCGCGCGGGTGAAGCTCCACCCGGACATCTACGCGGCCATTCTCGACGAAGCCCAGGTGCGGGACATCCGGGTGATCGCGCATGCGACCACGCTGGAGGACCACAAGCGGCTGGTCGCGGCCGGCACCCGGCGCTTCATCCACATGCCCTACGACGTGGCCGTCGATGACGAGTATCTGGAGCTCGTCGCGGCGCGCAACGTCTTCATCGTCCCGACCATCGGCATGGCTACCCGGCGCGAGCCCTACAGGAGGCCGGTCTACGAGGACCCCTTCTTCCAGGAGCAGGTTCCGGAGGAGGTCGTCGCGATGCTGCGGGACGCCGCGGCCGGCGACTCGAACGCCGACCGCCCCCGGACCGCCGCTGACGAAGCGCGAGCCCGGCGGATCCGGAGCAACTTCCTGCGGCTGCGCGACCACGTCATCCTGGGCACCGACGCCGGCGCGCTGGGCGACTTCTTCGGCTACGCGGATCACCTGGAGCTGGAGCTCTTCGTGCGGCTGGGAATGACGCCCGCCGAGGCGATCGTGACCGCCACGACCCGGGCGGCGCGGGCGTTCGGACTTGAGACCGGGAGCATCGAGGCCGGGCGGCGCGCCGACTTCATCGTGCTCGACGCCAACCCACTGGACGACATCACGCACACGCGGCGGATTGCCGCGGTTTACCTCCGAGGCGTCCAGGTCGACCGCGCAGCGTTGCGCGGGCGCTGGACGGAGTCGGCCGAGACCGGCGCGAGTCCGGCGCGGGGCGGGCAGGAGCGCGGTGCCGCGGAGGCCGAACCGGTGGTCTTCCGCTGGGTGGGCACCACCGCACACGCCTGGGGAGCCTGGGTCACGCCCGGGGCCTCCGTCGAGGACTGGATCGAGCAGGCCATCCCCCTGTGCGCCGGCGAGGACATCTGCGAAATCAACGTCTTCGAGGGGCCCGAGCACGCGACGCACGAGATTCCGGTACCGGAGGCGAACCAGGCCGGCCTGAAATGGATCCTGCGCTACCGGCGCGACGAGACGCCCCGCGTCGTGGTCGAAGAGGTGCGCACGGAGCCGGGCCGCGAGCCTCGCACGTGGACCTTCGAGCGCTGAGCGGGCTGAGGCGACTCTCGGAAGACTGACCGCCGCCGCTGGGTTATTTCCGTGGCCGACGCCGGCTCTTGGATTGCGCGTTCTTCTCGACGCGGAGCTTCCACGCCGTGCGAAGCGCGCCCGCCAGGGTCTCCTCGTCAGCCGCGGCCAGGCGAACGTGCGTCGCGCCCATGCGTCCCCAGCCGCCGGCGATCGGCACGAAGGTCTCGGGCGCCTCGCCGACGAACATCGCCTGGACCTCCGGCGTGAGCATCAGATTGCCGTAGCCCCGTGCCTGGTGGGCGAGCGTCGCGAAGATCCGGCCGCCGACGCGGAAATCCGGTGAGCCCATGTGCGAGCTCTCCTCCGCCCCGTCGAGGCCGAGCGCGAGCCGGCGGAAGTCGTCTATGGTCGCCACGCCGCTCATCCTCGCAGGTTGGCGGCGGCTGGTCCAGGAACGAGGAAGTGTGCCGCCGAGACTACCGCCCTGCTACGCTGGGGCATCCAATGAAGAGGACTGCCTGACCGCAGGACACGGTCGTTCAAGGCGTCCGAGCCGGCGCGAGGTAGACTGGTAGTGTGAATCCCGAGGTCATCGCGACCGTGCTGACGGGTGCCGGCGTACTGTTCGGCGTCTGGCGGATGGTGGACAGTGCGGGGCGCGAGCTGGGTGCGCGGATCGACGCGGTGAATACTCGCTTGAGCGCCGAGATTGCGGCCGTGAACACTCGGTTGAGCGCCGAGATTGCGGCCGTGAACACCCGCATCGACAACATTCTGCTGGCGGACCGGAAGACCTAGCGCCCCGAAACGCCTCGCCGACGAGGCGTTTCGGCCCATCCCGCCGCTCCATGACCTTGCGCCGCAGTACTTCGCTTCGCTGCGTTCGAGACGCCGCGGGCAACGCGAGCGCCGACCGAACCGCTCAAGAAGCTCTCTGTACGGCAGTCGACGGGGACCCCGCGCGCGGAAAGCCAGTATCCCCACGTCGAAAGCGCCCGCCGACCCGATTCAGGGTGTCCCCGCCGGTTCTCTCGCTTACCGCGCCGCTTCGGCCTCCTGCCGCTCGATGTTGCGGTAGACCTCTTGGATGTGCCGGATGTCGTGATTGCCCTCGTGGCAGGCGTACTCGAACATCGGCCCCTCGGTCACGGTCAGCGGGACTTCGGCGCTCCATGGCTGATCCCAGGTGGCCGGGTCCTCCACCGTGAACGTGAAGTGGATCCGGTCGTCCGACACGCGGGTGAAACGTTCCACCACCTTCAGGCCGCTGCTCGAGCCCTGCCACGCGTTCTTGTCGTTGAAGTGGCTGCTCTCGATGATCAGGGTGTCGTCCTCCCAGCGCGCGCGCGAGTCGCCCGGCCACTGGCGGATCTTCTCCGACATCGGCGGCCGTCCGTCGATCGGGATGATCCGCGGCCCGTTGGTGCTCTGCTCGGTGAAGATCACGATGTGCGTCGGCGTCTGGAAGATCTGGTGGATGTCGTTGTACGACGGCGGTTGCATCGGCGGCGCGTTGTAGCGGTAGTTGAGGCAACGCTCGCTGTGCGGCCGCAACTCGTAGCCGTCGAAGGCCCCGCGGTCGCCGCGCGCCGCGAGCCGCGCCTCGGCCCGCGCCTCGGCCTGCTCGTTGCGCGGGGGGATCCGCCCGTTCGGCGGATCGACGATCAGCGAGGTGCGGCGGGTCGACAACCCCTTCGGCACCGGGGTGGCGAGCCAGATGGCGTTGTCGTAGTGGACGTAGCTCTCGTCGCGGTGGGTCTGGTCGAGCTGCCCGCGCGCGCTCCTCCGGGTCCTCGATCTCGATGACGAAGCGCGCCAGCGGGTCGGCCCCGTCGACCGTCAACTGCGACTGGAGCAGTGCGAACTCCTCCTCGGTGTAGAACTCCTGGTCGCCCAGATACTCGGGGCGCTCCATGGGCGTGAAGGTCTGGGTGGTCCAGTAGCCCTGAATGTCGGGCTGGCCATCCGCGAGGCGCGGCATCTCCCAGGCCGGGTCCGCGGCCGGGGCGCTTTCGGACTGGCTCTGGCCGAACGCAGGCCCGGAGGCCAGCAGCGCGACCGCAAGCACCGTGACGATCGTGCGCAGACGATGATCCATCTCAAACCCTCCTCGGGAGGCTGCGTGGTTGTCCAAGCGCCCATCATCGCTCAGGTTTCCGCGGTTCGCAAGCCCCGCGGAACGCCGCCGAGCCCCGTCCGCAGGCGTGGCGCCGGTGCCGTGCGGGGCTTCACCATCGGTTCCGAAGCGCCCAAGGTGAAGAATCCCGGCCGAAGAGCAACGCGGTCCACGCTCGAATGCCGCGGGGCTTCACACCGCGGGCTCCTCTAGTAGGATCCGGCGATAGCATGCAGCGATAGGAGAGGAACAATGACCATCGAGTACCCCACGTCGTGCGCGCGCGTTGCCCTGGCACTCGCGCTCGCGCTGGCCCTCGTGCTACCGGCCGCGGTCGCGGCGCAGTCCCATCATCCGCCGCCCGAGCCGCCCGCCGAGTGGGGGCCGATCTCGATCAACCTGGAGGGATACGAGTATCCGCATCCGGTCGAGTTCATGAACTTCCGGGTCTTCGGCCAGGACGTGCGCATCGCCTACATGAACGTCGCGCCGGTGGGCGCGGCGAACGGCCGCGCCGTCGTCTTCCACCATGGGGGCAGCTACTACGGCTGGTACTGGAAGAGCCAGATCGAGGCCCTGACCAAGGCCGGCTACCGGGTCGTCGTCAAGGACCGGCTCGGCTGGGGGAAATCGTCCAAGCCGATCCTGCCCTACAGCATGAGCCTGCACGCTTCGAACACGGCCCGGCTCATGGATCATCTCGGCATCGCCGAGGCGGCCATCGTCGGCCATTCCATCGGCGGGCAGATGGCGACCCGCTTTGCCTTTCTCTATCCGGAGAAGACGACGCACCTGGTCACCATCAACCAGATCGGCCTGACCGACAGGCGTCCTGGACGCGGGTTCAATCCGTTCGACGGCGCGATCGACGCCGACCCGGATCTGCAGGCCGCCTACGAGGCGGACGTACGGACCGACACGCGGCGCTACGTGGAGTGGAAGCCGGAGTTGCTGGAGCACCTGCGGATCCGGCACGGACAGCGACTGAGCGGCGACTGGCCGCGGCTCGCCTATGTGCGCCGGTTGGGCGGCAACCTGCGCTCGATGGACACGGTGGTCAACGACTGGCCGCACATCAAGACGAAGACGCTGATCCTCGGCGGAGAGATCGACGGGCCGGAGTTCCCCGGCAACGCGCGGCGGGCCGCCGAGATTCTCCCCAACGGAGAGGTCTTCCTGATTCCGAACGTCGGCCACAACCCCCACGAGGAGGTGCCGGACATCGTCAATGCCGAGCTGATCCGCTTCCTCGGCACCGACCCGGAGTAGTTGGACGCGGTTGGTCACCGACACCGCGTAGGTTTTCGGTGCGGGTCGGCACCGACTCCCGCCGAGCGGACGGGGGAGGAGGTGCGGTAGACGTTTCCGAGGAGTAGCGGTGCAGGCGCCAGGAGCCCGTGGCGAAACGCCGCGCGGCGAGAGACGCGGGCGCCCGCGTGGCAGGGTGCGGCAAAGGAGGAGGACGCCATGCGTTCGACGCGGCGACATGCTTTTGGAGTCACGGTAGTTGTGCTCGCGGCGCTCGTGCTCACGGCCGGTATGTGGCAGCCGGCCGCCGGGCAGACGATCCGCATCGAGCGCCTGCTCGACGGCCCCATCATCACGCCGGACATGGACGGGCGGATGGGGAGCAATATCGCCGGGCCGTCCCTGATTCGCGTGCCCGACTGGCTGGAGAACCCGCTCGGCCGCTACTACCTGTACTTCGCCGATCACCGCGGCGTCTACATCCGGCTCGCCTACGCGGACGACCTGGCCGGCCCGTGGACGACGCACGAGCCGGGGACGCTGCAGATCGAAGAGTCGCACTTCCCCGCCACCTGCCCGCCGTGTGGAGTCGACTCACCCAACCCCGAGGGGGCGTACGCACACGTGGCGTCACCGGACGTGCACGTCATCGACGAGCGGCGGGAGATCGTGATGTACGTCCACGGACGGGAGCGCGGCCCGCAGGTGACCCGCGCCGCGGTCTCGAAGGACGGACTGCGTTTCGAAGGACGTCCCGAAATCCTCGGCCGGCCGTACTTCCGCGCCTTCCGGCATGACGGCTACTGGTACGCCCTGGCGATGCCGGGCGTGATGTACCGCTCCCGTGACGGCCTGACCGATTTCGAGGAAGGGCCGAGCCTGTTCAACCCGAACATGCGGCACTCCGCGCTGCTGAAGCGCGGCGACCGGCTGTTCGTGTTCTGGACCGAGCGGGCCGACGCGCCCGAGCGGGTGTGGGTGGCGAGCATCGACCTGGCCGGCGACTGGCAGGGTTGGAAGGCGACCGAGCGGGTGGAGGTGCTCCGCCCGGAGCGGTCGTGGGAAGGCGCGGACCTGCCCGTGGAGCCGTCCCGCGGCGGCGCCATCAACGTGCCGGTGAACCAGTTGCGCGACCCGGCGATCTTCGAGGAGGACGGTCGCGTCTACTTCCTCTACGCGGTCGCCGGCGAGCGGGGGATCGCGCTTGCCGAGGTGCATCTGGAGCCGTAGTCCCGTGCGCGCGGAAGGTCGCCGGCGTCGATGCTTCGCGCCTGGGCCTTCCGCACTGCCGGGTCGAGGGCGCTCGACTGTTCGGCGAGCGCTTCGTTCAGCTTCCGCCTGACCTCCCGGTTGGCGCGCTCAGGTTCCATACTGCACGTCTCGGTAGCGCCGGACACTCCTCGGTGGCTGTCGGCGATCGGAGCCGATTCGAGGATTGTGGCTTGGACGCCGACCCCGCTTGACAAGCTATACCTACCTTTATATAGTTGCTATATCGGCATTTATATAGCAGCATGAGCCTCGACCACATCCTCCTCGGCCTGCTCCGCGAGCCGGCCACCGGCTACGACCTCAAGAACGCGTTCAGCGAGAGCGTGCGGCATTTCTGGTCCGCCGAGCTGAGCCAGATCTACCCGACTCTCAAGCGCCTGGAGCAGCGACGGATGCTCCGGAGCCGGGTCGAGCCGTCGCCGAAGGGGCCGAACCGACGCGTCTACACGCTGACGGACGAGGGTCGGGCAGAGCTCCTGCGATGGCTGCGGAGCGGCCCGGCGGTCGGCACGGAGCGGTTCGCCTACCTCGCCCAGCTCTACTTCATGGACGCGATCGGCGATCTGCACGAGACCCGTACGTTCGTGACGGCGCTCCGGAATCACCTGGCGCGCTGGCTCGCCCAACTTTGGGCGGTGGAACGGGACGTGGTCGCCACCTACGGCGATGCACCGGAGCGTTACAGCGACGCGGGGTTCCACCGGTTCGCGGCGCTCCGCATGGGAATTCACTCCATCGGGTCGAAGGTGACCTGGTGCGATGAGACGCTGGCCGCTATCGACCGGCGGCTCGGGTCCATGCGCGGGGCCGCTGCCGCGACGGGCGCCGGTGCCGCGACGGTTGCCGGGGCGGAACACCGGGAGGACGTTTCGTCATGACCATCGTGCCTCTGCTGTTCGACATCCTCGTCGGGTTCCACGTCGCCACCGGATTCGTCGGCCTCGCGGCGTTCTGGATCCCGGTGTTCGCCCGCAAGGGTGGCCGGGCGCACGTGCAGGCCGGACGGGTCTTCACCTACTGCGCCTACGTCGTCACGCTGTCGGCGGTCACCGCGTCGGTGGGTCGGATGCTCGCCTACCAGGTACAGGGCATCGGCTTCGCGGACCGGCCCGACCTCTACGGCTTCGGTCTGTTCCTCGGCTACCTCGGGCTGGTGACGTTCGCCACGGTGCGCCAGGCGATGCGGGTGGTGGCCACGCGGAGGACGCCCGAGACGTTGCGGACTCCGCTCCACGAGGCGCTCGCCTGGGCGTCCATCGCCGGCAGCGTCGCCGTCATCGCGTTCGCGCTGGGGGTGTGGTCCGACATCTCGCCCATCCTGCTGGGGCTGAGCCCCATCGGTCTCTTCACGGGATCGAGCATGCTGCGGCTGATGCGCAACCCGGGGGCTGAGCATATGAGTTGGTTCTACAGCCACCTCGGGTCGATGCTCGGGGGCGGCATCGCGTTCCACACCGCGTTCATCGTCTTCGGAGCGCAACGCGTGTGGGCTTACGAACTCGCGGGGCCGCTGGCCATCGTGCCGTGGATCCTGCCGACGGTCATCGGCATTCCGGCCATAGTCGTCTGGACCCGGTACTACCGCCGGAAGTTCGGGCGTGCGGCGCCGGCCGCGGCCTGATAGCGGACCGGTCGGGAGTCTGCGCTGCAGAAACCGCGCACGTGCAGGCGACGTTGAGCTAATTCGCGCCGAAACTGCCGGGCGCTTCGTCGCCGGTAGCGGCTCGCCATGTACTCGTCGACCCCGCGGCGGGAGCTGCGCCATTGACCGTCGGGTCCGCGGGTGGCACGGAGCCGGCCCCGTTCCGCCGCCGCCCGCAATGCCGGCGCCTTGATGGCGGGCGTCTCCAGTGCGGCCAAGGGAACGAGTCGGGCCGGGCCGGCCACGGCCGGGATGACGAACCGGTGCAGGCTGTTGAGGATCGCCATCTCTCCCAGGGGACTTGGTTCGCCGGCGTCTGCGCGCCGCAGCGCACGCAGGTAGCGGGCGCGGTCACGCTTGTAGACGATCTGGAAGTCGAGCTGGCGGTAGACGTCTGCGCGCCGAGGGCGGCCGCGGCCCGGAGTAAAGTGTTCGTTCACTGAGAAATAAAGTTACCGAACACTTTTGGATTTGTCGAGTCCGGCGAAAACCAAAGTTACCGAACAACGGGGTCGCCCCGCATGACGTCGCAACGCTGGGTGTGAGTCTGCTTGTCCTGCTGGTAGCCGGTGGTGTGGCCTGCGACCTGCCGGCGCGGCGAGCGGTGCGTATCGACACCGCCGCCGCGCTGCGAAGCGAGTGACTCTCCCGGTGGGCTTCAGTCCACCGCCCGCCCCTGCTTAACCAGTGCCGCGATGCGGAAGTGACCGCGTCACGCGGCGGCGTGCCCGCCGCCGGGCGCGTGGCGCTGCGTGCGGGACACGGGCGCGGCTCCCGCCACGGGCTGCCGCCGCCGCACGCCGTCGATGCCCGCGCACCACGGCCGGTCGACCTTTTCCACGGCGACACGCCGCGTCCAGAACCCGGAAGGCGCCCGCCAGTAGATGTAGCAACGGGACGGGGCCGCCGGAGGATCGGCTGAAGTCAGCATCTTCGACATCGGTACCTCCCAACGTCTTCAACGGTAGCCCGGGCCGTTCGACCCTGGAAACTAGGGAAATCCCTAGCCGTCCGTGGTGGAACCCCGCGTCACACCGAGAGCAGCGGGGCGCCCGCGTGGCGAGGCGCGAGCCGCACCGAGCGGCGCTTGCCGGTTGACCGCCGGCGACAGGTGCCGGGATCATTCGACGGTGGATTCTCGGAACCGACGCACGCGCTGTACGCCGGCGATCGCGCTTCTGCTCGCTACGGTCGCGACCGGGCCGCAGGTTGCATCAGCCGCGGACGAGTTCAGCATCCCGGCCCGGCGGGCCGCGCGTCCGCCCGACATCGACGGACACGTCACCGAGCGCGAATGGCAGGGCGCCGCGCGAGCCGAGAACTTCCTGCAGTTCCAGCCGCAGCGCGGCAACCCGGCCGAGCTGCCGACGGTGGTCCACGTGCTCTACGACGACGAGCACCTGTACGCGGGTTTCCAGGCGTGGGACCCGGAACCGCCGCTGTCGCAAATGGTCGAGCGTGACGACCCGATCTGGAACGACGACTCGGTGCAGGTCTTTCTCGACAGCTTCCACGACCGTCGGTCCGGCTACTACTTCATGGTCAACGGGCTCGGGACCCAGGCCGACGGCCGCATCGCCGAGGACGGCGGCAGCAGCGACGGAGCGTGGGATGCGCCGTGGCGATCGCGGGCGCAGCGCACGGACTACGGCTGGTCGGCCGAGATTGCCATTCCCCTGACCTCGATCCAGTACCGGGCGGGCGACGACGTCACCTGGGGCATCAACTTCGGCCGCAGCCGGCGCCGATCGCTGGAGCGAACGTTCTGGGCCGGGCCGGTCGACTACTGGGCGCGGCTGTCGATGGCGGGCACTCTGGTCGGGCTCGACATCCCGCAGCAGTCGCGCCGCCGACAGATCATTCCGTATGCGCTGGGCCGGGCTCAGGAGCGCCAGCCGGCGATCGGCGGGATCGGACTGGACGTGCGCTACGCCGTCACGCCGCAACTGTCGGCGTACGGCACGGTCAATCCCGACTTCGCTACGATCGAAGCGGACCAGGAGCTGGTCAACCTCACCCGGTTCGAGGTGTCGCTCGCCGAGAAGCGGCAGTTCTTCCTGGAGGGAGGCGAGCTCTTCCGCCAGCGCATCCAGACCTTCTACTCGCGCCGCATCGCCGACATCGAAGGCGGCGGCAAGCTGCTCGGCAAACAGGGGCCGTGGGCCATGCACCTGCTGGCCACGCGGGCCGAGCCCTTCGCGAGCGGCAGCAGCGCCGGCTATACCGTGGCCCGCGCGCAGCGGGACGTGGCCTCGCGGTCGAACGTCGGGGTGCTGCTCGCCAACCGCACGCTGGAGGGCCGCAACCAGGGCTCGATCGGCGGCGACGCCAGCCTGTACTTCACGGAGAACTGGGGCCTGACCGGCCAGTTCGTTCACAGCTACGGCCGGCACTCCGAGGGGACGACCGCGTTCTCCGTGCGCCCGTCGTACGACTCGGCCACGGCCCACTTTCATGTCGGCTACACGCACCTGGGCGACCGCCTCGCCGACAACGTCAACGCGATCGGCTTCATCGTCGACGACGACCGGCGCGAAGTCGACGCGGCCGTCAACAAGACCGTGTGGCTGCCGGCGGGGCCGGTCGAGCGCATCCAGTACGACTCCGCCTACGACGTCTACTGGGGGCAGACGGGGATCCTTCGGAGCTGGCAGGTGGACGAGTCGCTGGCCGTCGATTTCCGCAACCGCTGGACCGCGACGGCGCGGCACACCGAGGAATTCAAGCGTTTCGAGCGGGACTTCCGAAACCGGCAGACCGGTGTCGAGATCGGCTACAACACGCGGTCGTACCAGTCCTTTCGCGGCGGCGTCGCGACCGGTCACAACTTCGACGCGGACTTCGTGCTCGCGAGCGTGGTCGCGCAGTACAAGCTCACCGACCGGACATCCACCGAATACGAATTGCAGCGGCTGACTCTGAACCCGGATCCGGGTGGCGGCGGCACCTGGATACATGTCGTCCGCGCCAATCGTTTCTTCACGCCCGACCTGTTCCTGCGCGTGTTCCTGCAGACCAACTCGGCCATCGACCGCCGCAACGTGCAGGCAGTGTTCGTCTACCGCTATCGCCCGCCGTTCGGGACCATCCAGGTCGCCTACCAGCGCGGCACCGCGGAGTTCGGCCAGCGCTCCGACCAGGGGCACACGCTGTTCCTGAAGCTGACGACGGTGCTGTGAGGATTGCCGCGCGGACCACCTGCCGACACGTTGTCGAAGACACGACCTGCTCGCGCAAGAGCGATTCCGCCGCTTCGACGACAGGCTGCGGCGCAGCCATGCGGGTTCGCAGTACTCGACGCAGCTCGCGCAGGTTGAACTAGCGGCTGCCGGTCTTCAGCCAGTACCAGATGCGCAGGCCCTGGTCGCGCAGCCGGCCGAACACCGCTTCCCGGTCCGCCCACACGCGACGCCGGGTGACGTCGACGCCAGCCCGGTCGACGAAGACCAGGGCAAAGGCGGCGGCGTACTGCGCCGGCAGCATCGGTCCGGCGATGTGCGGCGCCATCTCCGCGTAGTCGGCATCGCCATCGACGATCCAGACCGCGGCCTGCTCCATCACTGGCGTGCGCGGCGGGTAGAGGGTGGGCGAGTTCGAGACGGTGTACGTGCCCGCCTGGATCTCAAGCAGCAGATCCTCGATGGCCGGCGCGGTCGACGGCGGCCGGACCGCGAGCCCGTCGCCAGGGCCGGGAGGATCCAGGTCGCGCTGCCGGCCGACCGCACGGAGCGTCCAATCGTGCCACCCGTCATCGCCGAGCACCAGCCAGCCGTCGCGGCGGGCAATCATGTCGCGTGCGTCCTCGGCATCGAAGTAGGTGGCGACCGGCGACGTGATGACGATGGGATCGTTACCCGTGCGGCGAACCCGCAAGGTCACGGCTTCCGCGCCGGCGCCGAGGGCCTCGACCTCCACGAGCCCGGCTTCCATGGCGTCGAGCAGGTCGTGGTCGGCCAGCACGGCGCCGCTTCCCGCGTCGCTTCCGGCGGCAGCGACGTGTGCCGCCGCGCTTGCCGGGGCAGCACCGCCCTGTGTCCCCCTACCGGCGGCCCGGAAGAAGAACAAGTGCTGGCTGGGCAGGAAATCGTGCAGCGCGACGAGCTCGAAGCCGGCCGCCTGCCACTCCATCAGGACCTGCCGCACCGACATCGTGTGGTCCGCCTTGAGCTGGTCGCCGGTGCCGTCCTCCACGCGGTACTCCACCAGCGCCACCCGGCCGCCGGGGGAGAGGGCGCGCCGGATGCCGGCGAGCATCGGTTCGGGATCGGACATCTCGTGGTAGACGTCGGCGATGATGACCCAGTCGACGGCGCCGGCGGGCAGCCTGGGGTCGGTCGGCGTGCCCAGCACCGCCTCGATGCCGGTCACCCCCTCGTCCGCCGCCCGCTGCCGCATGATGTCGAGCATCTCGGGCTGGATGTCCTGGCAGTACACGGTGCCGCCGGGTTTCACGCGCCGCGCTATGCGCCGCGCGTAGTAGCCTGAGCCGCACCCCACGTCGGCGACGACGTCGCCCGGGCGCAGGCCCATCGTGTCGAGGACGCGCTCGGGTTGCTCCTGCTCGACGCGCTCGGGCCGCTCGAGCCAGTCGGCGCCGAGGTAGCTCATGAACTCGGCCGGCATGCGGTGCCGCGCCGCGCGCCCGTCCTGGGCCTGGACCGGGGCCGCGAGCCATGCGGCGGCGACGTACCCGATGAAGGCGGCGACACCGGCCGCCCGCCACTGGTTGCGCTTCATTGGAATCGGTCTCCTCCCCGCCGAGGAACCTCTCGCCGCCCAGCGTCGCGCCGGCCATCGCGATATCGGCCCCTCACACGGACGCCGGCTCCCTGCATGGTATCCTGCCTTGCTCATCCGTCGACGGAATTCCACAGCAGGAAAGCGCAAGATGCCAATCCGCCTGCTCGCGGTCGTCGCGCTGCTCTTCGTCCTTCCCGCCACGGCCGGCGCACAGGCCGTGCCGACGCCTGCGCAGTATTTCGGTTTCGAGATTGGGACCGACGGCGAGCTCGCGCGGTATCCGCGCGTGCTCCAGTACCTGCAGCTTCTGGCGGATCGTACGGATCGGGTCGAGTACGAGCACCGCGGGACGACGACCGACGGCAACCCGTACGTGCTGGCCAAGTTCAGCTCCCGGGAAAACCTGGGTCGCCTCGAGCGGCTGATCGATATCAACCACCGGCTGGCCGACCCGCGGGGGCTGCCAGACGAGCAGGCCCAGGCGCTGGCGCGGGAGGGCGTCCCGTTCTATTTCCTGTACGCCGCGATCCATTCGACCGAGGTGGGCACCGGGCAGACGATCATCAACATCGCCCATCGGCTGGCGACCGAGGAGTCGCCACAGATTCGCGAGATTCTCGACAACACTGTCGTGCTGCTGGTGCCGTCGCAGAACCCGGACGGCCAGATCCTCGTCACCGACCATTGGTACGCCACCGAGAACACCGGGCTCAACCGGGTCTATCCGGACCTTTACCAGCGCTATACCGGTCACGACGACAACCGCGACTGGTTCATGTTCACGCAGAAGGAGACCCGGCTCGCCATCGACATCCACCGCGAGTACAAGCCGCAGATCACCCACGACATGCACCAGATGGGACCCCGCGGCGCGCGCATGTTCGTGCCGCCGTACAAGGACCCGCACGATCCGAACATCCATCCGCTCCTGCTGGAGGGGCAGGCGCAGATCGGGCGGGCGATGGCGTCGGCGCTCGTCGCCAACGGCAAGCAGGGGATCATCTCCAGCGACCTGTACGATCTGTGGACTCCGGCGCGCCAGTACATGGTCTACCACGGGCAGCCGCGCATCCTGACCGAGATCGCCAGCGCCAACCTCGCCGACCCCTACATCAATCCGAGCGGGCCCAGCCGGCCGCTGGGCCGGCAGCAGGTGCGGACGAACTTCCCCGTGCCGTACGACTCGTCCGTCTGGCGCCTCGGCGACATCGTGGAGTACGGGGAGATCGCCACCTTCGCCGCGCTGGAGAACATGGCGAAGTACCGCACGCGCTGGATGGAGAACTTCCACCGCGTCCATCGCGACTGGGTCGACCGCGACGAGGCGCCCTACGCGTTCGTCGTGCCGGCGGTTCAGCGGGACCCTTTCGCCACCTACGAGCTGCTGGATATCCTGCACTTCGGCGAGGTCGAGATCCACCGGTCGCGGGCGCCGTTCCGCGCCGGCGGCGCCAACTACCCGGCGGGGTCGTGGGTGATCCAGCTCGCCCAGCCGTACGGCGCGTTCGCCAAGACCATGCTGGAGAAGGCAGGTCTATCCCGACCTGCGCTACTACCCCGGCGGTCCGCCCATTCCGCCCTACGACGTCACCGGGCACACGCTCGGCATGTTGATGGGCGTCGACGTGGACGGGTCGACGAGCCGGTGGACGCCGACCTGGCGCTGCTGCGACCGATCGAGCCGCGGCGGACGCCGCTACCGGACCGGCCGGCCTGGGGCTATGCGATGCCCGCCGTCGTCGAACGCCGGCTTTCTGGCCGCAGCGCGGCTGCAGGCGGCCGGGGTGCCGGTCTATCGAGCAGCCGAGCGATTCGAATCGGGGGGCCGCGACCATGCTGCCGGGACCTGGCTGGTGCCACCGACCGGCGACGCCGAGCGGATTCTCGAACGGCTGGCGGACGAGACCGGTCTCGTCGTGAGGGCCGTGGACGCTGCACCGGGAGTGGACGGGCACCGTCTCCGCCGACCGACGCGCGTAGGACTCTGGCGTGCCGCCAACAACATGCCGGGCGGCTGGATGATGTGGCTGCTCGAGCAGTACGAGATCAATCATGCGGTGATTTCGTCCCTCGATTTCGAAGGCGACCTTTCCGACAAGTACGACGTCATCGTGCTTCCGTCGGGCACCAGCCGCACGCGGATTATCCAGGGGTTGAGTCCGGACCGGCACGACGAATCCTGGCGCTGGGCGTACGGGGTGGGGCAATCGGGCTGGCGGAAACTGCGCCGGTGGGTGAAGGAAGACGGCGGCACGCTCGTCGCTCTCGGCTCGGCCGTCGCCACCGCCCGGCAGCTCCTCGACCTGCCCATCGAACCGGTGCTCCCGGCGCGCGGGGTGCCGGCGCGGGCCGGCGGCGGACGCCGGCCGACGCGGATCACGGTCGGCGAGGCCGAGCGGCGGCTGCGGGACGTCTTCCGGAGCCCGGCGGAGCTATCCCGGACCCTGCGCAGCCGGGTCGTCAATCCCACGTCGCTCTTCTACTCGCCCGGCACGCTGCTCAAGCAGGAGTACAACCCGCGGCATCCGGTCGGCTATGGCATGTCCGAGAGCTGGCCGGTCTTTTTCCGCTTCGACCAGGCCTACCAGCTCCTGCCCAGCTTCGACGTTGCGGCGGAGGTGGTCTCGCGCTACCCCGACGATGACGACATGGTGGCGAGCGGCTGGCTGCTCGGCGACGAGTTCCTGCGCGAGCGGGCGAACGTCGTCGCCTTCGAGGTGGGCCGCGGCACCGCGGTCACCATGGGCAGCCAGATCGCGTTTCGCACCCAGACCCGGGGGACGTTCAAGCTGCTCTTCAACGCCATCCTTCATGGGCCGTCCGAACCGGTGACGGCCGAGGAGCTCGCGGCACTGAAGTAGCGACCTTGCGGGTCGTGGTCGGGAGTCGCGGGCGCGCAATGCGCCACCCTGCGGTCACGTCTTCCGGACGGCACGGTTCTGCGCTATGCTGGACCAGCGGCGATTCTGTCGCCCGATCCCGAAGAACCCCCATGTTGCGCACCGGGCGTGCTCAGGTGCCGTTGTCCCGACGCTGCCCCCTGCGTGAGGTGGAGGGCTGACGATGAACCCGGAGATCCTATCGGTCGTGTTGACCGGAGCCGGCGTCCTGCTTGGCGTCTGGCGCATCCATGCCAGCTACGAGGGGCGGAACGATACTGGGCATGCGGAGCTGGCCAAGCGCATCGACGTCACGCAAGCGGAGCTGGGCAAACGCATCGACGCGACGCAAGCGGAGCTGGGCAAACGCATCGATGACACACGGGAAGAGTTCGGTCAACGCATCGACACGACGCGAGAAGAGCTCAATCAGCGTATCGACGCCACGCGGGCGGAGCTGGGTGGCCGCATCGATGCCCTTGACCAGCGCGTGAGCTCGGCCGTGCAGGAGCTGGGTCAGCGTATCGACGCCACGCGGGCGGAGCTGGGTGGCCGCATGGATACCCTGAACCAGCGCCTGGATACGGTGGTGCAGTTGCTCGCACGTCCCGGCGCATCCGTGGCGGAGCGGTGAGACCAGGCGCCTGCCGTCACAGCGAGGGAGTACGTGCCGCGGTCAACAACGCCTCTATGTCCAGCATCGTGGAGAGGTCGGTGGCAATTTCGTCCAGCGCGCGGTCGGTCGTGACGTCGTAGCTCCAGGACCAATCAGTCGCCGCCCCGATCCGTGCCAGCCACGAGCGGCGCCAGGCGTCGTTGGCCCACAGGCCGTGTAGACAGGTGCCTTCCACCAGGCCGCTCTCGTTGCGCGCGCCTTCGCTGCCGGTGTCGAGGTGCAGCATCGGACGGGCCCGATCCGGGCCGCTCGTCTCGCCGATGTGGATCTCGTATCCGGTCACGGGCTCCGCGCTCAGCGCGCAGTGTCCCCGCGCCCGGCGCACGGTCTTCTCTCCAGACATCGTCGTCTCGACATTCAGCAGCCCGAGTCCGTCGGCCGCGCCTGCCGGGCCGTCCACGCCCGCCGGGTCGCGAACGAGGCGGCCGAGCATCTGGTAGCCGCCGCACACGCCCAGCACGCGTCCGCCGCCGCGGGCATGCGCGATGATGTCGTGATCCCAGCCTTGGGCCCGCAGGAACGCGAGCTCGCCGACCGTCGACTTCGTGCCAAACAGCACCACGACGTCCGCGGCGCGCGGTAGCGGGCGGCCCGGCGGGACGAACGCGAAATCGACGCCGGGGTCGAGACGCAAGGGATCGGCGTCGTCGAAGTTGGCCATGCGCGACAGTACTGGCGCGACGACGCGCAAGGCGCTCGCGGTGCCGTCGTGGCGGACTGCGGGCGCGCCATCGGCGGGCGCTGTCGGCCGCTCCTCCCCGAGTCCCGGACCGTCGGTAGCGTCGGGACCGCTGTCTCGCGGCATCGAAGCGGCGTCCTCGGACGGCAGGTGTCCGGCGGCGGGCAGCCAGTGGACGAGGCCGAAGCACCGCCACCCGGTGCGGCGCTCGACAAACGCCAGGCCGTCGGCGAACAACGCCGGATCGCCCCGGAACCTGTTCACCACGAATCCGACGATCAGGGCGGCGTCCTCTGGATCCAGTACGACCTGCGTGCCTACCAGCGAAGCGATCACGCCGCCGCGATCGATGTCGCCCACAAGGCAGACAGGCACCCCGGCAACCCGCGCAAAACCCATGTTGGCGAGGTCGTTCCGCCGCAGGTTCACTTCCGCCGGACTGCCGGCCCCCTCGACCAGAATGAGTTCGTAGTCCGCCGCCAGGCGTTGGAAGCTCTCGAGGACGGACGCCCGGATCCGGCCGCGCACGGCCTGGTATTCCTTCGCGTCAAAGGCGCCCAGGACGCGTCCCTGCACGACGACCTGCGCGCCGTGATCGGTCTGCGGCTTCAGGAGGACCGGGTTGAAGTCGTGCCGCGGCTCCAGTCCCGCGGCTCGGGCCTGCAGCGCCTGCGCGCGTCCGATCTCGCCGCCATCGACGCAGACGGCGGCGTTGTTGGACATGTTCTGCGGCTTGAACGGCGCGACGCGGATGCCGCTCTGCCTGGCGAGCCGGCACAGTCCCGCGACGATGAGGGACTTGCCGACGCTGGAGCCGGTCCCCTGGATCATCAGGGCGCGCGCCGTCATGGCATCTACGCACGAAGGGCCGGTGCTCGCGAGGAACACCGGCCCTGAAATCGCCAGCGGTCGTTCGTCGCCTAGACCGCCGACCGCGGATCGAGCCGCAGCTTCCCGGTGGCGTGGCCGAGCGACTCGACCGGCACGCCCAGCTTGTCGAGCAGGGTGACGTGCAGGTTGGCCAGCGGGGTGTTCTCCGGGTACTTGATGTGGCGTCCGCCCGTCCCGGCTCCTCCGCCCGCCAGCAGGATCGGCAGGTTCTGCGAGGCGTGGGAGTTGCTGTCGGCCATGCCGGCCCCGTAGACGATCATCGAATGATCCAGCAGCGTCCCGTCGCCGTCCGGCGTCGAGCCCAGCCGCTCGAGGAACTGCGAGAAGAGCTGCACGTGGTACTGGTTGATCTTGGTCAGCTTCGCCAGCTTGGCAGGGTCGCGCTGGTGGTGCGAGATCGGGTGGTGCGCGTCGGGCACGCCGATCTCGGCGTACGTCCGCCCGGTGATCTCGCGCCCCATCATGAAGGTGGTCACGCGGGTCAGGTCGGTCTCGAAGGCCAGTGCCTGCAGGTCGAACATCAGCTTGGCATGCTCGCCCAGGGTCCCCGGGACTCCCGCCGGCTGATCGACCACCGGCAGCTCGCGGTCGCTCTGCGACTCGGCCATCTGGATCCGGCGCTCGACGTCGCGGACGGCGTCGAGATACTGCCCCAGCTTGGCGCGGTCGCGCGGTCCGATCTGGCGCGCGAGGTCGCCGGCCCGCTCGGTCACCGAGTCGAGGAGGCTGGCGTCCTTGCGGAGTCGCGCCCGGCGGACGGCCGGGTCGGTGCTGCCGGTGTCGCCGAACAGCCGCTCGAAGACGACGCGCGGGTTGTTCTCCATCGGCAGCGGCGTCGTATCGTTGGCCCACGCGATCGTGTTCGTGTAGGCGCAACTGAAGCCGTCGTCGCACGATCCGGCGAAGTCGCGCCCGTCGATCGCCATCTCCAGGGTGGCGAGCTGCGTCTGCCGCCCGAGGACGCGCCCGGCAATCTGGTCCGCCGAGACGGCGGCCAGCAGGTCCGAGCCGTTGTCCGGCTTCGACGGCACACCGGTCAGGAAGCGCGTCGACGAGCGGGCGTGCGGCCCCTCGCTGTCCACCCCGTGCATGCCCGACAGGACCTGGACGTAGGGGCGGAACGGCTCCAGCGGCTTCATGACCGTCGGGAACTCGAATCCGACGCCCTCGGTCCTCGGCGTCCAGTGGTTCATCATCATCCCGTTCGGGACGTAGACGACGCCGTAGCGCTTGATCGGGGCTGCCGCGGTGTTGCGCATCGCCGCGGCCGCCGGGACCATGCCGTCGAGCAACGGCAGTGCGAGCGAGGCGCCCAGGCCGCGCAGCACGGTACGGCGGGGAATCGCCTTCCTGGTGATGATCATGATTCTGACCTCCGCATGCGGAACGGCGTGCTCTGCACGATTCCGGTGATGATTGACGACCAGCGGTAGTTGTCCGAGGCGGCCGCACGGGTGATGGCGCGCACGGTGGGACGGTCGTAGTACTCCGGTCCCCGCCCGAGCGCATACGCGAGGAGCTTCTCCGTAAAGGTGCCCATGAACTGTTCGCGCCGCTCGAGGAGCAGCGTGCGCAGGCCGGTCGGGCCCTCGAACGCGGTGCCGTCGGGCAGGTTGCCGGACGCGTCGATCGGCAGGTTCGCCTCGCCGGTCTCGCGCCACTTGCCCACCGCGTCGTAGTTCTCCAGGGCCAGTCCGAGCGGGTCCATCGGCGCATGGCAGACCGAGCAGGCGGGGCTCTCGCGGTGCCGCTGCAGGCGGTCCCGCACCGTGGCGGCGCGGCCGTCCTCGCCCCGGTCGGGCAGATCCGGCACGTCGGCGGGCGGCGGCGGCGGCGGCGTCCCGAGGATGTTCGCCAGCACCCACTTGCCGCGCAGCACCGGCGACGTCCGGTTGGGGTACGAGGTCACGGTCAGCAGGCTGCCATGGCCGAAGATGCCCCCGCGGCGCTCGGCCACTTGCGCGGGCAGCGTCACGCGCCGGAACTGGCTGCCGTAGACGTTCGGGAGGCCATAGTGCTCGGCGAGCCGCTCGTTGACGTAGGTGTAGTCGGCGCCCAGCAGGTCGAGGACGCTCCGGTCCTCGCGGATGAGGCTCTCGACGAACAGCTCCGTCTCTTCCAGGAACGCGTCGCGCAGGTTCTCGTCGAACTCGGGAAACACCACCGCGTCCGGCACCACGCCGCGCAGGTTGCGCAGGTAGAGCCACTGGCCGGCGAAGTTGCGGACGAGCTCCTTCGAGCGCGGGTCTGCCAGCATCCGCCGCGCCTGCTGCGCCAGGACCTCCGGGTCGCCGAGCCGGCCCTGCTCGGCGAGGGCGAGCAGCTCGTCGTCCGGGCCGCTCGACCAGAGGAAGTACGACAGCCGCGACGCCAGCTCGGTGTCGTTCAGCGCGTAGGAGGTATCCGGCCGAACGTCGATCGGATCGCGCTCGACCCGGAAGAGGAAGTCCGGCGAAATGAGCACGCGCTCCAGGGCGAGCTGGATGCCCGAGTCGAAGCTGCCGCCGTCGCGCCCCGCCCGGTAGAAGTCCATCAGGGTCGCGACGTCATCCGCCTCCAGCGTCCGGCGGTAGGCGCGGCGCGCCAGCGACGACAAGATTTCCTGGGCACAGGCCTCCTCGTCCGCCGTCGCGTCGCTGGCCGGCCGGCAGGTAAACAGCGCCTGCCGCGCCGGGGTGTCGCCCGGTCCCGTGCTGCTGTACGGCCCGCCTACCGCCACGTGCTCGACCGCGGCGTTGCCGTCGCGCATCTCGTTGACGGCCACCGCGAAGATGCTCTGGCGCGGCTGCAGCACCCCTTCCGGCTCGGTGAACCGGCGGACGAACGCCACGCTGACCACGTGCGGCCCTGCCGTCGCCTGGAAGCGGGCGCGCATGTTGGCGTCGGCGTAGAGCATGTACTCTTCCCACTCCGGGTCGCCGAACTGGTTCCCGCCGTAGCTGGCCGGCGCCTGGATCCCCTCGGGCTCCTCGCCGCCGAAGACGAACGAGCGCACCAGCACGCCGTCCAGCCGGACCTCCAGCTCGTGGCGCGAGCCCATGCCGCGCACGTAGTTCACGTAGTTGCGGTGCAGCCGGATCTCGACGTCGTACTCGCCGTCGACCGGAAAGTAGTGGCGGATGCCGATGCCGCCCCGCGAGCCGAACGGCACGTCGTCGCCCATCCGGTCGTCCTGCATCAGGAGAATCGGCACGTCGTAGGTATCGGTGGCCGGTCCGAGCGGCGTCTCGCCCACCGCCAGGCGGCCAATCTTGCGCGCCGCCGAGAGATAACGCTCCATCAGGGCGGGCGAGACGGTCAGGATGTCCGCCATGTTGTCGAAGCCGTACTCGTCGAAGTCGTCGGCCGGCAGCAGCTCGGCCACATCGACGTCGAGCGCCAGCAGATCGCGGATGGCGTTGCCGTACTCGGCGCGGTTCAGGCGGTGGAACGCCTCGGTGCGTCCCGGATTCGGCCCCGCGGCGGCAAACCGGTCGATCTCGTTCTCGAGCCAGCCGGCCAGCGTGTCGTAGGTATCCGTGGCGGGGCGCGGCCGGCCGACCGGCGGCATCGTCCGCGTCCGGAGCTTGGTTATGACCTTTTCCCACGTCTCGGCGTGGGCGCCGACCTCCGAGAGATCGAGGCTGGTCAGGACGAGCCCGGCGGTCTGCAGCCGGTCGTTGTGGCAAGTGGCGCAGTACCGGCCGATGGTCTGCTGCAGCAGAGCCTCGCCCTCACCGGGTGACCCCGCCTGCGCGCCGGCCTCGCCGGCGGACGCCGACAGGGGAAACAGCGCCGCAAACGCGGCCGCAACTACGAACGCAGACAACGACGGCACGCGAGCGTGAGACATCGTCCGTCGGCTCCCTCCGACCGCTGGTTGACGGGTACGTCCGTATAGCTTGTCCGATGGCGGATCGCGTGTCAATCTACCTCTACATGACCGGAAATGCGATCCATCGGTTCGTCGCCGCGGCCACGATGGCGCTCCTGCCGTCGCTGGCGTCCGCCCAGCCCGCCGGCGCCATCGAGGGCACTGTGGCCGACGCGGCGGGCGGCGCGTTGCCCGGCGTCGTGGTGACGGCAACGGGCGAGACAGGGCCGCGCGAGAGCGTGACCGATGCGACCGGGACGTTCGTCTTCGCAGCGCTGCCTGCGGGCGAGTACATCGTCACGGCCGGGTTGACCGGTTTCGCCACGTCCGAGATCGCAGTCACCGTGGAGGCCGACGCCACCGCGACGGTCCAACTCGTGCTGGAGATCGAGCGGCTGCTCGAGACGGTCAGCGTCGTCGCCGAGGAGCCGCGCATCTTCGCGCGCAGCGTCGTCGCCGAGCCGATGATGATGCAGCAGTCGAACATCACCGCCGTGACGTCGGTGGTGGACAACCTCCCCGGGGTGTCCGTCCAGGAGGGCGACGCGTACGGCTTCGACGACTGGTCGAGCAACGTCGCCATGCGCGGCTTTCAGGTAACCCTCACCGAAGTACAGATCGGGACAACCATCGATGGTTTCCCGAACGGCACGTCGGACTACTGGGGCGGCGCCAAGGCGAACCGCTTCATCGACCCGATGAACCTCGGCGGCGTCGAGGTTTCGCAGGGCACGGCCGACATCGCCTCCCGGTCGGTCGAGGCGCTGGGCGGCACGTTCGAGTACATGACGGACGATCCGGCAGCGGAGCGGACCTACACCGCGTCGTCCACGCTCGGCGAGAACGACGGCCAGCGGTTCGCGATGCGGATCGACACCGGACCGCTGTTCGGCCGCGACACGCGGGCGTGGATCGCCGCAGTCCGCCAGGAGGCGACCGACTGGATCGAAGGTTCCGCGCGGAACGAGCGGGAGCACGTCGCGGCCAAGCTCGTGTCGTCGCACGGACGCCTTGACCTCACCAGCTACGTATCGTACGACAGCATTCACGAGGACGTTTACCAGCGGCTCTACAGCGAGGCCGACTTCCGGGCCAACCCGCGCTGGGACCGCCTGGTCGGCGAGTGGCCCGGCGTGCCGTACCTGAACCAGTTCTACCGGCCGGGCTGGCAGACGCGGCGGAACAACACGTTCGGCTACCTGAAGGCGGACTGGTCGTTCAGCGACGTGACCTCGCTGAGCCTGGGTGGCTATTTCCACCGCAACCGGGGCCGCGGCGACTGGCTGCCTCCCTTTATCGCCGACGTCACCGACGACGGCGGCGGCCCGGAATCGGAGTTGATGGGCGGGACGCCCGTCCAGGGCGGCTCGCAACTCGGTCTGATCCGCTTTGTGAGCCCCGACGGCGCCGCCGTCGGACCGATGGCCGGGTGCACGTCGTCCTACATCTTCAACTACTACGGCTCGGGCGGCCCGGCCGTCGACCCGGCGTGCCACCCGGGCGCCACCGCGGTGCAGTCGTACCGCCACAGCCACTATGGCAAGGACCGCGTCGGGGTCACGCTCGACGAGGAGTGGTTCGCCACCGTCGGGGCCGCGGGCAGCGCCTTGCGCGCCGGCATCTGGTACGAGAACACGCGGCGGGATCTGGGCCGGGACTGGCACCAGATTCTGGACCCGACGCTCAGCTTCAACTGGAACGAGCAGCCCTACTGGCAGCAGTACGACTGGCAGTTCCCGCAGCACGTCTTCAAGTGGTACGTGGAGGAGACGATCTTCGCCGGGCCGTTCGCCCTGAGCGGCGGCGTCAAGCAGTACCTGGTCGGCGTGTCGCGCGAGGATCTGTTCAACATCGATCCGAATCTGGAGGTCGATTCGGATTCCGACCTGCTCTTCTCGGGCGGCGTGACCTACGAGACGCCGGTCGAGGGTCTGGACCTGTTCGCGGGCTATGCCGAGAATTTCAAGGCAATCAGCGCCACGCTGCTTGAAGTGCCGGGCCGGAGCCTGGATATGCTCGAGCCCGAGACTGCCTCGAATATCGATGTCGGGCTGCAGTACTCGGGGGATCGGCTCGCGCTGGGAGCCACGTGGTACACGATCGATTTCGAGAACCGGATCTTCTACCTCGGCCCGCAGACGGCGGCCGGTCCCAACTACCTCATCCCGGGCGGCGGCGCGTACTTCAATGCGGGCGGCATCGACACGAGCGGGGTCGAACTGTCGGCGACGGTCCAGATGCCGCGCGGCACCTCGTTCTACACGGCCTACACGTTCAACGCCTCGGAGTACCTCGGCAGCGGCGATCCGCTGGTCGACGCGAGCCAGGGCATCGTGGCGGGCACGGATGTCACCGGCGTGCCGGATCGGCTGTGGGTCGTCTCGCTCGATCGGACCGGCCCCCTCGGCATGGGGCTGACCGCCAAGTACACGTCGTCACGGCGCGTCAGCCTGCGGTCCGACTGGTACGCGGACGACTACTGGCTGGTGGATGCCTACCTCAGCTTCTCGGGCGAAGCGTTGAGCGAGCTACTGCGGTCGACGGAGTTCTCGATCGTGGCGAACAACCTGTTCGACAAGGCGTATCTGTCGGCCATCACCGAGAACGCCGCCTGGCTCGGCGCGCCGCGGACGATTTCGATGACCGCGACCGTCTCGTTCTGATTGCAGACGCGCCGCTACTCGTCGGCGCGGCCCGGGGGGCCGGCGGTCCGGCGGATTCGCACACGTCCCGACGCGCCGGCCGGTGGTGCAATCGGCGGTTCGACTGCGGTAGCATTGGCCCATGTCCCAAAGTCTCTTGACGGAACGCTTGATGCCCGTGGTCGCGGCGGCCTTCCTGCTCGCGACGGCGACGTTCGCGCACGCGCTGGCCGAGCCGGATCTCATCGCGGCGGTCCGGGCGGGCGATCTTGCCGAAACGCGTGCCCTGCTCGCGGCGGATGCCGATCCCGACGCTCCCCAGGGCGACGGTGCGACCGCGCTGCATTGGGCCGCGCACCGGGGCGAAACCGAGGCAGCGGCGCTGCTGATAGAGGCGGGCGCGGACGTCAACGCCGCCAACGCGCTCGGCGCCACTCCGCTGTGGCTGGCCGCGGGGCACGGCAGCGGCCCCGTCGTTGGGATGCTGCTCGAGGCCGGCGCCAACCCGAACGTCACCCTCCGGATGGGCGAGACCCCCCTGATGAGCGCCGCCCGGAGCGGCAACCTGCGGGTCGTCGAGATGCTCGTTGACCGTGGCGCCGCCGTGAACGCGGTGGAGTACGAACGCCACCAGACGGCCCTGATGTGGGCGGCGGCCCAGCAGCACGCCGACATCGTGCGCCTGCTGGCCGCGCGCGGCGCGAACGTGCACGCCCGCACGCGGGTCTGGGACCAGCTCGAGAACACCGCCGGCAACACCAATACGAGCGGCAACTTCCGCAAGAACCACGGGGGCTCCACCGCGCTGCTCTTCGCGGCCCGCAACGGCGACGTCGAGACGGCGCGCGTGCTGGTCGAAGCCGGAGCGGACGTCAACGACGTCGCGGCGGCCGGCACCAGCGCCCTCGTCATAGCCGCCCACAGCGGCCACGGACCCCTCGGCATCTACCTGCTCGAGCAGGGCGCCGATCCGAACGCGGCGGACGCCGGCTACACGGCGCTGCACGCAGCCACGTTGCGCGGCCAGGTCGAGCTGGCCGCGACGCTTCTGGAGCGCGGCGCCGACGTGGACGCGGTGGTCGAGCGCGGCACGCCCGGCCGGCGGTTCAGCGCCGACTTCAGCATCCGCCACCAGGCGGTCGGCGCGAACGCCTTCTGGCTGGCGGCGCGCTACGGCGAGCCGGAGATCCTCCGCATGTTGGCCGAACGGGGGGCCGACCCGCACGTGTCACCCGCCAACCGGTGGTCCTCGCTGAAGGCGGCCATGGGGGTGGGGCAGATCTCGCAGGAGGATCGGCGCAACCGCGTGGACGCGCCGAATCCCATGGATCGCATCGACCAGGAGGAGTTGACCCTGGATCTCGCCCGCATCATTCTGGACCTCAGGGTCGACATCAACCAGTCCGACGACCGGGGCAACACCGCGCTCCATGACGCGGTGCGCACCGGCTTCCGGTCGGTCGTCGATCTGCTCGCCGCGTACGGCGCCGACCTCGACGTGCCGAACGACCGCGGACAGACGCCGCTGGTCCTGGCCGAGACCAGCCTGCCGGTCCTCGGCAGCAACGGCCTGCGATCCACGCAGCCGGAAATCGCCGCGCGGCTGCGCGAGCTCGGCGCCGACGAGTGACGCGCGGGCGTTGTGACCACCGCCGCTGCGACTCGTGCCAGAAGCAAGGCCGCTCCGGAGTTGAACCGGCTGCGGCCTGAAGACCGCGCCGTTCACGACTGGTACCGCTTCGTCCTCTCTTTCCCGTCGCACTTGGTGCGCGACTACCTCGACACGTTCCGGGTGGATGCGACGCAACGGGTTCTCGATCCGTTCTGCGGCACCGGCACCACGCTGGTCGAGTGCAAGAAGCTGGGCATTCCGAGCGTCGGGATCGAGCGCAATCCGATGGCCGGCTTCGCGAGTCGCGCCAAGGTGGATTGGAGCATCGACCCCGAGGCGCTCGTCTCCCACGCCAGGGAGGTCGCCCGGCGAACACGGAAGAGTCTCCAGAGCGAGGGCATCGACGACCTCGGGGTGGCTCCCCTGTTCCAGACGGGTGGGCAACGAACTGCCGCGCTCCGGTCCTTGCCTCCCGATCGTCTCGGTCTCCTGCTCAAGAACTCGATCAGTCCGCTGCCCCTCCACAAGACGCTGGTGCTGCTCGACATGCTGGAGCGGCATCGCGACGACACCGTCTACGCGCACGAGCGGCTCGCCCTCGCGGCAGCGCTGGTATCGGAAATCGGTAACCTGCACTTCGGTCCGGAGGTCGGCGTCGGGAAAGTCCAGGAAGACGCGCCGGTCGTCGGTCCGTGGCTGGAGCGGGTCCGAAGGATGGTTGACGACCTCGGGACGCTACGGGCGCAGGCCGGAACCGAGGCCACGGTGCACCTGGCGGACTCGCGCGAGGCGGAGGAACTCCTGGAGCCCTCGTCGATCGACGCGGTGATCACGTCTCCGCCGTATCCCAACGAGAAGGACTACACGCGGACCACGCGACTCGAGAGCGTCCTGCTCGGCTTCATCCGGAGCAAGCAGGAGTTGCGCGGACTGAAACAGGGACTCGTGCGCTCCAACACCCGCAGCGTCTACAAGGCGGACGCCGACGACACTCTCGTCGCGGAGCATGAGGGCATTCAGCGCATCGCCCGGCGTATCGAGCAGCGCCGGATCGAGCAGGGCAAGACGTCCGGGTTCGAAAGACAGTACGCGCGGGTCACCAAGCTGTACTTCGGGGGCATGGTCCGCCACCTGGCCGGGCTCCGGAGCCGGCTGCGCCCGGGGGCGAGGCTCGCCTACGTCGTCGGCGACCAGGCCTCGTACCTGCGAGTGATGATCCGGACCGGCCAGATCCTCGGCGAGCTCGCCCAGCGCCTCGGCTATGAACTGACCGCCATCGACCTGTTCCGGACGCGAATCGCCACCGCCAGCAAACAGCAGCTCCGGGAAGAGGTCGTGCGGCTCCGCTGGCCTGGCTGATGCGCTGGGTCGTGAGTGGCTGTTCTCGCCATGTCCAAATCGAGTGCGTACACCGCCATCATTGAGGAGATCTTGGCCATGATCGCAGGCAGGTTCTTGGCGCTCGTAAGGTATCGTTTCGTGAGCATTCTGGCGATCTCTGTTCCTAGGGTCCAGACGTACGGGACGCTCGTTGGTAGGAGCATTGGCTAACGTGACGATGGCTTCCGAACGCATGTTGTGTGAGAGGCTGACTCCATGACGCGCACGGCGCTCATCGTCGGCGCCGGCATCGGTGGTCTGTCGGCCGGCATCTCCCTGCGGAAGGCGGGCTGGAACGTCCGGGTCTTTGAGCGCGCCGCATCGGTGCGGGAGCTCGGCTTCGCGCTGCTCGTCGCGCCGAACGCGATGGCGGCCTTACGGGACCTGGGCGTCGCCGACGTCGTGATGGCTCGCGGGGTCGCGCCGGCGCGGGGCGAGGCGCGGCGGATGGACGGCACCGTCCTGAAGCGCGTGGACTATCCTCCGCCGGAGGTGATGGGTGGTTCGACCATCGTCGCTCTGCGCCCGGCCGTGCACGGCGCCTTGCTGGAGGCGGTCGGGGAGGAGACGGTCACACTGGACTGCGAAGCCACCGGGTTCTCGGTGGCGGGGGACCGTGTCACTCTGCGGACGGCGGACGCGGACATCGCGGAAGGCGACCTGCTGGTCGGCGCGGACGGTGCAGCGTCGGTGATTCGACGGGTGCTCCATCCGTTGGAGCCACCGCCGCGGTCGAGCGGCCTCATCGCGGTGCGCGGGGCGGCGCACGGGGCCGTGCATCACCTCGACGGGCTGTCGGGGATCCACTACCAGGGACTAGGCGTGGAGTCGTTCGTGGTCCGGGCCAGCGATACCGGCATCTACTGGGCGCTCTCGCTGGCAGAGGAGCTGGTGCCGGCCGGCATGCGGGAGGATCCCGCGGCGATTCTGGAGCACATGTCGCCGCGTTTCGACGAGACGTTCCGTGCGGTGACGGCAGGGACCACCGACATGCGCATCGACGAGCTATTCGATCGCGACCCGCTGCCGTTCTGGGGTAAGGGCGTGGTCACGCTGCTCGGGGACGCGGCCCACCCGGTGCTGCCGCACACCGGCCAGGGCGCGGCGCAGGCGATGGTGGACGCGGTGGCGCTCGGACAGGCGCTGGGCAAGAACGGGGACGTCGAGGACGCACTGCGATCGTACGAACGCGGTCGACGTGAGAAGACGGCGGTCCTGGTGGCCCAGGGACGCAGGACCGCGCGGATCATGGGCACGACGAACCCGTTGGCCTGCCGGCTGCGAGAAGTTGCCGTCCGGCTGGCGCCCGCCAAGACCCTGGTGAAGTTGTTCGCGGCCATCAATCGCCGAGCAGGCACCGACGTCAGCCGGTAGGCTCTCCGGGCCGGTCACGGAGCTGGCGCGCGGTTTGGTAGGCCCCCGCGCGGGCGTCGTCTCTCCGCCGCCGCCGCAACGACCGGGTCCGGGGTTCACCGGAGGTGGTATCTCCGCGCCCGAGTTCTACCGGCCGCCCGTGCCAGCCCGACCAGCACGAGTTCGTTCAGCAGCTCGCGAGCGACCGTGGGGGCCGCATCGAGCAGCTTTGCGGCGTCGGTCGTGGAGAGGCTCCCCCGGCGGCGGATTTCGTCGAGCAACGATTGTCTGCACCGCGGCGCCACGTACCTGCCGCCGTGGCTCGGAAGCGAAGAGTACCGTGCTTCCGACGAGCCTACGCGGAGGCTGCGGTCTCCACCGGGCCAGTGCCTTCCCGCGGCGTCCACAGCACGTCAATCGCGTAGACGAGGTCGAGCCGTTCACCGTGCCAGTCCGGCGTCGCGGTATCGGGGCCGATCGCGATGCCGGCCTCGTCCAGCCGGGCCTCGGTCGGGGCGAGCGGCGGACCGGTCCATGGCGCTGCGCGCGGAACAGCGGGCAGGGGCCGGCCGTCCAGCCAGCGGAACTCCGCTTCCCCCGACGCGCTCATCCGCACCGTGAAGCCCTCTTCGTGAACCGCTCTGTGATGGCGGCGGCAGAGCAGCACGAGGTTGTCGAGCCGCGTCCGCCCACCGTCGGCCCAGTGCCGGACGTGGTGCGCGTCGCAACGTCGCGCGTTGCAGCCGGGAAAGCGGCACTGCCGGTCGCGCGCCTGCAGCGCCCGCCGCAACGCCGGCGGGATGGTGCGGGTCTTGCGGCCGACGTCGAGAACCGCGCCGTCCGAGGCGTGCTGCATGACCACCGCCCCGGCGTCGCACGCCATTCGGCGGGCGGTCTGCGCGCAGACACGCAGCCCGTCGGCGTCTTCGAGAGCCGCGTGTCCGGTCGGCGTCTCCGCGGAAACGTGCGCCCCGGCGTTGCCCGGCGTCTCCGCGGAAACGTGCGCCCCGGCGTTGCCCGGCGTCTCCGCGGAAACGTCCGTCACAGCGGCCCGATGCGTCTCGGCGGAAACGTCCGCCCCGGCGACCGCCGCCGTCTCCGCGGAAACGTGCGCCGCTACGACCGCCGGCGCCAACGCCGGAACATCCGTCGCCGGCCCGGCGGCTCCAGCCCGGAGCGTCTCCGCCTCTACATGCAGCACCACCTGATACCGATCCCCCGCCGTCCCCCGATCGAGGTCCGCCGCCAGGGCGCTTTCGGCCACTACCCCAAGCGCATCCGCCTGCCGTTGCCCGAAGCTGGTCTCCGCAGCTTCCTCCGGCGGCGCCTCCTTCCACAGACGATCGCCCGCCGCCTCGAGCGCCCGCCGCACCACCGCGCCCACCTCCGGCGACAGCCGGCCGCGGATGACCACCATGCCGTCGTCATCCACCCAAGTGGTCAGTTGCCGCCGCTCTTGCCCCCGCCGCTCGTCGACCGCCTCCTCCGCGAGGTCCACCCGCCGCCACGCGCGCGCCAGCCGCTCGACGTAGGACGCCGGGGCGCATTCCGCAAAGCCGAGCAGGCGTCGCTCGTTGGCCGGCGTCGCCACCCGCGTCAGCGCGCGTACCTTCGAGTAGGAAATTCGCCCCCGCCGCATCGCGTCACTCAGCAGCGGGAGGTTTCCCAGGGCGCGCGCCACCCGGACCTTCTCGCGGGCGGCACCCAGCGCCAGGCCGGTGCGCCAGTTCAGCCAGTGGGCGCACGACTTGAAGCCGCTCCAGCCTTCGCGCTCGTCGAAGGCACGGATCATCGTGAGCAGCTCGTAGGTGGCGGCCTGGATGCGGGCGTCCAGCTCGGCGATGTCGTTACCGAGCTGTTCGGCCTCGTCGCGGCGCCGCAGCACCGCGGCGCGGTGCTCGTCGAGGGACGCCGAGCCGGTGGGGACCAGCGCCCCGTCCGCGGGCTCCGATGCGGGCGTCCAGCTCGGCGATGTCGTTACCGAGCTGTTCTCCCCTTCCCCTGGCCGCCAACCTCCCGGCCGTGACGCAGGCGGGGCCGCCACGAACTATGCAGTTCGTCAGTGGGCTGGGGTTCAGGCCGTCGAGCGACGGTGTCCGGAACGTGGTCTGCACGGAGCCGCGGAACGCCAGGGAGCAGTGCAGGTTCTCGGCAGCTTGTACCCGCCAGCCGAGCTTCGGAATCCAAGCTGCCGACGCGGCGACTGGCCACGTTGTAGAACTCGTAGTTCGCGGCGATCTGCGTGTCGACGCGGGGTCCGATGCCCAGGGCCAGCTCGCCGACCAGCCGCTGCACCGGCTGGTCCGCGGCAGAGCGCTGGTGGACGCCGGTGAAGAAGTACGACCCGACTGATCCCCTGGCGCTCAGCCCAGGTCGCCCACCACCGCACAGGGGTTCAGGCTTGCGTCCCCCGGATCATACGGGTCGCCGTCGGCGCGCATTCGCGGTACTGGTATCCAACGGCGAAGTCGGCGACGTTCTCGACGAGGTTGCCGCTCAGCGTGGCGTCGGCGCCCGCCCATCGGGAAATCGCCATCGACGGATGCGGCTACCCGCCCGGATGCAGGCGCCCATCGGATCGACGGCGGCATTGCCTGCGTAGGTCGAGCAGAACGCCTGCCGGCCAGGTCCTTGCTCAGGGGTTACCAAAGCCGGCTCGGTAATGTTGGGGTCGGCCCCGATGGGCCGGCCTTCAGCACGTTTCTGCTTCCTCAATCAGTCTTGGGCCTCTGCTCTCCCGACCTCCTTTCTCTTCCCCTGGGATAGAAGCACGCGCCGCCGTCACCCGCCGAAGCGCCAGGACAGCGCCATCTTGACCCGCCGTCCCTTCGGGTCGTGCGTGAAGCCGTCGTAGGACTGCTCGATGTTCGCCCAGGGCGGAATCTGCCCGGTCAGGTTCATCGCGTAGAGGGTCAGGTTCATCCCGCTGCCCGGGAAGCGCCACAGGAAGCTCACGTCCAGGGTGAGGAACGGGTCGATGACCGGCGCGGTGGTGTTGTCGCCCCGATCCTCGTAGGAGGAGATGTAGCTCAGGTAGCTCGCGAGCGTGTAATTGCTCCAGGCGTAGGAGCCCGACCAGCGGCTCTTCCAGCGCGGCAGCGGCACCGCGATGGGATGGGCGAAGTTCAGGTAGCCGGCGGACTCCCGTTCCGCGTAGAGGACCAGGTCCGCGCCCTCCAGCAGCAGCTCCTTGGTGTTGTAGCCGAGCGTGTAGGTGGAGTCCCAGGTCGCCGAGAACTGCCCCGGTCCCGCGTTGGTCCGGGCCGCGAAGTGGGTGTCGATGCCCGAGGTGGTGAGCCCGGGCCAGTTCACCAGGTCGATCTGGATTCGCTGCAGGTTCTGGGCGATGCACCGATCCGCGGGGGCCAGGTCCGAGGCGCGCCCGCCGGGACAGATGATGAACGGCGACACCGCCGCGCGGGTGGCCGGGTCGTCGCTGGCGTAGAGGCTGGTGATGGCGTCGTAGGGCATCGAGCCGATTACGTTGTCGAAGTCGTAGTGCCAGTAGTCGACGGTCGCCTCGACGCCCCCCTCGAGGAACAGCACCGTCCCCGCGTTGTAGGTGAAGGCGCGCTCGGGGAGCAGGTCCGTGCGTCCGAAGCGGTCGACGGCCTGGTAGGCGCCGGTCTCGTTGATCCACTCCAGCGTCGTCAGCGGGCTGGTGTTCAGGTCGTCGAGCGAGGGCGTCCGGAAGGTGGTCTGCACCGAGCCGCGGAACGCCAGCGAGTAGTGCAGGTTCTCCGCCGCCTGGATGCGCCAGCCGACCTTGGGGTCGAAGCTGTTTACGCGGCTCCCGGCCACGTTGTAGAACTCGTAGTTGGCCGCGAGCTGGGTGTCGACGCGGGGGCCGAGGCCCAGGGCCAGCTCGCCGAACAGCCGCTGCACCTGCTGGTCCGCGGCGTAGGGCCGGTGGACGTTGGTGAAGAGGTAGGGCCCGAACCGTACGCCCGCCGGGCAGTCCATGTCGCCCGCCACCGGACAGGGGTTCCGGGTGACGTCCCCGGGGTCGTTCGGGTCGCCGTCCGCGTGCGTCCCGCGGTACTGGTACCCCACCGCGAAGTCGGCCACGTTCTCGACGAGGTTGCCGCTCAGCGTGGCGTCGGCCACGAACAGGTCGGTGGTGCTGACCAGGTCCACTTCCTCGTTCAGCCACAGCCGCAGCGCCTCGGGATTCGCCAGGGCGGGGACGTAATCCGGATTGTCCGTGTTCCGGAACGGGGCGCCCGGTTGATCGGAGCGCTGGATGGCGTTGCTGAACGGGTTGTAGTACATGCAGGGGCCCTGGCCCGCCACCGCGCCGCCGAGGGGCCCGAGGACCATGCCGGCCGGGGAAGTGCGGTCCGCCGTCACCCCGACGCCGCAGTCGGGTCCGCCGAACCCGCGGAACGAGCGGTAGATCCGGTCGGTATAGACCGCCGGCAGGTTCAGGTTGCCCTGCGCCCGCGAGTAGCTCATGCCGACGTCCCAGTTGGCGTTCCGCCCGCCCATCAGGAAGTCGCCGTCGACCGAGGCGGCGATCCGCGCGGTGCGGGACTCGCGCCGCAGCCGGCGCCCGGGGCCGGAGTTGCCGAACGGACGGCCGTTCAGGTACCACGGGGAATCGCCCAGGCAGGCGCCCATCGGATCGGCCTTCCCGTCACCCGCGTAGCTCGAGCAGAACTGCTGCCGTCCCGGGTGGTCGGCCGCCACCTCCATGATCGTGGTGCTCGTCAGCGGGAAGGGCGGGTACGACGGCGTCGTGTACCAGTTCGGGATGACGGCGTCGGACCAGAGCCCCTCGATGTGGTAGTTCGTCCGATCGTTCAGGGGACCGTTGATCTCGGCGAAGGCGCGCGTCTGCTCCTGCTCGTCGATCAGGTTGTCGTAGGGCGCGTAGCGGAAGCGGCAGGTCCAGCCCTCGTCCTGGCCGCCGAAGTCCGTGCAGCGGGGATCGAAGACGTCGGCGGTCCACGGCGTCGGCGCCCCGACCGCGAACGTGCCGGGGTTCCCCAGGCTCGACCAGCCGGCGCGGTTGCCGCCGACGTGCGTGCTCAGGCGGTCGAGCGTCCACGGGCGATCCTCCATCTGCAGCTCCTGCCGGCCGACGCGCTCCGCGGAGAAGACGGCGCTGGAGTTGCCGATCCGGCCGCCCCAGATGCCGGCGACCGTGGTATCGCCGCCGCTGTCGAAGTAGTCGTGCGCGACGTTGAACTCGAAGCCCCGGAAGTCGCTGCGCGTCACGAAGTTGGCGACGCCGCCGACCGCGTCGGAGCCGTACGTCGCGGAGGCTCCCTCTTTCATCACCTCGAGCCGGCCGACGGCGATGGCCGGGATCGTGTTGACGTCGACGAAGCGTCCCCCGATCAGGCGCGCGGGCACCGGCACGTGGCGCCGGCCGTTGATCAGCACGAGCGTCCGCGAGGCGCCGAGGCCGCGGAGGTTCACGTTTGCCACGTTCTCGGTGAGGGTCGACGGCTGGTTCGAGTTGTACCAACTGTTGCGCTCGCCGACCACGCCGTGGCTGACGTTCAGGTTCCGGAAGAGATCGACGAGCTGGGTCGCCCCCTGCTGCTCCAGCGTCTCGCGGCTGACCACGGTCACCGCGTGGGGCATGTTGATGGCCGGCGCCTCGATGGCGGTGCCGGTCACCGCCACGGTGACTTCCTCGAAGAGCCCGCCGAGCTGGAGATCGGCGTCGACGGTGGCCGTGAGGCCCGCGGCCAGCTCGACGTCGAGCTCCAGCCGCTCGAAGCCGGCCAGCGTGAACGTGACGATGTAGCCGCCCGGCGGGAGCGCCGGGAACGCGTATTGGCCGTCGCCGTCGGTCACCGCCACGAGGGGGCCGGCCAGCGCCGCGCCCGACGCCTCGACGGTCACGCCGGGCAGGACGCCGCCGGTGTCGTCGGTCACCGTACCGGAAATCCCGCCGTCCTGCGCCGCGGCGGCAAGCGGCAGCGCCAATAGGGATGCCATCAGCAGTGTGGTCTTCATGGTCTCTCCCGCGCGGCTGTACCATATTGGCTGCCCTCGCAGGCTGGTCGAATCCCGCGCAGTCACCGTGGGGGCAGGTCTCAGCACGAAGTAACATTGTACGCGCGTTTCGGCGGTCTATCTTCTGGCACGCACGCAAAGTCCCGGACGATCCGGATTCTCGACTCCGGCGCCCACGGCCGAATCCGGTCCGCCGATCGGCCAACGGCCAGTGCGGCCCTTTCGGCCTCGGCATAGTCGAGGGCTCGCGGCCGGCCCAGCAGCGGAACCTTGGACTTCAGGTCGTCGACCTCGTCAAGGGCGCGCAGGATCGAGAACACGAAGTAGGCGTCGTGCTTGCGGTCCGAAAACGGGCGCGGGGAACGTGTCCCGTATCCGGTCGAGATGTTCGCGGTAATGGGGTTCCTTCAGGCTGCACCCCTGCTTCCATTGTACCCCCGCCCTCCGCCTGTCGGCGCGCTACAATGGCGCCGGTCCATGTCACGCCCGCGTGCCGGTCGATTCGGGTTCCCGGGGGACGCTCTGACGAGGAACCGCTAAGTGGTCGCGCCGACGATCATCTCCCGCGCCGACCACGTCATCTCCCGGCAGCGCATCGACCCCGACGCGCTGAAAGTCCTCTATCGCCTGCGCAAGTTCAGCCACACCGCCTACCTGGTGGGCGGCGGGGTGCGGGACCTGTTGCTCGAGCGCCGTCCGAAGGACTTCGACATCGGTACGTCGGCGCACCCGCACGAGGTCAAGCGCATCTTTCGGAACTGCTGGATCATCGGCCGCCGATTCCGGCTGGCGCACGTCAAGTTCGGCAACAAGACGATAGAGGTCGCGACCTTCCGCCGGCAGGTGCCGGTGGAAGCGCCGCCCGCTGCCGGCGCCGCCCCTGCCGCCGGCCGGGAGCCGGACGCCGTGGCGTCCCAACACGACGGGAACAGGCGTGCGCGACGTCCCATCCGCCGCGACAACACCTTCGGCACGCCGGAGGAAGACGCCTTCCGCCGCGACTTCACCATCAACGGGTTGTTCTACGACATCGAGACCTTCGCGGTGATCGACTACGTGGGGGGCATGGCGGATCTCCGCCGCCGTCTCATCCGCTGCATCGGCGATCCGGACGAACGCTTCGTCGAGGATCCGGTCCGGATGCTGCGTGCGATCTCGTTCGCCGCGCGGCTCGACTTCCGTCTCGACGCGCCGGTGCGCGAGGGTATCGCCAGGCACCGCGAGGAAATCCGGAACGCATCTCCCGCCCGACTGGTGGAGGAGCTGTACAAGCTGCTGCGCAGCGGCGTGGCCAGCCGTATCTTCAAGCGGCTGTCCCGGACCGGCCTGTTGCGCCACATCGCTCCGGAGGTGAACCGCCCGCGCTCGGCCGAGCTGTGGCGGTCGCTGGAAGCGCTCGACGCCTACCGGGCGCGCTTCGACGAGGCGCCGGACACGCTCTCGAACGCGATCCTGCTGGGCAGCCTGGTTGCGCCGGTGCAGCAGATCGATCTGACGCCGCCGCGCCGCGACCCCCGCGGGAGTTCGCCGCGCGTCTCGCTGGGCGATCTGCCGGTGGCCCGCCGCGACGTCGAGCACCTGCGTCAGGTGCTGGCGCTGCAGCCGCTGCTGAGAGACCCCGGCCTGCCGCCGCGCAAGGTTCGCGGCATCCTCGGACGCGCCAGCCTGCCCGACGCGCTCACGTGGCTCGAGATTCACGGAGACGACCCCGCCACGCTTGCGCGCTGGCAGGACCTGGTGGCGCATGGCGTGCGGACGCCGCGCCGTCGCCGCCGTCGCCGGGGGCGTCGACGGCGCACCCGCCACGCACCCGCGACGGAATGAGCGTCCCAGAGGGCGTGACGTTGCGCCTTCGACCGGCCTACTCGGCGAGCAGGATCCCCGTTACGTTGTAGAACGACAGCCCGATCCCGACCGCCGTAACCGCGATCAGCGCGAGGGCTCCCAGCAGGACGCCAGTGCTCTCGCGGTACTCGTCGCCGAATCCCATCAGGTGCGCGGCGATCCAGCCGCCCGCAAAGCCGCCCCCGTGCGCCCAGTTGTTCACGCTGGGCACGATGAAGCCGAAGATGCCCAGGATGATGGCCCACTGCCAGAGCTGCTGGGTCATGACGGAGCTGCCCCGCTTGCGGCCGTAGACGATCAGCGCGGCGAGCAGGCCGAAGATCGCGCCCGAGGCGCCGATGGTCGGCGCGCCGGACATCTCGTTCGACAGGTAGAATCCCGACGCGGCGGCGACGTTGAACAGCACGAACGTCCGAGCCGGACCATAGACCTCGGCCGCGGCGGGGCCGAGATTGCGGATCCACATCACGTTGAACAGGATGTGCAGCAGCCCGCCGTGCAGGTAGGTGGCCGTCAGCAGTGTCCACCACCAGCCGAGCTCCCACGCGAGGCCGCCCGTCATGCCGAGCTGATACAGCGCGCGCCCTCCGGGTGAGAGAATGGAGAGGAAGCCAGACCCGCGAAAGATCGCCTCCGGCTGCAGCAGCAGCGCGACGGCGTACAGCGTGACGCAGGCGCCGACGATGAGGACGATCAGATCCAGGCGCCCCCCGACCAGAGTGCGCAGGAACGGCGCCCAGCCGAACAGTCCCGGACGCCAGGCGCCGCAGTAGGGACAGTTTTCCTCGTTGATGCCGACGAGCCGGCCGCACTCGGCGCAGACGATGGAGCCCTCGACCTGCCGCACGGAGTACAGCGTACCAGGAATCCGGGTCGTGCGGAGTGGATGGGGGCCACGGCCGGCGACGATACGCGGCGAGACTCGCCACCGCGCAACAGGAAGGGGCACACGCCGGCGGCGAAGGCTCGTGGCTCACGGACGGCGTGCGTCTGCCCGGTCGGCAGAGGGGCCGTGGCTCCACGGGCCCCTGCCGGGTCGGGTGCGTCAGTCGTCGGGTCGTCGGTCGCCGGTCACACGCCCGGCACGGCGTTGCCCGCAATCCAGACCGACTCGATCGTGCGGGTGTTACCGATGTCCTCGGCCGGGTTCGCCGTGTAGACGACGAAGTCGGCGAAGTTGCCGGCTTCCAGCGTGCCGACGCCTTCGAGGCCGAGACACTCCGCCGCGTCGCGGGTCGACGAGACGATGGTCTGCATCGGCGTCATGCCCGATTCGACCATCAGATCCATCTCGCCATGCTCGAAGTAGCCCTGGAATCGGGCGGCGGGACCGGTGTCGGTTCCCATCGCGATGCGGACGCCGGCGTCGTGGAGCGCCTTGACGTTGCGCATGGCCTGCGGGAGCTGCGCCTTGTAGGTCTGCGCGCTGCTGCTGTTGCGGATGCCCTCCTGCCGCTCGGGATCCTCGAGCGCGGCGATCACCTCGGGATCCGCGTCCTTCAGGAAGAAGGGATCGTCAAACCACTCGGGCCGGTCCTCGTAGACGTAGGTCGAGACCTCGCGCATCAACGTCGGGCAGTAGCAGACGTCGCTGGCGGTCAGCATGTCGATCAGCTCCCGGTCCACGTCGACGTCGCGGACGCTGTGGGCCAGGAAGTCCGCCCCGGCGTTCATCAACCCCTTGGCGTCGTCGAGGTAGTACATGTGCGCGGTGAGCATCAGGCCGCGCTCGTGCGCCGTGTCGATGACCGCCTGGTAGACCTCGGGGGTCATCTTCCGGGTGGCGCCGAGGTTGTCGTCGACGCGTATCTTGATGAAGTCGACGTTCATGTCGGCGGCCGCGTTCACCCGCTCGGCTGCCTGCTCCGGCGTGTCGGCGACGATGACCGGGCCGGCGACGCGGATGCGCGCGTGCTTCAGGTCGGGGCCCTCGCGGTCACGCACGGCGACGGCTTCCGGTCCGTCGCCGCCGAGGCTGGCGACCGTCGTGATGCCGTAGCGCGCGTACAGCGCGAGCTGGTTCACCACGTGCTCTTCGGTGTAGAAGGATTGGTCGGCTTGCAGCCCGACGACGTTGTTCACGTGCCCGTGGGCGTTGACCAGGCCCGGCGTCACCGTCTTGCCGCTCAGATCCACCGTCGAGGCGTCCTCGGGTACCGCGACCGCGTCGCTCGCTCCGACCGCCTCGATGACGCCGTCCCGTACTACGATCGTGCCGCTCTCGATGGTTTCGCCGTCGCCGACGATCAGGCGCGCGCCGGTGAAGGCGGTCAGCCCCGGCGTCGGCTCGACCTGCTCCGGCTCGCCGCCGCACGCGGCGGGAGGGGCGAGCAGGGCAAGGGCGAGCGTTATCGTTGCGCAACTGTCCAGACTCTTCATTTGTTCTGTCTCCCTCCTGCTATCTCCTGCCGTCCGAATCGGACCTTCATGAAAGGTCCTGCGGGACCGTGTCGACAATCAACAGGTCGTGACGGGTCGAACGCGATCCCGAGATCGGCCAACGCGGATCAGTTCTCGTTGCCCTGCAACTCCTCGATCACCTCGCCGAGCCGCTGGATCTCTTCGCCGTAGAGGGCCCAGTTTCCATCGCGCTGCGCCCGTATCGCGCGCGAATAGTGAACCTGGGCACGGTTGGCCAGCGATCCGGTTCCCGGCGGTGCCGTGGCCGGAGTCGATCGCGCGGCGTCCGCGACGAGCGTGGTCGGCGGCGCGGCCAACGGCCGTCCCGGCTCGCCGAAGAGTCGGGCCAGCGCAGCGTCCAGCGTCTCTTCCATGACGATCCGGTTCTGGTAGGCGACCACCACCCGCGTCAGCTCGGGAATGCGACCTCCGGACGCCCGCAGATACAGCGGACGGATGTAGAGGAGCGCCTCCTCGATCGGGATGACGAGCAGCGTGCCCTGGATCACTTCCGAGCCCTGCTGGTTCCAGAGGGTGATCTGCGGCGAGATCTCCTGATCCTGGTTGATGCGGGCGACGATCTGCGACGGCCCGAACACCAGCTTCTGCTTGGGGAACTGGAAGACGAGCATCTTGCCGTAGTTCTCGCCGTCGCTGCGCGCCACCATCCAGGCGGCCAGGTTGTTCCTGCCGCGCGGCGTGAACGGCAGCATCTGGATGAACTCGGCCCGTTCCTCCCCCGGGAGCCGCATGATCGTGTAGTACGGCTCCATCTGCTCGTTGTCGATGACCGGCACCTCCCACTGGTCCTCGCGGTTGTAGAAGACGCCCGGGTTGGTCATGTGGAACGTGGAGTACATCGACGTCTGCAGCGAGAAAATCCCTTCCGGATAGCGGATGTGGCTCCGCAACGCCTCCGGCATCGTGTCGAGCGGCTGCAGCAGGTCCGGAAAGATCTTCCCGAGGGTGACGCCGAGCGGGTCGTCCGGTTCGGCCAGGTAGAACGTCGTGTCGCCGTTGTAGGCGTCGATGACGATCTTCACCGAGTTGCGGATGTAGTTGATGCCGTTGCCCACCGGGGTCGAGTACGGATAGTGGCCGGAGACCGTGTAGGCGTCGCGCATCCAGTAGAGCCGCCCGTCCGCGATCACCAGGTACGGGTCGGCGTCGTAGCGCAGGAACGGGGCGATGGTGGCCACCCGGTCCGAGATGTTGCGGTGGAAGATGACGCGGCTGTCGGCGTTGAGCTGGCCGCTGACGAGAATCTCGTAGGACTGGAACCGGAGGCTGAGCAGCAGCCGGCGCAGCACGCCGCCGATCTCGACGCCGCCCTTGCCGTCGTAGCGGGTGGAGACGTTGTCGTCGCCCTGCGGGTAGTGGAACTCGTCGGTGTTCGTGTTGACGAGCACGTAGTCGTTCGACAGCTCGCCGAAGTAGATGCTCGGCTGATCGACGTTCAGGTCGGTCTGCGAGGTGGGCGGCAGGTCCTGGATGAACAGGACCGGCAAGCCCTCCTCCGTAACCTGGTTGACGGGGCCGAGGGCGACGCCGAACCCGTGCGTGTACTGCAGGCGCTCATTGACCCACGACCGGTTCGGCAGGCTGTCCGAGTTGATCTCGCGGCTCGACAGCATGGTCTGGCGGTACTCGCCGTCGACGACGTATCGATCGTTGTCGACCGACGCGAACTCGTAGTAGGTGCGGATCTCCTGAATCTGGCCGAACGTGTCGAGCAGCGGCTGGTGATCCCAGAGCCGGACGTTGTTGATCGTCTCGGCGTTGTTCTCGATGTCCTGCATGGTCAGGAGGGCATCGCCCGACACCTGCCGTTCCTCGACCACGTCGAGGTCGAACGCGGTGCGCGTCGCGGCGATGTTGTGGGCGATGTAGGGCGCCTCCTTCTGCTGCTCGTCCGGGGTGACCACGAGGCGCTGCAACGCCGTGGCCGTCCCGCCGCCGCCGATCCAGACCAGGAGATAGACGCCCGTCACGGCCGCCACCGGCCACGTGCTGCTCGCGAACGCCGCATAGACGCACGCGCCCGCGGCGAACACCGAGACCGCCATCAGGATCCGCAGCACCGGCAGGCGCACCGCCACGTCGACGTACGAGGCCCCGTGAACGATGCCGGCCGGGGTCGTCAGCAGGCGCGGCATGTCCAGGTACGCGGCCCAGGCGAACAGCAGGAAGATGACCGCACCGAGCAGCAGCAGATGCCGGCGGGCCTGCTCGCCGATCCGAATGCCGTCCGGCTGGACCGCGATCTCCCCGGCAACCACGTAGGCGGCGCCGGAGCCGACCACGGCCAGCGCCACTACCGCGAACAGGCCGAGGCGAACGAAGTCGAGAAACGGCAACGTGAAGATGTAGAACGCGGCGTCACGTCCGATCAGCGGATCGGCCTGCCCGAACGGCGTCGCCTCCAGGTACTGCAGCACCAGCAGCCATTGGCTGGAGGCCACCCCGGCGATGAAGAGCGCGACCAGGGCCGATGCGCCCAGGGAAAGCCAGGCGAGATGCTTGCGTTCGAGCACGATCGGCTGCAGGTCCCCGCCGCCGGCGAACAGCACGAACGGGCGTCCGGCGCCGCGGACCGCAAGCCGCAGGTTGGCGAACATCACGCAGAACGCCACGAGGAACCCCGCGGCCCCCAGCAGCCACCGCATCGCCAGGCTCTTGAGGAAGACGCTCCGGTACCCGACTTCGCCGAACCAGAGCCATTCGGTGTACAGCTCGGCCAGCGCCGGCAGCGCGACGAACAGGACCAGCGCCGCCAGCGCGACCGCGAGTCTCGTCGGCATGATGGTTGTCCTTCCCGAATTCAACTGCAGCGGCCGTTCGGGCCGCAACAGGCCCGCGTCGCCCGTCAATCGTAGCCTGCGGCTCCGCTTGCCGCCCAACCTGCCCTCACCAGGGGACGGCACCGTTCCACGGCGCAGTCCCCTGACCGAAGATTAAGTGACGGGTTGATTCGTTGCAACCCCAGTGGCCCGGCGCGCGATCCTGGCGGTGTTCGAGGTCACCGCCGGCTGCCCGGCCACGCCCGCCGGAAACGCGCGCTGCGCCGGGGACGGGGCAGCCCCCGTCGATTCGGTTGTGCGATGCTCCATCGCGCCGCCGCTCGCTGTCGGCAGGTGGTCTCCGATGAACGTGCAGGATCCGGTCTCGAGCCGGGGAAACTCGCCGCAGATCATGTGCCGGCCTGCAGCACCTGCGCGACGAATTCGGCCTCGGGCAGCGCACCCATGATCTCGACCCGGTCGTCGACGATGGTCTTCGGGACGCCGGTCACGCGGTACTGCTGGGCCAGGTCCGGGAATGACGTCGCCTCGATAACCGACGCGGTCACGTGCGGGCTCGCCGCGGCGAGACGCCAGGCCAGGCTGACCGCCTGGGGACAGAATCTTCAGGTGGGGGTGACGAACACGCGCAGATGCACGTTTCGCTCGAGCGTGTCGAGGGCGTCCAGGCTGTCGTCGCTCAGGGTCGGCCCGCCCCCGGCGGCGATCTCGATGGCGTCCACCAGCGACTCGATCTCGTAGCCCTGCGGGACCCCGTAGTAGCGCATCCCCGCGTCCTGCGCCCCGACCACCGCCAGCGCCGGCGCCCATTCGACGCCGTACGCCGCGACCTCGTCGCGATCGAGCACCAGGTTGTGTTCCTCGACCGTGACCCGCTCGGACAGCGCGACGATCCCGTCGGCCGCCTGACGCGCCGGCAGGCAGGTGTCGCACCCGAAGGTCTGGGTGAAGAAGATCAGCTTTACCGGCGACGGGAGCGCCGCGAGACGCCGTTGCAGGTCGGTGGCCGTGCCGTGCGGGTACATCGGTCAGGCGCTACTTGAACAGGTCGTCGAACGCCTGCCGCGCGCTGGCCGCGGCGGGGCTCGACGGTTGGGCCCGCGCGGGAGCCGCCGCCGGCGACGCCGGCACGTTCGAGTGGGTCTCGCGCTCTACCGTCACCCGCGCCTCGAACCAGGTGCAACTGTTGCGGGCATCCTTGGGGGAGACGCGTTTCGGGATCGGCTTGGCGCACTCGAGCGTGCGGCTGGTGTCGAACCACGTGCACTGCGCGCAACTGTGCAGGTCGGCCGCACACTTGGCGCACTGGCTGTCGAAGCGAATCGACGACGATGCGAGCGACGCGCCGCAGCGCGCGCACTTCAGCACCTCGCGGAAGGCGGGCATGTTGACGATCCGCGGCTCGCGCGGACCGTAACCGCGCCTTGGCCGGCCGTCGCCCTTCGGCTTGCGGTCGCCGGAGCGCTCCAGACGCTGGCGCTCGTCGTCCTGGTACCCTTGCTGGCGGTATTTCCTCGACATGGGAGTCGGGGGGAATTACCGATGATCTACCCCACCCGGTCTTCGTTTGTCTAGGAGATCTATCGGACGGACACGGTAATCTACAACAGACAGGCGGATCGTGCACGCTCGGTGAGGGGAACTTCAGGGCCGCGACTTGCGTCGAATGGACCGCGGGCCGTCTTGTGGGACGCCGCGCGTCATCTGCATCGCTCCCAACGCGTATCATTTCGGTGCAGGGTCGGCGTCGCACGACCATCGCCATGGCAGCGTCACTCGATGAGTTGAAGATCGACCGGTCGCGGGACGGCCGGTCCCCGGTGGCCCGGATCGTCTGGCCGCTGGTGGGCCTCCTGGTCCTGGCGGGCGCCGGTTTCGCCGGGTGGCGCTGGTGGGACGAGGCCCGGATCCCCGTCGTGCGGACCGCGGCGGTGCGGCAGACGGTTCCTGCCGACGGCCAGCCGACGGTACTGAACGCCTCGGGCTACGTGACGGCGCGCCTGCAGTCGACCGTTTCCTCGAAGGTCACCGGACGCATCGTCGACGTGCTCGTCGAAGAGGGGATGGCGGTAACCGAGGGGCAGGTGCTGGCCCGGCTCGACGACACCACGGAGCGCTCGTACCTGGCGCTCGCCGAGGCGCAGCTCGGCGCCGCGCGGGGCGCGCTGGCCGAGCTCGAGGTGCGCTACGCCGAGGCGCAGCTCGACCTCGACCGCCAGCGCCGGCTGCTGGACCAGCGCCTGATCGGGCAGGCCGACCTCGACACGGCGCGGGCCGAGTCCGACTCGCTCGCCGCGCGGATCGCCAATCAGCGCGAGCTGGTCGTCGTTGCCGAGCGCGAGATCGACGTGCGCCGGACGGCGCTGGAGGACACCGTCATCCGGGCGCCGTTCAGCGGCGTCGCCATCTCGAAGGACGCGCAGCCGGGCGAGATGATTTCGCCGGTCAGCGCGGGCGGGGGTTTCACGCGCACCGGCGTATGCACCATCGTCGACATGTCGTCGCTCGAGATAGAGGTCGACGTCAACGAGAGCTACATCAACCGCGTCTCGCCCAGGCAGCGCGTGGTGGCCGCCCTCGACGCCTACCCGGATTGGGAGATCCCGGCCAGCGTCATCACGACGATTCCCGCGGCCGACCGGCAGCGCGCGACGGTCCTGGTACGCATCGCCTTCGACGAGTTGGGCGATCCCCGCATCCTGCCCGACATGGGGGTGAACGTGGCGTTCCTCGAGGCGGGACCGCCGCCCGAGGAGGCGGTCGCCGATGCGGAGCCCAGACTCTGGGTGCCGTCCGAGGCACTGCGGAGCGACGGCGGCACGCCGGTGATCTTCGTGGCGCGCGGCGACGCGGTCGAGCGGCGGGCCGTCACCACCGGTCTGGAGGACGGCGGCGACGTCGAGGTGCTGGCGGGCGTCGAGGCGGGCGAGCGCGTCGTGGTCGAGGGGCCGCCGGAGCTGGCCGACGGCGACCGTGTCGTGGCCGATTGACGGCGGCCCCGGGGCTTGGGAACGAGCACCGCAATGCCGCCGGCCCCGGCGCGCAGGAGCAGGAGAACGGTCCTGCAAGCCCCGCCGGGCTGCAGGCGGAGCGAGGTCTGCGGCAGGGCGCCGGACGATTGGCGGGCTGGGGAGACCGACGGTGGAGGCGCACGCCATGCGTGAGAACCGTGAGTGACAACGGAGCTTTGGTCCAGGTCCGGAACCTCCACAAGGTGTTCCGGCGCGGGGCGGAACGGATCGACGTCCTGCAGGGCGTCACCCTCGATCTGCCGGCCGGGGATTTCCTGGCCCTGATGGGACCGTCCGGCTCGGGCAAGACCACCCTGCTCAACCTGCTCGGGGGCCTCGACACCCCGACCGAGGGCGAGGTCGTCGTCGGGGGCGACCGGATCGACCGCATGGCGGGTGGCAAGCTCGCCGGCTGGCGGGCGCGGCACGTCGGATTCGTGTTCCAGTTCTACAACCTGCTGCCGGTCCTGACGGCCGAGAAGAACGTGGAGCTGCCGCTGCTGCTGACGCCGCTGTCGCGCGCCGACCGGCGCCGGCACGTCGCGACGGCGCTGGAGGTGGTGGGGCTCTCGGATCGCGCCAAGCACTACCCGCGCCAGTTGTCCGGCGGCCAGGAGCAGCGGGTCGGCATCGCACGCGCCATCGTCACCGATCCCACGCTGCTGCTGTGCGACGAGCCGACCGGCGACCTCGACCGGAAGTCGGGGGACGAGATTCTCGACCTGCTGCAGGCGCTCAACGCCGACCACGGCAAGACCGTCGTCATGGTGACGCACGATGCGCGCGCCGCCGCCCGCGCCCGGCGGACGCTGCACCTGAACAAGGGCGTGCTGGCCACGGAGCCCGAGGCATGAAGTTCCTGCCGCTCGTCTGGAAGAACCTGTTCCGGCGCAAGGCGCGGACCCTCTTCACGGTGCTGTCGATTGTCGTCGCCTTCGTCCTGTTCGCCTACCTGGCCGCTATCCGGCTGGCGTTCGGCACCGGGGTTTCCGTCGCGGGCGCGGACCGCATGCTGGTGATCCACAAGGTGTCGCTCATCCAGCCGCTGCCGGAGAGCTACCTCGGCCGCGTCGCCGCCGTCGACGGGGTGGCGGATATCAGCCACATGTCCTGGTTCGGCGGCATCTACCAGGATCCGCGGAACTTCTTCGCGCAGTTCGCAGTCGATCCCGAGAGCTACCTGCGCCTGTATCCCGAGATCGTGCTGAGCGACGGGGAACGCGAGGCGTGGCTGCGGAACCGTACCGGCGCCATCGTCGGCCGCGTGACGGCCGACCGTTTCGGGTGGGAGGTGGGCGACCGAATCCCGATCGAGGGGACGATCTTCCGCACCCGCAGCGGCCCGACCTGGGAGTTCACCATCGACGGCATCTACGAGGCAGGCACGGAGGGTTACGACACCTCCACGTTCTACTTCCACCACGAGTACCTGATGGAGGCGAACGACCAGGGCGCGCGGTTCGTCGGCCAGTACGTCATCCGGGTCGACGATCCGGCACGGTCGGCGGACGTGGCGGCGGCCATCGACACCCGCTTCGCCAACTCGCCGGCCGAGACGAGAACCTCCACCGAGCAGGCGTTCCTGCAGGGCTTCGCCGACCAGATCGGCAACATCGGCGCCATCGTCACCGCCATTCTGGGCGCGGTCTTCTTCACCATTCTGGTCATCACCGCCAATACCATGGCGCAGTCGATCCGCGAGCGGACGAACGAGCTGGCGGTGCTGAAGACGCTCGGCTTCACCGACCGCCGGGTGCTGGCGCTGGTGCTGATCGAGTCGCTCGTCCTGGCCATCGTCGGCGGGTCGGCCGGGCTCGGCATCGGCTCGCTGCTGATCGGCCTCGGCGATCCGACCGGCGGCTTCCTGACGGTGTTCCTGTTCCCGACCCGCGACCTCGTGATCGGCGGCGTGCTCGTCGTCCTGCTCGGGTTCGCGGCGGGGGCCGTGCCCGCGCTGCTGGCGACGCGGCTGCGCATCGTCGATGCGCTGCGGAAGGTGTAACGATGCGGTTCTTCACCCAGGTGTTCGCGGTCACCGCGCTCACGCTGCGCACCCTTCCTCAGCGGTCCGGATCGTCGATCGTCGCCGTGATCGGCGTGACGGGGGTGGTCATCGTCTTCGTGGCGGTGCTCTCCATCGCCGAGGGGTTCCGGGCGGCGCTCACCGGCGCCGGCTCGCCGGACACGGCGATCGTCATGCGGGGCGGGAGCGACACCGAGCTGAGCAGCGGCATCACGCTCGCCACCACCCGTATCGTCAAGGACGCGCCGGGGGTGCAACGGGGGGACGGGGGTCCGGTCGCCTCGGCCGAGCTGTTCGTGGTGGTAGACGTGCCCAAGCGGAGCACGGGATCGCCGGCCAACGTGCCGCTGCGCGGCGTGGAGCCGGCCGCGTTCCGCGTCCGCGACGAGATCCGCATCGTCGAGGGGCGCATCTTCCGGCCCGGCACCAACGAAATAATTGTCGGCCGCAGCGCCGCCAACCAGTTCGCGGGCATCGACCTCGGCTCGATCCAGCGCTGGGGCGAGAGCGCATGGGAGGTGGTCGGCATCTTCGAGGCGGACGGCACCATCGCCGAGTCGGAGATCTGGTGCGACGCCCGTGTCTTGCAGCCGGCCTACCGTCGCGGCGACACGTTCCAGTCGGTCTACGCGAGACTCGACTCCGCCGGCGACTTCGAACCGTTCAAGGACGCGCTGACCGCCGACCCGCGGCTGGACGTGATGGTCGAGCGCGAGGATGTCTACTACATGGGGCAGTCCGAGGCCATCACCGGCATCATCACCGGCATCGGCACCGTGATCGCGTTGCTGATGGGCATCGGCGCCGTGTTCGGGGGCATCAACACGATGTACACCGCAGTCGCCGCGCGGACGCGCGAGATCGCGACCCTGCGCGCGCTCGGCTTCGGCGGCCTGCCGGTGGTGATCTCGGTGATGGTCGAATCGGTGGTGCTGTGCGTCGCCGGCGGGATCATCGGCGGCCTGCTCGCCTACGTCGGGTTCAACGGATACCAGACGGCCACCATCAACTGGCAGACCTTCAGCCAGGTGGCGTTCGCCTTCGCGGTGACCCCGGCGCTGCTCGTCCAGGGCATGGTGTGGGCGGTGGTGATGGGCTTCTTCGGAGGGCTCTTCCCCGCCATCCGGGCGGCGAGGCTGCCGGTGGCGACGGCGCTGCGGGAGCTGTGAAAGCCCGCGCCGCGCTGACGGTAGCCGTATCCCCCGGGCGTCCCTCCCGCTATCATCCTGATGAGGGAGCCATGAACGTCGAGACGCGCGACCCGGTGTGCGGCATGACCGTGAACCCGGACAAGGCCCGGTTCACGCACGACTACGACGGGACGACCTACCTGTTCTGTTGCGGCGGTTGCCAGACGGCGTTCAGGACCGATCCCGAGGCGTTTCTGCGCATGCGCGACCATGCGGCGGAGAGCGGCGCCGCCCATCATGGCGATGCGCTGGACGGTGTTGACCACGACGGTCACGCCGTGGCCGGCCATGAGGCGGCGCACCACGGACCCGTAGCGGGTGGCTCGGCCACTGGGGCCGGTGGTCATGCCGAACCCGGCCATATGCAAACGGCCACAGAATCGGAGAGCGGAACCGGCGCCCGGGGGACGTCCATCGCTGCGTACGTCTGCCCGATGTGCCCCGAGGTACGCGAGACCGAGCCGGTCCCCTGCCCGAGCTGCGGCATGGCGCTCGAGCCGGAGTTCGCCGCACCGCCGCAGGTTGCCGTCGAATACACCTGTCCGATGCACCCGGAGGTCGTTCGCGACCAGCCGGGCGCGTGTCCTGCGTGCGGCATGGCGCTCGAGCCGCGAACGGTGACGCAGGAGGAGGCGCCCAACCCGGAGCTGGCCGACATGACGCGGCGTTTCCGCATCGCCGCGGCGATCGGGGTTCCGGTGTTCGGCATCGCGATGACGGAGATGATCGCCGGCGCAGGGGTGCTGCCGCTGAGCCGGGCCGTGTCCAACTGGATCCAGCTCGCCTGCGCCGTGCCGGTCGTGCTGTGGGCTGGGCGCCCCTTCTTCGAGCGGGGCTGGGCGTCGATCGTCAATCGCAGTCCGAACATGTTCACGCTGATCGCGCTCGGCGTCGGGGCGGCGTTCGTCTACAGCGTGGCGGCGACGGTCGTCCCGGGCAGCTTTCCGGCCGGCTTCCGCATGGAGGGCGGTGTCGAACCGTACTTCGACACCGCGGTGGTGATTATCGTGCTGGTCCTGCTGGGGCAGGTGCTGGAGCTGCGGGCGCGGCATCGAACAGGCGCTGCGCTCCGGTCGCTGCTCGGCCTTGCGCCGGCGGTGGCGCATCGGATCTCGGGGGGCGACACCGAGGCCGGTACGACGGACACGGCGGGTAGAGAGAGTGCGCCGGACCAGGACGTGCCGCTGGCGGAGGTACGCGCCGGGGACCTGCTGCGCGTGCGGCCGGGCGAGCGGGTGCCGGTGGACGGGGTCGTCGTCGACGGGCGCAGCGCGGTCGACGAGTCGATGGTCAGCGGCGAGCCGATCCCGGTCGAGAAGGGGCCCGGCGACGCGGTGATCGGGGCCACGGTGAACGGGACCGGAAGCCTGACGATGCGCGCCGAGCGGGTCGGTGCGGAGACCATGCTCGCCCAGATCGTGCGGATGGTGAGCGAGGCGCAGCGCAGCCGCGCCCCGATCCAGCGGGTGGCGGACAGGCTGGCGGGCTACTTCGTGCCGGCTGTCGTCGCCGTTGCGGTCGCGGCGTTCGTCGCCTGGTCGCTCTGGGGGCCCGAGCCGCGACTGGCGCTGGCCCTGGTCAGCGCGGTGGCCGTGCTCATCATCGCCTGCCCGTGCGCCCTCGGGCTGGCGACGCCGATGGCAATCATGGTCGGGACGGGCCGCGGGGCGACGGCCGGCGTGCTCATCCGGGACGCGGCGGCGCTGGAGACCCTGGAGGGGGTCGACACGCTCATCGTCGACAAGACCGGCACGCTGACCGAAGGTAAACCGCGCGTCCGAACCGTGGCGGCCGCACCTGGTGGCGACGTCGACGAGGACGAGCTTCTGCGGCTGGCGGCTGGGGTTGAGCGCGCCAGCGAGCATCCTCTCGCGGGGGCAATCATCGCGGAGGCCGACACCCGCGGCCTGGCGCCAGTCGTCGCGAAGGACTTCCTGTCGGAAACCGGAGGTGGCGTGGCCGGGCGCGTGGACGGCCAGCAGGTGGCAATAGGAACCGCGGCGTTCCTGGAGGCGCAAGGGATCGACGCCCACCGTCTGACGGCTCTTGGCGATGAGGCGCGCGGTCGCGGCGAGACCGTGATTCTCGTCGCGGTGGACGGGATTCCGCGCGGCGTGATCGGCGTCATCGACCCCGTCAAGGCATCCACCCCGAAGGCGATCGAGCTCCTGCGCCGTGACGGCCTCCGTATCGTGATGGCGACCGGCGACGGCCGTACGACCGCAGAGGCGGTGGCCGCCGAGGTGGGTATCGACCCCGCGGACGTGGTTGCCGAGGTGTTACCCGCCGACAAGCGCCGCCTCGTGGCGGACGAGCAGGCCCGCGGGCGAACGGTGGCGATGGCGGGCGACGGCATCAACGACGCGCCGGCCCTGGCCGAGGCGGCGGTCGGCATCGCGATGGGCACGGGTACGGACGTGGCCATGGAGAGCGCCGGGATCACCCTCGTGCGCGGTGACCTGCGGGCCATCGCCCGGGCGCGGCGGCTCAGCCGCGCGACGATGCGCAACGTCCGTCAGAACCTGGCGCTGGCGTTTGTCTATAACGGAGTCGGCGTCCCTGTCGCGGCGGGGCTGCTCTATCCGTTCATCGGCCTGCTGATCAGCCCCATCTGGGCGAGCGCCGCGATGACCTTGAGCTCGCTGTCGGTGGTCGGGAACGCGCTACGCCTCCGGCGGGTCGAGCTGTGAGCGTCCTGGCATGTCAGTCCCGGCGCGCCGTCACGTCGATGACATCGATCCGCGTGCGTGACGGCGGTTGCCGGAAGCCGCCGATGAACATCGATACCAGGCCGACCAGTGCCGCCCCGAGCATCGCCCACCCCAGTCCGTCCACCTCGAAGCCGGGGACGATCCACGCTGCGAACGCGAAGGCCACGCCGTTGACGAGCAGGTAGAAGACGCCGAGGGTCATGACGGTCAGCGGCAGCGTCAGCACGACCAGCACCGGCTTGACGATCGCGTTGACGATGCCGAGCACGACCGCGGCTACCGCGAGCGCCGGCAAGGACACGATCGTCACCCCGGGCAGGATCCAGGCGACCGCGCCGAGCGCCACCGCTGTGATCAGCCAGTTGACGAGAAACCAGCCCATCGGATTGCTCTCCGTCTCGCTCAGGTCTCTACCGCAGGAAAGAGGACACCGGGCGCCAGCTTGCCTTCCGGGTCGAGCGCGGACTTCACGGCGCGCATCTCGGCGATGCCCTCCGCGCCGTACAACTGCCGGAGCAACGCCTGCTTCACCGGATTGCGGCCGACGCCGTGCTCCGCCAGCGGACAGCCCCCGAGGCTTACGATCTCCCGCCCGCACTCCAGGATGGCCTGCTTGCCGCGGACCACGTCTTCCATCGTAGCCGGTATCACGTTGGGGTGGACGTTGCCGTCCGAGATGTGGCCCCAGATGGCGTAGTCGAGGCCGCGCGAGTCGAACGCGCGGTGAAACAACGCTAGGGTCGCGTCGAAGCGCGCGAACGGCACGATCATGTCCGCGGCCGTCTTCTCGATGGCGGCTCGCTGCCGGCGCTTCGCCTCGCCGACCCGGCGGTTGACGCCTTCCGGAACCGCCTCGCGCACCGCGATCAGGTGCGCCTGCCGCCGGTCGCCGGGCAATGCGATTTCGGCCCGGTCGAGGACGGCTGCGCCGGCGAGCAGCCGGCACAGCCGCACGAGCGGCGTATCGGGCGCATCGTCGGCAAGCGCGTTCCCGATCTCGCGGTAGGCGGTAGCGGCCGATGACGCGGCGTCGGCCGGCAGCTCGACCTGGGCCAGCAGGGCCGCCTGCGCGCCGTCGGGCGCCGCCACCTGGTGCCGCCGCGCCGCGCCGTCCGCGCGCACGATCTCCAGGCTTCGCGCATCGAGGTGCTCGATGGCGGCCACGTCGACGCCGCGCGCCGTACCGTGGCGCCGGGCATCGCGCGCCGCGGTCCGCAGCGTCCGTGTCAGATCCGTCGCCGCCCTTTCGCTCGGCAGGGTGATCCATACGATCGCCACCCGCGGCGCCGGCGCGACCACCGCGAACGTCACCTCGGTGACGACCCCGAGGGTTCCCTCGGAGCCGATGAACAAGTCGATCAGGTCCATGCCGGGCGCCGCGAAGTAGCCGGCCGAGCACTTCGGAACATCCGGCATGCGGTAGGCTGGCACTGGAACGCATATCGCCCCGGCGCCGGTGACCACCTCGAAGTAGCCGTCCGGATGCGCGGTCGTCTCGCCGCGGTGCAGATCGAGGACATCGCCCGTGGCGAGGACCACCGTCAGCCGCCGCACCCAGTCGCGCGTCGTCCCGTACTTGAACGTGGCCGCTCCGGCCGCATTCGTGGCGACCACGCCGCCCGCGCACGCGCCGTCGAAGGTGGGCGCCGGCGGATAGAAGCGGTCGTCGCGGGCCATCGCCGCCTGCAGCACCCCGATCGGCACGCCCGGCTGCACGACCACCTCGTCCGCGCCGATGGCGACGATCCGGTCGAACCGCTGCAGGTCGAGCACGAGGTCGCCCATCGGGGTCGCCCCGCCGGTCAACGACGACTGGGCGCCGATCGGCAGCACGCGCGAGGCGCTCGCGATTAGCGCGGCGACGTCCGCCTCGGTGGCCGGCCGGGCCACTCCCGTGGCGTGGCCGCCGGGATAGCGCGCCGCGTCCTCCAGGACCGCCGAGACGGTCTCGGCGTCCGTCCGGACGTCGGTGTCGACGATTCGGCCGCGGGGCGGGCGGGCGGCGATCCGGTGCGATGTCATGGCGGCGGATTATAGGCGCCGGGGCAACGAGCCGTAGCGAATCCGGCGCCGGGCCGGGAGCGGCGAGGCATTCGGTCCAAACGGTGGTACAGTGCACTTCTTATGCCTTCAAGAACGACATGGCTGTTCGCGGCGGCGGTTCTCGGCCTGTCCCTGGCGGTGGCGCCCGCCCGCGCGCAGCAGCAGGACGACGCGGTGGTGGCCCGCATCGGCGACGTCGCGGTGACGTTCGCCGAGATCGAAGACGCGTGGCGGCGCAACGATGCCTCCTCGCGGCTCCGGATGCTGCAGGACCTGTACGACGCCCGGCGGCGGGTGCTCGACATCGTCGTCGGCGAGCGTCTCGTCGAACGGGCGGCGGCGGCGCGCGGCATGACCCGCGACGAGCTCCTGACGGTCGAGCTGCCGGATCGGATGATCGAGGTGACCGACGCGGAGATCGATCTCATCTACGAGCGGAACCGGGACCGCTTCCCGGGACGCACGCTGGAGCAGATGCGGCCCGAGATCCGCGCCGTGCTCGATCAGCAGCGTCCGCTCCAGGCGCTGCACGCCTACATGAACGAGCTGCGAGCGATGGCCGACGATGTGTCGGTATCCCTCGCGCCGCCGCGGCACGGCGTCGAGGCGCTGCCCGAGGACCCGGCGCGCGGCCCCGACACGGCGCCGATAGAGCTCATCGAGTTCTCCGACTTCGACTGTCCCTACTGCAGGCGGGCCACCGAGACGGTCGAGCGGCTGATGGAGCAGTTCGAAGGACAGATCCGCTTCGTCTACAAGGACTACCCCCTGCCGAGCCACCCCAACGCGTTCAAGGCGGCCGAAGCGGGCAACTGCGCGCACGAGCAGGGTCGCTTCTGGGAGCTGCACGACACGATGTTCGCCAGCCAGGGCGCGCTGGGCGTGGAGGCGCTGAAAGGCTACGCCGCCGACCTCGGGCTCGATCCGGACGCCTTCAACGAGTGCCTCGACAGCGGCCGTCACGCCGCGACGGTCGATCGCGACATGCGCATCGGCATGAGCTTCGGGGTGTCGTCGACGCCGACACTGTTCCTGAACGGACGGGCAGTTCTGGGAGCCGCGGCCTACGGGACGTTCGTGGAGATCATCCGCGAGGAACTCGCCGCGGCCGAGCGGTAGCGGGACGCAGGACCACGGAGGTGCGAACGGTGGCGGACATCCCGGCGCGGGCCGCGACTCGTAGCGTCACGCTGGTGCGGCATGGGGCGCGCCGCGTGGTGTTGGCGGGGTTGGTCGTCGTCGCAGCCGCGGCCGGCGTCGGCGGTGTTGCCTGCAGCCGAGCCGACGACCCGGCCGTCGGGGCAGACCCGGTCGTCGAGGCTGACGATGCAGCGTCGCTTCAGTCCCCCGCCCCGCCGTTGGAGCTGAGCTCGCCCGAGCACCAGCGCTACCAGCGGCTTCGCCTCGAGACCCTGCGAGCGATGATCGCGGCGGCGAAGCTCGCGCTGCCCATAGGGCCCTTCCAGGAGCGCATAGACGCGGCGGCGAGAATCGCCTTGGAGGACGACGTGTCCGAAGCGGCGGACCGCATGGAGGTCATCGTCGCAGAGCTCCAGGACGCGATTGCCGCCGCCGGCCGTTGAGGCCGGCCGTTGGTCCGAGCGCGAACGCAAATGGAAGTGGGCGCCCGAAGCCACCACCGGGCGCCCGAACGAAGGTCGGAATGTGACGGCGGCTAGTTGCCGGTCAGGAACGACGCCTCTTCCTCGAGCCAGGCGTCGTACTCCTCCTGCTCCATGATCGTCACGAAGCCGCGCATACGGTAGTGGCCGAGGCCGCAGAGCTGCGAGCAGTTGACCTCCCAGTTCCCGATCTCGGTCGGCACCCACCAGACCGGAATCTGCAGGCCCGGCACGGCGTCCTGCTTCACGCGCATCTCGGCGATGCCGAAGCTGTGGATGACGTCCTGCGACGTCAGGTTGACGATCACCGGCTTGTTCACCGGGAGGTTCAACTGGTTGATCGACACGATGTCGTCGGCGCCGTTCGGGTCGCTGCGGTCGAGACCGATGGTGTTGGTCGGCGTAATGAGGCTGATGTCGCGACGTCCCCACCGGCCGTCCTCGCCCGGGTAGTGGGAGATCCACTCGAACTGCTTGCCGATCACGTTGACGACGGTCGCCTCTTCCTCCGGCGGAATGTCGTTCACCCGGTGGGCCCAGGCGGGGATGGCGAAGCCGATCAGCAGCACCGCCTCGATGACCGCCACGCCGATCTCCAGGTAGCTCGACGTGTGGCTGGTGACCCCGGTGTAGTCCGCCTTCGGATTGGCGCTCGCGCGGAACCGGATCAGCGTGTAGACGTAGAACGCGCCCCAACCGACGAACAGCACCGCCATAAGCCAGTGGATCAGAATGATCATCTCGTCGATCTCATGGGCGTGCTCCGACGCCTGGATCGGCAATCCCAGTAGTTCACCCATCTACGATTCCCCTCCGGGCTGGCCGCGCCGCACGGCGGCCTCGAACGCCGCATCGTTCCCGAGCGCCTGCCGGGAACGCTTCAACAGATGAAAGAAGAAGCCGACGAAGCCGCTCAGCACGCCGCCGGTGACCCCGAGCAATGTCAGGACAGCCCAGTTCACGCTGCGGCCGGTAGCCGAATCGGGGTCGGCCCCGAAGCAGATCGGACACGCCCACGCGACGGCGGGCGCGAGGACGAACACCAGCGCTCCGAACGCAACCACGCGCGCGGCCCTCGTTCCGGTTCGTGTCATCAGCCTGCTCCCTGCTCGTCGGTGCGAATTCAGTGCATCCCGATCTCGCGGGTCTTCCGTACGAACTTCACCGCGTAGACGGCCATTCCAACGGCCGCGCACAGCGATCCGGCCGCGAACGCCAGGTGCCCCGCGCCTCCCCGCTCGGACAGGAACATCGCCACGCCCCAGAACGTCATGAACGCCGCCAGCAGGATCGACGCCACGATGAACACGACGTGAATGGCCCGCAGGGACATGGCGCTGTCGCTCGCAATGCGGCTAATGCCCGGCGGCCGGCGCCGCGGCGGGCGCGTTGGCGTTCGGCAGCGTGAAGTACTCGCCGTGCCGGTCCGCGTGCCCGAGCAGCGGCAGGAAGATGAGCGCGATGAAGAAGACGACCGTGAGCACGAGCGTCGCGTAGATCATCTTCTTCTCCTCGATGAGGTGCATGAAGAAGCTGACCACCAGCGAGCCCTTGGTCCCGGCGATGACCAGTGCCACGAACACCGCGAACGGGACGCCCCAGAAGTCGATGTACGACACCGCCACGGTGATCACGGTCAGCACCGCCAGCGCGCCGCCCACCTTCATGTACGTCCGAATGTGCGCCTGAACGTCTTCGCTCATGATGCTCTCGATGTTGTGCGTTCTCGCTTCCGTCTCACCCTACAGCAGGTAGAGCACCGGGAACAGGAAGATCCACACCAGGTCGACGAAGTGCCAGTAGAGCCCGGCCGCCTCGATCCGGTTGACGAACTGTTCCTTGTTCGTCTTCCACATCTTCGAGCCGGGGAACAGCAGATAGCTGTTCACGATGACGCCGCCGATGATGTGCAGCGCGTGCAGGCCGGTCATCGTGTAGTAGATCGCCAGGTAGGTGCTCGTCCACGGGAAGTTGCCGATCTCGAACTCGTGGTTGTACTCGAAGCCCTTGATGACCATGAAGACCAGCGACAGGACGATGGTGAACGCCAGCCAGAACCTGAAGCGGCCGAAGTCGTCCATCTTGAGCGACGCGTAGGCCATGACCATCGTGACGCTCGACCCGATCAGCACGGCGGTGTTGACCGTGCCGAGCGGAACGTTGAGCACGTCCACCCCGAACGGCCACTCGGTCGCCATCAGGCGCAGCAGCACGTAGGAGGAGAAGAGCGCGCCGAAGAGCATGACCTCGGACGCCAGGAAGAGCCAGATGCCGAGCTTGACGTTGTTCAGCCCGGTATCGGCCCGTTCTTCGACGATGTACGGAATCTCCATGACGTTCGCTACACCTTGGCCGGTTCGGCTGCCGCCTGGTCCGGTTCACCCTGCATGAGGAAGTCGTTCGCCGCGCCCGGCACGCTGTACTCGTACGGTCCCCGGTAGGCCACCGGCGGCGCCGAGAAGTTGCCGTGCGGCGGCGGCGACGGCGCCTGCCACTCGATGGTGGTGGCCTGCCACGGGTTGTCGCCCACCTTCTCGCCGTGCTTGATGCTGCGGAAGAAGTTGTAGATGAACGGGAGCTGGAACAGGGCGAGCACCCACGCGGCGATGCTGATGACTTCGTTGAGCCACAGCACCTCCTGGTTCATCATGTACTGCTCGCCGCCGTCGTACATCCGGCGGTTCATGCCGGCCAGCCCCTGGATGAGCATCGGCATGAAGACGACGTTGATCGAGACGAACGAGCCCCAGAAGTGGACCCGGCCGAGGAAGTCGTTCATCTTCCGCCCGGTCGCCTTCGGGAACCAGTAGTAGATGCCGCCGAACAGCGCCATCAGCGTGCCCGGGGCGACCACGTAGTGGAAGTGGCCGATGACGTAGTAGGTGTCGTGCAAGTGGATGTCTGGCGCCGACAGGCCCAGCGGCAGCCCGGTCAGCCCGCCGATGCCGAACATGGGCAGGAACGCCAGGGCGAACAGCATGGGCACCGTGAAGCGGATCGACCCGCCGTAGAGCGTGATGAACAGCGCCGACAGGATGACGACCGACGGGATCGAGATGATCATCGTCGTCGTCTGGAAGAACGAGCTCATCGTCGTGCCCATGCCGGTCAGGAACATGTGGTGCGCCCAGACGACGAACGACATGAAGCCGAGGAACACCACCGAGTAGACCAGCACGCGGTAGCCCCAGACCGGCTTGCGGGTGTTGTTGGCGATGATCTCGCCGACGATGCCCAGCGCCGGCAGGATCAGGACGTAGACCTCGGGGTGCGCGAGGAACCAGAACAGGTGCTGCCACAGCAGCACGCTGCCGCCCCCGCTCGCCGGCCACGCCGCGTCGGCGTAGACCAGGCCGCTCGGCAGGAAGAAGCTGGTGCCGGCCACGCGGTCCATCAACTGCATCACGCCGGCCGCCTCGAGCGGCGGGAAGGCGAGCAGCAGCAGGAACGCGGTGACGAGCTGCGCCCAGACGAAGAACGGCAGGCGCATGAAGCTCAGTCCCGGCGCGCGCAACTGGATGGTCGTGACGATGAAGTTCACCGAGCCGAGCAGCGACGACGTGATCAGGAAGATCATGCCGATGAGCCACATCGTCTGCCCGGTGGTCGCGAAGACCGACAGCGGCGCATAGGAGGTCCAGCCCGAGTTCGCCGCGCCGCCGGGCACGAAGAAGCTGGCGAACATCACCACGCCGCCGACGAAGAACGACCAGTAGCTGGCCATGTTCAGCTTCGGGAACGCCATGTCCGGCGCTCCGATCTGCAGCGGTAGCACGAAGTTGCCGAAGCCGCCGACGGCCAGCGGCACGACGCCGAGGAACACCATGATGGTGCCGTGCATCGCGCCGAGCTGGTTGTAGAACTCGGGCAGCATGATGCCGCCGGGCGCCCGCTCGTCGCCCAGCCACTCGCCGATCAGCGGAATGGGCTCGCCGGGATAGGCGATCTGCCAGCGCATCAGCATCATCAGCACGAAGCCGAACAGCAGGAAGAGCAGTCCGGTCACGGCGTACTGGATCCCGATCACCTTGTGATCGACCGAGAAGACGTAGGTCTGCCAGAAGCCGAGCTCGTGATGGCCGTGGTCGTCGTGGGCGTGGTCGTCGTGCCCGTGCGCCGCCGCCTCTGGGGCGGCTTGCTCGGTGGTCGTCACGTCAGCCAACGTCGTGACTCCTTTCGTGCAGCGTCACGCTGTCTCTGACCCGCTGCGTGTTCCGTGGGGAATCCGTGCGGGGCGAATCGTGTCGCGTTCCCGTTTCCGTTGCGGGCGACACCACCCCTGATGTCGGGGATCGCCCGCGCCGGCAGAATTCTATGTCGGCGGGTCCGATGGGCGCAACCTGCGCGGGTGCGTGCGAACGGACCGCTGGCGGGGTCCGGGGTTTCCGGCCGGATCGCGCACGTCGAAATGGAGCCGGTCGGCGTCCGCGATGCTGCGGCGTCCGATCTGGGAAGCGACGAGCTCTGGGTCCGTGGCGGCTTTCCGGAGAGCCTGATTGCGCCCGGCGACGGTGAGAGCCTGCTCTGGCGCACCGACTTCATCCGCTCGTACCTGGAGCGCGACGTGCCGATGTTCGCGCCGCGGATGGCTGAACCGCCCCGACTACTGGAAGGCGTAGCGCAGGCGCACGCCCGCCCGCCGCGGTGCAAGCACGTTGGCGAAATACCGGCGCGACCGGAAGCCGTCCTCGGTGAGGCCGATCAGATCCGGCGTCTGGCGCACGCCGGTCACCGCGTACTCGTCGAGCAGGTTCTCGGCGTAGAACGTGAGCGTCCAGGCGTCTCTCGAGATCGAGGCCGACAGGTTGTGCAGGTCGTAGGCGGGCAGCGTCTCGCCCCCCGCGCGCATGCCGATGCGCGTGAGCACGTCGCCGACGTAGCTGTAGCCGTACTGCACGTCGAACGCCACGTCGTTTCCGAGCAGGGTTCCATAGGAGGCGAGCAGGCTGCCCTGCTGCCGCGGAGCCCCGGACAGGCGATCCCCCGCGAACGCGTCGGCGCCGCCGTCGAGCAGTCCGGGCGAATCCACGCTCAGCTCCGCATGCGTATACGACCACGAACCACGCAGGCGCAAGGCATCGGTCAGGCTGACCGCCGACGCCAGCTCCACCCCGCGGCTGAAGGCGCCCCCGCCGTTCAGGGTGATCGGCTCGGCGCTGAACGGGGTAAGACCGGCCACCTGGATGTCGGTCCAGTCGACGTGGAACAGCGTGCCGCCGAGGGTCACGCGCTCGTTGTCCCACGAGCGCCGCACCCCCACCTCGTAGTTGGTCGTCGTGTCCGGCCGGACGAGCGCCTGGTCGGCGTAGATGCACCCCGATTGCGGCGGGTCGTTGGCGGGGTCGGCGTCCGTGAGCAGGGCGATCTCCTCGTCCGTGCAGACCCGGTAGTTGTTGCCTCCCCCGATGCGGTAGCCCTCCGACCGCGTGAAGTAGACGTTCGTCTCCTCGTCGAGACGGTAGGTCACGCTGCCCTTGAACAGGACGCCGCTGTCGTCGGAGTCGTAAGCGGTGAAGGGCGAGTTGTACATCGGCGTGTACGGGAACTCGGTGAGGCTCCCGGTGGCGATGCCGTAGCCGAACCAGCGGCCTCCGCCGGTCACCCGCCACCGCTCGCCGAGGTCGTACGAGATCTCGCCGAACAGCGCGCGCTCCTCCACCCCCTGCACGCCGAGGCTGTAGTACTCGACCGGCTCCGGCACCGGCGCGCCGGACAGGATCGGCGTCAGGCCCGAGAATGCGGACAGCCCGGGCGCGTACTCGAAGCTCGTCCCGTGGCTGTCGTAGCGGTTGAAGAAGACGCCCCCGACCCAGCGCCACGGCCCGTCGCCGGTGGAGACCAGGCGCGTCTCCCAGTTCAGTCGCTCCTCGCGCGAATCCTCCCGCGTGTAGGCGGAGAAGGAACGGAACCGCGATGTCAGGTCGGCGACCGTAACGCCCGGATCGATTGCCTGCGCCCGCGCCAGCGCCGGGAAGGTGCCGGGCAGGAGACCTCCGATGCCGAACGCCTGGATGAGCAGATCGGTCTGGTCGCGCTGTCCCTGCGCGGAGAAACGGGAGAAACCCGCGGCCGAGGTCAGCTCCACCGCTCCCGGCGCCCAGGTCAGCTCGAGGCTCAGCAGCTCGTTCTTGCGGTCATTCGGCTCCAGGTAGCGGTGTGCCGATACGTAGCGCCCGGTGTCGAACGACCGCGCGTGGTTGACCTGCCGGGCGCCCACCCGCTGGTCCTGCAGGTGGTAGGCGAGGAGCGCGGACAGGTTCGGCGCAGCGTTCCACAGCAGGGAGAGGCGTGCCGAGAGCGTGTCCTCGGTGTTGGCGTCACGCTCCGAGCGCAGATTCGCCGCCACCGCCTCGGGATTCGTCAGGTCCGGCTCCGGCTCGGAGACGCCCGGCGTGCGCAGCAAGTAGTCGTAGTCGATGAACCCCGGATCGGCGAAGCGGTCGACGGAGCCGCGCAGCGCCAGGGGTGCACGACATCATTGTTCAGGCGGCATTTGCGGCACGCGCTCCCAGAAGTCAAGCGGCCACTGAGGATGCAGCAGCGCAGGGCGATCGTTGGCCCCGGCGACCGGCGCGTGCCGTCCGTGCGCCGAGCTGCTTGCATCCGGCCTCGGACGCCCGACGAGATACACGGCCCTTGGCGCGGAACTGCGGATAGCGCATGCGGTGTCGGTTCCCGAACAGTGGATGCACTTTCGCGCCTCGGGCGTGGTCTCGACATGGATGCGCAGTGCTGCGACGACGTCGGCCGGCGTCGAGTTCGGTACGGCGGTCGGCCCAACGGTCGGCCAGGTCGGTCCCGGGGCCGTAGATGGCTTTGGCGACGTCGCACAGGTGCTGCTTGGCGTGGTAGATGTCAACGATCTCGATGGCGCCGGGAAACTGCTCGGCGGCGACGTTCCAAATCCACGCAGCGCCGTCGCCGATGACGACCCGGCGGTCCGCGGTGTCGAAGCCGCGCCGTTGCGCCTCGCGATGGACCGTTGGGCGAAGGCGGCCGGCTGTGGGTCGGTGTCGCGGCCCGTCTCGACCGCGGCGTTGTAGCGAGCGACCCGCGGTCGCGCACGGGCCGGCCTTGTGTGTCGCGTCGGCCGTCCACACGGTGGCCAGCTTGACCTCCGGGTCTTGGCCGAACCCGGCTGCGCCACCGCGGCCTTCGACCTCGGTGCGCACCGGCACGCCGCTGCCGTCCAGCCCCAGGTACATCGTCGGCGCGGGGCTGGGGACGGTTTCGCCACAGCGCGTTCGTCGGCGGCGACCTCACGTCCCAGGGCTTCGGCGCAGCGCTCGACCTGCTTGGTCGACGCGCACCGCGGCCAGTTCCCACAACAGGTTGCTCTGCGGCGAAGCTGGAGTCGGAGGCCGCCAGCCCCACCAGCCGCAGCACGCCGGGCGACAGCGACGTGGCGTGCATACCCAGGGTCCGGTCGCGCGGACACACCCCCGTACGGCAGACGTCGCAATGGTAGTAGGCCCGTTCCAGCGTCAGCGGCCCGAGCAGCGTGATGAAGGTCTTCGGGCGGCGGCCGGCAAAGCGCGCCCTTCCGCCGCAGGCGCAAGCCACGGTCGAATCCGAAGGGTCGGCATCGTCCGCGTTGAAGTACTGCGCCAGCGCCTCCGCGGCGAGATCGAGGACTCGACGACGCAGGGCCTGCTCAAGGGCCTCGCCTGCGCGGCGGCCCGCCGTGGTCCGAGCAGCGCAGCAACTTCAGCCGCAAACGCGGCTACGAACGCGGCGCCGAAACCGTCTTCACGGCCTGCTCGCCGTGGCGAGCGCTCGACGGTGAACTCTCTGCAAGAGGGTCTCGAAGTCCTGCGCATTCGCGTTCCCCCGTCTGAGGAACGCCTCGACGTCGGCCTTGACCGCCGCCTCCAACGCCGCGAACAGCTCCTCCAAGCCCCCTTTTTCGTCCTCCCTACCCAAGGAATCGGCCGATCGGCGCTTGCTCAATACCCCCGGTACGGCACCCTCACTTTCATGTCGTGCACCCCAGCGCCAGCCGCCGTTCGACGAGCGGCAGGTTGAACGTCAGGCCGGCGTCCGAACCCGGGGCGCCGCCGTGCGCCAGCGCGAACAGGTCCCGCGGACCTCCAGCGTGCGGCGCTCGGTGTCGGGGCGGCGCGGCAGGTAGCGCACCGCTCCGGCCAGCGTGTACAGCGTCCCCTGCGGTCCGAGCAGCACCTCCACCCGCTCGCGTGCAACCGCAGATCGACGCCAGCGGGATGTCGCCCAGGTACGTGGCGACCCCGTTGTTGTAGTTGTTGCCGGGCGCTCCGATCCGTTCAACGAGTCGGTGTTGAGGCCGCGCACGATGACGACGTTGCTGCCCCGCGCCCCCTGGTCGACCACGGTCAGGCCGGGCGTCCAGCGCGCCAGCTCCGTCAGGTCGTCGACCGCGCGCCGCTCGATGTCCGCCCCGGTCACCGCCGAGATGCTCATCGGCACCTGCTGCAGCGGCTCCTCCATCCGGGTCGCGGTCACCACCACCGCTTCATCGAACGCGGCCAGCCGCAAGGTGATGGCGGCAAGCTCCACCGGTTCGCTCTCCACCTCGACGCCGTCCACCGTCGCCTGGCCGAAGCCGCTCAGGAAGACCGTCAACGTGTACACGCCGGGAAAGACGCCGCTGAACGTGAACCGGCCCTCGATGTCGGACACCGTGGACCGCGGGCCCGCCGGGTCGCCGGCCAGCGTGACCGTCGCCCCGGGCAGGACGGCGCCGGTCGCGTCGACGACCGTGCCGGCGACCTGTCCTCCCTGCGCCGCGGCGGGCGCCGGCCCGAGGACCGTGCACGGGAGTACGAGTACGAGGGCCGCCCACCTCATCATTGGACCTGTCATCGGAGGAGGACCACTTGCAGCTTCCACTTCCTGACAAGGCCCACCAACCTCGGCGGGCCGGCACCCGTCTCCGCTACGCCTGCCGGCAGGCTCCCAGGGAAGGGCTCCTAACCGGTCGTACCCTCCGCCTCTCCTGTCGCCTCGCGGATGGCGCGCCGCGCCGTGCGCGTGACGATGGTGGTCACCGCGACCGTGGCCGCCAGGCCGAGAGCGACCACGGCGTAGTACCCGGGCCCCCGTTCCGGCCCGACGTTTCCGGCCAGACGCACGATGTCGCCCGCCAGGAAGCCGGAGTAGGTATAGAGGAGCGAGCCGGGCAGCATCCCGATCGAAGCGGCCACGTAATCGACGAAGCGGACGTTCGTCAGGCCGAGGCCGTAGTTCAGCATGTTGAACGGAAAGACCGGCGACAGTCGCAGCAGGACCACGATCTTGAACCCTTCGCGGCCGACGGCGCGGTCGATCGCGGCGAACCGCGGATTGCCGGCCACCCGCTGCGCGATCGCCTCGCGGGCGACGGAGCGGGCGAGCAGGAACGCGACCGAGGATCCTGCGGTGGCGCCGATCATCACGTAGACGACGCCCTGGCCGAGGCCGAAGATGGCGCCCGCGGCCAGGGTCAGCACCGACCCCGGAATGAACGCTACGGTCGCGGCCACGTAGCCGAGAATGAAGACGATCGGTCCGAGTGCGCCAAGACCGTCGACCCATTCGACGAACCGGTCGAGAAAGACGCCGAACTGCCGGCCCAGCGCGGCCAGAGCGATGATGGCGACCACGCCCAGGAGGACGCGGGCGATCGGAAGGCGCTTGGTGGGCGGGTTCTCTGTACTCATCAGGTCGCCGATCGTACCACCTGCCAAGTTGGCCGGCGGCAGTCCCGGCCACACCATGGCCGCCGCCGGGCTGACGGAGGTGCTCTGCGGATCGCCCGCGCAGGTCGAGAACGCCGCCGAGATCTGCATGTCCGCACTCCACCACGTAGCCTTCGATTCGCACCTGCTCGGCGTGGACCCGGACTTCGGGGTTCACGTGTCGCCGCAGTTGCAGGAAGAGCAGGGACGGGGAGTTGCTTGCAGAGCTCAAGGGGCTGGACGGAACGAGACTCAGGCTTCCCGCGGACCCGGACGAATGGCCGGGACGCGATTTCCTGGACCGGCGTTTCAACCGCTTTCGGAATTCGCGCGCGTAGCGGGCCCGCAAGCGACGCGCGAAGATGACCTTGCCGTCTCGAAGTCCGCTGGCTACCGTTCCCCGCTATACTCGCCACGTGACCCGCACCTACGTCGCTGTCGTCGTCGTCCAGATCGTGGTGCTCGCGGCGCTGTGGTTCCTCTCGCGGTACTTCGCCGCCTGACCGCCGGTTCCGGGCCTGTCGCATGCACCTCATCGACTGGACGATCATCGTCGCCTACCTCGCCTGGGTCCTCTACGACGGCGTGAAGCGCGCCAGGGGCACGGGCGCCGTCGACGGCTACTTCCTGGCGTCGCGGTCGCTGCCGTGGTGGGCGGTCGGGCTGTCGGTGATGGCGACCCAGATGAGCGCGATCACGCTCGTCGGGACCACCGGGCAAGGCTACGACGACGGCATCCGCTTCGTGCAGTTCTACTTCGGGCTGCCGCTGGCGATGATCATCCTGTCGGTGACGCTCGTGCCCTTCTTCCACCGGGCGCGCGTGTTCACCGCCTACGAGTACCTGGAGCGCCGCTTCGACGCGCGGACGCGGGCGTTGACGAGCCTGCTGTTCCTGGTCTCGCGCGGCCTCGGGGCGGGGGTGATCATCGCGGCGCCGGCCGTCATCCTCTCCATCGTGCTGGGCTGGAGCCTGCCGCTCACCATCCTGGCCATCGGGATTCCGACGACGCTCTACACGATGCTGGGCGGCGTGCAGGCGGTCACCTGGGCCGACGTCAAGCAGATGGTGGTGATCATGGTGGGGGTGACCGCGGCGGTGGCCGCCCTCATCGTCGGGTTGCCGGACGACATCGGACTCGAGCCGGTGCTGCACGTCGCGGGCGCCACCGGCCGGCTGCAGGCGATCGACTTCACGTTCGACCTGAACGAGACCTACACCTTCTGGTCGGGTCTCCTCGGCGGGCTGTTCCTGATGCTCGGCTACTTCGGCTGCGACCAGAGCCAGGTGCAGCGCTACCTGACCGCGAAGTCGGTCGACGCCGGGCGGCAGTCGCTGCTGATGAGCGCATTCGCGAAGATTCCCCTGCAGGTGCTCATCCTGACGATGGGGGTGCTCGTCTTCTGCTTCTACCTGTTCACCGAGCCGCCGATGCTCTTCAACACCTCGCATCAGGAGGCAGTGGAGGCCAGCGGGCGGGCGGACGACTACCAGGCCCTCGACGAGGAGTTCCGGACCGCCCATGCCGACCGGCGCGCCGATGCGGCGGCGGTGGTGTCGGCGCGGCAGGCGGACGACGCCGACGGAGCTAGGGCGGCCACCGCGGCGTTCGTCGAGAGCGATGCGAGGGTGAACGACGTCAGGGCGCGCGCGAGAGATCTGGTGCGAGACGTGACGGGGGACACCGCCTACAGCGACGTCAACTACGTCTTTCCCACGTTCATCACGACGCAGCTTCCCATCGGGCTGGTGGGGCTGCTGATCGCGGCCATCTTCGCCGCGGCGATGTCGAGCATCGCGGCCGAGCTCAACGCCCTGTCGGCGGCCAGCACCATCGACTTCTACCGGCGCCACTTCCGGCCGGAGGCCTCCGAGGCGCACTACCTGCTCGTATCGAAGGTGGCCACCGGCTTCTGGGGGATCTTCGCCGCCATCACGGCGCTGTACGCCGCCAACCTCGGCTCGCTGATCGAGGTGGTCAACCGCTTCGGCTCCTTCTTCTACGGCTCGCTGCTCGGGGTCTTCGTCCTCGCCGTGGGCATGCGCCGCTCCACCGCGGGCGGAGCCTTCTGGGGCCTGATCGGCGGCATGGCGTCGGTCGCCGTGGTGGCGACGCTCACCGACGTCTCCTTCATGTGGCACAACCTCGTCGGGGTCGCCGCCGTCTGCCTGATCGGCTGGGTGAGCACGCTCGGCCAGCGAGACGCATAGCCGGCGCCCTACTGACCCAAGGACCAGCGGGCGGGGCAGGTCCGCCGCGGTCGGTCCCCGCACCTGCCGCCGGTCCCGCGGTTGCCTGCACGCCCGCCGATTCGGTAGAATTCGATATCCGACCATTCTGGTCGGGAATGCGGATCGAGCATCGACCGCGAGTCTCCGAAGGCCCCGGGGCGGCCGGAGGCGTCGCGTAGACCGGGAGCAGGCGTGATGGCGACCTCGACCGACAACATCGAGCAGCTTGCGAATCAGGACTACAAGTACGGCTTCGTCACCGACATCGACGCCGAGGCGGTCCCGCCGGGGCTGAACGAGGAGATCATCCGGATCATCTCGGCCAAGAAGGGCGAGCCGGAGTGGCTGCTGGAGTGGCGGCTGAAGGCGTTCCGGGTCTGGCGGACGATGACCGAGCCGAAGTGGCACAACGTGCACTTCCCGCCCGTCGACTTCCAGGACATCATCTACTACTCCGCCCCGAAGCAGAAGCCGCAACTGGAGAGCCTCGACGAGCTCGATCCGGAGATCAAGGCGACCTTCGACAAGCTCGGCATCCCGCTAGAGGAACAGAAGGTGATGGCCGGGGTGGCCGTCGACGCGGTGTTCGACTCGGTGTCGGTCGCGACCACCTTCAAGGACAAGCTGGCCGACCTCGGCATCGTCTTCTGCTCGTTCTCCGAGGCGGTGCGGGACCATCCCGACCTCGTCCGCAAGTACCTCGGCTCGGTGGTGCCGGCGTCCGACAACTTCTACGCCGCGCTCAACTCGGCGGTCTTCTCCGACGGCTCGTTCGCCTACATCCCGAAGGGCGTGAAGTGCCCGATGGAGCTCTCGACCTACTTCCGCATCAACGCGGCGCAGACCGGGCAGTTCGAGCGGACGCTGCTGGTGGCCGACGAGGGCGCGACGGTGAGCTACCTGGAGGGCTGCACGGCCCCGATGCGCGACGAGAACCAGCTCCACGCGGCGGTGGTCGAGCTTGTCGCCCTCGACGACGCCACCATCAAGTACTCGACGGTCCAGAACTGGTATCCCGGCGACAAGGACGGCAAGGGCGGCATCTACAACTTCGTCACCAAGCGCGGCAAGGCGTCGACGAACGCGAAGATCACGTGGACGCAGGTGGAGACCGGGTCGGCCATCACCTGGAAGTACCCGAGCTGCATCCTGCACGGGGACAACTCGGTCGGCGAGTTCTACTCGGTCGCCGTCACCAACAACCGCCAGCAGGCCGACACCGGGACGAAGATGCTCCATCTCGGGAAGAACACCCGCAGCACCATCGTCTCGAAGGGCATCTCGGCCGGCAAGGGCCAGAACACCTATCGCGGCCTCGTGCGGATCGGCAAGAACGCCAAGGGGGCGCGCAACTTCTCGCAGTGCGACTCGCTGCTCATCGGCGACAAGTGCGGCGCGCACACCTTCCCGTACCTGGAGGTCCGCAACACGTCGTCGCAGGTCGAGCACGAGGCGTCGACCTCGAAGATCGGCGAGGACCAGATCTTCTACTGCCGCCAGCGCGGCCTGTCGACCGAGGACGCGGTCAACATGATCGTCAACGGCTTCTGCAAGGAGGTCTTCCGCGAGCTGCCGATGGAGTTCGCGGTCGAGGCGCAGAAGCTGCTCGGCGTCAGCCTCGAGGGCAGCGTCGGATAGGAGTCTGCACCGTAGAACGGCAGATTCCAGTGAGGGTTGGTTGGGCGGCAATCGGAGCCGCCGGCGACGATTTGTAGGGCCAGGAGTCAGCGACGGGCCCCCGCAACGGCCTTCAGGCTCGGGCGGTTCGGTCAGGGAGGAAACGTAGGACAGCATGCTCGAAGTCACGAATCTGCACGCCTCGGTCGCCGGCCGGGGCATTCTCAGAGGCATCGACCTGTCGGTGAAGGCGGGCGAGGTGCACGCCATCATGGGGCCTAACGGCTCCGGCAAGAGCACCCTCGCGGCGGTGCTCGCCGGCCGCGAGGAGTACGAGGTGACGGCCGGGTCCGTTGCCTACGACGGCCACGACCTGCTGGAGATGGAGCCGGAGGAGCGCGCGCGGGAAGGCATCTTCCTCGCGTTCCAGTATCCGGTGGAGATTCCCGGCGTCAACAACGCCTACCTGCTGAAGGCGGCGCTCAACGAGGTGCGCAAGCACCGCGGCGAGCCGGAGCTGGACGCGATGGACTTCATGGCCCTGGTCAAGGACAAGATGCAGGTCCTCCACATCGACCAGGACCTGCTGAAGCGCCCGGTCAACGAGGGCTTCTCGGGCGGAGAGAAGAAGCGCAACGAGATCTTCCAGATGGCGGTGCTCGAGCCGAAGCTGGCGATCATGGACGAGACCGACTCGGGGCTCGACATCGACGCGCTGCGGACCGTCTCGGCCGGCGTCAACGCGATGCGCAGCCCGGAGCGGGCGACCCTGGTGGTCACCCACTACCAGCGGCTGCTCAACTACATCGTGCCCGACGTGGTGCACGTCCTGTCGGAGGGCCGCATCGTCAAGTCGGGCGGCAAGGACCTGGCGCTGGAGCTCGAGGAGAAGGGCTACGGCTGGATCGAGGGCGTCGCCGAGCAGGTCGGCGCGTAGCGGGATACCGATGACGACACTCGCTCCCGCCGAAGCTTACGCCGACGCCTTCGAGGCCGTACGCCGCACCGCGCCGGCGCCGGACGCGGTCGTCGACCTGCGGCGCCGGGCCTTCGACCGCTTCACCGCGCTCGGGATCCCGACCACGCGGCTCGAGGCGTGGCGCTTCACCAACGTCGCGCCGATCGCCGGTACCGCGTTCTCTCTCGCCGCGCCGGCCGAACGCGAGGCCGCCAAGGCCGATACCGCGCCGCACGCGCTGGGCATCGGGGCCGGACTGCTGTTCGTCAACGGCCGCCACGTGGCGCCGGCCTCGGATGTTTCGGCGCTGCCGGCCGGCGTCGAGGTGCTGAGCCTGGCGGACGTGCTCGCCTCGGATGCGAACGAGACGCGGGCGGCGGTCGAGGCGCATCTTGCTTCCGGCGCCAACGTCGAGAGCGAGGCGTTCACGGCGCTCAACACCGCGCTGCTCCACGACGGCGCGGTCGTGCGGGTGCCGGCCCACACCGTGGTCGAGCAGCCGATCCAGTTACTGTTCGTCACGTCGCCGCCCCCGGGCGGCGAACCGGTGATGACCCATCCGCGCGTGCTGCTCGTCGTCGGCGAGAACGCGCAGGTGCGGGTCGTCGAGAGCTACGGCGGGGGCGGCTCCCCGTACCTGACGAACACGGTGACGGAGGTCATCGCCGGGCCGAGCGCCGTGGTCGATCACTACAAGCTGGTGCGCGAGGGCCCCGACGGGTACCACATCGGCGCGATGCACGTCCGGCTCGGCCGGGCCGCCAACTTCTCGTCGCACGCGGTCACCCTCGGGGGCGCCGTCGTGCGCAACGATGCGCTGGCGCTGCTCGACGGCGAAGGGGTGGAGTGCACGCTCAACGGCCTCTATCTGGCGAACGGGGGCCGGCTGGTCGACAACCACACGACCATCCACCACGCGCAGCCGCACTGCTCGAGCCACGAGCTGTACAAGGGGATTCTGGACGGAGAGGCCCGCGCCGTCTTCAACGGGAAGATCATCGTCGCCATCGACGCCCAGAAGACCGACGCCAAGCAGACCAACAAGGCGCTACTTCTCTCCGAGGACGCGCAGATCAACACCAAGCCCGAGCTGGAGATCTTCGCCGACGACGTCAAGTGCACGCACGGGGCCACGGTGGGACAGCTCGACGAGGACGCGCTCTTCTACCTGCGCGCCCGCGGGCTGGGGCTGGAGCAGGCCCGGAGCGTCCTCATCCACGCCTTCGCCAGCGACCTGCTGAACCACATCGCCATCGAGCCGATCCGCGATCAGCTCGACGATCTCCTGCTGGCGCAACTGCCCGGGTCGGGTGGAGGGTCGTTCCATGTGGACGCGTGACAACGAAGCCGGCAGCGAATGGCGTTTCCGCTACGGTCCGGCGGGCGCCGGATGCGCCCCGGCCGGTTCGCGGAGGTGCTTGCGGTGAGACTCGCTGAGGCCGTCGCCGCCAGCCCGTCGGGGCTCGACGTCGAGCGCATCCGGCGGGACTTCCCCATCCTCGAGCGGATGGTCCGCGACCACCGGCTCGTCTACCTCGACAACGCCGCCACCACCCAGAAGCCACGGCAGGTGCTCGACGCGCTCGCGCGCTACTACAGCGACGGCAACGCCAACATCCACCGGGGCGTCTACACGCTGAGCGGGGAGGCTACCGCCGCCTACGACGCCGCGCGCGTCAAGGTGCAGCGGTTCCTCAACGCCCGTGCGTCGCGCGAGATCATCTTCACGCGCAACTCCACCGAGAGCATCAACCTGGTGGCGCACAGCTTCGGCCGCCGCCAGGTCGGCCCGGGCGACGAGATCGTCATCACCCACATGGAGCACCACTCGAACATCGTGCCGTGGCAGCTCCTGTGCGAGCAGGTCGGGGCGCAGCTCCGGGTGGCGCCCATCGACGACAGCGGCACGCTGCAACTCGACGAGTTCGAGCGGCTGCTCGGACCGCGCACGAAGCTGGTCTCGGTGGTGCACCTGTCGAACTCGCTCGGCACCATCAACCCGGTGCGCGAGATCGTCGAGATGGCGAAACGCCGTGACGTGCCCGTGCTCATCGACGGGTCGCAGGCCGTCTACCACATGCCGGTCGACGTGCAGGATCTCGACTGCGACTTCTACGCGTTCACCGGTCACAAGCTCTACGGCCCGACCGGCATCGGCGTCCTGTGGGGCCGCGAGGAATGGCTGGAGCGCATGCCGCCGTACCAGGGCGGCGGCGACATGATCCGCTCCGTGACGTTCGAGAAGACGACCTACGCCGATCTGCCGCACAAGTTCGAGGCGGGCACCCCGCACATTGCCGGCGTGGTCGGCCTCGGCGCGGCCATCGACTACCTGCAGGGGGTCGGCTTCGAGGCCATCGCCCCGCACGAGGCGGACCTGCTGGCCTACGGCACGGCGGCGCTCTCGGAGGTCAAGGGGCTGCGGCTCATCGGCACCGCTGCACACAAGGCGAGCATCCTCGCCTTCGTCATGAAGGGGGCGCACCCGCACGACGTCGGCACCATAGTCGACACCGAGGGGGTTGCCGTGCGCACCGGCCACCACTGCACGCAGCCGATCATGGACCGCTTCGGGGTGCCGGCCACGGCCCGTGCCTCGGTAGCCATGTACAACACGCGTGAGGAGATTGACTTGCTGGTGCACGCGCTCGAGCGCGTGCGGGAGATGTTCCCCGTATGAGCGACCTGCGCGACCTCTACCAGGAGGTCATCCTCGACCACAACCGCCATCCCCACAACTTCGGGGAGCTCGACGGCGCCGACCGGCACGCCGACGGCCACAACCCGCTCTGCGGCGACCGGCTGGCCGTCTACGTCAACCTCGACGGGGAGACCATCAGCGACGTCAGTTTCCTCGGCTCCGGTTGCGCCATCTCGAAGGCGTCGGCGTCACTGATGACCGACGCCGTCAAGGGCAAGACGCTCGACGAGGCGCACCGGCTCTTCGAGCAGTTCCTGGCCCTGGTGACAGACGACGACGCGATGGTCGACGACGTGCTGCTGGGGAAGCTGGCGGTCCTGGGCGGGGTGCGCGACTACCCGACCCGCGTCAAGTGCGCCAGCCTCGCCTGGCACACGTTGCGGGCCGCGGTCGAGGACCGCCACGAGGTCGTGTCGACGGAGGAGTAGGCGGAGCCTGTCACGGCTCGACCACGGTCAGGCCGTCGAAGTAGCGACGGTAGAATCCCCGGTCACGGGTGACCAGACGGCCGGCCTGCACGCGCGCATGGGCGCCGATCAGGAAGTCGGTGATGATTCGTTCCCTGCCGCCGCCGGAGGAACGGTACGCCCGCCACATCCGTCCGGCCAGAAACAGCGCCCTGTCGTTCGCGGACTCGCGCCGAATCTCGGCATCCGCCAGGAAGGCTTCCAGCTCCTCCTGTCGCTCGAAGCTGGCCGCCAGCTCCGCATATACCGGATCGCAGATGACGAGCGGACCGATCGCCGCACTGGTCTCGACCAACGCCAGTGCCCGGTCGACGAAGTTCGGATTGGGGCGCAGCACGTCCAGCAGGACGCTGGTATCCACCGCCGTGATCATCGTCCGCGCAGATCGTCGATGAACTCGTCCACCGACTCCGGCATCCGCCCGATGCGTCCGGTCCAGCGGCGAATGCCGTGTTCCACTGCCGGTGCCCGCTTCTTGCGCAGGACGAGCTCGCCTCCCGATTCGAGAAAAGCGATCTCGTCGTGAGGCTTCAGTCCGAACTTGTCTCGCAAGTTTTTCGGCACGGTAACCTGGCCGCGTTCACCCATGCGCATACCAACAGTATGGATACATACTCAGAATACGTCAACGCAGTCGGCGCTGCGTGCCGACAGGCTCGCGCGGGGCCCCGTTCCTGCGCGTGGTATCGTGTCTCTGGAAGACGCGCATGGGTATTCTGAAAATCGACGACGTGCCGCCGCCGCTCGGCGCCGGCGGTGGGGACGGTGACCGGCGGACGGGTGCCGGCGAAAGTGTGAGGACCGGCCCGACCGGTGTCGGGCGGGCGACCGCCGGCCCGGTCGGAGCATCCGCGGCTGCCGCCGCGTCCCCCGCCGCCACGACCGGCGGGGGCGGCGCAGCGGGGGCCGCACCGACGGAAGCCGGACAGCCTGTCATCCCGCCGCACGTGGATGGATCCGCGCCGCCGCCCCAGGCGCCCAGGCCGCCGCTGCCGGGACCCGGCGGGCCGCCGGCCTCGTCCATGTTCGATACCAGTGCGCTGACCGGTCCCGGTTCCGGAGGGGCTGCCGCCGGACCGGGCGCTGCCGCGTCATCGGAACCGCCGCCGATCGAGCCCGACCCGGTCAGGACGCTGGAGCTCAAGCCGCAGATCGTCGAGCAGCTTTCGACCGTGTTCGACCCCGAGATCCCGGTGAACATCTACGAGCTCGGGCTCATCTACGACGTCGCGGTCGACAAGGACGGTCTGGCGGTCATCAAGATGACGCTCACCGCGCCAGGATGTCCCGCGGCGGTCACCCTGCCGGCCGAGGTGCAGGGCAAGGTCAAGGGCATCGAGGGCGTCACCGACGCCCGTGTCGACCTGGTCTGGGAGCCGCCGTGGGACAAGGATCGGATGTCCGACGCGGCCAAGCTGCAGCTCGGGATCTTCGACTGAACCTCCGGTCCCCGGGGCCACGGCCGCCCGCTATGGGCGCCTGGCGACGGCTCGCCGTCGTCTGCCCCTGGCCGGTTGCTGCGGCGCACACTCCTGGCATGGCCATCACCGCCACGCGGACCAACTACGAGATCGGCCGGGACAACGTCCGTTTCCTCGGCCTCGACGTCCACAATCCGGTCTTCGTCGTCTCCAGCCTCACCATCGTCGCGTTCGTCGCCGGCGTGCTGGCATTCCGGGATGCCGCCGCGGGCGTCTTCGACGCGCTGTACGCCTGGCTGACATCGACGTTCGACTGGGTATACATGGGCGCGGGCAACATCTTCGTCCTGTTCTGCCTGCTCCTGCTGGTGACGCCGGTCGGCCGTGTCCGCCTGGGCGGTCCGGACGCCAGGCCGGACTATTCGGCGTGGTCGTGGTTCGCGATGCTGTTCGCGGCCGGGATCGGCATCGGCCTGATGTTCTTCGGGGTGGCGGAGCCGGTGGACCATTTCGGGAGTCCGCCGCTCGGGATCGATTCCGCGGACACTGTCGCCGCGTACAGGCTCGCCATCGCCTCCGCCATCTATCACTGGGGCGTACATCCTTGGGCGATGTTCGCGGTCGTCGCGCTCGCGCTCGCCTTCGCCGCCTACAACCTCGGGTTGCCGCTGACGTTGCGTTCGGCCTTCTACCCCGTCATGGGCGACGCGGTCTGGGGACGGTTCGGCCATGTCATCGACGTCCTCGCCGTGTTCGCCGCGCTTTTCGGGCTGGCCACCTCGCTCGGCCTGGGCGCCGAGCAGACGGCGGCCGGGCTGGCCCATCTGTTCGGCGTGCCCAATGACGACACGACCAGGGTGCTGGTCATCGCCGGCATCACGTCCATGGCGCTGGTGTCGGTGGTCGCAGGGCTGGACAAGGGAGTCAAGCGCCTGAGCCAGATCAACCTGTTCCTCGCCCTGCTGTTACTCGCGTTCGTGCTCGCGATGGGACCGACGCTCGACCTGTTCGCCGGGTTCGTGGCCAGCATCGGCTACTATCTCGCGGCGATCGGACCGCTCAGCAACTGGGTGGGACGGGAAGACTTCGGCTTCCTGCACGGGTGGACCACCTTCTTCTGGGCGTGGTGGCTCTCGTGGTCGCCCTTCGTCGGCATGTTCATCGCCCGTGTGTCGCGCGGCCGCACGGTGCGCGAGCTCGTCGGCTGCATGCTGGTCGTTCCCGTATCGCTCTCCGCGCTCTGGATGCACGCCTTCGGGGCGACCGCGCTGTCGCACTATCTCGACGGGGGACACACCGCGGCGGTCGAGGCGGTGCAGGCCGGGCAACCGGAGCTGGCCCTGTTCAGGATGCTGGAGTTGCTGCCGCTCGCCGGCGTCACGTCCACCATCGGCATCGTGCTGGTAGTCGTCTTCTTCGTGACCTCTTCCGACTCCGGCTCGCTCGTCATCGACACCATCACCGCCGGCGGCAAGCTCGACGCGCCGGTCGCCCAGCGCGTCTTCTGGTGCACGTTCGAAGGGCTCGTCGCCATCACCCTGCTGGTCAGCGGCGGATTGGTGGCCCTGCAGACCGCCTCCCTCCTGACCGGCTTTCCCTTCGCGCTGGTACTGATCGGGATGTGCTACAGCATCTGGAAAGGGCTGCGTGGCGCTACGGGGTAGCCTGCCCCCTCGTCCATCCTGGAGGGTACGGCCGCCCGTCTGGCATGATACTGTGAAGGCTCGACGTCTGGAGGAGCGTGACATGCCCAACCCGAGCGCCCCGCAGACCGACCGGCGCCAGTTCCTGCGGATGCTGGCCGCCAGCCCCGCCCTGCCGTACGTCGCGCTGTCCCCGACGATCCTCCACGCGCTCGGCCAGGAGCCGTTCCGAGAGGGCGGCCCCGCGGGCGAGCTGATCGCGTCGCCGGAGGAGGCGCTGACGGTGTTCGACTTCGAGGCCGTCGCCAAGGAGAAGCTGCACTACGGGCACGTCGCGTTCCTCGGCGGCACCGAGGACGAGGGGACGTACCGCGCGAACCGGGAGGGGTTCACGCAGTACCAGCTCCGCGTCCGGCGCCTGGTCGACATCAGCCGCATGGACATGTCGGTGTCGCTCTTCGGTTCGAGCGCGCACTCCCCGATCCTCCTCTGCCCCTGCGGCGCGCTCAGCGCCTTCCACCGGGGCGGCGAGGTGGAGGTGGCCCGGGCGGTGCACACCCGGGGCCACATCATGACGCTCTCGAACGCGGCGAGCCAGCCGATCGAGGACGTGGTGGCGGCCCGCGGCGGGCCGGTCTGGTTCCAGCTCTACCGCGACCCCGACTGGAGCCGGACGCTGGCCATGATCAAGCGGGCCGAGGCGGCCGGCTCGCCCGTGCTGGCCTGGACCATCGACAGCCAGGGCGGCGGCAAGCGCATCGTGCACGCGCGCGCCCGGCGCCGCGACCGGGCGTTCTGCGGCACCTGCCACACGCTGAACCCGGACGATCGGGGCCTCGCGCTGCCCGGCTTCCTCGGGTCGACGATCAACCCCGACGGCAAGCCGATGACGACCACGCCGCCGCTAGGGCCGCCGCAACTCGACGGTCGCATCGCCACCTGGGACTACGTCAAGCGGCTGAAGGACGCCACCTCCATGAAGGTGGTGCTCAAGGGCATCGTGACGCGCGAGGACGCGGAGCTCGCGCTGGAGTACGGCGCCGACGGCATCTGGGTCTCGAACCACGGCGGCCGCATGGAGAACAGCCTGCGCTCGTCGGTCGAGTGCGTGCCCGAGGTGGCGGCGGGCGTCGCCGGGCGCGCCCCGATCATCGTCGACGGGGGCTTCCGCCGCGGCACCGACATCTTCAAGGCGCTGGCTCTCGGCGCGACGGCCGTGGGCGTGGGGCGCCCCTACATCTTCGGCCTGGCCGCGTTCGGGCAGCCCGGCGTCGAGACGGCGCTCGACATCCTGGACAGCGAGTTGCGGATGGTGATGCGGCAGGCCGGTACCCCCAGCCTCGGGCGCATCACGTCGTCCTACGTGCGCGATCGCCGGATGCCGGCCGGGTAGGTCCCGGACGGGAGGCTCGACGTGCACAGCGGCGAGGTGGCGCGGCGCGACCGCGTTCATCGTGGCCTCGATCACCTCATGCCGGGCGCGTTGCTTGAGGGACACCAGCAGGGTCAGGAGCATGGCGACGATGCCCCCGGCGGCCATGCCATTGTCCAGGACGCTCCGGGACCACTGCGGCAGGTCGTCGGGGAAGATGGCGCCGAACTGGAAGCCCAGGCCCACCCAGAACGAGATGCAGACGATGGGGCCGCGTTCGTAGCCGAACCCGCCGGCAGTGACCAGCCGCACGCCCTGCCGGAACAGCAGGACCATGAAGACGAAGACGTACGCGCCGGCCACGGGGCCGGGCACGACCTGCAGCAGCGCCGGCAGCTTGGGCATCGAGGCGGTGAGGACGATGATGATCCCGCCCCAGAAGGCCACCCGCCGCCGCGACGCCCGTCAGGTCGGCGATCGAGATGCTGGCGGAGTATGTGGTGTTGGGCACCGTGCCGGCGAGGCCGGAGAGCAGATTGCCCACGCCGTCCGCGTTCAGCCCCCGCTGGACCACCTTGAAGTCCACCGGCGCCGCCGTGCGGTGCGAGACCCGCTGTATCGCGATGGCGTGGCCGTAGGTCTCGATGGCGCCGATGAGGGTGACGATGACGAACGGGACGAGGAGGCCGAAGAACCGCGCGTCGAACGACAGGTCCAGCCCGGGCCAGCCGGTCCGGGGCAGGCCGAACCAGGCGGCCTCGAGCACCGGCGTCCAGTTCAGCATCCCGGTCGGGGCGGCGACCGCGGTGCCCGCCACGATGCCGAAGAGGGGAGCCCACAGGCGGGCCGCGACGCGGTGGCGCTGCGCGGTTGCGCGCGGGAGCCGACGACCACCGTCTCCTCCGTGAAGCCGGCAAGCAGCCGCTGCATCTCCGCCGGCGACAGTTCCAGGGCCTCGATCTCGGCCGGCGTCATCCCGAGAGCGCGACCCAGCTCCTCGACCAGCGAGTCCGTCCGGCCCTCCGTCCGTTCCGGTTGGTCGGGCCGCTGCGGCTGCGCGCTCGCGTTGGACGCGAGCGCGGTCCAGGCCGGCAGGAGCAGAGCCAGCATCACGGTAACCCGCCACGGCGCGCCCTTCGTCTGCGTCGTGCCGGTCTTGGCTTCTTGCATGCAATCTCTCAGCGGCACGGTGCCGGCTACCAGTGGATATGCGACCCGACCTGCAGGAAGCGGCCCTGAATCGTGGACGATGCGCTTCCGAGGCTGGCGCCGTTGGTGCCGAACGCGTTGTTGCCGTTGAGAATCGGCTGGGCGTCGATGAGGTTGTAGATGTCGGCCTGCAGCTCCCAGCGCATGCCGTTCGCCAGGGCGAACGTCCGCCGCACGGAGAGGTCGACCTGCGTCAGCCGGTCGTAGAAGAGCGCACCCGGCGGCATGAGCGGGACGCTGAACGATTGGGTCCGTACCTGCCCCTGGTCCGCGAACACCGAGCTCGGCACGATATAGTCGATGTTGCCGTTGTACGCGCGCGCTCCCTCCAGTGCACCCCCCTGGTGCGTCCCACCCCACGCGAGGCTCCCGCCGGCGACCGCCTCCTGCGCCGGATAGAACAGCCCGATCTCCCAGTCCTGCACGTAGTCGTCGCCGTTGGTGCCGTAGTCGCCGCGGGGACCGCCGACATGCGTGCCGCCCCTGGCGCCGAAGGCAATCTCGGGGTCGAAGCCGATCGCCGCCAGCTCGTCGGGCGTGGCGCATCTGATGACCCCGTCGGCGTGGATCGAGGGGGCGAGAGCGCAGTCGCGCCAGTCGCGCCGGTCGCTCTGCCTGCCGCCCGGGTGGAACCACTCCGCGTAGGTGTACGTATTGGCGGCGTTGTAGCGCCCCCACGAGACCCGCAGCGCGGTCGTGGCGTCGCCGAACAGGTCGTAGGCCGCGCCCAGCCGCGGCGCGGCGTCCTTCCAGTCGGGCAGGCCCGCCATCCTCGGAAAGGTGGCGGCCGGCACGAATCGCCCAGGTTGACGGTCAGCCGATCGATTGTCCAAGCGTCCTGGGCATGGATTCCCAGGTCGCGGCCGTAGTCGAAGCCGAAGTCGAGGGGTCGGTTGCTCACCTGCACTTCGTCCGGAACTCCGCTCCGATACTGCGCTCGATCGAGGTCGCCGTTGGCGTTGTAGGACCGGAGCCGCGTTCCCGAGCTGTGCGTGACGCCGACCTTCGCAGTATGCGAGCGGGTAACGTAGGAAAGCGAGGCGCCGTAGTTCCTCCGCAGGTTGCGAAAGCGTCGATGGCCCAGGTGGTAGCGGTCCCTGTACCGTGTGTCGGCGTCGTACCGCATGGTCGTCCGATACCAGGGATCCGGCGCGGCGCCGTACTGCCGCGGGTCGTCGGGATAGCACGGCGTGGCCGCGCAGTACCGCACCCCGGCCGGCCGGGGCGCGGTCGACGGTCCGCCGTCCTGGTCGGCCCGGATGCCCTTGGAGACAGTGGCCGAATGGCCGGCCTCGAAGAGCACCCGGCTGTTGAGGGTCGCAGTCCATTTCGCGGTCGACGTGTAGTACAGAACTCCGCGCAACCGGCGCGCCGCGGTGGCCACGTCGGTGAACGCATCGTGCGTCGAGTGGCGGTCCTTGAAGACCCGATCGAGATACGCGGAGAACTTGTTGACCGCACCGGCCCGGTAGGTCAGTCGCAGCAGGGCGTTGGTGACGGTGTTCTCGTCGATCCCGGGCACCCGCGGGCGACCGTCGCGGCCGTCGAGCCGGACCGGGGCGGGGTCGAAGAAACGCGGCGCGACGTCGGTCTCGCGGTGGAAGCTGTTGGTGACCTTCTTGTCGATCTGCATGTTGCGGAAGCTGCCGAAGAACCACAGCGTGTCGCGGACCAGCGCGCCGCCCTGCCCGACGTTGAGGTCGTAAAGGAAGTCGATGCCCTCGGTCCCGGCCACACCCCGCTCGACGGTCCGGGGCGAGAGACTCTCGAGACCGTCCGCCTGCCACCGGTCGATGCTGCCGCCGAGATAGCCCTGGCCGCTGAAGGCATTGCCCCCTTCACGCGGGATCATGTTCACGCGCACCCCGCCGCCCGATGTCTCCGCGGATACGCCCGCGGTTTCGTATACCAGCTCCTGGCTGGCCAGATGGTTGTGATAGGCCTGGCCCGCCCCGTCGAGATTCAGGCTGTTCACGACCTGCCCGTCGACCCGCACGGTCGTCTGCGACGGGCTCATCCCGTGGACCGCCATGAAGGTCTGCTGCGCCGCCGTCGTCAGGCCCACCTCCGGGCGGTTCAGCTTGACGCCGACGATCAACTGCGCCGTCGACTGCAGGTTGTGCCCGGTCGGAATCGCGTCGAGAATCGCACGGTCGAGCACCTCGGCCCGAGCGTTCGTGCGCACGTCGACGACCGGCGCCGCGCCGGAAACCGTGACCGTCTCCTCGAGCCCGCCTATGGAGAGTTCCCCGTCTATCGTCATCGTGAACCCGGCCGGCAGATCCAGTCCTTCCCGAACGACGGTCGAGAACCCCGGCAGCGTGAAGGTCAGCGTGTAGTCGCCCGGGCGCAGATCGACCAGCGTGTAGCGGCCGGCTCCGTCCGAGATCGTGATGCGGGAACCCTCGATGAGCGCCGGGCTCGCCGCCTCGACGGTTGCGCCGGGGAGAACGCCCCCGGTGTTGTCCGTGATCCGGCCGGTGAAGGCGCCGTTGGTCTGACCGTGCGCGGCCCAGGGCGCCAGCACGATCACGCTCAGGGCCGCCACTATCGATGACAAACGTCTCATCCTGTCTCCCCCGACCGCCTCGACGCGAACCGTGATCACGTCGGTGTCGTGGTATTGGCCGTGTCGCACGGCCCGAGGCGTAGTGCCGCAGCAGCCGGAGCGTGGGGCGACGCCGCGACGTCGGCCAGCGACGGGTAGCGCCTCGCCATGCCGCTTCAGTCCCGCGCCGGGCGCACCGGCATCAGACGAATAATCTTGTCGTCGCCGGCAATCGATGGCCCATCGCCGCCCCGATTGCCGGTGACGACGTACAGACCGCCGTCGGGACCGGTCACGACGTCAGGCAGTCGACCGAACCGACCATCGAGAAGCCTCTCGCTGTCAAGGATCCGGTTCGGGTTGGATGGGTCGAACCGTATCCGACGGAGGTGGGCGCCGTCGAGCGCCGCCACAAACAGGTCGTTCCGGAATCCCGCCATGGTGGCTCCGGTATAGAAGGATGCGCCTGCCGGACCGATGGACGGCGCGATGCTCGGCACCGGCGGGGGCGCCGACGGCAGGGTCCGCACCTCTTCAACAACTGGCCACCAGTAGTCGGCCCCGGCTGCGATGCGCTTGACCTTGTCGGGGCCGGCGCCACCCGCTTCGGCCAGCCATAGCACCCCCGTTAGCGGATGCCAGTCGAATCCTGCCGGATGGCGATGGCCGGTCGAAAACACGGGAGATGCCCAGGGGTTGGCGCGCGGCGTCAGGCCATCTCTGCGTACGCGCAGAATCTTGCCGGCGTACGAGGCGGGGTCCTCCGCCTCCTCCGTGTCACCGACGCTGCTCAGCACCGCGTAGAGGAAGCCGTCGGGGCCGAAGCGCAGCCGGCCGCTAGCCGGTGGCACGGCGAACGGCAAGTCGTCCAACAGAACAGCGGCCTCGGCCAAGGTGTTGCCGACCTCGCGATATCGCACGAGTCGACCGGCCGGCCCCGCGCCGGATGGTCAACGACGTCCAGGAGGTAGACAAATCGGTTGTCGGAAAACTCGGGGTCGAACGTCAGATCAAGGAGGCCGGTTTCCGGCCGTCGACTGATTTCGGGAACGCGCTTCCACTCGGACCGGTGCCAGATGCCGTCGGTGTGGGCACCGACGCGCACCTGGAAGCCCCCGGTCGCGGCCGCCTCGGCCGGCAGCGTCACCGTGACCAGCTCGCCCGGTGCGGCATAGAGGCCGGTGGAGTGCCAGCGCGGCACGTCGGTATCGATGGTGAGACTCCGCTCGAGGCGCGGGGCGTCGGCCGGAACTGGGCCGGGAAAGTCCGCGGCCGAGGGATGCGCGCGCACGGACTCAGCGGGAGTACGGCCGTGTAGCGACACGAAGTGCGCTACGGCTACGCGGGAGACCACATCGGCCTTGCTCACTGGTTGCTCGGCGGAAGGCCAGCGGACCAATTCGCTGCTCTCGACCAGCGACTCCACGAATCGTTCCGCTCCTGTCTCGTCGCAGCGACTGCGGTCAAGTCTTATGGACGGGGCGCGGCCAACCCGCCGTGCACTCCCCCGACGCCGACCGGTTTGAGGACAAGCGGGGCCAAGTCGAGCCCCGGGTCGGACCGGACACCCACGGGCCGGCAGTCGGTCAAGAACCAATGCAGTCAAGCTGTGCAGGGCAATGGATACGCCGGACGCGTCACCTCCGCACCGCATGCCGTAGGCGGCTACAGCGAGGCACGGCGCAGAGCGATCCCCCTGGACCATCGCTCTCCCCACGCGGGCGGGCGGCGGCAGGGGGACGGAGCTTAGAGGATGAAACCGAGTCCGGGGGGGGCACAGGGGGGGCACCGCGCGGCGCGAGCGCTGCCGTGCCGTCCGTCCCTCGGTTGCCTGGAGCAGGGAGGCGGAATCGCCCATGGGCGACCAAGACGCGTTCGAGCGCATCCTGGCGTCGTTGCACGACGCGATGCTCGACGATACCCGCTGGCCGGGCACCTCGGCCCTCATCGACGAGGCCTGCGCCCTGACGGGCAATGACCTCATCGTCAGCGAGGGACCGAAGGACGACCTCCGCGTGCTCTTCGTCGGGGCCTACTGCCGGGGGCAGCGACGCGAAGACCAGGAGCGCGACTACCTTGAGAACTACTATCCCACCGACGAACGCGTACCGCGCTTCCGCCGACTGCCCGACAGTTGTCTGGTGCACGTCGAGGACCTGTTCACGGCCGAGGAGTTGAAGACCTCGCCCACCTACAACGAGATGCTGCTGCGGACCGGCGGCCAGGACAGCATGAACGCGCGTCTCGACGGGCCGGACGGCTCCTCCATCACTTGGGGTCTCCGCGATCCGGTCGCCTCGGATGGTTGGGGATCTGCGCGGATCGCGATGGTCAAGGGGCTGCTGCCCCATATCCGGCAGTTCGTCCGCGTCCGGCAGGCGCTGGTCCGCGCCGAGGCGCGGAACACGACCGTGACCGCCCTGCTCGACAACCCGCGGCTGGGCGTCCTCCACCTGGACCGGCGCGGGCGGATCATCGAGGCCAACGGCCGCGCGCGCAGCATTCTGCGGCACGGCGATGGGTTGGCGGACCGGACCGGGACGCTGCGCGCCCGTGCGCCGGCCGACAAGGTCCGCCTCGAGCGGCTGGTGGGAGACGCGCTGCCGACCTCCGGCGCAGCCGCGGTCAGCGGGTCGATGCTGCTCCACCGCTCGCCCGTGTTGCCGCCGTTCGTTATCCACGTCAAGCCCGTGGGCGTCCCGCAACCGGACTACGGGGCGCGGCACGTGGCGGCGCTGGTGCTGATCGTCGAGCCGGGGCGCCAGCGTCGTGTCGACCCCGACCTGGTGGCCAGGACCCTGGAGCTGACGCGGCCGGAGAGTCGGGTCGCGGTCTGGTTGGCGGAAGGCAGGACCGTGCGCGAGATGGCCCACGCGACAGGGCACACGGAACGCGCCATCTACTGGCATCTGAGGCAGATCTACCGGAAGCAGTCCATCTCGCGGCAGGTGGACCTGGTGCGGTTGGTGCTGTCGCTCGCCGAACTCGAATGAGAGACGGCGCTGCCGGCCCCTCCCAGGCGCGTCCGCAGGGGGAGGTTACCTGCGCCATGGAAGAGGATTCCGCACTCCCTGACACCCACCCTGGTTGGCCATCACCGGTAGCAGCCTCTCGTCGGGCTGCGTCGACCTGGAATGTAATGGCGGCGTCCGGTGCGAACGCCACGTGTCTCCCGCCCAAGCCCGGATGACTCGGACGGTGTGTCCCGAATAGCTCAACAGACTGAACGGTGTCGCAGCACTGGCGGGTCGTCCTTGAAGAATCGAGCTGCCGCTCGTACCCCTAATCGTGACTATCGAGCTGCAGTTGGAGGACCCGCCGCGGTCCCGCACCATCTGGGTCGGCGAGCACGACGGCAAGCTGTATGTCTTCTCCGCCTACATGCGTAGCGCCGTCGGCCGGCTGCGGAAGAGTCGGCCGCGCCAGGCCGAGCGCGACGGCCGGGCGGTGTTGCAGCATCGACGGCAAACGCTACGAGCGCCAGCTCCGGCGCATCGAGTCGGGGCCGATCCTCGAAGGCATCACCGCCTCGATTGCCGACAAGTACGCTTACAACATCAGCCGCGAACTCGTGCAAGCGGGCGGCATCTGGCTGTTCGAGGCGGCGCCGCGCGGTCCATCCCGCCGACCCCGATGAACGCTGGCGGCAGGCCCGCGACGCGGGAGTCGCTTGCGGGCACGGCACGGCTGGGCACGGTGCCGCCGGGCACACCCTCCGAGAGTTGACACCCAAACTGACACTCTACGGACTGGGCGGTGTCTCAGTGGCGCCGCCTGCGGATTGCGAACCGGAACCGCTTGTCCGGCAGGAACGACGGGAAGAGAATCCAGCGCTCCGTCTTCAGCTCGTAGGTCGGCGGCACCAGCTCCATCTCGACCTCGTGCAGCAGCGTCGCCACCAGCAACGGCAGTTGCACTTCGGCCAGACCTCGTCCGGAGCAGTGATGCACGCCGGCGCCGAACGGCGTGAATACGCCCGGTTTCTTGTGCTCCTCGCGCTCCGGCAGGTAGCGGTCGATGTCGAACCGGTACGGATCGGGAAAGTGTTCCGGCAGGTCGTGCGTCACGAAGAACGCGAAGAACAGATGCTCGCCCGCGGGGATCCGGTGTCCCGCGAAGTCGAATGACGTGGTGACCTTGCGCTGCACCCCGGGACCGGCGTATACATGCGCAGCGCTTCCAGCATGATTCGGTGCAGAACGTCGAGCTCGCGCACCTTGGCCGCATCCGGCGCCCCGTCGGCGAAGAGGGCGTCGGCCTCGGCCTGCGCGCGCTCCCGCAATGCGGGGTTCTTCAGTACGACGTAGAGCATCGAGGCGGCGATGCTTCCGACGGTCTCGAGGCCGGCGAACAACGGCAGCAGGGCCGTCAACGGCAGGTCGCATTCGGGCAGGAACGTCGGATCGGCACGGTGCAGCTCCAGGATGTTGTCGATGGCGTTGGCCTTGCGGCCGCGCTGCTGCAACTGGTGTCGCCTCAGCCACTTCTCTGAGAGCTCCGCGGCGCGGCGGACCGCGCGGCGCAGCCGCGGCGTCCTCGGCAGTCGCGGCAGGTGCAGGATACCGCGGGTCACGGCCTCCTTGAGCACCAGTCGCACGTCGGCGACGTACTCCCCGGTCGATGCGCCGGCGACGATCGCGCTCGCCGTCTCGCCCGCCAGGCGCAGTATGGGCGGCAGTCCCGCCAACGGCGTGTGCAGCGGCATCTCGGCGACATGCCGCCGGATGACCTCCACCACCTTCGGTATCTGCGATTCGATGAGCCGGCGCGAGACTCCCTCCCTGGTCTCCCGCCGCATCCGGACGTGGTCTTTCCCGTCCATGTTCAGTACGAAGCGTGAGGCGCCGAACTCGGCGCAGAGCGGATCCCACATGTCCGAGGTGTGCAGGTGCATGCGCTCGGCGCGCGACACGACAGGTTGGCGTCCTTGGCGTCCTGCCCGGCGAGTACAGCGCGCCGTGCGTCGTCTCGCCGGCGGCGATGGCGGCCAGCGTCGGGTCCAGCACATCGTCACCGACCGGTGTCGAGTCGCTCAGCGTCAGCTCGTCCAGGTCCGTGTCGATGCGGTTGGCGAGCTGCAGATCCATCAGCACCGCACCCGCGAGCACCAGATCCTCGGTGCGTTCGGTCAGCGGCAGGAACGTCCCGTTCTCCTCGTCGAGGAGAAAGAGCAGGAGCTCTTCGGCGGAAAGCAGCATCAATCACGCTCCCGGTCGTTTACCCGACGCGCTTCGGCGGCGACCTTGTCCAGCGCCGTGTTCTCGACCCGCAGTCGCACGCGGAGCACCGCCAGGTTCAGCACGGAGGCGGCTGCGGCCAGCTCCCAGGCGCCAAACATCAGCGGCACGACGGCCATTTCGCCGCACACGATGACGTAGTTCGGGTGCTTGAGATAGCGGTACGGCCCGCTGCGGATCGGTGCGGCGCCGGGCAGAACCATCACGCGCGTCGTCCACCGGCGGCCCAGGGTGGCGATGACCCACGCGCGGCCGCATTCGAGCAGCACGAACATGGCCGCCCATGGCAACGACACCGCGGTTTCCGGATCGATCGTCGTTGCGAGCGCGATCAGCCACCCTGTGTGCAGGGCAACGATGGCCGGATAGTGTCCGCGGCCGACTTCGACGGCGCCTCGCGCGCGCAGTGCGCGGTGGTTGCCATGTGCGAGCGCGAGCTCGCCGACCCGCTGCAGCACGACGAACCCGACGACGAGGTGGAGCGCGGGCATCAGTCGGACTCCAGCACCACGAACCCCATCGAGAAGCCGGGGCCCAGGCCCGTCAGCAGGTGCCGCCTCGCGGTCCCGCGCCGCCCGCTCTCGGCAGGCGCCGCCCCCAGCACGCGCTCGAGCACGAAGAGTACGGTCGCCGCCGACATGTTGCCGTAGTCCCGCAGCACTGCTCGCGAGACGGCCAGGCCGCCGGACGGCAGGCCGAAGGCGCCTTCGAGCGCGGCGAGCACCCGCGCCCCGCCCGGATGGCACACGAACTCGTCGATATCGTCCAGCGCGAGGCCGGCCGAGGCCAGGAACGCTTCGACCACGGGCCGCACCCGTTTCCGGGCGATATCGGGGATGCCCCGCGACAACTGCACCTCGAGGCCCTTGTCGGTGACGTGCCAGCCCATGATGTCGAGGCTGTGCGGCCAGGTGTGTTCGCCCCACGCCCGGACTGCCGGTCCCGCTCCGTCGGTGCTCAGAACCGCGCCGGCCGCCCCATCCCCGAACAGCGCGGTGGCGACGATGTTCGCGGTCGTCTGATCGGTCCGGCAGAACGTCAGCGTGCAGAGTTCGACCACGAGGAACAGCACCCGGCTGCCCGGCCTTGCGGTGGCGCATGCGGCGGCGCGCGCCAGGCCCAGCACTCCCCCCGCGCAGCCCAGCCCGAACAACGGCAGGCGCTCGACATTGCGCCGAAACGGCAGCTCCTCCATCAACCGCGCATCGAGCGTGGGCACGGCGATTCCGGTGGACGAGACGATGACCAGCATGTCGACGTCGCTGCACGCGAGGCCGGCTCCGGCGAGGATCTCCACCGTCACCTGCTTCAGCAGGCTCACTGCCTTGTCGACGTACAGGTCGTTCTTCTCCTCGAAGCCGTGCGGGCATTCGTACCAACGAACGGGCGCCGCGGCGTAGCGCGTGTCGATCGCGGCGTTGACGAACACGGCTCTCAGACCGTCGCGCCGGGCTTGCGGGATCTCGAACGATCGTTGGAAGAACTCCATCGCCTCGGTCTGTTCGACCCGGTGGGGCGGCACCGCGGTGGCCAGCGACACGATCCGCGCGTCAGGTTGCTGCGACTCTCTCGTCATTGCGTCGAATCCGCTCGCGATGGGTGAGCAAGGCCGGATCGCCGGCGGTCGTCACGCCGCATGCACATCTCCATTACGCCCTCCCTCCGGGCGACATGCGCGGTGCCCGGGGCGTTCGGGTCGCTGCAGAACGCGGGCATCAGGTCCGTGAACGGGTTCAGGTGCTCATCGCAGATGCTGCCGGGGGCGTGCGGAGCGTCGACTTCGATGTCGAGGGCAGGCGTGAAGTTGGCGCCCAGCTCCTGGCTCAAGTACAGGCCGCTTCCGGACTGCGCGCGGGCGGGGCCGGGACCACGGCCGCGAGCATGGCAATCAACAGTACGCGCGCCGTGATATGCAGCATTCTGCAGGCTCCTGTCACTACGGAGCAAACGATCTCCTTCACCCGCATACTCACCGCGTTGATTTCTACAGCAAGCGCACCTCTTCGGTCACTACCAATATTGATAGTTGCATTTGGAAAACAGTGTCGATTCAAAGATGCGATGCTCTTGTTGCTAAGGCCCGGCGCAAGAATAACTTCCGTTTTTTCGTCACATGGGTTCGATGGTGTAGTTCCATTTGGGCAGGGAGCTGTCGGGTGTGATGCGTAGCTCCTGCATTTGCGCGTCGGTGACCTTGACGCCGGTCTTGTAGGTCTTGCGGACCAGGTGCGCGCGCACGCGCAGTCCGGTGGCGGTGCGCGTGGTGCGCAGGTATTTCAGGATGGTCTCGAAACTGTCCAGCGGGCGGCCTGCCCGGTTCTTGGTGACCTCGCAGAACAGGCGGTGTTCGATGGGATTCCACTTCGAGGTGGCCGGCGGGTAGTGGGCCACACTCACGCGCAGGCCGTGCCGGTTGGCGAGGCGGTGTTGCAGGTTGAACTTCCAGGCGCGCGCCGTGCAACTGTTGCTGCCGCCGCCGTCGGCGAGGATCAGGGTGCCGGCGCGGGAGAAGCGGACGCCGGCGAAGGACCACAAGCCGCGCTCGTCGAAGTGGGCGAGTTCGTCGAGGGTGTAGTAGCCCCTTCCAGAAACCAGGAAAATCTCGGTCTTGGCGGAGCTGGTCGCCGATCACGAGGTTACGGCGCCGGTGTGCTCTACTGCGATACTACAGGCGTTTCTAGGAAGTTATTTTTCGCGGACCCTTTATACTTGGCGGCGAGGCTACGTGACCGGCCATCACACGAGCGCCCGGGTATCGACGGTCACCGTGAGCACGTCGAGGTCGTAGAACTGCTCGTGCTTCACCTCCTTCGCCACGTGGCGAAGGATGCGCGGGCCGACATCCCTGACGATCTGGTGATCCGCGTCCAGCTTGCCGAGGCGATCCTCCAGGTTGACGTCGTCGGGGCCGGCGACCAGCTCGATCTGGAGGACGTCGTCGACCGGCCGCACCGCGACGCGCACGGGTTGCGGCTTCGACCCTTCCTGCCGCTCCAGCAGATACAGGAACGCTTCCTCGCCAGCGAGCTGCAGGCGGTTGACGGCCACCTCGTCCCAGCCGGCGCGTTCCGCGGCTCGGTCGAGGGCGGCGCGCAGCGTCGGGAGCGACCGCACGCTGGGCTCGAGCACCTCGCGCCGGGCGCGCTGCTTGAGGGACACCAGCAGGGTCAGGAGCATGGCGACGATGCCCCCGGCGGCCATGCCATTGTCCAGGACGCCCCGGGACCACTGCGGCAGGTCGTCGGGGAAGATGGCGCCGAACTGGAAGCCCAGGCCCACCCAGAACGAGATGCAGACGATGAGGCCGCGTTCGTAGCCGAACCCGCCGGCAGTGACCAGCCGCACGCCCTGCCGGAACAGCAGGACCATGAAGACGAAGATGTACGCGCCGGCGACGGGGCCGGGCACGACCTGCAGCAGCGCCGGCAGCTTGGGAATGAAGGCGGTGAGGACGAAGAAGATCCCGCCCCAGAAGGCCACCCGCCGCGCCGCGACGCCCGTCAGGTCGGCGATCGAGATGCTGGCCGAGTAGGTGGTGTTGGGCACGGTGCCGGCGAGGCCGGAGAGCAGGTTGCCCACGCCGTCCGCGTTCAGCCCCCGCTGGACCACCTTGAAGTCCACCGGCGCCGCCGTGCGGTGCGAGACCCGCTGTATCGCGATGCCGTGGCCGTAGGTCTCGATGGCGCCGATGAGGGTGACGATGACGAACGGGATGAGGAGGCCGAAGAACCGCGCGTCGAACGACAGGTCCAGCCCGGGCCAGCCGGTCCGGGGCAGGCCGAACCAGGCGGCCTCGAGCACCGGCGTCCAGTTCAGCATCCCGGTCGGGGCGGCGACGAGGGTCCCCGCCACGATTCCGAAGAGGGGAGCCCACAGTCGGGCCGCACCGGGCGCGTAGAGGGACACCAGCACGATGGTCACGAAGGCCGTGAAGGCGACCAGCGGCCGACTCGGCGAAGCGGAGTCGACGCCGGGGGGGACCTCGGCCAGCATGTTCGTCGTGATGGGAAACAGGTTGACGGCGATCAGCATGATCACGGTGCCGCCGACCGTCGGCGTGATCAGCCGGCGGAAGAACGACAGCCGCGCGGAAAAGAGGAACTGCACCAGCGACGAGACGACCACGAGGGTGGCCAGCAGCGACAGTCCGCCCGCCGCCACCGCCGCCGCCGACACGCCGATGAACGCGCCCGACGTGCCCATGTAGAGGGCATAGCCGGCCCCGAACGGTCCCACCGGCCGGGCCTGCAGGATGGTGGCGAGACCGCTGACCACGAGGGCCGCGAACACCGCCCACTCCAGCCCCTCGGGATAGTCCGCAGCGTTGAGGACGATGATGGGAATGAGGATGATGCCGGTCAGGATGACGGTGGCGACCTGCAGGCTGAGCCCGAGGGTCAGTCCTTGCGACGGCGTTTCGTCGACGGCATAGCGCAAGCGAGAATCCGACGTCGGCCCTCGTCGAGGGTCGCTCATGAAACCACTCCTTTCAGCCGGAGAAACACCAAGCGGTCCGGCGTTGAACCTCAGCCGCCCCAGCCGTAGCCGATGCGCACGTAGTAGTAGGCGCCGCTGTAGCCCCACGGCATGTACTCGCTGTACTGCTCGCCGAAGGCATTGGCGATGACCGATACCTGCGAGTAGGTGTCGAAGACATTCTGCCCGCCGAGGGCCAGCGTGGTTCCCTGTCCGAGGGGGAGGCTCAGCTCCAGGTCGACGATCGGCCGGCCGTCGAAGAAGCCCTGTTCCAGCCCGCCGGACGGATCGAAGACCGTTCCGTGCCCGCTGTCGTAGTCGTACCAGCCGCTGTAGTAGCTGAGGCGGCCCAGCAGGCTCGCCCGCCCGACGCGTTGCGTGACGCCGGCGTTCCAGCGGGTGCGCGGCAGGGCGTAGGCGTACTCGGCGATCCGCCGGTCGTCGAGCAGACCCTTGTCGTTGTCCGTCACCGCGGTGGCGGTGTGGTTGAAGACGGCGCTGATGACGGTGTTCCCGCGCAGCGCCAGCGGCGTCCAGGTCGAGACGACGTCGATGCCCTGCGACGTCGTCGAGAAGGCGTTGGTGAAGAAGCGGTAGTTCCGCACGCTCCGCGCCGCCTCGAATCCGCCGGCCACGACCTCGGCGATCTCCGCCGGTGTCAGCGTGAAGTTGCTCGTGATGCCGAGCCGGTCGGACACGTCGATGCGGAAGTAGTCGGCCGTGAGCGTGAAGGGACCGGTGCCGAACACCACGCCGGCCGTGTAGTTGACCGACTGTTCCGGACCGAGCGGCAGACCGCCGCGCAGCCGCGCCACCGGCGAGATCGACGGTATGACCGCGTTGTTGACCAAATCGCCGACCGTCGGGTCTATCCAGCTCTGGATGTGGACGCCGTGCTGCTGCCCGGGGGTCGGCGCCCGGAAGCCGGTGCTGACGCTGCCCCGCGCGAAACCGACACGGCCCGACAGCTTGCCGTTGGTCGTCGTCCCGAAGTCCTCGAAGTCCTCGATGCGTATCGCCGCGCCCAGCGTCCACGCGTCGCCCGGGTCGGTCACCTCCAGGTCGCCGTAGGCCGCGACGTTGTGGCGGCTCCAGGCGCCCGCCTGCGCCGGGCTGTAGGTGGAGGGACCGTTGGAGCCGCCCATGAAGCCCTGCGCCGCGTACGGACCGATCGTCCACCCCGCGCGGTCGCCCGCACGTACGCCGTACTGCTCGTCGCGCCATTCCGCGCCGGCCGCGATGCTCACCCTGTCGGTGACCGCATACGACACGTCGAAGTTCACGTTGACGTCCCGCTGCCGGTTCCTGCCGGCGTCGAACACGGTGGGTGACGTCAGACCGAGCGAGGCGTTGATGGTGTTGTGGACGAAGTGGTCGGTTCGGTGCATCCCGAGCGAGGCGCTCAGGTCCCAGTTGAAGCCGCCGGGGGTAAAGCCGCGCACCCCTCCGACCAGCGACGCGTCGGCCGCCGTGCCCCCCGTCTGCGGCGTGAAGCCGCCAGGGAACAGCTCCTGGAACGTGAAGCAGTTCGGGTCGTCCGACACCCGCTGCAGGGCGACCGGGTCCGGTACGTTGTCGGTGACGGCGACCGTCGGGCAGTCGGCCGAGCCCATGCCGTTCGCCGCCAGCACGTCGCCGACCAGCAGCGTGCGGCCGCGGTCGTTGCTGAACACCCCGAGGCGCGTGTTCGGGTTGCGGAAGAAGACGCCGTAGGCGACCTTCTTGCTCGCATAGCTCGTGTGGGCGTACATCTGCACGCCGGCGGGCAGCGTGTAGCCGAAGTTGCCGAACGCCTTCAGGTCGTCGTCGATGTCCGGGTCGCCCCATGCCTGCGGATGGTCGGAAGGGACGTGCGGATTGCCGGCCGCGATCAGCGTCATCGCATCGCGGCGCGGCGCGGACCGGTCGGTCAGGTTCGCGTTGCCGTACTCCAGGCTGAGGTTGGCGAATCCGGTGGCGCCGAGCGGCAGGCCGACGTTGCCGGCGAACCGGGTCGATTCCCCGTCGCCGGCGCGGTACATGCCGCTGTTCAGCTCGACCGAGCCGCCAGCGCGCGCGTCCTTGAGCTGGAAGTTCAGCACGCCGGCGATGGCGTCCGAGCCGTACTGGGCCGCCGCGCCGTCGCGCAGCACCTCGACCTGCCGCAGCGCAATCGCGGGGATGGCGGAGATGTCCGGGCCCTGCGAGCCGAACGCCACGCCGTTGCCGCCGTGCCAGTCGACTATCGAGGAGCGGTGCCGGCGCTTGCCGTTGATCAGCACCAGCGTGTGGTCCGGGGCCAGGTTACGCAGCATGGCGGGGCGGACCACCGTCGAGACGCCGCTGATCGGTTGGGAGTTGGTGCTGAACGACGGGATGATGGTGCGGAGCTGGTCCTTCAGGTCACCCGCCCCCTGGCTGACGAGATCGGTGGCCGACAGCACGTCCACGGGGACCGCCGACGCGGTGGCGCTGCGCGGTTGCGCGCGGGAGCCGACGACCACCGTCTCCTCCGTGAAGCCGGCAAGCAGCCGCTGCATCTCCGCCGGCGACAGTTCCAGGGCCTCGATCTCGGCCGGCGTCATCCCGAGAGCGCGACCCAGCTCCTCGACCAGTGCGTCCGTCCGGCCCTCCGTCCGTTCCGGTTGGTCGGGCCGCTGCGGCTGCGCGCTCGCGTTCGACGCGAGCGCGGTGCAGGCCGTCAGGAGCAACGCGAGCATCACGGTAACCTGCCACCGCGCGCCCTTCGTCTGCGTCGTGCCGGTCTTGGCTTCTTGCATGCAATCTCTCAGCGGCACGGTGCCGGCTACCAGTGGATATGCGACGCGAGCTGCAGGAAGCGGCCCTGAATCGTGGACGATGCGCTTCCGAGGCTGGCCCGGTTCACCCGCCGGATGGTGTCGTGGGAATCGCGCCGGTACCAGGTGAACCCCGCCGACAGGCCCGGCAGGATCTCGCGCTGGACCCCCGCGCTGAACACGCCGACCCACGCCCGCTCGACACCGCCCGGGTCCTCCACCGGACGCGATGCCCGGCCGCCGAAGTCCTGCACCGTCGCCAGCCCGATCTCCCAGTCCTGTACGTAGTCGTCGCCGTTGGTCCCGTAGTCGCCGCGGGGACCGCCGACGTGCGTGCCCCCCTTGGCGCCGAAGGCAATCTCGGGGTCGAAGCCGATCGCCGCCAGCTCGTCGCGCGTGGCGCATCTGACAACCCCGTCGGCGTGGATCGAGGGGGCGAGAGCGCAGTCGCGCGGGCCGCCGTCCCGGTCGGCTCGGATGCCCTTGGAGACAGTGGCCGAATGGCCGGCCTCGAAGAGCACCCGGCTGCTGACGGTCGCGGTCCATTTGGCCGTCGCCGTGTAGTACAGAATCCTCCGCAACCGGCGCGCCGCGGTGGCCACGTCGGTGAACGCATCGTGCGTCGAGTGGCGGTCCTTGAAGACCCGATCGAGATACGCGGAGAACTTGTTGACCGCACCGGCCCGGTAGGTCAGTCGCAGCAGGGCGTTGGTGACGGTGTTCTCGTCGATCCCGGGCACCCGCGGGCGACCGTCGCGGCCGTCGAGCCGGACCGGGGCGGGGTCGAAGAAGCGCGGCGCGACGTCCGTCTCGCGGTGGAAGCTGTTGGTGACCTTCTTGTCGATCTGCATGTTGCGGAAGCTGCCGAAGAACCACAGCGTGTCGCGGACCAGCGCGCCGCCCTGCCCGACGTTGAGGTCGTAAAGGAAGTCGATGCCCTCGGTCCCGGCCACACCCCGCTCGACGGTCCGGGGCGAGAGACTCTCGAGACCGTCCGCCTGCCACCGGTCGATGCTGCCGCCGAGATAGCCCTGGCCGCTGAAGGCATCGCCCCCTTCACGCGGGATCATGTTCACGCGCACCCCGCCGCCCGATGTCTCCGCGGATACGCCCGCGGTTTCGTATACCAGCTCCTGGCTGGCCAGATGGTTGTGATAGGCCTGGCCCGCCCCGTCGAGATTCAGGCTGTTCACGACCTGCCCGTCGACCCGCACGGTCGTCTGCGACGGGCTCATCCCGTGGACCGCCATGAAGGTCTGCTGCGCCGCCGTCGTCAGGCCCACCTCCGGGCGGTTCAGCTTGACGCCGACGATCAACTGCGCCGTCGACTGCAGGTTGTGCCCGGTCGGAATCGCGTCGAGAATCGCACGGTCGAGCACCTCCGCCCGGGCGTTCGTGCGCACGTCGACCACGGGCGCCGCGCCGGAATCCGTGACCGTCTCCTCGAGCCCGCCTATGGAGAGCTCCCCGTCTATCGTCATCGTGAACCCGGCCGGCAGATCCAGTCCTTCCCGGATGACGGTCGAGAACCCGGGCAGCGTGAAGGTCAGCGTGTAGTCGCCCGGGCGCAGATCGACCAGCGTGTAGCGGCCGGCTTCGTCCGAGATTGTGACGCGGGAACCCTCGATGAGCGCCGGGCTCGCCGCCTCGACGGTTGCACGACGCACGTTGCCAGTGTTGGATGCCATCGTAGGGGGTTCGTTCCGGCGGGTCGCTGGTTGCGGATGCGAGTGCCCCACCGCCCGGCCGTTCCGGAGTCGGCTGCGACACCCACGGGCCGGCAGTCGGTCAACAACCGATGCAGTCAAGCTGTGCAGGGCAATGGATACGCCAGATGCGTCACCTCCGCGCCACATGCCGTAGGCGGCTACTGCAAGGCACAGCGCAGGGGCGAAGTTATCGCATCAGGCGATTGTGTCTGTCAATCGTTGCTGGCGATGCCTTTCGACCCCTTCCTGTCAATTCATGTGAATTGATAGAGAGAAAGTGCTTCCAATGAGATGACCTTTGGACTCCTTACGGTCACTTGCTATCAACTTTGATAGTGACAAAAAAAGGCGCATACGATATCACAAACACCGTACGGATTACCCTTGGACCATCGCTCTCCCCGCGCGGGCGGCGGCGGCTGGGGGAGGGAGCGAGGCTGGAACCGAGTCCGGGGACGGGCACTGCGCGGAGCGAGCGCTGCCGTGCCGTTACGTCCCCCGGGCGTTGCCTGGAACAGAGAGGCGGTATCGCCATGGATGACCAAGACGCGTTCGAGCGCATCCTGGCGTCGTTGCACGACGCGATGCTCGACGATACCCGCTGGCCGGGCACCTCGGCCCTCATCGACGAGGCCTGCGCCCTGACGGGCAATGACCTCATCGTCAGCGAGGGACCGAAGGACGACCTCCGCGTGCTCTTCGTCGGGGCCTACTGCCGGGGGCAGCGACGCGAAGACCAGGAGCGCGACTACCTCGAGAACTACTATCCCACCGACGAGCGCGTACCGCGCTTCCGCCGGCTGCCCGACAGTCGTCTGGTGCACGTCGAGGACCTGTTCACGGCCGAGGAGTTGAAGGCCTCGCCCACCTACAACGAGATGCTGTTGCGGACCGGCGGCCAGGACAGCATGAACGCGCGCCTCGACGGACCGGACGGCTCCTCCATCACCTGGGGTCTCCGCGATCCGGTCGCCTCCGATGGTTGGGGATCTGCGCGGATCGCGATGGTCAAGGGGCTGCTGCCCCATATCCGGCAGTTCGTCCGCGTCCGGCAGGCGCTGGTCCGCGCCGAGGCGCGGAACACGACCGTGACCGCCCTGCTCGACAACCCGCGGGTGGGCGTCCTCCACCTGGACCGGCGCGGGCGGATCATCGAGGCCAACGGCCGCGCGCGCAGCATTCTGCGGCACGGCGATGGGTTGGCGGACCGGACCGGGACGCTGCGCGCCCGTGCGCCGGCCGACAAGGTCCGCCTCGAGCGGCTGGTGGGAGACGCGCTGCCGACCTCCGGCGCAGCCGCGGTCAGCGGGTCGATGCTGCTCCACCGCTCGCCCGTGTTGCCGCCGTTCGTTATCCACGTCAAGCCCGTGGGCGTCCCGCAACCGGACTACGGGGCGCGGCACGTGGCGGCGCTGGTGCTGATCGTCGAGCCGGGGCGCCAGCGTCGTGTCGACCCCGACCTGGTGGCCAGGACCCTGGAGCTGACGCGGCCGGAGAGTCGGGTCGCGGTCTGGTTGGCGGAAGGCAGGACCGTGCGCGAGATGGCCCACGCGACAGGGCACACGGAACGCGCCATCTACTGGCATCTGCGGCAGATCTACCAGAAGCAGTCCATCTCGCGGCAGGTAGACCTGGTGCGGTTGGTGCTGTCGCTCGCCGAACTCGAATGAGAGACGGCGCTGCCGGCACTTCCCGGGATCTCCAGCTTCCAGATCTCCGCGCCGGTCACCGCGTTGATGGCGAGCACCGTCCCGCCGGCGTGGAAGTACATCACGCCGTCGACGACCAGCGGGGTGGTCTGTCCGACGTTGAGGCCGGGGGCCGCCTCGTACGACCAGCGCCGCTGGAGCTGACCGACGCTGTCCAAGTCGATCTGGTCAAGCTCGGAGAAGCGCTGGTTGTAGAGGTCCAGGTTGTGGCTCGCCCAGTTGGTCTGGCCGGCGCCCGCGATCACGGGCGGTGTTCCGGTCCGCGTGGTCCCCCGTCTCGATGTCAGCGGGCGCCGTCGACGGCCAGTCCTACAGTGTGGCTACGGCCGCAACTCGCGGCCCAGCCGCTCCATCCTCCGCGCCCCGGCCAGGATGCCGTGCAGCCCGTAGTTCCCCTCGTGGCAGGCGTACTCGAATAGCGGCCCATCGGTGCGCCGGAACGGCATCATCACCGTGTAGGGTGCGGTGTAGACGGTCGGATCCGTCACCGTGTACTCGTAGGCGACCGTATCGGGATCGATCCGCGTAAGCCGTTCGATCAAGTGCATGTTGGTCGAGCTCAGGCTGCTGCTTCCACCGGCGAACTGGGCGGTCTCGATGACGAGGGTCTCGCCTTCCCAGTGGGCGCGGGAAACGCCGCTGCGCTGTGGGAACGGCGGCTTGGCGGTGTCGTCGATCGGGATGATCCGCGCGTTGTGCACCATCTCGTTCAGGATGACCACGTAGCCGGGCGCCTGGAAGATCATCACGTTGTTGTTGTAGGTGCCGGACGTCATCGGCGGGCCCGCGTTGAAGCCCATGATGCAGCGGTCGAACATGCTCCGGTTCTCGTAGGAGTCGTACATGTGCTCGCGCCGATATGCCGCCCGCTCGCGGCCGCGGGCGATGGCTTCCTCCGTGCGGGGCGGCCGCCGCCCGTTCGGCGGATCGACGATCAGCGAGGTCCGCTTGTCGGAGGTCAGCTCGATGCCCCGCTCGTACCAGAACTCGTTGTACGACAGCACGCCGCCCTCGGACCGCGGCCGGTAGAAGAGCGCGCCCTTCTCGGGATCGAAGAGGTCCCGGTTGCGCCGGATGCGCTCGGACGCCTCGAACTGCGCCGCCTCCTCCGGCCCGAGTCGTTCCAATCCCTCGAACTGCTCCGGCCGCTCCAGCGGCGTCAGCGTGCGGAAGGTGAAGATGCCCGAGACGTCCGGCTGGCCGTCCGGCGTGCGCATCGGCATGTTCCGGTCGTTCGACTGCGCCTGTGCAGCCGGCGCGGCCAGCGCGAGAAGGAGGATCAGGCTGCAGAGGGCGGCGAAAGCGTTTCTCGGCATGGTCGGTCTCGTCTCTACGTGTATCGATTTCCGCTTGGGTGCGCGTCGGCAATATGGCGCAGGCTTCGGGCCAGTTCCCGGCTCGATCCGAGACAGCTTACATCAGCCGGACACCCGGCCGGCCGATTTCCGAACATTGACGCAGTGGACTGCAATGCATGACAATGCAGTCACCCGTCGTGCAGGATCAACTGACCGTTCGCATGCCCCGCGAGTTGACCGTCGCCCTGAAGCAGGCCGCCGAGCGCATGCAACGGCACCCGTCGGACGTGGTCAGAATGGCGTTGCGGGAATACCTGGGCGCCTACCCGGCAGACTCGCGGCCGGCCGACCGTGTGCGGCACCTTGTAGGGTCTGTCGAGACCGGCGTCGCCGATCTGGCCGAGAATCACAGAGCCTACGTTCTGGAATCTCTGCTCCGTGGCCGGTGAGCTCCTCCTTGACACCGGTGCGCTCGTTTCGCTGCTCGATCGCAGCCAGTCCGGACACGCGGCCTGCGCGGCGTTCTTCGACGGCTGGATGGGTCCGCTCGTAACGTCGGAAGCCGTCCTGACCGAGGCCACGCATCTGCTGGGGCGTTTTCGCGGGGGGGCTGACGCCTGTCTTGCGTTCGCGCTGCACGGCGGAGCGACGGTCGTGCCGTCTACCGCGTCGTCCCTTGGCCGTTGCCGCGCGCTGATGCGCCGCCACGGAGACCTGCCGATGGATTTCGCCGACGCGACGCTCGTCGTCCTCGCCGAAGAGCTTCGAACGGACCTCGTGCTCACGACGGATCGACGGCACTTCGGTGCGTATCGCATCGCCGGGAAACGGCGCTTTCGGATGCTGCCGGACGGGCAACAAGGTCAATAGAGCCGGACGCTGGAGGCCGGAGTCAGCGCACCGTCCGGGCAGCGCGTGTGCCATCGCGCAAGAAGGAACTACGGGATGGAACCGATAATCGACCACATCGAGATCACCGTGAAGGACATGAGCGTCGCGGCGCCGTTCTACGACAAGCTCCTTCCGCTGCTGGGCTTCGATCTCAAGGCCCGGTACACCGCCCTGCTGGAGGAGCACGAGTTCCATGTCGTCGAATACCTGCATCCGCGGTTGGGCTTCGCCATCAACTCGCCGCGGAGCGCGTTTCGGAGCGATGCCGTCAATCGCCGCCGGCCCGGCGCGCTGCACCACCTCGCGTTCCGGGCCGAGTCCCGCGCGGAGGTCGAGAGCCTGCATCGCGAGTTGACGAAGATCGGAGCCACCATCGTGAGCCCGCCGCGCGAGTACCCGGAATACGTGCCGCCGGGCTACTACGCGCTCTTCTTCAAGGACCTCGAGGGCATCAAGTACGAGATCGTCCACACGCCCCCGCAGTCGGAGTAGGCGGTTGGTCGCCACCGACCGTGTCGCTCTTGCGAAGCGCGTCGCTCTTTGGGAAGAACGCCGGGAATCGCCGGGCTGCGCGGGCGGCGCTGATTCTCCGTCACCGAGTTTGTGGCGTTGCGAACAGTGGCACTCGTCGGGAGAATGTGGGAGCGCGTGCACTCGAACGGAGGAAGGACGTGGCGCAAGGCACGATGGAACAGGCGATCGAGAAGTTGCTCCTGTCGGTCGACCGCCCCGGCGATTTCTGCGCGCACGGCCGGTTGCTGGCGCCCATGCCGCGGCTGGCCGTGAAGGGTGCGGGCGCCCTGTCGTTTCCGGTTCCGGAAGCGCAGGTCCAGGCACTGATCGCGGTCGCGGAACGCGCGCCGTACGGCAAGGGGCCGGCAACTGTGGTCGACCCGACAGTGCGCGACTGCCGGCAGATAGACGCCGCGCAGATTCAACTGGCTGGCGCGGGGTGGCCTGACACGTTCGACAGGGTCCTCACCACGGCTGCGGACGGCCTCGGCTGCCCTGCGCACCAGTTGGACGCTCAACTCTACAAGTTGTTGATCTACGAGTCGGGCGGCTTCTTCGCCTCCCACCGCGACACCGAGAAGGCTGACGGCATGATCGCCACGCTGTCGATATCGCTGCCCGTCGCCGGTGCCGGCGGTGAGATCGTCGTCCGTCACCGCGGCCGCGAGCGCATCATCGACATGACCGCCGCCGAGCCGTCGGAGCTGGCGTTCGCCGCGTTCTATGCCGACTGCGAACACGAGGTCAGGCCGGTTACCCAGGGGTACCGTCTGTCGCTCGTGTTCAATCTGTGTCTCCGCGCCGGCGACACGGATACGCCCGCACGGCGCCCGACTACGAGCAGCAGGTCGACCGGCTTGCCAAGCGGTTGGCCGCGTGGGGGCGCGGGCCGGACGGGAGCGAAAAGCTCGCCTGGGTGCTGGAGCACGAATACAGCGAGGCGGGTTTGTCGTTCGATGCGCTGAAGAACCGGGACGGCGCTCTGGCGCGCATTCTGGCGGCGGCCGCCGGACGGGCCGACTGCGCGCTGCACGCGGCCATTCTGCATCTCGAAGAATGGGGAGCCGTCTCGTATTCGGGCGGATTTGCGGACTGGGGCTGGGATGCACCGGACGACGAGGACATGGAAATGGAGGAGGTGGAGGACTACCGCCAGTGGCTGGACGGCTGGGTCGGCCCGGACGGCGATCGTCCACCGTTCGGCGAGATCGACCTGTTGCCCGAGGAGCGGTTGCCGCGCGGCGCGCTCGACGATGCCGAGCCGGACGAGCAGCACGTCGCGGAAGCTACCGGCAACGCGGGCGCGACCATCGAGCGCACGTACCGTCGCGCCGCGCTTGTGCTGTGGCCGGAGTCCAGGACGCTCAGCGTCGTTGCGGCCGGCGGCATCGATGCCGCCGTCGCCTGGGTGGCGGAAGAACTCGACCGCAGCGGAGGCGACGCGGACGAGCGTATCCGGACGCTGACGGCGGAGCTGATCGACATCTGGCCCGCCGGCCGCGACGACTTCGACGAGCCCGGTGCAACGGGCCACGCGCGCATGCTGCGCCTACTGCTTGAGAACCGGGACGAAGAAGGTGCGGCGCGCTTCCTGCGGGACGTGATCGTGGCCGGCTACGACGGGAGCGAGAACGACGCGCTGGCCGCCGTGCTGGACGTGCTGGGACCGCCCGGCGCGGATTACTTCCTGCTCGACATGATTGGCGCGCATCTCCGGCGGCGGCCGGCGGCCATACTCGGTCTGCTGTGGCGCCTCGATGAGGCGCACCGCCTGACTGCCGACTCGGCTTGGGACGTCGTACTGCGGGAAACGGTGCGTGCAGCCCTCGAGGAGCTGCCCGCCGCGCTGCCGCCGGAACCCGAGGAGGACGTCCCGTGGACGGCCTCGCGGCGTCCGACGCGGTTCAGCGAGACGGCCGTCTACCACCTGTTCGCGTTGGCCTGGCGGCTGGGGTTGCCGGACGCGGCCGCCGCGGCGGCCGGCGCCGTGGCCGCCGAGCCCCGGGTCGTCGCGCCGGACCGCGCGCTGCCGGCGGTGCTGGCGAAGCTGCATGCCGAGGAGGGAGCGGCAGGTAGCGCTGCCTTCGCGCGGCTGTGGCGGCACGCGGCCGCCTCTCTGCTGGCGCGCAGTACGGAACCGCCGACGCCGCCCAGTGACTGGACCATCGCCGCCAACGCCGGCTGCGAGTGCGAGCACTGCGACCGGCTGCGGGATTTCTGCAAAGACCCGGCGGCCCGCTCGGCGCGCTTGCCGTTACGCAAGGACCTGCGCGCGCACCTGCATCAGATCATCGACCGTCAGCAGCTCGATATCGAGCATGTGACCGAACGTCGCGGCCGACCGTTCACGCTCGTGTGCACCAAGACCCGCGCGAGCCACAAGCGGCGGCTGGCCGAGTACGCCGAGGACGTTTCGTGCATGCAGGGGCTGATCGAGTCGGCGCCCGGCGGCGCGCAAGCCGCAGACTGCGCGCCGAACCTCGCCGCGTTGCGGGCGGCGGTGACCGCTTCCGAGACGGCGTGATTGCTCGTTCCTCGGGCGCCGCACGTTTGCCGCACGTTTGCAGTTCCGGGAGAGCCCCCTTTCTCGTGCGGTCCGCTCCGGTACGGCGTTAGAATGCTGAAATCGCAATGGACCAACACGACCGGACCGGAGCGTCTCGCCCGGGTGCCGAGGTGCTCACTGCCGGCCGGCGGCCGAAGAACCAGGCGCCATCGCTCCCCAGGGAGGAATCGAATGAAGACGACACGCCGTGGATTCGTAGGAACCATCGCGCTGGGCGCCGCGGCCGGTGCCCTGACCGGAACCTCACCGTTCGGCAAGCGGGCCAGCGCCCAGACTCGGGAAGCCGCGAAATCCGGCATCTATGACGGTGGCGTCATCCAGCTCAACCAGAACGAAAGCGCCCGCGGCCCTGGCCCGAAGACCGTCCAGGCCATTCAGGCCCACACCAACAAGCGCATGGGCCGCGGCTATTCGCCGGATCACGTCAACGAGCTGAGAGAGGTCATCGCCGACTATTACGGAGTCGGCACCGGCAACGTGCAGTTGGCCACTGGCTCCACCCCCTTGTTGCAGGGGTCGGCGCGGGCATTCTGCTCGGCGACCAAGGCCTTCGTGACCCCCATGCCCACCTACTCGACCAGCCTCGCCACCGCCCGGCGGATCGGGGCCAAGACGATCGAGGTCGATCTGGACAGCTCGCTCGCCATCGATCTCGACGCGCTGGCGGAGGCGTCCCGCGGCGCCGGCCTGGTCTATCTCTGCAATCCGAACAACCCCACCGGCACGGTGCACGGACCTGGAGCCGTCGAGCGTTTCGTGAGCCGCGTGCTGCGTGAATCGCCGGACACCATGATTCACGTCGACGAGGCCTACATCAACTACGCCCGGCCCGGCGCCATCGAGAGCGCGGTGCCTCTGGCGCTGGAGGACGAGCGCGTGTTCGTCACCCGTTCCTTCTCGAAGGCGCACGGCATTGCCGGCCTGCGTGTCGGATACGGCCTCGGCCAGGAGCAGACCCTGGCCAGGATCCGCGACGCCTGGGGCATGGGCGACGTCAACATGCTGGGTGCGATAGCCGCGATCACCGCGTTCGAGGACACGGAACACATCGACAAGGAAGTGAAGGAGAACGCCGAGATTCGCGACGGCGTCATCGCCGCCTTCCGCGACATGGGCTTCGACGTGCCCGACTCCAACACCAACCACATCTTCGTCCACATCGGACGCCCCGCGCAGGAGTTCCGCGAAGCGTGCCTGGAGCGCAAGGTGCTGGTAGGCCGGGATTTTCCACCGTTGCATACCACGCATTGCCGAATCTCGATCGGCAGCCGAGAGGAGATGGCGACGGCAATGGAGGTGTTCAAGGAGGTCCTGGCGTAAGGGGGAACGACGGCCGTCGGCGTCTCATCCCGCCGCCAGTTGCGAGGATCGTTGCATCGGGCACGTCGAGATCCGGAACCCGGTAGCCGGGGAGTGTGGAAGGGCGCGCCAGGTTGGCACGATGCGTGCTTCCACATTCCCGCACGGGCGCGGCGGCATGGAAGCGGCGTCGCAGCGTGTGGTAGCTTGGGTGGAACCCGTGCGTGCCGGACGCGCCGCGCGGAGAAGTCTCGCGATGATCCGACCTGCACCTGCCGCCGTGCCGATCGAGTACCCGAGCTCGGACGGCCGGCCGATGGCGGAGAACGACGCCCAGCGCGATGCCATCATGTATGAGATCCCAGGACTTTATCGCCGGACAAGGCTTATATCGGGATCGAGCACATTCCACGGCGGTCCATTGCGTTGATCGATTGGGCGTCTCCCACGCGAGTCGACAGCACCAAGTTCATGTTCCTCAAAGGTGACATTCTGTTCGGGAAGAGTCGCCCGTGTTTTCACAAGGTCGGTTTTGCGCTTGTCGACGGAATTACTTCTTCTGACGCGATTGTCGTTCGCCCGACGGATCCCGGAATCCATGGATCGGATGGTGGCGCTCCGGAACCTCGGACTTCTCGACGGCGAAGATCGGATGACGCACGCCGGGGCATGGCTTCTGACCGGCGACGTGCGCAGGTTCACGACTACCGCGCACGTGTCTTGTGCGTTGTTTCTGGGCACGGAGAAGGTGCGCATTCTGGATCGGCGGGACTTCCACAGCGACATCCCCACGATGGTCGACGACGCGGTGGCGTGGATCCTCACGAAGATCAACGTTGAGTTCATCATCAAGCACGTGCGGCGGGAAGAACGGCCGGAGTTGCCGGAGGAGGCGCTTCGGGAGGCGGTCGCGAACGCGGTGGCGCACCGCGACTACCGCTCCACGGCGAACGGCGAACGTCCAGGTCTACGTCTTCAAGGACCGGATCGAGATCGTCAGTCCGGGCGGGTTGCCGGCAGGAATGACGGAGGCCGACCTCGGCTCCAAGAGCATGCCCCGAAACCCGTTGCTGTTCGGCATGTTGTAACGGATGGACGTGGTGGAGAAAATCGGCTCCGGCATCAAGCGCATTCGCGATCTGTGCCGTGAGCACGGGGTTGCGGAGCCGGTCATCGACGTGTCCGAGCACTGGGTGACGGTGACGTTCCCCGGCCGGCCGCCCCCATCGACGCGGAGGCCAGCGAGCAATCCAGCGGTGAAGCTGGTCGGCAACTACGCCGACTACCGGAACACGGTGCCAAACCTCTTCCACCACAACGCCGTGGTGATGTTCGGCAACGGCGAGAAGGCGCGGATCGGTTCCATCACCAGCCGCTGGGGGCACTTCCACGAATGGAAGCGGCTGGCCGAGGAGGAGCCGGGCGCGGTGGACATGGAGACGCTGCTCAAGGGCGTCTGCGACAAGCGCAACTTCCTGGATCTCGTTGAGAACTTCATCCTCTTCGACGAGTCCTCCGGCGAGACGCGGAAGATCCTGGCCCGCAACCACCAGTTCCTCGGTGTGAACCGTGCGGTGGAGGCGGTGCGCGAGCGCAAGGGGCGCGCCGGGAAGCTCGGGGTCTTCTGGCACACCCAGGGCGCCGGCAAGAGCTACTCGATGGTGATGTTCACCCGCAAGGTGCGCCGCAAGCTGGGCGGCAACTTCACGTTCCTGGTGCTGACCGACCGCGACGACCTCGATACCCGGATCTACAAGACCTTGGCCGGCTGCGGCGTAATGGACCATCTGGATAAGGCGGACATCCAGCGCATCAAGACCGTCTCGAAAGAGCTGCTGCGGACGCTCAAGGCAGAGAGGCTCCGGGTCGACCAGTCGCGCGACAAGGAGGCGACGCGAAGCGCCGTCCATGTCGCGATCCGCGACTTTCTCTACAGCGACGAGACCGGTCTACCCGCCGGGGCCTACTCCGACGAGGACGTGACGACTACCACCGAGGCAGTGTTCGCGCACGTCTACCGCGCCTACCCGACCGTGCCGTCGCCGTTCTACGACGACGTGGCGGTAGCCTGAACGCCGCGCAGTATCCCCTCGGGCCAGAGTCAGGGGCCGGAGTCGAGGCTGGAGTCGAAGGGATCGGGCCAGAGTCAACCGGGAACGCAATGAGCGAAGGGCCGCCACCGTACCGGATCACTCCGGACATACTGACCCGGGTCGCCGAGATCGCGGAAGCGGTCGGTCGTGCGGAAGCGGCCGGTCTAACGCGGGACCTCCGTCTGCGGCGCATCAACCGCATCCGCACCATCCAGGGATCGCTCGCCATCGAGGGCAACATCCTCAACGAGGAGCAGATCGCGACGATTCTCGACGGCAAGCCGGTCGTCGCGCCGTTGCGGGACGTTCAGGAGGCCCGGAACGCCATCCAGGCCTACGATCGATACGAACAGTGGGACGCGGCCAGCGAGACCGATCTGCTCAGCGCCCACAAGACGCTCATGGGAGGGCTCCTGGATGCGCCGGGCTGCTATCGTCGCGGCGGCGTGGCCGTGATGGGGCAGGACGGGGTCCATCACGTCGGCCCGCCCGCCGGGCAGGTCCCGCGGCTTATGGCCGACCTGCTGTCGTGGATCGGTAGCACGACCGACCATCCGCTGGTGACGAGCTCGGTTTTCCACTACGAGTTCGAGTTCATCCATCCCTTCGAGGACGGCAACGGTCGCCTGGGCCGACTCTGGCAGACGCTGATTCTGACCCGCTGGAAACCGCTGTTCGCCCATGTGCCCGTCGAGAGCCTCGTCCGTGCCCGCCAGGGCGACTACTACGACGCCATCCGGCGGAGCTCGGCGGAAGGCGAGAGCACGGCGTTCGTGGCCTTCATGCTGGAAACGATTCTTGCAGCCGTGCGGACCCCCCAGGTGACCCCCCAGGTGACCCCCCAAGTTGCGCGTCTGCTGTCCGTGCTGGACGGCGAGATGTCGCTACGAGAAATCCTGCACGCGCTCGGGCTCCGCGACCGCAAGTCGCTGCGGCAACGATACCTGTTGCCCGCGTTGCAGGGCGGCTACGTGGAGATGACCCGCCCCGACGCGCCCAGCGCCCGAACGCAGATGTACCGCCTTACGCCGCTGGGCCGGCAGGCGCGGCAAGCGGCCTGAGCTCAGGGAGGGGGGGATGGGCCGCAACGCCGAGCCGGCGCGGCGTTGCGGGACACTGGCGGCTTCGAACAGCCTCGGCGGGCGGCGTCAGAGCGGTTCCACCGTCACGTCGCTGATCGCCACGTGCGACAGCAGCCGCATGCTGTTGACCACGTAGTCGGGCGTCAGCGTGTCGACCGGCACCTTCCCGCCGTCGACGGCGTAGTTGTCCTGGTCGGAGAAGAGCACGCCGCCGACCCGCTCGAACGAGACCGCCCGGCGGAAGCGGAGCCCGTTGTCGAAGTCGTAGCCGAACTGCTCGATGCGGCCGGTCGCCGGGTCGAACCAGAAGGTGTAGGCGTCGTCCGCGTCGTTGCTCGTGCCGGGGGTGAATGACACCCGCATGCGGTGCAGGTCGCGGCCGTTCCAGCGGTCGAGGCCCCGGTCCTCGAAGTGGATGTCGCCCCCCTTCAGCGTGTACGGCAGCAGGGGGAAGAAGACGCGGGCGTTGGCGAACGCGGCGGCGCGCCGCTCGCCCTCGGCGTCCAGCTCGACCTCCTCGCCGCCGCGCCACTCGGTGACGCCCTCGTTGTTCAGCCGCACGCGACGCTCCGGACGGTCCCCGCGGGCTGGATCGGTCACGATGAACTCGAACTCGCCCCGGTTGCGGGTCGCCTCGATGTCGAAGCTCCCCGACAGCGACGTGATGGTCATCGTCATCCTGGAACTCTCGTACAGCGCGCCGCCGTGGTATGCGATGGACTGCGTCACGATGTCGGGCAGGTTCGGGTCGGGCGCGGCCGATCCCCCGCAAGCTGCCGAGACGGCGATGGCGGCGGCGAGTGTAGCGGCGACGGCGTGGCGTGCGTGCATGGCGTCTTCCTTCGGTCTGACCGTTTCACTGCGTCTGCGTGACAGTCTAGCGCAGCGTCGTCTGCTTAACGTTCATCTTGCCGCAGACTCCTGCGCGGACGGCGACGTCGTTCGCCGGTATCGCACTTCGCGCAGCGAGACGCCCGCGTGCTCCAGGAAGATTCGCGTCTCGCCGTCGGCACGAAATCCCACCGTGGAGAAGAACCGCCGCGCATTCTCGTTCGATTCCAGCTCCCAGACCTCTACGCCGGGGAATCCTCGCGCCCGGGCGTCCGCCAGCGACCGCTCGCACAGCAGACGGCCTATGCCTCGACCCCAATGCGAGGGTCGTACGAATAGCGCCCAGATTTCTCCGTTCGCTGCGCCGGCGTTGTCGCCGGGCGCCGAACGCAGCGTGCAGAACCCCACGACCGCGCGGTTGTCGCAAGCTACGAGCGTGGTGCTGACTCGAGGGCGCTCGAGGTATCGCCGCCACCCGGGAATGCGCGGCGCCACCTCCGGAGGGTCCAGGACGAAATGCGCGACCCGCTCGGGAATCAGGGGTCGATAGGAAGCCTGCAGGCTGGCGTTGTGTACCGCCGCGATGGCCTCGGCGTCGTCGACGCCGGCGCTCCGGATCGTGACGCGCATTGAGCACCCAAACGTTCAGCGCCGCTGTCGGAGGCGTTCCCGCATTGTTTCCCGCCTCTCCTCCTGGAGCTCCTCGTAGGCCTCGAGCTGCGCGTCGGTCAGCACGTCGTCGAGTTCGTCCATGGCTCGCTCCTGCACGCCATCGAGATCGCGACGCAGCCGGCGGGCCTGGAAAAACCCGAGTCGGCCCGAGGAACCCGAGCCGTTCCGGAGGTCGATCCCGTTTTCGCGGAGCACCTCGAGCCGGGCCTCGAATGCGGCCTGGAGGATCGGTCTGACCTGCTCGAACTGGGCATCGGTCAGGTCGAGCCGGGTGCGGGTGTTCTGGAGTTGTCGCCGAAACTGTTCGACCGGCTCCGCCCCACTCGCCTGCAGGGAAGGTGCCGTCGGTTCCGTCTCTGCCGCGATTGCCGTGGGGCAGGCGATTACAGCGGCGATGACGATCGCCGCGTTGGTCCTGGTATTCATATCGGCAGCGTACCATACGGTTGGAGAGTCGGCCTCAACTGCTTGCGCCATCGTCGATAATCGCCGGATGCCCGATCGCGTACGCGTCTTCGCCCCGGCCACCGCTTCCAATCTCGGTCCCGGATTCGACGTGCTCGGACTGGCCCTCGAGCGTCCCGGCGACCTCGTGGAGGCCGACATCCGCGACGAGCCCGGGGTCGAGATCGTCGAGGTGACCGGCGCCGACTCGCTCAACACGAACCCGCGCGAGAACGTGGTCGGCATCGCCGCCGCCGCGGCGCTCGAACGTCTGCCCGGCGTCGATCGTGGCGTCCGGCTCCGGCTGCACAAGCAGATGCCCCTGGGGAGCGGGTTGGGCAGCTCGGCCGCCAGCAGCGTGGGCGGCGCCGTCGCGGTCAACGCCCTCTTCGGAGGAGCGCTGTCGGCGGACGACCTCGTCGCCTGCGCCCTGCGCGGCGAGGCGGCGGCGTCCGGAACCGCGCACGCCGACAACGTCGCGCCCAGCGTGCTCGGCGGCATCGTTCTCATTCGCGCGTCCGACCCGCTCGACCTGATCCGCCTGCCGGTTCCCGACGCGCTCCGCGTCGTGCTGGTTCACCCGCACGCGCAGGTGCTGACCGCCGAAGCGCGGAGGCTCGTGACCGAGCGGCGCTTCACCATCGGTCAGGCGGTGGCCAACCTGGGCAACGTCGCGGCGCTGGTCACCGCGCTGCACAACGGGAACCTGGCGCTCCTTGCTCGAAGCATCCAGGACGCGCTGGTGGAGCCAATCCGCGCGCCACTCGTGCCCGCGTTCGCCGAGGTCAAGCGGGCCGCCCTCGACGCCGGGGCCCTCGGCTGTTCGATCTCCGGCTCGGGGCCGAGCGTTCTGGCGTTCGCTGACGGGGATGTTTCTGCCGCCACCGTGGCCGACGCGATGGAGGCAGCGTTCACGGCGGCCGGTCTCGCGAGCGACCGGTACGTCGGGCCGGTCAACACCGTCGGCGCGCGCGTGCTGCCGTGATCTATTGCAGCGCCTGCCCCGTCACCCGCTGAATGAGTATACTCGTAGGTATGAGTACCCGCCTGCAGATCGTCATGTCCGAAGCCGAGGTGGCCTCGTTGCGTCAGGTCGCGCGGCGAGACGGGTTGACAGTGAGCGAATGGGCGCGGCGAGCGTTGCGTGCGGCGCGGAATGCTCAGGCGGTTCCGAGTGCAGCCAGCAAGCTGGAGGCGCTCGAGCGCGCCCTGCGCTGCAATCATCCTACCGGCGACATCGACGAGATGCTCGCCGACATCGAGCGCGGCCGTGATCTTCGTTGACTCCAACGTTCCGATGTACCTGGTGGGCGCGCCCCATCCGAACCGGGACCGGATTGCGGAGTTCCTGCGGGCACACGCCGTCCGCGACTTCGTCACCAGTGCGGAGGTGTATCAGGAGATCGTGCATCGCTGCGTTGCCATCGATCGCCGCGGCGCGATTGCCGATGCGTTCCGGTTTCTCGACGACCTGGCGACCACGGTGTTCCCGATCTCCCGCGAAGACGTTTCCGTCGCACACACCATCGCCAACGAGCAGCACGCACTCTCGGCGCGCGACTGCCTCCACCTCGCTGTCATGGAACGGCGGGGGGTGAAGATGGCGCTGACTTGCGATACTGCGTTCGCGCTCAGGCCCGGGGTCGAGTGCGTTCCGTAGCGGCAGCCTCGGCATTCCGGCAGTTCAGGCGGTGTCAGCCGGCGCTGATGGTTCGCCGCCGCGCTTCGGACGCTGCAGCGCCAGGAAGCACGCTGCGGACATGCCCGCAGCGCCGAACAGCATGCACATCACCATGATCTGGTAGCGCACCGCGATCAGGGGAGAGATGCCCGACAGGATCTGGCCGGTCATCATCCCCGGCAGCGAGACGAGGCCGACCGCGAACAACGTGTTGACCTGCGGGATGAGGGCCGAGCGCATGGCGATGGGGCGCGCGTCTTGGTAGGACGCCCCCCGCGCGACTTCCGCGTCGAGCCGCTCCGCCGAGAGGCTGACGGCGTTCATCGAGGCGGCGAAGACCATGCCCCCGAGCGGAATCAGCACCGTCGGGTCGTGCCACGGGTCGGCGGCCAGCACGCCCTGCGTGACGAGGGCCAGGGTCGACACCCCGCTTGCGAAGATCGCGGCCAGCGCCTGCGGGTAGACGGCCCTGCGGCGGCGCGCCACCGGCCTGAGCGAGATCCAGCCCGCCGCGGTGAGCATCACCGTCAGCGTGCCGAGCACGACGGCCGGGTGTCCGGTGCCGAAGATGAACGTCAGCACGTAGCCGACGAGCGCAAGCTGCACGACCATGCGTCCGACGCCGTAGAGCGCGGCGCCGGCGCCGGCCGACCAGCGCTGGAGTATGACGAGCACCACCAGCGCCGGCAGCAGGGAGAGGCTGAGATTCGAGAGCGGGATCGCGTCGACGGAGCCGGTCATGTTGCGGTGGAGCATAGCGCGGAGACCGGTTGCCCGCCGCCGGTCCCCGCGGGATACCGTCCCGCTGGCGTTCCACCGTGCACCGGAGCCGCCCGGACGGCGAACGAACCGGCTGGAACGCGGCCGCCGCGCTGTGGTCCCTACTCCACGCCAGGGCGATCCACGACCACATGGCGGAACCCGGACGGGGCGCCGTCGCCCTGCGCCGGTTCCTATTCCGGGCTCGCGGCCGGCGCCGGATCCTGCGCCGGGGCGGGCGGCGGCGTCGATGGCGGCGGCGCCGCCGCCATCACTGCCGCCTCGGGCATGATGAACCAGGCCGTCGCATAGGCGAGCAGGCCGAAGACCACGAATCCCGGGAAGATGGAGAGCAGGAGCCACACCACGCGGACCGCCGTCACGTCGACGGTGAAGTACTCGGCGATGCCGCCGCAGACGCCGGCCACCGTGAGGTTGTCGGCCGACCGCTGCAGCCGCTTGGGGCCGACGACGATCGGCTCCGTGCCCGGCTCCGCTTCAGGCACGATGATCCAGGCGACGATGTAGGCAAGCATCCCCAGCAGAATCGTGCCGGGCACGATGGACAGGATGATCCACGCCACGCGGATGAACACCGGGTCGGTGTTCAGATAGCGCGCGATGCCGCCGCAGACGCCGGCGAGCCGGCAATCGACCTGAGATCGGCGCAACGGCTTCGGAAACAGCGAAGCCGACGTCCCCTGGCGCCGTCCGCAAAACATGCAGTAGGACCCCTGGTCCGGGATTTCACGGTGGCAGTGCGTGCAATTCATGTCAGCCTCTCTTGCGGCCCGGATTGGCGGCCGCCCATTGCGGCAACGTGCGACCGGCGCGGGCCGCCGCCCGCGGTACATGGAAATACGCAACAGCCCGGCGCGGGTTCCCGCCGGGACAACCGTCATTCCCGGTCCGGAGGGAAGACCGTGGACTGCCAGTCGGTGAGCAGGTGCACGAGGGGCGTCCGACCGGCCGGTGCCAGCATAAGGAACCGCTCGCCGTCCGGGTCGGTGTCGTAGGCGGGCAGGTTCCCCAGCGGATCGCCCAGGTACACGCCGTCGAAGAGGTGCTCCGGCACGCCGAGGGGAGTCCCGCCGTCGTCGAGGACTACCCGGAACAGTGCCTGTCCCCGGCGGTAGAACAATGTTCCGCCTGCTTTCGCCCAAACCGGTTCCCTTCCGCCGGCCGGCGTGATCTGCATCGCCGTCCCCTCGGACGTCTCGTCGGCGGGACGGACGTACACCTGATCGCCCCGGTGGGCATCGGCATCGGAAACGTAGGCCATCCAGCGGCCGTCCGGCGAGAAGGCCGGGGCTCTCTCGTTGGCGTCGGTCGCTAGCCAGGGGGTCGCCTGGTCGCCGGCTTCCGCACTCCACGTCCAGATGTCGCGCAGCCGGTCGGGACGCAACTCGTGGAAGGCGAGTCGCCGGCCGTCGGGTGACCACGATCCCGGAGTGCGCTGGTCGCCGCCGAGCAGCGGGCCGAAGACTTCGAGGCTTCGCACGCGGAGGCGGAACAGCCGCTGGAGTCCGGTACGCGACGAAGCGAAGGTCAGGGTTCCGCTATCGCGAGACCAGAGAGGCGAGTGGTTGTCGCCCGCTTCCGCGGTGATCTGCACCCGGCTCAGCGTCGCGAGGTCGAGCAGCCAGAGGTCGCGGCGCAGGATCGCGGTGACGGTGCTGACCGCCACCTGCCGGCCGTCGGGAGAGATCCTGGGCGTCTGATGCCGCGCCGCGACGCCGTCGAACGGCTCGGCCCGGCCAGTCTCATCGACCCAGACCAGCCGGTTGTCGCCTCCGGTGGAGAGCGGAGGCACGAACACCAGCGTGCCGTCGCGCGCGGCGGAGAATTGCGAGCGTCCCAGACCGCGATAGCCGACCGCGCTCCCCGCCGCGCCTCGGAGCACCGGGCGGGGCGACGGCGTCCGGCGCCTCTCGACACCCGTGTCGAGTTGGAGGCGGGCCGCGAAGATCTCGCCCCGACGCACGAAGACGACGGTGGCGGGTTCGACGACCCACCCGCCTCCGTCGGCCAGTAGCAGGGGCAGCGTCTCCCCGGTCTCGCGATCGAGGAGGCTCAGGCGCGGGTCGCGGCCGTGGCGCCCGGCGGTGAACAGGATCCAGCGTTCGTCGACAATGTGCGGCCAGCCGTGGGCGGACTCTTCGTTCTCCGTGTCGACGACCGTCAGCGCGACCGGCTCGCCGCCCGATGCCGGCACCTGCTGGAGACCTGAGGTCCCCGGGCCGCCGAACACGATCGTGCCGTCCCGGTCCCACGCCGCGCCGGCCGGTTCCCCGTTCACGCGGCAGATGGCGGTCGTCCTGTCCGCTGCGTCTTCGCCCGGTTCTGCATCTTCCTGGTTCCCGGCCTCCTGGTCGAGGGAAACCGTCCGCAGCCACCCGTCCGCGAAGTACCCGACGGCCGAGCCGCCGGGTGCGAAGAAGGGCTGCCTCGCACCTTCCGTGCCGGGTACCACCTCGGTCTCGAAGCGTCCGAGTCGGCGCATGTACAGCCGGCTGCGTCCGCCCGCGATGGCGGCGTAGGCGATGCGGCGACCGTCGGGGGAGACGGCGATGTCCAGCAACTCGCGGTCGGCCGGGATCGCGATCGAAACAGCCTGCCGTCCCCGTGGCTCCGGCGGCGGACCGGGCCGGCGCGAGGCCGCGAATCCGCCGGCGAGCGCGCCGGTCAGCCCGGCCAGCGCAACGAACGTGAGGGCGGCTCGGCGTGACATCGGACGTCAGGTTGCCCGACCGCCGTAGTGGGCGTACGCCTTCTCCAGGTCGTCCGCGATCCGGCGCGCGAGCGTCGCGGGCGCCGTCACCCGCACGCCGGGGCCGAAGCTGAGGATCCAGCTCCGGAGCGCGCTGTCGTTGCAGACCTGCATCGTGACCGCGACCGATCCATCCTCGCGCGATTCCACGGTCTGGGAAGGATGCCAGATGCGTTCCCGGACGTAGGGCGCCAGCTCCGGCTCGAACTCCAGCTCTACCTGCTCCGGCGGTCCCTGGTGAATGCCGAGCGAATGCGGAAAGGCGGCATCGCCGAGATCCTCCAGCGGCTCGAACGTCTCGTCCAGCGGGCTCAAGTGCCGAATGCGCTCCACCGCGAACGTGCGCACCTGGCCGTACCGCGGCACGTAGGCGAACAGGTACAACCCGCCCTCCGCGTATACCAGGCGGTACGGGTCGATCCGGTACGACTTCTCGCGCCGGCTGGAGCGTGAGTGGTACGTCATCTCCAGCCGCCGCTGGTGCAGCAGCGCTTCGAGCAGCCGGCCGATCGTGTCGCGTTGCCGCCGGTCGTCGAGCCGTCGGGCGGGCGGGGCCTTGGCCTGCAACACGTCCGGAAGGCGGTCGAGGAACTGCCGCATGCGGGGGCCGAGCGCGCCCTCCAGCTTCGCGAACGCGCTCCGCAGGTCGTGGCCGAACGGGGGAACGGCGAAGCACTCGACCAGGGTCCGGCTGAAGTAGAGCGCCGACAGCTCCGCGAGGGTGAAGGCCGTTTCGTCGAGCCGCCTGAACGGGCGTGTGTCGAGCCTCCATCGCTTCGCCGCGTCGTCCGCCACGTCGTAGAGCGGGAAGCCCGCTTCCTGCAGGGCCTCCAGATCGCGGCGAATCGTGCGCGTCGTCACTCCGGTCGTCTCGGCGAGCCCGCGGATGGTGGCGCCGCGCGAGGATTCGAGCTCGCGCAGGATGGTCCACTGGCGGATGACTTCGGCGTTGCGCGGCAACCAGGTCCTCCCCGGCGTCGTATCAATCATAAGGGCGAGAGAAAACCGTCGAAGGTGTGACCCGACCTGTCACACGACCGCGGTAAGCTCGGATTGTCGGTAGGGCTCCACGCAGGGCGGCGTTCGACCGATAAGCCCGTCGAGGTGCCGCGCCCACGAGGCGAAGGTCCGGCGGAGAGGAAAGGGCACGACGATGGCGCAACATCGGAAAGAGACGCCTGAACAGCTCGACTTGACCTATGATGGCCCATGGCCGCGTGCGGTGTCGCCGGTGACGAAAGCGCGGCGCGGTCCGGCCCGGCTCTGCGTGGTCTGCGGGCGGGTGCCGGCGCATCTGACGATCGAGCGTAACCGAGGGCACGGACCCGCGCGCCTGTGCCTGCGGTGTCACAATGCCGTGATGCGACAAAGGCGGATGGCGCGTGCCGGGCTCGAGCCGCTCAAGACGGCTCGGGTGAACAGTGGCCTGATCGTGCCGAGGGCGAGCGGGCTGTCTGCCGAGGCCCTGCACACGCGGTTGTCCAGGTCGCGCCGGCGTGCCCAGAAGGCCGCCCGCGTGGCGCTCGGAGCGGGTTGAGAGAACGGGTCGAGAGAAGGAGCAGGTCGGCGACGGGTCGGGACAATCCTGAAGACACGCACATCGGGTGGAGGTGAATCGGGATGGTGAATCTGGACATGTCGGCGGAAGTCGATCAACGGAAGGGACCGAGGGGATCGACGGCACGGTCGGAGACGCTGTGCCGTCGCTGCGGCAAACGCGAAGCGCTGGGTTCCCGCGACGCGGGGAAGCGGAGAGCGAACCTGAAGAAGCACCACGACCTGTGCTCCCAGTGCCGGCGCGCACTGCGCGATTCCACCCGGAACCCGATGCTCTGAACATAACGCCAGGATACCGATCGCTTGCCGCCGTCCCCGCGCATCACGATTCTGACGACCCCGGCGGCGGAGACCCGCATCGAGGCTGCTGCCGAACTGCTCCGGCGTGGCCTGGACCGCGGTGAAGCACTGCTCGTCGGTCACACGCGGGAGGCGGCCGACGATTTCGCGCGAGATATCACCGCTGAGGACGGCGCGACGTTCGGCCTCTATCGTTTCGGTCTGCGTCAGCTCGTCTGGAGCATCGCGGCGATCGAGCTGGCCCGCCGCGGACTCGCTCCCGCGAGTTCCCTGGCGGCGGAAGCGGTAGCCACGCACGCCGCATTCGAAGAAGGAAAGCGCAGGCCGCTCGACTACCTGCAGCCGATCTCCGGGTTTCGCTCTTTCGGCCGAACCCTGGCCGCCACCATCCGCGAGTTGCGCCACGCCGCGCTGGACGTCGAGCTGGCTCGGAAGCTCGACCGCAGCGGCCCCGACGTCGCGCGTCTCGCAAAGCGGTACGCGCGGCTTCTGGAGGAGGCCGGCCTCGTCGATGACGCCGCGCTCTGCCGCGCGGCGGCGCGAGTCGTCCGGCAGGGCGCCGGCGGTCTGGCGGGCGTGCCACTCGATGGCGTGGTCGTCCTTCTGGACGTTGCCGTTGCCGACGAGGCCACGCTCGATGTCGTCGGTGCGCTTGCCGGACGCGCCGCCGAAGTACTGGCGACCGTGCCGGCCGGCGACGATCGGACGCTGGCCGCGCTACGGCGGTTGCCCGGTGTGGTGGAAGCGGCACCCGCGCGTCCGAACGAACCAACCACGCATCCGCTGGACCGGGTCCGCCGCTTTCTCTTCGACACCGAAGATCCGCCGCCGGCCGACGGGGCGGAAGGCTCGGAGGCGTTGACTTTCTTCTCCGCGCCCGGGGAGGGACGCGAGGCGGTGGAAATCGCCAGGTCCATCACCGCGGAAGCGGCGCGCGGCGTGCCGCTCGACCGGATGGCTGTGTTGCTCCGGTCGCCCGGCATCTACGCCGGCCTGGTCGGGACGGCGCTCGACCGCGCCGGTATCGAGACCTGGTTCGCCCGGGGGACGCGGGTTCCCGATCCCGCGGGTCGCGCGTTCCTGGCGCTGCTGGCATGCGCGGCGGAACACCTGTCGGCCCGGCGCTTCTCGGAGTATCTCTCCCTCGGTGAAGTGCCTCGGCTCGACGCCGAGGGCAGACCGCCGGCCGACCGTGCCCGCTGGGTAGCGCCCGACAGCACTCCCGAGGTGGCGGCGGCGCCCGTGCAGGCCTCGCTTCTCGACCTGCTCTCCGGAACCGACGCGGCGGACGGGACGCAGGAGAGCGAACCGGTGGACGGCGACGACGAACCGGTACTGTGCGGGACGCTTCGCGCGCCGCGCCGCTGGGAACGGCTGCTCGTCGAATCGGCGGTCGTCGGGGGCCGGGACCGCTGGGAACGGCGGCTCGACGGACTTACCCGCGAGCTGGAGGTCAAGCTGGCGGAGCTGCGCGCGGAGGACCCGGAGTCCCCGCGCGTGGCGGGACTCGAGCGAGACCGCGGCAACCTGGAGCATCTCCGGCGCTTCGCGTTGCCGATCGTCGACCGGCTGGGCGCGTTCCCGGCGGAGGCGCTGTGGAGCGAATGGCTCGACCGACTCGAGGAGCTGGCGCCCATGGTGCTCGCCAACCCCGACCGCGTGCTCGCCGTGCTGGGCGATCTGCGGCCGATGGCCGAGGTCGGTCCCGTGCCGCTCGCCGACGTTCGCGATGTGCTCCAGGAACGGCTGACCGAGCTCCGCGCCGACCCGCCGGCACGGCGTTTCGGCCGCGTCTTCGTCGGTGGACCCGAGCAGGTGCGCGGTCGGCGCTTTGCCGTGGTGTTCGTCCCCGGTCTGGCCGAACGGGTCTTTCCCCAGAAGCAGCGCCCGGATCCCCTGCTGCTCGACGACCAGCGGGCCGTGCTGAACGCGTCGGTGGACGGCGAGCCGCGGCTCGGACTGCCGGAACGGCACGACCTCAACACGCAGGAGAAGCTCCTTCTGCGACTCGCGGTAGGCGCCGCGACCGAGCGCGTCCATTTCTCGTATCCGCGGTTGGAGGTCGGCAAGGCCAGGTCGCGCGTGCCTTCGTTCTATGCGCTCGACGTGGAGCGGGCGCGCACCGGCCATATTCCGGATTTTCGCGAGGTGGAGTGGCGGGCGTCGCGGCAGGCGGGCGCGCGGCTGGCCTGGCCCGCGCCGGCGGACCCGGACGCCGCTATCGACGATGCGGAGTACGACCTCGCCGTGCTCGGAGCGCTACTCGCGCCGGAGCGCGCGAAGGACGAGATCGCCGGGCGGGCGCGTTATCTCTTTTCTCTGCATCCGGGCCTGCGGCGCACGCTGGCCGCGCGCTGGGCGCGGTGGAAGCGCTCGTGGTCCGGCCACGACGGGCTGTGCGACCTCGACGACGAGACGAAGTCCATGCTCGCCGCGCACAGGCTGTCGGCCCGTCCGTACTCGCCGTCCGCGCTGCAGCATTTCGCCGCCTGCCCGTACAAGTTCCTGCTCGCCTCCGTGCACCGCCTGCGACCGCGCGAGGAGATCGAGCCGCCGCTCGAGCGCCTGGATCCGTTGACGCGCGGCAGCCTGTTCCACGAGGTGCAGGCAGAGCTCGTCAGGACGCTGGAGCGACTTGGGGAACTGCCGGTGACGCGGGCTCGGATCCCCACCGCGGAAACGGCCGTCGACGACGTGCTCGATCGCGTGGCGGCCGACTACGCGGAGCAGCTCGCGCCCGCCATCGAAGGCGTCTGGCGCGACGAGATCGAGGGCATCCGCGGCGACCTCAAGGGATGGCTGCGGCACGTCGCGAACGAGGACGGCGAGTGGATTCCGATGCACGCCGAGCTCGGTTTCGGCCTGCCGCCGGGCGGCGGGCGCGATCCGGACAGCGTGCCGGAGCCGATCACCGTGGACGGCCGCTGGTTGCTGCGGGGGGTCGTGGACCTGGTCGAAGCGAAGGCGGGGCCAACGGCCCGCGGCGAGCTGCGGGTGACGGACCACAAGACCGGACGGAACCGCACGCGGGAGGGCATGGTGGTCGGCGGGGGCGAGACGTTGCAGCCCGTGCTCTACGGGCTGGCCGTGGAGGAGACCGCGGGGCGTCCCGTGCACGAGTCGCGGCTGTCGTTCTGCACGGCGGTGGGACGCTACGAGCAGCGGGTGGTCACGCTCGACGAGCGCGCGCGCCGACACGGCGCCGAAGTGCTCGAGACCATCGACCGGGCGATCGAGACCGGATCGCTGGTACCGGCGCCGAGGCAGGGTGCGTGCCAGTGGTGCGACTTCCGGGCCGTATGCGGACCGTGGGAGGAACGCCGCACGGCCCTCAAGGACCAGGCGCGGCTGGAGGACTTGAGGGCGCTGCGGAGGTTGCCGTGACGTGGGCCGCCGGTCTGCGCACCCGCGGTGCAAGGACGGGCCCGCAACGGGGGGCACGATGAGCGGACCGCTGGCCGACGCCGACGCCCGGAAGCGGATCCGCGAGTCGCTCGGCGAGTCCATCGTGGTCGAGGCGGCGGCCGGAACGGGCAAGACCAGCGAGCTGGTTGCCCGCATCGTCGAGGTGCTGGCGCGCGGCGATGCCGCCGTCGACGGGATCCTGGCCGTCACGTTCACCGAGAAGGCGGCCGGTGAGCTGAAGTTGCGACTGCGCGAGGGGCTCGAGCGTGCGCGGCAAGCTGCCGCCGCCGGCGTGTCGGCCGGCGCATCGACGCCGAGCGTGGCGCGGCTGCAGCATCTCGACGGGGCCATCGCGCACCTGGAAGAGGCGCAGGTCAGCACGATTCACGGATTCTGCGCGGATCTCTTGCGTGAGCGGCCGGTCGAGGCGGGGATCGATCCGCGCTTCGACGTACTGGACGAGCATGCCGCCCAGCGGATCTTCCGGGAGGCGTTCGAGACCTGGCTGCACGGCGTGCTCGACAAGGGCCCGCCGCCGGGAGTGCGCCGCGCATTGCGGCGCCGGCCGACGACGGCCCGCTTCGAGGACTCCCCGAACACGGACGCCGGGCCGACCGATCGATTGCGCCGCGCCGCCTGGCAACTGGCCGAGTGGCGCGACTTCACGCGGCCCTGGCGGAGAGAGAGCTTCCCGCGCGAGGCCATCATCGACCAGGTTGTGGCTCATCTCAACGAATTCGCTGAGCTGACCGACAAGGCCGCCGACCGCCGCGGCGACCGGCTGTTTCATGCCACGCAGCCGGCGCGGGCCCTGGCGCAGACGATTCGGGCCACCGATGCCATCCGGCCGCGCCGGCGCGACTACGACGGCATCGAGGCGCAGATCGTCGAGCTGAGCGCGAACCGGCACTTCACGAATCCGCGGCGCGGAGCCGGCACGCAGTACGGCGAAGGCGTCGCCCGCGCCCACGTCCTCGACCGGCACAAGAAGATCGTGGAAGTGCTGCAGAGGTTCGCGAGGGTCGCGGACGCGGACCTGGCCGCGCACCTGCAGCAGGAGTTGCGCGACCCCATCGCGATCTACGACCGGCTCAAGACGGAGTCGGGGCGCCTCGACTTCGTCGATCTCCTGCTCGAGGCAAGGGACCTGATCCGCGATCACGAGGACGTTCGCCGAGATGCGCAGCGGCGCTACGCGCGCATCTTCGTCGACGAGTTCCAGGATACCGATCCACTGCAGGCCGAGATCCTGCTGCTGCTGGCGTCGGGCGATCCGCACGAGCGCGACTGGCGCAACGTAACGCCGGACAAGGGCAAGCTCTTTCTGGTAGGCGATCCCAAGCAGTCCATCTATCGCTTCCGGCGCGCGGACGTCGGCGTTTACCGTCAGGTCACGGACCAGCTCGTCCGGCGCGGGGTGGCGAGCATCGCCCTGTCCACCAGCTTCCGGTCGGTGCCCGCCGTCCAGCGCCTGGTAAACCGCGCGTTCGCCCCGCTGATGGACTCGTCGGGGGCCGGAGATACGGCCGGCGGACGAGCGGAGCGCTCTGCCGACGGGTCGCGCCCCGGCTACGTGTCATTGGCGCCGCATCGCGCGGACGAGCCGTCGCAGCCGGCCGTGGTGGCGCTGCCGGTTCCGAGTCCCTACGGTTTTCGCGGCGCCATGACCGGGAGGGCGATCGAGGCGTCGCTGCCGGACGCGGTCGGCGCGTTCGTCGACTGGCTGGTGCGCGACAGCGGCTGGACGGTGACGGAGCGGAGGTCGGGGCCGGCAGGGGACGGGGCGGGGACCGAACGCGTCCCGGTCGACGCGCGCCATGTGGCCGTGCTGTTCCGGCGTTTCGACAACTGGGGCGCCGACGTTACGCGCCCCTACGTCGAGTCGCTCGAGGCGCGCGGGATCAGGCACCTGCTGGTCGGGGGCCGCTCGTTTCACGACCGCGAGGAAGTCGGGGTGCTGCGGGCGGCGTTGGCCGCCATCGAGTGGCCCGACGACGAGCTGTCCGTCTTCGCGACGCTCCGAGGACCGCTGTTCGCCGTCGACGACGGGACGCTCTTCGCCTTCCGGCACCGCTTCGGGCGGCTGCATCCGTTCCGGATTCCGCCGGAAATCGAGGCCGGGGAGGTGGACGGCGCCGAGCGCTTCCTTCCGATCTCGGACGGTCTGGAGGTGCTGGCCCGACTGCATCGGCAGCGCAACGACGTGCCGATAGCCCGAACCGTAGGGATGCTGCTGGAGGAGACCAGGGCGCACGCCGCCTTCGTGATGCAGCGGGCCGGCGAGCAGGTGCTGGCCAACGTGCTGCAGATCGGCGAGCTGGCGCGCGGCCACGAGGCGTCCGGGGGACTCTCTTTCCGGGGGTTCATCGAGCATCTGCGCGACGAGGCGGCGGAAAGGCAGGCGGGCGAAGCGCCGATCCTCGAAGAAGGCAGCGACGGCGTACGGATAATGACCGTGCACGGGGCGAAAGGACTCGAGTTTCCGGTGGTGGTTCTCGGCGACCCTACCGCCAAGCTCTACCGGACCGCCGCGAGCCGCTTCATCGATTCGGCGTCCGGGCTGTGCGCCCTGCGTCTTGCCGGCTGGTCGCCGCTCGATCTGCTCGACCACCAGCAGGACGAGGTCGAGCGCGATCGCGAGGAGGGAATCCGTCTCGCCTACGTGGCGGCAACCCGTGCGCGCGACCTGCTGGTCGTACCCGCGGTGGGCGACGCGCCGCAGGTGGACGACTGGATCGATCCGGGCGGAGAGCCCGGCGGGGGCGCCCGCCATCCGCTTCGAGGCACCTGGCTGAGTCCCCTGTACTCGGCTGTCTACCCGCCGATTCACGGCCGTCGGCATTCGCGCACGGCGCCTGGGTGTCCCCGTTTCGGCCGTGACTCCGTTCTGGATCGGTCGGACGGCGACCCGGCCGGGACGGACACGGTGGCGCCCGGCCTGCATCGGTTCCGGGAGGAGACGCAGGCTGCCGCCGGTGGCGGCGACGGCGGCGGAGGTGCGAGCGACGCGGCCGAAGCCGGAGCCGCAACCGGCAACGTGGTGCCGTTTCGCGCCCCCGCGGGCTCGGCGACGGAACCGGCCGACACGGGCTATCCGGTGGTCTGGTGGGATCCGTACCAGCTCGCGCTGGGCGCCGGGGCGCCGATAGGCATCCGCCGCGAGGAGCTGCTGTCGAAGGACGCTCCGGACGAGGTGGTGGAGGCGGATCTGGAACGCTACCGCGCATGGCGCCGGCGCCGGGAGGCTTCGATCGAGCGGGCCGCCCGACCGAGCCTCGTGCTGGAAACGGCGACCGAGCGGGCGCGGGCGAAGGCCGGAGAGCAAGCCGAGGGGGACGATAGTGCCGGCCGAGACCCGGTTCCGGACGGGGACCCGGATGCGGGTCGTCCCGCGGTCACCGTGCTCGAGCTCGATCGCGCCGCGGAGCGGCCGGCCGGCAAGCGCTTCGGGACGCTGGTCCACGCCGTGCTGGCGACAATGCCCATCGAGGCGCCGGATGGATGGCCGGAGGCCGCGGGCGAGATCGCGACGTTGCATGGCCGGGTGTTCGGAGCGAGCGATGCGGAGGTCGCCGCCGCGGCCGACGTGGTGGTGCGCGTGCTGTCGCATCCGCTCCTCGATCGCGCCCGGGCGGCGGCGCAGCGCGGCGAGTTCCGCCGCGAGGCGCCGGTCAGCATGCGCGCCGAGGATGGCGTCCTGGTCGAGGGGGTGGTCGACGTGGCCTTCCGGGAGGAAGGCGTCTGGACCGTCGTCGACTACAAGACGGATCGGGATCTGGAGGAGGCGGGCGGCGCCATCGACGTCTACCGCCGTCAGGTTGCCCTCTACGCGGAGATGATCACCCGCGCCACCGGCGAGCCGGCCCGGGCCGTGCTGATGCGGGTCTGATCTCCCTTCCCGGCGGAGCCGTGGAGGCGTGTGACAGAATTGGCCCTGGAGGATCCCGGTGAGTCCCAGCACGAGGAAACGCACGGCGCACGGCCGGTCGACCAAACCGCGCAGGGCGCCGGCGGGCGTTCCGGCCGGTCCGGTCCGCGGGCGGAGGCTGCGATCGCTCTTCGTCCTGCTCGCAGCGGCGGCCCTGGCGATCGGCGCCTGGACGCTCCTGTCTTCCGGGCCCGCCGAGACGACGGCCGCGCAGTCGCCCGCCGTCGTTCAGTCGCTCGCGGTCAGAATCCATCGCGAGCTGCCGCACGATACCAGCGCCTACACGCAGGGGCTGCTGTGGTGGGACGGCAAGCTCTACGAGAGCACCGGGCAGTACGGGCGCTCTGACCTGCGCCGTCTGGATCCGGAGACCGGTGCGGTCGAGCAGGAGATCGACATCTCACCCGCCTACTTCGGCGAGGGGCTGGCGCGGGTGGACGATCGCCTCATCATGCTGACCTGGAAAGCGCAGCGGGCGTTCGTCTTCGGCCTCGAGCGCTTCGACGAACAGCGGACGTTCCGGTACGAGGGCGAGGGATGGGGCCTGTGCAACGACGGCAGCCGCCTCGTGATGAGCAACGGCTCGAACCGGCTGACCTTCCGTGACCTGCGGACGTTCGAGGTGCTCGGGGACGTTCCGGTCACCCTGCGGGGATTCCCGCTCACGCAGCTCAACGAGCTCGAGTGCGTCGGGGACGCCGTCTACGCCAACGTCTACCAGACGGACTTCCTGGTCCGCATCGATCCGGAGAGCGGCCGCGTGACGCACTACATCGACGCGTCGGGGCTGCTTACGCGGGAGGAAGCGCGCGGGGTCGACGTGCTCAACGGCATCGCGTTCGACCCCGGCGCCGAGACGTTCTACATCACCGGCAAGCTGTGGCCGAAGATGTTCGAGGTGACGTTCGAATAGCTGTGCCGGCCAAGAGCCCGGGCCGCAGAACGCAAACGGAGTGCGTTCTGCGGCCCAGGCTCTTGTGGCGGTGAGGGCTGGGGCCGAACACGGAGCCCTGCGACGGGTTTGGCGGCGCTACCGCGGGACGGGTGAGCGGCCGCCACCGCCGCTGCTGCTCCCGCCGCTGCTGCTCCCGCCGCCACCGCCGCTGCTGCTGCTGCCTCCGCCACTGCTGCTGCCTCCGCGGCTGAAGCCGCCGCTGGAGGTCACGCGCCCGCCGCTTCGCCCCGAGCCGCCTCGGCCCCCGCCCGACGACGCACTGGCTGCGCCGCTGTCCCTGGGAGCCGGAGCTCGTTGACTCACGCGCGTGTAGCCGGTGCCGTTGACGGCGCGAGCCCCTCCTGACTGGCCGTCCCCGATACCGCCACCTGTCAGACGACGACCGGCTCTGTCCCAGCCGTTGTAGTAGTAGGGGTCGTACCAGTACGCGTTGCGCCACGAGTTGTATCCGTACCAACCGAGATAGGAATAGCCGAACGGCGCCCAGTGACGGCCGGACATGGGCGAATACGGGCCGATTCCGCCCAGTCCCATGCCGCCGCCGCCACCGCCGCCGCCCCGGCGGCGTTCGACCACGAAGCGATCCGGGAACGCCAGCGCCACCAGCACGTCGATGACCCCGCCGTCGACGCCCGCGTCATCGAGCTCGATGAGCGTTGCGCTGTCCAGATCGAGCCGCGGCTGGGTCTCGGTGAGCAGGGCTTCGACCACGGGAGAATCGGCCTTCGCGGCGGCTTCGCGCACGTCCGACGCGGTAAGCGGGCCCGCAATCGATTGCCTCGCGTCGCGTATCGCGGCGGGAGTCGCCGGCAGCCGGACGTCCTCGGACGCTTCGGCGTCGCGCGCCGGGTTGTAGCGGCGAATCTCCATGTGTCCCCGGTCCCCGACGGACACGCTCTGAATGTCAACCCACGTGGAACGGTTGACAAGCAGGCTGATGCCGCTCATGCGGCGCGGCTCGTCCGTCCCGCACCGGATCTCGCCCCGCGTGAAGAGGCGGCGGCCGTCGTCGGACCACTCGCGCCGCTCCCAGCCGCTGCAATCTCCCTCGGGGATTGCATGCCGGACGCCGTCGGCCGCGAGCGTCCGATCTACGAGGACGTCACTGTCCGCGCGAGCCGTCAGCCGCGCGGCGGATCCGTCATCCGTCGGCGTGAGGCACACGACGGTCCGGTCCGGGAACTCGGCGCCATCCCCGTTTGCCGACCGGTCCACCTGCTCTTCCCAGAGCTGCCAGCAACCCATCCACGGAAGCCAGCGCGCGTCGTTCAGATCCACGGAGCCGGCAGTCGTCGCCTGCCGTGCCGTTGCGTCCTGCGTCGCCGCCGGCAGCGCCAGGGCCACCAGCACGGCCAGGGTTACGTACAGAGCCCGCTGCATGGTTCGCATCGTTTCGTTCCTCTGCCTCTGCCCGCTGCATCCGGCGCACTGCCCGACTGCATGCCGGACGCCTCGTATCACTATGCTTCAGAACACGAACCGAACGCCAGCACTAATGCGCAGTCCGCCCAGGTCGATCGGATCGAACCCGGCGAAGTCGTCGCCCAGCCCGGCGCTCGCCTCCACGTGACGCACTTCCGCGTTGAGGAAGGCGTGCCGGGTCATGCGGATGTCCGCGCCACCGAAGAGGTGGACGCCCGTGCCCCAGCCGGTCGATGTGAACGCGTTCTCGAAGTAGCCGATTTCGTCCACGAACTCGCCCGCCTGCGTCAAGTTGTGCCGCACGAAGCTCAGCCCTGCCCCGACGTACGGGACGACGCGGCTCGGGATCCAGGCGTACTGCCCGATGGACCTGCCCCGCGGCGCCAGGGCGAGCGCCAACTCGGCCCGGACATCCGTCTGCGACAGCTCCGTACTCTGTGTGTACGGCAGGCCGTCCTCTCCGATCCAGTTCCTGAGCTCCGACTCGTTCAGCGACGCGGCGTAGTCGACGCCCACGCGCACGTCCAATCGCGAGGTGACCCCGTACCCGAAGTCGAAGCTGATTCCCGGCGCGTCGAAGTTCAGAAGTCCATGGTCCGGGTTGTCGTGGTCGTCCTCCGGGCTCCGCGGCACGAAGAGCTCCTCGTTCACGAAGTCGTAGAAGTCGCTGCCGGCCCGCGCTCGATGCCAGAGTCCGCGGAGGCCGAACGACATGCGCGGTCGGCCGAACAGGAAGTCGGGATCGGGCGCGGGGGCACCGCGCTGGGCGATGGGGGCGGTCGGGAACGGAAGGGACCGCGCGGGCATCGTCGCGCGCGTACCCCCCGTTCTCCGATCCTGCCGCCTCCGATCCCGCCGTCCGGGTGCTGTGCCGGGAGCACTCCCGGCGAGAGCTGTGCGCCGGGGGCCGGGCCCTCCGTGCGCGGCGGCTGGCCGTCGGAGGCTCCGTCCGGTGCGTGGTCGGTCTCGTGATCGGAGGCCCACGCTGCGGCCGGCAGAATCAGCGCGAAGGCCAGCAGTCCGTGGTGGAACGTCACGTGGCGCCGGGCGCGGCGAGGCGCCGGCGCCGTCAGGCGTGACGAAGGAGCCGTACCGCGTCGGTAGTTGAAAGGCAGGTTGCTGTTGGCCATCGATTCCCGAATCTTCGCACAAACCGTGCCAGCGTCGATTGGGCCGCTTGCACGGGGGGCGAACCGTTCCGCAGGCAGCCGGGCCTGTCCGTCAAACCGGACGCTGTCACAGAGCGGGGACAGGCCGCGGTTGCCGCGTCCGACCTCCCGGCACGGCCGCCCGGACGCGGCGCGAGTTAATGCCGCGTCCCTGGACTGCGGCACTTCGCCTGCCGGCTGTTCGAGCGCCTGTGCTATGCTGCGGAAACCTCGACCCGAAAGGACTCGGGCCGACTTCCTGGAGCAGCCGATGCGGTCGTCAGGCCTTGCGCGGATCGCTCTCGCGACGTTGGCGCTTTCCGGCGTTGCGCTCGCCGTCCACTTCGCGGCGCCCTCGATTCCGGAGCCGCCGCCGATTCCGGACGTGCCGCCGGTCGCCCCGCCGGGCGACGGGCTCATGACCGAGCAGCGCCAGCGCGGGCAGGATGCCTTCGATCCGCGCGAGATGCTGCGCCGGCGACGGCGGGGTACGGGCACGCTGCAGCAGCCGGGCGGCCCGCACGAGTTCTATTTCACCCGCGCCATCTACAGCAGCGGCTGGGGCTGGTCGCGGTGGGCGACGGACTACCCCAAGGCGGACCGGCAGTTCATGACGGTGGTCAACCGCCTGATCGACATCGACGGGTCCCCGTACGAGAACGCGGTCCGGCTCGACGATCCGCGGATCCGGGATTACCCGTTCCTCTACGCCCTCGAGGTAGGGGACATCTCGCTGAGCCAGGCTGAGGTCGAGGGCCTCCGGAACTATCTGCTCGCCGGCGGTTTCCTCGTGATCGACGACTTCTGGGGCTCGTGGGAGTGGGCCGCCTTCGAGCAGCAGATCCGGCAGGTCTTCCCGGAGTACCCCATTGTCGAGGTGCCTATCGAGCACCCGGTGTTCAATTCGGTGTACCGCATCGACGAGATCATGCAGGTGCCGGCCATCGGCAACTTCTGGGGCGGCCGGACCTGGGAGCGCGACGGCTACGAGGCGCACGTGCGCGGCATCTTCGACGACAAGGGCCGCCTGATGGTGCTGATCAACTGGAACACCGACCTGGGCGATGCCTGGGAATGGGCGGAGCGCCCGGAGTACCCACTGAGGTTCTCCACGTTCGCGGTGGAGATGGGCATCAACTTCATCGTGTACGCGATGAGCCACTGACGGTGCGCCCGCGGTCCTCCGTTCTGGCCCTTCCCGGGGTTCGGGGCGCTTGTCGATCGCACCTGGATCTTCGTCCGACCAACACGACGCGGCGCGGTGGCAGCTTCCGAGCGCTCCGAAAGGGGGCGGCCTGACGGCGCATGCCCCATCGAGCGCCCTTGCGTGATAGGCTCGCCAGAGACCCGCGCGCTGTCGCGCCGCGCGCCGGGAACTCGCGGTGAGCGACCGAGATGCTGGAATCTCTGTTCGAGCTGTTCTTCAAGTACCGGCCGCTGATCTTCGAGCAGGGCGACTTCGCCTTGCGCGCGCCGTGGACCGGTGGGCTCGCGGTCTTGGCGGCGGTCGCGGCCGGCGTCGTGACCTGGCGCTCCTACGCGCAGGTCCGCGGCACCAGCCGGCCGCTGGACCGGGCGGTGCTCGCGGTCGTGCGCCTGGCGGCGTTCGCCGTGCTCGCCTTCTGCCTGATGCGGCCGGTCCTGGTGCTGTCGTCCGTCGTCCCGCAGCAGAACTTCCTCGGGGTGCTGATCGACGATTCCCGCAGCATGCGGATTGCGGATCGCGACGAGACGCCGCGGCTGCAGTTCGTGCAGGACCAGTTGGCGACGCCGGAGGGCGATCTGCGCGCCACGCTCAACGAGCGCTTCGCACTCCGCTTCTTCAGCTTCTCTTCCGAGACGGATCGGCTGGACGTGGTCGACGAGCTCGAGTTCGACGGCACCCGGACGCACCTGGGGCAGGCGCTCGCCCGCGCCCACGACGAGCTGTCCGACGTGCCGCTGTCCGGCCTCGTGGTCGTGAGCGACGGCGCCGACAACGCCGGTGGAGAGCTCGAAGAGGCGCTGTTGCCGATTCAGGCGGCCGGCGTGCCGATCTTCACGGTCGGTCTGGGCCGCGAGTCGTACGAGCGCGACATAGAGCTCGGCCGCGTGGAGACGCCGCGCCGGGTGCTGCGCGGAAGCTCGCTCGTCACCGACGTCGTGGTGACCCACCGCGGGTACGCCGGGCGGCCGGTGACCATCCAGGTGGAGGACGAGGGGCGGATCGTCGGGTCCGAGAACGTCACGCTGCTCGGCGACGGCCAGTTGCAGACCGTCCGGCTGCGCTTCACCGCGGGCGAGGCCGGCCCGCGCCTGTTCACCTTCCGCGTCTCGCCGCAGCAGGGCGAGATGGTGACGCAGAACAACGTCCGCGAGTCGTTGATCGCGGTCGACGATCGGCGCGACAAGGTCCTCTACTTCGAGGGCGAGCCCCGTTTCGAGGTCAAGTTCCTGCGCCGTGCGGTCGAGGACGACGAGAACCTGCAGGTCGCCATCCTGCAGCGGACCGCAGAGAACAAGTTCATGCGGTTCAACGTCGACGGCCCGGACGACCTGGCCGGCGGCTTCCCGCGCACCCGCGCCGAGCTGTTCCAGTACCGCGGCCTCATCCTGGGCAGCATCGAGGCGAACCACTTCACGCCCGATCAGCTCCGCATGATCTCCGACTTCGTCAACCACCGCGGCGGAGGCCTGCTGATGCTCGGCAGCCGCCGGTCGTTCGCCGAGGGTGGTTACGCCGGCACGCCGGTCGCCGACGTGCTGCCGGTCGTCGTCGGCGAGCCGCGGGGGGACGGCGAGGATTTCTTCGTCGAGGTGGCGGTGGAGACCACCCGCGCCGGGGCCACGCACGCCTCGACGCAGATCGCCGCCACCGAGGAGCTGTCGGCCGCCCGCTGGCGGGAGCTGCCGCCGATCACCATCGTCAATCCGGTCACGGAAGTGAAGCCGGGCGCGACCACGCTCCTGACGGCCGCCGAGAGCGATCTGGTGGTGCTGGCGTTCCAGCGCTACGGCGCGGGCAAGTCGATGGCGTTCCCCGTGCAGGACTCGTGGACGTGGCAGATGCACGCCGACATCGCGGTCGACGACATGACTCACGAGACCTACTGGCGCCGCCTGCTCCGTTGGTTGATCGACGGCGTGCCGGACCAGGTGGTCACCGAGTTGCCGCAGGACCGCGTGCAGCCGGGGGAGCCGGCGACCATCCTCGCCTCGGTGGGCGACGCGAACTTCGAGGAGCTCAACAACAGCATGGTGATGGCGTCGGTGACCCATCCCAACGGGGAGTTCACCGATCTGCCGATGGAGTGGACGGCGCAGCGGGACGGCGAGTACCGCGCCACCTTCACGCCGTCGACCGAGGGGTTCTACGAGGTCCGGGTCGAGGCGCTGGCCGGTGACGAGTTGCTCGGCGAGGACGTGACCTACCTGCAGGTGGCCCCGAGCGATGCCGAGTTCCACGACTCGACGATGCGCGCCTCCCTACTGGAACGGTTGGCCGAGGAGACCGGAGGCCGCTTCTACACCGCGGAGACGGCGGAGTCGCTGGCGGACGAGATCCAGTACGTCGGCGGCGGCGTGACGGTGGTCGAGGAGCACGATCTCTGGGATATGCCGATCCTGTTGCTGCTGCTTGCGAGCCTCGTGCTCGGCGAGTGGAGCTTCCGCCGCTTCCGGGGGCTGGCGTGAGGGTCGGCGTGAGAGCACTGTTCCTGGCGGCGGCGCTGGCGGCGGCGGCGGTCCCTGCGCACGCGCAGCAGACCCACCTGCTGGTCATCGTGGGTCTCGGCGGCGACGACATCTACACCGAGCAGTTCCACGCCTGGGCGACGACCCTGGTGACCGCGGCCACCGAGCGCTACGGCCTGCCGGTCGATAACGTCACCTGGCTGGGCGAGAGCACCGACCTCGATCCCGAGCGGATCGCGGACCGATCGACGATGGAGAACGTGACCGCGGCCATCGACGCGATCGCCGAGCGCGCCGGCCCGGCCGACGACGTGGCCATCGTCATCTTCGGGCACGGGAGCTTCACCGACCGCGCCCGCCTCAACCTGCCGCGCCGCGATCCGTCGGCCGAGGACTTCGACCCGCTGCTCGACCGGCTGGGCCGCCGGCGGGTGACGTTCGTCAACACGGCCAGTGCGAGCGGGCCCTTCCTCGAGGCGCTTTCCGGCGAGAACCGCGTCGTCATGACCGCGACCCGGAGCGGTCGCGAGTGGAACGCCACGCTGTTCGGAGGCTACTTCGTCGAGGCGTTCGCGGACGGCGAGGAACAGGCGGACCAGGACCGCAACGAGCGCGTGTCGATGCTGGAGGCGTTCGTCTACGCGCGGCAGCGGGTGGTGGCCGCCTTCGAGGCCGAGGGAACCCTGCTGACCGAGCATGCCCTGCTCGACGACAACGGCGACGGGGTCGGCACGGACGCCCCGGATCCGCTGGCCGGCGACGGGATGGTGGCGCGGACCGCGTTCCTTTCCGCGGGCGCGGATCTCGCGACCGCGCGGATGGCGTTCCCCGACGATCCTGAGCTTCGGCCGCTGTACCTGGAGCGGGCCGAGATCGAGGCGCGGGTGGACGAGCTGCGGGTTCTGCGCGGCGGCGCGGATCAGGCGCAGTACGAGGCGGAGCTCGAGCGGCTGTTGATCGAGCTGGCGCTGAAGAGCCGGCAGATCCGACAGTTGGAAGAGGCCAGGGGCGCGCCGGGGGCACGATGACGAGTAGCCGCCTGCGCTCGGCAACCCGGCTCGCTGTCGCAGCGGCGTGCGCCCTGGTGCTCGCGGTCCTGGCAGCGACGGCGGGTACCGCCGGTGCCGACGTCCTCCCGGGCAACGTCGCCTACGACGGCCGGTTCACGTTCGTGCGCCTGCGCTACGACATGAACTGGGGCCTGCAGACCGGCCTGTTCCGCCGCGACATCAAGTGGGCGCACGACTACCCGCGCGCCGAGCGGAACTTCGGGCGGATCGTCGAGGAGATCAGCGACCTCGACATCTATCTGGCGCCCAACGGGGGCAACGTCCTCCCGCTCGACGATCCCGAGCTGACCCGCTTCCCGGTGGCCTACATGGCGGAGCCCGGCTTCTGGCAGCCGACGGAAGAGGAGATCGAGGGTCTGCGCAACTACCTGCTGAAGGGCGGCTTCGTCATTTTCGACGACTTCACCAGTTGGCACTTCGAGAACTTCACCGCCCAGATGGCGCGTGCGCTGCCGGGCATCCGGCCGATCCTACTCGACATTTCGCACCCCATCTTCCACTCGTTCTTCGACATCCAGACTCTGGAGATGGCGCCGATGTACGGGCCGCCCCCGACCTTCTGGGGCCTGTTCGAGGACAACGACCCGAACGGGCGGATGTACGGCATCGCGAACTACGAGAACGACATCGGGGAGTACTGGGAGTACTCCGACACCGGTTGGTACGCCGTCGACGTGACCAACGAGGCGTACAAGTTCGGCGTGAACTACGTGATGTATGCGTTGACGCACTGAACGCGGACACAAACCGCGGCCGTCTCCTGCAGTGGGGGACGGCTGCATACGCGAGGAGCACTTCGTGGACCCAGAAACTTCGGCCACCGAGCCGACCGACGTGGTGGAATCGACCGGTGCCGCGGAAGCGACCGAAGCTACGGAATCCATTGCGGCGGCGTCGACCGACGATGGTGCGGAAGCGACCGGCGTCGCTGCGGAAACGACCGACGACGTAGAGACGGAGGCGGCGGAGGCGACCGGGGACGAAGCGCCCGCCGTCGTTGCGTCGGCGCCGGCCGAGCTCGAATCCCCCGACGACATAGCGCTGGCCGACAAGCTGAAGGCCGGACGCGAGGAGATCCTGTCGGAGCTGCACAAGAAGATCATCGGCCAGGACGACATCATCGAGCAGGTGCTGCTGACGCTGTTCGTCGGCGGCAACAGTCTCATCGTGGGTGTCCCCGGGCTCGCCAAGACCTTGCTGATCCAGACGATGGCGCAGGTCCTCGACCTGAAGTTCGCGCGGATTCAGTTCACTCCCGACCTGATGCCGTCCGACATCACGGGAACCGACATCATCCAGGACGATCCCGAGACCGGCGGCCGGCGGATGGTGTTCACCGAGGGGCCCGTGTTCACCAACATCCTGCTGGCGGACGAGATCAACCGCACGCCGCCCAAGACCCAGTCGGCGCTGCTCGAGGCGATGCAGGAGCATCGCGTGACGGTGCAGGGGCGCACCTACCAGCTCCAGGAGCCGTTCTTCGTATTCGCGACGCAGAACCCGATCGAGCTCGAGGGAACCTATCCGCTGCCGGAGGCGCAGCTCGACCGCTTCATGTTCCATATCGTCATCGAGCATCCGCCGGAGCACGAGGAGCTGGAGGTCGTGCGCACGACGACGATCACCAACAATCCCGACTTTCGGCATGCGGTGACCGGGGACGATCTCGTGGCGTTCCAGGAGCTGGTCCGCAAGGTGCCGGTGTCCGAGGCGGTGATGCGCTACACCCTGGAGCTGGTCCGCACGAGCCGGCTGAACCAGAAGGACGACAACGGCCCGGAGTTCGTCAAGAAGTGGGTGCAGTACGGCGCCAGCGTGCGCGCGGCGCAGTATCTCGTCCTCGGCAGCAAGGCGCGGGCGCTCACCCAGGGGCGCTACCACGTGAACTTCGACGACATCCGGGCGCTCTCGCGGCCGGTGCTGCGCCACCGCGTGCTGCTCAACTTCCACGCCGAGTCGGAGGGCATCACGTCGGATCAGATCGTCGATCAGCTCCTGGAGGCGGTGCCGGTCCCGGCGTCGCAAATGTGACGTGTCCGCCGACCCGCCCTCGTCCACGCCCGGCGCCCGGTTCGTCGATCCGCAGGTGCTCGCGCGCATCGGGAACCTGAAGCTGCTGGCCCGCAACGTCGTCGACGGCTTCATCAACGGCCTGCACAAGGCGCCGTACCTCGGCGTGTCCATCGACTTCGCCGAGCACCGCGGCTACATGCCGGGGGACGACATCCGCTTTATCGACTGGAAGGTGTTCGCCCGCACGGACCGCTTCTACGTCAAGCAGTTCGAGGCCGACACGAACGCCAACTTCTCGGTGCTGTTCGACGTCTCGCGCTCGATGAGCTTCGCCAGCCGCGGAATCTCCAAGCTGGACTACGGGCGCTACCTGGCCGGATGCCTCACCTACTTCGCCACGACGCAGCGCGACCGGGTCGGCATAGTGACCTTCGACGACGACATCGTGACCCGCGTGCCGCCGTCGGCCAAGCATCTCGACGTCGTCCTGCACACGCTCGACCGGATCGAGGCGGGGCGGCCCGGGGAGTTCGAGAAGCCGCTGTTCCGCATGACCGAGTTCTTCAAGCGGCGCGGCATCCTGCTGCTCATCTCGGACCTCTACGACGAGCCGGAGGTCATCGTCAACCGGCTGAAGCCGCTCAGCTACGGTGGTAACGACCTCATCGTGTTCCACGTGCTCGACCCCGCGGAGGTCGACTTTCCCTACGCCGAGGCGGGCAACTTCCGGGACCTGGAGACCGGCCAGCGGATGCCGGTGGTGCCCGAGAAGCTGCGCGAGCAGTACCGCGCGCTCATCGCGGAGCACATCGAGCGGCTGTCGAAGCTCTGCGCCGAGAACAAGATCGACTACGCGTTCTTCAACACCGCGCAACCGATGGATCACGGGCTGTTCCGGTTCCTGGCGATGCGCGAGAAGCTGAATCGGGTGCGCTGATGGGATTGCTGGCCCCGTTGTTCCTGCTCGGACTCGCGACAATCGCCGTGCCGGTCATCCTGCACATGATCCAGCGCGAGCGTAAGGACGAGGTCGAGTTTCCCTCGCTGATGTTTCTCCGGAAGGTCCCCTACCGGTCCTTCCGCCGCCAGCGGATCCGCCACTGGTTCCTGCTGTTGCTCCGCTGCGCCGCGCTGCTCCTGCTGCTGTTCGCCTTTGCGCGCCCGTTCATCCGCGCCGCGGCGCTGGCCGCGGTGACCGACGGCGCGCGCGAGGTGGTGGTCCTGCTCGACCGCTCCTACAGCATGAGCTACGGCGACCGCTGGGCGGATGCGCAGGTGCTGGCGGCCGACACTCTCGACGCGCTCGACCCCGGCGATCGGGGCACGGTGATCCTCTTCGACGGCGGGGCGCAGACGGGACCGCGCTCGACCACCGACCGGGTCAGTCTGCGAAGCCTCGTTTCGAATGCGGAGGTCGGGTCGGGCGTAACGCGCTACGGGCCGGCGCTGAAGCTGGCCGAGGGAATCTTCGAGGCGTCGGATCTGCCGCGGCTCGAGGCCGTGCTCATCAGCGACTTTCAACGCGCCGGGGTCGAGAGCGCGGTCGGGGTCCGGTTCCCGCAGGGCACGCTCATGACGCCGATCCGGGTTGGCGAGGACGAAGCGACGGAGGCCAACGTCAGCGTGGCCGGCGTCCTGTTCGAGCGCGAGTACTTCTCGGGACGCGAGCGGATCCAGGTGTCCGCCCGGCTGACGAACCGCGGCCCGAGCCCCATCAGCGGTCTCGACGTGGCCCTCGACATGGAGGGGAGAGAGGTCGAGAGCCTGACCGCGGATCTGCCGCCGGCCGGTTCGACGACGGTCGATTTCGCGCCGGTGACCCTCGGCGACGCGCAGGTGTTCGGGGCGGTGCGCATCGCGCCGGACGCCCTGCCGGCCGACGACATCTTCCACTTCGTCGTGTCGCCGGGACAGGTGGTCACCGTGCTGGTCGTCGGCAGCGGAACCGCCCAGACGGACGCCAACCTGTTCCTCACGCGCGCGCTGGGCATCGGCTCCGAGCCGGCGTTCGACGTCCGCGCGACGACGGTCCAGAGCCTCTCGGCGGCGGACCTCGACGACCGGCAGGTGGTGGTGCTGAACGACACGCGGCCCCCGTCCGGCGCCGCGGGCGAGGCGCTGGCTGCGTTCGTCGAGGCGGGGGGCGGACTGCTCGTCGTGTCCGGGGAGCGGACCGCGTGGCCGCAGGACGATCCGGGTCTGCTGCCCGGCCGCATTGGAACGCCGGCGGACCGCGAGGGCCGCGGCGGCTCGCTCGGTTTCGTCGACTACAGCCATCCGGTGTTCGAGGTGTTCAACGCGCCGCGCAGCGGGGACGTCACGACCGCCCGCTTCTTCCGCTTCCGGCCCGTCGAGCCGACGCCGGAGGCGACGGTGGTGGCGCGCTTCGACGATGGCAACCCCGCATTGATCGAGCGGCGGATCGGCGCCGGGCGGGTGCTGCTCTGGGCCTCGACCATCGACACGTTCTGGAACGATCTGGCCAAGAAGCCGGTCTACCTGCCGTTCGTCCACCGGATGGTGCAGCACCTGGCGGACTACTCGCCGCCCACCCCCTGGTTCCTGGCAGGGCAGGTGCTGAATCTGGCCGAGCAGGACGTGTCGCTCGGCGAGGGCGGAACCGCCGCGGCGGAGTACGTGGTGATGTCGCCGACCGGCGAGCGGCTGCCGGTCGCGGTCGGCGGGCGGGCCGGGTTCATCGACCTCACCGAGCAGGGCGTCTACGAGGTGCACGACGCCAATGCCGCGGTGGAGCAGCCGCTGGTCCTGGCCGTCAACGTCGATCTGGCGGAAGCGGATCTGTCGACCGTGGATCCGGACGAACTGGCCAGCATGGTGACCGGGCGGGCCGGCGGCGACCGGTCGGCCGCGGGCGGGCCGGCGCGCGTGATCCCGCCGGCGGACCTGGAGCGGCGCCAGTCGGTCTGGTGGTACCTGCTGGTAGCCGCGGCCCTGCTCTTCGTGACCGAGACGCTGGTGTCGAACCGGCTCTCGCGCACGGTGCTGAGCACCGACTGATTGGCGTCAGTGGAGCAGCGCGTTCAAGTGCCGGGATGCGGAGGATTTGGCACTCGCACGGAGTTCCCGTCAGTCACGCGCAAGGCGTAGCAACGCGGGTGACGGTCCCGGCCGAAACGCCCCACACCCGCGGAGAAAACGCACCGCGGTTCGTGATCGCTCGCTCGGACCGTCGACCCGGAGGAACGCCGGTTCCGCCCGCATGAGCGGGCCGCCGCCGCGCGGGGGCTTGGCGTCAGGTGTCGGGCGTGCTAAAAGGGTGTGATCACGTTGAAACCCCCGATGCCGAATCGAGGCCGACCCATGCGCGACGAGCCACTGCTGACCGGCGATCGAAACGAAGTCCTCCGTGCCATCCGGCACGTCCGGAACCGCTGGCGCCTGCGGCTGGCCCTCCGCGGCGTGGCGGTGCTCGTTGCGGCGGCGCTCGGAACGCTGCTGGCGTCGTCGTTCGGACTCGAGCTGTTCAGGTTCGATCCGGCGGCGATCATCGGGTTCCGCGTGGTCACCTACGTGGCGCTGCTCGCTTTCGGCTGGTGGCTGTTCATCCAGCCGATCTCGCGCCGGGTTTCCGACGAGCGCGTCGCGCTCTACATCGAGGAGCATGCACCAGAGCTGCAGGCGACGGTGCTGAGCGCGGTCGAGGAGAGCCGCAAGGGGGCGCGCGAGCGGGCCGCGGATCATTCCCCCGAACTCGTGCATCGGCTCATCGAGTCGGCGGTGCGTCAGATCCGCGACATCGACATGGGCCGGCACGTCGAGACGAGTCGGCTGCGGAGCTCGACGGGGATGCTGACGGCGGCCGGTCTCGCCGCGCTGCTGCTCTTCACCTACGGCCCGGCCTACCTGCGGCACGGCATCAATGCGCTGCTCACCCCAATGGGGAACGTGCAGGCGGCGAGCCCGTACAGCATCGAGGTCCTGCCGGGGGACGCCACCGTGGCGCGCGGCGCCGATCAGGCGGTCACGGCCCGCCTGGTCGGGTTCGATGCCGAGGAGGTCAGTCTCCTGATGCGGGGCAGCGGGGACGGTTTCGACCGTCTGCCGCTGATTCCGGTCCTGACCGAGGACGGCGCGGTCGAGCCGGGGCATTTCGAGGTGCTGCTGTTCGCCCTGCAGGAGCCCATCGACTACTTCGTCGAATCGATCGGGGTGGAGTCGCCGACCTACCGGCTCGACGTAGTCGAGTTGCCCTACGCCGAGCGCCTCGAGCTGGAGTACCACTTCCCCGAGTACACCGGGCTCGAGCCCCGCACGGTGGACGACGGCGGCGACATCGCCGTACTGCAGGGCACCGAGGTCCGGCTGCGCGCCGTTCCCACCATGGGCACGACGGGCGGGCAGCTCGTCTTCGACGACGATGACGATCAGCGGCTCGACCTGACGCTCGAGGACGACGGCACGTTGACGGCCAGCTTCCTGGTCGAGGAGGAGGGCTTCTACCGCGTCGATCTCGTGGCCCCGGCGGGCGATCTGGTGACCGCGTCGCCGCAGTACACCATCGACGTGCTGACCGATCAACCCCCGTCCGCGATGTTCATCCGGCCGGGGCGGGACACTACCGCGAGCGCCATCGAGGAGGTGTTCATCGAGGCGCGCGCCGACGACGACTTCGGGCTGCACTCGCTCGATCTGGTCTATTCCGTCAACGGCGGACCGGAAGAGTCGATCAGCCTGTTCGACGGCGGCGGGAATCCCCTGCGGGAGGTTTCCGCGGGCCACACGTTCTTCTTCGAGGAGCTGGATCTCGAGCCGGGCGACTTCCTCTCGTACTACGCGCGGGCGACCGACCGCAACCTGCTGCAGCAGGACGCCGACGTCAAGAGCGACCTGTTCTTCGTCCAGATCCGGCGCTACAACCAGGACTACCGGATGCAGCCGTCGCAGGGCGGCGCGGGCGGCGGCGGCATGGGCGGGGCCGACGCGCGCGAGCTCTCCAAGGCGCAGCGCGAGATCATCTCGGCGACCTTCAACCTGATCCGCGACAGGGAGCAGTACGACGCCGAGGAGTTCGAGGAGAACGTCGTCTTCCTGACCCTGGCCCAGGGCCGCCTGCGCGAGCAGGTGGAGACGCTGGTGCGCCGCATGAACAGCCGGGTCATGCCGGCCGACCCCGCCTTCCGGACCATCCAGGAGATCCTGCCGCGGGCCGCGGAGTCCATGCGCGAGGCCGAGAACGAGCTGCAGGAGCAGGACGCCGACGGAGCGCTGCCGCCCGAGCAGCGCGCGTTGCAGCATCTCCAGCGCGCCGAGGAAGCCTACGAAGAGGTGATGGTCACCATGGGCGGCGGCGGCGGTGGTGGTGGGGGCGGCGGCCGGCAGGCGGCCGAGGACCTCGCGGATCTGTTCGAGCTCGAGCTCGACAAGATGCGCAACCAGTACGAGACCCTGCAGCGGGCCGGGCAGGAGCGGGCCGACGAGACCATCGACGAGCTGATGGAGCGGCTGCGCGAGCTGGCCCGCCGACAGGAGCGCGAGGCCGAGCGGCAGCGGCGGCGGGCGCGCGGCCAGCAGTCGACGCAGGGCGGCGGGGCCGGGCAGCGTGCATTGGCCGAGGAGGCGGAGGAAGCGGCGCGGCGCCTCGAGCGTCTGGCCCGCGAGCAGAACTCGCCGCAGATGATGGACACGGCGCGCCGGCTGCAGGAGGCCGCCGACGCGATGCGGCGGGCCGCCGCCAACGACGACAACCTCGGGTTCGCCGAGGCGGGGACCGCGCTCGACCGGCTGCGCGAGGTGCAGGAGCGGCTGAACAGCGAGCAGCGCGGCCGCCTGGAGCGCGACATCGCCGACCAGTTGCGGCGCGCCAACCGGCTTGCCGACGAGCAGCGCGAGATGCGTGCCGAGGTGGAGCAGCTCCCCGGCCTGCAGGACGAGGCGCGGTTCGACGCGCTACGCCGCCTGCTCGATCAGAAGGGCCAGATGGAAGAGGAGGTCGCCGACCTGGAGCGCCAGATCGACTCGACCTCGGCCGAATTCCGGCGCGACGAGCGCGACGCGTCGCGCGAGCTGCAGGAGGCCGCCGGGGGCATCCGCGACAACAAGCTCAAGGAGAAGATCCGCTACACGCGGGGCCTGATTCGGAGCCGTCCCGGTCCGACCGCCAACGCGTTCGAGGAGCAGATCGACGAGAACATCGAGCAGCTCGTCGAGGACCTGACCGAGGCGGCGGCGGCCGTCGGGAGGTCCGAGGGCGACCGCATGGCGCAGGCGCTCGACCGGACCCGCGACCTGATGCGGAGCCTGGAGTCGCTCGACCACCGCATGTGGCAGCAGGGCCGGCAGGGCGAGGACGGCGAGCAGGGTCAGCAGGAGGGTCAGGAAGGCCAACAGGGTCAGCAGGGCCAGGCGGGTCAGGAAGAAGGCCAGGCGGGTCAGGAAGGCCAGGCGGGTCAGGAAGGCCAGGCGGGTCAGGAAGGCCAACCGGGCCAGCAGGGCGGTCAGCCCGGTCAGAATGCCCAGGGCGGACAGCTCGGCGGCGCCGACGGCTGGCGCGGCGGCGACGCCAGCAACTTCGGCCGCGATTGGGGCGGCGGATGGGGAGATCGGCGTCCCGGCACGACCGTCTGGGAGCCGGGCGACGTCCGGCAGTGGAGCCGGGAGTACGAGCAGCGCGCCGGCGAGGCGCAAGAGCTGCGGCGTCTGCTGAACGAGCAGGAGTTCGAGGTGGGCGATCTCGACACCATCATCCAGCGCATGCGCGAGCTGGACGACCTGCGCCGCTACCAGGACCCGGAGGAGATCGCCAGGCTGCAGACGTTCGTCCTGGAAGAGCTGAAGCGCTTCGAGTACCGGCTGCGGCGGGAGATCACCGAGGAGAACGAGGATCTGTTCCTCGCGGGCAACGAGGAGATGCCGGACGAGTTCCGGGATCTCGTGGAGGAGTACTTCCGGTCGCTCGCGCAGGACCAATAGGAGCGGGAGTCGACAGGCGCCCGCTTGCCGTGTCCGCGCGCCGGGCATTCTGGAGCGACCAGGCGCTGATCCGGCTGATCTTGAGGTGTGGCGCCGGGCCTTTGAACGGGCCCGGCACTTGATCGGGGTCGAGGCGATCGCGCAGCAGACCTTCGAGTTGCGCCGTTCGGAGCTCGATCAGGCGCAGGCCGGCGTGTTGAGCGCGCAGGCCGAGGTGACCCGCATCGAAGAGCGGATCCACCGGTTCGGGCTGACCGACGAGGACCTGTCGGGCTCCCCGCGAGGGCGAGGGCTTGCTGCAGGAGGCCGCGGAGCGGCACGGCGAGGCTTCCCTCAACGTCCTGCGCGCCCCGTTCGACGGCGTCGTGACCGAGTACAGCGTGGCGGTCGGCGATCTGGTGGGACGGGTCGCGAGCTGCTGACGATTACCGACATCTCGACGGTCTGGGTGCTCGCCGGCGTGTACGAGTCGGACCTCGGACGCCTGCCGCCCGCCGCCGAGGTGACCATCCGGAGCGCTCCGAACGGATGACCGGCATACCGCCGGCAGGTTATGATGGGGACGCAGCCCGAAGGGCCGCGACATGTGGGTCAGGTTCACGGCGGCGTTGGTTCTCGTCGCGATCGCCGGTGGAACGGCGACGCTGGCGCAGCGTGGCTGGCGCGGCGGCTGGTACCGCATGCCGCCCAAGTTTCCTGTCGAGTCACCGACCCATCGCGCCTTCACGTTCTCGCGAATCCTCTACGACAGCGACCGTCGCGAGGCGGGCGGCCAGGGCTGGCACACCGACTACCCCTCGGCCGATCAGAACCTGATGATCCGGCTGTCGGAGATGACCACCACCGATGTCGGATTCGACCGCTACGACGAGCCCGATCACGTCGTGGTCCGACTTACCGACGACGCGCTGTTCGACTATCCGTTCATCTTCATGTCCGACGTCGGCACCCTGCGCCTGAGCGACGTGGAGGTCATGCGCCTGCGCGAATACCTTGAGAAGGGCGGCTTCCTCTGGGTCGACGACTTCTGGGGTCCCTGGGCCTGGGAGCAGTGGCTCGGCGAGATCTCGCGGGTGCTGCCGCCGGCGACCTACCCCATCTTCGACATCCCCGAGGACCATCCGATCCGGCGCATCCAGTACGAGGTGGAGGAGATCCCGCAGATTCCCTCGATCCAGCACTGGCGCCGGAGCGGCGGATACACGACCTCGGAGCGCGGCCGGCGCAGCGAGGAGGTGCACTTCCGCGGCATCGCCGACGACAGCGGACGCCTGCTGGTGCTGATGAGCCACAACACCGACATTGCCGACGGGTGGGAGCGCGAAGGCGAGGACTACGAGTTCTTCTACCGCTTCTCCGTCCGGGCGTACGCGGTGGGCATCAACACCGTCATTCACGCCATGACGAACTGAGCGCTGCGTCGTCGACGCCATGACGCGCAGACGTTGCGTCGCCCACGCGCCACACTGTCGTTGAGGTGGTCCACACCCCAAACCGTGACCAGGATGTAGAATCGGCGGCGAAATGTGACGGGGAACTCCTCGACACGCTCAACCGGACGAATACCCCTGCCGACGACGCCCTATCTCGAGACGCTCGAAATCGAACCGGACGGGCCTGCCTCGGCATCCGTGATCTGGATGCACGGCCTCGGCGCCGATGCGAACGACTTCTATGCGATCCCGCCCGAGCTTGGCCTGCCGGCCGACCTGCAGGTCCGCCACGTCTTCCCCAACGCGCCGCGCATGCCGGTGACCATCAACCAGGGCCTGATCATGCGGGCGTGGTACGACATCGCGGGTTTCGGGGCCCGCGACCAGGACGAGCGGGGCATCCGGCGTTCGGCCGAGTGGATCGGCGAGTTGCTCGCGCGCGAGGTGGAGCGCGGTGTGCCGGCCAACCGCATCGTTCTGGCCGGTTTCTCGCAGGGAGGGGCGATGGCGCTCTTCGCGGGGCTCCGGTACCCGGAAGCGCTGGCCGGCGTCATGTGCCTGTCCGGCTATCTGCTGCTGCCGGATGCACTCGAGTCCGAAGCCTCCGACGCCAACCGTTCCGTGTCGATCTTCCAGGCGCACGGCACCGGCGACCCGATGGTGCCGCCGGCATTGGGCCAAGGTACCCGCGAGGGGCTGGAGCGGGCCGGTTACGAGGTCGACTACCACGAGTACCCGATGCCGCACACGGTCTGCCACGAGGAGGTGCGCGACATCGGCAACTGGCTGGCCGACCTGTTCGACTGAGGACGTCGTCGACCTTCCAGGTTCAGTCGTCGCCCGAACCCAATCCCAGTCCCAACAGAAGGGCGAGCAGTGCGATCGGACTCGACAGTATCGCGCCGGCGATCGCGGTCGCGAGCCCGAGCAGGCCGACGATGACCAGTACGGCGACCGCTGTGCCGAACGTCCACAAAAACACCCCGCTGATCATGGCGAGGTTGTTGTAGGTCCACACGCTGACAAGCAACACGCCGATCACACCGATCCAGAGCCGCACGCCCCCGCTCCTACGCGCGGAAGTACGGCCGGATCGCGTCGAGCCGGTACTCGATCTCGGCGACCTGGTCGGCGGTGAACGAATAGTCCCCCCGCCGCGACTTCGACGTCTTGAAGATCCCCCGCTTCTTGAGCACGTAGAGCCGGATGCCGGGGATCGTGCGGTCGAGGTTCAGCATCAGCAGCAGCTTCCCGAACAGATCCCGCAACTCGTCCTGCTTGCCGGCGACGTGGAGCTCCCAGAGCCGGGCGTAGATGTCGGCGTACATCGCGCCGCCGGTCATCACGCCGTCCATGCCGAGCCGCATCTCGTAGAGCCACTGACGGCCGAAGGCGGCGCCGAAGATCGACTTGACGGGGTCGGGACGGTGCTCCCGAAGGGCGAGCATCCGCTCATGGACCGGCGGGCGCTCCTCCTTCACGTAGGCCAGGTTGGGGAACTCGCGGGCCATGTCGACCATGAAGTCGACGGTCGGGACCACGTCGGGGGCGCCGCCGCTGGTCTGGAAGAAGATGGGGCGGTCGGTCACCTCGCACAGCGCGGCGTAGTAGTCGCGGAACTCCCGCAGCGTCGTCGCCTCGGTCGGCGGGATGGCGATCATCCCGTCCGGCGCGAGCGCCTCGGCGTGGCGGGCGTACTCCAGCATCCCCCTGGTGTCGTCGCCCTGGACGCCGAGGACGAGCGCCGGCCGCTTGCCCTTCGCGGCGCGGGCGAGGACGTCGAAGCCGCGCAGCCGCTCCTCCTTCGAAAGGTAGCGCTGCTCGCTGGAGTTCTGCGGCCAGACCAGGCCGTGGATGCCGCAGCGGTCGAGGAAGTCGACTTGGTTGGCGAGATCCTCGTAGTCCACCTCGTTCGCGTCGGTGTACGGCGTGCTCATGATGATGAACGCGCCGCGCATCGGCTTGGCCTCGGCCGCCCGCAGCGGCGCGTAGGGCGCGAGCGCCGCTGCCCCGGTCGCCGCGCCGACGGTGGTCAGCCATTCACGGCGGGTGTAGTGCTGTGGGCTCTCCATGGTGCTTCCCCTCGCTGTCGCGCCCGGTGTTCGAATGATGTGCGTGCGCAAGAACCTGCCGTGCCGGATCTTGAACCGCAGTCTACCGCAGTCCGGCGGCGACCGCATGCGAGGAGTTCCGGCCCCGGCGCTCACGTTTCGTGACGTCGAGCACTGCGGCGGAATCAGTATGGTGTCATAATGGTGTCATGCCCGGCATTCATGTACGCGATCTGTCCGACGAGACGATGCGGGCTCTGAAACGGAGGGCTCTGGCGCATCATCGTTCCGTGCAAGGGGAAGTCCGGGAGATTCTCGTCGAAGCGGCGCGGGCGGCTCCCCCGGAGGGGGGCTATCCTCCAATCCAGCTCTGCCACGTGGATATCGGAGTTGACCGCCTCTGGACGCGCGAGGACATCTACGGCGATGACGGCCGGTGATCGGTTGTTTTGCGACACCAACGTGTTGCTGAGCGCCGTCGACCGCAAGCGAAGGCTGCACGTGCAGGCGCTCCACGTGCTGAACGCGCTGCCCAATCGGGGCGTTACCTTGTGCGTCAGCGGTCAGATCGTGCGCGAGTTCCTGGTGGTCTGTACGCGTCCCGTGGATTCGAACGGGCTCGGGCTGTCGCAGCGGGAGGCCGTGCGTAACGCCGAGGCGATTATCCAGCGCAGCACGATCCTCGATGAGAACCGGAACGTGCCCGTTCGACTTCTCGACATCGCCCGCAAGGCGACCTGCGCGGGCAAGCAGCTTCACGATGCCAACGTCGTGGCGACGATGCAGGAACATGGACTCACCCGTCTGGTTACCGGCAACCCAGGTGACTTCAGACGGTTCAAGGGAATCGACTTGATGGATCTGGCGGAGTTGTCGATGAGCGAGGCGTAACGGTGGCCCGCCGTGTGATCCCGCCGATGAATCGACCATCGAAATGCGCTAGGCTGAACTCTTCGACGCTCGGGAGGAGAACCATGGCCGGATCGCGACGAATCGCTTGGATCGCCGGTGCGGCGCTGATGGCGGCGTGCGCCGCCGAGGAGCCGGGAATCGACGTGCCGCCGCCCCCGCCCACGGAAGTTAGGGAAGTCGTCGACACGCTGCACGGCGTGGAGGTGCCCGACCCGTATCGCTGGCTCGAGGACCAGGAGGCGCCGGAGACGCGGGCCTGGATCGACGAGCAGAACGCCTACACCGATATGGTGCTGAACGCGCTGCCGGGGCGCGGGGAGCTGCGGGCGGTGGCCGCGTCGGTGCTCGAGCGCGACGCGATCGGCCTGCCCAACGAGCGAGGTGGCCGCTACTTCTACAGCAAGCGGCTTGCCGACCAGAACCTGGCCGTCCTGTACGTGCGCGACGGGTTGGACGGCGAGGATCAGGTATTGATCGATCCGCATCCGATGAGTCCGGACGACACGACGAGCGTCGAACTCCGCGACATCTCCGACGACGGGACGCGGATGGCCTACGCCGTCCGGGAAGGGGGTGTCGACGAGGTCTCCATCCTGGTCCGCGACGTGGACACCGGCGAGGACCTGGCCGACGTGCTGCCGCCGGCCCGCTACGGGCAGGTAACGCTGGCCGCGGACGGCAGCGGTCTCTACTACGAGCGTTACGGCGACGTGACGCCGCGCGTGATGTTCCACGCGTTCGGGACGCCGATGGCGGACGACGTGCAGCTATTCGGCGAAGGATACGAGCGCTACCAGATCCCGGTCACGGTGATCTCGGACGACGGGCGCTGGATGGTGGTGCACGTCATCGAGGGCTCGTCGGGGCCGACCGCGATTCACGTCAAGGACCTCGAACGCGACACGTCGTTCGTGACCGCCATCGCCGACGGGGTCTCCGAGTCGTGGGCCGGTTTCGCCGGCGGCGAGCTGTTCATCGTCACCAACCTGGACGCGCCCAACAAGCGGGTGGTGCTGGCCGATCCGGCGGACCCCGGCTTCGAGAATTGGCGCGAGGTGGTCCCGGAGCGCGACGACGTCGTGGTGGAGGCGGCCGCCGCCCTCGGCGGGAAGCTGGCCGTCTCGTACCTGCAGGACGTGCAGCCGCGGGTCGCCATCCACGAGCTCGACGGGACGCACGTCCGCGACATCGCGTTCGACACCCTCGGCTCGGTCGGCGGCGGCGCGGGGCGGTGGACCAGCGACGAGGCCTTCTTCACGTTCCAGACGTTCCATGTGCCGAGCACCATCTACCGCTACGACATCGCGACCGGCGAGCAGTCGGTCTGGGTCGCGCCGGAGTTGCCGGTCGACGCGTCCGCCTACGAGGTCGACCAGCGCTGGTTCACGTCGAAGGACGGCACCGAGGTGCCGATGTTCGTTGTCCACCGGCCGGATGTCGTGCTCGACGGCAGCAACCCGACGTTGCTGACCGGCTACGGCGGCTTCAACAACGCCATGACGCCGGCGTTCTCGGCCCTGGCCACGACGTGGCTGGAGTCGGGCGGCGTCTTCGCCCTGGCCAACATGCGCGGCGGCAGCGAGTTCGGGGAGGAGTGGCACCGGGCCGGGATGCTCGAGAGCAAGCAGAACGTCTTCGACGACTTCATCGCCGCGGCCGAGCACCTGATCGCCGAGGGCTACACCAGCAGCGAGCACTTGGCGATCCGGGGCGGCAGCAACGGGGGCCTGCTGGTCGGGGCGGTGTCGAACCAGCGGCCCGACCTGTTCGGGGCGGTCGTCTGCACCTATCCGCTGCTCGACATGGTGCGCTACCACCAGTTCCTCGTGGCCAGCTTCTGGGTGCCGGAGTACGGATCGAGCGACGACCCCGAGCAGTTCGCCTACATTCACGCCTACTCGCCGTACCACAACGTCATCGACGGCGGCGACTATCCGGCGACGCTGTACCTGTCCGGAGACGGCGACACGCGCGTGGCGCCGCTGCACGCCCGCAAGATGGCGGCGCTGATGCAGGCGAAGAACGGCTCGGACAACCCGATCCTGCTGCGCTACCACACGCAGGCGGGACACTCCGGCGGCCAGCCGGTGAGCCAGCAGATCGACGAGATGGTGGATACGGTGAGCTTTCTGCTGTGGCAGGTGGGTCGGGAGTAGCGATGAAGCCTGCCGTCACGCGGAATGCAGGCACGGACCGTCGGCCGGGCGGGTTACGGTTCGGGATCACGGCGAAGCCGCTCCACCTGCGGGAAACGGGTCGATCCGTCCCGCTTGCACGACTTCAACGCCGCGCTCGAGGTCGAGACCTTCAAGGCGCTGACGGCGCGTCTCGAACAGAAACGGACGCAGGGATCATCCCGGGGCGCCACGCGGGAATCAGCCCCGACGTAGCGCGGCCCGGGTATCGATTGACACAGAGAACGGGAGGTCGGCCGTGCGGGAGATGAATGGAATCGTGACGGTGACGTGCCTGGTCGGAGCTCTAGCCTGCACGGGCGGCGCCACGTCCGAAGAGACGTCGGGGGTCGCGGCGGGCATCAGCGCCGACACGCTGCTGGCCGCGACCGAGACGCTCGCCTCGGACGAGTTCGAGGGACGTGCGCCCGGGTCGGACGGCGAGACGAAGACGGTCGCGTTTCTGACCGAGCAGTTCTCCGCGCTCGGCCTGACCCCGGGCAACCCTGACGGGACGTGGGTGCAGGACGTGCCCCTGGTCGGCATCACACCGTTGCCGGGTGACAACCTGGTCGTGGCCGCGGGAGGCGAGAGGCGCACGTTGGAGCCGGCCGTGGATTACGTCGCCGCGACGAAGCACGTCGTCGACGAAGTGGAGATGTCGGACGCCGAGTTCGTCTTCGTCGGCTATGGCGCCCGGGCGCCGGAGTACGACTGGGACGACTTCGGGGACACCGACGTGAGCGGGAAGATCCTGCTCTTCCTGGTCAACGACCCGCCGCTCGACGACATCTTCGGCGGACCGGCCATGACCTACTACGGGCGCTGGACCTACAAGCACGAGATTGCGGCGGAGCTGGGTGCGGCCGGATCGTTCGTCATCCACGAGACCGGGCCGGCCGGCTATCCGTGGGAGGTGGTCGGGAGCACGCCGTACGCCGAGGCGTTCGACCTCGTCGCGGCGGACGACAACCTGAGCCGCGCTACGGTCGAGGGCTGGGTGCAGCGCGCCACCGCCGAGGCCCTCTTCGAGATGGCCGGGCTCGACTTCGACGAAGCGAAGCAGCAGGCGGCGGACCGCGCGTTCCAGCCGATTCCGCTCGGGGTGACCGCGTCGCTACGGATCCGGAACGAGCTGCGGCGCATCGACTCGCAGAACGTCGTCGCGAAGATCGAGGGCAGCGGGGCCCCGGACGAAGTGGTGCTGTACGTCGCCCACTGGGACCACATGGGCGTCGATCCGAACCTGGACGGCGATCAGATTTTCAACGGCGCGGCCGACAACGCCACCGGCACGGCCGGGCTCATCGAGATCGCGCGCGCGTTCCTCCATGCGGAGGAGCCGCCGCGCCGGTCGATCCTGTTTCTGGCCGTCACCGCGGAAGAGCAGGGCCTGCTCGGGTCACGACACTACGGGGAGAACCCGCTCTACCCGGCCGCGCAGACGGTCGCCGCGCTCAACATGGACGTGCTCAACCAGTGGGGCCGGACGCGCGACATGACCATCGTCGGCATGGGACAGTCGGAACTGGACGACGTCGCCGCCGCAGTCGCGGCGCAGCTCGGGCGCACCCTGGCCCCGGACCCGGAGCCGGAGAAGGGCTTCTACTACCGCTCGGACCACTTCTCGTTCGCCAGGGCGGGCATCCCCGCGTTCTACGGCGACCCCGGGGTCGAGTACATCGACAAGCCGGAGGGCTACGGCATCGAGAAGCGCACGGAGTACACGGCGAACGACTACCACAAGGTGTCGGACGAGGTGAAGCCCGATTGGGACCTGTCCGGGGCGCTCGAGGACCTGACGTTTCTGTACCACATGGGCGCGCGGCTCGCGGCGGGCGACGAGTGGCCGGCATGGAGTGAGACCAGCGAGTTCCGGGCGGTCCGCGAGGCGCAGCGGCCGCAGTAGGGACGCGCGGCACGCCGATCGGGACGGGGTGAGTCACGCCAACCCGAGGCGGCGCCACAAGTCCGCTTCGTCGGTCGCGTCCAGCGCCGCCGCCGTCACCGTATCGCGCGGCATGTCGAAGAGAGCCGGTGCGCGCTGCATGAACGCGTCCGACACCCGCTTTCCGCGCGCTCGCAGCAGGCTCTGCACGGTCTCCGCCAGTTCCTCGGCACGGCCTTCGGCGCGTCCCTGCGCGACGCCTTCGGCACGGCCCTGCGCGACGCCTTCGGCGCGGCCCCGCGCGACGCCTTCCGCCAGCTTGCGTGCGCCCAGCACGCGCCACAGCGGATCGTCGTCGGGGCCCGTTCCCTCCCGTTCGCCGAGCGTCCGCCCCACGCGTTCCAGCACGCGGTAGGTTGCGGCCGAGGAGACCGGCTCGGTCAGCGCGGCGTGGATTTCCTTCGCCGTCCAGCCCGGAAACGCGCCGCTCGTCCGCATCGGCCGGTACCGGCCATTCACGAGCCGATGGATCGTCACCCCGGCGGGGCGCCGCCGCGTGGCCCCCGGGGGCACGACCACCCACAGCTCGGGGAAGCCCCACGCCTCGTAGAGCAGCAGCTTGCCGGGACGCACGTCCGTCGTGTAGTCCACTTCGAGCACCACGTCCGGGAAGTCGTGCTCGCCGATGATCAGGGACTTCACGGGCGTCGCCGCGCGCGTCGGGTGCAGGTAGAGCGTCTCGTCGGCCTCCATCGCCCGTTGCGCCCGGCCGTCGGCGTCCCGCACCAGCAGGGTGACCGATCCGTACGAAACGATCGGCGTGCCCCGGATCGAGGCGATCCGTTCCGCCAGATGGGGCAGCCGCCGCGAGGTCCCTTCATGAACGCCGAACTTGTCGGCGACCACCCAGGCGGTCCCGGTCCTTCCGTCCCAGTACTCGATCCGGTCGTCGAAGTCCGCGAACTCCTCGCGCGTGAGCGAGATGCGCTGGCAGCCGGGGAACCGCAACGCCTCGTAGTTCACCGACTCGCCCGGCGGCGCGTTCGGGGCCGGTACATCCGGCGTCTTCGTCCTGTCGTCGCCGCGCGCGGACAGCGGTGGCCGGTCCATCCGAGGCATTTCCCCATCGTAGCACCGAGGGTGAAGGGTGGAGTTCGGGGGCGAACGAAGTCCTACGGCGAGTCACGCCGGTCCAGCGGTTTGCGCCCTCATGATCCCCCATCGAATCGTTCGAGCAGGTCGCCCAGTGCGACGATTGGCACGGCGGATCCGGCGCTTCGTTCCTGGTGCTGGTCGCCGCCGTACACAACGGCTCCGGCCGCGCAACCGCGAACGAGCGACGTCACCTGCCGGAGGCCCGCGAACCAGTCCGACGCGATGGTGGCGCCGGACTTGGCCTCGATGGCCAGAACGCGCCCTTCGGAGGGGTACAGCAGGTCGCATTCGAGGCCGCGCCGGTCACGGAAGAAGCAGAGCTCCGGCCTGCGCCCCCGGTTGTAGCCGTGCTTCAGCGTCTCCGCGACGACCGCGTTCTCGAAGAGCGCCCCGCGCAGTGGATGCGTCGCGAGCTGGCGCGCGCTCTCGATTCCCAGGAGCCAGCTCGCGAGTCCGACGTCGTGGAAGTAGAGCTTGGGCGACTTGACCAGCCGCTTGCTCACGTTGCCGTGGTACGGCGGCAGTCGGAACACGATGTAGCTGGCCTCCAGCACGGAGAGCCAGTGCCGCGCGGTCGTATGCGTCACGCCGGCATCCGCGCCGAGCGCCGCGAAATTGAGCAACTGCCCGACCCGCCCGGCGCACAGCCGCACGAAGCGCTGGAAGGCGGTCAGGTTCCTGACTTCCAGCATCCGGCGCACGTCGCGCTCGACGTAGGTCTCGACGTAGTCACCGAGGGCCTGCCGGGGATCAAGCCCTTGATCGTGGATGCGCGGGTAGAACCCGGAGAAGAGCATGTCGTCGACGCTCGCGTCGACGCCTGCGCTTCGCAGTTCCTCGATCGAGAAGGGCAGCAGCCGCAGCAGGGCCGTGCGTCCGGCCAGGGACTGGTCGATTGCGTCGGACAGCAGGAACTGCCCGCTGCCGGTCAGCACGAACAGGCCGTTCCCGCCGCGGTCGTCGGCGAACACCTGCAGCCAGGACAGCAGCGACGGGACGCGCTGGATCTCGTCGAATATGACGCCGCCGGGCCAGGTCGCGAGGAACCGCTTCGCATCCTCCTCGGCGAACTGCCGGTGCTCCGGTGATTCCAGGTTGACGTAGGCGAGCTCCGGCAGCGCGGTTCGGCACAGGGTGGTCTTGCCGGACTGGCGCGGTCCCGTGACCGTGACGAACGGGTACCGACGGAACAGATCCTTGAGGAGCGGCGCGATCGTGCGTTCGACCACAGGTAGGATGCTACGCAAGGTAGTGACAGATTGAAAGTTGAACTTTCAATCTGTCACTAGCGTCGTTCGCTCGACCGGCAGGTTCTGGTCATTCTCCAACCTCCCAAGACGGCGCCGAGGAGGGATCGCGAATCACATGCCGACCGACGGCGTAGCAATAGAGGCTTGTCCGGACCGCGTTCAGCCGCCCCGGTCCGGGCCACACCGTGACGGACCGTTCCAGTGTTCGGGTGGTCACGAGCACGGTGGCGTTCCGGTGCCGCGCCGCAAACTCAGCGAGACTCGTCAGCTCTTCGGGGTGTTGTGCGGGTCGGTCGGACCACTTGACGTCGAGGCACCAGACAGGCTTCTGCCTCTTGTCGAGGTGCACGATGTCCACTTCCCCTTCCTGCCGGCCAGTCCGCCAACGCGCGTAATGCAAGTCGACGCCGGCGTGGAACCACTGGGCGAAGACCGCCGTCTCGGCCAGTGCTCCCATTGCATCGTCGTCCTCCTTCACGGGACCGAACAACGCGCTACGCAGCGCCGGGGTCGTGACGTACACCTTGAACCGGGTGGCGCGCCTGAAGCGGCGGGCCGTGTGGTCGATCCGGTGGACTACCTTGATCAAGAACGCCGCTTCCAGGTATTCCAGATAGCGTTTCAGAGTCGGCTTGGACACGCCGGAGTCCTGCGACAAGCCTTCCAGCGATAAATTCGCCGGCCGTGTTGAAGGCAAGCGTCGTGAACAGGGCGTTGAGCTCCTGAACATCCTGGATGCCGTACAGGCTCGGGAGATCGCGCAACAGGACCTTCTCGACGATGTCGGTGCCGATGTAGCGACCGATATCGGACCGCACCGTGCTGGACAGCGCCGCTTCCGGATAGCCGCCGAAGTTGATGTAGTCGATGAAATGCCTGTTCAACTCAGCGACATCTTCGTGAGCGACCTCGACCGTGTCTTCGAGGGTGTACCCCACGAGAGCAACCCTGTCCTGCAGGTCCAGGTACTCGTAGAACGTCAGCGGCGGGAGCAGGAAATCGGTGAAGCGGCCGGCCCCCGATTCAACGCTCTTGAGCCGTAGCGCGGCAGCCGCCGAGCCGGACGCCACGCAACGGACCTCGGGATGCGTGTCGACGAACACCTTGAGATGGCGTTCCCAGTCGGCGAGATACTGGATTTCGTCGATGAACAGCATCCGGGGCATGTGAGCGCTGCCGCTCGCCTCACGAAGCTCCTCGGCAACCTCGTCGATCGACAAGCGCGTATAGAGCGGCTGGTCGAGCGAGACGTAACCGATGTCTCGCGGGTCGTACCGGCCGCCGTCGAGCAGATGTTGAATCAGATGGTGCAGCAGCACCGTCTTGCCGACGCGGCGCGGCCCCATGAGGACGACGGCGCGGCGTACGTCGGTCTGCGCCACCAACTGCTCGAAGCGTTCGAAGTATGCACGCCGCTTCATGCGCGCGTAGTCGTCGCGAATCCCGGCGCCGTCCCACCAAGGATTCTCGGCCCGCATACGGTTGCGCACCTGTTCTTCGGGGACTCGGCGCATAGATCCAGGCTATCAGCACGGTCTCGGCGGATCAACTAGAGAAAGTCGACTTTCCTTATACTTGTTTGCAGATGGAACCTCAATGGAGTCAGGCGTTTACCTGGCACCCGAAGGTGAGGAGACAGATCTGTGCGCGCGGATCAGGGTGCTGAGAGTGTGGTTTCCGCCAACTCCAGGAAGCGGCAGAAGGGGTTGGCCAGGCGTATCTGCTCCGGGGTGTGGCAGGCCGGCGTGAGGAGGGCGGGGCTGGCGACGATGGCCGCCACGCATCGGGCGCGGGACGTGGCGACGTTGAGGCGGTGCAGGCTGTAGAGGAACGCCATCCCGCGCGGCGCCTCGCCGGCGGTCGAGGTAGCCATCGAGTAGATGGCGATCGGCGCCTCCTGCCCCTGGAACTTGTCCACGGTGCCGACCCGTGCGCCTTCCGGCAGCGCCGCCCGCAGGGCTGCGACGTGCGCGTTGTAGGGCGCCACGACCAGGATGTCCCTGAGCATCAACGGTCTCCGTACGCCCGCCTGGTCCACCCAGGTCGCGTCCGCGTCGAGCAACTCGCGAATAAGCGCGGCGACGCGGTCGGCTTCCGCCTCCGACGCGTTCGTGTTGCCGGCTTGCTCCACCGGAACGAAACGCAGGCCGTGCCCCGCCAGCGGCCCCGGGCCGGTGACAGTCTGCCGGGCCAGCTCAGGACGCGTACCCAGCCGTTCCTCGTAGAACTGTTCCGACGTGAACCTGCATAGCTGCGGGTGCATGCGCCACGTATCGTCGAGGAAGACGCCGCGGGACGGGTCGACGGTCGCCGATTCGCCGAGCAGGTGGCCGAGCGCCGAGACGTCGGCGCCGGGCGGGTGGACGCCCTGGAGCGGCTGATCGAGCTGGCGCGGATCGCCCAGCAGGACGAGGCTCCCCGCTGCCTGGCAGACGGCGAGGGTGTTGGCGAGGCTCATCTGGCCCGCCTCGTCGATCACGAGCACGTCCACCGCGTCGGCCATCTCCGGGCGTGCCCACAGCCATGCGGTGCCACCGGCGAGGTTGGCGTCGCCATTGGAAAGCGCCCCGGCCACCGCTTCGTTCGAGTCGGTCTGAACGATGCGCGTGTCGGGGCAACCATCGCCGTCGTTGGTCTTCTGGATTCCGCGGACATCGGTAGCCGTGGGATCGGTCGCCACTTCTTCTTCCGGTCCGGTCCGCGTGCCTGCGCCGGACGGCTCGCCGGCCGCCCGGCAGATTGCGCTGAGCAGATTGGAGATCACCTTGTGGCTGTTAGCGGTCACACCGACCCGTTTGCCGTCGGCCAGCAGGTCGAGAATCATTCGCGCGCCGGTGTAGGTCTTGCCGCTGCCCGGCGGTCCCTGCACCGGAAGGACGGAGCGGTCCAGACGCGGGGCGATCCGCCGCACGGCATCCAGCGGCGTTTCTTCGGGAGCGACGAGGTCTACGAGAGCAACGACGTCCTCGGGAGCGGCGCCGTCCTCCTGAGGGAAGAGGCTCAGGACATTGGCTCGATGCGCCGCCGTCTCGAGACGCGGCGGCACGCGCCGCAGCAGGTCGAAGGCAGCACGACGCGCGCTCTCCGCCGCGAAGCCGTCGGACGCCATGTCCCGGCCGAGGCGGAGCAGGCTGTCCCGCAGGACCTGGCTGTTGACGGCGTCGAGCGGAACCAGTGCGGTCGGATGGGGAACGGGTGAGTTGCGCCCGCGCTTCAGATCGATCGTGCGCTCCGCTTCGTCGAGCGCGACCACCGTCCCGGAGAAGCCCCGCTTGAGCTCGTCGGACTCGGCGGTGTCGGGGTTCTTCGGCGAGTCACCCACCTCGATCTCGTGCGTCTGCTCCGGGAAGCGGTATCGATGGACGAGCGACCTCTTGACCGGCCCCATTTCGCCCACGTAGCCGAGTGCGCCGAGCGTCGCCCGGTCCGCGACGTGCTCCTCCGCGCTGAAGCCGCAGCGGTCGAAGAACTCCCACCACATGGACTTCTCCTCGCGCCGGTGGAACTCCAGCATGTACGCCAGCAGCCGCCGGGCCCGCTGATCGCCGTCCAACTCCTCTTCCTTCTTGGCCAGCCCGTCGGTGAGCGCCTCGAACAGCGCCGCGATCTCGGCCGCCGATTCCCGCTCCCGGTTGCGTTCCTCGCCCCGTACCGCCGGCCGTGGCACTGGCTGTCCTGTCAATGTCTCCAGATCGCGCCGGCATCCCTCCAGCCACTCGGCAAGCCGCAGCGTGGAGAGGCAGTCGTCCCGGTTGTAGCTTTCGATCTCGGTGCGGAGCGCGTCTGTCGTGGCTTCCGCTTCGCCCGACTCCAGCGCCGCCTCGAAACGGACCAGCGCCCGCGTTGCGGTCGTCAGGTCGATCCGGCGCACGAAGCCGTGGAACGGCTCCAGCCTCTTGATCGAGTACCCCTCGACCGAGGCGCGCAGCCCCTGCCGGACCACCCGGTGCAGGTCGACGAAGACGCGCCCGCGCAGCAGCCGGTCGACCTCTTCCTCGCGGGTGGCGTAGCGGCTCATCAGGCGCTTGACCGCGGTCGTCTCGTAGGCGCCGTAGTGGTAGATGTGGAAGCCGGGATAGTCCCGCCAGCGCGCCATGACGCGGTCGATGAAACGCTCGAACGCACGCTTCTCGGCCGGTTGGTCGAGCGCCCAGCAGCCGTCGTATCCGCCGCGCCGATCCGCGGCCCCGAAGAGGTACTCGAGCCCGCCGTTCATCGCGAAGGCATCGCCTTCGAGATCGAAGAAGAGGTCGCCTGGCGAGGGTTCCGGCAGCGCGGCGAGTCCCTTGTCTTCCCTGACCGGTGTGATCAGCTCGTGAATGCGCCGGCCTTCCCTCCGCCCCTGATCCTGGATGCGCGCCTGCTCCCGGATCCGAACCAGCGCGTCGTGGCTCACGCCGTCCAGCGGCGGAAACGCCGTCAGGTCGAGCGCCCCGAGGTCCGCCATCGTCGTTACGCCCCGGTCGACCAGCTTGCGCCGCTGGCTGCGCGTGATCCCGGCGGCCAGCGACAGGTGATCGTCGGCGCGTCGGCGATCCGCACAGCCCTGCTTCCAGTCGCAGAGCGCACAATGGTCGACCGGCTCCGGATAGGTGTCCGGCGGCTCTGCCGCGTGCGCCTCGAAGCGCCGGCGGACGGCGCGGTAGTACGCCGAGTACTCCACGACCCGGAAGCTCGCTTCTTGCGGCCCGTCGTTGCCGCCGAGCGCCAGGTGCATCCGCTCCGGCCCGGTGCCCTGCACCTGGGCCAGCAGGTCCGAGTACAGCAGAAGCTGGAGCAGCGCCTCGCCCTTCGCGACGCGAGCCAGCTTGGCGTCGAGCACCTCGTACGACCAGCCGCCCAGCGCGCTCGGTTCGTCCACCCGGAGCAGGAAGTCGGGATAGCCGCTCCACCGGCCGTCGTCCTGCAGGCGCCCCTGGTAGACGATGTCGGCCCCGCGCCGCATCGCCTCCCGGGTGCGCACCGCGGCTTCCTCCGGATCGCGCTCCGAGAACGGCGACTCGGGTGGGGTGACGATCTCCACGGCGCGGCCTTCCGCAGCGAACCGTTCCAGCAGACGGCGCTCGTGCTCGATCCCGCGTTGCTTCAGGACCTCGGCGCGGGGGTCGTCGTACGGCGTCGGCCGCTCGATCTCCCCGAGCGCGGCGGCGCGGCGCAGGCTGGTCAGGTGGACGCAGGAGATATGGCGGCTCAGGTCGGTGGCGGAGAACAGGAGTCGGCCGTCGGCGTGGCGCATCGGGCGGGAAGATAGCATGGGGTGGTGTCAGGGGCTGTCAGGAAGGTGGAAGGACTCGCGGCCCGGGTCACGCCCGACTCGTGTCGGGACCCGGTGCCGGGACGAGACTGGTTCGGTACGTTGGCCGAATGTAGCGTTCTCGGTTCGGATGCCGTCTCGGAGTTGCAGGAACGTGGCTTTGCGATCCTTCCCGACGCGGTGTCGTCAGCGAGCATGGAACAGTTGGCTGCCGCCTACGACGAGGCGGTGGCTTCGGCGACGGGTGACGACATCAGTATCGGGAGCACTTCGACGAGGGTGACCGACATCGTCAATCGCGGGGCCGAGTTCGATCGACTGTACTTGTGGCCACCGCTGCTCGAGGCGTGCTGCCGCGTCATTGCAAGACCGTTCAAGCTCAGTACTCTCCACGCACGGACGCTGCCGCCGGGCGCGCCCGGCCAGGCCTTGCACGTCGACGTAGGACGACACTCCTCCGAGTGGCCGCTCGTGGGCTTCATCCTGATGGTCGACGACTTTCGGCCTGACAACGGCGTGACGCGCTTCGTGCCTGGTTCGCATCGGTGGCCATGTGCGCCCCGGGACTCGATGACGGATGTGGTGGCCGAACACGACAGGCAGGTACTGGCCTGCGGCCCCGCCGGGTCGCTGCTGGTTTTCGACGGGTCGACCTGGCACGGCCACACGGCGAACGTGTCGAGCGAGCCACGGCGATCCCTCCAGGGCGCGTTCATCCCACGGGACGGGCAAGCGGCAACCGACTTCGCGGCTCGTATGCGACCGGAGACTCGTAGACGGCTTGGCCCGCTTGCGCGGTACGTGCTTGCGCTAGGATGATTAAAGGTTGCCCGTGCATCTCGATGACGATTCGCTGCTCGCCAAGTCGGGCATCCGGCAGGCGCTCGCCACGGCGCTGTACCGCGATCGAAGCCTGTCGCTGGGTCAGGCTGCGCGGTTCTCGGGTCTCAGCATCGCCGAGTTCATCCAGCACGTGTCTCGGCTCGGGATTCCTGTCGTTGATGGCACTTCGGACACAGTCCGCGAGGACGCCGAGGCGATCGTCGAATGGCGGAGCGGCTCGTCGCAGCCGACGCGAGCCCGTTGATAGGACCGTCATGAAGCTGCACTACTACGCCGACACTGACAGCCTTTATGTGGAGCTCAAGTCATCACCTGGTACGGAGACACGCGAGGTCGCGAGCGGGCTCAACGTCGACCTCGATGCCAACGGAGACGTCGTGGGATTCGACATCGACCATGCTTCCAAGCGCCTCGAACTTTCGACGCTGGAGACGAAAGCACTGCCCATCCAGGTGTACAGGGCCGGCTGAGAGCGTGTTAGAGCGTGTAGCCCGGACGCTGTTCGTAGAGGCCCGCGTCTCGGATCTCAGGAGAGAAAATGGCGATTCCGGACTACCAGACCCTCATGCTCCCCCTTCTCAAATTGGCCGGGGACAATCAGAACCATCAGGTTCACGATGCAGTCGCTCGTCTTGCGCAAGAGTTCGAGCTTACAGACAAGGAGAGACAGGAACGCATCCCCAGTGGCAGAGTGTCGAGATTCCACAACAATGTGACGTGGGCACGGACCTACATGAAGAAGGCCGGTCTTCTGGAGGATCCTTATAACAGGAACACAGCTCGCCGAGTTGATGATCGACTACGGTGTGGGCGTTACGACCGAAGCCACGTACGATTTGAAGCGAATCGAGGCAGACTACTTCACCGATGAATGACCAGGGATGATCGTACGGAGCTGACGGAACCTGGGTTCTATGGAGAGGCTGGGGAGTGCCGATGTGTAGGCTCTGCAGCCTACTCCAGCAACCCGGCCAGCGCCGACGCCGCTTCCAGCCCGGTGTCCGACTCCGAGAGGTGCTGCCGCTGCCGGCTCGTGAGCCACTGGGCCTTGCTGCCGGTGGCGCTGCGAGTGACCGCGAGAACATGGTCGATCTGCTCCGCGACCGCGCGCACGTGAGAGATTACGCCGACCATCCGGCCCCTGGCGGCTACCGTTCCCAGCGCCTGGACGGCGGCGTCGAGGTTGTTGCGGTCGAGGGAGCCGAAGCCCTCGTCGAGGAAGAGGGATTCGAGCCGACCGCCGCTGCGCGCCATCATCTCGACCATGCCGAGCGCGAGCGACAGCGAGGCAATGAACTGCTCGCCGCCCGACAGGCTGGCGGGTGAGCGGTCCTGGCCGGAATCGGCATCCAGCACGCGCCACTGTTCTTCGGCGTCGCCGGGGTCGACGAACGCGTACTTGCCGCCGCTCATCTCGCCGAGCATCCGCGACGCGTGAACCAGGAGGCGTCTGGAGCGGCGTAGCGTCAGCCACTTCAGGAAGGCGCCGGGCTTCAGGGCGTCCTCCAGGTCGCCGAGCGCGCGTTCCTGCTGCAGGACATCCTGGAGCAGCGTACGAAGGCGGTGGACGTCGTCGACGATCGCTGCGAAGTGGTCGGCCGACTCCCTCGCGCGGCGCTCCTCGAAGCGGGCGTCGTCGGCCTGTGCGCGCACCGCGGCGACGACGCCTTCGATGTCGCGGACGTCGATCTCCGCGCCCAGCCGTTCGCCGATGGCGGCGAGCGCTTCGCGGGCGGTAGCCGCGTTGTCGGAAGCCGCCCGCGAATGCTCGTCGGCGTTGTGGGCTATCTCCGCGGCCTGCTCGCCGAGCTTGCCGATGTGCGATGCGAGCGCGGCGGCGTCTCTCGCGGAGACGGCCGCGGGTATCTTCGTGTCGAGGCCCAGCCGGCTGACCGAGTCGACGAGGACGTCGCGATGGGCGTTGAGGTCCGCGACCAGCGCTTCGATCGGCGCGTCGACTTCCTCTGCCCGACGGGTCGCCACGGCCGAGCGAGCCTTTCGAACGCCGTCGAGCTCACGTCGCAGGCGGTCCTGCTCGCGATTCCTCGCCTCCAGGACCCGGGCGCGCTCCTGGGCCGAGTCCGTCCGCTCGCCGACCGGCCCCATCTCCACTTCGTGCAGGTTCGCGACATCGGCAGGCAGATCCAGGCCGGGCCGGAACGGCCGCGGGATAGTCCGTATCGCCGTCCCGAGTCTCTCCAGGGCTTCCTCCCCGGTCCGCCGCGTACGCTCGACCAGCGCCCGCGCGCTGGAGGCTGCCTCCTGAGCCACGCCCGTGGCTTTGTCCTGCCGGGTCGCGTCCTCCCGCAGGTCCGCGGCGACGCGATCGTGTTCGGCCAGACGCTCGGCGGTCTGCGTGCGCGTTGCTTCCAGGGGGGCGATCAAGGCTTCCCGCGCGGGGAGCGGAGCGTCAATGTCGAGCTCGACTTCCCGGGCCAGCTCCTGCAGCGCGTCCCGGAACCGAGTCGCGGACGCGGCGAGCCTGGCCTCGGTGTCGGCTATGTGGCGCAGGATGCCTTTCCGCTCTGCGTCGAGCGCGGTAGCCCTGCCGGCTGCTTCTCTCGCGGTATCGTGCGCTGCCTTGGCAACCTGCTGCGCCTCGGTGAGTTTCGTGCCGTCGGGCGCCTCCCAGCCTGCGGGGAGGTCGCGGCGGCAGATGGGACAGGCGTCCCCGGGGTGCAGGTCGTGGGCGGCGGCCGCCGCCGACTCCGCACGCTGCGCGACGGCCAGATGCTCGTCGGCGGTGGTCGCCTCGCGCGCTGTGCGCCGCTCCGCCTCCCGTGCGGATTCCAGCCCTTGCGCGCATTCGGCGTCCTCCGTCCGGAACGCATCCACCTGCTTGCGGACGTGGTCCAGCTCGGCGGCAAGCTCGGCACAGCGCAAGTGCCTCTGTTCGACCGAGACCCGGCGCTCCCGTGCCGTTCGCGCAGCCTCGTCCAGCGGCGGGCGTCCGGTGTCGTGCTCCGCGCCACGCTTCTCCGCGGCCGCGGCGCCCTCGGCCGTGCGCTCGGCTTCGGTCTGCTTCTTCGCCGCGTCCTCCACGCTGGCGCGGAGCGCGGCGGCCGCTTCCTCGCCGGCCTTCGCGAGGGCAGGCAGGCCTTGCAGCGTCGTCAGGGCCGCCGTGACTGCTTCGCTCGTTGGGCCGTCGTCGGCCGGGATGCGCGCCAGTGCGTCCTCCAGGTGCGCCTGACGCTCCTTCGAGGCCGCTTCCTCCTCGGCAAGCTGCCGTTCGATTGCGGCGATGGGCGCCAGCCGGTCGGCGGCCTGCCCGGCATCTACGGCACGGAGCCGTTCGATGACGTCGGCAGCCGTCCGCCGGGCCCTCTCCGCTGCGATCACTTGCTCACGGGCGGTGGTCGCGGCCTGTTCGTCCTCGGCCGCCCGGGCGGCCAGTTGCCGGGCCACTTCGAGGGCCTGCTGCAACTGTTCCAGGTGCGCCGCCGGGTCCTCCGGGTATTCCGATGCGGCCTGTTCCAGTTGGACGCGAAGCGTAGCCGCCTCCCGCCGCGCCCTGCCGGCCAGTTCTCCCGCCTCCTCGAGCTCGTCCGTGCGCCAGACCTGCCGCAGGATCCGGCTCCGGTCGCGCGGCTCGTCCTCCACCAGCAGGCGCGCGAAACGGCCCTGCGGGAGGACGACGGTGCGCAGGAACGCGTCGCTGTCGAGGCCCAGGAGGTCCTCGATGCGCTCGTTGACGCGCCGGACCTGCTCGACCTGCTCGACCGTCGCGTCGTCGTCGCCGACCCGGCGCAGCAGCGCCCGTACCTGGCCGACATCGCCCTGGCCGCCGCGGCGCAAGGTACGGGTCACCTCCCATGTCTCGTCGGATACCCGGAACCGCAGCACGACGCGCAGGTGTGTCGACGTATCGTTCATCAACTCCTGGTTGGCGCGCGCCGTGAACGTCGTCTGGCCGTACAGGGCGTAGGTGATCGCCTCCAGGATGGAAGACTTGCCCGCTCCCGTATCGCCGACGATGGCGATGTGGTCCCGGCCGGTGAAGTCGATGGTCGGCTTGCGGGGGGTGGTGCCGCCGTCCTGCCCGGGCGGTGTCCGGAACGACCGCAGCCCCTCGATGGTGAGCTGGAGGGGGCGCATCTCAGGCCCCTCTCCCGTTCCGCTTCGACGCGAGAGCGTTCAACGTCTCCTGCGCGTTCAGCTTGAGCGGGGTTAGCCCGAAGTCGGCCGCCGCCGCCTGGCCGGCGCTGCCCAGGGCCTGCGCGAAGAGTGCGCCGACCGCTTCGTGGGGCGCCTTGATCCCGCGCGCCGCGGTGGTGCGCCACTCCGTGAACAACTCGTCGAGCGCCGGTTCCGCGTCGCCCTCGCGGGCCGGGTCTATCGCCTTCACCGGCTGGTTCGTGATGGTGTTGATCAGCTCGAACACGACGCAACCCGGCGACCATTCCGCCAGCCGGTCCGCGAGGTCCGGGATGGGATCGTCGGAGACCACCCGCGCCTTCAGGATGCAGCCGTCGAGGCCGCCGTTCGCCCCGCGGGTCTCGAGATCGGCCAGCGTGCCGGCGAACTCGGTGAGGGGCCGCCCGCCCGGCAGGTCGTGGGTATTCACCTCGACGCTGTCCCCGATCGTGACCAGCACCGCCTGCTTCTCCTGCCGGCCCTCCCCGAAGTCGAGCGGGATCAGTGACCCGGCATAGCGCCCCTGCGCCGTGCCGCCCGGCAGGAGCTGCGGGTCGTGGATGTGGCCGAAGGCGCAGTACAGGGCGCGTTGCAGTCCCTCGACGTGGGTGGCGTAGTCCTCGCCGACCGTGATCCGCCGCTCCGACTTGCCCGGACGGGCGCCCTGTACGTGGAGGTGCGCGGCATAGAGGACGATGCCGCGGGCTCCAGCTTCGTGGTGCGCCTCGTCGAGCAGGCGCTGGTTCAGGGTCTTGACGCCGTCGGCGTAGTTGCCCTCGAAGCGCGTCGGATCGTCCGTCGCGTAGTGCGCGATCGCACCCGGCGGAATGAACGGCACGCACGCCACGCTGGTCGGAGCGTCGGCGATCGCCGGAAACGACAGCACCTGCGGCGTGCTCACCAGCCACAGCCGGCGCGGGGTAGCGGCCCCGGCGAGCTCGTCGATTACCCGGAACAGCATCGACGAGTCGTGGTTTCCGGCGATCACGACGGTGGGCGCCACTTTCGCGAGCCGTCCCAGCGCGCGCACGCCGAGCTGCAGCGCGTCGTACGGCGGCCGGGACGCATCGAAGAGATCTCCCGTGTGCAGGATCAGATCGGGACGGGCCGACTCGGCGACCTCCAGCAGCCCTTTGAGCGCCTCCAGGTGATCCGGTGCCCGGTCGTGCCGGCCGAGCTTCGCTCCCAGGTGCCAGTCCGAGGTGTGGAGCAGCTTCACAGGTCGACCTCGGGTCCGGCCAGGGCGCCCATGGTGCTCAGGATCCGGTCGGTCTTCCGCTTGTCCGCGGTCTCGTCCGCCGCCGCCTCGTCCGGGTTCGTCGCGAACGGCGGGAACGGGAAGCGGATGGGGATCGGCTCGGGCACGATCGGCTGGGAGACCACCATGGTACCCGGCATGAAGCGGGTCGCGCGGTCCCGGAGCGCCGGGGTCAGGAAACGGTAGGCGTCCGACTCGCTGGCGTCGAGCCGCCCGGCCACCTTGAGCGAGGCGTTGCGCGGCAGGGCCTGCGCCACCGCGGAAGCCGCCTGCTGCGCGCCGATGAGCAGGACGCCGAGCGACCGGCCGCGCTCGGCGATGTCCACCAGCAGGTCCTTCAGCGGCGAGAAGCCGTGCGCGGGCGCGTACTTGTTCAGCTCGTCGAGCACGACGAAGCGCAACGGGGTGCGGCCCGTCCCCTGCTTCTCGTGCCAGACGCGGTCGAGCAGAGCGCCGACGACAAAGCGCTGGGCGTCGTCGTGCAGCGTGGAGATGTCGACGACATGGAGCTTGGCGTTCTCGGCGGAGACCGGCTCGAGACCGCAGCCGATCAACGGACCGATGTGGCGCCGCAGCTTCAGCAGCCGCCGCAGAAACGCCTGCCGCGTGCCGGACTGCGCCCGGCCGAACCACTCGTTCATCAGGTGCTCGTCGTCCGTGGACACGACTTCCTCGAGCAGGTCGATGAGATCGCCGAAGTCGCGCATCACGTGGCCCGCGCCGGCCGATGCCTCGTCCGGCTCGCGCTCGGCCAGCCGGTCCGGATTGAAGCCGGTGTTGGGAGGGACGATCTCGACGATCACCACCGCGCCGGTCGGGTCTCCCGCCAGTCGGCGCAGGCGTCGGAGGAGCTGGATGCGGACCTGCTGCTCCACGAAGCCGACCTGGGTCGAGCGCTCGTCGTCGGACGTGAAGCAGAACTGCAGGAGCTGCTCGCGGACGAACTGCTCCGGTGTCCAGCCGTAGGCGTTCACGTCGGCGGTCCGGCGGGTCTTCACGTCGGCGACGTTGGTCTGCACGCCGGACCGGCGCGGCGCGTAGAGCCGAACGGAGCGGAACGGTCCCGGATCGTCGATGCCGAGCGCACGCCATTTCTCGATCGCCTCCGGCTTGCCGGCGAACTCCGCGTTGGCGCGGTCGACGTGGAGCAGGTCCTCGCCCTTCGTGTTGAAGACCAGCGCCCGCACGCTCTCCCGTCCGGCCCGGCCGCCCAGCAGGTCCATGCCCTGCTCGGTCTCCAGGAGCTGATAGAGGAGGAAGAGCGCGTAGGAGGTCTTGGTGGCGACGCCCGAGATGCCGGAGATCGAGACGTGGCCGCCGGATCGGCCGTCGACGAAGCGCATGTCCGCGTAGACCGGCGCGCCGCCCAGGTCCAGGCCGACCGGCAGCTTGCCGCGTGTCATCTCGTCCTCGAACAGGGCGGCCGTGCGGTGCGCTCCGACGGCGCGGGTCGCGGCGGCCCCGGCGTGCGGGGCGACGAAGAGCTCGGGAACCACCCGCAGGACGCGGACCTCGGCCCGCCGGACGTGCTCCGCCGGCAGCGTCCGGTCGACGACCCGGCCGGTGTCCGAGGGCAGGTCGGCGCCCTCGAACCGGGATCGCAGCTCGGTGACGATGCCGTAGTGCGTCACCTGCCTGCCGCCGGGAAGGTCGGTGGCGACGGCGACCAGCTCGTCGAGCTGGATCACCACCTCCGGGTCGAGCACCACGTGGAAGGTGCGCGAGTCGCTCTCGACCGATCCGTCGACCAGTCCTATGCGCCCATCGTCGTGCGACGGACCGTCCGCTGGCGGCGGCATGCTCATTCGCTTCATCCGTCGCGGTTGCGTTGCAGAACGGCCTCTCGCACGGCTCGAAGCGCCAGACGCGGGTCGCCCTGTAGATGGTGCAGGTGCCGCTCCAGGCCGGCGATCGGGGTCAGGTTGACCGGGGCCCGCGCGTCCCGGTGCAGCGGCGACGCAAAGTCCGGCAACCAGCTCGCGGCCCGATCCGCGGCCTCTATCGCCGCGGCCAGGCCAATCCCGGCCGGCATTTCGATGCGGGCGATGCCCGCCCAGGGGCCCGCCCACGGCCCCGGGTCGCCTACCCGCAGGTAGCAGCCGTACAGATCGTCACCCATCGCGAAGAGGCCGGAGCGATCGCGCACGTCGAGGCTCGGCACCCGCGTCCAGTGTGCGTGCGCAAGCATACGGCGATGATGCGTCTTGACGTAGCCGACGACCGGCAGGCCGCGCCGATGGCGGATGCCGTGCAGTGGGCCGTCGAGCACCGTCAGCCGCCCGTCGGCGCAGAGCTGCTCGGCGATGTCGGACTCGGCGTCCCGCATCAGGTGCTGGAGCTGCTGCCGGGCGGCCTCGATGTCGGCGCCGTCGACCGCGTACGGCTCCCATCGCCAGCCGTCCCGGTGGTCGGGTAGGGGAACCGGGTGTCCGCCCGTGAAGATGGCCGCGCGTCCGACCGCTACCCGGTCGAAGCGGGCCGGGGCGTTCTCGGCGACGAGCACCGCGCCGGCGGCCCAGCTTCCCGCGAGACCCGTGTGCACGTCGCCCTCGGCGCTGGTGTGGGTCAGGCGCGCCTCGGTGCGCATCGTGCCGTCCACGAACGCGAGGCGGTGCGGGCGCTCCCCTGCGGGCGGGCGGTGTGTCTCGAACGCCCCGGCGTCCTCCACGAGCTCGCACTCGACGGCGTGCGGCGAATCGTCGTCCGCCTGAAACCCGGCGCCGTAGGCGGCGTCGAAGGCCTCGACGCCCAGCGTGCCAAGCCGGTCCAGGCCGTTCGGGATCCGCTCCTGCCTCAGAGCCATTCGGTCCCGGCTTCCGGTGCCACGCGGGTTTCACCACGGGCTGTTGAGGGCGGTGACGACGGAGGGGATCACGGTCTTGCCTCAGCCGACGAGCCGCAGCGCGGCAACGAGCAGGCCGAGTGCGGCCAATCCCCACGTGATCATGGTCCGGAGGGTGTCGATCTTGGACTCCAGAGCGTCGAGGCGAGCGTGCACGTCGCGGCCGGTCATGTTGCGGAGTCCTTCCAACGCGTTATGGGCGTCCTCGGTACTGAGTCCTTCTCTCGACAAGGCGTGCAGGACGGCGAGGGCGTCCGGGTCGGTGGCGGGAGTGGATGTCGGCATTGTCGACGCCAGCGTGCCATGGTCGGATGCACTCCATCTCCACGACCGTCCGGGCGATCCACGCTACCTGTATTCTACCGCGCCGGTACCTGCATCTCCTGCGGCTCCATCCTTGCCGCCCTTTCGGTCGTGACCGCGGCTCCGTGCAGTGCGCCGTCGAGCACCGTCAGCCAGGCATCGGCGCAGAGCTGCTCGGCGATGTCGGACTCGGCATCGCGCATCAGGCGCTGAAGCTGCAAGGCGACCGCAGGTCGTACTCCCGTCACCTCTGCTTCAACACCTCGAAGAGCCTGGTCCGCTTCTTCAGCACGGCGTAGTCGAGCGGCGTCCGTCCGCTGGCATCCTGCGCGCCGACGTCGGCGCCGGCATCGATCAGGCTCTCGACGTAGTCGGCCCGCACGCCCCGCAGGGCGGCGAAGTGCAGGGCGGTCTTGCCCGTTCGATCCGCGGTGTTGACGTCGACGCCGCGCGCGATCAGCCAGCGGCTGGCCCCGGGGCGCCTGAAGTACATCAGGTCCATGAGCGGCGTGCGGCCGTTGAAGACCTGCTCCCAGTCGGCGCCGAACCGGTCGAGCAGCGCGCACGCACCCTCGTCCCCCTGATAGGTGACGGCGAACACGGCCGGATTCGGATCCGCGCCCCGGTCGAGCAGGAACGCGGCCAGCGCAAGGTGCCGCTGCCATGCCAGGGCGTGCCACAGCGGCGTGGCTCGAAAGACCTCGTCACCGTCCACGATCTCTTCGGCGGCGTCCACGTCGGCCCCGGCATCGAGCAGCAGCGACGCGCAGTGCAACGCGCGGTCGCTGCCGTGCAGCTTCCACAGCCCCGACAGCGCGACGTAGTGCAACGGCGTCCTGCCACGCGGATCGATCTCGCGCGCGCGATCCGAATTGCGCAACGCTCGCCCGAGGCGACCGCTATCGAGCAGGCTGGCGGCCAGGTGGACGCTGATTCTCGCGCCGCCGCTCCGCAGGAGATCGATGAAGCTCGGCGCCGGCGCCATGGCGGCGTACGCCAGCGGCTCGAAGTGGTGGGGACCGGCGCGCAGGTTCGGATTGGCGCCGCCCTCGAGCAGCGCAACTAGCGCCTCCCGGTGGCCGTCATGCCTGGGAATGGTCGCGTGGTGCTCGGTGAGCCGGGTGAGCGGTGTATGGCGCGCGCCGGTGCCGGAGATGACATTCGGGTCGGCGCCGGCGGCTATCAGGGCCCGCACCATGTCGGCGCGACCGGCGTGGGCCGCGTCGACGAGGGGCTTCCAGTGGCTGAGGCCGTCCGGGTGGCGCTCGATGGCGGTTCCGAGGGCCGCCAGGTCGCCGGCCGCGATGGCGTTGCACTGCGTCTTGTAGCCCCTGGTCATGTTGCCAGGCGCTCTCAGAGGACCGGTACGACATCGGTGCGCCGGAAATCGTCCCCCTTGAACAGCAGCGGCTCTCCGGTGTGGCGGGCGAGCGCGTACGCGCAGCAGTCGCCCAGGTTCAGGCCAGCGGGGTGACGACCCTTTCCGTAACGGTCGTACGCGTCACGCGCGAGCCGGAGCTGATCGGCAGCGAACGGGACCACCTCGAACTCGGCGCGATGCAGCAGCAGATCGAGCTCCATGGCGCCGTAAGGTCCCTTCCGTGACGACACGACGACCGCCGCTTCCAGCGCGTTGACGCTGCTCATCAGCCGAATGCCGGCGTCGGCCAGCGCATCGGAGAACGTGTCTCGCTCCGGTTCGTTGAAGAGTATGGCGAGCACGGCGGACGAATCGACGACCATCAGCGGAAACCTCCGCGTTCGTCGTATCCGAGGATTTCGTCGGCGGTTCTCGTATCCAGGTCGGGCAGCGCGGCGCAGCGATTCGAGATCTCGAGGATCGCATCCCTTATCGACGGCGCGACCTTCCGGCCGCGCGCACGCCGGAGTGCGTCGTCGAGGGCGCCGATGACGGCGCGGGTAACCGTCGTGCCCCGTTCTCGCGCGAGCTCCCGGGCGAGTCGCTCGGCCTCCGTGTTCTTGATGCTCAGCGCCACGAATGCATCCTACTATAAAGAAAGGCAGATTCTACCATCTGGGCGCCGCCCGGCATTCCCGTGCGGCCGCGTCAAGCCGTTGCACGGCGCGATCGTGAGTCTGCGTCGATGGGGGCCTTGAAGGAGAAGAAGAGTATGGCCATAATGCAGTATGGCCACCATCACGATCAAGTCGACGTATTCGCTCGACGTCGAGTCCGTGCGAGCGCTCGAGGAGTTGGCCGCCCGCTGGGGAGTCTCGAAGTCGGAAGCGCTCCGGCGGGCCATCCGGAGCGAAGCCAGTCGACACCCCGCCAGAGGCGGGGATGCGCTGGCGGCGCTCGACCAGCTTCAGGCGTCGCTGCGCTCACGCAACGTCGACCTCGAGCAGTGGGCGCGGGAGGTGGAGTCCGAGCGGCAGGCCGCGGGCGGGCGGCTCGGCTCGGAAACGCGATGATTCATCTGGATACGAGCTTTCTCGTTCGCGCGCTGATTCCGGGGACGCCGGAAGAGACGAAGCTGCGGAAGTGGGCCGGCGAGGGGGAAACGCTGATCATGAGCTCGGTCGCCTGGGCCGAGTTCCTGTGTGGTCCTCTCGACATCGGCGACCTGGGCGTGGCTGAACGGCTCGTAGAACGCCGGAAAGACTTCACGCCGGACGAGGCTGTCGTAGCCGCGCGCCTGTTCAACGAGTCGGGGCGGCGTCGCGGGACGATCATCGACTGCATGATCGGGGCGGCCGCTCTTGCGGACGGCGCCAGCGTCGCGACATCGAACGTAGCCCATTTCAGCCGATTCGCTGCTGCCGGCCTGAAGCTGGCGTAGTCCTGGCTGTGGATTCCGCGCTCCCAGCCTCCCGCCAGGCAGGTGACATAAATCGGCCAGGAACTCGCATCCAGAGGAGGCGACATGCTCGCAACCGGCTCGCCGTCGTTCCGGACCTGGCTGGCGGCGTTCGCGTGCGTCGCCGTCGCCATCGCCGACCCGTTCCCCGGCCGGGCGCAAGAAGAGGGTATCGAACCGGTCACCGACGCGGAGCTGCGGGACCCCGACCCGGACGATTGGCTGATGTGGCGCCGGACGCTGGACGGCTGGGGCTACAGCCCGCTCGATCGGATCGACCGCGACAACGTGGGCGAGCTCCGCATGGTCTGGTCGCGCGCCATGACCGCGGGGCGCCAGCAGGGCACTCCGCTGGTGCACGACGGGGTCCTGTACATGCCGAACCCGAACGACGTCATCCAGGCCATCGACGCCGTCTCGGGCGACCTCATCTGGGAGCATGTTCGGGAGAAGCCCGAGGATGTGGGCGACTACATCTTCCCGGGTCTCTCGCAGAACAACCGGAACATCGCGATCCACGGGACATTCATCATCGACACCAGCGTCGACGACCATATCTTCGCGCTCGACGCCGCCACGGGCCGGCTGGCCTGGGAGACCCAGGTCCTGGACTACCGGGTCAACCCGGCCATGCAGGGCTCGGGTCCGATCATCGCCGACGGCAAGGTGATTACGGGGCGGAGTTGCGTGCCGAAGGGAGGGCCGGACGCGTGCGTCATCACGGCCCACGACGCGCGGACCGGGGCCGAGCTGTGGCGCCGCCGCACCATTCCCGCGCCGGGCGAGCCGGGCGACGAGACGTGGGGCGACGTCCCCTTCGAAGAGCGCAGGCACGTCGGCGCCTGGATGGTGCCGAGCTACGACCCGGAGTTGAATCTCATCTACATCGGGACGTCGGTCACGTCTCCCGCCCCGAAGTTCCTGCTGGGCGGCACCGACCTCCAGCACCTCTATCACAACTCGACGCTGGCGCTCGACGCCGACACCGGCGAGATAGTTTGGTACTACCAGCACATGAACGACCACTGGGATCTCGACCATCCCTTCGAGCGCTTGCTGGTGGATACGGCGGTCGCGCCGAATCCGGCCGCGGTGAGCTGGATCAACCCCCGCCTGCAACCGGGCGAGGTGCGGAAGGTCGTCACGGGAATCCCGGGGAAGACCGGCGTGGTCTACACATTGGACCGGGAGACCGGCGAGTTTCTCTGGGCGACGCCGACCATCACGCAGAACGTGATAGCGGGCATCGACGGCGCCACCGGGGCGGTGACCGAGAGCGCCGAGCTGGTCTTCACGGCCGAAGGCCAGGAGGTGCTGGCCTGCCCGCACGCCACCGGCGGCAAGGACTGGGAGGCCGGCGCCTACAGCCCCCTGACCAACACGATGTACATGCCGCTGCGGAACGTGTGCGCACGGATGCTGGCGACGACGGAGGGGGAGGACACCAACATCTACGCCCTCGTGTGGCGGGGCCAGATTGCGCCGGGGACCGATCAGGTCGGCAGGGTGCAGGCGATCTCCGCCCAGACTGGTGAGACCGCCTGGACGTACGAGCAACGGGCCGCCACCATGTCGCTGGTCGCCACCGGGGGCGGGCTCGTGTTCGGGGGCGATGTCAACGGGCGGTTCCGGGCCTTCGACCACGAGACGGGTGACGTGCTGTGGGAGGTCAACCTCGGCTCGCCGGTGTCGGGCTTTCCCATTACCTATGCGGTCGACGGTCGCCAGTACGTCGCGGTGAGCACGGGCACGCCGCGCTTTCTCGACCTGACGCCCGAGTTGCGCCCGAGCGCCGGCAACAACCTCTTCGTGTTCGCGTTGCCTTGACACCCAATAACAGTCTGCATGGGTCCAGCATGGTGCAGTGAAGTGCAATAAAGCATTGATTGTAAATGGGTTGCGTGGAAATGGCCGCTCGCGACGGGCCTGGGGAGTCCCGGCGGATCCGCCCTGTTCCCGTATATAATGCGGGGATGAATGCTGTAACCAAATCCGCCCCCACCGCGCCCAGAACCAAGCGCCGAGGACGCCACCCGCACAAGGCGCTCTCGGCCGCCTTCGTCCGTTCCGCCCCGCCAGGACGTCACGCCGACGGCAACGGCCTGTACCTGTTCGTCCAACCCAGCGGCACCCGCAGCTGGATCCAGCGGCTCGTCGTCCGCGGCCGCCGCCGCGAGCTCGGCCTCGGCGCCGTCGCGCTGGTTCCCCTCGCCGAGGCCCGCGAGCAGGCGCTCGCCAACCGCCGGCTCGCCCGCTCAGGCGGCGACCCGTTGACCGAGAAGCGCCGCCTGCAGCAGATCCCCACCTTCGCCGACGCCGCGCGGCAGGTCCTCGAGCAGAAGCAGGACGGCTGGCGCGGCCGGTGGCACGCGCAGAACTGGATCCGCAGCCTCGAGCGCTACGTTTTCCCGCGCATCGGCCGCCGGCCGGTCTCCGAGGTCAACACGGCCGACGTGCTGGAGGTCCTGACGCCGATCTGGCACAGCAAGGCGGCAACGGCCAGGGAGGTCCGCCAGCGCGTCCGTTCGGTGCTGGAGTGGGCGATCGCGCTGGACCTGCGCGACGACAATCCGTGCGACCGGGTCCTGCCGGTGCTCGGTCCGCAGAACGACATCGTGACACACCGGCGGGCACTGCCGCACCAGGAGGTGGCCGCGGCCATCGAGACGGTGCGGACGTCGAGCTCGGGACAGCCCGCGGTCAAGCTGGCGTTCGAGTTTCTGGTGCTGACCGCGGCGCGGTCTGGCGAGGTCCGGCTGGCGACGTGGGACGAGGTCGACACGGCTGGAGCGGTGTGGACGGTCCCGGCCGAGCGGATGAAGGCGAAGCGGGAGCACCGCGTGCCGCTGTGCATGCGGGCGCTGGAGATCCTCGACGTCGCTCGGACGCTCGGCGACGGCAATCGGCTGGTGTTCCCGATGCGGAGCGGGAAGGCGATCTCGATGTCGACGCTGCCGAAGATGCTCGAATACCACCGGATCGCGGCCGTGCCGCACGGTTTCCGCTCGTCGTTCCGGGACTGGGCGGCTGAGCGTACGGACCACCCGCGGGAGGTGATCGAGGCGGCGCTGGCGCACGTGGTGCAGAACAAGGTGGAGGCGGCGTATGCGCGCTCGGACCTGTTCGAGCGGCGCCGACGACTGATGGACGACTGGGCGGACTACCTGAACGGGCGGCGGCAGTAGCCGACGGCGTGGTCGCCGCGCTGACGTTCCCGCACACGATTCGGTCACGGCACTTCCCCGACCCCTCGCGATTGCGAATTACTGACCCGTGGGACAGTGAACATCGGGCTCTCGCATCGCCCGTCCGCGGTCGACAGGCCTGCGAACCTCTCGATTTCGGGCGCCGACCGCGGGGCCGCCGCGTCTGGCTCACGTAGCCTGAACTGCAGCATCGTTCCGGTGAACACCACGAGCCGGCCCGGCGCCGAGGAGTCGCCGTCGTGATCGCCGCCCCGGTGTGCCGCCTCTATATGGGGCAGCCCCGTAAAGGCCCGTACCCGTCCGCGCGAACGACATCGACAGCATCCGCGTCGATGCCTGCGAGTCGCCCGGCCGGTGGCGAACAATCCCGCCGGCGCGTTGCGCCCGACTGACCCCACCCACCACCTCCGGCCTGCGGCCCGGCGCGCCTCCCGGAGTCGGCGCGCGGACGAACCGAACCCCGGGAGAGGCGGGGGGACGGACGACAATGAGTCAGCTCCGAGCGGCGGCCAGGGGAACGACGCGGGCGGGCATACCCACGCCTCGGCGTGCTTGCTCGCGGCCCGCGACGCCGCGTCCCTGACGCCAGCCTCGGCCACGCACCGGCCCCGCCGGGCCATCACCCCACACACGCTCGACGCCTGAAGCGGCTCGACGGCCGCCACCGCCGGCGGCGCACGACGTCGCGGGACGCCGCCACGCTGGCCGCCCTGTCGGGCGCATCACCGGAAGAGACGATGACCTTGATCGACACGCTCCGCCCCCAGCACCGCCGAACGCTGCGGCGACTGCGCAAGCGCCTCGCCAACCGCGAGCACATGCGCCGCGCCCGCGAAGCCCGCAAGCTGTGCTGCGTCGGCGTCGACCTGCCCCTCGAGGCCGGCGCCTGCGGCCGGATGGTCCACGCCGAGTCGCAGCGCTGCATCCACTGCGCCAGGCGCCGCTGGGGCTGCTCAAGCACGCGTTCAACGACGTCGAGCTCGCCATCACCGCGATCCTCGAAGACGACACCGCGCCGTGCGCGAGCCACGACGACGCCCCCGATCACCTTCCCGCCGTCGTCCCGACCCTCGACGAGCTCACCGACCTCGGCGATCCCTGCCTGCGTTGGTGAGGGCTCTGGCGCGCCCGCCGGTCTCGGACCTGTCCACCAGCGCGGCATGGCGCGCGGCTTGCTCAGCACCGCATCCCGACCTCCAGATGAGCACGACTGCTCACGACCACCTCGGTCCGCCTTCCCGCTCCTCCGCTTCCGGAACGCCACCGCGGCGCACACGCCGGACCTTCGAATCCCCGCCGACGGTGGCTGGAGCCGGCAACACCGCTGGTGTGAGAAACGCGAGGCGCCGGGCGTTCGCCGCCGACAGCAGACGTTTGTCTGCCCTGAATGGCCCGCGTCCCTTACACTCCCGCCGCCCGGAAGACGGTAGGAGCCAGATTCGGTTTTTCGCTGCGCGAAACCGGCTGCGCCTAACCGACTCCTGGGACAAGGCAAACGGAACACGCGCATGGCAGCGCCCACACCGAACCGCGGCGGCCGGCCGCCGCTGGCCATCGAGCGCCAGCGCTCCCACGCGGTCAGCGTCCGCTTCACCGCCGCCGAGGCCCGCACGCTTCGGCGCCGCGCCGCCGAGCGCGGGTGCGCCGTCGCCGTCCTCCTCCGCGAGGACCTCGCCCGCGGACCCGACGCCGCACCCGCGGCCGAGTCGAGCGCGAGCGCCGAGGCCGTCGCCCGCCGGGTCGAGTTGCGCCGCGTCGGCCGCCTGCTCAACGACGCGGTCCGCGCCGTGCACGCCGCTCGCGGGCATCCCGGTCGGGAAACGCTCGACGCGCTGCGCCGCGCCGCCGACGCCGTCGCGCACCAGCTCGGGAGGTGGCCGTGATCGGTCGCATCATCGGGTCCGGCCGCGGGGTCGCCGGCATGGTCGCCTACATCACCCACGACCAGACGTCGGGCGACAATCGCCGGCCCACGACGTCGGAGCGCGTGGCGTGGACCGCCTGCCTCGGCATCCCCACCGAGGACACCGAGCTGATGGTCCGCGCGATGCAGGGGCTCACCGCCGACGCCCCGGCGTTGAAGACGCTGGCTGGCATCAGCGCCCGCGGGCGCAAGCTGAAGAAGCCGTACACGCACTTGGTGCTGAGCTGGCCCGAGGGGACCAGGTCCCCGTCGCAACAGGAGATGCTGTCGGCCGTCGCCGAGGCGCTCGACAGCATCGGTCTCGACCACCGCCACTACGCGGTTTGCGCCGCCCACACCGACACGGCCTGCCCGCACGTGCACGTCGCCGTCAGCCGCGTCGACCCGGAGACGGGCCGGGCCGTCAACCTCGACCAGGGAGCCACGAAGCGCCTCAGCCGGTGGGCGGAGCAGTACGAGCGCGAGCACGGCGGCATCGTCGTGCCGGCGCGCGTCGAACGGCGCGAGGCGCAGGTGGCGCGCCGCGGCCTCGAGCGTCGCTGCCGCAAGGGCGGGATGCCGCGCAACCAGGCCCGCTCAACCGCCGCGCGGTTGCACCCGCGGCCGCCGGCGAAGCCGGCGCGGAAGAGACCGCCGTCACCTGACGGTTCCACGCCACAGGACCGTTCGCAGTGGAGAGGCCTGCTCGAACGGCAGGCCGAGCAGCTGCAGGCCCAGCGGACTGCCGAAGCGCAACGGGTGGCGCGCCGACGACGCGAGTGGCGGACCTACCAGGCCGCGCGGGCGCAGGCGCACTCCACCGGCGCCGCCGCGCCGACGCTGCCGCGCAGTGCGTCGATCCGCAAGCTGCGCGCCGACGGGGCCCGCGAACGGATCGCGTTGCGACGCAGCCACCGGGCCGAGCGCGTGTCGCTGGCGCGCCGTCTGGGCCGCGTCGCCGTGGCCGTCTGGCGGCAGGGCGCCGCCGCGATCCGCACGCTGTTCCGGCGGCCCCCGCCGCAGGTCGACCTCGATGCCGAACGCCGCCGGCTCGACGCCGAGCTCACCGAGGCCCGCCGCCGCAGGACGGAGCAGACCCGCGAGCGCTTCAAGCGGGCCGAGCGCGATGCCAAGTTCCAGTACGACCGGGCGTACAACGACTGGTCCGATGAGCGTCCCTCCAACTTCAGCAGGCCCTCAGACGAGCAACGGAGAAAGGCCCGCGCTGCGGGCAAGACTGTCGACGCCGCCATCGCGGCCTACCAGCGGGCCGGCGCCCGCCTTGGCCGTTACGAACGCGCCGCCAACGCGGTAGAACGCCCGCGCCCCGCCTACACGGCGCCGTACACCCCGTCGCTGGAGGAAGTCGTGGCCGAGGTGGACCGCCGGTTGGCGCAGGAACACCGCGAACGCGAGCGCGAACGGCCACGCTCGGAGACAGCCCCAGCGCGCACGTCGCCGCCGAAGCCGCGCGCGCCGTCGCCCGCGCCGCCCGCTCGACCACGTCCAACCCAGGACGCGCCGCCGGTTGACGGCCCCACCATCCGGTGGGGGGACCTCCCGGAGCAGCCGCCCAAGGCCCCGCCTCCGGCCAGCAGCGGGCCGCCACTACCGCCAGCGCCGACGCGGGGGCGCGGGCGGTAACCCACGGCGCGCGGCCCGCCTTCAGCCACTCGGCTCGGCACGTGGATGCGCGTCGCAACTACGTGGAAGACCACCACCGAACAGGTCGAACAGGACCTCCCCGGCCGCATCGGCGCCGAGCGGCGGGACATCGCCGACCGCGTCGAGCCGCATGCTGTTCGCCGCGGCGCCACGCCCGGCGGTCGGCGTCGCGAAGTCACGCTGATTCCCGCTGCTGGAGGAGTGGGACGAGTCGGCGTCGAGCCGCTATGACCCGTGCCCCGACTGGAACCGTTCCCCGGACCAGCGAGCTCGTCGGATGAAGGCGCCACCGAGTCGAACACCACACGTCCCCGAGAAGCCCGCCCTCACCGGTCGCACCGAGCAGATCCGGCACCGAGTCGAACACCTCGACGCGCCGAGAAGCTCGCCCTCACGAATGCCGCCGAGCGGAGCGGCCCCGGATCCAGCACCACGCCCACGCCTCCCCGGGCCGGCGCGCCTCCCCGAGTCGGCGCGCGCAGCCACGGACCCGGAGGGGGAACCCACCACGAACGACAATTACTCCAGCGAACGCGGGCGGACGGGCGGAACACGGGCGGGCAAGGCAACGCCTGTGCATTGCTGCTCCCCGGCTCCCACGCCACCCGTCTGCAACCCCGAATCCGCGACGCTGCGGGCCTGACGGCCCCACCTTCAATCCGGCCCGTTCGGGCCATTCCCGCATCGGAGGACACGACCCATGCCCATCAAGGACCTGCTGCGCCCGGACCAACTGGCTGCGCTGAAGCGCTTGCGCAAGCGGATCGCGAACCGCACGGCCATGCGCCGCTACCGCGCGGACCCGGCCTACTACCGCCGCCTGTGCGCCGGCGTCGACCTGCCGATTGAAGCGGGCACTTGCGGCCGTCTGGTGAACCGCTCGAGCGGCGAGCGCTGCTACCGCTGCTGGCAGCGCCGCCAGTGGCTGCTGAACCACGCGATGACGCCGTACGAGATCGCCGTCGCGGGCACGCTCGCCGACGAGCTCGAGCACGACGTCGCCGACCGCGAGCGCGAAGACGACCCGCCCACCGACGCCATCGTTCCCCTGCTCGACGCCGTCGACGACATGCTCGCACCCACCAACGCCTGCCTGCGCTGGTAGCGCCGGCGAGGGAGCCGTGCCGGCCAAGCCGCCGCGCTACGAGTCGAAGGAAGGCTCCAGGAGGCGCACGAGGCGATCCGGCCTACCGACCCGGCGGCCGGCGGCGAGGGTATTGATCCCGAGCATGCGCCGCTCTACGACCTGATCCGCCGCGGGCTGTTGGCGTCGCAGATGACCCCGGTGCGGATCCGCCGTACGACCTGGAAGCTGTCGGCGCTGTGTCCTTCCGGCCAGCCGGTGCGCCTGGTCGCGCAGGGGCGCGTGGTCGTCGACCCGGGGTTTCACGGCACCGCCGGCGGCTCGTCGGCCAGCGAGGCCGGCGGCAGCACCCGGTCTGGGCGCCGGGCAGTGCTGCCCGGAGGTCTCCTCGTCGTGGACGAAGCCGCCGCCGCGCTACACCGAGGCGTCGCTGGTGGCCGAGCTGGAGTCGGCCGGCGTCGGTCGCCCGTCGACCTGTGCGAACACGCTCAAGACGCTGGTCGATCGCCGTTACGTGCTGCTCGACGGCCGCGTGTTCGTCGTGACGCCGCTGGGGCGGCTGGTCTGCGCGCGGTTGCGGCAGCATTTCCCGAAGGTCACTGACGTGGGGTTCACGGCCGAGCTGGAGAAGCAGCTCGACGAGGTCGCTTCCGGGCGTGCCGGCATGCATCCGTTGCTGGACGGCTTCTATGGAAAGCTGCGCGGCGAGCTGCCGGATGCCGAGAGCGACCGCACGTTCGTTCCGCCGAAGCCGGCGGTCGTCGACCAGCTGTGTCCGGACTGCGGGGGTCCGACCGCGGCGCTGCTCGAGCGCGGCCAGCTGGTGCTGGCGTGCCGCACGTGCCCGGATCCGGAGGAACTGGTCTGGCCGCCCAGGAAGGCGAGGCGGTCGGCCGTGAAGAAGGAGTCGTCCGATGAAGGCGGCCTCCGAGCAGGCCGCTGCCGACCAGCGGCTGCAGTCGCGTTGCGGGTCGTGCGGCGGGGCGCAGCAACGCTGGAAGGTGGCCGGCGGCTACGTGCACCTGTGCGCGGCGTGGCCCGCGTGCGGGGGCGTGGCGTTCGAGGCCGGGCGCGGCGCGGGGGCCCGGCGTGCCGGCGCCCGCGGGTCGGCGGTTCGGCGCGGTTGACTCCGGCGGGTCGACCTTCGCCTTCGGGGACTGCGGATGGAGTCCGGAAATGCACCGTGTTTTTGGAAAAACTTTAGCAAGTGAAAACGGCACCATCGTGGTGCATTTTCCGGCCGTCAGGATATTGACGCCCTATGAACATTGAGCGCGCTTCCTGTAGACGTACCAGAGACTTGGGTCTGTAGACCCAATCCCAGGAAAAACTTTAGCAAGTGAAAGCTTCGCCTTCTCTTCGTAGAACGTACTCTCTGGGTGACAGGTGCCTGTTTCGGACTCTTCGCTCCCGCGGAAGCAGCGTTTCCGGACTCGGCGGGGTCCACGAGAACAGCAACGGCACGATCCGGGTCGAGAACGTCACAAGCCTTCGGTTTCACGAGTTCTGGTCGCTTCTGCCATCGCTCAGCCTGCGAGTGCTCTCCGCCGCGTGTCTCTCCCAACTGGGGGCATCGAACGGCCGGAACTGGGGTCATGCCGCCGAAGCCGGGTGCGTCGAACCGTTCGGCTACCTCAGCGAAGACGCCGAGGTGTGGGCTATCATGCACCGCGCCGCCGTTGCCGTCTGGCGTGGCGGCTCAGCCGGTTCGGTTCGGAACCGAGATCGCGCTACACGGCCCGGCGGTCGAGCCGGCTGGTGGGCGTGGGGAAGCGTGTTGGCGGGCGCTACGGGGTTATGGCATCCGTAGACCGGGCGCCGGAGTGAACGTTGATGCGGGCCGGGTTTCTTCGTTCGCTGGCAGGAGTTGGGCGACGGTGGGCCGAGTCCGGTGGAGTCCAGAAGCGGGCCAAATAGTCTTGCGGAATCCCGTCTGCAATGAGGGAAAGGACGGCGGAAGCGCTGTCAGCGGGTGCAGAATAAGTCTTTTTATTTCAATAGGTTACAGGAATCAGCCAGCTCACGTTGCCTTGACACCCAATAGCAGTCCGCTGATGTCCAAGGGCGTACAGGCGAAGCGCGAGCACGGTCGACCCGGAAGTGCCAGGCGTGAAGGGGCCGTGTTGGGTGATCCACTGGTGGTTGACCGCGATGCGGGAAGGCGAGCCGATCGGCGGGGGACCGTCGGCGGAAGCGGGAGTAGGTCCGGCTCCGGAGCCGGTTCCTGGAACGACCGGCGGGCACGACGCTTACACCCGGAACTGCGCCCTGAACTTCGCGTAGCCTTCCTCGAACGTGCACGGGTAGCCCTGCAACGCGTATACCATCGTCTCCAGTGCCGTCCGGCGGAAGTACAACTGTGCCCGCCACAGCCTCCCCTCATCCTTCGGTCCGCGGTACTGGTCCACGACGCGTTGGGCGAACGGCTGCCCGTTGGCGAGCAGTCCAGCGAAGTCGAGGGCGGGGTCTCCCATGGAGCGGTCGCTGAAGTCGATGATGTTGACCTGTTGCCGGCCCGCGTCCCAGAGTATGTGCTCGCCGTCCAGATCGCCGTGGACGAGCGCCGTCGGGCGGGTCGGTTTCACTTCGGCGGCCAGCTCGGTCAGGAAGGTACGGATGACCTCGACTTCGTGCGATGCGAGGCGCGGTAGCACGAGCGTTTCGACGTCACGAACGAGGTCCTCGTGTTCCTTCTCCGGGTCCTGCTCGGACACGCCGCACTCGCGGGCAACCGACTTCGGGGTCTCGTGGACCGCGGTGAGGAACGTGGCGAGCTGTTCCGCTATCCGTTCCCTTGCCGTATCGGAGAGCCGGCCGAACTTGGCGACGTCCAGGTCCCGACCGGCGAGAAGTCTGTAGCCAGCGAACGAGCCGTCGGCGGATTCGTAGACGTAGTCGGGAATGCCGACGTCGACCCTCGGCTGGAGGTAGCGAAGCAGCTTGGCTTCGTTCGCCAGCGCATCCCGGTTCGCCTGGGCCTTGGGAGCCCGGAAGACGAGCGCCTCGTCGAGGATCAGGACGGCATGGTCCCAGCCGTGCGTCAGGTACCGGTGCGACGTCCACGTGACGTTGGGAAACTCCTCCCGTATCCGCCGCAGGAGCAGGCCTTCTTCCATGCGCGTCGCTAGCCTACAGCCAGTGCCGGACGGGCGTCGTCAGAACGTCATCGTTCTTGCTAGCGCAAACCGCTGGCGCTAACCAATCTCGGACAAGGCATGGGGAGACGCCGCGCCGCCGTGCGGCGGGATCGAGGAGCGCTTGCGGACGCCCAAGGCCGAGAGTCCGAGAGCTCCGAGGGATCGAGGCCCGGGCGAAGTGGCTCCACGAGCGCGCCGTCCGAGGTGTGGCCGCATGCGGACGGCTTCGACGTCGGATATCGGTCAAGTGATGGGGGACAATACGTACCCAGTACCGAGGCATGACGCTACGAACGGATGCCGACCTCAAGCGAGTCGTGTGTGGCGCCGGCACCGTCCGGCTCTTGGACACGAGCGTCGGAACCTGGATCGCTCGGGCCGCTGGGTCCGGAACGACTATCGAGTGCGCGTATTGTGGTGAGCTGCGGCCCCACGCTCAAACAGCTTCAGCCATCCCCCGCCCGGTGACATAATCGGCCGGAACTCAATCCAGAGGAGGCGTCATGCTCGCATCCGACTCGCCGTCGTTCCGGACCTGGCTGGCGGTGTCCGCGTGCGCCGCTATCACCGTCGCCCTTTCGTTGCCCGCGCAGGCGCAGGTCGCGAGCATCGATCCGGTCACCGACGCGGAGCTGCGGGATCCCAGCCCCGACGAGTGGCTGATGTGGCGCCGGACGCTGAACGGCTGGGGCTACAGTCCGCTCGACCAGATCGACCGCGACAACGTCGCCGACCTCCGGATGGTCTGGTCCCGCGGGTTGGGCCCGGGTCGCCAGCAGGGCACCCCCCTCGTCCGCAACGGCGTGATGTACATGCCGAATCCGCGCGATCTCATCCAGGCGATCGACGCGGTGACCGGGGATCTGCTGTGGCAGTACCAGCGCGATCGGCCCGACGATCTCGCCGACTACATGATCCCGGGCCTGATCGACCACAACCGCAACATCGCCATCTACGACACGCTCCTCTTCGACAGCACCTCCGACGACTATGTGATCGCCCTCGACGCAACCACCGGAGAAGTGGTCTGGGAGACCGAGGTCCTCGACTACCAGGTGAACCCGGCGAATCAGACCTCCGGTCCCATCGTCGCCAACGGCAAGGTGATCTCGGGGCGGAGCTGCGATCCGCGCGGCGGGCCGCACGCCTGCGTCATCGTCGCCCACGACGCGCTGTCCGGTGAGGAGCTCTGGCGGCGCCGTCTGATTCCGGGACCGGGCGAGTTCGGGGACGATACGTGGGGCGATGTCCCCTTCGAAGAGCGGGGGCACGTCGGCTCCTGGATGGTGCCGAGCTTCGATCCGGAGCTCAACCTCGTCTACCTGGGCACGTCGGTCACCTCGCCGGCGCCGAAGTTCATGCTCGGCGGGGTCGACAAGACGCACCTCTACCACAATTCGACCCTGGCGCTGAACGCCGACACGGGGGAGATTGCCTGGTACTACCAGCACCTGAACGACAGTTGGGACCTCGACCATCCGTTCGAGCGTCTGCTCGTCGACACGCCGGTCCGACCCGACCCGGCCGCGGTGAGCTGGATCAACCCGCGGTTGCAGCCGGGCGAGGAGCGCCGCGTCCTGACCGGCATTCCGGGCAAGACGGGCGTCGTCTACACCCTCGACCGGGAGACCGGCGAGTTCCTGTGGGCCACGCCGACCATCACGCAGAACGTCATCAGCGGCATCGACGGGGCGACGGGGGCCGTGTCGGAGAACGCCGAGCTGGTCTTCACCGCCCAGGGGCAGGTCGTGCTGGCCTGTCCGCACGCGAGTGGCGGGAAGGACTGGGAGGCCGGCGCCTACAGTCCGCTGACGAACACGATGTACATGCCGCTGCGCAACGTCTGCGCGCGGATGCGCGCCAGCACCTTCGAGGACGAAGAGGCGAGCCGCCTGTACGCCATCGCGTGGCGCAGCCAGATCGCGCCCGGTACCGATCAGGTCGGCGCGGTGCACGCCATCTCCGCCGAAACCGGGGCGACCGCCTGGGTATACGAGCAGCGGGCCGCCACGATGTCGCTCGCGGCGACCGGCGGCGGGCTGGTATTCGGGGGCGACGTCAACGGGCGGTTCCGCGCCTTCGACGACCGGACCGGGGAGGTCCTGTGGGAGATCAACCTCGGCTCGTCGGTCTCCGGGTTCCCCATCACCTACGCCGTCGACGGCCGGCAGTACGTCGCGGTCAGCACGGGGACGCCGCGCTTCATCGACCTGACCCCCGAGCTGCGTCCGAGCCTGGGCAACAACCTGTTCGTGTTCGCGCTTCCGGAATGACCGCGGCGGGCGGGCGCCGGTCGTCGAGTCGATGTCGACCGGCGTCCCTCGGCCGCCCGATCGCGGCTCGAACTCGTATCCACCCGCGTACCGGAGGTTCACCATGACGCACGCCAGGAACTTGCGCCGCACGAGTCTCGCACCAGCGGAACCCCCAACGCGCCCGTCAGGGCGCGCACGCTCGCTGAGTCGGTCTCCCGCGCTCTTCGTCATCCTCACGCTGTGCCTGTTCATCGCCATCAGCAACGCGCAGCAGGGACGCCGGGGGATAGGCCCGGACACCCTGCCCGACGAGCCGCGGATCCTGGGCTTCGGCGACCAGCAATTCCGTGTCGTCCCCATCAAGGGCTTCTTCCGTCCGTCGGCCGTGGACTTCCTGCCGAACGGCGACATCCTGGTCGCCGAGCGCTCGGGCGGCCTGCGCATCATCCGCGACGGCGTGCTCGATCCCGAGCCTATCCGCGGCATGCCCGAGGTGTACAACGCCTACGGTGGCCGGCTGGGTCTGTGGGACGTGGCGGCGCATCCGCGGTTCGCCGAAAACCGCCTGGTCTACTTCACGTACCTGAAGCCCGACCCGAGCGAGGAGGGGCCGGAGGACGCGGCGGTGTCTCAGGGGCTCGCGGGAACATCCGTGCTGGCGCGCGGCCGCTTCGACGGCGCCAACACCCTGACCGACGTCGAGGACATCTTCGTCTCGAATGCCCGGGTCAGCGGCTTCAGCGTGGCCAGACTGATCTTCGCCCCCGACGGCAAGATCTTCATGTCGATCGGCATGCCGCTGCGCGACCAGGAGCACGGTGGCAGCAATCGCATCGGCACGGCGGAGCAGTCCCAGGAACCCAGCAGTCACGCGGGGAAGATCCTGCGCCTCAATGACGACGGGACCGCGCCGGAAGACAATCCCTTCGTCGGCGACCCGGCCTATCGACCGGAGATCTACGCCCTGGGTTTCCGCGATCCGCTCGGCCTGATCATCCATCCCGAGACCGGCGAGCTCTGGGAAGTGGAGCACGGTCCGCAGGGCGGCGACGAGCTCAACATCGTCAGGCCGGGCCGGAACTACGGCTGGCCGGTCGTTTCGTACGGCCGCGCGTACACGGGCGAGGCCACGGCGGGCACGGGCGGGACCGGCCCGGAGTTGCCCGAGCCCTGCGCGCCGGGCATGGAGCAGCCGCTGCTCTATTGGTACCCCGTCATCTCTCCCGGCGGCATGGCCCTCTATACGGGCGACAGGTTCCCGGCGTGGAAGGGCAGCCTGTTCGTCGGCGGCATGGCCACCACGCAGCTCCAGCGCATCGTCTTCAACCAGCGGGGCCTGCCGGTGCGTCACATCCCGCTGCTGACCGAGCTCAACCAGCGCATCCGCGACGTCAAGCAGGGACCGGACGGCCTGCTGTACGTGACGACGGACCACGAGGCAGGGGCAGTGCTGAGAATCGAGCCGGTCGAAGGCGAAGGGGCAAACTGAGGGCGGGCCGGACTCGCCGTCCCGCTCGCTGGCCGCCCGTGGCAAGAATCCCCAACCGGGACAGACCGGATCGATCGCGGCGCGACCGCCACGAGCATGACGGGTTGCGCCCGGTGACATAATCGGCCAGAACTCGAACCCGGAGGAGGCGTCATGTTCGCATCCCGCTGGTCGTCGTTGCGGTTCCTCTCGGCGTGCATCCTGTGCGGCATCGTCGTCGCCGGCGTCCTGGCCCTCATGGCCGCACCCCCGGCCCTCGCGCAGGAGCCGGACCGCATCCGCCCCGTCACCGACGCGGATCTGCTGGACCCGAGCCCCGACGAGTGGCTGATGTGGCGCCGCACGCTCAACGGCTGGGGCTACAGCCCGCTCGATCAGATCGACCGTGACAACGTCGGGAGCCTCAGGCTGGTCTGGAGCCGCGCCCTGGCGACCGACGGCCGCCAGCAGGGGACGCCGCTGGTCCGCAACGGCGTGATGTTCATGCCGAACCCGCAGGACACCATCCAGGCCATCGACGCGGTGACCGGCGACCTGATCTGGGAGTACCGCCGCGACCGCCCGGACGATCTGGGCGACTACATGATCGGGAGTCTGATCGACACCAACCGGAACATCGCGATCCACGGCGAGCTGATCTTCCATACCAGCATGGACGACCACATCGTCGCCCTCGACGCGGAGACGGGCGAGGTGGTGTGGGACAAGGAGATCCTCGACTACACGGTGAACCCGGCCAACCAGACCTCGGGCCCGATCGTCGCCAACGGCAAGGTGTACTCCGGCCGGAGCTGCGACCCGCGCGGCGGACCGCACGGCTGCGTCATCACCGCGCACGACGCGGCGACCGGCGAGGAGCTGTGGCGGACGCGGCTGATTCCCGGGCCGGGGGAGCCGGGCGACGAGACCTGGGGCGACGTCCCGTTCGAGGAGCGCGGCCACGTCGGCTCCTGGATGGTGCCGAGCGTCGACCCGGAGCTGAACCTGGTCTACGTCGGCACGTCGGTCACCTCTCCCGCGCCGAAGTTCATGCTGGGCGGGGCCGACCTGACGCACCTGTACCACAACTCGACGCTGGCCCTGCACGGGGACACCGGCGAGATCGTGTGGCACTACCAGCACATGAACGACCACTGGGACCTGGACCATCCCTTCGAACGGCTCCTGGTCGACACGGCGGTCCGGCCGAACGCGGCGGCGGTGAGCTGGATCAACCCGCGCATCGAGCCGGGCGAGGAGCGGCGCGTGCTGACCGGCATTCCCGGCAAGACGGGCATCGTCTACACCCTCGACCGTGAGACCGGCGAGTTCCTGTGGGCCACGCCGACCATCACCCAGAACGTGGTCAGCGGCATCGACGGCGCCACGGGCCAGGTGACCGAGAACGCCGAGCTCATCTTCACCGCCAGCGGCCAGCAGGTGCTGGCCTGCCCGCACGCCAGCGGCGGCAAGGACTGGGAGGCGGGCGCCTACTCGCCGCGGACCAACACGATGTACATGCCGCTGCGCAACGTCTGCGCGCGGATGATGGCCGAGGACCCCGACAACCGCACGAACCGGCTGTACGCCATCGCGTGGCGGTCCGAGCTGGCCCCGGGCTACGACGACGTAGGGAGCGTGCACGCGATATCGGCCGAGACGGGCGAGACCATCTGGAACTACCAGCAGCGGGCCGCCACGATGGCGCTGGCCGCCACCGGCGGCGGGCTGGTGTTCGGCGGCGACGTCAACGGCCGCTTCCGGGCCTTCGACGACACGACGGGGGAGATCCTCTGGGAGATCAACCTCGGCACGCCGGTCTCGGGCTTCCCGATCACCTATGCGGTGGACGGCCGGCAGTACGTGGCGATCAGCGTCGGCACCGGCCGTTTTCTGGACCTGACGCCGGAGCTGCGGCCGAGCAGCGGCAACAACCTGTTCGTGTTCGCACTACAGAACTGATATTTACGTAACATGCTGATAATAAATAGGTTCTTGAAACACAAGAACGACGTTTACCACGTACGTTACCACGATGTCAGGATCGCCGAGTTGCGGTCCTCGTCAGGCCCGGTCGCCCGGTCGGTGTAACCGTTCGGTAGTGCCGGTATCCGGCGTTGCGGCGGTCGGGCAAGCATCGTCGAACAGCGAGCCAGACGACAGATGGGTCCACATGACGACAGTGGTGTGCTGGAACATGGCCTACAAGCGAGAATCCTGGCGAGAGCTGGTCCGGATGGAAGCGGACATCGCCTTGTTGCAGGAGCCCTGCCGGGTGCCGGACGAATTGGCTGATCGCGTGGACATCGGGCCGCCCGACGACGATGCCTGGGATACGCACTTGTGGCAGGAGCCCACTCGCCAGGATCAGCCCCGGCGCCATCACCAGCGGTGGCCGAAGATCGCGAGGCTTTCCGACCGCGTGAAGGTGAAGTGGTTCAAGCCCGTCCTTCCGATCGATCCGATGTCCGACGACAAGCTCAACGTGAGTGACGTCCAGATCATGGCCGCCGCCGAAGTCACCCCGAGCGACGGCGATTCGAAGCCGTTCATCGTCGTGTCGATGTACGCAACCTTCAGATGGCCGCATCCGAGCACCGGGAGCGAGGATGCCCACGCGGACGCCTCGGCGCACCGGATAATCTCCGATCTGACGCACTTTGTCGCGAACGCGGACCGGAAACCGCACCGCATCCTGGCAGCGGGCGATCTCAATATGGACTACGGCATGGACTATGGCTGGAGAGAACGCAGTAAACACCGGCTCTGGTATGCACGCGCGCGCACCGTTTGGAGCCGGATGGAGGCGCTCGATCTGGTGTACATGGGGCCACGGCATCCGAACGGACGGCGAGCGGAGCCCACGCCGGAACACCTTCCCGCGGATACGAAGAACGTCGCGACGTACCACTTGAGGCAGAGTTCTCCTGCCGGCGCGCACCTGCAGTACGATCACGTCTTCGCCTCGCGAGGGTTTCACGAGACCATCGTGACGCGCGCCATGAACGGAATCGACGAATGGGGACCGAGCGATCATTGCCGGCTGCTGATCGAGGTGGACACATGATGCCACCGACCGATGGGAGCCACGGTGGTCCCGTTCCGTCTGGATCGCCAGCCTTCAGTCCAGCGGCTCCGACATAACGAGGCAACGGTCGGATCCGATTCATCCGAGTGCATTCGCAACCCGCAACCCGCAAGGTCCGAGAGTCCGAGAAGTCTGAGGAGAAATCCGTGCAGACTGACCAGCTCGGCCTGCGGGGCCAAGGCGTTCTTCGCCGGACGGCGCGCCTCCTGTCTCCGCCCACTTCAGCTCGGCCGCGCTCTTGTCGGCCCGCGATACCGGGTAGAGTCGAGGGGAGGCGCGTAACCGGTAGGGCTCGGTGGCTCATCCGGCGCTTTCGTGCCGGGCCGCAGTCCGAATCCCGTGGGCACGTTTCCTCCCCCCACTCTCCGAACCCGGCGTGCCGATTGCCGGCACCGGGCTCTCCAGTGGAATCATGCGGCTCGCACACGGGCTTCCCGATCTGAGCCAGCGGGCGGGTCTCGCGAGCCGTGGCACCAGGTTCGCACCCTTGCGCTGGTCCGACCGGTGCGTCGTCAGGCCTGCTGACGCCCTGACGACGGCGACCATGCGGGTCGTCCCCTTCGCTTATGCATGTGATGACGTCTGGCAGTTCTGCTCGTACATCGGGGTGATAGGCCGTTGCGGCCACTCCCGGAGCCTGTTCCCGTTCGCCATCCCTTCCACCTGAAGCCCCTTTCCTCGGCCGGCATTACCCGGCGTCAACGGTCATACGGGCTTCTCCGCCACCCTGGCCGGCCCGACCTGGCCCTCACGGGTCGTCGGTTGGCGCGTGCCACGCCACCGGCAGGGCTTCCCGTGTTGCGTCCATCCCCCTCTTCCACGCGTGCTGTCGCCACTACCCCGGCGGAGGCGGTCGGTGCTCGCGTCGCTCGCTTCCCGACCGCTGGCAGCCTTCCCCGGATCATCGGCGGGTCGGCTTCCGCATCAGCGGTTTCGGGGCCTGCTCGGCGTTCGCTCGCGCTACGGCCCGCGTGGTCGCTGACCACCCAAGGTGGCCTTTGTCGTCGGAGTGCTTCAGCCGATGTCGTTACCTCCTTCGCCCGCTCCGACTGCTACCGGTTGGAGCGACAGTTACCGGGCGGGATTCGCACCCGCTGAGGAATGGCGCCTTTCACGGCGCACGATGACCGAACGCTTACCCCGGTCGCCCGGTCGCCGGTCGGGAAGACACGTAGCGGTCGGCACTGGGAGCCGGGGAGCCCGGAGCACGCGGACGTTTCGCCGTCCGTGGCGCTCCGTCGCTCGATCTCTGATCCCTCGGTTCCGACGCTCGTCCGCGGTTCCCGATGCTGTCGCCCGTCGAGCTGGGCCAAATCGTCCGCGTCGGATGAGATCCCAGCGATGGTGGGGGTGCAGCATTGGCGCAGATCGACTTCTTGATTCCTGAAGGCGAGACGGGGCGGTTCAACGGGGTGGCGGCGGTTCACGCGAACGATCCCCGAGGAGCGCGGTTCGACGTGAAGCAAGGCGACCTCGTTCGAATCCGAATGATCTACGGGTGGTGCTCCTTTTCGGCCCGCTCGACGCTGTCGACCATCAAGCGGATCGCCAGAGTCGCGGTACCGATAAATGACGACGGGCGGGCTGTCCGGAGTCGCCAAGGCGGCCGTCGACGCCGTGAAGCAGCACAGCTTCCAGAAAGACGAGCCGGCGAAGGGCAAGCAGCGGGACGGGTACGGGCGCGTTCGGGGCCAAGACCGATTCGCCGCCAAGGAGGGCGGGATCATCGTCTGTATGCCTGCCTCGTACGGCCCGATCTACGCGCACCCTGGAACGCACCTGGACGCGCGGCCGAAGAGCACGGGCGGCTACACCGGTACGTCCAAGAGCGGCTGCGGGACCGGTGCTTCTTCCCGTGCCGGGCACCGGAGGGCATGATGGAAATGGCCGTCACGGAAGACGGTCCCGTACATCTCCTCGCCTTCGACTCCGAGTACGAGGACAACGAAGGCGTCTACGAGGTCGAGTTCAGCGTCCACCGCGACAGCGTCGAGTAGAATCCTCCTGTACAGAGGAACGCCACGGCTTCTGATGCTTCAAGCGCCATAAACTACTGATAACACAACGGTTGTCTGTTTCGGAGGTCTGTTCCCCTCGCTGCATCCCTCGTGCGGAATTGGATTCCGCGAACGGAACACACCGTCTGCGAGCGGATCTAGACGGAACCCGCGGGTGATCGGGGTTGAGGTGTGGTTTGAGGTGTCCGCAGGGTTGCGCCGCGGCTCCTGGGTGCGCGATACTGTGGCCGCGGGCGGCTACTGCTCCCGTTCCATAACGCCCGGCCGCGGGGGCGGCGATGAACGGCGACTGCCGCGAGTGCGGTTGGTCGCGAGACCGCGCCTTACAGCTCCGACATGCATGCGGCTCACACGCTGGTCATGTACGTCGCCCCCCCAGGGGTCGACAATGCCTGACCATTTCGAGCATCTGACGCCAAACGAGGAGTACGATGCACGGCGACGCCTGGGCCGTGACGATGCCCGGCATGAAGACCATCCCCCGCCGAACCAGAGCGGCCAGAACGACCCCAATCACGGCTGCGGTTGCTTGGTCGCGATCCTACTGATCGCCTTGGCCGGTTTGGGAGGCTGGCTATTGTCCTGAGTGTCAACCGGGAAGACTCATGAAGATCAGATCCGAGGTCGGATTCGTCGCGATTGCCGCCGTCCTGGTCGCCGCCTGCGAGACCGGCACGGAGACCATGCCCGCGGCGCCGACGCCGACGCCAGAACCTGTTGTGACGTACCCCGACGTTGCCGGCAAGTGAACGGGCGCCATGCACACGACACGCGCCGCCGGCTCCGGAGACCTGGGAAGCGAGGTCGTCGCATGCGACTCCCTGGAGAGTTGCGCGGACTCCGCGGCGATCACGGCCGACCTCGAGCAGGCCGAAGGAACGATTACCGGAACGGTGTTGCTCCCGGTTCCGGACACGACACCGCCAGAATCGCTGGAGTTCACGATCTGGGCCGCCACGCTGTCGCCGGCCGGCGCCCTGCGCCGCGCGTTCGAGGACTACGAGTACGAATTGTTCGGCGTGACGATCACGATTGGCATGACGTGGGACGGCCGAATCGAGGATTCTCGGCTGACGGCCACTGCGACGATGAAGAACACGTCGCCGGAGATTCCCGGCATGGCCGAGTTCGAAGGATGCCTTGGGCTGCTGGAACCGCTGGCGTGCACGGGGTTGGAGCGTGAGCCATGAGAATCCGATCCGAACAGTGCGCGACGTGCATCTTCCGGCCCGACAGCCCGCTCCGCGACAACCTGTAAGGGTCGGCGCAAAAATAACTTCCTAGAAGTGCCTGTAGTCTCGCTATAGAGCACAGCCGGTCCCGCAACGTTCGTGGCGTCGACCAGTCCCGTCAAGGCAAAGGTTTCTCTGGATTCTGGGAGCAGAGCCTGTCCAGATTTATGGCATAATTGCGGAAACCGGGATCCGTAATGGTGCCACAATGAGACCAACCGCGTTCTCCGCCGACACGATCCTCGCCTTGCTCCGCAAGCAGACCATCGCCACGCTGCCCGAGGTGATCGCGGCCCTCGGGCCCCGCGCCAGCAGGCGCACCGCGTTTCGCAAGCTCAAGGACCTTGACGCCCGGACCAGCTACTCGCATCGCGGTGGCTACTACACCCTCGACGCACTCGCCGACTTCGACGAGCACGGCCTGTGGTCCTTCGCCGGGGTCCGCTTCTCCCGCGTCGGCACCCTGATCGCGACCGCCGAGTCGTTCGTCAACCACGCCGAGGCGGGATACTTCGTCGACGAGTTGGACAACCTGCTCGCGGTCGGTACCCAGGACCCGCTGCGCAAGCTCGTCGGCAACGGGCGGCTGACGCGGCACAAGCTCGCCGGCCAGTTCCTCTACTGCGCGGCCGACCGCGTGCACCAAGCCCACCAACTGCGCGCGCGCCGCCTGTTGATGGCCACGCCCGGACTCGTGCGGCCCCTCCCAGAGGCCGACCTGATGCCGGAGGAGCTGCGCGCGGCGATCGTGTTGTTCGCCAGCCTGCTCGACGAGCGGCAGCGGCGGCTGTTCGCCGGCCTCGAAGCGCTCAAGTGCGGGTGGGGCGGCGACCGGCGCATCGCCCAGCTGCTCGGCATCGACCCGTCGACGGTCGCCGCCGGCCGGCGGCAACTCGTCGAGCGCGACGTCGAGATCGACCGGGTGCGACGCGTCGGGGGCGGGCGGCCGCCAGCGGAAAAAAAACGCCGGAAGTCATCGCCCACATCCAAGACCTGATGGACCACGAGACGGCCGGCGACCCGGTCCGTGGCCTGAAGTGGACACGCCGCACCACCGCCAAGGTCGCCGCCCAACTGCGCAAGCTCGGTACCGACATCTGCGCGCGGACCGTCGCCCGGCTTCTCAAGAAGATGGGATTCTCGCTGCGCGTCAACCACAAGAAGCGTGCCGGCGCCTCGCACCCGAACCGCGACGACCAGTTCCACCACATCGCCGAACTGCGTGAGCGGTGCGCCGCCGACAACACGCCGGTCATCAGCGTCGACACCAAGAAGAAGGAGCTCGTCGGCGCATTCCGCAATCCCGGCGCCAAGTGGACTCCCCACCGTTTTGCAAGTCGAGTTTCGCTTCGATTGAATGCCCTCGCTTCGCTCGGAGCGCGTTTACCTCGCGCACGGTCACCCGCGGCCGTCAACCCGCTGGCGCGGGTCCTCTGCTGCGCGCCGGCCCCCTGGGTGACTGCCGCGGCCGACCGTGCGGGAAATGCCCTTGCGGGCCAGCCGGAAGGCTGGCCCGTAATCTACTACAGCCGAGTGTGACACCGGCGCGCCGCTCCGTTGTCGCGGAGAAGCCATGGAACCACCACGTTCACGTTCCCGACCGCAGCCTCAAGGATCCCCCGACTCACCTGGTGGTCCCGACACGGTGCGGGTCGAAACAGACTCCATCGCGCAGCATCGCACAGGCAACGCTGAGCAGGCGGTCGGCCACCGAGCGCAGGGCGCGCGCGTGTCCGTGGCCGCGGGCACGTAGCGCCTGATACTTGTTGTGGCTAGCTGGATCGCGTTGCGCGGCGGTGCGAGCCCAATGATAGGTGGCGTCTCGCAGGCGGCCGTCGGCCGCCAGACGCCGCGTCACGATCAGGCTCTTGCCCGAACGCTTGGTGACCGGAGCCACTCCGCACAGACAGCGAAGTGCGTCATAGTCCCGCCGCTCCACGGCGTCGCCACCCTCGGCAAGCAGCGTGGCCGCGACCTTGGTGCCGATGCCGGGTACCGAGAGCAGGATGGCCGCGTCGGGCGGCTGTTTCGACGACGCTGGTTCACCCTCCGCGCTCGCGTCCGAGTCGTCCGTCGAAGCAGTCTCGGCGAGCCGCCCCAACAGTTCGTCGAGCGCACGCCGTGCGCGGTCGAGCTGGCGGTTGACCAGGACGAGGCGTTCGACGACCAGCTCCACATGCGTAACGGCGGCCTCGACTGCGCCCGGCGCAACCTTGACAGCCGGCACCCGCAACTTGGCGCGCAATGTCGCGGCATCGGTGCGGCGGATACGGTGCTGCTTCAACACCCGGGTCAGCGTCACCTCGCGAACGCGCTGCCCGGCCCGCGGCGTCGGCAGGCTCCGCCACAGGTCCAGCGCCCACGGCGCCGCGACATCGCCATCAACCGCGTCGAGGAACTGCGGGTAGTAGCGCCACAGCTGCTGCTGCATCCGATTGGCCAAGCGAACCCGCTCGCGCGACAGCTCCTCGCTCAGCCGCGACCACTCGCGCAGCTCTACGATGGTCGGGTCGGTCGGCTCCAGCCGGCGAAAACAGTGCGGGTCGGTACGCAACGCCGAGGCCAGCACCTGCGCGTCCCGACGGTCGTCCTTCGCGCCCGCCGGCGAGAGACGGTCGCGGAAGCGGTCGAGCTGCTTCGGGTTGATCGAGTGGATGGCGATGCCGTGCTCCATCAGGCTCTCGACCACCGGCCCGCGCGGCGTCTCGATCGCCACGCCGATAGCGCCCGCCGCGCCGGCCGCGAACGACAGCAACCAGTCCGCCATCGCCGACAACCCCGCGCCGCCATGCTCGAACGCCCGCTCTCCGAGCACCTCCCCGGCAGCATCGGTTACGCAAACCTGATGCTTCTGAGAACCCCAGTCGACACCAACGAACCAACCTGCCTGCAACCTGACCTCCTCGTCTGGCGAATCGAACGGGCGCGCCATCGATGCCTGTCGGTCCCTGTACCGGCGCTCAGCGGCGCAAACTCCCCACGGGGCGTCCATCGATGGCTGGCTGCCGAGGCACAAGTCCGAAGGAGGTGCTCGACGCACAGGGTGACTTTGGTAGCTCCCGGCAGCCTGCCCCGACTTCACGCGACCAACCGCGCAAGGTCAATTACAGGGTACAGGGACCACAGACCCGAGCTGGTCAACGACCACGACTTTCCATCCGCGGCCGAGGGCCGCGCCATCCCCTACGGCATCTACGACGTGCGGGCCAACGCCGGCACCGTCTTCGTCGGCCAAACCGCCGACACCCCGGCGTTCGCCGTCGACTGCATCGAGAAGTGGTGGCGCACCGAAGGTCACAAGCACTATCCCGAGGCCGAAGCCCTGCAGATCCTGGCCGACGGGGGCGGCAGCAACAGTTGCACCGCGCGCGCCTGGAAATTCAACCTGCAACACCGCCTCTGCAACCGCCACGGCCTGCGCGTGCGTGTCGCCCACTACCCGCCGGCCACGTCGAAGTGGAATCCCATCGAACACCGCATGTTCTGCGAGGTCACCAAGAACTGGGCCGGCCGGCCGCTCGACAGCTACGAGACCATCTTCAAGTACCTGCGCACCACACGCACCGCCACCGGACTGCGGGTGCGCGCGCACCTGGTCCGCAAGACCTACAAGACCGGCGTCAAGGTCACCGACGCGCAGATGCAGGAGTTACGCATCACACCCGACAGCTCCCTGCCCAAATGGAACTACACCATCGAACCCATGTGACGAAAAAACGGAAGTTAGGACACTGCGCTAAATTAACTTGCTATCTTCTGGGTTTCCGGCCATACTGCCCCCGTGAAGCGGGACATCGAGATGGAAGCGACCGTTGTTGAGAAGTACGCTGCGGTGGCGCCTGTGTTGGACGAGCGCAGTCGCCGCCGGTGGGCGGCAGCCGAGTCGCTGGCCATCGGCTATGGCGGCGACGCGCTGGTCTCATCGGCCACGGGTCTGGCGCGGGAGACGATTCGCAAGGGGCGTCGGGAAATTGCGCGGGGCGAGGCGCCGACGGACCGCATCCGATGCCCGGGCGCCGGACGTCCGCGCATCCAGCAGGATCAACCCGGCATCCAGGCCGCGCTCGAAGCGCTTGTGGATCCGCTCACGCGCGGCGACCCGACCTCACCGCTGCGCTGGACGTGCAAGAGTCGCGCGAAGCTGGCGGCGGCGCTGACCGAGCAGGGGTGGCGGGTGAGTTCGACCACTGTGGGCCGGCTGCTGCACCGCCTGGGCTACCGGCTGCAATCGCCGCGCAAGCGGCAGGAGGGCGCCACGCATCCGGACCGCAACGCGCAGTTCGAGCACATCAACCAGACCGCGGACGAGCATCTGCGTGCCGGCCAGCCGGTGATTTCGGTCGACACGAAGAAGAAAGAACTGGTCGGGAACTTCAAGAACGGCGGGCGGGAATGGCAGCCGAAGGGCACGCCGCCTCCGGTGCTGGTGCATGATTTCCCGACCGACGCCGAGGGCAAGGCGATTCCGTACGGCGTCTACGACATGGCGCGCAACGAAGCCTGGGTGAGCGTGGGCTGGGACCACGACACACCGGCGTTCGCGGTGGCGTCGATTCGGCAGTGGTGGCATCAGATGGGTTGCGGCGCCTATCCCGAGGCCACGACCCTGTTCATCACCGCCGATGCGGGCGGGAGCAACGGGTATCGGTCTCGCGCCTGGAAGCATGAGCTTCAGCAGTTGGCCGACGAGACGGGCCTGACCATCGAGGTGAGTCATTTTCCACCGGGGACCAGCAAGTGGAACAAGATCGAGCACCGGCTCTTCTGTCACATCACGGCGAACTGGCGCGGCACGCCGCTGACGACGTATGAGACCATCGTCGACCGCATCGGGAACGTCCGGACGGCAACTGGGCTCCAGGTCCGGGCCGAACTCGACGTTGGGGAGTATCCCACGGGCGTTACGGTGACCAAGGAACAGATGGACGCGCTCGCGCTGGTCCCCGATGAGTTTCACGGGGAATGGAATTACAAACTGTTACCCCGATCAAGTTGATAACTTTGTATCGATCACTGTCCCTAGATCGGCTGGCGCGATAGAGCCTCAGTGCGCGCCGCCGTCTCGCGACATGTGCGATCCAGCGGCGTGGAGACAGGCGGGCAACGACCAAGCGTTCTAGGCTGCCGAGCCCATATGCCTGGACGAAACACAACAACGCGAGGAGCCGATGCGTTACATGCCACCTGATCCGCGTCAATCGGCTCGCCCGGTGGCGCTCCGAGTATTCGTCGAGTCGCTTCATCACCGTAGCCACCGCGGCTGGCAGCTGAAGGTGCCGTTCGTTCTCTCGCTTCTCGGTCCGCACTGCATGTAGGTACCGGACGGTCGGTAGCGCCTGTTCAGATTCTTTCACTAGGTCAAGCAGCAGGGGCATCATTAGTCCGCCGCCGGCTGTCAGCTCGCCCATAGGCCAGTAGGCGGGGTCGCGATAGAAGTCCAGTCTCGCCTTGCCGGTCCACTTCCGCATGCTCTCCACGGACGCGTTCCAGACGATCACGATTCGCCAAAAGGGGCAGCCTTTCTGAATCTCCTCAAACACGTGTGGGTAGAGGTGGCGCCAATTCGATGCCGCCGCAACAGAGAAACAGCATCGAGATGAGCGCGCCATGCGAGTGGAATCCGTAGGCGCGGCGGGCGATCACCCGCAGCTTGTTGTTGAAGCCTTCGACCGGCCCGTTGGTCATCTTCGTGTCCAGGTAGGCCAGGATGCCGGCCGCGTGCTTGCGGATCGTCCGCGCCAGCTTGACGAACGGCGCCAGACGCGACCGCGCCGCCCACGCCAGCCACTGGTCGAGCATGTCGGGCGCCTCGTCCGGCGTGGCCTGCTTCGAGGATGATCGCGAGGTACTCCTTCAACTCGTAGGCGCGATCGAGGGCACGATTCTGGCGACGTAGCGCCGCCAGGCGTCGCTTCTCCCCGGGCTTGAGCCGCGCCGGGTGTTTCAGCAGGCAGAAGCGCGACCCCTTGAGCGTCTTGGCCGCCTTGGCGCCCAGGTGCCGTTGCTCCGCCCGCCGGACCTCGTCGACCGCGTCCGAGGCAAGCCGTTCCACATGGAACCGGTCGAAGACCACCTCGGCGTGCGGCACCTTTGCCCGCAACGCTTTCTGCCAACTGGCGGCCAGGTCCGCCGTCACCAACACAATCTGTTCGCAGCCGGACGGTCCCAGCAGGTCGAAGAACTTCTCCAGCGTCTCGGCGCTGCGTCCCTTGCCGGCCCACACCACCCGCCGCTTGTCGTGGTCGACGACCACCGTCAGATAGTGATGCCGTTTGCGATAGCTGAACTCATCGACCCCGATGCGCCGCAGCCCGGCGAGCCGCTCCGGGTCCAGCCGCCGCGACACCACCCGCTCGACAATGTTCCCGACTGCCTGCCACGAAATCCCCAACGCGCGACTGACCGTCGTCCGGTCGGTCACCTGCGCCAGATACGCCGCCAGTTCTTCGAACGGCGCCGTGAACACGCTGCTGCCCGCCGCCCACGGCACCCGCTCCACCCGCACGCCGCACTGTCGGCACGACACCCGCCACGGCGCATACTGCAGCCACACCGGCGTCCGCCCCCACGGCAGGTGACGCCACTGCCGCGACGGGCGCCGGTCGTAGCGCGGCCCCCGCCGACCGCAGGTCCCACACCGCGACCGCCGCCACGACGGCCGTACCCAGACCGACAACGGGCCGTCGCCCGCGACGTGTGCATCCCGGACGTGCATTTGGGTGACACCCAGCAACCGTCGTAGTAGTGTGGTCACACGCATGGGGCTCTCCTCCTCGCTGGTCGTTTTGGAACACGCCAATGAGACCAGGAAGCCCCTGCGTTCTGCAACCGCTTGCACCGCTCGATACCGCGCCCGCCAAGCCCTGCCGAGCGACCCCGGTTCGGGCGTTGCGGGCGGTCGTCCGCGACACCGGAGCGGCGCGCCGACATCGCATTTCAGCCAGTAGATTGCGGGCCAGCCTTCCGGCTGGCCTGCAAGGGACTCCCGCACGGTTGGTCGCGGCAGTCATCCGGAGGACCGAAACGCAGTGAAGGACCCGCGAAGCGGGTTGACGGCCGGGACCGACCGTGCGTGGTGAACGCGCTCCGAGCGTAGCGAGGGCCTCATCCCGGCGCCCCGCCGACCGGCCTCAACCCACCCACACCTCTTTCAGGAGAGCCGCCTTTCTTCCGCAATCGCTCCTCGTACGGCTGAAGGCCGATCAGGATGCGTGTCATGAAGTCATCGACGACATTCTCGACCCGCAGTGGGTCCAGTGGGTAGTAGGTCGCGAACCATAAGGGTAAGCCCACGATCAGGGTGCCGTATCCGTACGGCCGCCAAAGGCCTTCGTAGGACGACTTCGCCAGCTTCCTCTCCACGGCCGCGATCACCTTGTCAGCGGCTCGCCGCTGCGCTGCGCGGCCGGGCATGCCGAAGTTCAGCTCCCTTACAAATCTCGCCGGGTCGAAGCCGGGATAGCCCTTCCCGCCGTTCTTGAGGCGCATGAACGCTTCGACGTCTTTGGCTTCCACGCCCTCGAAGACCTCGGTCACCTCGAACCACTCGGCACGTCCCTCCATCCCTCCTATTCCGCCCCGGACTACATAGCGGAAGCCGTCGCCAGGTTCGTTCCTATTCCTACCCAAATCGCTCCGTTCAATTGCCCACGGCATGGTGAGCCCTACACCCGCCCAGGTCTTCTTGATGCCCGCGTCTGCCGCCTGACCAATCCAGTACCGTTCCCGCAGTTCTCCGGTCAGGTCGTGCTCCGCCACATCCGGCACGTCGCCATTCCCTCCGGGTTTGGCGTAGAGAATTTCCAGCCCACGCCTTGCCAGACCGTCGGATTCACCGGTCAAGTCGGTTTCTGTCCTTCGCACGCGTTCTCCTGTTCTTGAGTATAAGGATGGAGGTTCGCGATCCCTGCCGGACGAGGCCTGAGACCGACGCCACCGAGGCGCGGTAGGTCGGCATGATGACCCCGTCGAGGGTGCTTCTGGTCCTGCCCGCGCCCCGGTCCACTGCCGCGCCGGCCACCCGTCGGCCGCGCTCGAGCGCCGGTCCTGTGCGCATTGGCCGGATCGGCCGAGTCGCCGCCGGTCGGGGAGAGTTACGCCCCGGAGGCGATCTTTTCGAACCTCGTGTGGCGTTGATACCGAGACTGCGGCAGACCTCGGGAGGAGACCACTCCTGCCGGAGGTAAACGCGCCACACAACAACATGCCGCCGTTCTTGGCGTTGCAGTTCTGCATCAAAGACTAATCGCCTGCGCAAGACGAACCTGCTGCAGAAAAATGCCGAGTCGCTACGTGGCGTGCCAAGCCCGAGCCGGGGGCACCGCCACCCATCGCGGGCGGGGCGCGATCTAGTTGGCGTGGCCGTCGAGGTGGTCGACCAGGTATCCGCGGAGTTCCTGCATTTGCGCCTCGGACCGCTCGAGCATCTCCCGCATCTCTTGCCGGAGGCCCGCGACATCGGCCTCGGTCGCCATCATGGACCCGAGGTAGAATGCCGCGCCGAGCACGGTCGCGGCGAGCGCCGCGAACGCAATCCATTGCTCCGTTCGTGTCACGGTGGGGTGATCCTCCCTCACCCGGATGATATCGGAAATTGTTCAGAGGGTGAACAATTTCCTCTGGCCCGTTCCACCGCATCGGCGACGCCCGCGGGCGCCTGGACCACGCGCTGGCTTGGCCGGCGGCGCGACGGTCGGCCCAGGTCAGCGCGGCGATCTCGGCGCGGCGCAGCCCGCCCAGGACCACGAGCGTGACCCACCGTTCGTCTCGGTCGACGCCAGCGGCCAGGCCTGGAACTCCAGACGGCCCCGACCAGCGCTCAGCGGTCCGCCTGCGCCGGCCCTCGAGCGGCGCTGAGGACCTGCGTCGAATAAGCCCGGTTACGTTGACTTGGGGGACCTTCACCACTGGGAACCACGATGCCTCGCTCATGGTTGCTGTCCACCCCGTCCACCCCCCCAAACAGCCCGTGGCGAAAGTCGCGGGTCCGGCTTGGTCCCTGCGCGATCTCATCCCGTACACTGAAGACCCATGGCGATGGGCAAGAGACGGACAGCACGACAGGGGTCGCCGCTCTGGGTGACGACGGCGGATTTGCCGACGAACGACGGACATCCCTTCTTCGAGCGTCTGAATCGGGTCCTGGAGGAGGCCGGCTTCGACGCCTACGTCGAGCAGCTGTGCGCGGTGTTCTACGCGGCGCGGTTGGGGCGGCCGAGCCTGCGTCCTGGGCGGTATTTCCGGATGCTGTTGATCGGCTACTTCGAGGGCTTGTCTTCGGAGCGCGGGATTGCGTGGCGGGTGGCCGATTCTCTGAGCCTGCGGTCGTGTGTGGACGCCTCCGAAAATGCACGCGTTTTCTGAACCTATTCCGCTGCGCTCGGTCTGCTTCTGTGGTGCTCCGCGACAACGGAGTATCCATGTGTCAAGCGCGCTGGATCGAGGAGATGTTGGGCCCGGATCGCCGGCGCCGACTCGCGTCGTCACGGGCTTACGCCAGGCACCGGCAGTCCGCAGCATGAGGTGGCCTCTCGACGTTCTCGGATACGACGGGGGGCATCCGCTAGAACCGGTGTTGCCGAATTCGTAAGTCCGCGTTCTCTGCGCTGTCATCGACCGTACTCAGTGAATGAAGGCCCTCTATATGGACGTCTCCCGGTTTGGCAAGAGACGATTCTGGCGTGCTTGGCCGACAGGTTGCGGCTCTATATCCGGCCTGTTGGTGCAGGACTTGCGCCTGCCGGCCCCGATGGAATCCGCCGACCCGCACCTCATTCGCTGCACGGGCTTGTAGCCCGAGGGCCTTTCAGGTTTAGCGGATCGCGGTCTGACCTGTGTGCCATCACGCCTTGTCGTACCTTGCGCAACCTTCGACGAGCCGGCCGGTGTACTCACTGGCCGGACGATTTCGTCCGGCCATAACCAGCCCCGAGCCGGCGCGAGCGGGGAGTCGCCCGTAGGGCCGTAGCGAAGCGGAGAAGGCGGAGCCTTGACTCGCCGCTCGCAGAGGCTACTCGTCGCCCGAAGCCCCGACACCGTTCCCGATCCCCTCCGTGGTTCGCGCTTCGTGTTCCTCTCGCGGCCCCGTGCTCAGGCGGGCTGGCTGACAAAGTTCGGTTCGTACTCCCGGTCATGGGCCAGCAGGGCCCAGATCGTGCGGGCCGTCTTGTGCGCCATCGCCACGGCGACGACATTCGGCGGCCGGCGCTTCGCCAGCTCGAGCTGCCATACCGACGGAGCCTTCCCCCGAGCGAGCATCGCGCGAGCGCCATGGATCAGCAGGGTTCGCAGATAGGTGTCCCCGCGCTTCGAGATGCCGAGCATCCGTACCCGCCCGCCCGTGCCGGTGTGGCGAGGCACCAGACCCAGCCAGGCGGCAAACTCCCGGCCAGACCTGAAGGCGCCAGGATCGCCCATCGTGGCGACCGCGGCCGTCGCACCCAGCAAGCCCACACCGGGGATCGCCGCAATCCGCTGGCTGGCCGCATTCTGCCGATGCCACACGTCCAGGCGCTGCTCGATCGTGCCGATCTCAGTGTCGAGCTCGGCCACGCGTGCCCACTGGTCCCGCAAGGTCTCGACGACGAGCATCGGTAGCCGCTCCGAGACCCGCTCGAGAGCCCCGGCCATGTCGCGCTTCATTCCGGCTCGCCCGCGCGGCATGACTTCGCCGTACTCGGCCAACAGACCCCGCAGCCCGTTGATCTGCGCGGTGCGGAACTTCACCAACTGCTGGCGCATCCGGTGCAGCGCCAGAACCGCCTGTTGTTCCTCGCTCTTGACGGCAACCGTCCTGACACCGGGTTGCTGAACGGCGGTCCAAATCCCCCGCGCGTCGTGTGCATCGTTCTTGTTGCCGCCGACGAACGGCCGCACCATCTTCGCCGGCAGCAGACGGACCTCGTGGCCCAGCTCCTGCAGCCGCCGCGCCCAGTGCTGCGCGCCGCCGCACGCTTCCATGCCGACCAGGCACGGCGCCCGATTCGCGAAATGCTCCAGGGACTTCGCCCGCGTCAGCCGCCGCTCCGTGATCTCGCCCGTCTCTACGTCGACCCAGTGCAACTGAAACACCCGCTTCGCAATGTCTACGCCGACCACCGTTCTGCTACCCTGCATGTTGGACCCTCCGGTTGCCCGGGAAGACCTCGCGTCTTCCCCCCTTGGCACTATGATGCCGTCGGCCCGCGAGGGTCCATCTCGACCCTCGCCTCTTGGCATCAGTGAACGGGAGACGTCCATACCATTCGCTGCGCTCGGAAGCATCTACCTCGCGCACGCTCGGCCGCGGCCGTCAAGTCGCTTCGCGGCTCCTCCACTCTGTTGCGGCCCTCCGGACTCCCCACCGTTTTGCAAGTCGAGTTTCGCTTCGATTGAATGCCCTCGCTTCGCTCGGAGCGCGTTTACCTCGCGCACGGTCACCCGCGGCCGTCAACCCGCTGGCGCGGGTCCTCTGCTGCGCGCCGGCCCCCTGGGTGACTGCCGCGGCCGACCGTGCGGGAAATGCCCTTGCGGGCCAGCCGGAAGGCTGGCCCGTAATCTACTACAGCCGAGTGTGACACCGGCGCGCCGCTCCGTTGTCGCGGAGAAGCCATGGAACCACCACGTTCACGTTCCCGACCGCAGCCTCAAGGATCCCCCGACTCACCTGGTGGTCCCGACACGGTGCGGGTCGAAACAGACTCCATCGCGCAGCATCGCACAGGCAACGCTGAGCAGGCGGTCGGCCACCGAGCGCAGGGCGCGCGCGTGTCCGTGGCCGCGGGCACGTAGCGCCTGATACTTGTTGTGGCTAGCTGGATCGCGTTGCGCGGCGGTGCGAGCCCAATGATAGGTGGCGTCTCGCAGGCGGCCGTCGGCCGCCAGACGCCGCGTCACGATCAGGCTCTTGCCCGAACGCTTGGTGACCGGAGCCACTCCGCACAGACAGCGAAGTGCGTCATAGTCCCGCCGCTCCACGGCGTCGCCACCCTCGGCAAGCAGCGTGGCCGCGACCTTGGTGCCGATGCCGGGTACCGAGAGCAGGATGGCCGCGTCGGGCGGCTGTTTCGACGACGCTGGTTCACCCTCCGCGCTCGCGTCCGAGTCGTCCGTCGAAGCAGTCTCGGCGAGCCGCCCCAACAGTTCGTCGAGCGCACGCCGTGCGCGGTCGAGCTGGCGGTTGACCAGGACGAGGCGTTCGACGACCAGCTCCACATGCGTAACGGCGGCCTCGACTGCGCCCGGCGCAACCTTGACAGCCGGCACCCGCAACTTGGCGCGCAATGTCGCGGCATCGGTGCGGCGGATACGGTGCTGCTTCAACACCCGGGTCAGCGTCACCTCGCGAACGCGCTGCCCGGCCCGCGGCGTCGGCAGGCTCCGCCACAGGTCCAGCGCCCACGGCGCCGCGACATCGCCATCAACCGCGTCGAGGAACTGCGGGTAGTAGCGCCACAGCTGCTGCTGCATCCGATTGGCCAAGCGAACCCGCTCGCGCGACAGCTCCTCGCTCAGCCGCGACCACTCGCGCAGCTCTACGATGGTCGGGTCGGTCGGCTCCAGCCGGCGAAAACAGTGCGGGTCGGTACGCAACGCCGAGGCCAGCACCTGCGCGTCCCGACGGTCGTCCTTCGCGCCCGCCGGCGAGAGACGGTCGCGGAAGCGGTCGAGCTGCTTCGGGTTGATCGAGTGGATGGCGATGCCGTGCTCCATCAGGCTCTCGACCACCGGCCCGCGCGGCGTCTCGATCGCCACGCCGATAGCGCCCGCCGCGCCGGCCGCGAACGACAGCAACCAGTCCGCCATCGCCGACAACCCCGCGCCGCCATGCTCGAACGCCCGCTCTCCGAGCACCTCCCCGGCAGCATCGGTTACGCAAACCTGATGCTTCTGAGAACCCCAGTCGACACCAACGAACCAACCTGCCTGCAACCTGACCTCCTCGTCTGGCGAATCGAACGGGCGCGCCATCGATGCCTGTCGGTCCCTGTACCGGCGCTCAGCGGCGCAAACTCCCCACGGGGCGTCCATCGATGGCTGGCTGCCGAGGCACAAGTCCGAAGGAGGTGCTCGACGCACAGGGTGACTTTGGTAGCTCCCGGCAGCCTGCCCCGACTTCACGCGACCAACCGCGCAAGGTCAATTACAGGGTACAGGGTGACTGCCGCGGCCGACCGTGCGGGAAGACCTTGCGGGCCAGCCGGAAGGCTGGCCCTCGTTCAACGGGAGCAAGCGCGAGACTTTGGCGCGCCGCTCCGTTGTCGCGGACAACCTCGAGAGCACGCACGTGCAGAACGAGGTGACTCAGAAAGGCTTGACAATCGGGGAGGCGTCCACACACGACAGTTGCCGGGCGGGATTCGCACCCGCTGAAGAATGGCGCCTTCTCACGGCGCACCGCCACGGGCTGTTAGCTGCCTTGTCCGGCCGAAGTGCGGATTTTGTACACACTACGCGCCCTGTTGGCGATGCGACGCCGATCATCGAGGCTGATGAGCGCTTGTCGAGCAGTCCGGCAGCGGGCCGCGGCCGCGGCGGCGCCAGCTTTCAGGTGTACCTGGTTAGCTGCCTTGTCCGGCCGAAGTGCGGATTTTGTACACACTACGCGCCCTGTTGGCGATGCGACGCCGATCATCGAGGCTGATGAGCGCTTGTCGAGCAGTCCGGCAGCGGGCCGCGGCCGCGGCGGCGCCAGCTTTCAGGTGTACCTGGTTAGTACTAGTCAGACCCGCGGGGCTCGCTGCGTCGCGGGACGACCAAATCTTCGGTCGTAGCCGGAGCTCGCCCCGATTCGCTCGCGAGCCGCACGGTGTAGACGCCGGACAGCCTCGACGTGCGGCGGGGCAGTCTCATTGGCTCCTGCCTGCTGCACTCGCGCGTTCGCCTACAGTCCGACCGCGCGCAGCGCCTGCTCGACCGCCCATTGGGCATCTCCGCCCGGAGCGAGGTCGGCCGCCGACTGACGCAGGAGGACCGCAGCGGTCGGCAACGACGCCGTGGCCGGCATCAGGTCCCGCACCGCACGGAAGAAGATGTGCTCGATCTCCGCCCGGTTGGCGCCGCCGACGCCTTCGACTGTCATGCCGCTGGTGCGGTGCGTCCCGCCTTCGATGGCCAGGTAGAAGGCGTGGCTGAGGATCAGCGAGTTCCAGTGGGCGCCGCCGTAGCCGAACGCATCGTTGCGGAAACTGCCGAAGTACTCGCCGCGGACGAAGATGTGCCCGGAGTAGTCCCACTCGAACGCTCCACCCCGGGTGAGGGCGAACTCATAGCGGTCGGCGTATGCATCCGGATGGAAACCGTCCAGGATCGACTTGGGATCGATTATGGAACGATCGGGGCCTTCCTTGAGGTCGCCACCCACGAGATAGTCGGCCGAGACGCCCTCGTCTTCGTAATAGAACCCCAGGGATTCGCCGAAGATGTCGGAATAGCCCTCGTGGATGGCGCCGTCACCCGAGTAGGCCAGCACGAACCGGCCGTCGACGCACCAGGCGGGCAACAGGCCGATGTCTAGCCCCTCCCGGCTCTGCACCAGGCCGGGGAATCGTGCGGTGTCGCAGTTGTGGGTCTTGCCCGTGCTGTCCGTGAAGCTCTTCGGGCCGAGTCTGGTGCCGATCGGGACGACGTTCCAGAGCCCGAGAGGGCTTCCCGTACGATTGCTCACCGCGAAGTGCGTCACGCCGTGCATCAGCTCGTGCCCGACGATGTCGAGGACCGTGTACGGCTCCTCGCCCGTTTCGTCGATCCACCGGCCGTACACGGCCACGCCGTTGCCTTCCGGGCCGAACGGCGGGCGCCAGAAAGCAGCATTCGCGAAGTCGACGTTGACCATGCTGATGGTGCGGCCGTTCGCGCCGTCGATGCCCTCCCAGCCGTGCCGCGCGGAGAAGTCGACGTTGACCATGCTGATGGTGCGGCCGTTCGCGCCGTCGATGCCCTCCCAGCCGTGCCGCGCGGAGAAGTAGTCGTAGAACCAGCCGGTGAAGGCCTGGGCTTCGACCACGGTCGGGTCGTCCCACTCGTTGTCCGCGTCGGTCGCGTAGTCCTCCGCGGTCCAGACCGGCTCATCGGGCGGCAGCCCGTCGAAGAAGTGATCGACGATCAGACGCCGGTAGCGCTCGTAGTTGAACCGGACGTCCAGCGTGACCACCTCCGCCGGGCGCAGCCGGTCGTGTGCCTGGAAGCGGTCGCCCGCCTGCGTCGTGCCGAGCTTCCTGTCGTTCCCCTGGGAATCCGCGCCGGCTCCGATCGCCGACTGTTGCTTGACCGCGTTCAGGCGGAACAGAACCCCGCCGTCAGCGGCGTCGGCGAAGTAGAAGTAACCATCGCTCATCGGAACGTAGTAGGCCAGCGCGTGCGAACCGCCCGGCAGAGGCAGAATGCCGAGCAGCGGCTGCCCTCCGGCGAGGACCTCCCCGCCGTGCATCCCTTCGAGCAGCGCGGCGACCTCCGCGCCGGACAGCGCAGGCGCAGTGCTCATGTCGATTTCCGGGTACAGCGTCCCGAACAGCGACGCGGTGACCCCGGCAGCGTCGAACTGCCGGGACACGCCGCCCCCGAACACCGGAACACCGGCGTAGTGCTGCCCGAGATACTCGTGGGTGCGTCCCTCCAGCGAGGCGTCGGCCAGCCGGGACATGACGACGAGGTCGCCGGTTCGGGTCAGGCCGTCGACCGTCGCGTCCCACTGCCGAAGCTCGTCGACGCCCGACGCTTGTCCGGCGAAGATGGAGAGTACAGCGGATTCCTGCGACGTGGCAGATTCCTGGGCCTGGAACGCCGCGTCCTGTTCCGTGGTCAGGAGTGCGGCCCCGATGAGGGCCGAGGCGATCGCGAGTCGTGGCGCGGTTGTCATTGCGTGTCGATCTCCCTGCGTCAGGTTTGTCAGGCATCGGTTTCGGTACGGCGCCGCGTTCAGAAGCGAACCCGCAGGCCCACCGCGGTATGCAGCCCACCAACCTCAATGTCCAGCGTCTCGCCGCTGGCGGACGGAAGCTCCGCCATGGCCCGGCTGTACCGGGTAAGCCAACCGACACCGACGTTGTCGGTGAAGTAGAACGCGACATCGACCCCGACGTTGAATCCGACGGTGTCGGCGGTATTCGGGCTGGTGACCGCACTGGAGAACGTGGCCGCGTCGTAGGGATAGGCGTGGGTGAAGTTCACGTCGGTGACGAGCGGTTGCTCCACGTCGAAGAGCGTGGGTCCGCCGAACCCGGTCACCGTGAACGAGCGGGTGATCGGCACCACGATCAGTGCCACCAGGTGGACGGCCGTTTCCCGGCGGGTGAGGGGCGGCGACGCTCCGGAGATCGAGCGGTCCCGGTTGAAGAAGATCGGGTGCGGGACCTGCGCGGACACGCGGGCGGTCTCGTCGATCATGAAGCGCGACACGCCGACCCCGAGGCCGAAGTACGGTGCAACGCGCACCGCGCCGCTCACGTCAAGGAGCGTGGGGTTCTCGAAGCGGTAATTGCTCTCGAAGCTGGCCATCTCCTGCGCCGCGGCCCCCGACACGACTTCGCGGTACACCCCTCCGGTCTCGGGGAAGGCGATGTCCTCGGAGAAGCCACGGGTCTGCGTCTGCAGGCCGCCGTTGAGGGTGATGAACACTCGCGCGTCGCCCGCGGCTGCCTGCGCGTGGGCCGGCGCGGCGCCGCCCAGCATCGCGGCGCCGGCGGCCGCCAGCCAGACAACCAGCAGCATGAACGACCGTGCGTGTGCGTGCGTCGACATCAAGAGGTTCCTCTCATCAAGGGTGGTCGAGCCGGCGACGAATCGGCGGGATTCGCAACACTTCCCACGCGCACTGCTCGTCATTGAGCTGCGCGGCCGACATGTCCCGGGCATCGTTGTCCGGGCTCGGCAGCCGGCCGATGTGGGCGTAGCTGCGCGGCCGACATGTCCCGGGCATCGTTGTCCGGGCTCGGCAGCCGGCCGATGTGGGCGTAGCTGCTATTTGTCCACTACCAGCGCCACGCGGCCGTCGGCCAGCACGACCGTCGGCAGCGCGAGGACGACCAACGCCAGCACCGCCGCAACAAGCGACCTCACGGCCTTCATACCGATCATTGCACTCGCCCAACACTCTACACCTCGCACGTGAACGTATTGCCCACTGGCGGAAGTCGGAAAGTGTTTGTTTCGTGAACTCACCAGAAAAATGTTCCGGGTACCCACAGAGAGCACCCAGGCGCAGGCGGCGGTCACGGAGATGCAACGGCTGGTTCGCGTCCGCCCCTGCGGATGACAAGCAGCCCGCGGGCCGGGCTCAGGGGGCCACGCTCATCAGGGAATGGCCCCAAGTTGAACCTCGAAGTCACCGCGGTAGTGCAAGGTGGTCACGTCACCGCAGTAGACTTCGCCGGCGGGGGCGAAGTCCCGCTGCTCGAAGGTTCCCCGGTCCTCGACTGAAAACGTGAGCCCGATCTGGCTGCGACCGTCGTTCTCCCACGTGATCTCGATCTGCGCGGACCGTGCACCGGTGCGCGTGTACGACCAGTCCATGGTCGGATCATCGAAGATCCCGTCGGGCCGCACCCCACGGACCGTGTCGGCGTCCTCGAAGCGGTAGCGGATGACGGTCCCCGGGGGCGCAGTGCACCGCGTATGCACCTGTCTGATGGTGACCGCTACCGTTCGGCCGACGATGCTCGCCGGCGCGATCATCGTCTCGGTCGGCGTCGGCGTCGGGCGTGTTGGTCCCCCATCGTCGCAAGCAGTTGCACCTGCGAGACACGCGCCAACCAGCAACAACCTGACAGCTCAGTCCACCATCATGGGTTACCTCACGCAGCGGGGCGACCGCCGTGGCGTCGTGTTCACCAGCGTGGCGAACACGCCGGAGTCGTCCTCGGTATGGATGACACGGTCCGGTCCCTCGTCGATGTCCACCTCGACGAAGTCGACCGCACCGTCGCCGTTGACGTCGGCCGGCGCCGCGTTGTCGCCGAAGTACCGGTCCGCGTGCCGAATTGCATCCGGCGACATCGGTCGAAACTGGCCGCTCCCGTTGTTGAGGTAGACCATCGGCGCGTAGCGGCTCACGTCGCGCCCCGACCGCACCATCACGAGGTCGATGCAGCCGTCGAGGTCGACATCGTGTTTCGCGAAGCGCGCGCCGCCGTTGTGCAACGGCTCGCCGTTCGGCAGACGCTCGGCGGTGGTGTCCTCCTGCCCCTTGACCCAGGTCTCCGTCTCGTCGCCGAACCATATGCCGCCGCCGGGCAGCGGCACCCTGCGGTTGACCAGCACCTGGATGTAGCGCCCCGTCCAGGCGAGGGCGTCCGGATCGACGTCGTCGTTACGGGTGTTCATCAGGAACAGATCCTCGAACCCGTCGTCGTTGACGTCGAAGTGCGTCAGCCAGCCGACCGCCGTGAAGCCGTCGAAGAAGCGCACGCGCGGTAGGTCGATCCGCGTCGGGTAGTACCCCGTGCCGTCGTTCACCAGGACCGTGTTGTGCTGGTCGATGCTGAGCGGCCCGGGATCGCGAATGTGCCCCAGCACAAGGTCCAGGTCGCCGTCGTTGTCGATGTCCACGAAATGCCCGCCGTCCCAGCCCCAGTACTGCGAGCCGTCCGGCGGCTGGGCGTGGAGCACCGGCTTGGTCGCGCGGTTGTCCCGGTCGACGGTGAACGTCCCGTCGCCGTTGTTCACCATGAAGTGCTCCTCGACGTTGGCGCCGCCGCCGCTCTGCACCCACAGGTCCATGTCCCCGCCGTTGTCGATGTCGCCCGACGTCGCCGACTTGATGTGCAGATCCGCGGGGTCCGGCGAGGGCACTGGCGGCGGCCGCTGCTCGTGCTCCTCCCGCACGGCGTCGGCCAGCGCCGCCGAGTGCTCGAAACGGCCGCTCGGCGTGCTGAGCAACAGTTGCGGCGGGTTGCCGTACCCGCTGCTCTCCGCCCAGACGTAGACGCCGGCGTCGAACACCGCGAAGTCGAGACGGCCGTCGCCGTTGAAGTCGTCGGTGACCGCGACCGGAGTGCGGGCCCGGATCGACGGGAGCATTCCTGCCGGCGCTAACTTGAGGCGTCCGTCACGAGTCCCGAGAAACACCTGCACCGGCGGCTTGTCCAGTCGGTCTTCGACCGTCTCGCTCCCGTCGTTCGGCTGGCCGCCCGCGATGATGTCGTCGCGGCCGTCCCCGTTCAGGTCCGCCACGGCGAGGATGACCTGGATGCGGTTGAAGCCGCCCGGCGTGTCGACGCGCTCGAACGTCTGCGCATGGGCGGAACTGGAGAGCCAGCCGGCGACGAGCGCCGCAGCGAATCCCCGCTGCTGCGTCCACCTGACCCGCACCGCCGCGAAGCCCACGAGCCCCACCAACATGGGCCGCCATCACGAGATCGAACGGCACGGTGACGGTGGTCATTTCTCCTCCACAGGACTCCGACGATGTGCCATCCACCGGACCGTCTCCTGGGGTGCCGCCATGCGGTAGCCGAGCCCGCGCGCGGTGAGGATGTAGGCGGGGCTGGCCGCATCGTCCCCGAGCCTGCGGCGGAGCCTCTTGACGAAGGTGCGCACGTGCTTCGCATCGCCTCGGCGTTCTCCCCACACATCGCGCAGCAGCGAGTCATACGTCACTACCCGTCCGGCGTTGACCGACAGCGCGCGCAGCAGCTCGTACTCGGTGAGCGTGAGCTCCACGGGGCGGCCGGCCATCGTCACCCGGCGCTGCTCGTAGTCGATGGCGAGGTCGCCGAGCACGAAGGGTTCGGCGCCGACCCGCCGGCGCAACGCCGCCCGGACCCGCGCCGTCAGCTCCTCCGCCGAGAAGGGCTTGACGAGGTAGTCTGTCGCGCCAGCGTCCAGCGCCCTGGCGATGGTCTCGTCACGCCCGTAGGCCGAGATGAAGATGACCGGCAGGTCGGCCAGTTTCGGAACGCGCTGCATCAGTTCGAGGCCGTCGGTCCCGGGCAGCATCAGGTCCAGCAGGACCAGCGCGGGCCTGTGCCTCTTGACCAGGTCGACCAGCCCGTCCGACTCGCCTGTCACGACCGGGGTATAGCCCGCCTCGGCGAGCGCGTCGCGGACGTAGCGCAGCATCTCGGGGTCGTCGTCCACCACGAGGATGCGCGTCTGCTCGCGCCCGTCCCGGGGCCGCCGCGACCGGCTGCCGGCTGCGCCCGTTGCTGCGCCGTCCGCGGGCTCGTCGGCCGCCGGCACCGTGAACGTGAACGTCGTGCCTCGGCTGAGTCCGGTACTCTCGGCCCGGATGCGGCCCCCGTGCGCTTCCACCAGTCCCTTGCAGATGGCCAGGCCCAGGCCGACGCCGCCGATGTCCGGCGCCCGGTCCCCGCCGCCGGCGTCGGCGTACTTGCGGAACAGGTGCGGAAGCTGCTCCGGCGGCACGCCCCGCCCTTCGTCGGAAACCGAGATCGCGACGTGAACGCCGTCGCGCACCGCGCCGACGTGAATCGAGGACGACTCGGGAGCGTGCCGGGACGCGTTGGAGAAGAGATTGTTCAGGACCTGGACGATGCGCCGCTCGTCGGCCATCACCCGCGGCAGGTCCGGCGGCAGGTCGATGCGGACGCTCTGCCGGCCGCCGCCGCTCACGAACGTCGTCCTGGCCCGGTCGACCAGCGCGGCCACCTCCGCCGGCTCGGGATCGATCGATAGCGTGCCCGAGTCGATGCGCCCCGCATCGAGCAGGTCGCCGATCAGGCCGTCCATGTGGTCGGCCTGCGCTTCGATGATCCGGAAGAACTGGCGCACCTCGGCCCGGTCCAGTACCCGCGCCGCGCGCAGCACGGTCGCCGACGCCCCCTTGATCGAGGTGAGCGGCGCGCGCAGCTCGTGGCTCACCATGCCCAGGAAATCGGCCCGCAACCGTTCCAGCTCCTCGAGCGGCGCCAGGTCCTGCAGCGTGACCACCATCGACACGGCCGCGCCGTCGGCCGAGTGGATCGGCGTGGCGTTGACCAGCAGCGTGATGCGGCGGCCGTCGGGGACCGAGAGCACGATCTCCTCGGCGCGCACGGTCGCCGCGCCGCTGATCACCCGCTTCATCGGAAACTCCGCCAGCGCGATCTCGCGCCCGTCGGAGAACCGGCACGTGAGCCCTTCCAGCAGCTCCTCCAGTGGTGCGCCGGGCGTGCTCAGCCTGGCGGCAAGCCGTCTGGCCTCCTGGTTTAACGACACCGGACGGCCCGTCGCGGCGTCGAAGACGGCCACGCCGACCGGCGAGGTTTCCACCAGGGCCTCGAGGTCGGCCCGCGCCCGCTGCTCGGCCTCGTGCGTGCGGGCGTTGGCGACCGCGTTGGCCGCTTGCGAGGCGAACAGCACCAGGACCTCCTCGTCGTCGGCCGTGAACTCGTGTCCGCCTTCCTTCTCGGCGAGGAAGAAGTCCCCGACGTGCACGCCCCGGTGACGCATCGGCGTCGCCTGCAGGGTGTTCGCCAGGACCAGGGCCGGCGTGTAGTCGAGCGAGCGGAGATACGCCTGCAGGTCCGGCACTCTGAGCGGTCCCGCAAGGTCACGCAGGTGCTCGAAGAAGCGCAGCGCGTGGGGCCACTCCATCATCAGTTGCTGCTCGTCGGCGGTCAGGCCGGAGGTGACGAAGTCCTGCGGCTGCCCTGCCTCGTTGATAGTGGTGATCACCCCGTAGCGGGCGCCGGTCAGGGCGCGGGCGCTGTCGACGGTCTCGCGCAGGACGGTGCCCACGTCGAGGCTCGCGCTGATGCGCAAGACAGCGGCACTCAGGCTGGAGATGCGCTCGCGCAGCGCGTCGGCTTCCCGCCCCGGCTCATCGCTGGCGTTCAATGGCCCCTCCTGCTTCCTGGTGCCGACGTCCGACCCGGGCTGATTCGGCCGCCCCTCATGCCGCGACCGCTCGGTTGGGCGCCCGAATCGGGAACGCGTCGACGATGTGGGCGCCGGCAAGCGATCCTCGATGAGCGGTTCTCGCCCGAGCCGTTCTCTCCTGCAATACGCAACAAAAACACTCCGGCAGCGCCAATCATGCACATACAGTACATGCCAGAGTCCCTACAATCCAGAGGCGTGTGGCATCGGGTCCAGTTTCGCAGTGGCCTCGAACCCGGTATCGGTCCGCCGAGGGCTACGTTCCGGCGGCAAACCCCGGCTGCATGCTCGCCGCGCGCAGAAGCGATCGCCGACTCGACGCCGAACGGCGGCTTCCTGCGGCCGAAGGAGGCCGGTCACGACCAACGAACGGCTCGCGAACCGGATCGACGCACTCGAAGCGACGCTTCGGTCGGAAGTCGAGCGTCTCGACGCGAAGGTCGACGCGCTCAACGCCAGCATTGAAGTTCGAGGTTTGCGCGGCTGGACCGGCGCCTGAAGGACGTTGAGGAGAAGGTCAACGCCGCGCTCGATTCCACGACGGATCTGGTGATGGCGCGGCTCGAGTACCTCGTCACGGAAATGCACCGAATCGAGGACGGCAGGTCGAGAGTGTCGACGAACGGCACATTCCCGGCCGACCGAGTCCCGCGAGGCCGGCCATGAGAGTTGGCGCCCTCTGCCATCGCCGTCAGGGGGCGCAAGGGCGCGGCGCGGTCCAGCCTGAACACCTCGCCCGCGTCGCGCCCGCCTGCCCACCATTCCAATGACACCCTTGGCTGCGGTTGCGCCGTGCCGGGCGCTGGTCACGGGTCCGGGCTGGCAACGGTGTTGCATCGCGGCCGCGGCCGAATCAGCGCGCAGCACGCGCTGGTCAGGCGGGCTCATGAACGTGTGAACGGCGCCGGGTGCGGCAATTCGTCGGCGACGAGCGGCTAAAGCGCAGGGTACACGTCGTGGACATCTTGATAGCAGGTATATGCGGCGGCCTGTACAGACACGGATTGCTACACTTTGATGCGCGGTTCTGCAGCGGGCGGACACACCGAACGCGTGGAGACATCTGACGTCTGCCGCTGCCTTGGTGTCAACGATCACTGAGATCGGAAGGAATGTGAACGCGAGTTGCTCATCGAGGCAATGGAATCGAAGACCTCGCCACAGCACGCGCAGGCCCTTGTCGACCCGACCAGATGACACACCAGAAGCTGAAGGTCCCGGCCTGCCCAAACCGAGCCAACGGGCACGCGTGGCGGTTGGACCGGGAACGCTCGAGCAGAGAGTGTGAGGCCGACGTGTGCCAGGCATGCGGGCTCGTGCGGATGACGGCGTATCGAGCAGGAGTGGTCGTGGGTTACGAGAGAACCAGTGGGGCGATCTGGGCAGCACCACGTTCAGATCGCGACAAGGACGAGAGCGCGACCGGCGAGCAGCGCTGCTCGGACGCGAACGAGCTGCCGTCGGTCGTCTTGACGACGAGATTCCTGGCCCTGTGCCGGCAGTACGGCTCCGAACAGCTGGCCGTCAGGATCGTCGCCTCGGGGCGCAGCGCCGGGACACCGGGGTTGCCGCAGAACAACGACTGGACGGCGTGGACCAGCGACGAGATGCGGGCGGCAGTCGAGCACCTGGGGCGCAAGTTGCACACGTGACAACCTATGGCCCTGGAGCGCACCGTTCGACCGAGGGCCGGGCGGACACCTCGCAAGCACTGTAAGCGGCTGCCGTGGGAATCGGCTACTCCGAATGCATGAAATGCGGGCGTGTTCCGTATCGGCGGGCCCGCTCGGCTGCGCAATGGCGGTGGAGGCGGGACCGTGATCGTCTTTCCAATGCTGGCATTGTTCCCGACGTTGACTTGATCCGGTCACCAGCATGCTGAACACCGCCGCCAGGTGCGTGCACTTCCAACCTCGCCCGGGCGCTGGCGACGCTACGACCGGCACAGGAGAAGGGCCCGACCGCCGGCGCGCTGCGATACTCGACATGTACACCGCGGCACAGTACGGGGAGAAGGGCGGCAGCGTAACCGTCAGCATCGGCGAAGACGCCCAGCAACCCGGCCTGACGCTGTCGCTCCCAACCCGCTGGGGCGCCGCGCAGGGCGCCAGCATGCTCTGGCAGGACCAAGTCTACCTGCCCTCAGGCTGGGGCCGGCGTCGGCCCGCGGCGCCGTGCGCGCGCAGGTCAGCTACCGGCTGCGGCTGCCGAAGCGGCTGCTGGTGGCGGCTGGACCCGGAGCGCTCCGACACGGATTGGCAGGCCGGCATCAACTCCCTCGTCCCGGTGACGGCGTGCGGGAATCCGAAGGACCAGCAGAATGACCGCAATGCTCCTGCGTAGCGCGATTCTGGCGGCGGCGCTTCTGGCCGCCTGCGGCGGAGACTCCCCGACGGCGCCAACGACGACCCCGCAGCCGCCGGTGGATGCCTTCACGCTCGTGCTCCGTGACGACGCCGGCCAGGAGTTGAATGGATTCAGTGGCGCTTGGCCGAGTGCCGATCCGCTGTTCGTGACCCTCTACTCGGTCCGTGCCGGGGCCGAGACGGCCGTGGAAGCTGACTGGACGGTCGAGGTGCAGGACCTGTCATCGCAACAGGCGCACGAGAGCCCGTCCGACATCGTGACCCTGGACTTTCCGGACCGGCCGACCGAGGCGCGCATCGTTTGCTCGGACCCCTGCGGTCACCACCTGATGCGCGCCACGGTCACGGCGCGGTACCAGGGGAAGTCCGCGTCGTTCTCGATCAACTGTCGGTTCGGCTAGTTCGCGGAGAGTCAGACATGCTGATTCGAACCGCTGCGATCGTCCTCTGCATGGCCGTCGCTCCTGCTGCGGCGCAGACTTTCTCGCGCGTCGAGACGCATCCCGGCCTGGGCACGATGGACCACATCCTGGCCGTGGCGGACCTGAACGGGGACGGCCTCGACGACGTTCTCTTGGGTGACAAGTTCCACTCCGAACCCCATTTCACCGCAGCCGATCGACTGAGGAAGGTACCCGTGCGCATCTTCATCAGCCGCGGCGACGGCACGTTCGCCTACGCGCCGGAACTCGTCGAGGGCGAGATCATGGCGCATCACGCAGTCGTAGTCACGGACGACTTCAACCTGGACGGCAAGGCCGATCTGGCCGTGTTCGACCAGGGCGCCTACGAGTCCGCCCGGAGCCTGGGGTTCGGGAATCCACCGCAGCTCTTCGTGAGCTGCCCCGACGGCGTGCTTCGACCACTGAACTCGCTCGAGCTGGCCGTGCGGGATCTGCACGCGAGGGTCCCCGACGCGCTGCAGGAACCCGCCGAGCCCGGCGATCTGCACTTGAAGTCGGCGACCTCCGGCGACATCGACGCAGACGGCGACCCGGACATCTGGGTCGAGAGCAGCGGCGGCGCCAACTCCGACAGCCATTTCATCGTCAACAACGGGGACGGCAGCTTCACTTCCGACCTCGACCGGGCGCCGGCGACGCTGCTGCACAACCCGCACCCCGAGTACTGGCGCCACCAGGTCGGGCACCTAGTGGACATCGACAACGACGACGACCTCGACCTAGCGCTCGGGCAGATGCGCGACCTCGACCCGACGCACGTCAACCAGTTCAGCATCGTTCTCGTGAACGACGGCACCGGCCATTTCACGACGCGCCTCGAGCTGCCGCACCCGGGGCTCAACGACGGCCACACACGCGTGACCGGTTTGACGGACTTCGACGTCAATAGTGACGGCCTGCAAGACCTTCTGCTCGTCCACGAGCGGAACGACGACGGACCGGCTGGCGTGACCCCATTCACCGGGCGATATGTCCAGGTGCTGATCAACGCTGGAGACGGGTCTTTCAGCGACGAGTCGACGACGAGAATGGGCGACCAGAGCGCCACCACGCCCGAGACGGCCCAGGGCTTTGCCCTGCCGCAGATGCACGACGTCGACCGGGACGGTTGCCCGGATCTGGTCATGGCGAACAGCAAGTCGGCGGTGCGCGTCGATGCGCCGCTGGTCTACCTCAACAACGGGCGCGGGCAGTTCTCGGCAATGCCTCCGGCGCCGTTCGCCGGAGGCGATCGCTACTTCGGGTACTTCGCGGCGCCGGTCGACGCGAACGGCGATGGCGTGGTCGACTTCGTGGTGCCGCAGCACGACAACGGCCCGGACGGAGAGTGGATGACCGGGGACGACTTCACGACGCTGGTGACGCTCGTGAACACCACTGCGGAGCAACCGATCCGGTGCGAAGCCAACCCATGATGAGGTGGTCCCGCTTTCTGGAACAGCCGGATAAGGTGAATTCCAGAGCCTTACCAGCCACGGTGATGGCACGTTTACGTACGCGCCTGCCGACTGCGAGATCCCTTTGGTCTTCGGTAGACCCGCACGGCAGGCGCAAGGAGGAGCACAGAGCAGCGGAAACGATCGCACGCGTTGCCGTAGCGGCGATGCTGCCGGTGACGAGCACCAGCGCTCAGACCTTCTCGTACTTGGTCGACACTCCCGGCCTGTCGTCCTCGATTCGGCGCATTCCGTGACGACGTCGAGCCGCGCCACTACCAGACCCGTCGTGGCATCGAGCGCGGCGTTGACCCTCTCCTCCACGTCCTTCAGGCGCCGATCCAGCCCGGGCAATCTCGAACGTCATGCCGGCGTCGAGCGCGTCAGTCTTCGCGTCGAGACGCTCGACTTCCGCCCGAAGCGTCGCTTCCAGTGCGTCGATCCGTTTCGCGAGCCTTCGTTGGTCCTGACCGGCCTCCGGCGGCCGCAAGACGCCACCACACGGCATCGAGCCGCGATCGGTTCTCCGCGCGGCGCGCACCGCTGCCGGGTTTCGCCGCCGGGGACGTAGCCGTCTGCGGACCGATTCCCGGCTTGAGGCCGCTGCGTACTGGACCCGATGCGATCCGCCTCTGGATTGCAGGGAACTTTGTATGTACCGTATGCGCATCATTGACGCTTGCAAAATATTTGTTTTGCGTATCGCGGCGAGAACGGCTCGGCGAGCCCGCTCGTCGAGGATTGCTGGCGCCTACCTCGTCGACGGGTTCCTGATTCGGGTTCCCGACCGAGCCGCCGCGGCATGACGGGCGGCCGAATCAGCCCGGGTCGGACGTCGGCGCCAGGAAGCAGGAGGGACCATTGAACGCCAGCGACGAGCAGGGACGGGAAACCGACGCGCTGCGCGAGCGCATCTCCAGCCTGAGTACCGCCGTCCTGCGCATCAGCGCGAGTCTCGACCTGGACACCGTGCTGCGCGAAACCGTCGACAGCGCCCGCGCCCTGACCGGGGCCCGCTACGGGGTGATCACGACCATCGACGACACGGGGCAGCCGCAGGATTTCGTCACCTCCGGCCTCACCGACGCCGAGCAGCAACAGATGATGGAGTGGCCCCACGCGATGCGCTTCTTCGAGCACCTGCGCGACCTTCCGGGACCCCTCAGAGTGCCGGACCTGCAGGCGTATCTCCACTCGCTCGACTACACGCCGACCCTGGTCCTGGCGAACACCCTGCAGGCGACGCCGATGCGTCACCGGGGCGTGCACGTCGGGGACTCTTCCTCGCCGAGAAGGAAGGCGGACACGAGTTCACCGCCGACGACGAGGAGGTCCTGGTGCTGTTCGCCTCGCAAGCGGCCAACGCGATCGCCAACGCCCGCACGCACCAGGCCGAGCAGCGGGCGCGGGCCGACCTCGAGGCCCTGGTGGAAACCTCGCCGGTCGGCGTGGCCGTCTTCGACGCCGCGACGGGCCGTCCGGTGTCGTTGAACCAGGAGGCCAGGCGGCTTGCCGGCAGGCTGAGCACGCCCGGCGCACCACTGGAAGAGCTGCTGGAAGGGCTCACGTGCCGGTTCTCCGACGGGCGCGAGATCGCGCTGGCGGAGTTTCCGATGAAGCGGGTGATCAGCGGCGCGGCGACCGTGCGCGCCGAGGAGATCGTGCTCTCGGTCCCCGACGGCCGCCGCATCACGCTGCTGGTCAACGCTACGCCGATCCACTCGGCCGACGGCACCGCCGTGTCGATGGTGGTCACCCTGCAGGATCTGGCGCCGCTCGAGGAGCTGGAGCGGTTGCGGGCCGATTTCCTGGGGATGGTGAGCCACGAGCTGCGCGCGCCGCTCACCTCGATCAAGGGGGCGTCGGCGACCGTGCTGCGCGCCGCGCGGGTCCTGGACCGGGCCGAGGTGCGCCAGTTCTTCCGGATCATCGAAGCGCAGGCCGACCACATGGACGGCCTGATCGGCGACCTGCTCGACGCCGGGCGCATCGACGCGGGCACGCTGTCGGTCGACCCCGAGCCGATGGAGGTGGCCGCGCTGGTCGACCGGGCCAGGACGACGTTCGTGAGCGGCGGCGGCCGGCAGAGCGTCCGCATCGACCTGCCGCCGGACCTGCCGCGGGTGATGGCCGACGAGCGGCGCATCGTCCAGGTCCTGAACAATCTCTTCTCCAACGCGTCCCGGCACGCTCCCGAGTCGTCCTCGATTCACGTCGGCGCGGTGCGCGACGGCGTTCACGTCGCGATCTCGGTTTCCGACGAAGGGCGGGGCGTGCCGCCGGAGCAGCTTCCGCACCTGTTCCGCAAGTACGCCGACGCCGGCGGCGGGGACCGGGCGCCGGACATCGGCGGCGTCGGCCTGGGCCTGGCCATCTGCAAGGGACTGGTGGAAGCGCACGGGGGCCGCATCCGGGCCGAGAGTACCGGACTCAGCCGAGGCACGACGTTCACGTTCACGGTGCCGGCGGCCGACGAGCCCGCGGACGGCGCAGCAACGGGCGCAGCCGGCAGCCGGTCGCGGCGGCCCCGGGACGGGCGCGAGCAGACGCGCATCCTCGTGGTGGACGACGACCCCGAGATGCTGCGCTACGTCCGCGACGCACTCGCCGAGGCGGGCTATACCCCGGTCGTGACAGGCGAGTCGGACGGGCTGGTCGACCTGGTCAAGAGGCACAGGCCCGCGCTGGTCCTGCTGGACCTGATGCTGCCCGGGACCGACGGCCTCGAACTGATGCAGCGCGTTCCGAAACTGGCCGACCTGCCGGTCATCTTCATCTCGGCCTACGGACGCGACGAGACCATCGCGAGGGCGCTGGAGGCCGGCGCGGCGGACTACCTCGTCAAGCCCTTCTCGGCGGCGGAGCTCATTGCGCGGGTCCGGGCGGCGTTGCGCCGGCGGGTCGGCGCCGAACCCTTCGTGCTCGGCGACCTCGCCATCGACTACGAGCAGCGCCGGGTGACGATGGCCGGCCGCCCCGTGGAGCTCACGCTCACCGAGTACGAGCTGCTGCGCGCGCTGTCGGTCAACGCCGGACGGGTAGTGACGTATGACTCGCTGCTGCGCGATGTGTGGGGAGAACGCCGGGGCGATGCGAAGCACGTGCGCACCTTCGTCAAGAGGCTCCGCCGCAGGCTCGGGGACGATGCGGCCCACCCCGCCTACATCCTCACCGCGCGCGGGCTCGGCTACCGCATGGCGGCACCCTGAAGGGACGGCCCGGTCGACGCCGCATCGCCGGGATCCTGTGGAGGAGAAATGACCATCGTCACCGTGCTGTTCGAGCTCCTGGTGGCGGCCCGTATTGCGGTGGGGCTCGTGGGCTTCGCGGCGGTGCGGGTGAGCTGGACGCAGCGGGGAATCGCTGCGGTACTCGTCGCCGGCTGGCTCTCCAGTTCCGCCCATGCGCAGACGTTCGAGCGCGTCGACACGCCGGGCGGCTTCAACCGCATCCAGGTCATCCTCGCCGTGGCGGACCTGAACGGGGACGGCCGCGACGACATCATCGCGGGCGGTCAGCCGAACGACGGGAGCGAGACGGTCGAAGACCGACTGGACAAGCCGCCGGTGCAGGTGTTTCTCGGGACTCGTGACGGACGCCTCGAGTTAGCGCCGGCAGAAATGCTCCCGTCGATCCGGGCCCGCACTCCGGTCGCGGTCACCGACGACTTCAACGGCGACGGCCGTCTCGACTTCGCGGTGTTCGACGCCGGCGTCTACGTCTGGGCTGAGAGCAGCGGGTACGGCAACCCGCCGCAACTGTTGCTCAGCATGCCGAGCGGCCGATTCGAGCACTCGGCGGCGCTGGCCGACGCCGTGCGGCAGGAGCACGAGCAGCGGCCGCCCCCGGTACCGTCGCCCACGAATCCTGCGGATCTGCACATCAAGTCGGCCACCTCGGGCGACATCGATAGCGACGGGGACGCGGACCTGTGGGTGCAGAGCGGCGGCGGCGCCAACGTCGAGGAGCACTTCATGGTGAACAACGGCGACGGGACGTTCACCGTCGACCGGGACAACCGGGCCACCAGGCCGGTGCTCCATGCCCAGCCGCCGGACGGCTCGCAGTACTGGGGCTGGGACGGCGGACACTTCGTGGATATCGACAACGACGGCGACCTGGACCTTGCCCTGGGGCACATTCGGGATCCCGGGCCGCTCAGCATCGACCAGTACAACACGGTCCTGGTGAACGACGGCACGGGGTACTACCCGACCCGCATCGACCTGCCGCGGGTGCGCTTCTTCGACGGCTTCACGGCGGTCGGCTGGCTGACGCATTTCGACGTCAACGACGACGGGTTCGAGGATCTGTTCCTGATGAACACCCGGAACGACGACGTCGATCCGGACGCCCTCGCCTGGACGGGGCGCTACATCCAGGTGCTGGTCAACCGCAGGGTGCCGCTGCCCGGCGGGGGCATCTGGTTCGGCGACGAGACGGAGACCTGGGTCAAGGGGCAGGAGGACACGACCCGGGAGCGCCTGCCGAACGGCGAGCCGTTGCACAACGGCGGCGCGCGCTTCGCAAAACACGATGTCGACCTCGACGGCTGCATCGACCTCGTGATGGTGCGCTCGGGGCGCGACGTGAGCCGCTACGCGCCGATGGTCTACCTCAACAACGGGAGCGGCCAGTTTCGACCGATGTCCCCGGAGCCGTTCCTGCGCGCGGACCGGTACTTCGGCGACAACGCGGCGCCGGCCGACGTCAACGGCGACGGTGCGGTCGACTTCGTCGAGGTGGACATCGACGAGGGACCGGACCGTGTCATCCATACCGAGGACGACTCCGGCGTGTTCGCCACGCTGGTGAACACGACGCCACGGCGGTCGCCCCGCTGCGTGAGGTAACCCATGATGGTGGACTGAGCTGTCAGGTTGTTGCTGGTTGGCGCGTGTCTCGCAGGTGCAACTGCTTGCGACGATGGGGGACCAACACGCCCGACGCCGACGCCGACCGAGACGATGATCGCGCCGGCGAGCATCGTCGGCCGAACGGTAGCGGTCACCATCAGACAGGCGCATACGCGCTGCACCGCGCCCCCGGGGACCGTCATCCGCTACCACTTCGAGGACGCCGACACTGTTCGCGGGGTTCGGCCCGACGGGATCTTCGATCATCCGACCATGGACTGGTCGTACACACGCACCGGCGCACGGTCCGCACAGATCGAGATCACGTGGGAGAACGACGGTCGCAGCGAGATCGAGCTGGCTTTCTCGACCGAGGACCGTGGAACCTTCGAGCAGAGGGACTTCGCCCCCGCCGGCGAAGTCTACTGCGGTGACGTGACCACCTTGCACTACCGCGGTGACTTCGAGGTTCAACTTGGGGCCATTCCCTGATGAGCGTGGCCCCCTGAGCCCGGCCCGCGGGCTGCTTGTCATCCGCAGGGGCGGACGCGAACCAGCCGTTGCATCTCCGTGACCGCCGCCTGCGCCTGGGTGCTCTCTGTGGGTACCCGGAACATTTTTCTGGTGAGTTCACGAAACAAACACTTTCCGACTTCCGCCAGTGGGCAATACGTTCACGTGCGAGGTGTAGAGTGTTGGGCGAGTGCAATGATCGGTATGAAGGCCGTGAGGTCGCTTGTTGCGGCGGTGCTGGCGTTGGTCGTCCTCGCGCTGCCGACGGTCGTGCTGGCCGACGGCCGCGTGGCGCTGGTGGTGGGCAACAGCACCTACGCCCACATCGGGCGGCTGCCGAACCCGGACAACGACGCCCGGGACATCTCGGCGTCGTTGCGGCGGCTCGGGTTCGAGGTGACGACCGAGCTGGACGCCGACCGGGTGGAATTGACCGAGGCGCTGCGCGCCTTCACGCGGCAGAGCGCCGGGGCGGACGTCTCGTTGGTCTTCTACGCGGGCCACGGCATCGAGATGGACGGCGTCAACTACCTGCTTCCGGTGGACGCGCGCTTGGAGCGGGACGTAGACGTGCGCTACGAGACGGTGACGCTGGACGACCTGTTGGTCTCGACGTCGGGCGCGTCGTTGCGGCTGGTGATCCTCGATGCGTGCCGGAATAACCCGCTGGCCCGGTCGATGCAGCGGACCTTCGCGAGCCGGAGCGTCAGCGACGGGAGCTTCGGGGATCTGGACGAGGACCTGCTGGGCGATGAGACGCTGGTGGCGTATGCGGCGGCGGCGGGCACGACCGCAGCGGACGGGCGGGGTCGCAACAGCCCGTACACGGCGGCGTTGCTGGCGCATCTGGAGCAACCGCTGGAGATCGGCCTACTGTTCCGGCGGGTGCGCGCGCGGGTGCTGGCGTCGACGAACGGTGAGCAGCGTTCGCACGAGTATCACTCGCTGGTCGGCGAGCACTATCTGAGCGGGGCACCGCCCGCGTCGGCGACGGTGATCGCCGATGCAGTAGCGACTGCTTCAGCGCCAGATGCAGCACCGGCTCCCGAACCGGACTCTGCATCTGTATTGCCGCCGTCTGCGGTTCCTGCGGCGCAACAGCCGGGGTCGGCGAGCCAAGCGTCCGCGGCGCCGACGGCTGCCGCGGGGCTGGAGGGTCTCTTCTGGCAGTCGATCCTGAACAGCACGAACCCGGCGGAGTTTGAGGCGTACCTGCAGCGGTTCCCGGATGGTGTGTTCAGTGAGCTCGCCCAGGCGCGTTTGGTGGCGCTGCGCGCGTCGTTAAGCGATACAGCCTCCGCGACCGCCCCGGACCCAACGGGTGAGAAGAAGGACGATGCGCGTCTGCAACCCGGTGCGGTGTTTCGGGACTGCGACGAGTGCCCGGAGATGGTGGTGATGGCGGGTGGTGGTCTGGCGCTGGGGCGCTATGAAGTGACGGTAGGGGAATATCGGGCGTTCGCGGTGGCGACGGGCGGCGGAGCGGACGCCAGATGTGGCCGCCAGTGGACTGATGGAGTTTCCCTGGTATGCCCCTGGCTTTCCGCAGACGGAGCGCCATCCGGTGACATGCGTCAGTTGGGACGACGCGCAGGCGTACGTCTCGTGGCTGCGCCGGACGACGGGCGGGAGGTATCGGTTGCCGACCGGGGCCGAATGGGAACGGGCGGCTGCCGGATCTCAGCCGGGATGCTACGAGGAGCGGACGCGGAACGAGGGAACGTGCCCGGTCGGCTCCTACGGCTCCAACGCGGCGGGTCTGTTCGACATGGTCGGGAATCTGTACGAGTGGACGGAGGACTGCTCGGGGGACGATTGCCGCTATCGTGTGTTGCGTGGCGGTGCTTGGAGCACCGACGCTGAACACCTTCATTCCGGCGAGCGCTTCGGGCTCCGCCAGAGTTTTGCGTACAGCTTCGTCGGTTTTCGCGTGTCGAGGACGCTCGAATGACCGGTCGAAGAGCCGTCGACGGCCTGGGTCCGATAAGCGGGCTTGCGTCAACGGCCCGCGCCCCCGGCCTACGTCGGGTTTGAGGGAGATCAGCGCAATGCGGGGTGTGTGGTCGCTCGTCTTAGCGGTCCTTGCGTTCGTCGTGGTTGCGGCGCCGACGGTCGCGCTGGCCGATGGCCGCGTGGCGCTGGTGGTGGGCAACAGCACCTACACCCACATCGGGCGGCTGCCGAACCCGGACAACGACGCGGCCGACATCTCGGCCGCGCTGCAGCGCCTCGGGTTCGAAGTGACGACCGAGCTGGACGCCGATCGGGTGGAGCTCACCGACGCGTTGCGCGCGTTCACGCGGCGGAGCGCTGGCACGGATGTCTCGCTGGTCTTCTACGCGGGCCACGGCATCGAGATGGACGGCGTCAACTACCTCGTGCCGGTCGACGCGCGTCTGGAACGCGATGTGGACGTGCGCTTCGAGACGCTGACGCTGGACGATCTGATGGTGTCGACTGCGGGGGCGTCGTTGCGGCTGGTGATCCTCGACGCGTGCCGGAACAACCCGCTGGCGCGGTCGATGCAGCGCACGGCGGCAAGCCGGAGCGTGAGCGGCGGCAGCTTCGCCGACCTGAACGAGGACCTGCTGGGAGACGAGACGCTAGTGGCGTATGCGGCGGCGGCGGGGACGACGGCGGCGGACGGCCGGGGCCGGAACAGCCCTTACACGGCGGCGCTACTGTCGCACCTGGAGACCCCGGTTGAGATCCTGACGCTTTTCCGCAGGGTGCGGGCGCAGGTGCTGGCGTCGACGAACGGTCAACAGCGACCACACGAGTATCAGTCGCTGGTGCGTGAGCACTACCTCAGCGGGGTGTCGGGTACGGTGCCTATGACGATCACAGTGGCTGGCGACGGCGCGACGACGGCAGCCCGGCTGCAGCAGGAGAACCTCTTCTGGGAATCGATTCGGGAGAGTACGAATCCGGGGGACTTCGAAGCCTATCTGCATCAATACCCAGCGGGTGTCTATCGAGTGCTGGCGACGAATCGGTTGGCGGCGTTGCGCACCTCGGCAGCCGACCCGCCAGCGGCGCCAGCGGTGGATCCCTGGGCGCCGGGTACGGTGTTCCGAGACTGTCCAACGTGTCCCGAGATGGTGGTGGTGCCGGCGGGCCGGTTCCGGATGGGCTGCGTGTCGGGCAGAGACTGCAGAGACAACGAGCGGCCGGTGCACGACGTGGAGGTCGGCTCGTTCGCGCTGGGGGTGTACGAAGTGACCTTCGACGAGTACGACCGCTTCGTCCAGGCTACGGGTCACCGTCGCCCGAGCGACCGGGGCTGGGGCCGCAGCGGCCGTCCGGTGATCAACGTATTTTGGGAGGACACCGCGGCTTATGTGGCATGGCTGTCTCGGGAGACGGGCGAGGAGTATCGGCTGCCGAGCGAGTCGGAGTGGGAGTACGCGGCGCGTGCGGGCACGACGACGCGTTACAGTTGGGGTCAGGACATCGGTCGCAACCGGGCGAATTGTCGCCGCTGCCGGAGTCGTTGGGACAATGATCGGACCGCGCCGACCGGTTCGTTCGCGGCGAACGGCTGGGGTCTGCACGACATGCACGGCAACGTTGCGGAGTGGGTGGCGGACTGCTGGCACGAGAACTACGCGCGCGCGCCGCGTGACGGCTCGGTATGGACGAGCGGCGGGGATTGTAGTCGTCGTGTGTTGCGCGGCGGTACCTGGGTCGACTCTCCCGCGTCCCTGCGTTCGGCTGTTCGCTTCCGGAGCCCGAGGGGTGGCCCAAGAATACTCGACTTCATCGGTTTTCGTGTGGCGAGGACGCTCGATTGATGAAGGACCAGAGCGGCGTTGAACGGCTGGGTCCGATAAGGCCGCCTTATGTAAACCGGGGGCTAGAACTGCCGGCTGACGGAGACTGAATTGAGGGAGAATTATTCGAGGGTGGTTGTTGCGGCGGGAGGATTGCTCTTGATGGCGGCGGCTGTTGAGGGACAAGTATCCTTCTCACGGGTGAGCACAAACCCAGAGTTGGGGCGACTCGACTTCATTGCTGCCGTCGCCGACATCAATGGAGACGGCCGCGACGATGTCCTTGCAGGTGGACGTGTGGAATACAGGGAGGATGGAGTCCCAGACGATCGGCTCACCAAGGCATCCCTACACATCCTTGTTGGTAGAGAGGATGGCGGCTTCACGCACGCGCCGGAGCTGGTCGAGGGGACAATCGAGGCACGCGACGCATACGTGGTCGTGGCCGACTTCAACAGCGACAGCCGGGCCGACCTAGCGGTCTTCGATATCGGCGTGTACGTCAGCGAGGAGAGCGTGGGTTACGGCAATCCACCACAGCTTTGGTTGAGCAGTCACGACGGTGTCCTGCGGTCCTCAGAGGGCCTCGCAGATGCAGTCAGGGCCGAGCATGCTCTACGGCCACCCGCAGGTAAAGGGCTCTCCGCACCGGCTGACCTCCATCTCAAATCGGCGACATCAGGCGACATCGACGGTGACGGCGACATCGACCTGTGGGTCGATAGCATCGGTGGGAAGAACGTCTCCAGCCACTTCATAGTGAACAACGGAGACGGTACGTTCACGCTCGACGAGGAACGCGCCCCGACTGCGCTGCGCTACAACCCGCCGGAGTCTTGGTACCACCTAAGAGGAATCCTCGTGGACCTAGACAAGGACGGCGACCTAGACCTCTCGCTTGCGCAGAACCGCGGTAACGATCCATCTACCATCAACCAATCCAGCATCGTGTTGATCAACGACGGCACCGGACACTACCCAACACGCATCGAACTTCCGCGTACGACGTTCAACGAAGGCTACACTTCAGTGAGCGGGCAAACGCATTTTGACGTCAATAGCGACGGGTTCCAGGACTTGTTGCTGGTGCACCCGCGCAACGACGATTCCATGTTGGACGTGATTCCGTGGACGGGTCGTTACATTCAAGTTCTGGTCAATGACGGCGGGACTGCTTTCGTTGACGAAACTTCCACGAGGATGGGAGACCAAAGCGCGACAACGGCAGAGTATGACTCTGATGGTTATAATTTACACAACGATGGTGACTTGGGGATTTCTGATGTAGACCGCGACGGCTGCGCGGACCTTGTTGTATCTAAGAGCTGGGGAAGGATACGAACCGAATCTCCGATAGCCTATCGCAACAACGGGAGCGGGCAGTTTGACGCAATGGATCCGACATTGTTCGTTGGGGATGATCGCTACTTCGGAGAACAGGCCGCGCCCGCCGACGTCAATGGGGATTCTGTCGTCGACTTCGTTGTGCCATACCGGGATAACGGGCCAGACGATGAGTGGGGCTCGGAAGACGACTTCACAACACTTGAGACGTTATTGAACACTACACCCGCCGGCTCCGTCCGCTGTAGCCCCCGGGTGATGGCGGTAGGAAAATTACCAGCTCAGACGCTGAATGCGAACGCCGACGCGGTCGTGGTATCCGTCGCGAACGCGTTCCAGGATGCATCTACCTACCAAGCATTATCGTCCGCGCCAAGCGTCGCTACCGTCGGCGTGACAGGATCTGATGTCACGGTTACCCCGGTAGCCGCGGGCGTGACGACCATCACCGTGACGGCGAGCGGTGCTGACAACTCCGTCGCCACGCAGCAGTTCATGGTGACAGTGCTGGCGTCCACAGCTGCGTCGTAGGCCCATCTGCCAATAAGCACCTGGCCATTCACAGGTAGCGCGCTACGGCTCCGGTGTTCGCGGTAGGCCCGCAACGCCGCCAGGGTCGGCGAGGTGCCTTCGCCCTGCTCGTCGACGAACTTCATTCGGCTCAGAAACGGAGCGGCGAACTGGCTCAGCCCGGCGTGCCGCTCGGCCGTCTGCTCGAAGCGGGCCCTGCGGTCGCCCCGCGTCCAGTTCGCGAGACCGGACTGGTCCTCGCGCAGCTGCTCCTCCGGCACGGTCGACAGCAGTCGGGTCCGCAACTCGTCGTCCCCGACGCCGGGGATCGAGCAGCACGGCGCCGAGCCGGCGGTAGCGCTGAACGATCCGGTCGACGGCGTGGCGTTGCGCCTTGAGCATGTCGTCGAGGCGGTCTTCGACCAGCTTCCGATTGCGGTCGAGGAGCTTGCCGTACATGTCGACGGCCTGGTCGAGCGTGTCGCGCCACGCCTGGTGCAGGAAGCACACGAGCGCGAGGTGACAGCGTGGGGGCGCCATCCTGCGCACCCGGTCGGCTGACGCGGTGCGCACGCTGTGGAACAGGATCCGCTGGTAGTTGCCGTTGATCCAGCCCACGTCGACTTCCAGCACGCCGGTCGCCTCGATCAGTTCCAGCCGCGCCAGCAGCCGCTTCATGTTCCCGACCGACGGGTTCGACGAGCTGGCCTTGATGCGGTTCAGGGGCGAGTGCGGCTGGTCGTCGTCGACGGCGATCAGCGCATCAAGACGCTCGCGTATCGGTGCCGACAGGCGCTCGGCCATGCGTGGAAATGGCAAGCACAAAAGGACTTCCCACCATACAGTCAAGCCACGTTGTTCGTATTCTTCTCGGTTCGCGACGGTCGGTGGAGACCGTTCCGAGACGGGATGTGGCTAATGGCCCACTATATGGACGTCTCCCGGTTTGGCAAGGGACGATTCTGGCGTGGGTGCACGACATCATTGTGCGATGAGGGTCAGGCGGCATTTGCGGCACGTCGCTCCCAGAAGTCCTCGAAGCGGCCACTGAGGATGCAGCAGCGCAGGGCGATGATGGCGTTGGCCCCGGCGACCGTCCAGCGCGTGCCGGCGCGCTTGAGCCGTGCGCCGAGCTGCTTGCATCCGGCCTCGACGACGCCCGACGAGATACACAGGCCCTTGGCGCGGAACTGCGGATAGCGCATGCGGTGTCGGTTCCCGAACACATAGTGGATGCACTTTCGCGCCTCGGGCGTGGTCTCGACATGGATGCGCAGTGCTGCGACGACGGCGCACAGTCGGCCGGCGTCGAGTTCGGTACGGCGGTCCCTGGCCCAACGGTCGGCCAGGTCGGTCCCGGGGCCGTAGATGGCTTTGGCGACGTCGCACAGGTGCTGCTTGGCGTGGTAGATGTCAACGATCTCGATGGCGCCGGGAAACTGCTCGGCGGCGACGTTCCAAATCCACGCAGCGCCGTCGCCGATGACGACCCGGCGGTCCGCGGTGTCGAAGCCGCGCCGTTGCGCCTCGCGATGGACACGTTGGGCGAAGGCGGCCGGCTGTGGGTCGGTGTCGCGGCTGGCCGCGCTCTCGACCGCGGCGTTGTAGCTGAGCGACCCGCGGTCGCGCACGGGCCGGCCTTGTGTGTCGCGCCCTTCGGCCGTCCACACGGTGGCCAGCTTGACCTCGCGGGTCTTGGCCGAACCGTCCGGCTGCTTGCCACCGCGGCCTTCGACCTCGGTTGGGCGCACCGGCACGCCGCTGCCGTCCAGCCCCAGGTACATCGTCGGCGCGGGGCTGGGGACGGTTTCGGCCACAGCGCGTTCGTCGGCGGCGACCTCACGTCCCAGGGCTTCGGCGCAGCGCTCGACCTGCTTGGTCTCGACGCGCACCGCGGCCAGTTCCCACAACAGGTTGCTGGCTGCGGCGAAGCTGGAGTCGGAGGCCGCCAGCCCCACCAGCCGCAGCACGCCGGGCGACAGCGACGTGGCGTGCATACCCAGGGTCCGGTCGCGCGGACACACCCCCGTACGGCAGACGTCGCAATGGTAGTAGGCCCGTTCCAGCGTCAGCGGCCCGAGCAGCGTGATGAAGGTCTTCGGGCGGCGGCCGGCAAAGCGCGCCCTTCCGCCGCAGGCGCAAGCCACGGTCGAATCCGAAGGGTCGGCATCGTCCGCGTTGAAGTACTGCGCCAGCGCCTCCGCGGCGAGATCGAGGACTCGACGACGCAGGGCCTGCTCAAGGGCCTCGAAGTCCTGCGCGGCGGCCCGCCGTGGTCCGAGCAGCGCAGCAACTTCAGCCGCAAACGCGGCTACGAACGCGGCGCCGAAACCGTCTTCACGGCTTGGCTCGCCGTGGCGAGCGCTCGACGGTGAACTCTCTGCAGGAGGGTCTCGAAGTCCTGCGCATTCGCGTTCCCCCGTCTGAGGAACGCCTCGACGTCGGCCTTGACCGCCGCCTCCAACGCCGCGAACAGCTCCTCCAAGCCCCCTTTTTCGGCCGCGCGATCAAGCGGTTCGGTCAACTGCGCCTCGGGCATGGTCGGAGTCCTCCCTACCCAAGGAATCGGCCGATCGGCGCTTGCTCAATACCCCCGGTACGGCAAAGCCCTCACTTTCATGTCGTGCACCCTTCTGGCGTCTCTGGCGGACAGGTTGCAGCTCTATATCCGGCCTCTTGATGCAGGACTTGTGCCTGCCGGCCCCGATGGAATCCGCCGACCCGCACCTCACTCGCTTCACGGGTTTATGCCCCGAGGGCCTTTCAGGTTTAGCGGATCGCGGTTTGACCTGTGTGCCATCACGCCTTGTCGTTCCTTGCGCAACCTTCGACGAGCCGGCCAGTGTGCTCACTGGCCGGACGATTTCGTCCGGCCATAACCAGCCCCGAGCCGGCGCGAGCGGCGAGTCACCCTGTACCCTGTAATTGACCTTGCGCGGTTGGTCGCGTGAAGTCGGGGCAGGCTGCCGGGAGCTACCAAAGTCACCCTGTGCGTCGAGCACCTCCTTCGGACTTGTGCCTCGGCAGCCAGCCATCGATGGACGCCCCGTGGGGAGTTTGCGCCGCTGAGCGCCGGTACAGGGACCGACAGGCATCGATGGCGCGCCCGTTCGATTCGCCAGACGAGGAGGTCAGGTTGCAGGCAGGTTGGTTCGTTGGTGTCGACTGGGGTTCTCAGAAGCATCAGGTTTGCGTAACCGATGCTGCCGGGGAGGTGCTCGGAGAGCGGGCGTTCGAGCATGGCGGCGCGGGGTTGTCGGCGATGGCGGACTGGTTGCTGTCGTTCGCGGCCGGCGCGGCGGGCGCTATCGGCGTGGCGATCGAGACGCCGCGCGGGCCGGTGGTCGAGAGCCTGATGGAGCACGGCATCGCCATCCACTCGATCAACCCGAAGCAGCTCGACCGCTTCCGCGACCGTCTCTCGCCGGCGGGCGCGAAGGACGACCGTCGGGACGCGCAGGTGCTGGCCTCGGCGTTGCGTACCGACCCGCACTGTTTTCGCCGGCTGGAGCCGACCGACCCGACCATCGTAGAGCTGCGCGAGTGGTCGCGGCTGAGCGAGGAGCTGTCGCGCGAGCGGGTTCGCTTGGCCAATCGGATGCAGCAGCAGCTGTGGCGCTACTACCCGCAGTTCCTCGACGCGGTTGATGGCGATGTCGCGGCGCCGTGGGCGCTGGACCTGTGGCGGAGCCTGCCGACGCCGCGGGCCGGGCAGCGCGTTCGCGAGGTGACGCTGACCCGGGTGTTGAAGCAGCACCGTATCCGCCGCACCGATGCCGCGACATTGCGCGCCAAGTTGCGGGTGCCGGCTGTCAAGGTTGCGCCGGGCGCAGTCGAGGCCGCCGTTACGCATGTGGAGCTGGTCGTCGAACGCCTCGTCCTGGTCAACCGCCAGCTCGACCGCGCACGGCGTGCGCTCGACGAACTGTTGGGGCGGCTCGCCGAGACTGCTTCGACGGACGACTCGGACGCGAGCGCGGAGGGTGAACCAGCGTCGTCGAAACAGCCGCCCGACGCGGCCATCCTGCTCTCGGTACCCGGCATCGGCACCAAGGTCGCGGCCACGCTGCTTGCCGAGGGTGGCGACGCCGTGGAGCGGCGGGACTATGACGCACTTCGCTGTCTGTGCGGAGTGGCTCCGGTCACCAAGCGTTCGGGCAAGAGCCTGATCGTGACGCGGCGTCTGGCGGCCGACGGCCGCCTGCGAGACGCCACCTATCATTGGGCTCGCACCGCCGCGCAACGCGATCCAGCTAGCCACAACAAGTATCAGGCGCTACGTGCCCGCGGCCACGGACACGCGCGCGCCCTGCGCTCGGTGGCCGACCGCCTGCTCAGCGTTGCCTGTGCGATGCTGCGCGATGGAGTCTGTTTCGACCCGCACCGTGTCGGGACCACCAGGTGAGTCGGGGGATCCTTGAGGCTGCGGTCGGGAACGTGAACGTGGTGGTTCCATGGCTTCTCCGCGACAACGGAGCGGCGCGCCGGTGTCACACTCGGCTGTAGTAGATTACGGGCCAGCCTTCCGGCTGGCCCGCAAGGGCATTTCCCGCACGGTCGGCCGCGGCAGTCACCCAGGGGGCCGGCGCGCAGCAGAGGACCCGCGCCAGCGGGTTGACGGCCGCGGGTGACCGTGCGCGAGGTAAACGCGCTCCGAGCGAAGCGAGGGCATTCAATCGAAGCGAAACTCGACTTGCAAAACGGTGGGGAGTCCGGAGGGCCGCAGACAAGCGGAGGAGTCGCGCAGCGGCTTGACAGTCGCGACCGACCGTGCGCGAGGTAAACGCCTCCGAGCGCAGCGAGGGCCGAAGCCCGTTCTCCCTCGTTTCGGGAAGTTGCATTCCGTCAGATCCGTCAGATGGTCCGCAGCATGCGGTCAGGTGCTGTCGTGTGTCCGGCCTCATTGCTTGCGGCATCTCACGCGCCGCGGGCCCGTATGGAGATACGCGGGTCGAGTCCAAAATCGTCCATGTGTGCTCGAAGGCACTGGAACAGACCACTGGTTTTCCCGACCCCGTCTCGTTGACCGTTTGCCCTTACCATCTTCCGACCTGCTCGCATTCCCGACGTCGCCGGACCGGCTCCTGCCTCTCAGGCGGTCGGCAGCGGCGCGCGGTAGTACTCCTTCTTCGTCATCAGCGCCCAGGCGATGCGCGCCGTCCGGTTGGCCAGCGCCACCGCGACCAGCATGCGCGGCTTGCGCGCCAGCATCCGGGCCAGCCAGGGGTCCTTCGTGCCGCGCCGCGCCGCCCAGCCGACTGTCGCCATCGCGCCGGTGACCAACAGCCGCCGGAGATCGCGCTGACCCATCTTCGATATCCTCCCCAGCTTCGGCTTCCCGCCGGTCGAGCTCTGCCGGGGAACCAGACCCAGCCAGGCTGCGAAGTCCCGCCCGCGCCGGAAGCTCTCCAGCGGCGGCGCAAACGCCTGGATCGCCATCGCGCACAGCGGTCCGATTCCCGGCACACTCATCAGCCGCACCGTCCGTTCGTCTTCACGCGCCCGCTCACGTAGGTCCCTCTCCAGCTCCGCGATCTTCTCGTCGAGGTCGCCGATCTGAACGAACAACAGCGCGCCCAGCTCCCGAACCGGGCCCGGCAGCGGCGAGTCGGCGTCTTCAATCGCCTCCGCCAGCCGCTCCACGTGCGCAGGCCCTTGCGGCGCGACGACGCCGAACTCCGCGAAGTGGCCCCGCAACGCGTTGATCGTCTGCGTGCGCTGGCGAACCAACAGGTCGCGCGTGCGGAACAGCATGCCTTCGGATTGCTGCTCCCGCGACTTCACCGCCACAAAGCGCATCGTCGGCCGAGAGGCCGCCTCGCAGATCGCCTCGGCGTCGGCCGCGTCGTTCTTCTGGCGCTTCACGAACGGCTTGACGTAGATCGGCGGGACCAGCTTCACCTCATGACCGAGCTTCCCGATCTCTCGGCCCCAGTGGTGCGAGCTCGCACAGGCCTCCATCGCTACGATGCATCGCGGCTGCGACGCCATGAAGCCCAGCACCTTGTCGCGGTTCAGCTTCTTGCGGAACGCAACCGACCCGTCCTCACGAGCGCCGTGCAACTGAAAACTCCGCTTCGCCAGATCGATGCCGATGATGGTAGCGTGCTCCATAGGATGCCTCCTCTTCCAGGTGGTGCGTCGCAACAGCTCCACCTTGGCACATTCCGATGCCGTTGAGAGGAGGCGTCCACCCCATCATCCATGCACACGACGGGACAATCCGGGTCGTAGGGCTTCTGATACAGATCCAGAACCTGCTCCATGTGCGCCACGAACTCGGCATCAGCCTCCGGCGGGATCACCCAGTACTCGATCTTCCGCCGGGTCATCTCGTTTTTTTCAGCGTCCGCCGGATCGTTTCGTGGCTGACCGACTCGACGACCCCCAACTCGACGACACGGCGCGCCAACAGCCGCAACGACCAGTTCGCGTAGTCCTTCGGGGGCGACCCCAGACGCAGGGCGATGACCTGCGCCTCCTGTTTGCCGTCGAGCAGCTTCAGGCCCGCGGGCAACGCCCGCCGTTTGCGTTCCAACGCCCGCTCGAACCCTTCCAGCACGCAACGTTGGCGAATGTTCTCGACGGTCTTGGTGCGGCACGAAAAGGCGTCGGCAATCTGCTGGTCGGTCCACCCCGGTCCGTCCGCATCGGCCTTCAAGAGAATCTGAGCGCGGCGCACCTTCTCGCCGCTCCCGTTGAGCTTGTGGACCGTCTGTAGACAGAGCTCGCGTTCCTGGGCGGTGAGTCGAACGATGTACTTCTTCTCCGGCATGAAAGCTGTCTCGGCTCAAGATCAGCTTCCCGATAGTCCTAATGTTGACACGTGACGGACCACTAGTCGGCATGGAGGCGTGCGGCGGCGCGCAGCACTGGGCGCGGCGGCTGCAGGAACTGGGCCACGAGGTCCGTCTGCTGCCGGCGAAGATGGTGCGGCCGTTCGTCGGCGGCAACAAGAACGATGCACACGACGCGCGGGGGATTTGGACCGCGGTTCAGCAACCCGGTGTCAAGACGGTTGCCGTCAAGAGCGAGGAACAACAGGCGGTTCTGGCGCTGCATCGGATGCGCCAGCAATTGGTGAAGTTCCGCACCGCGCAGATCAACGGCCTGCGGGGTCTGTTGGCCGAGTACGGCGAAGTCATGCCGCGCGGGCGAGCCGGAATGAAGCGCGACATGGCCGGGGCCCTCGAGCGGGTCTCGGAGCGGCTACCGATGCTCGTCGTCGAGACCTTGCGGGACCAGTGGGCACGCGTGGCCGAGCTCGACACCGAGATCGGCACGATCGAGCAGCGCCTGGACGTGTGGCATCGGCAGAATGCGGCCAGCCAGCGGATTGCGGCGATCCCCGGTGTGGGTTTGCTGGGTGCGACGGCCGCGGTCGCCACCATGGGCGACCCTGGCGCCTTCAGCTCCGGCCGGGAGTTTGCCGCCTGGCTGGGTCTGGTGCCTCGCCACAGCGGCACCGGCGGGCGGGTGCGCATGCTCGGCATCTCAAAGCGCGGGGACACCTATCTGCGAACCCTGCTGATCCATGGCGCCCGCGCGATGCTCGCTCGGGGGAAGGCGCCGTCGGGATGGCAGCTCGAGCTGGCGAAGCGCCGGCCGCCGAATGTCGTCGCCGTGGCGATGGCGCACAAGACAGCGCGCACGATCTGGGCCCTGCTGGCCCATGACCGGGAGTACGAACCGAACTTTGTCAGCCAGCCCGCCTGAGCACGGGCCGCGAGAGGAACACGAAGCGCGAACCACGGAGGGGATCGGGAACGGTGTCGGGGCTTCGGGCGACGAGTAGCCTCTGCGAGCGGCGAGTCAAGGCTCCGCCTTCTCCGCTTCGCTACGGCCCTACGGGCGACTCGCCGCTCGCGCCGGCTCGGGGCTGGTTATGGCCGGACGAAATCGTCCGGCCAGTGAGTACACTGGCCGGCTCGTCGAAGGTTGCGCAAGGAACGACAAGGGCGTGATGGCACACAGGTCAAACCGCGATCCGCTAAACCTGAAAGGCCCTCGGGGCATAAACCCGTGTAGCGAGTGAGGTGCGGGTCGGCGGATTCCATCGGGGCCGGCAGGCACAAGTCCTGCATCAAGAGGCCGGATATAGAGCTGCAACCTGTCCGCCAGAGACGCCAGAATCGTCCCTTGCCAAACCGGGAGACGTCCATATAGAGGGCCTTCAATCGAAGCGAACTCGACTTGCAAACGGTGGGGAGTCCGCAGGGACGGACGCAACCAGCCGTTGCAGCTTCAATGACCGCCACCTGCGTGATCTATGGGTACCCGGGACATTTTCTGGCGAGTTCACGAAACAAACACTTTCCGACTTCTGCCAGCAGGCAATACGTCCACGTGCGAGGTGTAGAGTGCTGGCGAGCACAATGATCGGACGACCGCACGGCCCACATCGGCCGGCTGCCGAACCCGGACAACGATGCCCGGGACATGTCGGCCGCGCTGGCGCGGCTCGGATTCGAGGTGACGACCGAGCTGGACGTCGATCGGGTGGAACTGACCGAAGCGCTACGCGCGTTCACGCGGCGAAGCGCGGGAGCGAACGTCTCGTTGGTCTTCTACGCGGGCTACGGCATGGAGATAGATGGCCGTCAACTACATGCTTCCCGCGGACGCGCGGCTGGAGTGGGACGTAGACGTGCGCTTCGAGACGCTGACGCTGGACGACCTGCTGGTGTCGACTGCGGGGGCGTCGTTGCGGCTGGTGATCCTCCCAGGCAAGAGCGCATGTTCCGGGAGAGGAGAAGGCCGCGATGAAGTCAGCAGTGTGGTCCTCGCTGTTGCTGTGCGTGTTCCTGGGCATGGCGGTGGGCCTCGGGGCGCAGGTGCCAGTGGGGGCGCTGGCCATCGACGAGCGCCAGGGCGACCAGTGGGGCTGGGCGGTGGACTACGAGACGGCGGCCGCGGCGCAAGAGCGGGCGTTGGGCGAGTGCGGCCCGGGCTGTTCGGTAGTGCTGACATTTGGTCGCTGCGCGGCGTATGCGGCCGATCAGGACGCGGACAGCACGGCGTTCGGGTGGGCCGAAGCGTATGCGTCCGCCGATGTCGCCCGCCAGGCGGCGCGGGCCGAGTGCGGCTCACGGGGTGGCGGTTCGGGTTGCATCGTGCGGGCGTGGGGCTGCAACAGCCCGGTGGTCGAGGAGGGGTTGAACCTGGACTTGGCGGCCCGGCGTCGGATCCAGCAGGGGTTGGCCGCTGGAGGCTTCGATCCCGGCGGGGCGGACGGCCTGTTCGGTCCGCGGACGCGGGCGGCGATACGGCGGTGGCAGTCGTCGCGCGGCGCGCGGTCGACGGGGTACCTGGACGGCCCGTCCGCGGAAGCGCTGCGGATGGCCGGTGGGGCTGGTTCTGCAGTGTCGGCGATTGCGCCGTCTGCGCCGGCGCCGGTCCCGCCGGCACAGCAGCCTTCGACGGCGAGTTCACAGGCTGAGATTGTGTTCTGGCAGTCGATCGCGGACAGCACGAACCCGGCGGAGTTCGAGGCGTATCTGGTGCAGTTCCCGAACGGGGTGTTTCGGGCGCTGGCGCAGGCGCGCCTGGCGGCGCTGCGTTCGCCGGGCGACCCGCCCGGAGCGGTGGGCACGCGCGTGAGCGGGGCCGTGTCGCCGGAGGCCTCTGGCACTCGGGTCTCAGGCGGTGCTGCGCCGGCCTTCGGCACAGCGGCCGGCGTCGATGTGTCGCGCCGACCCGGGAACCTGTTCCGGGACTGCGGCGAGTGTCCGGAGATGGTGGTGTTGCCCGGGGGCAACCTGGCGATGGGCCGCTACGAGGTGACCTTGAGAGAGTATCGGGCGTTCGCGTCGGCTACGGGCGGTGGCGCCGGCGACTGCTATGGTGACTCGTGGCGCGATCCCGGTTTTCCGCAGACGGATCGGCATCCGGTGACGTGCGTGAGCTGGGACGACGCACAGGCGTATGTGTCGTGGCTGAGTCGGACGACGGGCATGCCGTATCGCTTGCCGACTGAGGCGGAATGGGGCCGCGCGGCGGCGGGGTCGCAACGCGGGTGCGACAGTGAACGGACGGGGAATACGGGAACGTGCCCGGTCGGGTCCTACGGCTCGAACGGCGCGCGTCTCTCGGACATGGTCGGGAATCTGTATGAGTGGACGGTGGACTGCTGGGAGGGCGACTGCGGCCGCCGTGTGTTGCGCGGCGGTTCGTGGATCCGCCGCGCGGAGACCCAGCGTCCCGGCGCGCGCGGCAGGCTCCGCGCCGGAACTCGGGACAACCACATCGGTTTTCGGGTGTCGAGGACGCTCGACTAGCTTTTGGACCTTTTCCTCTGCATCCTGGGGGGTTCTGGGGGTGGAGCTTCCCAGGGATCGTCATGCTGGCGTCCTCGGCCGACAGCGAACCGTGTGTGCTCCGGACGGGTCCGGCGGTGGAGTCGATTCCACCGCATGCCAGTCGACGGTCGCCAGGTATCGGCGCCAGTCGTAAACGGTCGCTGTCGACGATTGATCGGAACGCGGCCGCGGAGGGTCGCCCCGGACGAGGCATCGTTGTCTCGGAACCAGGGGTAAAGGCGCCACGGAGTGGATAGCCGATCATCTTGCGCTTGACGCCGCGGGGTTTCTTCTGGCCGCGACTGGAGACCACCCGCTCTTCGAGAATCTCGTCCAGCACGCGGTCACGAAGTCGATCATTCGGAGACGAGGGGGGAAACGCCGGGGTTCTCGACACGGCGGCGCACGACCCGCACCGCGTGAACGAACGAGAGACGATCCGGGTCCTCGTCGACCTTGCGCGCCGCCTCGTGGATCAGACGCCGCACGGCGCAATGCGCCAGCATCAGGCCGTGTACCTCCTGCAACACCAAGTCCGAGGATGTGGGTCTTTGACACTCGTCGTAGGCGGTCTCCACCTCCCAGGGTTCGTGGTACAGCGCAGCAATTTCGGCGGCTGGCGCGGCGGCCGGGTCGAGCAGGGTGGTGGCCAAGCGATAGACGACCGCGCTCGGGTCGTCGAGCCTGTACTCGACGACCCGGACGGGGCATTCTCCGCGACTGCGCCGACGGTCCTGGCCGCTGCCTCGCAGCACACTCCGGTAGGAACCGTCGTCGAAGCGCTCCAACACCGGCAGGCGCAGGTTCGTCTTCATGCGCCAGAGCAGGTCGGCGCCGGTGTCGGCCACGCGCCGCCACAGCGGGAAGTGTTGGCGCTCTCGAGGATCTGATCGAAACTGGACTCCAGTCGACAGCAAGATGTTGTGGTCGCCGCCGGCATCGTCAATCCAACAGCGTGCGCGTGTGCTCACCGGCGTCAAGGCCCGTCGCTTCGCTCCGCCCCCGCTGCGCGGGGCTGTCGGCCTTGACGCCGGCTCCGCGCACGCTCGGCCAGACTGGCTTTTTGCCGACGATGCCTACCCAAACACCCCCTGCATGCTGTGGTCGACGTCCTGTCCATCCTGCGCCTGGGCGGTCTGTGGACATTTCCTGGTGAGTTCACGAAAAGAACACTTTCCGACTTCTACCAGTAGGCAGTACGTTCACGTGCAAGGTGTAGAGTGCTCACGAGTGCAATGATCGGCATGAAGGCCGTGAGGTCGCTCGTTGCGGCGGTGCTCGCGTTGGTGGTCCTCGCGACGCCGACGGTCGTTCTGGCCGATGGCCGCGTGGCGCTGGTGGTGGGCAACAGCACCTACGCCCACATCGGGCGCCTGCCGAACCCGGACAACGACGCCCGGGACATCTCGACGGCGCTGCGGCGGCTCGGGTTCGAGGTGACGACTGAGCTCGACGCCGACCGGGTGGAGCTCACCGAGGCGTTGCGCGCGTTCACACGGCGGAGCGGCGGCGCGGATGTCTCGCTGGTGTTCTACGCGGGCCACGGCATCGAGATGGACGGCGTCAACTACCTCGTCCCGGTGGACGCGCGCCTGGAACGCGACGTCGACGTGCGCTTCGAGACGGTGACGGTCGACGACCTGTTGGTGTCGACCTCGGGCGCGTCGTTGCGGCTGGTGATCCTGGATGCGTGCCGGAACAACCCGCTGGCGCGCTCGATGCAGCGCACGGCGGCGACCCGCACGGTGAGCGGCGGCAGCTTCGCCGACCTGAACGAGGATCTCCTGGGCGACGAGACGCTGGTGGCGTATGCGGCGGCGGCGGGGACGACAGCGGCGGACGGTCGCGGCCGGAACAGCCCGTACACCGCCGCGCTGCTGTCGCATCTGGAAACGCCGCTGGAGATCGGGTTGCTGTTCCGCCGGGTGCGGGCGCAGGTATTGGCGTCGACCAATGGCGCCCAGCGCCCGCACGAGTACCACTCCCTGGTGGGCGAGCACTACCTGAGCGGGGCGTCGGCACCCGTGACGACCACAGTGGCTGGCGACGGCGCGACGACGGCAGCCAGGCTGCAGCAGGAGAACGTGTTCTGGGAATCGATCCGGGAGAGCACGAATCCGGGGGATTTCGACGCCTATCTGCGTCAATACCCAGCGGGCGTCTATCGGCTGCTGGCGGCGAATCGCCTGGCGGTGTTGCGCACCTCGGCAGCCGACCCGCCAGCGGTGGATCCTTGGGCGCCGGGTACGGTGTTCCGAGACTGTCCAACGTGTCCCGAGATGGTGATGGTGCCGGCGGGCCGGTTCCGGATGGGCTGCGTGTCGGGCAGAGACTGCAGAGACGACGAGCGGCCGGTGCACGAGGTAGAGGTGCCGTCATTCGCCCTGTCGAAGTACGAGGTCACCTTCGACGAGTACGACACCTTCGTCCAGGCCACGGGTCACCGTCGCCCGAACGACCGGGGCTGGGGCCGCGGCCGGCGTCCGGTGATCAACGTCTTTTGGGAGGATGCCGCGGCCTATGTGGCGTGGCTATCTCGGGAGACGGGCGAGGAGTATCGTTTGCCAAGCGAGTCGGAGTGGGAGTACGCGGCGCGTGCGGGCTCGACGACGCGCTACAGTTGGGGCAAGGACCTCGGTCGTAACCGGGCGAATTGTCGCCGCTGCCGGAGTCGTTGGGACAATGATCGGACGGCGCCGACCGGTTCGTTCGCGCCGAACGGCTGGGGTCTGCACGACATGGGTGGGAACGTGACGGAGTGGGTCGCGGACTGCTGGCACGAGAACTACGTACGGGCGCCGCGTGACGGCTCGGCATGGACGAGCGGCGGTGATTGCGGTCGTCGTGTGTTGCGCGGCGGTTCCTGGGTCTCCTATCCGGCGTCCGTGCGTGCGGCGAATCGCCTCGCGAGCCCGAGTGGTGGCCCAAGAGTACTCGATTTCATCGGTTTTCGTGTGGCGAGGACGCTCAATTGATGAAGGATCGGAACGGAATTGAACGGCTGGGTCCGATAAGGCCGCCTTTCGTTAACGTGCTCGTGTGTTTTTCACCGTGCCCCGTGTCGTCCGCAGATTGCGGCGTGGTCTATTTCCGTGAGTTCCATGCGGTCCGAACCCCGCGTGGAATTGAAAGTAGCAGCATGACAACTATCAGCATGACGAGTTCCGCTATGTCGGAGCGGTACGACATAACACCATGAAGCGGCCCCATGCGTGCTCCCCCACTGCCTTGAGTTTGACCTGGCTCTCCCTGGTGTCCGTGGGCGTGCCGCACGAACTCTACGCCCAAGCGCCTACTCTTGATCGACCGATGCACGCCGTTCACATCAGCGGCAATTGGTCAGCCAATCGGCAGGCCGTTAAGGAGTGGGAGGAAGACAGGACCGTCCCTATCCTGCCGACGGACTATGTTCAGCAACTCAAGGACCTGCACGTCAACTGGGTCGGCGTCTCTGTCGGCTTGCATATCGATGACAGCATGGACAGCACCGTCGAGCGCGTATATTCATCGACGGCTGCCATTCCCACGTTTTCCGACGACGTGCTGCGGCAGATTGTGCGCGAATATCGCGTGCAGGGGTTTGATGTCTATCTGACTCTGGCATTCGAAAGCCATGGCGCATATGAGGCGGAGCGCCCCGTGCAGCGGCACCAGCTTGGCGACCCTGGCGACCCGTACACCGACGTGCCCGCGCACAACCCGGAGTACCCCCATATCTTGCCGGAGTTCTGGCCGTGGCGACCGAGCCATCCGGACCACGAGCGTTTCGTTGCGGAATTCTGGAGCACGTATACTCAACAGGCCGTCCATTTTGCCAAGATCGCGCAAGAAGAGGGCGTTCGGATGTACTCGGTGGGAACGGAGACCGATGGACTGTTTCGTACACGCGCGGACGGCACGCATTGGAGAAACCACTTCTTGCCGGAACTCCGCACTCTGGTCGACCGTGTGCGCGCGGAGTACAACGGGCTGCTGACGTACGACATGCACTACTCCGCGGTTACGGAGCACTGGTTCGAGCCGGGTTCCGCGTACCTTTGGGAAGACCTCGATCTGGATGTCGTGGGCATCAGCGCGTGGTTTCCCCTAGCCGCCGTCCACGGTTCCGAGCGTCGACCGTCTGCGCCAGAGCTACGAGCGGATCTTCACAGAACACATCGCGCCGCTCGCGGTCGTCAACACGGACCGGCCCATTGTGTTTCTGGAGTACGGCACCTCGGACACCGTGCGTTCGCCGGCGGAGCCGTCGGATGTCTCTCATGAGCAAGAGAGGGTCGTTTTTTCCGACATGAACGGAAACGGGCTCGATGACGGCCAGGAAACCCAGGCCAACATGTTCGATGCGCTCTTCCAAACCATCGACAGATATCCAGGTCTCGTGTACGGCACCTTCTTCTGGGACAACTGGATTGCTGACGACGACGAGTGGAGCACGGAGTACGCGACCTTCCGCACGTTCTCGTTCCGTGACAAGCTGGCCGAGGATGTCGTTCGGGCACAGTACGATGATTCCGGGTCCGTCTTGTGGCTGCCGGCCCGGACACTGCAGTTGGACCTAGACGGCCGGGTCGTGGTGTCCGTCGGAGACCTGTTGCCGGACGCGTCTTCGTATCTGGCATCCTCGTCGGCACCCGACGTGGCGACTGTCAGCGTGTCAGGATCCAGCGTCACGGTCATCAGCGGCGTGACGGAAGGCATAGCGAAGATAACGGTCACGGCGGATGGTGCAGGGACTTCTCCTCCCAGGCTGGAATTCGTGGTGATAGTCCAGGATCTCGAGAGTGAGCGCGAGGCGCTGGAGGCCCTGTATCGCTCGACCGGCGGCGACAACTGGACTGACAATACCAACTGGCTCAGCGAGGCCCCGGTTGGAGATTGGTACGGGGTCGAGGTGAGCGCCCCCGGTCGCATTGTCGGGCTCCAGCTCGGCGCCTGGGACGAGAGCGTGCCTGAGTACGTGGGCAACGGATTGAGCGGTACGCTTCCGACCGAACTCGGTAGCCTGAGGTTCCTGCGGCGGCTAGTAGTGGAAGGGAACGCGTTGACGGGGCCGATCCCGGCGACGTTGGGCGACCTGACGGACCTTCGGTGGCTGCATCTCGGCGGTAACGCGTTGACCGGGACCGTCCCGGCGGAGCTGGGCAACCTGGTCAATCTCGAGGAGCTGAATCTCGGCGGCAATGCATTGACGGGGACGCTTCCCGCGACACTGGCGCAGTTGAAGAACCTGGAGTGGTTGTCGTTGTGGGGAGAAGCGTGGACCAGCAAGCCCCCACCAGAGTGGCTGGGCGAATTGACCAGTTTGAGGGCGCTTGACCTTGGCGGCCATCAGTTTGCGGGAGCGATTCCGGATGCCTGGCGGGGCCTCGAGGGCATCAACTACTTGTACTTGTGGGGCAACGCGTTAACGGGACCAATTCCGGCGTGGTTCGGATCTCTGGCGAGTCTGCGGGCTCTGAATTTCAACGGCAATACTCTGACCGGCGCAATCCCCGCAAGCCTGACCGGCTTGTTGGACATTCAGTTGTTCGATATCGGGGGCACGGGCGTGTGTGTACCCGACGATTCGGAGATCCAGGCGTGGTTGTCGACGATCCCGGAGTTCGTCTCCTCGGGGCTGACCTGCGAGTAGTGCTCGGCAGGGACGGTTGCCTTCGAGTGGGCGCGCTGCACAGTGGTCCTCCTATGGGATCCCCTGCGTCTTGCGACCCGCGCCGCGGACGTGCGCTACGACACGGTGGTGCTGGACGACCGGTTGGTCTCGACCGGGGGCGCGTCGTTGCGGCCGGTGCTCCTGGATGCGTGCCGGAAACAATGGTCGCCGGCGCGGTGGCGGCGCTGGGAGCCCGGGGGTCTCGGATGGCCGGGCCAATGCTCTCGATGCCCGCGATCCGGGTTTCGAAGCAGAACATATGGCGAAGCCGTCGAACTGTCCAGACAACCCGAACCACTTCAATGCGCGGGAGGAGAAAGATGCGACCGGAAAAGGGCGAGATGGCCTTGTTGTTCGTTGCCGTGCTCGTCGGGTGCTCTGCCGTCCACGCGCAGACCGGCGTCACGTTCTCACGCGTGACGATGGAACCCCATCAGGACAAGCGCCTCGACTTCGTGCTCAGCGTTGCGGACCTCAACGCCGACGGCCGCGACGATGTCGTTGCCGGAGGCCGTGAGGAGTACACCTTTGAGGGAACACGCGAGGACCGCTTCACGAAGACGGAACTGCACGTGTTCGTAGGTGAGGAGGACGGGAGCCTGACGTATGCGCCAGAGCTGGTGGACGGACCGATGGAGGCGCGGAACCCGTTCGTGGTCACGAACGACTTCAACGGCGACGACATCCCCGACCTCGCGATCTTCGACCGCGGCGTCTACGTGGGGGAGGAGAGTCTCGGATACGGCAACCCTCCCCAACTGTTCGTCAGCTGTGACGATGGCGTGCTGCGGCCGACGAGCGCGCTGGAGGACGCGGTCAGGCGTGAGCACGAATTGTTCCCGCATCCCCGCTACTCCGGCGCCGACCTTCACATAAAGGTGGCAACGTCGGGCGATATCGACGGCGACGGCGACATCGATCTGTGGGCAGTCATCCGAAGGACCGCAGCGCGAAAGCACCGGCGGTGCCAACGTCAACAGTCATTTCATGGTGAACAACGGGGACGGGACGTTCACGATCGAAATGGCTCGCGCGACCGACCAAGTGTTGCGCAACGATCCGCCAGACTACTGGCGGCACGTTGGGTCCCATTTTGTGGACGTGGACAACGACGGCGATCTTGACCTCGCGCTCGGACAGATTCGCGACGCGGACCCCGGACACGTCAACCAGTCCAGTATCGTCGTGGTGAACGATGGGACTGGGTACTACCGCACTCGTATCGAGCTGCCGCACCCTGCGTTCAACGATGGGTTCACGGCAGTCAACGGGATAACGGACTTCGACGTCAACGAGGATGGGTTCCAGGATCTGTTACTGGAGCACCACCGCAATGACGATACTCCGCTGAGTTCGATCCCGTTCACCGGCCGATACATTCAGGTGCTCCTCAACCGCGACGGCGGAACGTCCTTCGGTGACGAGACGTCCACGTGGATCATTGGCGACCAGAGCGCCACGACGCCCGAATACGATCCAGACGGCAACGAACTGCACAACTGGGGGTTCCCGAAGATGCACGACGTTGACCGCGACGGGTGTGCCGATCTGGTCATGTCAGAAAATCAAGAGGAAACGGCCACGCACGCGCCACTAGTCTACCGCAACAACGGGAGCGGTCAATTCGAGGCGATGCCGCCGGAGCCGTTCACCGGGGGAGAGCAATATTTCGGGCTCTATGCCGCGCCCGCTGACGTGAACGGTGATGACGTAATCGATTTCGTGGTACCGGAACACTATAACGGGCCCGACGACCAGCGCCGCACAGACGACGACTACGGCGCACTCATGACGCTGCTGAATACCACCCCGGCGGGGCCGGCGCGCTGTCAATACGAGTAATCTCGACTACACGTTCGATCGACTTCTCGTCGGCAAGCTCGCCCACGCCTACGCGTTGCTGGTGCCGGCCCGCACGCGTCCGGTTGCCACCCAGGGAATGGAGCGTCCACATGCAGATAGCGGCGATTGTATTCGTTTAACGGGTAATTGTTCAACAAACACGGGCACAAATGGGCTGCGGGCTCTTGAGGCCCGAACGGCGACGATGCTGTGAACGGCATCGGTACTATTGGCGCTTCACCGCTGCGCGTGACGATACCTACCGGGGTCGGGCGCAGTTGAAGCGACCGCCTCGGGGTGCTGGGCTTGCTGTCTCGCCGGTGTAGCGGTGATGCCACCCTCAGGCGGGTGGCGGGGGGAGCCCGAAGGCGTCGGGGACAACCGGACCGGTGGCGCGCAACATCGTGGCGAGCAGCGGAGGCAGAGCGAGGTCGCGTTGGCGGGCGGTGCGCACGACGCTGGCCAGCACCTGCTGCGTGTCGGCGCCGTGGCGGGTGCGGTTGCCACCGCACACCTTGCGGGTGACGACGGCGGGCCGGATGGCCTGTTCGGCGCGCCAGTTGGTGGCATCGACCGTCAGGTCCCGCAAGAAGAGGAACACGGCATCGAATTCAGTGGCCAGGTGTCGGGCGAAGCGCTCGGTGTCTTCCAGCGGTGGGGGTGCGTCGACCAGCCGACCGAGCCGGGCCACGAGTCGGCCGCGGAGCGATGCCAGAGCGTGCTCGCTCAGCTCGCCGGCGTTGCAGCGGTCACGCATGGCAAGGCCCGTCTGCAAGACCGCTTGCACCTGCCCGGCCCAGAGACTGTGGGGATGATCTTCCTGCAGTTCCTTGCAGCGTTGGATCAGGTGCTGCTTATGCCGATATCGGCATAAACAGCATAGGACTAAACCGCCGCGGCGGTAGGCGCTCACTCGACGCGCCGCCACTGACCCGACCGTCCAGATTTTCCAACCGCCGTAGCTCCTCGTGAGCCTCGCCTACGCTGCTCGGCGAGCGTCTGGAATCCCCCAGGCCCTTCGCAGAGGAGCGTCCGATGACATCCCTTCGTCAACGCATGCTCGAAGACATGCAGGTGCGGCGGCTGTCGCCGTTCACCCAACGCACGTACGTCGAGACCGTCGCGCGGTTCGCCCGCTACTTCGACCGGTCCCCCGAGCGCCTCGGTCCCGAGCAGATCCGCGCCTACCAGGTCTACCTGGCCACCGAACGCGGACTGGCAACCGGCTCGCTGCTCGTCGCCGTAGCGGCGCTGCGCTTCCTCTATCGGGTCACGCTGCAGAAGCGGTGGTCCTTCGACGACGTGATCCCCGCGCCGAAGAAGCCGCAGACGCTGCCGGTCGTGCTCAGCCCACAGGAAGTCGTCCAGTTTCTCGACGCGGTCAAGCCCGCGAAGCATCGCGCCATCCTGACCGCCTGCTACGCCGCCGGCCTGCGCATCTCCGAGGCCATTGCCCTGACCGTGTCCGCCATCGACAGCGAACGGATGGTGCTGCGCATCGCCAAGGGCAAGGGGCAGAAGGACCGCTACGTGATGCTGTCGCCGAAGCTGCTCGCGATTCTGCGCGCCTGGTGGAAGGTCCAACGGCCCCGGCACTGGCTCTTTCCCGGGGAGCGCCCCGATGCGCCGATCACGCGCAGCGCGGTCCAGCTCGCCTGCCAGCGCGCCTCGAGGCGCGCGCGCCTCGGCAAGGCCGTCACGCCGCACCTGCTTCGCCACGCGTTCGCCGTCCACTTGCTTGAGGCCGGCACCGACCTGCGCACCATCCAGCTCCTGCTCGGGCATCGGAGTCTGCAGACCACCGCCCGCTACCTGCGGGTCGCGACCACCACGGTCTGCTCGACCGCTAGTCCGCTGGACTTGCTCCCGCGGCCTACTTCCCAACGCGCCCCGTCGAAGTGAGCGACGGTCGGTGCCGCGTCCCGCCCTCACCGTGGGGGAGGTCTTCCGCCGCTACGGCGACGCCTTCCGAGCCCAGGTCGGAACCGTTCTGTCGACGGCCCAGCACCGCGTGATGACGGCCATCGAGCAGTGCCGCACCGCCGCGCTCGGCGGCCACGTCGAGCAGTGTGACCACTGCGGCCATCGCCGCGTCTGGTACAACTCGTGCCGCAACCGCCACTGTCCGGCTTGCCAGTCGCTGGCCCGCGCCGAGTGGCTCGAACGACGCCGCGCGGACCTGCTGCCCACCGAGTACTTCCACGTGGTCTTCACCGTGCCCCCGGCCGTCGCCGAGGTCGCCGCCCAGAACAAGGCCGTCGTCTACGGCCTGCTCTTCCGCACCGTCGCCCAGACGCTGCGCACCATCGCCGCCGACCCGCGCCACCTCGGCGCCGAGATCGGCTTCTTCGCCGTGCTGCACACCTGGGGCCAGACGCTCGTCCACCATCCCCACCTGCACTGCGTTATCCCCGGTGGGGGCCTCGCGAACGACGGCAGCGGCTGGGTCGCCTGCCGACCCGGGTTCTTCCTGCCGGTCCGGGTCCTCTCACGCTACTTCCGCCGCGTCCTGCTCGCGGCGCTGGAAGACGCCTTCGAGTCCGGACAGTTGCACTTCGCCGGCCGGCTGCAGCCCCTCGCCGACCCCCGCCGCTTCGCCGAGCACCTGCGCCCGGCCCGCAAGACCGAATGGGTCGTCTACGCCAAGCGGCCCTTCGCCGGCCCCGAGCAGGTCCTCGACTACCTCGGTCGCTACACCCACCGGATCGCCATCAGCAACCAGCGCCTGCGCAGCCTCGACGACGGCTCGGTGCGCTTTCGCTACACCGACTACCGCCGCAACGGCGCGTCGCGCCACAAGACCATGACGCTGGCGGCGGCCGAGTTCATACGCCGCATGTTGCTCCACGTGCTGCCGCCCGGCTTTCACCGGATCCGCTATTACGGGTTCCTCGCCAACCGCGCCCGAGAGCAGAAGCTGGCCGAGTGCCGGCGGTTGCTCGACACGCCGCCCCCTGCACCGGCAGAGCAGACCGACCGGGAGAACGCTGACTACCGGGACCGCTTCGAAGCGCTGACTGGCCGCTCGTTGCGCCAGTGTCCCCACTGCCACGCAGGCAACATGCAACCGATCGACCTCCCCGCCGGCGCCTGGGCGTATCCGGCCATCCTGGATTCGTCGTGACAGCCGCATCGACGTCCGCCAGGCGCGCTTCCGCAGTTCCCGGAGTCGCCGGGCCGGTCGACCTGCGTCTGCGATCCTCCCGACGGGCTGCACGACCACCTTCGCGGCCAGCGCCGCCGACCGCGGGCGGCCGCCAACCTGCCTGCATCGCCCCCACCGAGCGCCGCCAGCGCCGTCTGTCCACGAAGCAACGCCCATAGAACTCCAACGTCCGGGGGCGGTTTCGTCCAATGCCGCTTTCGGTCACCGGCGCGGGTGAACGCACTGCCACCGTCGCCCGGGCACTGCCGCGCCGCCAACCGAAAGCTACTCTGCAGTTTCCCGATGTCCGGATTATGCCGATGTCGGTCGTGACGCCCCCGCTTGGGGCGGTTTCTGCGCCTGGATGATCGGCATAATCGGCGTGAGTTGACGGACGGAGACTCTTCTCTTCACTACCCACGAAGAGAGGAGGCTTCGATGATCGATCCGTCACGCGTTCGCATCTCCGGCGCCCTCCAGCCGTTCGCGGTGGGCTTTGCGGCCGAGCTCGCACGTCAAGGCTACACACCACGCTCCCTGCAGACGCAGTTGTATCTGATGGCGCATGTCAGCCGTTGGTTGCACGCGAAAGACCTCGGCATCGCCGATTTGCCGGCACAGACGCAGCCGTTCCTACAGGCCCGGCAGGAGGCTGGCTACAAGCAGCATCTGACGGGCAGAGCGTTGCGCCCGTTGCTGACGTACCTGCGTGATCAGGGCGCGGTCCCAGTCGCGTCGCCGCCTGTTCCCATGGGGCCTCTGGAAGAAACCCTGACGCGCTACCGGCACTACCTCACCGTCGAACGGGGGCTGGGCGAGGCCACCGCTCGTGGCTACGTCGACGCGGTCCGCCCGTTTCTGCGCCGCTACGTCTCGGCCGACGGCCTCGCCCTGGACGTCGATCAACTCAGCGAGGCGGGCGTAACCGCGTTCATGGTGACGCGCTGCGCCGAGCAATCCCGCCGGGCCGCGCAATCGACCGCGACCGCGCTGCGCTCGCTGTTGGGCTTCCTCCATGTCGCCGGCGTGATCACACATTCACTGGCTGCGGCTGTTCCCTCGGTAGCTGGCCGACGATTGGCCGGGCTGCCGCCGCGCCTCGAGGCCGACCACGTCGAGCGCATGCTCGCCGTCTGTGATCGCCGGACTCTTGGAGGGCTCCGCGACTTTGCGGTCATCACCACGCTGGTCCGTCTCGGCCTGCGCGCCGCCGAAGTGGCGACCCTGCGCCTCGACGACTTGCAGTGGCGTGTTGGAGAGATCGTCGTGCGCGGCAAGGGACACCGGGCCGAGCGCATGCCCCTTCCGACAGACGTGGGCGCGGCGATCGCGGCGTACCTTCGCCAGCGCCCGGCCGGCGTGCAGGTTCGCACCGTCTTCGTCCGCCTGTTCGCTCCCCTGGCGCCGCTCGGTCCCACCGGCGTGACGCATATCGTGGCCGCCGCCGCGCAGCGGGCCGGCCTCGGCCGCATCCACGCGCACCGGTTGCGCCATTTCGCCGCAACGCAACTGCTCGGCGCGGGCGCCCCGCTGTCCGAGGTCCAGCACTTCCTGCGTCACGCCCGCCAGCAGACCACGGCGATCTACGCGAAGGTCGACCACGACGCCCTGCGTACGATCGCACGCCCGTGGCCGGGAGGTGCAGCATGACGCCCCTGCGCCGCGCCCTTGCCGATTACTTGGCGATGCGCCGGGCACTGGGCTATCGTCTGGCGCGCGCCGAGAAGCTCCTCGCGCAATTCCTGGCCTATCTCGAAGACTGCGGGGAGACCCGCCTGCGTACCGAAACCGCCCTCGCCTGGGCGACGCTTCCCACCGGGACGGACCCCAGTTGGTGGACCAGCCGGCTCACCGTGGTGCGCGGCTTCGCGACCTACCTGCACACGATAGACCCCGCCACGCAGGTGCCGCCCGCCGACCTGTTGCGGGCGCACCCCCGGCGCGCCACGCCGTACCTGTACACCGACGAGGACGTGGCGGCCCTGCTGGCCGCCGCGTCGGGATTGCGCACCAACCATCGGGTGGCGACGTACCGAACCCTGATCGGTCTGCTGGTCGTGACCGGGATGCGGGTCGGCGAAGCCATCGCGCTCGATCTGCACGACTTCGACGCCGAGCAGGGGGTGATCACCGTTCGTCAGGGCAAGCTCGGGAAATCCCGCGCCCTTCCGTTGCATCCCACTGCCGCCACCGCGGTCCAGCAGTATCTCCACCGCGCGGACCGACCGGCGCCCCGTCGCACCGCCGCGTTGTTCGTGTCCACCGCCGGTACCCGGCTGCTGAAGCGCAACGTACAGCACACGTTTCTCACGCTGGTGCGGCGCGTGGGTCTTCGGCCGCACACTGCCGCCTGTCGGCCACGGCTGCACGATATCCGCCATCGGTTCGCAGTGTCTACGCTGCTCGACGCCTATCGCCAAGGCCACGACCCGGAGGCGCGACTCGCACTGCTGGCCACCTATCTCGGACATGGCGACCCCAACTCCACCTACTGGTATCTGTCGGCAGCACCGGAGCTGATGCAGTTGGCCGCCGACCGCCTCGAACGCCATCCGGGAGGCTCGGCATGAGCGCCCTCGCCCCCACGCTCCAGGCGTTCTTTACGGACCGCCTCGTTCAGCAGCACCACGCCAGCCCGCACACCATCGCCGCGTACCGAGATGCCTGGCGGCTGCTACTCCGCTTCGCGGCGACTGACCTCGCCAAAGCGCCCTCGCAACTCGAAATCAGCGACCTCGACGCGCCGTTCATCGGGCGGTTCCTGGCGCACCTCGAACAGGATCGTGCGAACACCGTGCGCACCCGCAACGCAAGGCTGTCGGCCGTTCACGCTCTGTTCCGCTACGCCGCGCTGGAGCATCCCGAGCAGGCGGCCGTCATTGCCCGCGTACTCGCGATTCCGCCCAAGCGCGGCCCGCGCCGGCTCGTGACCTTCCTGTCCGATGTCGAAGTCGACGCCCTGCTCGCCGCGCCCGACCGCGCCACGTGGACCGGCCGCCGCGATCACACGCTCCTCGCGCTCGCGGTCCAGACGGGCCTGCGCGTCTCAGAACTCACCGGCCTGAGGAGCGTGGACCTGCACCTGGCCCGCGGTCCGCACGTCAACTGTCTCGGGAAAGGGCGCAAGCAGCGAATCACGCCGCTCACCAAACCGATGGCCGCAGCCCTGCGGACGTGGCTCACTGAGCGCGCCGGCGTACCAGACGCGCCGGTCTTTCCCACGCGGACGGGCCGACCGCTCAGCCGCGACGCCATCGCACAGCGCCTCGCGACGCACGTGGCCACGGCCGCGCACGCCTGTCCTTCCCTCGGCAAGAAGACCGTCACCCCGCACACGCTTCGCCACACCGCCGCCATGCGGCTGCTGCACGCCGGCGTCGACACCGCCGTCATCGCCCTGTGGCTCGGACACGAGAACGTCGACACGACCAACATCTACATCCATGCCGACCTCGCCCTGAAAGAACGCGCGATCGACCGAACCACCCCCGCTCACGTCCGCGCCGGTCGGTATCGCCCCCCCGACACGCTCCTGGCCTTTCTCGAAGGGCTGTGATTATGCCGATCACATCGGCGCAGACTGCCGCTTGCAACGACGGTCTGCGCCGATATCGGGATAATCCGGACATCGGGATACTGATTCAGACACGTTTGGTGCAGCGCAGCGCGGTAGCAGCGATACGACACCCACCCGTCGCGCACGAGCACACCGGCGAAGTCGGCCCCGAGAACCGTGGTGGCATCGGCGAAGCCGCGGCCGGGGCAAATGGCGTAGACCGTCGTCTCCGGCGTGACGAACGCCCAGGGCCAGTGGCTGATGGCGCCCACCCGCCACCCGGTTTCATCCGGCGTGACCACCGGCGCGTTGCGGACCTGCTCGCACAGGCCGTGTAGGTCGGCACCGCATCGCGAGCTACCCGATGCAGCAGGTGAGCCAAGCCGCCCGGCGTCACCTGCAAGCCGAACGTCGTCCGCAGCACGTGGGCGACCTTCGCCAACGGCACGCCCATCTCGGTGTGCAACTCGACGACCAGCGCGACGACGCCGGGGCCGAGTTGCACGCCGGCCGCCCCCAGCGCATCCGAGGTCTGCAGCGCGTGGCGGCCCTGCACCCGACGCTGACACTGCGAGCAGCGGCCCACTTCGATGTCGAAGCGGCGCACGACCGGGCGCACCTCCGGGATTTCTTCCTGATACTGCGACGCCACCCGGGTCACTTCGACCGACCCGCCGCAGTCGGGACACGCCGTCGGCACCGGCGCTTCCAGGATCTGGTCAACACGTTCCGGGCGCGGGCGACGCGCATGCCGGCCGTAGAGCGCACCCGCCCGACGGCCCGGGCGCCGGCCGCGCCCTTGGGGTCGGTCCTTGGCGAAGGGGGCGGCTTGTCGTTTCCCCGCCCGGCGCGCCGCGGCCAGCTGACGCTTCAGGTCCTCGATCTCCCGCTTCTGACGCTCGTCCTGGCGTCGCAAGCCGTCGATCTGGCGCTTCTGGCGGGCGTTCTCCTGCTGCAACTTGTTGGCGTCGCGCTCCCGCCGCGTCAACTCCTCGCGAAGCCGCTCCACCTCGTCGCGCAGGCGTCCTATCCGTTCGTCGCTGGACAGCCCGTACTCATTGAACACACAAGACTTATGCCATATTTCGCGAAAAAGTACAATCCAAAACTTTGGATCTTGTGTGGCCACCCGCTAACTGGGTATTTCGCTGAAGTTGAACACCGATCTCGGTGAACGTGAACGCTGATTTCGGCGAACGTGAACACTCGTCGGAGCGTAGCGACGATGCTCTGTCAGTTCCCTCCCTTCTGTGTCGTAACGGATCCTTGAGATCCTACTCTCGACCTCCTGGTCGAGAGGTCGAAGAAAACGTTCCGAGCGTAGCGAGGGCCTTTTCTGGTCCGGTCACCCGGTGGGTTCCGAGCCGGACGTCGTTGTTGGTCATGCCCGGCCGGGGTACCCTCGCGAGACGCAACGGCCGGGGCTGGGCCGGACGGTGCGGTCGTCGACGACGAATCGGCAAGGGCGTTGCGTCGAGCGACCACCCGAGTGCCGCGGAAGGCTCGTCTGGCGCACGCGGCGACGGTGGGGCTAGTCGATGTCGGTTGTCGCGCCAGACGAGCCTGGAGGCGGTGCTCTCGCGCGCGCGGACCACGTTCGGATGGGCGTTGACGCTCGCCGCGCGCGAATCCTCGCTCGGCTCCGCAACGCCGGGGCCAAGCGTCGCGGAGGCAGATGTCGCCGACGGGATGCTCATGTCGTCTCTTTCTGGCCGTTGGTCGGCGCGTCGTGCGTCCGCCGCATCGAGCGGCCCTTCAGCTCGATGCGGTGCGCGTCGTGGAGCAGGCGGTCGCAGATGGCATCGGCCTGGTTGGGGTCTCCGATGACGGCGTGCCAGTCGGTCACCGGCAACTGGCTGGCGATCAGCGTCGAGGCGCGCTCGGCGCGGTCCTCGATGACCTCGGTCAGGTCCCGGCGCTCGGTGTCGCGCAGCGGCGCGAGCATCCAGTCGTCGATCGCCAGCAGGTCGAGCTTGGCCAGCCGGGCGAGCAGTCGCGTATAGGAGCCGTCGCCGCGGCCGACGGCCAGTTCGTGCAGCAGGCGCGGCATGCGGAGGTAGCGCGCGGTGAAGCCGCGGCGGCACGCCCGCTCGACGAACGCGCACGCCAGGAAACTCTTTCCGATCCCGCACGGCCCGGTGAGGACCAAGTTGTGGCGGTCGGCGACCCACGCGCAGGTGCCCAGCGTCAGGACCTGCTGGCGGTTGAGCCGGCGGGAGTGGGTGAAGTCGACGGCTTCGAGCGACGCCGGGTAGCGCAGCTTCGCGGTGTGGAGCCGCCGCTGCAGCTTGCGCTGCTCGCGGGCGGTCCACTCGGCGTCGACGAGCAGCCCGAGGCGCTCCTCGAAGCCGAGCGCGGCGGCCTCGTCGGTCTGCAGTTGTTGCTGGAAGGCGTCGGCCATCCCGCCCAGCTTCATGGCGTTGAGCTTGTCGAGCGTCTGTTCGATCAGCATCGGTCCTCCTCGGTGGTCGTGGCCGCGGCGTAGTAGTCGGCCCCGCGGATGCCATGCCGATATCGGCATGGCATCCGTAATCTCAGAGATCCCCTCATTTTGCCATATAGATCGATAAGGGAATCCTGATTGGACAGAGATATCTCGCACTCGGAAGTGTGAGTGCTTCGAATTAGAATTGTGGTTGTATGCCTCTGCACGAAACCCCGCCCGGGAAATGCTTCCAGAGACACGACCTTCTGAACTTCATAAACGTCTTGTACGACGGCGACTTGCATGCCAAACGAGTGCTGTCGCTGGCCAACGCCACCCTGGGCGTACTGACGAGCGCCTCGCTGGCAATCCATGCCGTGGGGCGTGGTTTGGCCCAGGCCATGGGCACGTTGACCAAGCATGGCGTCAAGCAGGTCGACCGGCTCCTGAGCAACCGAGGCGTCCACGTGTGGACCTTTTTCGCCTACTGGACGCCGTACATCGTCGGCGCTCGCACCGAGGTGGTCGTCGCGCTGGATTGGACGAGCTTCGCGGCCGATGCGCAGGACACCATCGTGCTGTCGATGGTGTCCGGCCATGGCCGCGCGACGCCGTTGCTGTGGAAGACGGTGGCCTCGTCGACGCTGAAGGGCAATCAGCGGCGCTACGAGTACGAGGTGCTGTGCCGATTGCGAGAGGTGCTGCCGGCGGGGGTGAAAGTCACCGTGGTAGCAGACCGGGGCTTTGCCGACTGCAAGCTGTTCTACGCGTTGGCGACCGAACTGAGCTTTGAATACGTGATTCGGTTGCGCGGAGACGTCTATGTGACGAATGCGCGCGGCGAACGGCGAGCGGCCGCCGCGTGGGTCGGGGCCGGCGGGCGCGCACGGCGGCTGGTGGGTGCTCGGGTGACCGACGAGCACGAATGGCCTGTGGGCGCGGTCGTGTGCGTACACGACCGGAAGATGGACGAACCGTGGTGTTTGGTGGCCAGCGAAGCGACAGCGCCGACGCGGGTTCTGATTCGATACTACGGCAAGCGCTGGGGGATCGAGGCGGGCTTTCGGGACATCAAGGACATGCGTTTCGGCATGGGCCTGTCGTCGATGCATGTCTCGCGGCCGGACCGGCGGGACCGCCTGCTGTTGATCAGCGCGTTGGCGATTGCCGTGTTGTCGTTGCTGGGTGCGGCGGGCGAGCGCATCGGGTATGACCGTTGGTTGAAGGCGAACACGGTGAAGCGGCGGACGCATTCGTTGTTTCGGCAAGGGTTGATGCTGTACCACCATCTTCCCAACTGGCCCGAGGATCGGATTCGTCCGTTGATGGAGACGTTCGGGAGCATGCTGATCGAACAACGGGCGTTCCGAGAGGTCTTCGGCGTGATCTGATGCCATGCGAAATGAGGGGATGCATGAGAGAATAGCGAGTTCCGGTTGCTCCCGATCGCGCTCTCTACCACAGAGCGCCTCGGCGCCTACCGCGCGGTGCGCGATCGGATTCTTGGCAACGGGGCCCAACCATTCTTCCTCAACGAGCGGAGCCGGCGTCCAAGCTCCAACTATGTCGAAGCAGTCTTCGCTCGGGTTGGAATGGCGATCGGCGTTCGTGACGGATGTCCATCTGGCAAACGGGGTCGTGGTCCGCGCATTCATGACCTTCGTCACACGATGGCGGTCCGCACCATCATTGGCTGGTACCGTGCCGGTCTCGATCCCAATCGCGAAATGATCAAGCTCACGACGTATCTCGGGCACAAGCACCCGTCTCACACCTACTGGTACATGGAGGCCGTGCCGGAACTGATGCGCCTTGCGTGTGCGCGAGCGGAGCGAGTGGCGGACATTGGGGGGCATCATGAATCGTAATCCGTTTGCCATCTGCCTTCAGCAGTTCTTCACGGACCACCTCACGACAGGTCTTCGGGCGAGCACCCATACTATCGCGAGCTACCGGGACACCTTCCGCCTGCTGCTGAACTACGCGTCCGAGCAGCTTTGCCGCACGCCGACGGACCTGACGTTCGAGGACCTTGATGCAAACCTCGTTGGGCGCTTCCTGGGCTTCGTCGAGACGGTGCGCGGCAACAGTGTACGCAGCCGCAACACACGGCTGTCGGCAATCCGGTCGTTCTTCAAATACGTCGCGACGCATGAACCCCAGCTTGTTCATCACTGCCATCGCATTATTTCCATTCCCGCCAAGAGGTATGAGAGGACGACGGTCACTTACCTCAACCGGGCCGAGATGGCGGCACTGGTGGCGGCACCCGATTCCAGTACATGGTTCGGGCGGCGCGACAGGACCTTGCTGGTCGTCGCGCTGCAAACCGGTCTCAGAGTCTCCGAACTGATTAACCTGTCCCGCGGTGACATCGTCCTCGGCACTGGGGCGCATGTCCGGTGTATGGGCAAGGGACGAAAGGAGCGGGCGACCCCGTTGCGGAAGGACAGCGTCGATGCACTACGCTCCTGGCTGACAGAGCGTCCCGGCGATGACGGTGATCCCCTGTTCACCAGCATGCGTGGCGGGCGTCTCAGCCGGGATGCGGTCGAACGAATCGTGCAGAAATACACCGCGCTCGCGACCGAGGTGGGCCCGTCACTCAAAGACAAGCGCGTCACACCGCATGTTCTCAGACATGCCGCCGCCATGACGTTGCTCCAATCGGGGGTCGATTGTGCGGTGATCGCACTCTGGCTCGGCCACGAGTCGATCGAAACCACTCAGATCTACCTCCATGCCGATCTCCAACTGAAGGAGAAAGCAATGGACCAGACGAAGCCAGTCGGTGTGCCCTCCGGTCGATATCAGCCACCTGACGAGCTGATGACGTTCCTCGAAGCGCTGTGATTATGCCGATATCGCTTGGCAGAAAGCCCGTGGCGTCACGGCGATCGGCGGTCCACGCGGCATAACCAGGATGTCGGCATTACGGATGTTGGCGTGCGTCGGCGTCGGGTCCGTCTCGGCCGGCGGCTCGAGGGGTAAACGGTCCTGGCCGGCGGTGAGGATGTTCCTGACGGTGTGATAGCGACAGGAGCCGAGCGCGAGGGCGCGGGCGCAGGCCGATTCGAGCCGGGTGTTTCCGTGACGCCGCCCCAGTTGCATGATCCCCAGACAGGGGCGATAGCCCTGCTCGGGGTGCGGGCGGCTCTCGAGGATCCGGGTGACGAGCTGCCCGGTCGCCGGTCCGACCTTGTTGGCCCAGCGGATCAGGCGCGACGGCGACCACTCGGCATGCGCGCGGTGGGCGCTGGGCATGTGCTCGGCGATGGTCGACGGCTGGCGGTCGTAGCGGCGCCGGTGCGACGCGATGCGCTTGTCGCGGTGGAAGATCTCGACCGTGTTCGTCGTGTAGCGGACTTCGACCTGCTCGCGCAGCAGTTGGTACGGGACGCTGTAGAAGTGGTGCTCGACCTCGACGTGGTAGTCGATGTTGACGCGGCACCGCTTCCACTGCGCGAGGACGTAGCGCGCGGCGGGCAGGGGCCGCAGCGCCGGGCGGTCGAGCTGCTCGTAGAGGGCGCGGCGGCTGACGCCCAGCTTCTTCATCGGCCGGTCGTTCAGCTCGTCGAGCAGGTCGCGGATCGCGGCGTTGAGCGCACCGAGCTCGAAGAAGGTCTGGTCGCGAAGACGCGCGAGTATCCAGCGTTGGGCGATGAGTACACAATTTTCGACCGCAGCCTTGTCGCGAGGTTTCCTCGGCCGCGCGGGGATGACGACCGAGCCGTAGTGGGCGGCCAGGTCTTCGTAGGTGCGGTTGACGCCGGCCTCGTAGCGACAGGGGCGGGTGATGGCGCTCTTCAGCTGGTCGGGCACCCACATCGTCGTGGAGCCGCCGAAGTACTCCGCCATGTGAATGTGCGCATCGACCCAGTCGGGCAACTGCTGGGTCCGGGTCGCCTCGGCGTAGGTGAGGTTGCTGGCGCCGAGCACCGAGACGAACAGCTCGACCGGCCGCAGCTCACCCGTGCGCCGGTCGACCAAGCTGGGCCGCTTGCCCGAGAAGTCGATGAAGGTCTTCTCGCCCGCGCGGTGGATCTGTCGCATCGACGGCCGCAGCCGCTTGACCCATTGCCGGTAGAACTCGCAGAACTGGGTGTAGCGGTAGCCGCTCGGATGGACCTGAAGGTGCTCCTCCCAGAGCAGTTGCAGCGTGACGCCGTCGCGCTTCAGCTCGCGGTGGATGTATGCGCAGTCAGGCCGGGTCCGGTCGCTCGCTGGCGCCGGGCGGGGAAACAGCTCGGCCTCGAGCGCCGCATCGTCCAGCTCGGCCGGCAACGGCCAGCCGAACCCTCGTTGCCCCGTCCGCTTCAGATACAGCGTGACCGTGCCCAAACCGATGGCGCAGGCCTGGGCTATCGCCCGGTGGGACAACCCCCGCTCGTGCTTGAGCCGAAGAACCTCACGAATCTTCCTCATCAGCAGCTATATGGACGCCTCCCCGATGGCAAGCTTGGATTCGGTGTGAGTAGGAACAGGTTGCACTTCTATATTCGGCCTGTTCGTGCAGGACTGCTCCTGCTGGCCCCGATGGAATCAGCCGACCCGCGCCTCATTCCTCCGGAAGGGTTTTCCCCTCTGCTGCTGATTCAGGCTTGGCGGATCGAGGTCTGACCTGTTTGCCATCACACCTTCTCGTACCTGCGCACCTTTCATTCAACGAGCCGGACAGTGTTTCACTGGCCGGACGATTTCGTCCGGCCATAACCAGCTCCGAGCCGGCGCGAGCGGCGAGTCGCCCGCAGGGCCGTAGCGAAGCGAAGAAGGCGCGAAGCGCCTTGACTCGCCGCTCGCAGAGGCTATCCGTCGACCGCAGAAATCTCCCACACGTTTCCGAAGAACTCCTCGGTAGTTCGAGGTTTCGTTCCCTGCCCCTGCTTAGGCGGCTCGGCTGCCGAAGTTCGGTTCGTACGCGCGGCCATGGGCGAGCACGGCCCAGATTGTGCGCGCAGTCTTGTTCGCCAGCGCCACGGCGACGACATTGGGTGGGCGCCGCTTCGCCAGCCGGAGCTGCCATGCCGACGGCTCCTTGGCGTTGGCGAGCACCGAGCGGGCACCATGGATCAACAGCGTGCGCAGATAGGTATCCCCGCGCTTGGAGATGCCGAGCATGCGTACCCGTCCGCCGGTTCCGCTGTGTCGCGGGACCAGACCCAGCCAGGCCGCGAACTCGCGCCCAGACCGGAAAGCGCTCGGATCGCCCATCGCGGCAACCGAAGCGGTCGCGCTCAGTACGCCGACACCGGGGATCGCCGCGACCCGCCGGCTCGCTGCATTCTCGCGGTGCCATACCGCCAGCCGCCCCTCGATCGTGCCGATCTCGGCATCCAGCGCGGCCACCCGAGCCCACTGCTCGCGCAGGGTCTCTGTCACCATCGCCGGCAACCGCTCCGAGACGCGTTCGAGCGCCCCGGGCATGTCGCGCCGCATCCCCGCGCGGCCCCGCGGCATGACTTCGCCGTACTCGGTCAACAGGCCCCGAAGGCCGTTGATCTGGGCCGTGCGGAACTTCACCAACTGCTGCCGCATGCGGTGCAGCGCCAGAACCGCCTGCTGCTCCTCGCCCTTAATCGCAACCGTCTTGATGCCCGGCTGTTGAACCGCCGTCCAGATCGCTCGAGCGTCGTGCGCATCGTTCTTGTTGCCGCTGACGAACGGTCGCACCATCTTCGCCGGCAGCAGGCGGACCTCATGGCCCAGTTCCCGCAGCCGCCGCGCCCAGTGCTGCGAGCCGCCACAGGCCTCCATCCCGACCAGGCATGGCACGCGATTGGCGAAATGCTCCGGGAACTTCGCCCGTGACAGCCGCAGGTCCGCGATCTCACCGGTCTCCACGTCGACCCAGTGCAATTGAAACACCCGCTTTGAGATATCCACACCGACGACCGTTCTGCTACTCTGCATGTTGGACCCTCCGGTTGCCCGGGAAGACCTCGCGTCTTCCCCCCTTGGCACTATGATGCCGTCGGCCCGCGAGGGTCCATCTCAACCCCCGGCTCCCGGCATCAGCGAGCGGGAGGCGTCCATCCCATTCCTCCGTGCCGGCATCGCCTCGCCCCTCCGGTCGAAAGGGCGAAAGCATGCTGGGTCCGGCTACCGACGAGCGTTCACGATGACCGAAATCGGTGTTCAACTTCCCGAAATCGGCGTTCAACTTCCTCCGAAACCGGCGTTCAACCGCGATCTCACCGGTCTCCACGTCGACCCAGTGCAATTGAAACACCCGCTTTGAGATATCCACACCGACGACCGTTCTGCTACTCTGCATGTTGGACCCTCCGGTTGCCCGGGAAGACCTCGCGTCTTCCCCCCTTGGCACTATGATGCCGTCGGCCCGCGAGGGTCCATCTCAACCCCCGGCTCCCGGCATCAGCGAGCGGGAGGCGTCCATCCCATTCCTCCGTGCCGGCATCGCCTCGCCCCTCCTGTCGAAAAGGGCGAAGCATGCCGCGGTCAGGCTACCGACGAGCGCTCACTCCCCAAACGGGGTGATCCACTTCAGCCGGAACCGATCCACTTCGGCCGAAAGTGATCCACTTCGGCCGAAATCGGCGATCCACTTCGGCCGAAACCGGCGATCCACTTCAGCCGAAATACCCATCCGACTATTGACTCACCCGGTCGGGTTGCGTCTCGCTGTACCGGGCTTCTGGCTCTACGAGCGGATGCTGTGGAGCAACCTGAAGACGATCCTTACCATCATGTTGCTGGTGTGCTCACGAAGCTGATCATCGGTTTGCTGCCCTGACGCGCCCCGTCGTCCCGGCACCGACGTCCCGTTTCCGACGCTGTGGGCTGCCGTTGACGCACCGCGCCGAACCGATCTACCGTGACCGTTCCAGTTCTTTGGCGTGCGCGGCCGGAGTCCGACGCGTGCGTCACGACTGGCATCCGGCTCCGGTGACCACTTCAGGTCAGGGTCAGGAAGGCCGCCCCATGCTGCGCACGCCCTGCTTCGTCGCCTTCGTCGTGGCCGGCATCGCTTGCGCTCCATGTCACGCCGCTGGCCAACTCATCCATGAGCGACGTTTTGGAGGAAGTGGGGCGCGCTGATTTCGGCGCTGACGGCGTGGACGCCGGTTGCGACGCCCCGCGCTCGTTCGGACCGGCTCGAGCGGATGTCTCGCGCCGGCCCGCCCTCGGAACCCCCCCTTCTCACCTACGCTGCAGAGCCTTCTCCTTCCGGCGCTGACGACGCCGGAAACACGGACACAGCCGGCGCCACCAGGGCGGCCGGACGAGTTCGACATCGATCACCTTCCGGCGCTCCAGCCACATCCCCACCCGAACGCCGACGATGAACAGCAAGACGGCGGCGAGGACTTCAACCATGCGGCGAAGCATAGCGCGCGCGGCGTGGACCCTGCCGGGCCTCGTGCCTCAGCAGCCGGTCGCTCGTTCGAACCGTCGATGTGTGCGTGATACGCTGCCGATTTGATGGCCCTCGACACGCACGCTACCGGCGCCGACGAGGCGCGCGCGGTGACGGTGGTCGAGGTCGCGCGCGCGGCGAGCACGGAGGCCGCCGGCGAGCTGGTCACCCGGGCGTACTTCGACACGGCGCTCGCGCAGCTCGAGTCCCGCCTGGTCACGGCCGGCATCGCGATCGCGGCCGTGGTCGTCGCGGCACTGCGGTTCCTCGGCTGACCGAAGAGAGGGGCAGTGCCGATTGGCTTCAAAACAAGCAGCGGCGGTCCGCGGCTTTCTCGAAAAGCACACGGGAGAAGAGTGGTGCGACCCTTGCATAGAGAAGAACATCGGCTACACCGCTCAGACGACCACCAAATCCCTTGATCAGAGCCCCGGCTATCGCGTGATGCGCCCCGGCAGGTGCGTCGACTGCGGTGAGACGAGGAAAACGACCGTCTACGACGGGGAACCCTGAAGGTACCTGCGTCTGATAACGCATCTTCGGTAAACCAGAATCGCCAGAGGCCCGCCGCGGCCAGAAACCGCGGTGGCGTAGATATTCGCGAACTGGCCCACCAGCTCGGCCGGCGGCTCGGTCTCCGGGTTGTCGTCCGTCTCGAAGGCGCCGACCTCGAAGTCCTGCCAATCATCGGCAGCCCGAACGCACAGCAGCGCGAACGGCTCCCGGGCCGGCGAACCGGTATGCGCGCCTCCTCGACGTGATCGACCACCCGGGCATTCCCATCCCGTGCGGCCTCGAACGGGGGAGCCGCCCGCTCCCGCACCTCGATGCCGGCGACGTCGACCATTGACGTCACGGGACAGGTCGGATCTGGACGTCGGGCGACGTCGCTCGACGCCCCTTGTTCGCCAGCGCCACAGCGACGACATTGGCCGGACGCCGCTTCGTCAGTTGGAGCTGCCACGCCGACGGCGCCTTGGCGTTGGCGAGTACCGAGCGGGCACCATGGATCAGCAGCGTGCGCAGATACGTGTCCCCGCGCTTGGAGATGCCGAGCATCCGCACCCGCCCGCCCGTGCCGGTGTGCCGGGGTACAAGACCCAGCCAGGCGGCGAACTCGCGTCCGGACCGGAACGTTGAGGTTGCCCCGATCCCGTGGACGGGTTAACGCTTGCGGGCTCACATCATGACACATCCTCGGATGAGGCGTTGTTCCGTGTCAGTCATCGACGATCCGAGCCGGACGTCGGTGTTGGTCATGCCGGGTCGGGGTACCCTCGCGAGACGGAACGGCCGGACTGGGCCGGACGGTGTGATCGACGACGAACCGGAGAGGGCGTTCCGTCGAGCGACCACCCGAGTGCCGCGGAAGGCTCGTCTGGCGCACGCGGCGGCGGTGGGGACGATCGGCATCGGTAGTTGCGCCAGGCGCGCCTGGAGGCGGCGCTCTCGCGCGCGCGGACCACGTCCGGATGGGCGTTGACGCTCGGCCGCGCGCGAATCCTCCGGGCCGCTCCCGCAACGCCGGGGCAACTGGCGGAACGCTGCGGACGTCTTCGGGCGCCAGGGCAACGCCGACACCCCGGTTACGTAACCGTTTGCAATTGCGCTCGGGATGCCGACCTCAGCGACCCGGGTCGGGATCCGGGACGGCGGAGGCGGTGCGGTCGAGTGTGCAGACGGCCCCCGGGCGACCGTGGTATTCGGAACATCCCCGTCGCGAAGCCGAAGGCGAGCCGTGTCCCGGTTGGCCATCATTCCCCTCCGGGTGCTTGCAGAAGCAAGCCGGTGACGACGGGAATCGGCGGCGGCAGTTCAGGCTCGAACTCACTCGCAGGAGTCGGCAGAGCCTCCACCGGCCGCTCCACATCGACAGCAGCAGCCGCATGGCGACGTTCGAACTCCAACGGCGACACATAACCCAACGCAGAATGGCGGCGCAGCGTGTTGTACCAGCCTTCGACGAACTGGAACACGGCCGCCCGCGCCTCGGCGTGCGTCGACAATGTCGTCCGGTCGAGCAACTCGCACTCGAGGGTGGCGAAGAAGCTCTCAGCCATAGCGTTATCGAAGCAATCCCCCACCGAGCCCATCGACAGCGCCACGCCCGATTCGCGGCAGCGAGCGCCGAAGGCCAGCGACGTGTACTGGCAGCCCTGGTCGCTATGATGCACGACCGCTTCGGGCCGGCGTTGGGCGATGGCCATCTCCAGCGCTTCGATCACCAGTTCGGTGCGCTGGTGCGCCGCCATCGCCCAGCCGATGATGCGCCGGCTGAAAACATCCAGGACGATGGCCAAGTACAGGAAGCCGGCCGCCAGGGTCGGAATGTAGGTTATGTCGGCTACCCACAAGCGGTTCGGCTCGTCGGCCTCGAAGCGGCGCTCGACGCGGTCCGGCGCCGGCCGCGCTTGCACATCGCGGCGCGTCGTGCGGGGGCCGCGGCGCCGGCTCACCCCGGCGATGCCCGCGGTGCGCATCAACCGCGCGACCCGCTTGCGGCCGACCGCCACGCCGTCTTCGGCCAATTCGGCGTGGATCCGCGGCGCGCCGTACGTACCCCGGCTGCGGGCATGAATCTCCTGCACGCGGTCCGTCAGCTCCGCATCGGCCTGCGCCCGAGCCGACGGTGGACGTTGCCGCCACGCGTAGTACCCGCTCGGGGAGACACCGAGCACGCGGGCCATCGTGGCGACGCGGAAACGACCCTGATTCGCGCTCATGAACCGGTAGTCCTCCCGGGTCCGGTCTCCCGCGCGAACCAGGCGGTTGCTTTCGCCAATATTTCGCGTTCTTCGCGCAGCCGCCGGTTCTCCCGGCGCAGCCGACGAATCTCCTCCTGTTCGTCAGTGGTCAGTCCGTCGGTGCGCTTGCCAGCGTCGCGATCAGCCTGCGCGACCCACTTGCGTATCGCCTCGGCCGACGGCTCGAACTCCCGAGCCAGCTCTCCCGGCTTACGTCCGGACCAAACCAGCTCGACCATCTGCTGTCGGAATGCCGCCGGGTACGGCGGTCTCGTTTTCGGCATCGTGGACTCCTCCTCCTCGCCAAGAGGATAGGTGTCCACGGAACTGGGGCAACTTCACGTGGCCGGATCGCCGATCGTGGCGACCGCGGCGGTCACGGTCAACACCCCGACACCCGGGATCGCCGCGATCCGCCGGCTGGCGACGTTCTGCCGATGCCACACCGCGATCCGCCGCTCGATCTTGTCCACCTCGGCGTCGAGCTCGGTCACCCGCGCCCATTGTTCGCGCAGCGTCTCGATGACCATATCGCCTCTGCAACCGCCACGGCCTGCGCGTGAGTGTGGCCCATTACCCGCCGGCCACGTCGAAGCGGAATCCCATCGAACACCGCCTGTTCTGCGAGGTCACCAAGAACTGGGCCGGCCGGCCGCTCGACAGCTACGAGACCATCCTCAAGTACCTGCGCACCACACGCACCGCCACCGGACTGCGGGTGCGCGCGCATCTGGTGCGCAAGACCTACAAGACCGGCATCAAGGTCACCGACGCGCAGATGCAGGAGTTACGCATCACACCCGACAGCTCCCTGCCCAAATGGAACTACACCATCGAACCCATGTGACGAAAAAACGGAAGTTATTCTTGCGCGGGGCCTTAGCAGCCCGTGGAAGAAGTCTGTTCGCTGAGCCCGCCTGCTCAGGCAGCTTGGCGATGAGTGAATGAGCCGACGAGCGCCGTCGGTGTCCATTTGAACTCCCAGACGCGCTTCAGACGCCCCCAGCGGTCGATCAAACGCCCGATCAGACGGCAAATCACCGACAAAGCCCGCCCCTGCAGGCTCCGGGGCGTACCGATGCCGGTCTGGCGCCGCAAGAGCAGCCCGATGTTGCAGGCGGCCGCCTGGATCAGCACCCGCTTGCGGACATTGTCGTGACCGCGCACCCAGACCCGACGCATTCCGCCCGTCTCATACATGTGCGCGAATGTACGCTCCACCATCTCGCCCCGGCGGCGTTGCAGGCGACGACCCCGCCGCCCGCGCACACGCCGGCGGTTTGCATACAGCGCTTTCTGTGCAGCACGCTTCGCCGGCGGCGTCTTTCCCGTCTTCTTGTCCTGCCAGCAGCGGCGGCCCCGCTCCGGCTCCGATACGTGACTCCGAACCCCAATCTCCTTGAGCGCCACCAGCGTCTCGTCGCTGTGATAGCCCTTGTCGGCCACCATCTCTGCGACCCCCGTACCCTCCGGCAGCACCGTCTCGACCTGCTCGGCCGCCATGACCAGCGTCTCTGGAAACGTTGCCGTGTCGCCCTCCGATGCATCCTGCACCGTCACCGACACGATGGCCCCCGTGTCCATGTCGACCCCGTGCTCGGCCTTGTGGGCCAAATGCGTCCGACCGTCCTTCATCTTCGCGATCTTCGCGTCCGGGTCCTGCGGCGATTTCCACTCCTTGTTCGACGTCTTCTTGTTCTTTCGGGACCGGTCGAAACGAGCCAGATCCGCCCGCGTCGGCGTCTCCACACCCGACGCTTCCGCCAACCGCCGAATGAACTCCTCGTGGGATTCTCCCGTGTCCCGCCGCTCGATACTCCGCATCGCCGCGTTCGCTTCCAGCGTCGTCGCATCGATGCCGACCGTCTTCCCCGCCACCAGCCCCGCTTCCGCCAGCCGCTCCAGAACCCACGTGAAGACCGCTTCGTGCGTCTCCACGTCGATCAACCGACGCGTCCGAGACAACGTCGAGTGATCCGGAGACCGCTCGGTCACATCCAGGTCCAGGAATGATGGGGTGGACGCCTCCTCTCAACGGCATCGGAATGTGCCAAGGTGGAGCTGTTGTGAAGCATCACCTGGAAGAGGAGGCATCCTGTGGAGCACGCTACCATCATCGGCATCGATCTGGCGAAGCGGAGTTTTCAGCTGCACGGCGCCCGCGCGGACGGGTCGGTTGCGTTCCGCAAGAAGCTGAGTCGGGACAAGGTGCTGGGCTTCATGGCGTCGCAGCCGCGATGCGTCGTAGCGATGGAGGCCTGTGCGAGCTCGCACCACTGGGGCCGAGAGTTCGGGAAGCTCGGTCATGAGGTGAAGCTGGTCCCGCCGATCTACGTCAAGCCGTTCGTGAAGCGCCAGAAGAACGACGCCGCCGACGCCGAGGCGATCTGCGAGGCGGCCTCGCGGCCGACGATGCGCTTCGTGGCGGTGAAGACGCAGGAGCAGCAGTCCCAAGGCATGCTGTTCCGCACGCGCGATCTGCTGGTTCGCCAGCGCACGCAGACGATCAACGCGTTGCGGGGACACTTCGCCGAGTTCGGCGTCGTCGCGCCGCAAGGTCCTGCGCACGTGGAGCGGCTGGCGGAGGCGATTGAAGATGCCGATTCGCCACTCCCGGGCCCGGTTCGGGAGCTGGGCGCGCTGTTGTTCGTTCAGATCGGCGACCTCGACGAGAAGATCGCGGAGCTGGAAAGGGACCTGCGGGAGCGGGCGCGCGAAGACGAACAGACGGAACGGCTGATGAGTATCCCGGGAATCGGACCGCTGTGCGCGATGGCGATCCAGGCCTTCGCGCCGCCGCTGGAGAGCTTCCGGTGCGGCCGGGACTTCGCGGCCTGGCTGGGTCTGGTTCCCCGGCAGAGCTCGACCGGCGGGAAGGCGAAGCTGGGGAGGATATCGAAGATGGGTCAGCGCGATCTCCGGCGGCTGTTGGTCGCCGGCGCGATGGCGACAGTCGGTTGGGCGGCGCGGCGTGGCACGAAGGACCCTTGGCTGGCCCGGATGCTGGCGCGCAAGCCGCGCATGCTGGTCGCGGTGGCGCTGGCCAACCGGACGGCGCGCATCGCTTGGGCGTTGATGACGAAGAACGAGTACTACCGCGCGCCGCTGCCGACCGCCTGAGAAGCAAGAGCCGGGGTCCGGCGCCGTCGGGAATGCGAGCAGGTCGGAAGATGGTAAGGGCAAACGGTCAACGAGACGGGGTCGGGAAAACCAGCCTGCGGTGCAGTGCCTTCGAGCACACAGGAACGATTTTGGACTCGACCTGCGTATCTCCATACGGGCCCGCGGCGCGTGATATGCCGCAAGCAATGAGGCCGGACACACGACAGCACCTGACCGCATGCACCGAACCATCCGACGAAATGGAGCTTCCTGAAACGGCGCTGCACGGCTTCGGACGTACCCAAAGGCCCTCGCTTCGCTCGGAAGCGTCTACCTCGCGCACGGTCGCCCGCGGCTGTCAAGCCGCTGCGCGGCTCCTCCACTCTGTTGCGGCCCTCCGGACTCCCCACCGTTTTGCAAGTCGAGTTTCGCTTCGATTGAATGCCCTCGCTTCGCTCGGAGCGCGTTTACCTCGCGCACGGTCACCCGCGGCCGTCAACCCGCTGGCGCGGGTCCTCTGCTGCGCGCCGGCCCCCTGGGTGACTGCCGCGGCCGACCGTGCGGGAAATGCCCTTGCGGGCCAGCCGGAAGGCTGGCCCGTAATCTACTACAGCCGAGTGTGACACCGGCGCGCCGCTCCGTTGTCGCGGAGAAGCCATGGAACCACCACGTTCACGTTCCCGACCGCAGCCTCAAGGATCCCCCGACTCACCTGGTGGTCCCGACACGGTGCGGGTCGAAACAGACTCCATCGCGCAGCATCGCACAGGCAACGCTGAGCAGGCGGTCGGCCACCGAGCGCAGGGCGCGCGCGTGTCCGTGGCCGCGGGCACGTAGCGCCTGATACTTGTTGTGGCTAGCTGGATCGCGTTGCGCGGCGGTGCGAGCCCAATGATAGGTGGCGTCTCGCAGGCGGCCGTCGGCCGCCAGACGCCGCGTCACGATCAGGCTCTTGCCCGAACGCTTGGTGACCGGAGCCACTCCGCACAGACAGCGAAGTGCGTCATAGTCCCGCCGCTCCACGGCGTCGCCACCCTCGGCAAGCAGCGTGGCCGCGACCTTGGTGCCGATGCCGGGTACCGAGAGCAGGATGGCCGCGTCGGGCGGCTGTTTCGACGACGCTGGTTCACCCTCCGCGCTCGCGTCCGAGTCGTCCGTCGAAGCAGTCTCGGCGAGCCGCCCCAACAGTTCGTCGAGCGCACGCCGTGCGCGGTCGAGCTGGCGGTTGACCAGGACGAGGCGTTCGACGACCAGCTCCACATGCGTAACGGCGGCCTCGACTGCGCCCGGCGCAACCTTGACAGCCGGCACCCGCAACTTGGCGCGCAATGTCGCGGCATCGGTGCGGCGGATACGGTGCTGCTTCAACACCCGGGTCAGCGTCACCTCGCGAACGCGCTGCCCGGCCCGCGGCGTCGGCAGGCTCCGCCACAGGTCCAGCGCCCACGGCGCCGCGACATCGCCATCAACCGCGTCGAGGAACTGCGGGTAGTAGCGCCACAGCTGCTGCTGCATCCGATTGGCCAAGCGAACCCGCTCGCGCGACAGCTCCTCGCTCAGCCGCGACCACTCGCGCAGCTCTACGATGGTCGGGTCGGTCGGCTCCAGCCGGCGAAAACAGTGCGGGTCGGTACGCAACGCCGAGGCCAGCACCTGCGCGTCCCGACGGTCGTCCTTCGCGCCCGCCGGCGAGAGACGGTCGCGGAAGCGGTCGAGCTGCTTCGGGTTGATCGAGTGGATGGCGATGCCGTGCTCCATCAGGCTCTCGACCACCGGCCCGCGCGGCGTCTCGATCGCCACGCCGATAGCGCCCGCCGCGCCGGCCGCGAACGACAGCAACCAGTCCGCCATCGCCGACAACCCCGCGCCGCCATGCTCGAACGCCCGCTCTCCGAGCACCTCCCCGGCAGCATCGGTTACGCAAACCTGATGCTTCTGAGAACCCCAGTCGACACCAACGAACCAACCTGCCTGCAACCTGACCTCCTCGTCTGGCGAATCGAACGGGCGCGCCATCGATGCCTGTCGGTCCCTGTACCGGCGCTCAGCGGCGCAAACTCCCCACGGGGCGTCCATCGATGGCTGGCTGCCGAGGCACAAGTCCGAAGGAGGTGCTCGACGCACAGGGTGACTTTGGTAGCTCCCGGCAGCCTGCCCCGACTTCACGCGACCAACCGCGCAAGGTCAATTACAGGGTACAGGGTGACAGCCGCGGCCGACCGTGCGGGAAGCCCTTGCGGGCCAGCCAGGAGCCTGGCCCGCGTTCCACGGAAACAATCGCGGCGACGGGGAGCCGCTCCGCTGTCGCGAAGAACCACAGGAGCAGACTGAGCGCAGAAGGAGAGACTCAGAAAAGGCTTGCATTTTCGGAGGCGTCCACACACGACCGCAGGCTCAGAGAGTCGGCCACCCGCCACGCAATCCCGCGCTCCGAAGACAGGCCCTCGAAGTAGCCGATCAACAGCATCCGGAAATACCGCCCAGGACGCAGACTCGGCCGGCCCATCCGCGCCGCGTAGAACACCGCGCACAGCCCTTCGACGAAGGCGTCGAAACCCGCCTCCTCCAGGACCCGGTTCAGGCGCTCGAAGAAAGGATGCCCCGCGTTCGTCGGCAAATCCGCTGTCGTCACCCACAGCGGCGACCCCTGTCGCGCCGCTGGTTTCTTGCCCATTGCCATGGCCTTCAGTGTACGGGTTCGATCGCGCCCGGACCAGGCCGGCCCAGCGACTTTTGCCACGGGCTGTTTAGGAACTTACCCATTATCCATCACTACATCACGGCTCCGTTACAGTCAGCATAAACTGTCCAGGGTCGCGGAGAAGCTCCTCGACTTCAAGAAAATAGGTTCCTTCATTTTCGCCATCGAAAGAAAGAGATCGGCTGGTACTCGCATCCACGGGGTTCACAATCCCGTTGCCCAGTTGGTATAAGTACATAACCGGAGTAAAAACGACTGCGTTTGTTGTGGCTCTTTCCAATTCCGTAGTGTCGTTGATTGCTTGCGCCCGCTCTGGAGCAGTTACTCTAATCAGATAGCTAGTGTTCGGTGGAAAACCCCGCAAGTGATTGATTCTACAGGGTGTACCGCGGATTTCAGGGTGGCGAAGATCGTCCGATTGTCGTATTCTCGGAGGTGATTTCCCGAGGATCGGCGCATTCGGGCAATATCTTCGCGAATTGACATCATGAGAGAAGTTCACCGGTCGCAGTTACAGATCGGTCAGGTGCCGGTCGAGAAGATCTGGATCAACCCGAAGTCGCGAGACGACATCCCGGCGGTGTTGAAGGGGCTTCAGCACATTTGGTGCGACGAGGCGTTGCGGGCCCGATTGTTGGCGCTGCTGGACGAACATATTCTGCCAGAGGCCGACCGCACGGTCGGGCGTCCGGGAATGGACCTGTGGCAGATACTGGTGCTGGGGGTCCTGAAGCAGGGACTGGGCTGCGACTTCGACCGTCTCCACGACCTGACGAACCATCATGAGACGATACGTGCATTCCTGGGCCACGGGGATTTCGATGACAAGACGCGTTACGAGTACCAAACGGTGGTCGACAACGTGTCCTTGTTGACGCCGGAGTTGTTGTCTGCGGTCGGGCGCCTGGTGGTGGAGAGCGGGCACAAGGTAGCAAAAAAAAAGCCTGGCGAGCCATTACGCGGGCGGTGTGACTCTTTCGTCGTCGAAACGGACGTGCATTATCCGACGGACGTCAGCCTGTTGTGGGACGCGATGCGTTGCCTGCTGCGGGAGACGGGGCGGACGGCTGCGCGCTACGCGGTAGGCGGCTGGCGTCAATGGCGCCATCTGTCGCGGGAGGTCAAGAAGCTGTTCAACAAGGTGCGCTCGACGCGGCGCGCGCAGCGGCATCCGGAGCGGGTGGAGGCGTATGTGGCGCGTTGCCGGGCGCTGGTGGAGCGCGCAGAGACAACGCTCGACGCGTTGCGGGACCAGGGCGTGGGGGAATCGGGCTGTCGGTCCATCGCCGGCCTCGTCGCTCACGCCCGGCGGCAGATTGACCATGTGGAGCGGCGTCTTCTGCGTGGCGAGACGATCCCTCACGAGGAGAAGGTCTTTTCGATTTTCGAGGAACACACGCGTTGGGTTTCCAAAGGCAAGGCGGGCACGCCGGTTGAACTCGGGGTTCCTGTCGCTCTTATCGAGGACCAGTATCAATTCATCCTTCACCACAAGATCCTGTGGGCGGGCGAGGACGTGGACGTGGCGCTGCCGATGGTGCAGGAAACGCAGGCATTGTATCCGGAGTTACGAGCGTGCAGTTTCGACCGAGGCTTTCACAGCCGCGACAATCGGGTGCATCTCGATACACTTCTCGACGTCAATGCGTTGCCGCGGAAAGGGTATCTTTCAAGAGCCGACCGGGAGCGGGAAGAGGAAGAATCGTTTGCGGCCGCGCGGCGTGCGCATCCTGCGATCGAGTCTGCCATCAACGGTTTGGAGCATCGGGGACTCGACCGCGTTCGCAGCCATGGCGCGGACGGCTTCGCGCGGACGGTTGCTCTGTCGGTGCTGGCGGCCAACCTGCATCGTATCGGGTTGCTTCTCCAGAAGCGGGAGCGCAGGCGACAGCAACGCATCGCCTGACCACCTGTCTTCGTAGTCAGGCCGGATTCGGAGCCGGCAACAGACGGCACGGTCTTACTGTCCTCGGAAACAGGGCATCGGGCTGATTTGCCGACCTTCGCCTATTCGCAGCTCGTCAGGCGGGGTCGTCGCGGCCGGACTTCGGCCCGAAATCACGCCCAGGATGCCACGAATCAGCGTAGATCTCTGCCCGAAAACGGGGTTTTCTGGCCGACACTAGCTACCTCCGCTTATGCCGTCAATCAAGTACTGTTTGCGCTCGCCTGGGCTCAGTTCTACGGGAAGTGATCTATTGATCTCCAGAGTCCCATTGGTATCCTCAAAAGACTGTACGGTTCGAGCAAATTGCAAGCGGGTTTCCGTGCGTTCCAGTTCTTGTCTGCGTTCCGTTCGCCGCTCCTGTATAAGTCGATCCTCTTCCTCCTGCCGCTGTTGCTCTTCGTCTTCTTGCCTTCTCTCTTCCACACTCGTGTACACCTGATACGCAATCGTGGCTGACGCGATCATGACCGACAAAACGGCACCTACTACCGCCGCAAAGAACCTATTACGCCGGTCACGGTACCGGGATTCGACAAGCTCTACTATGATGCTGAGAGGCACGTGTTTCGATACCTCATCCAGGACCTCAGTGGCTGTAGTCTTGTATTCGGCGGGGTCACTATCGGGTCTTATTGATATGGACATTACTCGTCTTCCTTCTTCCGCCACCTGGAATGTCGTGACGAAGCGGGAGGCGGTCCGCAGCCCATCAAGCAAGCCGAATAACGCTCACGCCAGCGGCATTCAAGCCTCGCCAAAGGCTATAGGCGACCCGCCACCCAGATCTTACGGGAGCAACGTTAACGTAAGGCGGCCTTATCGGACCCAGCCGTTCAACGCCGCTCTGGTCCTTCATCAATCGAGCGTCCTCGCCACACGAAAACCGATGAAGTCGAGTATTCTTGGGCCACCCCTCGGGCTCCGGAAGCGAACAGCCGAACGCAGGGACGCGGGAGAGTCGACCCAGGTACCGCCGCGCAACACACGACGACTACAATCCCCGCCGCTCGTCCATACCGAGCCGTCACGCGGCGCGCGCGCGTAGTTCTCGTGCCAGCAGTCCGCCACCCACTCCGCAACGTTGCCGTGCATGTCGTGCAGACCCCAGCCGTTCGCCGCGAACGAACCGGTCGGCGCGGTCCGATCATTGTCCCAACGACTCCGGCAGCGGCGACAATTCGCCCGGTTGCGACCGATGTCCTGACCCCAACTGTAACGCGTCGTCGTGCCCGCACGCGCCGCGTACTCCCACTCCGACTCGCTCGGCAGCCGATACTCCTCGCCCGTCTCCCGAGACAGCCATGCCACATAAGCCGCGGTGTCCTCCCAAAATACGTTGATCACCGGACGGCCGCTGCGGCCCCAGCCCCGGTCGCTCGGGCGACGGTGACCCGTAGCCTGGACGAAGCGGTCGTACTCGTCGAAGGTCACTTCGTACACCCCCAGCGCGAACGAGCCGACCTCCACGTCGTGCACCGGCCGCTCGTTGTCTCTGCAGTCTCTGCCCGACACGCAGCCCATCCGGAACCGGCCCGCCGGCACCACCACCATCTCGGGACACGTTGGACAGTCTCGGAACACCGTACCCGGCGCCCAGGGATCCACCGCTGGCGCCGCTGGCGGGTCGGCTGCCGAGGTGCGCAACGCCGCCAACCGATTCGTCGCCAGCACTCGATAGACACCCGCTGGGTATTGATGCAGATAGGCTTCGAAGTCCCCCGGATTCGTACTCTCCCGAATCGATTCCCAGAAGAGGTTCTCCTGCTGCAGCCGGGCTGCCGTCGTCGCGCCGTCGCCAGCCACTGTGATCGTCATAGGCACCGTACCCGACACCCCGCTGAGGTAGTGCTCACGCACCAGCGACTGATACTCGTGTGGTCGCTGTTGACCGTTCGTCGACGCCAGCACCTGCGCCCGCACCCTGCGGAAAAGCGTCAGGATCTCAACCGGGGTCTCCAGGTGCGACAGTAGCGCCGCCGTGTAAGGGCTGTTCCGGCCCCGGCCGTCCGCCGCCGTCGTCCCCGCCGCCGCCGCATACGCCACTAGCGTCTCGTCTCCCAGCAGGTCCTCGTTCAGGTCGGCGAAGCTGCCGCCGCTCACGCTCCGGCTTGCCGCCGTGCGCTGCATCGACCGCGCCAGCGGGTTGTTCCGGCACGCGTCGAGGATCACCAGCCGCAACGACGCCCCCGCAGTCGACACCATCAGATCGTCCAGCGTCAGCGTCTCGAAGCGCACGTCCACATCGCGTTCCAGACGCGCGTCGACCGGCACGAGGTAGTTGACGCCGTCCATCTCGATGCCGTGGCCCGCGTAGAAGACCAGCGAGACATCCGTGCCAGCGCTCCGCCGCGTGAACGCGCGCAACGCGTCGGTGAGCTCCACCCGATCGGCGTCCAGCTCGGTCGTCACTTCGAACCCGAGGCGCTGCAGCGCGGCCGAGATGTCGGCCGCGTCGTTGTCCGGGTTCGGCAGCCGCCCGATGTGGGTGTAGGTGCTGTTGCCCACCACCAGCGCCACGCGGCCATCGGCCAGCGCGACCGTCGGCGCCGCAACCACGACGAACGCAAGGACCGCTAAGACGAGCGACCACACACCCCGCATTGCGCTGATCTCCCTCAAACCCGACGTAGGCCGGGGGCGCGGGCCGTTGACGCAAGCCCGCTTATCGGACCCAGGCCGTCGACGGCTCTTCGACCGGTCATTCGAGCGTCCTCGACACGCGAAAACCGACGAAGCTGTACGCAAAACTCTGGCGGAGCCCGAAGCGCTCGCCGGAATGAAGGTGTTCAGCGTCGGTGCTCCAAGCACCGCCACGCAACACACGATAGCGGCAATCGTCCCCCGAGCAGTCCTCCGTCCACTCGTACAGATTCCCGACCATGTCGAACAGACCCGCCGCGTTGGAGCCGTAGGAGCCGACCGGGCACGTTCCCTCGTTCCGCGTCCGCTCCTCGTAGCATCCCGGCTGAGATCCGGCAGCCGCCCGTTCCCATTCGGCCCCGGTCGGCAACCGATACCTCCCGCCCGTCGTCCGGCGCAGCCACGAGACGTACGCCTGCGCGTCGTCCCAACTGACGCATGTCACCGGATGGCGCTCCGTCTGCGGAAAGCCAGGGGCATACCAGGGAAACTCCATCAGTCCACTGGCGGCCACATCTGGCGTCCGCTCCGCCGCCCGTCGCCACCGCGAACGCCCGATATTCCCCTACCGTCACTTCATAGCGCCCCAGCGCCAGACCACCACCCGCCATCACCACCATCTCCGGGCACTCGTCGCAGTCCCGAAACACCGCACCGGGTTGCAGACGCGCATCGTCCTTCTTCTCACCCGTTGGGTCCGGGGCGGTCGCGGAGGCTGTATCGCTTAACGACGCGCGCAGCGCCACCAAACGCGCCTGGGCGAGCTCACTGAACACACCATCCGGGAACCGCTGCAGGTACGCCTCAAACTCCGCCGGGTTCGTGCTGTTCAGGATCGACTGCCAGAAGAGACCCTCCAGCCCCGCGGCAGCCGTCGGCGCCGCGGACGCTTGGCTCGCCGACCCCGGCTGTTGCGCCGCAGGAACCGCAGACGGCGGCAATACAGATGCAGAGTCCGGTTCGGGAGCCGGTGCTGCATCTGGCGCTGAAGCAGTCGCTACTGCATCGGCGATCACCGTCGCCGACGCGGGCGGTGCCCCGCTCAGATAGTGCTCGCCGACCAGCGAGTGATACTCGTGCGAACGCTGCTCACCGTTCGTCGACGCCAGCACCCGCGCGCGCACCCGCCGGAACAGTAGGCCGATCTCCAGCGGTTGCTCCAGATGCGCCAGCAACGCCGCCGTGTACGGGCTGTTGCGACCCCGCCCGTCCGCTGCGGTCGTGCCCGCCGCCGCCGCATACGCCACCAGCGTCTCATCGCCCAGCAGGTCCTCGTCCAGATCCCCGAAGCTCCCGTCGCTGACGCTCCGGCTCGCGAAGGTCCGCTGCATCGACCGGGCCAGCGGGTTATTCCGGCACGCATCGAGGATCACCAGCCGCAACGACGCGCCCGACGTCGAGACCAACAGGTCGTCCAGCGTCACCGTCTCGTAGCGCACGTCTACGTCCCGCTCCAAGCGCGCGTCCACCGGAAGCAGGTAGTTGACGCCGTCCATCTCGATGCCGTGGCCCGCGTAGAAGACCAACGAGACGTCCGCCCCGGCGCTCTGCCGCGTGAAGGCGCGCAGCGCCTCGGTCAATTCCACCCGGTCGGCGTCCAGCTCGGTCGTCACCTCGAACCCGAGCCGCCGCAACGACGCCGAGATGTCCCGGGCGTCGTTGTCCGGGTTCGGCAGCCGCCCGATGTGGGCGTAGGTGCTGTTGCCCACCACCAGCGCCACGCGGCCGTCGGCCAGCACGACCGTCGGCAGCGCGAGGACGACCAACGCCAGCACCGCCGCAACAAGCGACCTCACGGCCTTCATACCGATCATTGCACTCGCCCAACACTCTACACCTCGCACGTGAACGTATTGCCCACTGGCGGAAGTCGGAAAGTGTTTGTTTCGTGAACTCACCAGAAAAATGTTCCGGGTACCCACAGAGAGCACCCAGGCGCAGGCGGCGGTCACGGAGATGCAACGGCTGGTTCGCGTCCGCCCCTGCGGATGACAAGCAGCCCGCGGGCCGGGCTCAGGGGGCCACGCTCATCAGGGAATGGCCCCAAGTTGAACCTCGAAGTCACCGCGGTAGTGCAAGGTGGTCACGTCACCGCAGTAGACTTCGCCGGCGGGGGCGAAGTCCCTCTGCTCGAAGGTTCCACGGTCCTCGGTCGAGAAAGCCAGCTCGATCTCGCTGCGACCGTCGTTCTCCCACGTGATCTCGATCTGTGCGGACCGTGCGCCGGTGCGTGTGTACGACCAGTCCATGGTCGGATGATCGAAGATCCCGTCGGGCCGCACCCCACGGACCGTGTCCGCGTCCTCGAAGTGGTAGCGGATGACGGTCCCCGGGGGCGCAGTGCACTGCGTATGCGCCTGTCTGATGGTGGCCGCCACCGTTCGGCCGACGATGCTCTCCGGCGCGACCATCGTCTCGGTCGGCGTCGGCGTCGGGCGCGCTGGCCCCCCATCGTCGCAGGCTGCGGCACTCCCAAGACATACGCCGACCAGCAACAACGTGGCGGCTCGATCCAGCATCATGCCTTCACCTCACGCACCGGGGCGACCTGGGCGGCGTCGTGTTCACCAGCGTGGCGAACACGCCGGAGTCGTCCATGGTGTGGATGACACGGTCGAGCCCCTCGTCGATGTCCACCTCGACGAAGTCGACCGCGCCGTCGCCGTTGACGTCGGCCGGCGCGGCGTTGTCGCCGAAGTACCGGTCCGCGCGCAGGAACGGCTCCGGGGACATCGGTCGAAACTGGCCGCTCCCGTTGTTGAGGTAGACCATCGGCGCGTAGCGGCTCACGTCGCGCCCCGACCGTACCATCACGAGGTCGATGCATCCGTCCCGGTCGACATCGTGTTTCGCGAAGCGGGCGCCGCCGTTGTGCAAGGGCTTGCCGCTCGGCAGCCGCTCCCGGGTCGTGTCCTCCTGCCCCTTGACCCAGGTCTCCGTCTCGTCGCCGAACCATATGCCGCCGCCTGGCAGCGGTACCCTGCGGTTCACCAGCACCTGGATGTAGCGCCCCGTCCAGGCGAGGGCGTCCGGATCGACGTCGTCGTTCCGGGTGTTCATCAGGAACAGATCCTCGAACCCGTCGTCGTTGACGTCGAAATGCGTCAGCCAGCCGACCGCCGTGAAGCCGTCGAAGAAGCGCACCCGCGGCAGGTCGATGCGGGTCGGGTAGTACCCCGTGCCGTCGTTCACCAGGACCGTGTTGTACTGGTCGATGCTGAGCGGCCCGGGATCCCGAATGTGCCCCAGGGCAAGGTCCAGGTCGCCGTCGTTGTCGATGTCCACGAAGTGCCCGCCGTCCCAGCCCCAGTACTGCGAGCCGTCCGGCGGCTGGGCGTGGAGCACCGGCCTAGTCGCGCGGTTGTCCCGGTCGACGGTGAACGTCCCGTCGCCGTTGTTCACCATGAAGTGCTCCTCGACGTTGGCGCCGCCGCCGCTCTGCACCCACAGGTCCACGTCCCCGTCGTTGTCGATGTCGCCCGACGTGGCCGACTTGATGTGCAGGTCCGCGGGATTCGTCGGCGAGGGCACCGGCGGCGGCCGCTGCTCGTGCTCCTGCCGCACGGCGTCGGCCAGCGCCGCCGAGTGCTCGAAACGGCCGCTCGGTGTGCTGAGCAACAGTTGCGGCGGGTTGCCGTACCCGCTGCTCTCAGCCCAGACGTAGACGCCGGCGTCGAACACTGCGACGTCGAGACGGCCGTCGCCGTTGAAGTCGTCGGTGACCGCGACCGGAGTGCGGGCCCGGATCGACGGGAGCATCTCCGCCGGCGCCAGCCGGAGCCGTCCGTCACGCGTCCCGAGGAACACCTGCACCGGCGGCTTGTCCAGGCGGTCTTCGACCGTCTCGCTCCCGTCGTTGGGCTGACCGCCCGCGATGATGTCGTCGCGGCCGTCTCCGTTCAGGTCCGCCACGGCGAGGATGAACTGGATGCGGTTGAAGCCGCCCGGCGTGTCGACGCGCTCGAATGTCTGCGCATGGGCGGAACCGGAGAGCCAGCAGGCGACGATCACCACGGCGATTCCCTGCTGCTTCACGCGGATCTCCGTGGTGGATCGTTCCCTCATCGTCCGTTCCCCTCCGCGACGCGTCTGCAGACTGCCGCTGGTCGTCACGCCGCCGCTCTCCTCGCAGTGCGCCGCAGTGTGCATGGCGAGCATCGCACCGATGCCGGCCTCAGCCGGGTCTTTCTAGAAGGAAACCCAGAGCGCTCTCCCGGTTCAGGCAGCCTTCACTTCGACCTCGACGCCAAGGTTGCGCAAACGCCGGAGGAGGCTCTGGGTGGCGCGCTGCTTGTCGCGGTCTGCGAGGTACCGGCCGCCGAGGTCGTGGTAGTCCTTCTCGTCGCGGAGCATGAAATAGGCAGCAGTCAGCATGGAGGCGGCGACCGCGACGATCGCTTTCTTCGGGCCGCACCGGCCCCTGAGGCGTCGAACTGTGACTGCAGATAGCTCCCGTTCTTCCGGGTCGCCCGCCCACGCGGCCTGCACCAGCATCGTCTTCAGCCACGGGGTCGCGTGACGGATCCGGGTCGAGCGGCGCTTGCCGGCGCTCTCGTCGAGCCGCGGGCACAGGCCTGCCCACGAGACCAAATGGCCCGCAGTGGGAAACTGCGCCATGTCGACGCCGACCTCGGCGATGATCACCCGCGCGACCGTCTCACTGACGCCCGGTATCGTCGTCAGCCGGTCGGCGGCTTCGCGAAAAGGGCGAAGGATCTCGTCGGCCTGCTGCTCGACTTGCTGCACGGCAGCGGTCAGCGCGTCGATCTGCGCCAGGTGCAGCTTGAGCAGGAAGCAATGATGCTCGGTCACCCGGCCGTGCACCGCGGCGATGATCTTCGCGCGGTCGGCCTTCAGGCGCCCGGTGGTGCAATCGGCCAGCCGCTCGGGATCGGTCTCCCCGGCGATGAGCGCCGACAGGATCGCCCGGCCGCTGGCGCCCAAAATATCGCTGACCACGCGCGTCAGCTTCACGTTCGCGTCTTCGAGCGTCTTCTGCACGCGCAGGGTGTGCCGCGCGATCTCACGCATCAGTTGCTTGCGGGTCCGCGTCAGGTCGCGCAGCGCCTGGATCGGGGCCGGCGGCACGAAACTGCCTTCAATCAGCCCGTGCGCCAAGAGGTCGGCGATCCAGGCCGCGTCCTTCCGGTCACTCTTGCGGCCCGGAACGTTGCGGATGTGCTGCGCGTTGGCGAGCACCAGCTCGAACGACTCTGCGTCTTCGAGGACGTGCCACACCGGCTTCCAGTACACGCCGGTCGCCTCCATCGCCACGTGCGTGCAGCCGGCGTCGCTCAGCCACTCCGCCAACTCGAACAGACCTGCCGTTGTGGTCGCAAACTCCCGGTGCTCGGTCGTGGCCTTCCGACCGGTGGCGATGCGCACGCACCCGTTAACGCACCGCGAGTGGACATCCAACCCGGCACACCGGGGATACATGACCTCCATCCGTTACCTCCTGTATCGCGAAGCGCTGGCGTGGAGTCCGCCGGTACGGAATCTGGAAGACGCGCTTACCGGCTGAGCCGGTGTCGCAATACGGGGTGCTCGCGGGACTCCGGGTCAAACTTCTGTACGGGCTCTGTCGCACCAAGCAAAGGACCGACCTCTGTGCCAGCTTCACGCGCTACACACTACCCGGTTTCATCCATGCGCGGGTCCGGCGCCGCCGGGTGGAGAACTTCTGTGCCGGTCGAGTTCCGTTGCGCACGCCCGGCGTCATGGCTTCGCCTCGAATCAGCATGTCTCACTATCGCCGGGAGCAGTGGCCGAACCGGAGGGTCACTCGACGCACCGCACCGGCGCGGCGACCGTCGTGTTCAGCAGCGTCACCAACCGCGCCGAGTCGTCGTTGGTCTCCCAGATGCCATCCGCCCCGGGACCGGGTTCGGAAACGACGAAGTCAATCGCCCCGTCGCCGTTCGCGTCGATCGGCATCGCACCGTACCCGAAGGCGTCAGAGCCCGAGACGAAGTGGTCTCGGGGCAGCGGCGAGAACTGCCCGCTCCCGTTGTTGCGATAGACCAGCGGCGACTCCGACCGGATCTCGTCCCTTGGCGCCGTCACCACCAGGTCCGGGCAGCCGTCGAGGTCGACGTCGTGCATGGCCAGCCCACCGAGGTTGACGCCCTCTTCGATCGCCGTGAAGCTCTGGTCGCCCGGCATCCGGGTCGACGTCTCGTCCACGAAGCTGCCGTCGCCCGTGTTGAGCAGCGCCTGGATGAAGCGCCCCGTCCAGCCGCCCTCGAGGCCGTTGCGCACGTGAAGCATGAACAGGTCGTCCGCGCCGTCCCGATTGATGTCGAAGCGGGCGATTCCGAACACGCGCGTGACCCCGTCGCGGCGCCAAGTCCTGCATGGTGACCACCATCGACACGGCGGTGCCGTCGGCCGAGTGGATCGGCGTGGCGTTGACCAGCAGCGTGATGCGGTGGCCGTCGGGGACCGAGAGCACGACCTCCTCGGCGCGCACAGTCGCGGCGCCGCTGATCACCCGTTTCATCGGGAACTCCGCCAGCGCGATCTCGCGCCCGTCGGAGAACCGGCACGTGAGCCCCTCCAGCAGTTCCTCCAGCGGCGAGCCGGTTGTGCTCAGCCTGCCGGCAAGCCGTCTGGCCTCCCGGTTCAACGACACCGGATGGCCCGTCGCGGCGTCGAAGACCGCCACGCCGACCGGCGAGGTCTCCACCAGGGCCTCGAGGTCTGCCCGCGCCCGCTGCTCGGCCTCGTGCGTCCGGGCGTTGTCGATCGCGTTGGCCGCCTGCGAGGCGAACAGCACCAGGACCTCCTCATCGTCGGCCGTGAACTCGTGCCCGCCTTCCTTCTCGGCGAGGAAGAAGTCCCCCACGTGCACGCCCCGGTGACGCATCGGCGTCGCCTGCAGGGTCTTCGCCAGCACCAGGGTCGGCGTGTAGCCGAGCGAGCGAAGATACGCCTGCAGGTCCGGCACTCTGAGCGGTCCCGGAAGGTCGCGCAGGTGCTCGAAGAAGCGCAGCCCGTGTGGCCATTCCAGCAACTGTTGCTGCTCGGCGGCAGAGAGCCCGGAGGTGACGAAGTCCTGGGGCTGCCGTGCGTCGTCGATGGTCGTGATCACCCCGTAGCGGGCGCCGGTCAGGGCGCGGGCGCTGTCGACGGTCTCGCGCAGGACGGTGCCCAAGTCGAGGCTCGCGCTGATGCGCAGGACAGCGGCACTCAGGCTGGAGATGCGCTCGCGCAGCGCCTCGGTTTCCCGCTCCGGCTCAGCGCTGGCGTTCAATGGCCCCTCCTGCTTCCCGCCGCCGACGTCCGACTCTGGACTGATTCGGCCGCCCGTGTTGCCGTGGCGGCTCGGTTGGGCCGCCTGAATCAGGAACGCGTCGACGATGTGGGTGCCGACAAGCGAACCTCGATGAGCGATCCTCGCCGAGCCATACTCCGCCGCGATACGCAAAACAAACATTCCCGTAGCGCCGACTATATGCATACATTACATACCAGATTCCCTACAATCCAGAGGCGTGTCGCAGCGGATCCAGTACGTAGCGGCCTCGAACCGGGAATCCGTATGTAGACGGCTACGTCCCGGCGGCGAACCCCGGCCGCATGCTCGCCGCGCGCATACGCGGTCGCCGACTCGACGCCGGACGGCGGCTTCTTGCGGCCGAAGGAGGCCGGTCATGACCTGCGCACGGCTCGCAATACGGATCGACGCACTGGAAGCGACGCTTCGGTCGGAAGTCGGGGCGTCTCGACGCGAAGGTCGACGCGCTCAACGCCAGCATGAAGTTCGAGGTTGCGCGGCTCGATCGGCGCCTGAAGAAGGTGGAGGAGAAGGTCGACGCCGCGCTCCATCCCACGACGGGTCTGGTGATGGCGCAGCTCGAGTACCTCGTCACGGAAATGCACCGAATCGAGGACGGGCAGGCCGAGAGAGTCGACGAACGGCACGTCCCCGGCCGACCAAGTTCCGCGAGGCCGCCCATGAGTTGGCGCCCTCTGCCATCGCCGTCAGGGGGCGCAAGGGCGCGGCGCGGTCCAGTCTGAACACCTCGCCCGCGTCGCGCCCGCTTGGCCACAGACTCATGCGCTCAGGGTCGCGATCGCGCCGTGCCGGGCACCGGTCAGAGCGCCGGCCGTCGGCGGACTTGCGATGCGGCCGCCCCAATTCATTGCCGAGCACCGGGTCGTGCGGCGCGCTTCGCCCCGTTGCGGACCCCTTTGCGGACAAGGCCGACGGGCAGGGTGCGGACGGTGCTCAGACGGCCGTTCACTCGTTCACTTGGCAGTCTGCCTTCGCGAGCACGTACCGTCGGTGCCGGTGGTTTCGCCGGGTGCCTTCGCCCCGGGTTGAGGATCAGCTCGCAGGACGTGGCCCCGTGAACCCGGCCCGCGGGTTGGCTTGTCATCCGCAGGGACGAACGCGAACCAGCCGTTGCAGTCCATGACCGCCACCTGCGCCTGGGCGGGTACCCGGAACAATTTTTTCCGGTGTGAGTTTACGAAAAGAACACTTTCTGGCTTCTACCAGTAGGCAATACGTCCACGTGCGAGGTGTAGAGTGTTGGCGCGTGCAATGATCGGTATGAAGGCCGTGAGGTCGCTCGTTGCGGCGGCGCTGGCGTTGGTCGTCCTCGCGATGCCGACAGTCGTGCTGGCCGACGGCCGCGTGGCGCTGGTGGTGGGCAACAGCACCTACGCCCACATTGGCCGGCTGCCGAACCCGGAAAACGACGCCCGGGACATGTCGGCGGCGCTGCGGCGGCTCGGGTTCGAGGTGACCACCGAGCTCGACGTCGACCGGGTGGAGCTGACCGGGGCGCTGCGCGCGTTCACGCGGCGGAGCGCCGGTGCGGACGTCTCACTCGTCTTCTACGCGGGCCACGGCATCGAGATGGACGGCGTCAACTACCTGGTGCCGGTCGACGCGCGCCTTGAGCGGGATGTTCCGTCGGGTTGAACATGGACGACCCGGTCTGGCAACCGACGGCGTGCAGTCCGACGGAAGTTGGTGTACGCGCGTGCGTCGGCGTCAACGCCGATCCGCCTGACGCGGATGTTTCGTCCACGTGGAACTGCACCGTAACGGACGCGGATGGTTCTTCAAGTCGCCGGAGGGTTGGCCGGCGGGCGAGTATACCTTTGTCTTGAACGGCAAGGATGACACGGCCCGGCTGCCGGTGCGATTGCATTGACGGCGCGGCGACGTTTCGCCGTCGCCGTAGTTCTCGCGCTCGGGCTCGCCGTGCTCCCGGTGAATGCACCGACCATGCCACGCATGCTGACCCTGTTCGTTCTGATCGCGGCCGGCGGATGCGCTGGAATCGTCGACGTGCCGATAGGCCCCACAGCGGCCCCGCAGTCCACGTGGAACTGCACCGTAACGGAGGTCGACAACGAAACCGGCACCGACGACACCGGGCGCGGCGACCGGGATGTATGGTTCCGCGTCACCGTTCGACAGCAATGCGCCGGCACGGTAACCGACACCCAGGTATGGCTGTCCGCACGGCTGTTCTACGACGGCGTGCCAGACGACTCGCTCCGGGAGAGTTCGGTTGACAGGGTTCTCACCAGCGACGGTGCAACGGCGGACCTGGCGTGCATACCCAGGGTCCGGTCGCGCGGACACACCCCCGTACGGCACGCATGCTGACCCTGTTCCGTTCTGATCGCGGCGAGGCGGCTTCCTGCGGCTCGTGCCAGGCGATCAGAGATACTGCGTCGCGTGGAAGTGGGTCGCCTGCTCACTCGACGCCGCGTGCGACCCGCCGCCCGCACCCGCTACGTGCAAGTCCTAACCCGCATTGAACGAAACCGCCGCGGCGGTAGGCACTCACTCGACCCGCCGCCACTGACCCGACCGTCCACATTTTCCGACCGCCGCAGCTCCTCGTGAGCCCCGCCTACGCTGCTCGGCGAGCGCCTCGAATCCCCCAGGCCCTTCGCAGAGGAGCGTCCGATGACATCCCTTCGTCAACGCATGCTCGAAGACATGCAGGTGCGACGGCTGTCGCCGTTCACCCAACGCGCGTACGTCGAAACCGTCGCGCGGTTCGCCCAGGTTCGCCCGCCACTTCGACCGGTCTCCCGAGCGCCTCGGTCCCGAGCAGATCCGCGCCTACCAAGGCTACCTGGTTACCGAACGCGGACTGGCACCGAGCTCGCTGCTCGTCGCCGTCGCCGCGCTCCGCTTCCTCTATCGGGTCACGCTGCAGAAGCGGTGGTCCTTCGACGACGTGATCCCCGCGCCGAAGAAGCCGCAGTTGCTGCCGGTCGTGCTCAGCCCGCAGGAAGTCGTCCAGTTTCTCGATGCGGTCAAGCCCGCGAAGCACCGCGCCATCCTGACCGCCTGCTACGCCGCCGGCCTGCGCATCTCCGAGGCTATTGCCCTGACCGTGTCCGCCATCGACAGCGCACGGATGGTGCTGCGCATCGCGAAGGGCAAGGGACAGAAGAACCGTTACGTGATGCTGTCGCCGAAGCTGCTCGCGATTCTGCGTTCCTGGTGGAGGTCCAACGGCCCCGGCACTGGATCTTTCCCGGCGAGCGTCCCGATGCGCCGATCACCCGCAGCGCGGTCCAGCTCGCCTGCCGCATCGCCTGCCGGCGCGCGCGCCTCGGCAAGGCGGTCACGCCGCACCTTCTTCGGAACGCTTCGACATAGGGTCGGCGCAAAATAACTTCCTATAAGTGTCTGTAGTCTCGCTATAGAGCACAGCCGGTCCCGCAACGTTCGTGGCGTCGACCAGTCCCGTCAAGGCAAAGGTTTCTCTGGATTCTGGGAGCAGAGCCTTGTTCAGGTTTATGGCATAATTGCGGAAACCTGGATCCGCAATGGTGCCACAATGAGACCAACCGCGTTCTCCGCCGACACGATCATCGCCTTGCTCCGCAAGCAGACCATCGCCACGCTGCCCGAGGTGATCGCGGCCCTAGGGCCCCGCGCCAGCAGGCGCACCGCGTTTCGCAAGCTCAAGGACCTTGACGCCCGGACCAGCTACTCGCATCGCGGCAGCTACTACACCCTCGATGTCCTCGCCGACTTCGACGAGCACGGCCTGTGGTCCTTCGCCGGGGTCCGCTTCTCCCGCGCCGGCACCCTGATCGCAACCGCCGAGTCGTTCATCAACCACGCCGAGGCGGGACACTTCGTCGACGAATTGGACAACTTGCTCGCGGTCGGCACCCAGGACCCGCTGCGCAAGCTCGTCGGCGACGGGCGACTGACGCGGCACAAGCTCGCCGGCCAGTTCCTCTACTGCGCGGCCGACCGCCCGCACCAAGCCCACCAACTGCGCGCGCGGCGCCTGTTGATGGCCACGCCCGGACTCGTGCGGCCCCTGCCACAGGCCGACCTGATGCCGGAGGAACTGCGCGCCGCGATCGTGTTGTTCGCCAGCCTGCTCGACGAGCGGCAGCGGCGGCTGTTCGCCGGCCTCGAAGCGCTCAAGTGCGGGTGGGGCGGCGACCGGCGCATCGCCGAACTGCTCGGCATCGACCCGTCGACGGTCGCCGCCGGCCGGCGGCAACTCGTCGAGCACGACGTCGAGATCGACCGGGTGCGACGCGTCGGGGGCGGGCGGCCGCCAGCGGAAAAAACGCCGGAAGTCATCGCCCACATCCAAGACCTGATGGACCACGAGACGGCCGGCGACCCGGTCCGTGGCCTGAAGTGGACACGCCGCACCACCGCCAAGGTCGCCGCCCAACTGCGCAAGCTCGGTACCGACATCTGCGCGCGGACCGTCGCCCGGCTTCTCAAGAAGATGGGATTCTCGCTGCGCGTCAACCACAAGAAGCGTGCCGGCGCCTCGCACCCGAACCGCGACGACCAGTTCCACCACATCGCCGAACTGCGTGAGCGGTGCGCCGCCGACAACACGCCGGTCATCAGCGTCGACACCAAGAAGAAGGAACTCGTCGGCGCATTCCGCAATCCCGGCGCCAAGTGGACTCCCCACCATTTTGCAGGCAGATATTGTCGTGTTTCGTCGGTCCACAACCGACTGGCTCGATCCATCGACCCGGGCACCTGACAGCTCCGTCACAGCCACGGGGATGGACCCCTGACGATCACGCCAGCGCTTGCCGTCAATGCGGCTGCCCCGCACACGCGGGGATGGACCGCGCGACTCAAAGGTAGTTTTGAGTTGGCTACTCCCAGCAGCGGCGGGGATGGACACGACGACACACGCCGGCGCGCTCCGCGTGCACCATCCCCGACCACGCGTCAAACGCTGATAGCATCAAGACCGACCGGCGTTTCGGCCGCGATGGTCGAGAGCCAGCGGGCGTGAGCTCGGAATCGGGGCAAGCAACGATCAGGAAGGTGCGACGCACAAGCAGGGAGAACCGCGAACGGATGACCACGGAGACGAGCACCGGCCAGCGCGTTGCGGTCGAGAGCGTCCCGGTCGAGATGGTCCCGACCACAGCGCGCGAGCACATCACCGGGTTCGCTGCGCTGACCATCCCGCACCCCTGGCGTCTCGGCGGCGACTGGCACGAGGCGTGGTTCGACATCAAGCCGACCCGGGTCTCGACCCACCACATCACCGACGAGAGGCGCTTCGGGCGTCTCCTCGACCGGCTCGGGCAAGGGGGGCTGCGGGACGCGCGACCGGGCTTGGCGCTGTTGGACCACCCGGCCCGGGACTGGCCCGAGAAGGTCTGGGCGGCGACGCACGAACGCGCGGTCATGGAGATGGCCTGGGCGCGGCTTGAGAGAATAGCGAGCAAGGACGTGCCCGTCGGATTGCCGCCGATCGACCACTACGACTTCTGCCGGATCCTGCCGCACCCGGACCAATGGGTACGGGTCCGATGGTGGGCATGGCGCCTGCGGAGAGTGCTGACGCCGACGGAGTTGGCAGTGTGGAACCAGTGGCGGAAAGAGTGGTGGCCATGAACTGCCCGGCGATACCGTTCACGACCGCCGAGCGAGGTGTAGCAAACCTCGACGTCGCACGGGTCGCAAGACGCGCTGACCGTTGGCGACCGGTTCGATTGCGGTGGCGATACGGGCTCACCGCGGTGACGCGTGCAGTCAGCCCTTCCTTCGGCTGTCGCGCGTACGTCGAGCCCGCCTGACGTGCGGCGACCAGCCCGATGCCGACCGTGACCAGTTCTCCGTCGGGGAGCCACGCTCGTGTGGCAGACGATGACGGTCGACGACCTGATGATGTCGACGAGGCGACCCCGGCGGATTCGCGGAGCCTACCTCATTCGCTACCGTCGAAGAGCCTGACGACGGCTACGGCCGAGGCCTGACGGACGGCTTGGACGTCGCGGCGCGGCGCCGGACGAGTTCTGACACCAGCCCGCAACGGCCGGACTGCGACGAGACGCCGATCGAGACCCAGCGGTCTGCAGGCGGAGGAACGCCGACGCGACCGTTGACCTTCCGCGGCAGGGCCATCGCTGCGCGCGACGTAGAGATTCCCCGGCTCCGAGTCAACCCGCCTGCAGGCTGCTCGGCTGAGGGCTGACGCCTATGAGTCCGCTAGTGCTAACCAGGTAAACCTGAAAGCTGGGCGTCGTGGCCCCAACGCGCGCGAAGTTTGTACAAAATCCGCACTTCGGCCGGACAAGGCAGCTAGTGGAAGACCCGCGATGCAACACTCGTTATCGGACTCCTGGCTCCTCGTCGGGTGCGGCTCTTTTTCGTCGGGGGTCCAGAGAGGTCCACGGCGATGCCGCCTGTATCGTATCAACGTGCCGGCTACGCGCGGCGGAACGGGAGCCGCAGCAGTCGTTCGACGTCGTCCAGGACCAGATAGGCGGCCGGCACCAGCACCAGCGTGACGACGGTCGCGAACAGCACGCCGAACGCCAGCGAGATGGCCATCGGCTTGAGGAAATCGGCCTGCGCGCCCTGTTCCAGCAGCAGCGGCGCCAGTCCCGCGAAGGTGGTGATCAAGGTCAGCAGAATAGGCCGTAGCCGCGCCACGCCCGCTTCCTGCACCGCCGCCAGCAGGCTGCCGCCCCGCCGGCGCTCGCGGTTGATGAAGTCGACCATCACGAGGCTGTCGTTGACGACGACCCCTGACAAGGCCACGATGCCCATCATCGACAGCATGGTCAGGTTCTCGTTCATCGCGATGTGCCCGCCGACGGCACCGACGAATCCGAGCGGGATGGCGCTCATGATGATGAGCGGCTGCACGTAGGACCTGAGCGGAATCGCCAGCAGCGCGAAGATTGTGAACAGCGCGAGTGGAAACCCCACCCGCAGGCTGCCGACCACGGCTGCCTGGTCCGCCTGCGACCCTTCGAAGGAATAGCGTACGCCGGCATGGTCCCGTTCCACGGCGGGCATGACATCGCCTGCGAGCGCGGCGTAGACGGCGCCGGCCGACGTAGCGGTCTCGTCGACCGCCGCGGTGACGCTTATCGCGCGGTTGCGGTTCACCCGCCGGATGGTGGAGACGCCCCGACCGGTCTCTACCGCGGCTACGTAACCGAACGGGACCTCGTCGGCGTCCGGGGTCCTGATACGCATGTTCTCGAGTTGCCCGAGCGACCGGCGTTCGTCGGCTGGATAGCGAACCATCACCCGGATGTCGTCGCGGCCGCGCTGGATGCGCTGCGCTTCCTCGCCATAGAACGCCTGCCGCACCTGCCGGCCGACGTCCTCCAAGGCGAGCCCGAGCGTCTCGGCGGCCGGCTTGATGCCGATGCGCATCTCGCGCGGTCCGCCCTCGAACGAGTCGGTGACGTCGTGCACGCCGATGAGGCTGCGCAGGCCGTTCTTCACGCTCTCGACCGCCGCCTGCAACTGCACCGGGTCGGCGCCGACCAACTGCACGACGACCTCTTCGCCCGGCAGCAGGTCCGACGCCGAGAACCCGAGCTCGAGCCCTTCGGGAAGCGGGCCGGTCAACTCGCGCCAGCGCCGTCCCAGTTCGTCGGCCCGCGCGCCGCGCTCGCCCGCGGGGGCGAGCTCCAGCATGACCTGGGCGACGTGTCCCGACGCGTCGTTGGGTTTGCTCCACGTCGGCCCCGGCGCGAAGCCCAGCGGCCGGTTTCCGACCACGGTCAGGACGTGCCGCACCGGATCGGAACCGGTCCGCTCGAGCACCTCTTGCCGCAATCGCTCGGCGCTGTTCTCCAGGCGTTGCGCCACGGTCGCGGTGACCGTCGGGGATGTGCCCAAGGGCATCGCCAGCGTGGCGTAGACGATATCCGCTTCGGGCGCGGGGAAGAACTGGAACGCGACGCGGCCGCCCAGCACCAGCCCCACGGTCAGGATGAGGACCGACGCCCCGGCGGCCAGCGTGAGATAGCGCCCGCGCAGGCTCGCCGCCAGCGCGGGGCGGTACACGCGGTCGACGAGCGATTCGATCCCGTCCGCCAAGGTGTGCTGGAACCGCCACCATCGACCTCGCCGCTCCGTCCTCGGGTGCGCCAGGTGCGCCGGCAGGATGTTGAGCGATTCGACCAGTGAGAACAGCACGCACGGGATGACGACGAGCGGTACGTAGCGCATCATCTTGCCGACCATGCCGGGCACGAACAGCAACGGAGAGAACGCCGCCACCGTGGTCAGGACGGCGAAGAGGACCGGCGTCGCCACTTCCTGCACGCCCTTGAGCGCGTCCTCCAGCGGGGCGTGGCCGCGCCGCTGGTGGCGGTAGACGTTCTCGCCGACGATGATGGCGTCGTCGACCACGATGCCGAGCACCAGGATGAATGCGAAGGTCGATACGATGTTTGCCGTCACGTCGAGTCCCGGCATCAGCATGAACGTCCCCAGGAACGCGATGGGGATGCCCAGACTGACCCAGAACGCGAGGCGCAGCTCGAGGAAGACGGCCAGCAGGGCGAACACGAGCGCGAGGCCCGCGATGCCGTTTCGCAGCATGAGTCCCAGGCGGTCGATCAACGCGTCGGCCTGGTTCATCCACTTCGTCAGTCGGATCCCCTCCGGAAGCGTGGGCGCCTTGCGTTCCAGGTAGTCGTTCACCGCCCGGGAGATCTCCATGTCGCTCTGCCCGCCGGTGCGGAAGACCGAGAGGAGCACGGCGGGCTCTGCGTCGAGGCGCCCGAACTGGTCGGTTTCCGCAAACCCGTCGACCACCCTCGCCACGTCGCCCACGTGCAGCCGCGTGCCGTCGGCGCGCGCGATGAGCACCAGGTTCTCGAACTCCGTTCCCCAGTACGCCTGCCCCACGGTGCGCAGCCGGATCTCGCCGCTCTCGCTCTGAACCGATCCGCCTGGAAGGTCGATGGATGACCGCCGCACGGCGCGGGCGACGTCGTCGAAGGTCAATCCGTGACGCCGCAGCGTCGCCTCCGAGACTTCGATGGAGATCTCGTAGGGACGCACGCTGGCGAACTGGACCTGCGTGATTTCCGGCAGGCTGAGCAACTCGTCGCGCACGCGCTCGGCGACCCTCTTGAGGGTGAGCTCGTCGGTCCGTCCCGAGACCGCGACATCGACCACCCGAATCTGGGTCCGTCCCTCGTTGACGATCGGCCTCTCGGTTCTTGCCGGAAACGTCTCTATCGCGTCGACCCGGGTCTTGACGTCGTCGAGTACGCTGCGGCTGTCGGCGTGCAGAGCGACCTCTACGACCACCAAGCAGAGGCCCTCGTAGGCCGTGGAGATGATCTCCTCGATGCCTTCGATGCCCTGGACGGCTTCCTCGATGCGGATGCAGACCGCCGTCTCGACCTCTTCCGGCGCGGCGCCCGGATACGGCACCTCGATGGCCAGCGTGTCGAGCGCGACGACGGGGAAGGTCTCGCCCCGCACGCGGTCCATGCCGATCAGGCCGCCGATGACGATGAACGCCATCAGCAGGTTCGCGGCCACCGGATTCCGAGCGAACCACTCGCTTAGGCTCTGCATGACGTAGCCGTATCGGAGACTGGCGTCAGACCATCTGGCGCTGCATCATTTCCCGGAACAGGCCCTCCTGCTCGAACAGCTCGTCGAAACCGCCTTGCTGAACGATGCGTCCGGCGCTCAGCACGTAGATTCGATTGGCATGCCGGATAGTCGACAGGCGGTGGGCGATGACGATGCGCGTGACCGCGAGGCCGTGGAGGCTGTCCATGACCCTGGCCTGCCTGTGCGCGTCGAGCCAGCTGGTCGCTTCGTCGAAGAGCAGGATCCGCGGGCTGCCCACCAGCGCCGCCGCGATCCGGATACGCTGGGCCTGGCCGCCGGAGACGGCGCTGCCGCCGCCCAGTGCGGTGAACATCCCCATCGGCATGGCCCTGATGTCGCGGTCCACGTCCGCGCGGCGGGCCGCCTGCCAGGCGTCGTCGACACTCAGGTCGTTGGAGACGCCGATGATGTTGTCGAGCACGTTGCCGTGCTGCAGGATGCCGTCCTGCACGACGACGCCGAACTGGCGCCGCACGGCGCGGCGGTCGAGGTGCGCGAGGTCGCAGCCATCCAGGTACACGGCGCCCACCGCGGGCTCCTCGAGTCCCAACGCCAGGCGCAGCAGCGTGCTCTTGCCGGAGCCGGTCTCACCCACGAAGGCGACGAACTCTCCGGGCCGGGCGTGCCATGAGACGTCGTCGAGGACCGGACGGTCGGTCTTCGCGTAGCTGAAGCTGACGTGCTCGAAACGAATCTCGCCGCGCAGCTCCACCCGCGTGCCGCCCGCTGCCGGTGTCTGCGGCAACGCTTCCAGTATGGGGCCGGCCTGCTCGGCGGCCGGGATGATGCCGGCCAGCGCTTCCGAGGAGTGGCCCAGACCGACGATCGCCGAGTAGAAGATCATCGCCGCCGCATAGGCGACCAGAAAGTCGCCGACAGTGACGGAGGTCGGGCCGCTCCACAGCACTGCGCCGAACAACACCGCCGCGCCCATCGCCGGCACGGCCGCGCTGAACGCCACCAGGTGCTCACTCAGCCGGCCGATCCGAATCCTGGCGCGTTGCTGCTCGCGGTAGCCGCGGGCCCAGCGGGCGAATGCGGAATCTTCCGCGCCGAGCGCACGCAGCTTGCCGATGCCGTTGATGAACTGGAACAGATCGCCCAGAATCTGCCGGCTCATGCGGTTGAACCGGCGATGCGGGCGGATCTGCCGCAGACCGAGGATCACGACCGTGGCAAGAGCGAGCAGGCCGAGGCCGAAACTCCCCAGGCCGAGTTCCACGTCGTACAGAAAGATCAGTACGAACGCCGGCAGGAGAAACACGATGGATTGCAGGGCGGCGGCCGCCGTGCCCGCGAGCTGCTCGCGCAGCGTCTGGAATACCGCTGCGCGTACGATGAGGTCGCCGGGCGTGAAGCGCTCGAAGAATCTGCTCGACAAGCCGAGCAGGCGATCCCACGTCGCTGCCCCGATCCGTGCCGCGACACGGCCCTCGATCCGCATCAGCGCCGCGCCCTGCTGTATCTGCAACAGGGCCGCAGTGACTGCCAGCACGACCAGGGCCACGGTGACCTGCACCAGCAGGCCGCCGGCGGCGGCGGGGATTACCCTGTCCGCGAGCAGGCCTGCGGCAACGGCCGGGGTCAGCAGGACCAAGCCGGCTGCCACGCCGGAGAGCAGGAGCCGAAGCGCGTCGGGAAGCAGATGCCGGCCGGCGAGACGCAGCAGGTCCCGTACCCCGGCCGGCCGGGCGTGCGGCAGCGGGCGGTAGAAGCACCATGCCTCCGGAGCCAGCGTCCGCGCGCGTTTGAGGGTTACGCGCGTGGATCGCCCGCTCTGCGGGTCCACCAGGCGATATCGTCCCCAGCCGCCCGGCAGCAGCGCGACCGGTTGGGAGTCTGCGCGGCGGAAGGCGAGCAGGGCCCCGCTGTCTCCACGCCACCAGCGAGCGTCGTCCGCCAACCGGACCTGCCGGCACCGGACGCCGGATGCCTGGAGGATGTCCCGCAGCGTGGACGCGACCGTACGGGGTGCGTCGCGCTCGTCCGGGGACCGGAAGTCGATGCCTTCGTGTTTCCCGACGGACTCGAGCGCGGCGCGCACCGCCTCGGCACGGCCCGTGGCCGGCCGGTCGCGGGCGAGCAGGCCGAACAGCGCGCGCCGTGCGCTTGCCGCGTCATCGCGCCGGCGGCTGGCGCGAGAGACCTGCAGATTGGCTTCGTCGACGAGCAGCAGACGTCGGTTGAACCACTCGGCGTCGAGCGCCAGTCGGTGGAACCCGGCCAAGGCCTGCAGCAACTGCTCCGAGGCCTGCAGGTCGCGAGACGACCTCCCGGTGAACCGCGCCGGCGCGTCCAGCCTGATCCAGCTCTCCAGGGTCAGCGGGATCGCCATCGCACCGGCCGGCAGCGCGTGGCCGGCGCCGATGAACTCCACGGTCTCGATCCCGGCCGCGGTGGCCCAGACGAGGCCCTTGTCGGCCGCGAGCACGCAACCGGTTCCGGCCTCGACCTCCTCGCCCCGACCGAGCCGCTTCTCGGGTTGCGGGCACAGCTCGACGTCGCGGGCCACCGTGGCCGAGACCGCGGAGACCCAGGCATCGACTTGGTCGGCGACGTCGTCGCCCGCGCCGCGCTGCAGCAGCGCAGCCGGCCGCACGCGGCGCAGTGCCGTGCCCGGCAGCGCCCTGGCCACGGCGGCCAGCGTCTCTTCGCCCTTCGCTTCTCCGACGCCGAACACCAGGCGGCGCGGCCCCGCTCGCAGGACGTGCTTGAAGCTCGACACGACGGCGCCGTCGCGGTATTCCACGAGAAAGACGTCGACGCCGCCCCGTTCGACGAACCACGCAAGGTCCTTGTCGCCGAGGTGGAGGAGCCCGTCGCCGCCGCTCGGCGGTTCGCCGAGCGCCGCCGCAAGCTCGGCGAGTCGATCCGGCGCGGCCGGCGTCATCGGGGAACCGTTCGCAGGAGTCATGGGTCGTCAACCGGCGCGCACGAGTCGGTGGTACGGGCCGTCGCGGTCGGCGAACAACTCGTCGTGCGTGCCGTGCTGCACCGCCTCGCCCTGATCGAGCACGACGATCCGATCGCAGTTGCGGATCGTGTTGACGCGGTGGGCCACCACCAGGCAGGTGCAGCCGCGCCGCCGCAGCGCGTCCTCGATGCCCGCCTCGGTTGCCGCGTCGAGCGCACTGGTGGCTTCGTCGAGCAGCAGCACGGACGGATTCGGGACGAGCGCGCGGCCGATTTCCAGGCGCTGGCGCTGGCCGCCGCTGAAGTTGCGGCCGCCGTCGTGCACAGCCGCCCCATAGCCCGCCGCCCGGCTCATGATCTCGTCGTGGATATGCGCATCGAGGGCCGCCCGCACCAACTGTTGCTCGGGAACCGTCGGATTCCACATGGTCAGGTTCTCGCGCACCGTGGCCGCGAACAGGAACGGATGCTGATCGACGATGGCCACCGAGCTGTTCAGCACCTCGCGGGGGATCGCTTCCCGTGTCGCGCCGTCGAACCGGATCTCGCCCGACCAGGGCGCGTAGACGCCTGCCACGAGCAGCAGCAGCGTCGACTTGCCGGAGCCGCTCGGGCCGACCACCGCCACCTGCTGCCCGGGCTCGATCGTCAGGCTCAGGTTCCTGACCTGCGGCGGTCGGTTGGCCTGATAGCCGAAGGTGACGTCGCGCAGCTCGATGCGTCCCGCTAGACGCAGGCGTCCCCCGAACGTCTCGACACGGCCGCCGGCGCCAGACGACCTCGGCAGCGCCGAATCCTCGGCCGCATCGAATACGTCCCCGAGTCGCTGCAGGTCGGCGTCCAGCGTCTGCAGTAGGTCGGCGAACTGCACGAAGCGGCCGACCGGACGCAGGAAGTTGCCGGCCACCACGTGCAGTCCCATCAACGTGCCGAGCGTCATCTCGCCCGCCATGACGCGCCAGCCGCCGAGTCCGATCACCGCCGCCCCGCCCAGCATCATGAAGAAGCCCGGCGCGGCTGCATTGAGGTGGCCCAACTCGGAGAATCGCTGGCGGGCCGTCAGCTCGCGCGCCTGATACCCGGTCCAGCGGCAGAAGAAGTCGTCCTCGGCCGCCGTCGCCTGCAACGACTCCATCGAGCGCAGCGCGATGCCCCCGAGACCCGTCATCATGGCCTCCTCGCGCTGCATCTGCCGCTTCTCGTCGGTCCGTTGCCGGGACACCGCCCGCATTGCGACCGCGCCCGCCGCCGCGACCGCGGCGACGGCGGACGCGAGCAGCGGATCGACGGCCAGCAGCACGGCCAGGAACAACGCGCCGGTGACGAGCTCGATGGCGATGCCGACAAACTGCGTGGACCCGACGGTGGCCACCTCGTCGACGAGCTGGACGCGCGCCGCGAGATCGCCGGCGAAGCGATGCACGAAGTAGCGTACCGGCAGGCGGAAGAGGTGCGACAACAGGCGGTTCGCCTGCACGACGGACAACCGTACGGCCAGCCGCCGAAGACAGCTCTGCTGCAGCCACGCCAGCAGGTACACCGACCCTGCCGCCCCGGCGGCCGCCAGCGGCAGGAAGCCCCAATCCGACTCCCCGCCGCCGAGGACCTGGTCGACGAAGAGGCTCAGCAGAAGCGGCAGCGCGAGGCCCGGCATGACCATCAGCAGCCCGCACGCCATCGCGAACGACAGCGGCGCCTTGGCGTCGCGCAGCCACGGCCAAAGCTGGCGCACGACGCCGGGCCGGGCGCCTCCGGGCCAGAAATCCGGTCCCGGCTCCAGAGTCAGCACGACCCCGGTGAACTTCCTGTCGAACTCCTCTGCGCTGACACTGAGGCGACCGTTGGCGGGATCGTTCAGATAGAAGCGGTCCCGCCCGCAGCCTTCCAGCACGAGGAAGTGACTGAATTCCCAGAACAGGATGGCGGGCGGCCGGACCTTGCGCAACTGCGCCGGATTCCGGCGCCAGCCGCGCACGCGCATGCCGTAGCGCTCGGCGGCGCGCGCCAGATCGCCCGCGCGGCTGCCGTCGCGGCCGACGCCGCACGCGCTGCGCAGCTCCTCCAGACGCACCCAGCGCCCGTGGTGCGCCAACACGATGCCGAGACAGATGGCGCCGCATTCGGTCTCGTCGAACTGCAGGAGGACCGGCGTCCGCACGCGCCGATGCTCCTGCCGCCGAGTCTTCTCCCGGCTGCCGCGCCACGGCATCAGTCGCTCCCGTCCCACGCCAGGAATCGAATGGGCGCCCCGCGCCGGGTGACCATGGCCAGCTGACATGGCTCGCCGTCGGCGAGCGTCCGGTCAGGCACGCTCCGCAGGGACAGCCGGACCAGGTGACCGCGGTCATGCGGCGGGAACCCGAACTCGACAAGCCAGCCGGGCGCGCTCGCAGGGCGCGCGGCAACCTCCCGCAGGTCGGCCTCCAGCACGGACGGGCGCTTCCCGCCCGGCGCTGGCACCCACACGCGGGCGGTCATGCCGGTGGCAACCCGCGCGGCGTGCGCCGGTGCGATCAAAGCCACCACCTCCAGGCCACCCGCGGCACCGGTACGGATTCGGGCGACCTCGGCCCCGGCCGCCACCGGCGCGCCGGGCGTCAACGCGAGTGCCGTGAATTCACCGCTGTAGGGGCTGACGATGACGTCGCCGACCGCCTTCACCATCTCCAGATCGGCCAGCTCCGCGCGTGCGGCCCGCAACCCCTCGCCGGCCGGGCGCGTCTCGAGCGCGGCGATTCGCGCGCGCGCGATGCGGATGGAACGGCGCAGCGCGGGGCGTCTGACGCGGGCCACGGCCTGTCCAGACCGCACCGTGTCGCCTGTGTCGACCAGTACCTCGCCGACGGTGCCCGAAAGCTCCGCGAGTACGGCGTGGCGGTCTCCGGGTCGTACGAGCAGACACTCCGTCGTCAGGCGGCTCTCGATGCTGCCGAACACGGCCCACGCGCCGACGGCCATCAGGACCAGCGCCAACCCCCCCAGAATCGCCCATTCGTGCGGGGCCGTCACCTGAGGAAGATTGTCCAGCCGCTCGGTCTTTCCGTGGCTGGCGATCGCTTGTTCGCGAAACAGCGACGTGTCGAACGATTGCACGTTATTCTGGATTCCCGGGCGCGCGCATACGCTACGCGCTCGTCAACGGCCCGCGCGGCCTCCGCTGCCCGCGGGATGCCCCCGGATGGGGGTCATGTGCCGATCAGCAATGGAACGAAGCTCATGCCGACGTAGCCCTTGGCCTCTACGACATCTCCGGCGACGGTAATCTTCAGGTGGTTGATGCCCTGATGTGCCAGGAAGATCGCGTTGTCGAAGTACATCTTCTGGTGCCCGGGCCACTCGAGCAGCCCCCGCGCCTTCGATGCGGTACACCAGTCCTTCTCCACCAGTCTTGCCACGGACGGTTGCCAGTTGCCGCGCGTGGTGGTCTGCCAGCCACGGCCGCTGCCGGCGTACATCTCCAGTCCGAGGCGCCGACCCACTCCCCGGGTCGTTACGTCGAACGACAGGGCGAACCTGGAACCGTCGGCGAGCAGATCGGTCAGGATCCCGCTGGCAAAGGCAATCCGGCCCGGCCAGCGCAACCGCGCCAGGAAGTCCGGCGCCGCGGTGGCGTCGATGTCGCGGGCGACGAGACGGATCGCCCGGCCTGCGCGGTCCGGCATCGCGCCGGCCTGCGCGATGCGCGCGCCCCGCGGCAGGGCGTCGATGGCCCGCTCCACCTCGCGTTGCTCCGCCGGAGCCGCAGTCCATCCGCTGGCGTCCGCCAGCGTGCGCGCGATGTCGCGGCGGGCGCTGTCCTGCACGTCGTGTCCGGACGGCCCTGGTTGCCGCCGCAGCGTGAAGTAAATGCCGGGCGTGGTGCGGCTCCCCGCGCCGAGGGCGGCGACGTCGTACTCGAGAAGCGCGCCCGCGGCCCAGCGCGCCAGCGCCGAGTCCGCCCGGCCGAATCCCCCGATGCAGCGCGCGAGCGCCGCCCTCGAAGGCAGGAGGCAGGCGCCGCCGCGTGCTTCCTGAACGAAGCGCCGCGCGACCGGAGCCTCCAGCGCGGCCGCCGCGGCGACGTCCGACGCGACGGGGACGCAAACATCCGCCGACGGGTCCGCATCGCCGAGTCGGAACTCGAAGCCGAAGAACGCCGCCGCGGCGGCGGGCAACTCGGTAACCCGCTCGAGCAGGCGTGCCCATCCCGCGCCGTCGAGCAGGGACGCGGGGAACAGCGGGCGCAACTCGCGCAGGATGTCGGCGAACGAAGCCTCGCCGGCGCCTGCCAGCGCATCCCAGGGGGTAATGGAGTCCGGACCCCTGACCAGCGCGTTGTCACGGGTCGACGTCGCTCGCGTCGCCGCGATGTCGCCGCCCGTCATGCGTCGGGACCGTAGCGGATGAACCCGTTGCTGAGAATGCCGTTCGGATCGAAGGTTTCCTTCCACCGCAGAATCGTCGTCCATTGCGGCCCGAAATGAGCCTGCCACTCCTCGTGGCCTCGTCTGACCCACCCCGTCAGGTAGCGCTTGCCGCCCGCCGCCACCAGCAGCCGCCCTGCGTTCTCGATGACCGGCAGGACGGCATCCAGCACCGCTGACGGGATGTACGGGAATACGCCGAAGCCGAGGACGGGTTCAGCCTTTAGCATCGACGATGCAGCAACGGTTGACTGCGGTCGTCGGATGAGGCTGGGACGAGGGTGACCCGAGCCGAGAAAGCAACCGGATTGTCTGAGTGGACGACACGCTTCCATCGGTCGGCATGACCGTACGGTTCCTGTCGCTGTGTGAGCGGTACGGTTCCCAACGCGCGGCGGTCGGGGCCGTTGCGGGGGGTCGCGCGTCCGGCGTGTCAGGCTTGCCGCGGAACGACGACTGGACGGCGTGGAACGCTGGCGAGATGACGGCGGCGGTCAAGTACCTTCAGAGCCTGCGCCCGTTGTCCGGCAGCCGGGACGGGCGTTGAGGAGCGGCTTGTACCTCGGAGCCTGGATCCCGGAGTCGGCGCGTGACGGCTTTCCCGGCGGCGCCGCTACTGTCGGTCGAAACGTCCGGCGCTTGCGGGCGCAAGCCGGCATACCGACGCAAACGGCTTTCGCGCGGCTCCTGCGCGCTCCGCAATCTCAGGTGGGCGACTGGGAGGGTGACCGCTATTCCGTTCTGGAGGCGTCGACGCTGGTCCGGATCGCGAAGGCCCTTCGTTGTTCGGTGGACGATCTGCTTGCCGGCGTGGATCCGGACTACGACCGGGTTCGCGGCGTCGAGTCCATGCCGAGCGTCATCCCGACCGTGCTCGAAGGAGACGCGTCTCCTTGGGAAGACGCCGAGAAAGACGGGAGCGAGGGGCGCACCGAGCCCGTCTGGTGGACGTCCCGCCCCGCGGACGTTTCCGATCCGGATGCCTACGGGGTTTGGATCCGCGGCGACTCGATGGTGCCGGCGTACTCCCCGAACATGATCGCGATCGTGTCTCCGAGGGTACGTCTGCGGGACGGTGATGAGGTCTACGCCGGGCTCACGTCGGGTGATTGGGTCGTTCGGGTCGCGCACGCAGTTCCGGGCGGCCATGTCCTGGAGCCGTACAACAGGATTTGCCCGGCGCGCTTCGTCAAGCGCCGACGGGTCCGGGCGATGCACGTCATCGTGTACTCGCGTCGGGCGGTGTTGCGCCGGCGCGTAGGGGCCTTCGTGCTCGGCGACCTCGGCATCGACTACGAGCAGCGGCGTGTGACCATGTCCGGCCGTCGTCTGGAGTTGACGGCCACTGAATACGAGCTTCTGTGCGCGCTCTCGGTCAACGCGGGGCGGGTGTCGACCTACGAATCGCTGCTGCGCCAGGTATGGGGAAGACGCGCGAGCACCGCGCACGTCGTGCGCAACTGCGTCGTACAACTCCGCCGTAAGCTCGGAGACGACGCGGCGAGGCCCGCCTATGTCCTCACCGAGCGCGGGCTCGGTTACCGCATGGCCGGGTCCTCTGGAGATGGCGAGGCTCAGATCCCGGCGTGAGGCATGGCGTCGGTTGCAGCGCTATGCAGCAGCGCGCTCCGGTCGGGACGGGCCGCGCTCGGACGCGGCCCCGCACCGGCGCGATCGACTTCAGCCGAAATACCCGTCCACGACATGCACGTAGCCGGGCAGGCCGGACCGGAACGGGTGCTCCCGGTAGTAGACGGACCCTGGGTGGAGCGGGTCGTGATTGCCGGGCAGCATCACTACCGGGCGCTGCCAGTCCGCGTCGCTGAAACTCCTTGAACGTCAGCGCCACGTCGTTCTCCATGACGCTGGCGACCACACGCGCACGCTGTTCGTCTGACGATGCTGCCAGCACCACAACATCTTGTGGTCGGCGGAACTCCAGAATCCTTCAGATCCTCGAGCTCGCCAACACGTTCGACACCCCGCGGCCGCCAGCGTCTTCCTTCTCGTCGTATCCGCGGAACCGCTGTCGGCTTCGCCGGCGGGCGGCTCGGCATCGCCGGGATCGGGGAGCCGCCGTCGGCGCCGCGCCGATGGCCGCCGCGGGCTGCGTACCGGCGGAGGGATTCGAGATTCGACGGGACTGATGCCGGAGCAGAAGCTTGTGGTCCCGGCGTGCCCTCGCCGCGAGAACGGGCGCCCTTTTTCAGTCGCCGCTCATCGCACGGGACGTGCAGGTTGTCCCCATCCGGCTCTCTAACAAGAAACTCATGGTGCGGGGTTGGCTCAGGCGGCCTTCACTTCGACCTCCACGCCGAGTTCGTGCAGACGCCGGACGAGCCGCTGGGTGATGCGGTGCTTGTCGCGTTCATCCAGGTACCGGCCGCCGAGTTCGTGGTAGTCCTTCTCGTCCCGAAGCATGAAGTAGGCGGCGGTCAGCATGGAGGCGGCGACCGCCACAATCGCCTTCTTCGGGCCGCGGCGGCCCTTGAGGCGCCGAAATTGGGATTGCAGGTAGCTCCCGTTCTTGCGGGCCGCCGCCCACGCGGCCTGGACCAGCGCCGTCTTCAGCCACGGGGTTGCATGACGGGTCCGGGTCGAGCGGCGCTTGCCCGCACTCTCGTCCAGGCGTGGGCACAGGCCCGCCCACGAGACCAGATGGCCCGCGCTGGGAAACTGCGTCATGTCCGTGCCGACCTCGGAGATGATCACCCGCGCGACCGTTTCACTGACCCCAGGCATCGTCGTCAGCCGGTCGGCCGCTTCGCGAAAAGGGAGCAGCACCTCGTCGGCCTGCCGCTCCACGTTCTCCACGGCCGCACGTAGCGCATCGATCTGCGTCAGGTGCAGTTGCAGCAGGAAACGATGATGGGCCGTCACCCGCCCGTGCACCGCGGCGACGACGTCCGCGCGGCTGGCCTTCAGGCGCACGTCGGTGCAATCGGCCAGCCGCTCGGGATTGGTCTCCCCGGCGATCAGCGCCGCGAGGAGCGCCCGGCCGCTGGCGCCGAGGACATCGGTGACCACCCGCGTCAGCTTCACGTTGGCGTCTTCCAGCGTCTTCTGCAGCCGCTGCTTGTGCCGCGCGATCTCGCCGACGAGTTGCTTGCGGGTCCGCGTCAGGTCGCGCAGTTCCTGAATCGGGGCCGGCGGCACGAAGCTGCCCTCAATCAGCCCGTGCGCCAGCAGGTCGGCGATCCAGGCCGCGTCCTTCCGGTCGCTCTTGCGGCCCGGAACGTTCCGGATGTGCTGCGCGTTCGCCAGCACCAGCGTGAACGACTCCTCGTCTTCGAGGATGTGCCACACCGGCTTCCAGTACACCCCGGTCGCCTCCATCGCCACGTGTGTGCAGCCGGCCTCGCTCAGCCACGCCGACAGTGCGTGCAGGCCCGCTGTCGTCGTCGCGAACTCGCGATGCTCGGTCGTGACCGTCCGACCGGCCGCCACGCGCAGGCACGCCGTCACTTGCCGCAAGTGAACATCCAACCCGGCGCACCGGGAATACAAGACTCGCATCCGCTATTTCCTCCTGTACATCGAAGGGCGCTGGCGTGGAGTCCGCAGGTACGAAATCTAACAGGCGCGCTCCCCGGATCCGCCGGGCTCGCAATGCGGGGTGCTCGCGGGACTCCCGGTCAAACTCGGATACGGGCTCTCTCGCACCAAAGCAGAACCGACCTCTGGGCCAGCGTCACGCGCTACACACTACCCCGTTTCATCCATGCGCGGGTCCAGTGCCGCCGGGTGGAGAACTCGGATGAGAATGTGCCTTCGCCCGGGGACGTGCCGATCCGCGTCACGACGTCCAGTGGCCCGAATACACGCCCGCGCTGTTCTGCGGGGTGACATCTACCGGTACTTCCCGGCCATGGACCACGAGGTGCTGAAGGCGGACCTGCGTCGTCGGATCGCGTGCCGGCAGACGCTGGCGGTGCTCGACCGCATCGTCGACGCGTCGAACCTGCAGGAGCCGGTGAATCTGTACTATCCGGGCGACGATCTGTTCACGCCGTTCGAGCGTCGTCGCGGGGTGCTGTTTCCGCCGGGCTGGCCAAGCAACTCGAATGCGAGCGTCGGGCCAAATCCTGCCTCGCCAAACAACTCGACTCCATTGACGTTGCCGACTTCAAGGGCGGTCTTGTAGTATTGGCGTTGGAGAAACATGCCGCGGTCATTGAGAATTTGCTGAGCAACCTGCTGTCTTGTGGGTTGCGACCAAATGAGCAAGAGGAAGACGGCGATGATAGAGGTGACGAGAATGAGAGAGAGCGTAGCCGGCGTGGTTGGTGCGAGAATCTCGGTTAGGCAAGCGAAGTCCCACTTGCGAGCTGCGAGTAAAGCAATGAGAAATACGGCAATGGTTGCGGCAATCAGCACGAGCGGGACCTTTGCGATTCCGATATAGTACAAAGTCCATGGCTGGACCACAATGAACGTCGTTACTGCACCACCTACGGCTCCGATGAACTTGGCGAAGCCGCCGAGTGTGATCTGGATGTGGTTCATGGTTGACTCCAATGCACGAGGGGCCGGCAAGACGGCTCCGTAGGTCATCGTATTCCCGGACTACGCCGCCGGATCGGTTGCCGGCCGGGAAGGTGGTGCGCGCGGTCAGAGTCGGGATGCGGACGGAAAGGGCGTGGAGCGTTTTCGGGACGCAGATCGGGGAGCGTTGGTCCGGCGGTGGGTCGAGGCGGTCGAATGGGGCGCCGCGCATGCGCTGAGCATACACGAGTCCCGTGGAGTGGTGGTCGTCTGAGGCGTCGCTGATCACGGCGCCTGTCGCGGCGAGGAAGTGGTCCGCGTCGAGCTCGACCGCCCGGGGCGACCGGCGGAGCACCCCGCGAGCGGGTCCGCGGCGGTCTGCGAGCCAACTCGCATGGAATCGAGCCGTTGGGAGGTTTGATCGGCAGCGAGGAGGAGCTTGGTCGGGGCGTCTGGCTCTGAGCCCGTAGGGTTCAGCGCGGCGCCGGATCCCCCGATGGTGTTTCAGGCTTTTGCGCCGCGGGTTTTCCGCGTCAGGCCCGTCCGAGGCCGTTCACGCGATGGAGCGTCGTGGTAATGCGTTCCGTCCTCGGTTGCTCTCGCAGGGCGTTTTCGAGGGGTCCGGCGAGGGCGCGGGCGAGACGGCGCGTCGTCGCGCGGCGCGCGCTGCTACCGAGCCTGAGCAGCGCGGCGTGAAGTTCGGCCGGCGCCGCGTGGCGCACGACGCCGGCGTTGGTCGAGATCCGTCGGAGGCGGCTGCCGAGGACCTCGCTCAACGCAGTTTCGAGATCGCTGCAACGTCCACGCTCCTGCGCGGTCGTCCAACCCCACCGGGGTCTGGCCGCAGCCCCTTCCCCAAGTCGATTCCCCGGTCGCAAGGCTAGAATGGCCACAAACTCGCGTTGCCGGATGGTGCTAGGTGGTGCCACCGCGCCGTACGCTGGGAGGGGGCGGGATGAGCGTCGATGTCGAACGAGCGACGATCACCTACATCAATCAAGACCGAATCACGGTGCACGCTCCGGGCTGCGGCAAGGCCCGCCAAGTGCGCCGCGAGTCCAGCTATAGGGAACATAGAACGAGCCGTGACGCTTTGGCGCATGTGCGCCTAGTGGGTTTGTCAGCACTGCCGTGCGGGCACTGCTTCGCCGCCGAGGGCGGCGCTTGGATCGCCGCATTCTATTCCCAAGAAACGCCGCCGGAAGCTGACGTTCCCGAATTGCTTCGCAGCGTTCTCGGCGAGCTTCAGGATATCCGTGACAGGCTTGGCCGACTAGAGGCGCGAGTTGGCCGCCCTGGGGGCGAGTAGACGGAAACCCACTGCCCCGTGCTCCAGAGGGGGCGCTTTGCGACCGGCCCCGCGAAAGCGGTGGCACAGGCGCAGTTGTTGTTCAGCGTCTCACGGCGAGGAATCCTCTGGGCATGTAACGCCGACAAGTGGAGTTCGGTGCGAGAGCCCGCTACCTTGGATAAGCGCCTCCTGGCCAATGGTTTTCGTGAACACGCGCGCGTCGTCATGACCAATTCTGTATGCAATTCTGGTCGGGATTCTGGCAGACTACCTGGGTCAACCACGGAACCACGGACAGGATAAACGTCCTGGCCTGACCGGGTGCGACGGTGCCATTGGCACAGCCGGAACGTGACCGAGAATCCCGACACGTGTCCCGCGGGCACCGAGCTGCCGGAGAACTCCCGTTCCGTGTCCGATCTGACGCCGCTCCCCGAGGAGGAGACCGACCGCGGTGGGATGGCAGTCGCGGGCTGATGCCCAAGCCGCGCCGCTCGCGCGGGCATCTGACCGGAAGACCACGACCGCCCCGACATCCACGTTGGCGCGCTCGCACTGCCCGAGTTGGCGCCGCGCGTCGATGTCCGGTCTATTCGTTCCCTGCGTTGCGGCCGGCCCGGGCACCGGCCGCGCGGCGTCGGCTATAGATCGGTGCCGTTGGCATAAGCGTCGATGATGCCCTCCCCCTCAATAGTGATCTCAGCCGGCGGGTGCGTGGTAGAGATCCAGTTTTTCGGTATGTAAACACCGTGACGCCCGGCAGCCCCCGGCGGCACGCCGCCGCACGGTTCGTACTTGAAGTATCCGTCTGTGTCCCGGTCAGTCGTTCTCTGCTTGTATCGAAGCCTGATCTTCGCCATGAAGGTATTCCTGTCGGCGGTTAGGTCTGGCACTTTCCGTGCGGTGCTACCTTGCGCAACCGGGCAGCCTCTCCCTTCTGGCGTTCGTCCTCGCCCTCACCTCCTCAAGCGTCTCCAGGCCGGAATCCGTCCTGACGAGGTAGTACAGCGAGTTCTCCCATCTTTCTCGCTGCACGGCCTGATCCATTACGTCAACGTCTTCACAGAGTTTCTGCATATCCCGATCCCAACGCGCCAGCATTCGCTGAAAGCGAGCCTCCGCGAGGGTCACCGCGCTCTCGCCGGCCATGTTGACCGCAAACAGGTCGGCGCCCGACCGTGCGATCTCGGCGATGGCGTAGAAGCCGTCCTCGGAGAGAATCCCTTCTGCGCTCAACGCCAGGTGCAGCGGCGTGTTCCCTTCGTTGTCGCAGACGGCGTTCAGGCCGACGCCGTGTGTCCGTCCCGTCTGAACCACCTCGGGCCGCGCAACGTCTCGCCACCAACTTCTCGAGCACAAGTCATCCCGAGCGTTCTCCGAACGTCGCTGATCACGGTCGCACGAGACGCAGAGCAGAATCGACAACGCCAACATGACAGGCCGCACACCGGTCCTCTTTCCACGAGTCATGTTCCCTGCCGAGACGCGCTCGACTCCGCCGGGAAAGGAACGCAATCCCGCGGTGTGTTCCCGACCGCGCTTGCTCCGACTCTCAAGTTGCCCTCGGCCCGGGTTCCGACACGTCGGGATCCAGCTCGCCCGGCAGTGCGAAGTGCACGTTCTCGACGATTCCGTCCAGCGTCGAAATCTGCAGCGGCGCGTACTCTCGCAACTTCGCAACCACTTCCCGCACCAGGTCCTCGGGTGTCGACGCACCCGCCGTGATGCAGACGCTCTTCTTGCCGTCCAGCCAGGCTGGATCGAGCGTCGACGGCTCCTCGACGAGATAGGTCGGCACGCCGGCGTCGCTGCCCACCTCGCACAGCCGGTTGGCGTTGGAGCTGTTCCCAGCGCCCACGACCAGAACGAGATCCACGATCGAGGCCGCGCTTCTCACGGCCGACTGCCGGTTCTGGGTCGCATAACAGATGTCCTTCACGTCAGGTCCGACGATCCTCGGGAACCGCCGCCGAAGGGCGGCGATTACCTGCCGCGTGTCATCGACCGAAAGCGTCGTCTGCGTGATGTACGCGACCTTCTCCGGATCGCGTACCTTCAGAGCGGCCACGTCTTCAACGTCGCCCACCACGAAAACGCGTCCCGGAATCTGCCCCACTGTGCCCTCGACTTCCGGATGGTTCTGGTGGCCGATCAGCACGATGTCGTAGCCGTCGGCAGCGTACCGCCGTCCTTCCGCGTGCACCTTGGACACAAGCGGGCAGGTGGCATCTATCGCCCGGAGTCCCCGCGCTGCGGCGTCCTGCTCCACCTGAGCTGCCACTCCGTGAGCACTGAACACGGCCACCATCCCACTTGGGATATCCTCGACATGCTCGACGAACCGCACACCCTTCGCCTTCAGGTTCTCGACGACGCGCCGGTTGTGGACGATCTCGTGCCGGACGTAAACCGGCGCGCCATGCTTCCGCAGGGCCGCCTCCACGGTGTCGATGGCGCGCTCGACACCTGCGCAGAAGCCTCGGGGTTGCGCCAGCAGAACTCGCAGACCTGCCGTGCGGTGACTTGCCACCGTCATGGGCCCCTCCAATTGATTCCAGACACGCCCCTCGGTTCATGTGCAGCGCTTTCATCCGGCACGTCTGTCAGCCCTGTCAGCCCTTGCCCCTCAATCCGCGATTGCTTCGGGTGATCCGCTCCTGGGTTAGTCGAATGGCTCCCCGTCCGGGGAAGGGGGAGACTACGGCTCAGGGCTTCGAACAGCAGTCGGAGAGCGACATTGGAGCGAACCAGGATGCCGGTAACGACCGTGACGGCAGACACGCTGCGTCGCGATATCTTCACGTCGCTTCCCTGGCTGAACCCAGGCTTCGCGTGAATGCGGCGCAAGGTCAGCACGGCCATTCCCAGGGCCCACAGGCAATGCCGACGGATTCCGGATTCGCGGACGGGGACAATCTCGATGTACCGCAAGGCGTCTTCCAGGTGCTGGCGGGCAGCGGCGACGACTTCGGCCAGCCCCCTGGCGAAGGCGGGACCGTTCTGTCCGGGGCATAGGAAGGACAGGTCGAAGCCGGCTTCGAGAAAGAGATCCCGCGGCAGCCAGCACGCACCGCGCCGCCTGTCCTCCCAGATGTCCTTGAGGATATTGGTCATCTGCAGCCCCTGGCCGAACGAGACCGCCAAGTGGAGCAATTCGTCACGACGGTCGTCTATTTCGACCGAGTAGTCGCAAAAGAGCTCCGTGAGCATCTCGCCGACCACGCCGGCGACGTGATAGCAGTAGCGATCGACCTGAGCCATGTCGTTCAGGCCCGCGGAAGTATCTCGCTGCTGAAACTCCGCCATGCCACGTGACATGATGCGCACGCAGCGTTCGAGGGAGCGGCGCTGGGCAGCCCGAAGTCCACGGGTGATGCGGACGACCCGGACCGTGTTCGCAACGAGGTCATGCTCGCTGGCAGTGGTGGAAGAGGACAGCGACGCCCCGAGGTTCCGCGCGAAATCCGCCGCGTCGTCTCGACCCTCCACCACGTCGACGAAACGGCGCCAGAACACCTCCTTCTGCGCGGCGGTCAGGGCTGGCTCGTCCTCGATCGTGTCCGTGATTCGGCACAGCAAGTACGCGTTGCTCACCACGTCGCGCAGCGCGTCGGGAAGCTCCGGAATCGTCAGCGCGAAAGTGCGCGATACGTCCGGCAGGATGTCCGCTTGGTACGCATAGTCGCTGTTCCGGGTGGCGGACGACGAAGGCTTCATGGCGGGCTCCTTCGGTCGACGGCAATCAGCAGCGTCGGAAGAAGCAGAAAGTCGGCGGCCAACGCGAAGACGATGGTAATCATCAAGAGCAGGCCGAGCGACCAGCTGACCTCGAAGCCGGAGGATGCAAACACCGCGAAGCCAGCGGACAGGACGAGGCTCGTGGTCAGCAGCGCCTGACCGGTGGTGCGGAAGGCCGAGCGTACGGCATCCGCCGGCTCAAGGCGTTCACGTCGGGCCTTGAGGTACTTGCTGAGGAAGTGAATCGTGTCGTCTACGATGATGCCGAAGGCGATCGCCACCATTATTGAGGAAGCGATGCCGACGTGGCCCACCAGATAGCCCCACAGGCCGAAGCTCATGATGGCGGGGAGGAAATTCGGCACGAGACTGAGCAGGCCAATCCGAACACTCCGAAAAACGAAAATGAGGATGAACGAAACAAGGGCCATGGCCCCCATCGTGCCGCCCAGCATGCTGTTGATGCCTCGTTCCGCCACGTGAGCGAACATGATGCTGAGACCCGATGCCTCGCCCGCCAGACCGGGAGCATTGGCCCGGAGCCAAGCCTGCGCACGCCCATCGAGTTCGCGAAGCTCCCGCGACCATGAGCTGCTCGTGCCGACCACCATCCGCGTCGCCGACTTGGCGATGTCCATGCGGTCGTTGAGGTCGCTGCCGAACGGCAGCGAGAGCTCGTAGAGCAGCAGGTACTGCGCGGCCAGCTCCGGGTCCTCCGGGAGACGGTGGAAGGCGGGGTCGTCACCGTGCATGTTCCGGTTCAGGCGCCTCATGACGTCGGAGAACGCCTGTACATGCGTCACCTCGGGCTGCTCCCGGAACCACCCGGCGAAGGCATCGACGCTGCGCAGATACTCGGGGTCGGTAATTCCCCCTTCGCGCCCCGCGTCGAGGGAATACTCCAGCCGGTCCAGGCTGGTGAGGTTCTCGGCGACGAAGTCCGAATGGCGCCGGAACTCGTAGCGATCGTCGAAGTACCTCGTCGCGTTGTCGCTCAACTCGATGCGCGATACCCCGGTCGCCAGGACCGCTACCGCCACAGTCACTGCCCACAACAGGGCTGTGCGCCGCGCGACGACGAAGTCGGCGAAGCGTTCGAAACCGGCCTCCATCGCGGGCCGGGCATGGCGCGCGCGCAGCGGGAGCAGCGAGAGCAACGCCGGGAGGAGCGTCATGGTAAACGCGAAGGCGCACAGCACGCCCAACGCCACGCAGTTGCCCAGGTCGTGGAACGGCGGCGAATCGGCGGCGTTCAGACTGAGGAAGCCGACTGCCGTGGTTGCCGACGTGAGAAAGATGGGGTACGCATTGACGCGAAACGACTGGATGATCGCCGCCCGACGATCCAGCCCGCGCCCGAGGGCCGACAGGACGGAGGTAACCACGTGGATGGCGTCGGCGACTGCTATCACCATCACGATGAGCGGCACGCCGGAGCTGATGGGGCTGAACACCACGCCTCGCCAGCCCGCGATCCCGATCGTCGTGTTGACGGCGAACATCAGCACGGCGACGACGGCCGCCGTACCGGGAATCGAGCGCAGGAGAGAGGCCGTCAGACCTACGATGATGAGGAAGACGAGCGGCGTCAGGTTCCGGAGGTCGTTCACGGTGGCCTGGCTGAAGGCGCGGTAGAGGGGAACGTCGCCGGTCACGTAGTAGTCGATGCGGGGATGACTCTCGCGAGCCTGTGCGAGCAGCGAGTCCAGGAACTCGCCGACTTCCCGCACCGCCAGGTCGTAGTTCTCCGGGAGCACGAAGTTGATCACCACACCGGCCGTGCGCCCGTCATCGGCAACCAGCCGCCCCACGAGCTCCGCGGAATTCATGGCGATCGTCTCGATGCGAGTCAGATCGAGAGCACTCAGCGAACTCGCATCCTCAACGAGCGGGGCGACGACCAGAGCGTCGTCGCCGAGCGCCTCGCTGTGGCTGTAGTTGGTCAGCGAGTCGACCCGGCTGGAATAGGGGGCGCCCCACGCGGCCTCCGTGAGCTCCACGACGGCGCCGAGCGTTTCCCGGCTGAATACGATTCCCTCGCGAGGCGCGACGGCAATCACCGCGCGCTCGGTGGCGGAGTAGGTGTTCTCCAGTGCCTGGAACGCGAGCAGCTGCGGATTGTCGTCCCTGAACAGGACGAGGTGGTCGTTTGTAACGGTGATGAAACGGGCCCCGGACGCCGCAACCAGCATGAGCAGCGCAGTGACGGCAACCACCCGCCCCCGGTGTCGCAGTATGCCGTCCAGGTAGCGGTCCAGCGGTGAAGAAGTCATCGCATCAGAAGCTGTAGACGAGGCTCATGTCGATGAAGCTGTCGTGTCGCATCTCATGGAGGAGATCCGCTTCGTCGACGCTGAGCAGAGCCACGGCTTCGGCGCGCAGGGACCAGTCGCTGGAGATGCGCCGGTCGAATTCAAGGGCCAATGCGCGCGTCGCCCGCTTCGCGTCCGCGAGGATGCTCGTGGTGAACTCCGTGCTCTGGATGTCGTTGAACGCGAGGCGGGTGGCGAAGAAGACGTCGTTCTCGAGGACGTTGGGCGAACGGTTGAATGTGGCGCTCGCGCCCCGGCTGTCGTAGCTCCATTCGCCCAGGAGAGTCACGTCGACGCCCGAGCCTGCAACCGTGTAGAAGGTGTACTCCCCGCCGACGGTGATGGCGACGTAGTCCTGCTCAACGCCGACGAGATTCGGCGCGCCCCTGCGCCCGATGGCCTCCGTCTTGAGCAGCCAGGACCCGACGGTCAACTGCACGTCCAGACCAAGCTGGCGGATCTGCCCGTAGTACTGGAGGAGGGTCGGTTCTCCAGCATCGTCAACGGCCGGCTGCAGGAAAGGCTCCCGGCTCGTACCGTCGAAGACGCTGATCCCCAGATCGAGCGGGCCCAGACTCTGGCTGTAGCGGGATGCCACGTCGAGACCGAGTCGCTCGGCCGCACTCTCATACTGCACGTGTTCATGGTCCACGGCGAGCGGCGGCCGCAGACGCCCGCGATCGCCCGGGAACGTACGCGCCCGGTGGAAGGACATCGCCACCACTTCCCACGCCCCCCAGTTCCCGAACCAGGTAACGTGCGCCATCGGCTGCCCGAGCTTGGCCTGCCCGTTCGGGTGCTCGACGAGGTCGACCTGGTTGACGATGTCGACGAGACGTTGCGACTCGGCGACTCCCCAGAACACCTGTCCGGCGCCCAGGCGAACCTCCCAGCCGCCTGCATTGACGTCACCGAAGAGCAACAGTTGCGCCTCCCGCACGTCGAAGTGCGTGCGCCGCGGATCGGAATGGTCGTAGCGGAGAAACGGGACCAGCGTGAAGCTCCAACTCTCCCCGTTCTCGACATGCAGCGTCGGCTCTGCGGCGAAGCCGCTCGCTGCCGATCGCTGGCCGGGAAAGGCGGCGGCGGCCGGAAACACCCGGCTCTCCGCACTCAGGCGCCCGAAGAGCTCCACGTGCAGAGGCGGATCGGCTTCATCGGCCCGCACGTCGGCGGCGACGACAGACGCCGCAAGCCAGATCGCGCCGAACGCCGCGTAACCACGTGTCTGGCGACAATCCATCACCGGATTCTTCGCAGGCTGGTTGGCGCGAAGTCGCCGTCCGCGAGACCGGTCCTGAATCGGTAGTCGGTCCAGGTCAGTACCGTGCTCTTGCCGGTCAGGTGATTGACCATCGTCATCTCGCCTGCCCACCAACGCTGATCCAGGTACTGCGAGTAGCCCGCGATGGTGAGCGTCTTCAGATGGGCATCCTTGCGGTCGTAGTACTCGACCTTGCGAGTGCGAAGCTCGTCCCGGTCGTGCCAGACCAGATGGCGGCGGTAGTTCGACCGCTTGTCCACGGGGACCCGTTCCGTGACGGTGCACAGCGCATCGCCGCACCGCTCGTCACGCAGGTAGCGGTGGGTGAACTTCTCCACTTCCGGGGGTGTCATGTCCTCGTACGCGAATTCGCTGCCCATGAACGACCCGGACCGGTTCGCCGAGCTGATGCGCTTCACGCGCCTGAGCGCGGGCAGATACAGCCACTGGTCGTCGGCGTCCGTGCGATGGGCGTGAACGAGAAACGCGGTTCCCCGAACGTCCCGCGGGTCATCGAACACGAACAGGCTCTTGTCCCCGTCGTCTGGCATCTCCAGAACCCGGAGCCGAAGCTGGCGCCGGCTCTCCTGTCCCTGCCGGTTGCGCAACACCATGACCTGGAGGGCGGTAAAGTCGCCGAAACCTTCGACCCGGTCGCGGGCCTCCTGAGCTATCGCGAGACCGATTTCCTCGGGCGTGTCGTTTCCGGCCTCAGCCGGTGCAGCTGTCAGAAGACATGCCAGGAGGAATGGGACAAGGCGAGGCAATGGACCCGAGACGACTGGTTGTACGTAGTGGGCCGCAGTCATCAACGATTCCTCCACTTGCGGGGCAGGCGCTTGCCGATCAGCGGGTCTCCCTCGTCCTCGGCCCGCGCGGCGCGGGAGCAGCACGTCCTCGGATGGCGAGTGGCACGCATGGAGCTCACCACCTCGTTGACCGTGCCGACCGGACATGGTCGGGCAGGCTGTAGCTGAACGACCGGTCGCCGAGATCCGCGGTATCGAGAAGGTTGAGAAGGGATCTCGCAGCGCACGCCTTGGTCCATGCCGGGAAGACCCCGCACATGGATCGTCTGAACCGGGCCTTGGTTCGTATCCAGGGGAGCACAGGAAACAGCCCGCCGGGCGGAAAGCGCAGAGACTCCGCGGTTGCGTCCCCAAGCAGTTCCCGCGAGACGCGAAAGATGTAGCCCGCCATCTTCTTTCTTTTGCGGGGCTCGGAGACGCCCACAATCATCGGGGCGCCACCTATCAGGCCATGCGCCATCGCCACCGCATCGCAATCAGGACGCGGCTCGCACGCCTTGGCTACCTGGAACAACCGGAGTGCGTCCGCCTGACTCCGGAAAAGGACGCTCTCCGAGACTCCCATGACGTAGGCGGTGTATCGCCAGACGTGCATGATCCCGGCGCGCTCCTCGTCTTCGAACGAGGCACCGAGCATCACTGCGTAATCAATCATCCGCGCGGAGAAAGCGGCCGAAGCCAAGGCGATATGCGCGCCGCATATCGGAACACCCCAGGCGTCCTGGTCCCATTCCTGCGAGTTCCTGAACAGCCAGCGAACTCGCGCGTGCACCAGTCTGTTCCGTAGCGAGAGCTTCCAGCCGTCCGCGGACGGCTCAACGCCACGCGGCATGAAAATGTTCACGAGGTGCCGGACGTTCTGCTTCAGTCGCCGCACGCCGTTGTCGATCACGCGGCCCGTGATGGCGAAAGACTTGCTGATCATCGTGGAGAAGCCTTCCACGATGGCGCCGGCCAGGTAGGCCGCCAGGATGTCGTCGGAGTTCTTGAAGAACGCCCGACACCCGCACTGGGCCGCCTGTCGGTCGTACCACATGGGCACCGTGCTCACCTCGTGGATCAGGTGCTGCAGGCTGGCCGGCGCAACACGCAACACCTCTTCGTTCTGCTCGATGGCGCCGCCGAGTAGACGGGCGGCCTCCTTCCGCCCCAGTGGCTCCAGATCCGACATCACCGCATCGACGGGCGGATCGCCAACGCGGGTCAGGGCGACGTACGAGCCGGCAAGCACCGCATCGATCGACTTGGCCTTCTCGTAACCGGCTGCATAGACGGACGGAACCGGCATCGCCTCTTCCGATTCACGCGTTGTTGGGGAAGGGCTCGGGTCGTCCGCGAGCGATCAATCCTCCGACACGGCAAGCCACGTCTCGTGCAGTGATGCGGTAGCTGCGAATCCCGCGGTTGGCGCGTCGATGACCTCCCCTCGCATCCGACATCCGCGGAGGGCGCGCGACGGTGTCCGACCTCACAAGAAGGCGTCCTCGACTCTCCGGCTCGGTCGCGATCGCCAACGTCCTACTGATCAGGAGTCGGCACCAATCGGCCAGCCAGGCGTTGTTGTCGACCGCGATCACCGTGCACAACGTGGCCATCAATTCCGCTCGCCGCCGCCCGCTCCTAATATCCGATGTTGGGATATCCACCGCGGCAGCGTACACGTGACGCGTGCCCCGGTCAAGCTTCAGCCCGAGAGGCGCGCTGTTCAGGCGTCAGGTGAAGAAGAGGCGGATCGATGCCAACCTCCGGCAGCAGGACGTCGCCGCCCGGCTCGACTGGCCGCAGTCGTTCGTCGCCAAGTACGAGAGCGGGGAGAGACGGCTTGACGTCGTCGAGTTCATCGAGGTCGCCGAGGCCATCGGGTTCGATCCCGCCGATTTCATCAGAGACTTCAGGTCGTCCGAGGGCGAGACAGGCGACTCGGTCACTTCACCTGGAAAAGGCGACGCATCGGCGGACGTTGAGACGCCGTGCCCGGCCCCGGCCGCGCCGGAGCGCTGGCGGGTTAGAGCTCGGGCCGGGGGCGTGTTCGCCATCAATGTCGACCGTGGCGACGGGGGCGGCTTCCGGCCTCCGCCACCGGACGAGGTCGAAGCTGCGCTTCGGCGGTTCTCGGACCCGAGTGCTGACGTGCAGGTCTCATCGGCACCCGCACCGATGGAGGAGAGCACGGCTGGGGCGGATGGCGTCGACGCGGTTGTCCCATCGCGTGCCGGAATGTCCCACAAGCCGGCGGTAGGTGTACCATCACGGGCGGCGCGCGACGATGGGACAGGGGAACCGCAGATCTACCGAGACAAGGCGGGCCGCCGCCGACGGCGCCATCTCGCCTCGCCGGAAGCCCGCCGGGCACGGAACGCGAAAGCGCGCGAACTGCACGCACTTGGCAAGAGCATCCGTGAAATAGCGCATGAGCTCGGATGCGGGCATGGCACCGTCGAACGGGCACTCAAGGAACATTGAGTCCCCTACAGCGCCCATCCCTGCAGATGATGACGTCGCCCACGCGGACGATGGAGTTGAAGTCGACGTAGGGCTCCTGGATGATGCCGGAGGTCTGGCTTCCTACCTGCACGGTCGTTACCGCCTTGAATGGTGCCGGTCGCTCCAATGGTGTCGACGATTTCGCCCTCAGCCACGGCAACGGTGCTGACGTTCGACATGATCTCGATGGCTCGTGCCCGTAAGAAACCGTAGGCAGTCCAGAACCGTTGCTGCCTCTATCTGGAATGCACCACCGACCGGGAATGGTGAGCAGAGTGACCCCTCGTCTTGGACCGGCCGTTGCGTCTGCGGAGAGATGGTCAGTAGCCGGCATATCCGGCCGGGCCGGGCGTCAGGCGTGACACCAATGGTATGGGCCCGGTGCGGAAGCCGCGGGCATTGCATGAAGCCCGTAGATCTTGATGGATTGCATCCGCGATGGTGCGGGTCGTACACAATTCCGTATGCAATCGGTGCTCGGATTGAACTGGACTCCGTGGGACGACCTTGTCACCTTGTCACCTTGTCTGGTCACGTTTTCAGTACGAACACGCTCGCCTACGAGCCGGCGAGTGGCGTGCCTGTTGTGACACACGTGAGAGCGTCATCGTTCCAGAAGGCGGGTGAGAAGTCGAGAGCCGGAAGGCACCGGATCTGATCGTGGTCGACCGTCGCCGCGACGATGCTGGCACCAGGGGACGGTTGCACCGATGGGGGCGATGTCTGGAACGATGGGCGCAGAACGGCCCGAGGCGGCGTCGGTTCGGATGGGGCGCGGCAGCAGGACCTGCCGGCGGCCTCTTGGACCGGGGCGGGCTGCGCGGTCGGCGGAAACCGACGAACACGTCGACGGCACGCGACGAGGATGCAGTCACGCGCCGCCACGGCAATCGGCCGCAACTTGCCGCGATCCATGGACAGATCGACGGGTGCGGCTACGCCGGCAGGTCCGACGGTCTGGCTGTTCCCGCTCGGTTCAACGTTGCGGCGTCGGCATCGGTCCCGATGGTGCGGCGCCTGCCGGGCCCGCAACGCCGCCGGCCGTCGCGCTGCCGACCAGGGCGATGCCGGCGCCGCCGAGCGAAGCGCGCTGCGTCCGCTCGAACTCGATCAGGGCCCGCTGGTAGTCGAGGATCGCGCGCAGCTCGGCATCCTGTGCCGTCGCCAGATCGCGTTGCGACTGCAGGACGAAGAAGTTCGTCGACAGGCCCACCTCGAACTTGCTCTCCTCCGCCTCGAGCTGCCGTTCGGCCAGCTCCCGCGACGCCGTCGCGGCGTCGATCCGATCGCGAATCGACTCGATCCGAAGCGCGGCGTTGGTGACCTCGCTGGCGATCCGCAGCTCGATGCGCCGAATCTGGGCCCGATTCTGCTGCAGCTCCAGCTGGGCCCGCTCGTACGCGGCCCGGTCCGCGCTCTGCCCGAGCGGGTAGGTCATCTGCAACTGGACGCGCCAGACCGGGTAGTCGGCGTTGGCGACGCTTTGGAGCGCATCGCCGTAACCGCCCGGGACAACGCCGCCGGCGCCGCCGAAGAGGTCCTCGAAGCTGTTCCCCGCCGGAACCCGCCGGGGACCGCCCTGACCGGTCAGTTGATAGCTGCCGACCAGGTCGAGCGCGGGCAGCGTGCTGTTGCGGAGGTTGTCGGCGGTCGCTTCGTTGGCGTCGAGCTGCCGGCGCGCACGCGAGACGTCCGTGCGTCGGTCGAGCGCCATGCGAATCGCCCGTTCCAGATCGATCGGCGTGGCCTCGATTCGCGGCTGGTCCGTCGGGTTCAGCTCCGCGTTCCACAGCGCATCGGACGTGCCCCCTACGATGAGCTCCTTCAACACCAGCTCGGAGGTGCGCTGTGTCTCGACGGCCAGCGCCAGCAACTGTCGGCGCGCCGCGGCCTCGGACTGCGCCTGCACGACGTCGATAGGCGCCATGGTACCGACCTCGACTCGGAACCGGTTGTCCGCCACGAGCTGCTCGGCCAGCGCCAGCGCCTGCCGCTGCACGCCCACCGCGGCCCGCGCATAGACCAGATCCCAGTACGCCAGTCTCACGCCGGCCAGCGTGTTGACGATGGTCTCCTCGAGGTCGATGTCGGAGATGTCCCGGTTGATGCGCGAGACGACCAGTTGCGTGCGCCGCGAATCGGTCCGAAAGCCGCGCAGCAACGGCTGGGTGTACTGCAGCGTCATGTTCGCGCCGAAGCTCGGGTTGAAGGTCGAGAAGATGTTGGTCGACTCCCACCGCGTGCTGTCCCAGGCGACGTCGTACCGGCCGCCGCCCCACTTCATCTGCTGTCCGATGGCGACGTCATAGACGCCCAGGTCGGTGACGATGGACTGGCCGGCAAGCCCGCCGCCGTCGAACACGAAGCGGTTGGGCGCGGTGGCCTGGTCGAGGATCAAGCCGGATGAAGCGAAGGGCAGGAACGCCGCGTTGGCCGCGACGATTTGCATGTCCTGCACCAGCGGGTGGATGCGCTGGACGGCGATGTCGAGGTTGCGTTCGAGAGCACGCTGGACGGCAGCGTCCAGCGTGAGGTCGAAGCGGCGGGCCGGTTGCTCAGCTTGGCTCGTCAGCCGCGCGACTACAGCAACGCCCCGGCCGATCACGGTGTCGAGGGTCTGGGCGTGCATTACGCGCGTTGCCGCCGCCAGCATCAGACCAACCAGCAGCGCCCCGAATACGAAGGCACGAATCTGACTCGGCAAGATCACCCTCCAATCTGGAAGTCCGACCCGGCAGAGAGCTGGTCCCTCAGGCATGAGCCGCGCTCGTCGGATGCGGGCTGCACTTCCCATCGAAGAGGTGAATCTCCCGCCTGGCGTGCTCCGCGTAGCGCGAGTCGTGGGTCACCATGCAGATCGTCGACCCCTCGTCGTGCAGCGCCTGCAGCAGCCCCATCACCGCCTCGCCGTTCTTCGAGTCGAGGTTCCCGGTTGGCTCGTCCGCCAGCAGGATGGACGGCTGCCCGGCCACCGCCCGCGCCACCGCCACGCGCTGCTGCTGGCCCCCCGAGAGCTGGCTCGGCAGGTGCTTCGCCCTGTGCGCCATCTCCACCTTGTCGAGCGCCTCGGTCACCCGCTCGCGCCGTTCCGCCCGCTGCATGCCGCGGTAGGTGAGCGGCAGCTCGACGTTCTCGTAGACCGTCAGGTCGCCGATCAGGTTGAAGCTCTGGAAGATGAAGCCGACCTCGCGGTTGCGGGTCCACGCCCGGTCGGCCTGGCTGAGCTGCGCCACCGGGTGGCCGTTCAGCGTGTAGTCGCCGGCGGTAGGCGAATCGAGCAGACCGAGGATCGACAGCAGCGTCGACTTGCCGCAGCCCGACGGACCCGAGATGGCGACGTACTCGCCGGGGTGGATGGATAGATCGATGCCGTCGAGGGCATGCGTCTCCACCTCATTGGTGTAGAAGATCTTCGAGACGTTCTCCAACTGAATCAGGGCTGTCGCTTCGCTCATCTCGCCATACCTCCGTTCGGATGTGAGGCTCCTGCCCGGCGCCGGTCTTCCCGCCGCAGGCGGCGCACGGAGCACGGCTCTAGTCGATACGCACCCGGTCGAACTGGTCCCAGGTCGACATGTCGGACAGGACCACCCGGTCGCCCGGCTGCAACCCGTCCAGCACTTCAATGGTGTTGACCGAGGCGCGGCCCAGGCTCACCCGCGTGCGCGAAGCGTGTATCGCGTCCGCCTCCACCATGAACAGGCTGACCACGCTCTCCTCCTGCCCGAACACCGGGCGCCCGACGAAGAGCACGTCGTCCATCCGCTCCAGCTCGATCGTGCCGTCGACCGTCAGGTCCGGGCGGGCGCCGCGCGGCAACTCGCCGTCGAACGCGACGTCGACCGTCACCGTCCCGTTCTCCACCGCCGGGTCGATGCGGGTGACGTGGCCCGCGATGACCCCGTTGCGGGTGTCGATGGCCGCCGTCTGGCCGATCTGGATGTCCTTGGCTTGCGTCTCCGCGATGCGCAGCTCGGCCTTCAGCACGGCCGGGTCGCCCACCCGCGCGAGGTTCGTGCCGGTGGCGATGCGCTGTCCTTCTTCGAGAGGCACCTGCTGCAGGACGCCCGGCATCCCGGCCTGCACGCGCAGGTCGGCCACCTGCTGCCGCCGCAGCTCGTACAGCGTCCGCAGGCGGTCCACCTCGGCCTGCTCGACCGCAAGCTGCGCCTCGACGGTGTCGGTGGCCATCTGCAACCGTTCCTGCTCGAGCGCGTAGCGCGTATCGAACTCCTGCTCGGCCGACTGCGACTGCTGGAGCTGAAGCGACGAGACGAGGCCCTGCGCGAAGAGCTGCCCGTCGGCGTCCGCCTGCAGGCGGGCCGTCTTCAGTTGTGCTTCGGTGGTCGCAAGCGTCGCCCGCTGGTTGAGGAGCTCGCGCTCCACCTCCACCTGCCGGTTGCTGTAACGCGCCTCGGCGGCTTCGAGATTCAAGCGCGCCTCGAGCGTGGACTGCTCCAGCTCGGGATTGCTCAGTTCGAGGATCACGGTGTCGGGTGCAACCAGGGCGCCGGGCCGGATGACGATCCGCTCGACAGTGCCGTCGGTGGTGGCCGGGATCCAGCGGATCTGCTCGGGGACCAGCGTGCCCGTGCCGCGCACCTGCCGGACCATCGGGCCGCGCTGCACGGTGTCGAGGTAGATGGTGTCGCGGTCGACGCGCGGCGCCGCCGGCTCGAGGCGCGAGACTCCCACCGTGATGACGACCACCACCGTGACCGCAGTCACGGCATACACAGTTTGGCGGAACTTCTTCTTGCGTGCGAGATCCGGTCGCGCGACATCCATGGCCAGCACCTCCCTTTCAGTCCCGTGCTCCTCAGTCCTCGACCGCACGAGAATGTCGTCCACGAGCGCCCCTGGGAACCCTCCCGGCCAGTCGCAGCAGGGGCCGCCGCCGATTCGTCAGGGGTCGGGCTCGGTCCACGCCTCGGCAGCTAGGTCGGGGTCGATCGCGCCCGCCTGTATGCACTGCCGAATAGCGTTTGCCAGGGGCCCCCTGACGAGGCGTCCTTGAGCAGGACCCGGCCCCGCCGGCATCGAGCGCACGGCGGAGATACCCCGGATGGCCGCGGCCGCCCGCTCCAGCGAAGCCTCACTCGGCATGCAGCACCCGCATGGGATCGGCGCGCATGGCCGTCCACGCGGGGCGGCAGCAGGCAGCGAGGGCCACGGCAAGGACGGCGCCGGACGCGCCGAGGAGAATCGTGGCGTCGGCAGGCGCGACCTCGTAGACAACGGTGGCGACCGCGCGCACGAGCAGCACCGACCCGGCGAGCCCCAACAAGATGCCCGCCGCCCCGACGAGTGCGGTCTCGAGAGTCACCGTCCGGAAGATGTCGGCTGGCCGCGCCCCCACCGCGATGCGGATCGCGAACTCGCGGGTCCGCCGCGCGACGAGGTACGACGTGACGCCGTGGACGCCGATGGCCGACAGCACGAGCGCGAGCCCCGCGAACAGCCAGAGCAGCAACGCGTTCAGCCGCGGCAACGCCACCGCGTCGGAGAGGATGGCGTCCATCGTCCTGAGGTCGTAGACGCCGAGGTCGGCGTCCACCGCCCGGATCTCCCGCTGGATGGCCCGCGCTACGCCGGTCGCGGCCCCCCGCGTACCGACGACCAGACTCATGAGGCGGGATGGGTTCTGGCGCTGCGACAGATAGACGGTGGGGACGACTGGCTCGTCGATCCGATTCTCGCGGAAGTCGCCCACCACCCCCACGACCGTGAACCAATCGCTTCTCCCCGCGGGGATCCAGGGCGCCGCGCCCGGCTGGAACCGGGGGCGAAACTGCCGGCCGATGGGCTCGACGTCCGGCCAGTACCGGGCCGCCGCCGCCTCGTTGACGACCGCCACCGCCGCGCCCTCGGCCCCATCCCCGGTCGAGAAAGCCCGTCCCTGCACCAGCTCGGCGCCAAGCGTCTCGAAGTAGAGGTTCGAGACGACGCGGTAGGTCAACAGGTCGCCGCCCTCGATCGTCTCCGGCGGGACGTATCCGGGCACCTCGACGTCCAGGCCGAGGAACCATCCGAGGAACGGCCGCGTGTTGACCGTAGCAGCGCTCCGGACCCCCGGCAGGGCCTCGACCCGCCGCAGCATCTCGTCGCTGAACGTCCGCACGCCGGACGGCGACGGATACTTCCGTTCGGGGAGCCACACCTGCATGGTCAGCAAACGTTCCGTCCTGAAGCCGGGATCGACCCGCTGCAAGTTCCAGAGGGACTGGATCAGCAGCGCCGCCCCGGCCAGCAGCATGACCGACAGGGCCAGCTCGACGACGAGCAGGGCGCGGCCGGCCGACCACTGTCCCGAGCTCCCGGCGACGCGCAGCGTCTCGGTGCGGCTGGTGCGGACCGCCGGCCACAGCCCGAAGAGCACCGTGGTCACGAGCACGGCGACCACCATGAACCCCAGCACCCGGAGGTCGATGCGGAGAGACGGGTGGGTGTAGGTGCCGATGACCGGCAGCAACGGCGCCAGCAGCCGGACCCCGACGCCAGCGAGCACCAGTCCGCCGGCGCCGCCGAGCACGGCGAGCAGGCCGCTCTCGGCCAGCAACTGGCGCACGAGCCGACCGCGCGACGCGCCAAGCGCGGCCCGGAGCGCCAGCTCTCGCCGGCGCGCGCCGGCGCGGACGAGCAGCAGGTTCGCGACGTTGGCGCAGGCGATCAGCAGCACGCACCCGACCGCGCCCAGGAGCAGGAGCAGGGCTCGTTCGATGGCGCCGCCGTAGCTCGGCGGATAGATCGGTACTAGCGCGGCGCCCCAGCCCTCGTTGGTGTCGGGATAGGCGGCTTCGAGCCGCCCGGTGATGGTGTCCAACTCCGTCTGCGCGGCTTCGAGGGACACGCCGGGGGCGAGGCGTCCCCAGACCGAGATCGAGTGTTCGTCGCGGCCGCGGAAATCCTCGTCCACCGCGAACGGCATCCACAGGTCGAAGTCCGTCTGCAGGAAGTGGAAGTCGCGCGGCAGCACCCCGACGACGGTGAAAGGCCGCCCGTCCATCAGGAGCGTCTCTCCGACGATGGTCGGGTCGCCGCCGTAGCGTCTCCGCCACAGTCCGTCGCTCAGGATGACGACCCGGTCCCTTCCGGGTACCTCCTCCTCCGGGAGAAAGGTGCGGCCATGCGCCGCCTGCACACCGAGCATCGCGAAGAACGACGGCGAGATCCTGACGCCCCGGATCTGCTCGGGAATCGGGTTGCGGCCCTCGGGACCGGCGACCGAGTAGAACCAGTTGCGCCAGGCCACCAGGTGGTCGAACGACCGGCCCTGCTCGCGCCAGTCGAGGAAGTTGCCGGGCGATGCCGGGACATTGTCCTCCACCATCCAGCCCTGGGCGGGGTTCACGTCCCGGATGCTCACGAGGCGCTCGACATGCTCGAAAGGCGGCGGGCGGAAGAGGAAGTTGTCAACGACGGTGAAGACAGCGGTGTTCGCCCCGATACCCAGGGTGAGAGTCAGCACCGCGACGAGCGTGAAGCCGTGATGGCGACGCGCGCCCCGTAGTGCGTAGCCGAGATCGCGAAACAGGTCGTCCAGCGGTCGCGCCCCGCGCGCGTCCCGCACCGCCTCTCGGATGGCGTCGACGCCGCCGAGACGCACGTGCGCCTGCCGGCGCGCCTGACGCGGGTCCATGCCCGCTCGCAGGTTCTTCTCGATCTGCATCTCCAGATGGAACTGCAGTTCTTCCTGTGTCTCGGCGTCCTCGCGCCCGCCGTGGAGGACACCGCGGCATCGCTGGACGAGGTCGGTGAGCAGACTCATTTCGTCCCTCCGGCCCAATTCAGCACGCCGTTCACCGCGTTCACGGTCCGCTCCCACTCCGCACGCTCCGTCGCGAGTTGCCGCCGTCCGACGCCGGTGAGAAAGTAGTAGCGTGCCCGGCGGTTGTTCTCCGTGACCCGCCACTCGGACTCCACCCAGCCCTTGCGCTTCATGCGCTGGAGGGCCGGATACAACGTTCCCTGCTGGATCGCGAACACGTCCCCCGACATCGTCTCGATCCGCTGGGCCAGCCCCCAGCCGTGCATCGGCTCGAGGGCGAGGGTGCGCAGCACCAGCAGCTCCAGGGTGCCTTGCAGGACGTCGGATCGGTCGGCGGTCATCGGATCTCCTTTTGTCTCGCTAAAGGTATGGTGCCACGCTTTCTTCAGATTGTCAAAACAAATGAAGATCATCCGTGTCGAGGGGCAACGGTCGACAGCCGACAGCGCGAACGCCCTCCAGCGCGAGACCTACGGCCGCTCCCGCTCGACGCCGTGCGACGGCTGGCCCCGGCACGGCTCGCCGACCCGCGGCCTCGGGCGGCGACGACGGCATGAGGACTCCGTTGCCCGGACATGCAGTTGACCACAAGGGGCGGAAGAGGTGGACAGAACGGACCCTGGAGGAGGAATTGCGGAGACGCGAGTTTCCCCGGCACGGGATGGCGCCGACCCGGGTCGTACGGGGTACGACGTTTCGGCGATGATCGGAGGATGCGTCACCAACGGTGACCAGCACGATCATCGTGTCGTTCTCATTGGCCAGCAGGCCCAGCTTCTCGACGGACTGCTCGGCGACGTGCGACTTCACCGCCCCGTGATACTCGACCGAGTCGACCGCCTCGCGAATGCCGTCGGCCGTGACCCTCCCCACGATCGTGATGGCGGGGCGGACCGCACAGCCCCGTAAGCTACTGCTGTTTGGTGCCACTGCCGGGGCGGCGGACTGTCCGTAAGTCCGTAACCGGCTCAGGTGGTTTCGTAGAATCCGGATCAGAATTGCACACGGAATTGTCACGGCCACGCGCGAGTGTTCATGAAATCCCTTCGCAACCGGGCCGTCATCCGAAGTCAGCGGCTTTCGCCCCGGACTCCACGTATTTCGGGGCACTCCGACCGGACTTGGCGTCGACTTCCTGCTATCCCGCCACGGGTGGTTCGCTCGCCTGCGACGGCCGGTGTGGACGTCGGGAGCGCGAGCGGCCCAGTTCCCGCTTCGATACTCGACCCCAATCCTCGCCCGACGGACGTAGAGCCGAATGGGCCGCTATCAGACGCCGGACGAGAACGCCGAAGCTCGGTCACCGCCCCCGGGCATCCGGGATGGACGACATCGCGGACGGGATGGCGGCGGTGGTTGGATCGGGAGGTGCGGCCAGGTGTTCCTTCAGATAGGGGCCAGTGTGACTGGTCGCGTGGTGGGCGGCGATGGTTTCCGGCGTGCCCTCGGCGACAATGGCGCCGCCATCTCTCCCACCCTCCGGTCCGAGGTCGACGATCCAGTCGGCGGCGGCGATGACGTCGAGGTTGTGCTCGATGATGACCACTGTGTTGCCGCCCGCGATGAGCCGGTGGACGATGCCGAGCAGGCGGTCTATGTCGGCCGGATGAAGGCCGGTGGTCGGCTCGTCCATGACGTAGACGTTGCCGCTCCGCGTCAGCTCGGAGGCGAGCTTGAGGCGCTGCGCTTCGCCGCCCGAGAGGGTCGACAGTGACTGGCCGAGGCGCAGATAGCCGACGCCCACGTCGACCAGGCGCTGCAGGCCCCGCCCGATGCCGGCGCTTCGTTTCCGCCGTTCCTCGACCGACGCGAAGAACCCGAGGGCGTCGGCGGCGGTCATCTCCAGCACGTCATGGATGGAGCGGCCGTGGTAGGTCAGCTTCAGCACTTCGTCCCGGTACCGCCTGCCTTCACAGACCTTGCAGTCCAGGCGCACGTCGTCGAGGAACGACAGCTCGACCTGCACGAAGCCCCGACCTTTGCATGCCGGGCAGGAACCCTTGGCGTTGAAGCTGAAGAGCGCCGGCGACACCCGGTTGGCGGCGGCGAACGCCCGCCGGATGGCGTCGAACGCGCCGACGTAGGTGGCGGCATTGGACGGGACGAACGCCCGACGGGGCGTTGATCGACAATGACCACCTCGCCGCCCCGTCCGTCCCCGGCCGGCCGGCACCGGAGGGTGTCGACGAGCTCCGCCATCAGCGAACTCTTGCCCGACCCGGCGACGCCGGTGACGCACGTCAGCACAGCCTTCGGTATCCGGACGGTGAGGTTGCGCAGGTTGTTGGACATCGCGTTCTCGATGCGGAACGCGTCGTCGAAGGTTCGGCGGCCGCGGCCCGGCGTGGCGACGGGGTCGTTCAGGGCGCGCGATGTCGCGGTGTCGGCGCACAGCAGGTCCTCGAGACGGCCGCTGAAAGCCAGCTCGCCGCCGCCCCCGCCGGCGCGGGGACCGATGTCGACGATCCAGTCCGCCGCGCGGATGACCGCCCGGTCGTGCTCGACGACGAGCACCGAGTTGCCGTGGTCGCGTAGCCGCCGAAGCATGACGATAAGGTGATCGATATCCCGCGGATGGAGCCCCACGGTCGGCTCATCCAGGATGTAGATGAGATCGACGAGGTCGCAGTCGAGCTGCCGGGCCATCTTCACCCGCTGGCTCTCGCCGCCGGACAGCGTCGGCACCCCCCGGTTGAACGACAGGTAGCCGACGCCGATGTCGATCAGGTGCCGGAGCGTCCCGCGCATCCGGGCGACCAGCATCGCGACGACGTCGCGGATCGGTTCGTGGTCGTCGCGCGCGAGGAGCTCCTCGAGCACGCGATCCAGCTCCGTCAACTCGCAGTCGACGAGCCGGCCGATGGTCTCGCCGCCCGCCAGCTCCACCGCGCGCGCTGCGGCGTTGAGCCGAACCCCGCCGCAATCGGGGCACGCCCGCTCGGTGAACAGCCGCCGGTACGCCTCCTTGCCGGCGCGCGGGATCTGGTCCTCGTCCTTGTCGACGTGCAGCCGCTCGAGCTTGCGGGCGACGCCTTCGAAGCTCCGCTCGTAGGTCGCACCCTGGTGGACCTTCTCGATCCGCACGTCATCCGACCACAGCAGGCGCTCCCGCTCGGCCGCCGTGAACCGGCGCAGCGGCTTGCGGGGTGGGACGACCCCGGTCTGGACGATCTCCCGCCAGTACCACTTGCCGATGTCGTAGGCGGGATGGCGGATGGCGCCCTCCTCGACGCTCCGGTCGAGGTCCAGCAACTTGTCGACGTCGACCGTGATGCGCTTGCCGAGGCCCTTGCAGGCCGGGCACATGCCATCGGGATGATTGAACGAGAAGCGGTGCGACCAGCCGACGAACGGCCGGCCGCAGCGCGAGAAGAGCATCCGCAGGTAGGTGTAGATCTCGGTGACCGTGCCGACGGTGCTGCGGCTGCTGGCGCCGAGGCGCTTCTGGTCGATCACGATGCAGGGCGAGATGTTCCGGATGGCATCGACCGGCGGCCGGGTGAGCTGGGGCAGCCGGCGGCGGGCGTACGTGCTGAACGTCTCGACGAGCTGGCGCTGCGCCTCGGTGCATATCGTGTCGAACACGCGCGACGACTTGCCGCTGCCGCTCACGCCCGTAAAGGCGACGAGCTGGTGCTTTGGAACGTCGACGTCGATGCCCTTGAGGTTGTGCGTGCGGGCGCCTCGGATCTCGATACAGGTCATCGAGCATCTTCTTCCCTCACCGGTGCACTGGTCCAGCCCCGTTCGGCGCCTTCCAATGCGGCGCTGACGGTGCGCATGCCAGTCCGGAGGCGACGGAACGGGTCGCCGGTTATCGGGCCCGGGGGGCGTCCCGCTGGGACGCCGAAGTACCGATGGTTTGTGCGTTCCTGGCGTGCTTCCTGTCTGGGGCGCCGCCCTTCTCTTCGGGGTTGCTGCCGCCACATCTATTGCACAGCCGCGGGCTCTTCGGGAGCGCCGACGCATAGCGCAGGCCGCAGGACTGACACCAGGTATACGTCGGGGCGAGTGGGGTCGGACCGGCGGCTGACATGGATGCAAATGAAGGTTTGCCCGCCGGTCCGACCCCCTCCCTGTGTGGCGACTCCTTACCAAGACTCCAGGGGCGGCCGGAATCTTTACCCGAGCCAGCCCGGAAGGATCTCGGTTCGCACGCCGGCGATCCTCGCCGACATGCTTGCGTTCAGTGCGCCGACCGACGACATCACGCTGGTGATCGTCAAGCGGGGGTAGAAGCCTGCGGGAACGGAGCGCTGCACGAGTTCCAGCGTCGGGCTGCACACGACCCGCTCGGGCCGTGATCCGTGGGCGCGCGATCCTCGGCACCGGGCCGCAGCCCGGAGCAAGGGGGAAGTCAACCGATCCGGCTTATCGGACGCGCAGGTGCTCCAGATACTCGACCGCGGCCCGCATCTGGCCAGCGTCCCACGTCGTCCAGTCGTCGCTTTCAGGCAGCCCCGGAACACCGGTGCCGCGGCCCACGGCGACCAGCTTGAGCACCAGATGTTGCGAGCCGTGGTGCTCGCACAGGGCCAGGAACCGCTGCGTCAGGCCGACCGAGGGAAGCTCTTTCACGCACGAACATCGTAGCCCCGAAACGGCAGGGCGGGCCGGCGGCGAATGTGGTTGACGTGGCGAGCCACCGGCCCGCCCGCTGCGTGACGGCGACGATCAACCAAAGGCGCCTTGAGCGACCGGAGTCTTTGCCAAGCGGTCAGGGCCGAATGTTGATGGGAATCGAGCAGAACGGGCGTACGCCCCGGTTGGCCCCAGCCCAGAGTCACGCGGCCTACATGTCCACCCGACCCTGCAAGTGTGCCCCGTCGGCCATGGCCAACCGCGGAGCCGAGATAGCACCTTCGACCGAGCCGGTGTCGCCGATACGCACCAGCTCGCGCGCCCGGATGCTCCCGTTCACCTTGCCGAGAACCACGACCGACTTCGCCGATAACTGCGCCTGGACCCTGCCGGTCGGACCGACAGTCAGGACATGTTGCCGCAGATCGATCGTCCCGGCGACCTCGCCGTCGATGACGAGATGCTCGCCGCCCTTGACCTCGCCCTCGATGACGACCCCCTTCCCTATCGTGGTGATGCCCTCGGGAACGTGCGGCCCGCCGGCACGCTGTCCGCGCGGCGATGACCCCCCGCTGACCGATGCATCGTCAGCAAGCTGTGTCTTTACCATTGAGCGACCCCTCGATTCGTCCCGCGGTCCGGAGACCGTTCATGCGCCATCGCCCGCGCCTTTACCCTCGTAACGCACGACCTGCCCTGTGCGATACGACGTCAGCCGCACCAGCCCGCACGCGTGGCACACGTCCGCCTGACAATCCCCCGTCGAGCATTCCCGATCGAACCGCCACCAATGGCCGTTCCCGCGCCGAGGACACGCCGGGACCACGAGCTTCTGTTCCGGCATCAGTCCTGTCGAGGCATCTCGAGTCCCGTCGCCAGCCGGCGGCCCCGGAACCGCCTCGACCGGAGCCGTCACCCACGCCGGCACAACCCGTGTGGCGCAGACCTCGCCACCGGCCGCCACTGACAACGCTGCATGGCCGCGCGACGAGCGAACCGCCAGACCTAGCGAGGGGCACACCGACCACACTCACGGTCGCGGTCGGCCCCGGACTCGCCACCCGACCGCGTACCGCTCGCTCGCCAGAATGGCCCCAGGATACTTCTGGAGCAGTCACCCGACATCGACGTTGTCGCGATCGTCGGAACCGATCTGCTGCACCGGGTACTCCGCGGCCCCGAACAGCTCCGGCCCGATACGTACAGACGCGAGACCGGGTGAGTCTTGCGGCCGAAGCCGGCTTGATTGCGCACGGTGCGGACGTTCTTCGTCGTGGAGGCTCGCCCTCGCTGGCCGTCAGCCGCTTGCGCTGGCCGGCAGGGCGGCGCCGGATCAGCGCGTCGAGTTCGACGAGCCCTTCCAGATCGCTGCGCTCCTGTTCCTCGGCCAGCCGGGAGGGCCTGCTCCCGCTTGCCGGCGCCGCACCAGTTGCGCAGCGCGTCGGCGGGCATGTCGGCCGCCTCGAACGTCTCGGCGGCCTCCTCCAGGCGGCCCTGCACTTCCAGCCGCGCCGCCCCAGGCGAGCGAGGTCCGGCGGCTGGACGGCCAACAGGACGTGCGCGGCGCCCAGCCTCTCGCCGGGAGCGGTTAGGGCATCCACCCCGCGGCAGGGCAGCGCCCGGGCCGTTGCCGCGGCGGTGCCGGCATAGCCGGTCAGGCTGCAGCCAGTCCTCGACGTTCCCGGCGGCAGCCCCTGCCGCAGCCAGCTCGCGTTGGAGTCGAGCGCGAGCGTGGCGTCGAGCAGCGCGAAGGGCGGCAGCCACGGCGCCTGTGTCCACGAATCCAGCGCGTGCAGCGCCTGCACATTGTGGTTCGAGGCGCGCCGAGAAACACCACCGCCTCGCCGGCCATGGTTGACCACCTCGTCCCGGCGGGCCGCGGCGGGGACGCCGTCGACGAGCACGGCGCAGTCTTCCCGGTGGCCGGCGTGCTCACCATGCTGCCCGCTGCTATCATTCCGCCCGCGGGCTGTCACCTGGCAACTCCCGTGCCCTGTCGGCCTCCAGCGCCCTTCTGACGACAGACGAACCCATGACCGACGGCAGCCTGACGAAGGCGGCGCTCATCGAGGAGGTGGCCCACGCCGCCGGCCTCACGAAGAAGGGCGCCAAGACCATCGTCGACACCGTGTTCGGCAGCATCGTCGAGACGCTGCATCGGGGAGAGAAGGTCGAACTCCGTGGCTTCGGCAGCTTCCGTCTCCGGCGCCGCGAGCCGCACCGCGGCCGCAACCCCAGGACCGGCGACCGGGTTGAGGTGCCGTCGAAGCGCGTCGCTTACTTCACGCCCGGCAAGGAGTTGAAGGAGCGGATCAACCGGGGTCCGGGGCAGCCCGTACCCCCGCCGTTGGCCGAGTAGCCGGCGGCGAACCGAAGCCAGAAAACCACGCGCAGCACGTGGCGCTCTACACGGTCTGGTCCAACTGGTGCCGCCGACACACCACGACGCGGTTTGGCGTCCGCCCAGGCGGCCGGTCTGACCGGCACGTGGCACGATCTGGAGTGGATCGTCGGGCAAGTAGACACTACCAGGCTGGGCGCCAAGTCGTTGTTCTCGACCCGCCGCGATACGATGGTCGGTGCGGCGCTCTTCGCCGCCAGATTCCACCTGACCTGTGTCTACCTCGCGCGTGGACCATCGATAGTCGCCTTTGGAATGAGTGCGCCATCTCGCTGGGAGCCGACTGTTCCACGATGGCCAGCAGGCGCCGCCGCCGGACGCGTGGTCGCCCTGAGGAGCCCGTGGCAAAAGCCCCGCTGCATTCGAGCGACGATGCCACGCGGCGTTTCGCCACGAGCTCCCAGGCCGAGGCCGGGGGTTCTTCGATGAGCCGGTTTCCACCCCGTCCTCGCACTCCCCGGTAGTCCGCTACAGCACGCCCTGTTGCAGCGAGCGCCGTGAAGCGGTTGCAGCAGCGAACGCGGGAACGAGAACGACACCGGGCGCCGCGACGGCCCAGGTGACGGCCTCGCGCACGGCGCGTCCAACGGCCCGGGATCCGGCGGCCCGCGCAACCGCAACCCCGCCGGTCGGAACGGCGAGCGGACCCGTGAGGCGGGCGGCACACGTGCGCGAACATGGCAGCATCCTGGCGGCCGCCGAGAAGCGCGCCCTGGTCTGGATGGCGGCTCGCCTGCCGCGCCGGATCAACGCGGATCACCTGACCGCGCTCGGCCTGCTCGCCATGGTGGGGGTCGGGGCGTCGTACTGGGCCTCGCGGTGGCACGAGCTGGCCCTGCTCGGCGCGGTCGCCGGGCTCGCCCTCAACTGGCTCGGTGACAGTCTGGACGGCACCGTGGCCCGCCTCCGGGACCACCAGCGGCCGCGCTACGGCTTCTACGTCGACCACGTGGTCGACGTGACCAGCATGCTGCTGTTGTGCGCCGGCCTGGCGCTGTCGCCCCACATGAGCCCGGTCGTGGCGCTGCTGCTGCTGGCCGCCTACCTGATGGTCTCGGCCGAGACCTATCTGGCGACCCACGCCTGCGGCGTCTTCCGCGTGTCCCTGCTGAAGGTGGGACCGACGGAGCTCCCATCCTGCTGGCGGCAGGCACGCTGCGGCTGCTGGCCAAGGGCTCCGAGGTGGATCTGCTCGGCGGCACCTGGTTGCTGTTCGACGTCGGCGGCGTCGTGGCGGCCATCGGGCTGTTCGGTGCGCTGCTGTTCTGCGCTGTTCGCAACGGGCTGGCGCTGTACCGCGCCGAGCCGCTCCCGCGCTGACCGCTGGCTGCAACACTTGGCGCGGTTGCCGCTGGCGGACCCGCGGCGCCACCGGAGCACCCGATTGCCGGAAACAGTGAGGAGGTTGCGGAGATGGCTGGCATTCAACGCCGTGGGGACGATGGGCGTGGCGGTGCAGTTGGCGGTGCTCCTGAGCCTGAGCCTGACCGAGGCGCTGGGCCTGAACTACCTGGTCGCGACCGTGCTGGCGGTGGAATCCGCCATCCTGCACAACTTCGTCTGGCACGAGCACTGGACCTAGCGGGACCGGGGTCCCGGGACCCACGGGCGGTGGACGCGTCTGGCGTGGTTCAACCTGGTGACCGGCGCCTTCTCGATCTCGAGCAATGTCGGCTTCACGGCGCTCTACGTGAACACCCTGGGCGTTCACTACGCCATCGCAAACCTGATGGGTATCGCGACTTGCTCGCTGCTGACGTTCGTCGCGAACGACCGCTTCGTTCTCGCTCCCTGCAACGGAAGCCAAAAGGATGGACAATGAGGACAGAGCAGGAGGACGGGGACGTGATGGCGCACGCAGTGCAACCGACGCCGCGCTCGCTGCTACCCACGCGGCCGCTATTGCAGGCGATGGGGCGTCAACGGGGCCCCGCCGCCGCGGATCTGACCACTCGCGCCGCGCTGGTCGCCGCGCTCCTGGCCGGCGCTACGACCGGCGCCGCGGCCGCGGAGCTGCAGCCCCAAACGATCGCGGCCTGGAACCGCTACGTCGAGGCGACCGAACGGCGCATCGCGGCTGAGCTCGATCTCGAGCACCCCGACCGGTTCTTCGTGCAGGACTTCCGCGACGATGCGGCCGAGGCGCGCAGGGAGGTGCTCGCCGGGCGGGTACGTATCGACAAGCTGGAAACGCGCGACGCGGACGGTGAACGGATACCGGTACCGAAGGGCGCCATCCACCACTGGCTGGGGAGCGCGCTCATCCCGGGCGTCAAGCTCGAAGAGGTCCTCCACGCGCTGATCTACGCAGTCGAGCCGGAAGCACTGCAGGACGACGTGATCGAGTCGCGCGTGCTCAGCCGGCCGGGCGAGGACCGGCTGGAGATGTTCTTCAGACTTCGGCGCAAGCAGATGGTCACCGTCCACTACAACACCGAGCACGCCGTGGCTTACATCCGCCACCGGCCGGGCGCGGCGTCGAGCCGCAGCGTGGCGACCCGCATCGCCGAGCTGGACGACGCCGGCACCCCCAACGAACAGGAGAAACCGATCGGCCGGGACCGCGGCTTCCTCTGGCGGCTGAACTCCTACTGGCGCTACCGGCAGGTCGACGAGGGCGTCATCGTCGAGTGCGAGTCGCTCAGCTTGAGCCGGGACATCCCGCGCCTCCTGCGGTGGATGGCGTCGCCGCTGATCAACCGGGCGGCGCGGGACATCCTGTCGCGGACGCTGGCGTCGATGGCCGAGGTGCTGAGCACGCGCGCGCCGGCCGAGTTCGCCAAGACAGCCGCACATACCCTGGAGCCCTGAGGCGCGTCCAACCCCGCCGAGCTGCGGGAGGACCGCAAGAGTCCCGGGGCCCGCGGCGGCAGCGACCCGCGGGCCTCGCCGGCCGTCGTGGCGCGCCGGACCGCTCACGCCCGGGTCCACCCGTAAGACGAAGGCCGTGCGATCGGCCCGCTTCCCGATAGCCGGGGATCCCACCTGACCTCGCACCTGTGTTTCCGGACCCGGCCGCTGTTCCTCCGTCACGCGTGTCGGGCGGCGTCGCTCCCCTTCGAAGGTGTCCGGGAAGGGAGAACAGGACGCCGAGGTCACGATCATCACCGAACGGACGGTGCACCCAGCCGTAACCGATGCGCAGGTAGTAGTAGGCGCCGTGGAAACCCCACAGCGTGTACTCGCTGTACTGCTCGCCGACGGACCATCGCAAATCGCCGATACCTGCGAGTAGGTGTCGAAGATGTTCTGTCCGCCGATGGCCAGTATCGTGCCCTCACCGAGGGGGAAACCGACTTCCACGTCGACGATGGGCCGGCCGGCGAAGAAGCCCTGAGCGAGACCGCCGGAGGGCGCGAAGATCTCGCCGTGGCCGCTGTCGTAGTCGTACCAGCCGCTGTAGTAGCTGACACGGCCGAGTAGGCTGGCGGGTCCGAAGCGCTGCGTCACGTCGAGATTCCCGCGGGTGCGCGGCAGGGTGTAGGCGTACTCCGCGAGCCGCCGGCCGTGGAGCAGGCCCTTGGCGTTGTCGTTCCCTCGGGTATCGGTGTGATTGAGGGCGGCGCTGATGCTGGTGTTCCCACAGGTGCGAGCGGCGTATACGTGGTGACGACATCGACGCCCTGCGAGGAGGTGGCGAAGGCGTTGGTGAAGAACCGGAAGTTCCTGACGCTCTCCGCGGCGTCGAAACCCGCCGCCCACGAGGTCCGCGACCTCCGCGTCGGCAGGTAATCGAGTCTATACCGACGACCGCGACATCACCGGCGGGTTACGGCCCGACCGGGGCTGGGACCGCGCAACCGCGGCTTTGCCATCCAGTTCAAACGGCTGTTCCGGTTCTGACCGGGCCTGTCCGTTCGTAGAGAGCGAAAGAGAAGTTGGGCGCCGGCGCGGCCATGTCGCGCCGCTCCGGCAGGTAGCGCCGCGCCTGCTCCTCGGGAGGCACCTTGTCCAGGGGCGCAAAGCCGACCCGCGCCAGCTCGCCGTCCAGAGCCGCGGGGACGAACTCGGAGACCAGCGGCTCGCCGAGACGCTTCACCAGCCGCGCCAGCTTGTCGGCCAGCGGCAACCCATCCAGGGGGATCAGATGGCGGGCGAGCAGGAAGTCCAGCACGAGGAGGCTGGCCGGCGCCGCTGCCGTGGCGATGGCGTCGAGCGTGCCCCGTATGGCCGGCCGCGTCAGATAGTAAGTCGTCCCCAGCCATGAGAAGAACGCCGGTGTGCGCGAGTCGAAGCCGGCTCCGTGCAGTGCTTCGTGCAGCCGGTCGGTCTCGAAGTCGACCGGCACGAACGTCAGATGGGCGGGCAGGCCGCTGTGCACCCGGCGCACGCGCTCCTCCTTGAGGGCCTGCATGCCCGGTTGATCCACCTCGAAGATCCGCAAGCTTTCCGTCAGCTCCGGATGCCGCAGGGCGTAGCTGTCCAGCCCGGCGCCGAGGATCACGTACTGTCGGACGCCGGCCGCGATCGCTTCCTCGAGTCGATCCTCGGCGTAGCGCGCCCGCAGGATGTTCTCGGTGTGGATCGGGTGGAACGGCCCGAGCAGCCTGTCGACGACGATCCAGTTGAGCAGGCGGTTATGGGCGACCTGCCGCCAGAACGGCGACACCAGCCGCACGGCGTAGGCGTCGTCCAGAATCGGGTCTCGGTGCCATCGCCGGTGGTGGGCCCGGATCCCGGCCGCGAGTGTCGCCGTACGGCTGACCCGTGCAGCGCGCCGTTCGGCGGACCGACGCGGCGTCATGCGCAGAGCTTACAGGGGCACTTCCCAGATCGGCGAAGGGCCGTAGGTAGGGCCTCGCGCACCGCGGCGGTTTCATCTCGAGCTGCGCTTCGCAGGTGCGCACGGCAGCGCGATACGTCCTGCCGACGATGCGGTCGTGGGTCTCGACCACCGCGTCGGCGAGAAACACCTTCCACTCGACGGCGCAGACCGCGAGAATCGCGAGGCGACGGTTGTCCGGGAGCTCGATGGTTGAGGTCTGCCGCACCACTGGCAGGTTGTCGCGAAATCGAGCTACCTGGTCGTACTTCGAGCGGCGGCCGATCTCTTGACCGCGACCTCCATGGATGTATCCGCGCCGGGTCAGTCGGACGCCTTCGCCCGATGTCATCGACACGCGACCGGATGCGTTGGGATGACGCCCGCAAGCGGGGCCGGAACGACCGGAGAACGCCCTGGATTCGTCGGGGGCTCGATTGCTTGAGCAGTCTGCATGGCCGCTTGCGGTCGATTGCCCGGTTTGCGGCAACGTCAGTCACCCGCCCCGCCAAGCAACGATGCGTTGGAGGTGGTCAACGTTCACGACAATCTGGTCGCTACGGCGTTTCCTTGTGGAGCGACCTCGTCCCGCCTCTGCTCGCCGACCGCGCAGAGAAGTAGCGTCCGGTGCGGAAGCCACCGCGGCTAAGGACATTGGTCGAAGCTGGTTATCTCCTTGCGTCGGCGGCTCATTCTCGTCGCGACGGGGTCCCGGCAGCAGTGCGCCCGGATCCGAAACTAGCTGGTTATCTCCTTGCGTCGGCGGCTCAGTTGACATCGGCTAACCGCCTGTTGCCAACGGGATCCATGAACACCGCCCGTCGCGATGACATCATTCGATTCCCACTTTCGAGCCGGATCCCACGACACCATTGAAGCCGTCCACAGCCCGGAACGGACAACCGACTTGTTGACGCCCCGCGCTCACTGCGTCTTGTGCGGCTGCGCCGGTGATCGCGGTCTGAGTTTCCAACACCGGGAGCGATTGTCGAACGCATATCTCCGAAACGCGGACGTCGTCCGCTGAACCTCACGCGGCTCGGGCGGTTCGGAGGGACGTTGTCGTTGACGACAATACGGGGCCGCGGTAGGGTGACTGCCTCATGGGAGATCTGCTTTCGTCCTGTCCGGCTGGAGGGACTGTACGATCGCGATTGACATCGCTGCCCCCGTGCTTATTAGTTCTCGGGCTCTGCTCACTACTGGCCGCGTGCGGAGAGGCGCCTCCTCAACCGCCCACCCCAGCGATCCAAGACACGGCTTTCGTGGGCGTCAGCGTCTTGTCGATGGCAGGCGAGACTGCGGCGCTAGCCGACCAGACGGTGCTCGTTTCCGGGGGGAGCATCGTCGGTCTCGGGCACCGGGACGTCGTCCCGGTACCCGAGACGTTTAACGCGATCGACGGGACCGGGAAGTACCTCATGCCCGGCCTTGCGGACATGCACGTCCACCTGGAGTACAACGACGATCCTCGGGTGCTGGATCTGTTCCTCGTGAACGGCGTCACAACCGTGCGCAACATGGATGGACGCCCGTACATCCTGGAGTGGCGCGACCGCATCGCGCGCGGCGAGTGGCGAGGTCCAACGATTCACACCGCTGGCCCGATTCTGGATGGCGATCCGCCCCTGCGCGACGACAATCTAGCCATCGGGTTGCCCGACGACGCCCGCCGTGCCGTACGAATCTGTCAGCTGAGGCTTACGCAGCGGTCCTTGAGACGGCCGAGGACCACGGGTTGCCGGTGGCCGGTCACGTGCCACGTGGCGTTGACCTCGAGGAGTTCCTCGTTTCCGGCATCCGCTCGATCGAGCACGTTACGGAGGTGGGCGATCTAGTCGAGGCGGAGGACTCGCCGTTTCGCAACGGATGGCACTGGTCGAAGCTGTACATGGGAATGCCGGTCGACCCCGACAGCTTCGGGTACGCCGCCGCCCTTCTCGCAGACTCCGGGGTGTGGGTCGTCCCGACCATGGTACAAGCCGATCGGGCGATTGCGCAGCGCGCAACGGTGGACGCGTGGCTTGCAGCCCCTGAGATGACCTATGTCGATGCCTGGGGCCGTGGTTTCTGGGAATCGTCTGCAACGCGCCAGCTCAACCGGATGGATGCCGCGGATTGGGCGCTGGTCGACGCAGGTCGATCGAACCGCCTGGAGCTCGTGGGTGCTCTTGACGCCGCCGGTGCGTCCCTGCTGGTCGGCACCGATACGCCGAATCCGTTTGTCGTTCCCGGGTTCTCCCTGCACGAGGAGCTGGCCAACTTCGAGACAGCGGGGATCGACCGCGCGCGAATCCTCACACTCGCCACGCTTGGAGCCGCGCAGTTCCTGGAAACCGACGGTGAAGTTGGCTCGGTCGAAGTCGGTATGCGCGCGGATCTCATTCTGCTCGACGCAGATCCGCTCAAGGGGCTCGACGCCCTTCGGAATCCGGCCGGAGTAATGGTCCGGGGCGCTTGGCTGCCGCGCGAGACGCTGATCCGAATGCTCGATTCAGTTCGCTCAAGCGGAGGATTGTAAGGGGTTGACCTCTCCATTGCGAGAGTTGGCCCGCTGTCGCAGAGAGCATGGTCGGCGTCGGTTCGTGCTCGACGGCCATCTCACGTGTCACCGAGGCTACAGAATCGCCCGCGCCGGCTCGTTGTCGAGGTACGCCGCCCAATCGTCCATCAGCCACCGGCGCCGCTCGAACAGTCCCGCTCACGTAGAACACCTGTCGGTGGGGCGACGGCCAGAGCGTTGGGCTCGGTGATGGCGCGGCCGATGGGCGAGCGGCGGGCGCGACGGGACGAGAGCGCGCGGCGGCACGGCGGTGCCGGGTGACGGGCCGCGTATCGGCGTCGAGCGAGATGGCGGAATTCAGCACGGACATCGACGCGGGAACCATGCGGTTGTCGGCGAGGCGACGCGGGGCCGGACCGCCCGCCGCCTGCTGGTGGTCCGGCTGCGGCTGGAGATCGCCCGGCGTGAGGCGGTCGAGCCCGCAGACCCGCGGATATGTGAGGCCCGGCAACAGCTTCGCGGCCTGACGCGAGCGCAGGGGCCGGCCCGCCAAGGCCGGGCCGGTGATGCAGACTGACGAGCCGGACACCGGCATGCGCCGCCACGACACGCTGCCGTCGGTCGAGACGACGATGCGTTTTCTCGCCCTGTGCGAGCGGCACGGTTCGGAAGCGTCGGCGGTGGCCGCTGTCGTGCGGACCCGCCGCGCCGGCGTACCGGGGTTGCCCCAGCGCAACGACTGGCCGGCGTGGAACGCGGCCGAGATGCGTGCGGCGGTCGACTACCTCGAGCAGGCCGGCGCCGCGGCGACCGAATCCGGCGCCTGGGGTCGGTAGCGGCGTCGGCCGGCGGCCGAGTTCGTGCATTTCGGCGGCCGGCGCGATGCGGCTGGCGGGTCGCCCTGAAGGGAGCGGGTCACGATGTCGAGGAGCGGAATCCTGGACGCGCTGCGCAACGAGGAGCGCTCGCTCAACAGCCAGCTCGTCGCCATCCAGCGCGCCATCGAGGCGATCGAGCCGACGCGCCGACCGCCCGGCGCGGCAGGAAGAAGGCGGTCAAGGCCGTCGGCAGGCGCAAGCGCACGATGACCGAGGAGCAGCGCCGGGCCGTGGCCGAGCGGATGCGCAAGTACTGGGCCGCACGGCGGGCGGAAAAGGCCGAGGGGAACTAACTGCGGCAGTGACGCCAGCCTGTGCGCCTCCGTTCTCCACGCCGGGCGCCCGGCAGCCTACTTCGTTACATACTCCGCCCACCCGTCCATCAGGTCACGACGCTTGTCGAACAGGTCCGACCGCGCGTACGAGCGCTCGACCGCGCTGCCTACCTGGTGCGCCAGCGCCGCCTTGGCAACCGCATGCGGCACGCTGGTCGACGCCACGGTCGCCTGCGCGGGTGCCACGCGCGCCGCGGCGATGCCGGCGCTGAAGGAAATGGGCTCCGCCTCGGTCATCAACTCTCGCACCGCCGAGGAGCCGGGTGCCGACATCGAGGGGAGCCAGGCAGGGGCCGCCGAGGCGGGCCTCATCTACATCCACATCCCCTTCCGCACCCCGAACGTGGAGCGAGGCATTCCTCATGGCGATAGCGAACCCGGCGAACCAGCCGGCCTACATCCACTGCGGCTCGGCGAACCGGGTCGGTGCGATGTGGTTCATCAAGCGGGTCCAGCAGGACGGCTGGGACACCGAGCGCGCGATGGCCGAGGCGGAGACCATCGGTCTCCGGAGCGAGGGGCTGAAGGCGTTCGCGGTCAACTACGTCAGCCGGCGCTGCGTGGCGCGGCCGTCTCCGTGGACGGCCGGCGGTCGTGCCTGCGTTCGGCGCGGGGCGGGGACCCGCGCCAGTATCGTGGCGAAACCTCGTCGCGTTGGCCTACACTCGGCGGGAGAGGAAGGGGGACCTGATGCCCACCGCGTTGCTCCTGGTCTGGCTGGCACAGGCGCTGCCGCCGCTCGGACCTCTCGACGGCGCCGGGCTGCCGCCCACCGAGCTCGATCGCGTGCGGGTGGGCATGGTGGCGCCCGACTTCCGGCTGACCGACACCACGGGGGTCGTCCATCAGCTGTCCCAGTATCGCGGCCAGAAGAACGTCGTGCTCGTCATCTATCGCGGGCACTGGTGAGGGAGCTGTGCCGCTCAGCTGGGCCAGTTGAGACGCCTGCTCGACGACGAGGCGAAGGCGGTCACCCAGATCCTCGCGTTGAGCCCGGACGACGCCGCGGGGGGGCGACAGATGAGGGCTCGGGTCGCCAGCGAATCCGGCGGTGTGCCCGACTTCCCGCTGCTCGCAGATCCGGACTTCGCCGTCATCAATCGCTACGGCGTGTACAACCCGGCCGGCTTCGACGGGCGGCGGGTGCCGCATCCCGCCGTCTTCGTGATCGACCGAGCCGGCCGGGTGACCTGGAAGTTCCTGAATGCCGACGCTCGGATCCGGGCGGAGAACGCGGACATCCTGGAGGCGCTGGATCGGATCGACCAGTGAGGCGGGATGGACGCACAGATGCCGGGACCTCATGGCGATAGACGCGTGTTGACGGGGCCGCCGCCCGCCGGGGTGAGGTGAGCCGGATTCGCGGGAGAAGACCAGCGATGCGTGGGGCTGGAGTGAGGCACGAAGGAGCCGGCTCTCCCGCCGGAGCATGGCCGTTGACGACTGCCGTCGTCTCAGTCGACGATCGCTTGGTAGACCGCCTGCAGATAGTCGGCCCCGAAGCCCGCGGGCCCGCCGCGCCGCTGGATGAAGCGGAGGGCGATGAGGTCCTCGTGAGGATCGGCCAGCTAGCCGACACCGGTGGCGCCGTTCCACCAGTACGAACCGACCGACGGCCCGAGATCGAGCCGCTGGGTCGTTACTTGGAGCCCGAAGCCGAACCCGGACCCGCGCCAGAAACCGTCTCGGATGAAGAAGCGCCGCTCCGGCTCCGCGGGCATCTGGTCGATCGTCATCAACTCCACCGATTTGCGCGACAAGATCCGGACCCCGTCGACCTCGCCGTGATGCAGCAGCATCCGTGCGAAGGAAAGATAGTCGTCGACGGTCGACGCGAGACCGCCGGCGCCCGACGGAAAGACCGGGGGCTCGGCGAAACGCGTCGTCGGGTCGGCCGCCGGCACCAGCGTGCCCGGCTCGTCGCCGCCTTGATAGTAGGAGGCCAGGCGCGTCCGTTGTCCCGCCGGCACCCAGAACCCGGTATCGACCATCCCAAGGGGGTCGAAGATCCTCGTTCGGAGAAACTGATCGAGCCCCATCCCCGATACGCGCCCAATCAGGACGCCGGCGACCATCGACGGCGTGTTGTACATGAAACGCTCGCCGGGCGCGTAGACGAGCGGGAGCGCGCCCAGTCGAGCCATGTACTCGTCGGCGGTGACGTCACCGCGGCGCACGGTGGCGAAGGTGCGCGCGATCGGCGCGTCGTCGGCAATGCCCGCATACCCCATCGTGCCGAGGCCCATCGTGTAGCGAAGCAGATCGCGTAGCGTGATGGGTCTCGGCGCATCGTGGACCGCCTCGAGCGGCCCGTGCGGATCGTCGAGCACCTTCCGGTCGGCCAGCTCAGGCAACCACCGGTCGACCGGCTCGTCGAGCCTGATCTTGTCCTCTTCGACCAGGATCATCGCCGCCGCCGCCACGACCGGCTTCGTCATCGACGCGAGACCGAAGATCGTGTCGCGCCGCATCGGTGACCGGGTCCCGAGGTCGCGCACCCCTCGCGCCACGACATGCGCGACCTCGCCGTGGCGGTAGATGAGCGAGACCGCGCCCGGGATCTCGCCGGCGTCGATGTACCGGTCCAGCACCGACGTCACCCGTTCGAGCCGTTCCGCCGACATCCCAGCCCCGTCCGGCCCGACGGCCGCCACGGCCACCACGCTCCCGACCGCAAGCCACACCGCGATGAACGTCTTCGATCGCATCGTCTCCGTCCTCTCCTGCCACCGAGCCGTCGACCGGGAGCCCCGCCGCGGCGGTCTGACCGTCCTGTCGGTCGGGGTCATTCGGTCCCGGGCGCCACCGTGAAGGCGTAGCCGGGCGGGCCGTTCAAGGGGTACCCACCCAGCGTCGTGATCTTGTCCTTGTCCGGGTACAGCACACCGAAGCCGGTCGCGCCGGGGATGGACGTCCGGGCCGTGTACCACACGGCCCCGTCCGCGGTGTGCTGCAACTTGGGCGAGTCGGCGACCGCCTGCGGCTTCGGATAGAACGTGAACGTCTCGTCGCGGGGATTGAACTTGCCGATGACGGCAGGCTGTGTCGGTGGCGATGCGTCGGGGAACCAGATGTTGTCCTCGAAGTCGGCGGTCGCCTCGTAGGGCGAGGCGGGCCGGTAGGGGAGGTCCCATTCGGTTATCCGGCCGGTCGACTGGTCGAGCTTCGCCAGCTTGGCGGGCCGCCGGCCGGCCGCATAGATGCCGAACCACACGTTGTTCTGCGAATCGATCCCCACGCCGCGCCGGATGTTGGCCGGATAGGTCGGTGGGCTGAACTCCGTCCATTGCCGGGTGGTGGTGTCGAACTTCGCGATCTTCCCGCCGTTCCAGAGCGCCGACCAGACGTTGTCGTTCTTATCGATCGCCATGCCGTAGGGAATCGCACCGGACGTCGGGATGCGAAAGATGGAGATTCTCCCGGTCGCACGCTCCCACCGACCGATCGCCCCGTGTCCGAACCAGTTGGTGTAGAGATTGCCCGCCGAATCGACGGTGGACCCGTGCATCCCGATCTTGTTCGGGTTCCTGATCTCGTCGTCGGGATCGGCGACGATCTGGTGCTGCCAGCGCTCCGTCGCCGGGTTGAAGCCGAGAAGCCGATACTCCCGGGTGCGCGGCGTCCCGCCGATCTCCGGCACCCAGACGATCCCCTCCCGATCGATGACGATCTCGTGCACCCCGGCCCTCGGATCCGGCAGGACGTAGTCCTTCTGCTCGCCGGTGCGCGGATCGAGCCGGACGAGGCGATTGGGATTCCCGCGGTCCACGAGCCACGCGTTGCCCTCGGCGTCGAGCTGCATCGTGTAGGCGATGCGGGTTCGGGACCGGCCGAGCTCCCCCTGCGGTTCCGCGGCCGCGCCTTCGGGCACAGGGTCCGGCGGCAGGTAGTATTCGATGAACTGCGCCTTCCCGAGCGCGGCTTCGTCGAGGGGAATGTGGGTCTCCGGCCGTACCGCCCGCGGCGTGCTGTCGGCCCCGAAGTGCGCGATCAGGTAATCGAGCAGGTCCTTCCGATCCTGGAACCCGAAGCGGAAGTGCGAAGCGGGGGGCGCGAGGATGCCTTCCGTCGAGCTGACCCGCTCCCGCTCGAAGAGACTCCGGCCCATCATCAGATCGAGCGCCGCCTGCCACCCTGCCGCGTCCCGGGGACGCCTCGGCGCGAAGTTCTCCCCATGGCACACCATGCAGACTTCTTCCAGGACGCGCCGTCCGGGTCCCGGCGGAAAGATCTCGTCGTAGCTCTGCAGGGTCAGATCGAGCGCCGGGGTATCCACCGCACTGGGAAAGCGGTCCGGGCTGGCGGCATCGCGCAGTGACACCGTGATGTGCGGACGGTCACCGGCGCCGATGGCCAGATGCTGCACGTCCGAGGCGAGCCCAGGCGCCTGGACGTTGACCTCGTAGCTCCCCGGCAGGAGCCCGACGGCCCTGAACCGACCGGCGGCGGTGTAGACCATGTACAGGATCCGCCGGTCGGTGTTGCGGGCGTAGACCCGCGCCGCGGTGAAGGGCCGGGGCGCCTCCACCGTGCCGGTCAGGCTCGCCGTGCCCGCCAGGGGCCCGGTCCACTCGGGACTCTGCGCGGCCCCGACGCTCCCCCACGTGGGAAATCCGGCGACAACGCCCGTGACGGCGAGCGCGACGGCTGCGTCGCGCAAGCGGCAATACGACGGCCGCGGTGATGAGCGCAACATGAGCATCGCTCCCCTTGATGTGGCCGATGACGCCTCGGGACCGTCGGCAACACGGTCCCAATCCGTGCGCGGTCAGTATGGCCACTCTCGCGAGCGACGACAAGGGTCCACACGGCCGATTGTGGACGGGCCGCCGGGCGATGTCGGCGGCGTCCGGTGCGCGCGGCGCGGGTGCGCGGACACGGGCTCACCCCGCTGATGGTCATCACCTGCATCTCCCTACATCTGAACGCGCTGGACGATCGGTGGAGGACCGAGCCAGGGCCGGGTGGTCTCCAGAAACGGATCGCGCACGTGCGTTAACCGAGGTTCCGTCCATCTCTATCATGGGGACGGTTGCGTTCGGCGTCGAAGAGTGGCGGGAGGAGCGCCAGCTCCGCCGGTTCGCAGACGTGGCGCGGGCCGCGGTAGAGCTCGAGTTGCGGGAGAACCTGGACGAGTTCCGGGATGCGGAGCCGGCGCTGGAAGAAGTCACGGAACTGTTCCACCGCGTACTCCAGGCCGAAAGCGAGGACGACCCGGAAATCTCGTCGGCAGCGTGGCGTGCGGCACAAGCCAGTCAGGCTTCGCCCTATTTCGACTACGACTGGGTCATCAGAGTTTCCAGGGTCTATGACGTGCAAGTTCTTTACGAGCAGGCACGCGGCCAGTTGCTCAACGACATGAGCCAACTGTTGGCGATCGGGACATCCGGTACGTCCCCGCTCGAGATCAAGGATGAGTTTCGCGTGGCCTACGGAAGTCTCCTGCTGCTCCATCAGGTGCACGCGGCGGTACAGGGGGAGCTCCAGGAACTGCTGGGGGATGAGGGCGCTTTCCCGCCGCAGGAATAGAGTCTCTCCGCAAGCGGGCGGCCCCTCGGACTCGAGGTGTTGTACCACGGCCGCGTGAACGTAGAGGTCTCGACTGGAGCTGGTCCTTTCACTCCGGGTCTGGTCGGGCCCCGCGCAGGTTGTCGTCCAGGAACCGCAGCATGCCCTCCCAATGTTCCGCCCGCGCGCGTGCATTGCCGCTCGGCGTGCCGCCCAATGCCGGGAACATGCGATAGTGGGGCCTCCCGATGGCGTGGCCGGCATCGTCATACGCCAGGTGCGTGACCGGATGCGGGAAGTCGTGACGTCGCAGTCGTTCCACGACCTGCTCGGCCATGTACGTCGACGGCCAGACGTCATCGTCGCGCCCCGAGATCAGCAGGACCGGGGCGTTGATGTTCTCGACCCGGATGGCGGCCCGCTCCACGGCCTCCGCATCATCGAGAGCGAAGACGAGGTCGTCCGCCGACTGCGCGTCGACCTGGATATGAGGTAGCACGTTTCCCTGGTAGGTCCACGCGGGCGCGGCAAGGGCAACGGGATCACAGCACCCCTCCCACAAGACGTGACTCGGGACGTGCGCAACCACGGCGGCAATTCGCGGGTACGTGGCGCCCAGCAGCAGGACCAGCTCGCCGCCGCGCGAGCTGCCGAAGACGCCGATGCGGGTCTCGTCGACGGCGGGGTGCGCACCGAGCCAGTCCAGAGCCGTCCGAAAGTACTCGAGCGGTTGCAGGTGCAGTTGGGGCGGGCGTCCTTCGATACCGAAATACGCCAGCGCCAGGACGGCGTACCCCCGAGCAGCCAGTCCGCCGGGATACGAGTCCGGGCCGAGCAACCCGCCACCCGAGCCGCCCATCACGAGCATCGCAGGGAGCGGCTGGTCACTGGCGGGCCGATAGAACATGCCGACCAGGCCGTTCTCCCGCACGGGTGTCACCTCGACATCCGGAGCGACCGGATGCCTTGCGAGAGTCGCCCTCGCCACGGCGACCTCATCGATCTCGGCTGTCAACTGCGCGGTCACGGGCGAGAGATCCAGCGCCGCTAGCCGCTCGCGAGGCGCTACGGCTCCGTCTCGCTGCACGGACCACACCAACCCCATCGGCGCGATCCCGGAATAGGTACCGGAGAGTGGCGCCATGCGTGAGAGATCGACACGGCCCGCATCATCCGCGACGAAGATCGCGTGCGACCGCCAGAGACCGGCGGTGTCGTGTTGCTCGAGCCGCACCGTCACGACACGGCCGGCAGGGAGTCCCGACACGCCGATCCGGACCGTCTCGTCGAAGAGCACGACGCCGGCAGGAAGCTCGAAGGCCGGTTCCGGCTGGGACGGGGCCGGCTCAGGCGAGAAGAGCAGGATCCCGAGGAAGAAGAGGCTCATCTGCAGGTCGTAACGACGCTGCGCTCGAAGTGGAGTCATGGCAAGGTGCCTTACTCGTGCCGCAACGCGGCAAGCGGATTCCCCGTCAGCAGTCGGCGACCCGGCAGGTAGCAAGCCGACGCGGTAACCACCAGGACCGTTGCGGTGACGGACACGAGCACCACCGGGTCCGCCGGAGCAATCCCGATCAGCAGGCTGCCGATGGCCTGCCCGAGAACCGCAGACAGCGTCAGCCCTGTCGCCAGCCCCGCGATGGCCAGCGTGAGCCCGTGCCGCATGAAGAGCGAGACGACATCGGACCTGGTCGCCCCCAGAGCCAGGCGTACGCCGACCTCATGTCGTCGCAGCACCGCCACGTAGCTCATGAGGCCGTACAGACCGAGCACCGCGAGGGCGAACCCGACGAATCCGAAGGCGCCGGCAAGGACCGCCCCGCCGCCGGCCGCGGCCATGACGGCTCCCGCCACTACATCGTCGAGCGTTGTCACGTCGAACAGCGCCAAGTCGGGGTCGAGGTCGCGGACCACGTTCCGAACCGGCGCGGCCAGCGCGGTCGGGCCTCGCTCCGTGCGGATGTGCAGCGTGACAGGGAGCCGATGGTGCTGAGCAGCCGGCAGGTAGAGGTAGCCGCGGGGTGCTCCGCGAAGTGACGCGTAGCGCGCGTCGGCCACCACGCCGATCACTTCCACCGCGCGGCCGGCGCCGCCGGTCGCCGGTATCGCCAACCGCCTCCCGAGTGCTTCCCCTTCCGGCCAGAGCCGTCGCGCCAGCGTCTCGTTCACCAGGGCCACCCGCAGCGATTGCGGTCGGTCCCGGTCGTCGAAGGCACGGCCGCTCAGGACGGGAATGTGCATCGCTGTGAAGTAGTCGCGGCCGACGGCGTTGTACGACACGCGCAAAGGCTCGTCGGTCACCGACCAGTCGGCCGGCAGCACTTCGTACGAATCGTTGCTCGGGCCGAACGGGACGTGCGCCGCGAAGCTGGCCGACCTGACGCCCGGAAGGGTTCGAACCCGCTCCACGAGATCCATCGCGAGCTGACCGCCGCGCTGCGGGTCGTACCGGCCGTTCAGCGGATCGATGGTGAGCAGCAGGACGTTGGCGGGGTCGAATCCCAAGCTGGCGTCGCGAGCCGCGGCAGCGCTTCGAACGAAGAGGCCAGTCGCCACGAGGAGGACGGTCAACAGCGCTATCTGCCCCGACACGACCACGCTGCGCAGGCGCGTGCCCGCCGCCGCGCCGGTCCCCGCGGTCGGCTTCAGCGAACCCGACATGTTCGTCCGGAGAGCGACCAGCGCCGGCAGCGAGCCTATCCCCAGCCCGGCGACCGCCGCGACCAGCAGGCCGACGAACAGCACCCTCCAGTCGGGACGGACGTCGACGAAAGCCGGCAGATCCGAGGGAGGCTCGACCCCTGCCAGCACCGTCGCCCCCAGGTCGGCCGCCAGGAAGCCGACGCCCCCCGCTACGCACGCGACGAACAGACACTCGACCAGTTGATGACCGACAAGTTGACCGCGCGTCGAGCCGAGCGCAAGGCGGAGGGCGAACTCCCGCCGCCGTTGGGTCGCGCGTGCGAGAAAGAGGCTCGCGACGTTCGCGCCGGCGATGACCAGCACACTCCCGGCCAGGAGCACCAGGAGGGACGCGATGAAGGGCGCCAGGCTCGCGGCGTCGACTTCCGGACGCGCATCCGTCTCGGGAACGACCAGCGTTCGCAGACTGCGATTCTCGCCCGGGTGCTCCTCGCGAAGCGACGCCGTGATGGCATCGACGTCGGCCTGAGCCTGCGCCAGCGTCACGCCCGGCGCCGGGCGGCCCAGCGTGCGAAAGGCGTTTCCGCGGCGATCGGCCAATCGAACCACACCGGCGCGTTCCGCTGTTTCGAGCGGCACCCAGAAATCGGCACGCAGGAAGGCGTGCGGGCCGCGAAATCCGGGCGGCGCGACGCCGGCCACGACGACCGGAGACCCGTTGAGGTACAGCGTACTGCCAATGACATCGGCGTCCGATCCGAGTCTGTCGATCCAGAGCCGCTGGCCGATCACGATGGTGTCCGTCCGGGACGCCGCCGGAGCTTCCGCACTGAAGAAGACGCCCCGAGCAGGTCGGATGCCGAGCACGTCGAAGTAGTTCGCGCTCACCCCCTGGCCCCACGTGCGCTCGGCGGCACCTCCCGACCGCAAGCCTGCAGCGACCGGCACGTATGCCGCCAGTCCGGCAAAGACCGCGTTCCGCTCGGCGATATCGCGGTAGTTGAGAAACGACAGATTGGTGGCCGCCTGACGGTCGGGCCGTTGAGCGGCCAGCACCACGAGGTCGCGCGCATCCGGCACCGGCAGGGGGCGCCACAGATAGGCGTTCGCGACGCTCAGCGTCAGCGCCGTGAGCCCCAGCCCGAGCCCGAGCGACAGGACCGCCCCGAGCGTGAATCCCGGACTCCGCCACAGCACGCGCACGGCATGGCGTGTTTCCCGAACCGCCTGGTCCAGGATGTGGGACGCCCACTGATCGCGCGACATCTCCTTGATGACGTCGACCCCGCCGAACGCAGCCAGTGCGCGGCGGCGGGCCTCACCGCGCGACAGTCCCCGCTCGATGTACTCGGCGATCTGCTGATCGAGATGAAACCGGAGCTCGGAGTCCAGTTCGCGCTCGAGCCGGCCTCGCCCGAAGAAAGCCCGCAGTCGGGCGCGCAACGCCGGGAACCAAGGCGACAGGGACATCCTGGACACCTCGACTATCGACAGTAGGACGCGTACTGTAGATTGTCAAGGCACCACGCCTGTTTATGCCGTCGGGATCGAGACGTTTGGCGCAGTCGCGCTTCTCTTCGTCGTGGTACTGCTGGCAGGAGTCGCGCTCGTCGCCGACCTGGTATCCGCGCGCAGAGCGGCGCTGGTCGACCCACTGGACGCACTGCGCTGCGAGTAGCGCGTCCAGCAGGTAAGGAGACCGATGAAGTCCAAAGATCTGCGGCGCAAACCGAGCAGCGGTCTCCTCCTCGTCCTGGCCGCGGCCGTCGCCTGCACGTCCGGTGCACCTGATCCGGAGGAGGATCTCCGCGCCATCGAGGCGCTCAACCAGCACGACATCGACGCGGTGCTGTCGAGCGACTTCGACGCACTGATCTCGCAGTGGACCGAAGACTTCGTCGTGATTTCCCCGAGTGCAGTCGTGCGCGGACGCAGCGCCAACGCCGCCCTGATGGAAGGGGCCAGAGCGGTGGCCGACCAGCTCGAACCAGTGGAGTACGTCCTGGACTTCGAGGAGACCATCGTCGCCGGCGACTATGCGTTCCAGTGGGGCACCTTTCGATCGAGCTCCCGGTCGCGAGCATCCGGGGAGGTGTTCTCGGGCGGTGGCAAGCTGATGCGTATCCTGCAGCGTCAGGCCGACGGGTCGTGGAGGATGCATCGGACGATGACAGTCGGCGACCCCGGCGGCGAGTAGCCGGCAGTGCAGTCGTGCCGGCTCGTGACGTTGGCGGGCTGTCGCAACTCGCAGTCAAGCCCGGAGGCCTCGTCGTTGCGGCCGATGACCGGGCGCCAGGGGCGGAGGCTCACGGAATAGGACGCTACGCAGGCGGTCGTAATCCCAGGCCAGCAAGGAGAGGTTCGCGAGCAGCATCGCCCCGGCAATCACCCACGTACCGCGGAACTGCATCGCCAACGTGATCACGAAGATGTTGACGATGATCGGCAGATACAGCAGCGCGCCCAGCAGCGCCGTGCCCGGGACCAGCAACATGACACCGGCCGCGACCTGCATCAGCCCGACGAAGCCATAGTACTCACCGCTCTGGAAGAAGCCCTCGAAGAACAGACCGACCGCCGAGCCCTCCGGCGGAAGCAGCGTGAACCGATGTCCCAGTGCTTTCCTGAGCCCCGGCAGGATGAAGCCGATGGCGAGCAGCAGCCTGGTCGCGACTGTGAACGCCGCGAGCGCCGGCTGCCGGACCACGGCGCGGTGAACGCGATCGAGGGTGGCGATCACCACATTCGCTTCGGACGCGGAAACCGCCAGGAAAGTTCAGGCTAGCCGGTCCGGGTCTGAGGAGACGCCGAGTTGGTGATGCCTCGCGCAAACCTCCAGGATCCGTCCTCGACCCGACGCAGGATCGAGATGCCGCGGCCTCTGCCCACGATTGGGTCGCCTCCCGCCCGAGGCTTCATCTCCACCGCGTCCGCTCCGCGGACGAACGCCCAGTCCCCGCCGACCTGAATCTCCTCGGGCGCGAAGGTCTGTTCCACCTCGAACGCCGCAAAGACGGCACGGTAGGCCTGCTCCACCGCGGCACGCCCGGCGATGGACGGAGCGTTGTGCGGCATGAATACGACGTCGTCAGTCACCAGGTCCAGGAGCCGGTCGACGTCCCCGCGATGCACAGCCTCCACCCAGTCCTGACCGAGTTGCCGGATGGCCTCGCGGTCACGTTCTTCGTCGAGGAGCATGTTCGTGACTCCAATCCTTCGCGTCGATTGCGGCTGTCAGGTGATCACCCACGTCTCACCGACTGCCTCGCTCCGCTGATTCGTGTCGTAAGTCTGAAACCGGTATTCCATGATGCCGCCACCGAGCTTCAGTGCCGTTGGCGCGCCGCGACTCCCAAGGGCTTGCTTCAGTGGGTTCCCGGATTCTCGTCCATAGCGCGCGGGCCGGCTCGGGGAACCCCAGCCGTTCGGCGCTCATCGTCCGTGTCTCTCGGCGTGCGTCGCCCACCGGTTGAGGTCGCAGCCAACCGGCTTTGCGCGAGTCCCGCCCTGTGCAACGCCGCGGACAGCTCGCGCAGCGTTTGGGCATGCTCCGCCCAGGCCTGCAGCGCCTCGGTCCACGCCGCCTGATTCGCCCAAGCGTCGAGGTCCGCCATCTGCCTCCGGCTCGGCTCGGCCGCGCCCGATTAGACATCCCAACGGAATGTACCGGGATTCTATTTGGATTTCAAATGAAAAGTGCCGCGCTATTCCAGCCGGAGCGCTGCGAGCGGGTCCACGCGGGCAGCGCGCCGCGCGGGCAGGTATGCCGCGCCCGCCGCCACGAGCAGGAGCAGGGCCGACACGCCGGCCAGCGTCGCGGCGTCGAAGGGCGCGACATCGACGAGCAGGCTGCCGAGGGATCGCGAGACGAGCAGGGATGCCACCAGACCGATCGCGACTCCGATGCCGGCCAGACCGATCGCCCCGCGGACGACCATCCGCACGACGTGGCCGGGCTCGGCGCCCATCGCCAGACGCAGACCGATCTCGCGGGTCCGTTGCGCTGTGGCGACCGCGATCACGCCGTAGATGCCGAGCGCGGCCAGCACGAGAGCCGCCACGCCGAACAGCGTGAGCAGGGTCGTGGTGAACCGGCGCGCCGCGAGCGTGTCCGACAGGAGTTGCTCGACGGTGGCGACGCTGTAGAAGGTCTGCAACGGGTCGGCGTCCCAGACGACATCCTGGATCTGGGCGACGCTGGCCGTCGGCTCCCCGGTCGTCCGCACGACGTAGGTCATCGAGCCGTCCGGGGCCTGCGCGTGCGGAACGAACACCTCCGGACGCGGGGGTGTGCTGTACCCCCCGGGGCGGATGGCGCCGACGACGCCGACGATCTCCGCGTCGGTCCGTCCCCTGAAGGCCACGAACAGCGACACGCGCCGGCCAAGCGGGTCCGTATCCGGCCAATGCTGCTGCGCCAGCGTCTCGTTGATGACGACCACGGGCGGCTGTTCTGCGTCGTCACGCGCGTCGAGCCAGCGACCCGCCCGCAGAGGGATGCCCATCGCGTCCAGGTAGCCGGGCGTTGCGCCGGACACGGCGGCCGACGGCTCCTCTTCCCGTGGAGACGACGCCCCGTCTTGAAGCTGCAGCAGACTCTCTCGCGTCAGATCCGCCAATCCCAACGGGAAGGCCGATACCGCCCCGGCGGCGGAAACACCAGGCAGCGCGCGGATGCCATCGAGGGTCTCGCGGAAGAAATTGGCGGTGGCCGCCAGCCCGTCGTTGCGGTAGTGAAAAACCTGCAGCGTCAGCGTGTTTGCCGGGGCAAAGCCCAAGTCGACGTTCACCAAACGCACGAAGCTCTGCACGAGCAGGCCCGCGCCGACCAGCAGCACCAGTGCCAGGGCGACTTCCGTCGCTACCAGTGCCCGGCGCAGCCGCTGCTGCAACGCGTTGGCGCTGGTGCGCTGCCCGCGGAGCAAGTCGTGCACGTTCTGCCGGACCACGTGCAGGGCGGGCGCCATACCGCACGCCAGGGTCGTCACCCCGACGAGGCCGACGGCGAACCCGAGGAGCCGCGGGTTCACGGCGACCTGTCCCAGACGCGGCACGTCGGCCGGCATGAACGCCGTGACCGCCTCGAGTGAGGCGGCGGCGAAGGCGAACCCGCCGGCGCCGCCCAAGGCCGCGATTACGGCGCTCTCCGTCAACAGTTGCCGGAGGAGGCGGCCGTGTCCGCCACCGACCGCCATCCGCACCGCGAACTCCGGAGCGCGTCGCGTGCAGTGGGCCAGCATCAGGTTCGCGACATTGACGCACGCGATCAGCAGGACGAACAGCACCGCACCCTGCAGCAACAGCAAACTCGGTCGCACCCCTCCGACCTGCCACGCCTGCAGCGGGATCACTCGAGCACCGACATTCGCGTTCGTGCGCGGGTGCGCTTCGGCGAGCCGGGCTGCGAAGGCGTCCATCTCCGCCTGTGCTTCGGCGAGCGTCACCTCCGAGCGCAGCCGTCCCATCACGCGCCACCAGCCGCGACCGTGGCTCAAGCTCTCGTACTCCGAAAACGTCTTCGGCAGGAAGAAGTCGCGTTCCTCCCGGCCGCGCTCGAGGCCCAGCTCGAAGTCCGGACCGAGCACGCCGATCACGGTGTGCGGCTCACCCTCCACCATCAGCGAGCGCCCGATGATGTCCGCCTCGCCCCCGAAGCGGCGCTGCCACAGAGCGTCCGTCAGGACGATCACGCCGCTGCCCGGCAGGTACTCCTCCGGCAGGAACGTGCGACCGTGGGCCGCGTTGACGCCCAGCGTCTCGAAGAAGCCCTCCGTGACGAGCCATCCGGTGGTCTCCGGCTCGCCTGCGCCGACGAAATCGAGCGACCACGGATCCATCGCCGCCACGCGTTCGAAACTCCGGACCCGATTTCGCCAGTGCAGGAAATCCGCGGGACCGACCGGCACAGGACGGTTCCCGTCGTCCGGATCGGTCTGCCAGAGCGTTACGAGGCGCTCCGGGTCGGAGAAGGAGGGCGGCTGGAGAAGCACGGCGTCGACGACGGAGAAGATGGCCGTCGTCGCACCGATCGACAGCGTCAGGGTCAGCACCGTGGCCGCCGTGAAGCCCGGATGCCGGCGGAGCAGCCGCAAACCGTGGCGGACGTCCCGGAGCCCCGCGTCGAGAGACGCCCCGCAACGCGACGCGCGGACCTGTTCCCTGGTCGACGCCAGGCCGCCGAGCGCCGCCAGCGCCTGCCGGCGGGCTTCGGCGCGCGGAACGCCCTGCGCGTAGCGGGCCTCGATCTCCAGGGCGAGGTGGTGCTGCAGCTCGTCATCGAGCTCGCGGTCCGCCCGGTCGCCGTCGAGGAACGCCCGCAACCGAGCTCGCCACGCGTACAGCCACCGCTCCCAGGGCATGCCTCACGCCTCGGTCAGGCGCACGACTTGGGTGATGGCCTGCGACAGCCGCTCCCAGTTTGCGGCCTCCTGCCTGAGGTAGCGGCGTCCGGGCGGCGTCAGCGAGTAGATCTTCGCGCGCCGGTTGTTCTCGGTGTTCCGCCACTCCGCACTGATCCAGCCCTGCTGCTCCAGCTTGTGCAGCGCCGGGTAGAGCGAGCCGTCGCTCACCTGCAGCGCCTCGTTCGAGACCTGCTTCAGGCGTTGGCCGATAGCCCATCCGCTCCGGGGCTCCAGGTCGAGGATCTTCAGAATCAGAAGATCTAGGGTTCCCTGGACGAGGTTCGATGGCTTGCTCATCCTTTGCACTCCTCCGCGTTGCTCGATACCAATGCCTACTCGGTCCGTAGCGCGACAAGCGGATCCACCCGGGCGGCGCGTCGTGCCGGAAGCCACGCCGCCGACGCACCCACGAGCAAGAGCAGCACGGCGACGCCGGCCAGCGTCGTGACATCCGTGGGTGCGATCTCGAACAGCAGGCTCGTGAGGAACTGCGAGGTCCAGACAGCCGCGACCGCGCCGAATACGACGCCTGAACCCGCCAGAACGAGCGCCCCGAGGACAACCATGCGCACCACGTCGAGCGGCCGCGCGCCCATGGCCAGGCGCAGGCCGATCTCCCGCGTCCGCTGCGCGGTGGCTACGGCAATCACGCCGTAGATGCCGAGCCCGGCGAGCGTCAGGGCCGCTAGGGCGAACAGCACGAGCAGCGTCGTCGTGAATCGCCGCGCCGCGAGCGTATCCGACAGGAGCTGCTCGACGGTGGCGACGCTGTAGAAGGTCTGGAGCGGATCGACGGCCCGGACGGCGTCCTGAATCGCCGCCACGCTGGCCGCCGGATCGCCGGCCGTGCGCACGACGTACGTCATCTCGCCGCTCGCGCTGCCCTGCGCATGCGGGATGAAGACCTCCGGGCGGCGGCTGCTGTCGAAGCCCTGGGCGCGCGTCGCGCCGACCACGCCGACGATCTCCGCGTCGAACGCCTGCCCCCATACCTGCACCGTCAACCGTTCCGTCAGCGGATCGCTGTCCGGCCAGTGCCTCCGCGCCAGCGTCTCGTTGATCACGGCGACGCCCGGCCGCTCGGCGTCGTCCCGTTCGTCGAACCGCCGGCCGGCGCGGAGCTGAATCCGCATCGTATCGAAGTAGTCGGGAGTCACCTGCGAGATGGCCGTGGACGGCTCCTCACCCAACGGCGGCGGCGGCCGATCGTGAATCGTGAGCGGGGTCTCGATCGTGATGTCGGCCAGTCCGAGGGGAAACGACGAGACGGCGCCGGCCGCGGCCACCCCCGGCAGGGCACGGATGTTCTGCAGGGTCTCGCGGAAGAAGTTCACGCGCGCCTCGTCGTCAGCCTGCCGGTCCCAGGCGAACACCTGCAGCGCAACCGTGTTCTGCGGTGCGAAGCCCAGATCCACGTTCACCAGCCGCCCGAAGCTCTGGAGGAGCAGACCCGCGCCGACCAGCAGCACCAGCGCCAGGGCGACCTCGGCCGCCACCAGCAGCCGCCGCACCCGCTGCTGCGCGACGGTCGCGCCCGTGCGCTGCGCCCGCAACAGGCCGGCAACGTCCTGCCGGAACATCTGGAGAGCAGGAGCGAGTCCGAACGCCACCGCCGTGGCCACGACGAGGCCAACCGCGAACGCGAGGATGCGTCCGTCGACCGCGATCCGCGCCACCCGCGGTACATCCGCGGGCATCAACGCCACGATTGCATCCAGCACGTAGACGGTCAGCGCGACGCCGCCGATACCCCCCAACGCCGCGACCACCACGCTCTCGGTCAGCAGTTGACGCAACAGGCGGCCGCGACCGCCGCCCACCGCGGTCCGGATCGTGAACTCCTGCGCCCGCCGCGTGCAGCGCGCCAGCATCAGGTTCGCCACGTTGACGCAGGCGATCAGCAGGACCAGCGCCACCCCGCCCCACAGCAGCAGCAGCGCTGGCCGTACGGCTTCGACCTGTTGCGTATGGAGCGGAACGATGCGCGCGCCCACGTCCGTGTTGGTCCGCGGGTAGTCCGCCGCGAGCCTGGCGGCTATCGCGTCCATCTCCGCCTGCGCCGCCGCGAGAGCGACATCCGGTCGGACCCGCGCTATCACGTGCCACCAGCCGCTGCTGCGGATGAACGTCTCGTACTCCGCGATCGCCTTCGGCACGTAGATGTCGCGCTGGCCGCGGCCCCGCTCGAGACCGAGCTCGAAGTCCGGCGCCAGTATGCCGACCACCGTGTACGGTTGCCCGTCGAGCACCAGCGACCTGCCGATGATACCGGCGTCGCCGCCGAAGCGGCGTTGCCAGAATCCGTGCGTCAGGACGACGACTCCGCTGCCCGGCCGAAACTCCTCGGGAAGGAACGTCCGACCGTAGGCGGCGCCGACGCCCAGCGCGTCGAAGAACCCTTCCGTGACCAGCGACGCGTAGAACACCTCGGGCGCGCCGTCGCCCGTGAAGTCGAACGAGAACGGCTCGATTGCCGCTACCTGCTCGAAACTGGTCGCCTGCCCGCGCCAGTCCAGGAAGTTCGCCGGCGCCGGTTCCGTGGGGCGGTTGCCGTTGTTCGGATCCGTCTGCCACAGCGTCACCAACCGGTCCGGTTCCGGAAACGGCGGTGGTTGCAGCAGCACCGCGTCGACGACGGAGAAGATGGTCGTGGTCGCACCGATGGCAAGCATCAGGGTCAGGACCGTGGTCGCCGCGAAACCGGGCTCCCGGCGCAGCAGCCGCAGCCCGAAGCGGACATCCTGGACGAGCTGCTCCAGTGCGGCGCCGGAGGGCGGCATTCTCTCCCTCGCCTCCAGCGTCCTCTGACCCGGGTTCGGCGGCTTGCTCATCGAATGCTCCTCTCGGTTACCGGGGAAGCTATCATGACTCCTCTCGGTAAGCAAGATGAATCGGCTAGTTCTCTCCGAAAGGCGGTGAACAAGCCTGCGACCCAGGCCGGGCGGCGGCGCCGGGCCTCATGCGGCCGGCTACGTTCGAGCAGATCGAGTCGGCAGGACGTGAGGACTGGTTGGCGCAGCTACGGGAAGACCTGCGTAAGCGCCGGTATCGGCCCGCTGCGGTTCGGCGGGTGTACATTCCGAAGCCCGGTGGTGTCGGGGAGCGTCCGTTGGGGATTCCCACGGTCATCGCCAACTGCTTGCTCGACGAGGTCGCCGCGATCAACCTCGAACTGCTGCGACGCCGGGAGCCAATCGACTGAGTGCAGATCCTGCGGGAACGGTCTCGCGAAAATGATGTCGTGGCGGCCAGATTGCGCCACCCGACCTGATCGGCGTGCAGCCGATACGTCCGTCGGCACCGCCGACGATGCGGCTCGCGGAGGCTCTGGCGGAGGAGGACGGCTCGCGCATCGATGTTCTTGTCGTCAACACGCCGGCTGCGAGGGAGGCGGAAGGAGTGGCGTTGGCGCGTAGCAGCGGGGGGACGTTGTGGACACGTCCAGCCGGCGCTTCTCCCGCGCATCTGCATTGGTCGGGGCTTTGCGCTGATGGCGGCGTGCGTGGTGCTCGCCACCATCGCCCGTGGCTTGCGCGTGTTGCCCGGGACTCCGGGTCGAAGGGTACGGACGAATCACCCTCCGCTCGCGCTACGGTCTTCCCCTGACGCTCGAGGGGCGCTGATCGCTCACGTTGTCGCGAAATCACCATGCGAGCGAGAAGCGCGGCCGCGCACAGGACGCCAATCCAGAGCCAATGCGGGAACGCCTGTTTGTAGGTGGCGAGCCCCTGCAACTCGGTATGGTTCAAGACCACGCCGCCGACGATGACGGCGGCAATGCGCCGCGTGTTCTCGATATCGGCGAGCGGGTCGCCGTCGAGCAGCACCAGGTCGGCGCGCTTGCCGGCCTCGACGGTGCCGAGCTCCTCGAGCAGGCCCAAGAAAGCGGTCGCCTGGCTGGTCGCGGCTTCTATCGCCTCCATCGGGGAGAGCCCGGCCTCGACGAACAGCTCGAGTTCCCGATGGAGCGAGGCCCCATGCGGTGCCTGGTCAGTGCCAGCGAGAATCGGCACATCGGCGTCGCGCATGAGCCGGACCATCTCACGGTAGCGAACCCACACGCGGTCGGCCGCCCGCCGGTCCCGCTCTGTCATCCCGTCAGCCTGAGCATCCCAAACGCTGCGCACCGCCCCAAGCGTCGGCACGTGCGCGGTGCCGCGGTCGACGAATGTGCGGAACAACGCCGCCGCCTTCTGTCGGCTAAACGAATCCGCTAGCGATCCGGTGAGGTCGGCGCCAAAGAGCCGAGTGTCCGCCGCCGCGTCGCCTTGGCGGGCCGCCTCGAACAACGCCTGGACGCGGCGCGTGAGCGCGCCTTCGTCAGACGACGCTGCCAGCAGCAATCCGTGGAAGCGGGCGCTGCCGAAATGCTCAATGCTGCGTTGGCCGGCAAGAGCCGCGTCGGCGGCGCCGATGCCGACGGGAAGGTGGCCGGCGACCGGAAGGTCGTGCCGGAGTGCCTGGTCGACCAGCGCCTTGTACGCATCAGGCGGCACGGTGTCGCCGACCTTGATGAAGTCGACGCCGGCTCGATGCAGGTCGTCGACGGCGCTACGAGCCTCGGCTGGGCTGTCGACGTTCCGCATCAGCGGCATCTCGAACGGAAGCGGACCCTGCAGAATCGGTCCGGCGGCGATGAGCCGCGGACCGCTCGGCGACGCCGTCCGCCAGCGGTCCCGCAGGGTCAGGATCTCGTCGAGCGGAGACGCCATGTCGCGGACTCCTGTCACGCCGTGCGCGATGAACGCCGGTCCGGCCCGCGTACCGCCGTAGAATCCGCCGAGGTGGACGTGCATGTCCCACAGACCAGGGATGAGGAACCGGCCCGATGCATCTATGGTTTCGGCGCCGGGAGAACTGATCGCAGGTACGCTGTCCGCAGTCCCGACGGCCGAGATTCTCTCGCCCGTGACCACCACCGACATGCCGGCCTGCGCCGGAGCACCAGTGCCGTCGATGACGGTGACGTTTTCCAAGACCAGTACCGAATCTGTCTTCGGCACCGATAGGGTCGTCCGATTGTCACAGCCGGCGCACCCCAAGAGTACGAGAGCTGCACTCACGGCATGTCGGTTCATCTCGCCAAACGGCATTCTCGCCGTGTAGGGTCATTGGCCGCAGGATTCCGCACTTCTAAAGCATAGCCGCCGGCTCGCGGTTCTCGGCGAAGGTGACGAGCACGGCGGCGGCGCCCACGTGCACGTCCTCACGGCCCGGTGCGACCTGGAGACGGGCAGGAGGCTGAACAATCGCGCCGCCCGGCTGGCAGAAGACCTTCGACCCGCTGCGCGACGCTTTCAACCACGAGCACGGTTGGAGCCGGCCGGACGACCCCGCGCGGGCGAGGACGCAGCAGCCGGGCCATCGCGCCTACATCGACGCGGCGAACCTGCGGGCCGGCCTGGAGCACGAGGCCGACCCGCGCGAGTTGATCCGGGACTACTTCGTGCAGCGCGTCGAGCACGGCGTCGTGCAGAACCGCGCCGACATCGTCGCCACCCTCGTAGACGCAGGCTTTGAAGTGCCGCGCCAGGGCCGGGACTACGTGACCGCCCGCGACCCGGAAACCGGGAAGCGGCGGCGGCTGAAGGGAGCGTTGTACGAGCATGACTTCAACCCCGAACGAGTTGACATCCCGACGCCGCCGGCGGAGCACCGGACCCCCGAGCCGGTCACGGACATCACGAGCGGACGGTTCGCAATCGACCCCGGTCCACGAGGACCGGGAGTTCGACGGGGACGGTCCGACCACCGAAGGGTCCAAAGTGAAATGGGAAGTAGCCCCTGTCGACGGCGCCAGCTTCAGGCGACGCATCGCGAACGCCGTGCAGCGCGAGACCTCGCGGTACAACAAGCCGGTGTCACAAATCCGGGTGCCCGCGCGTTCTACAGATATGAGCACATCGGGTGATGCGGTCGGCACAATTCGCGAGGCCGGGCAGGCCGATGTACCGTTCGACTTCGAGAACCTGTTCCGGGCGCAGTACGGACGCGTCACTAGCGTCATTTCGCGGGTCGTCCAGAATCCGGCGCGCGCCGAGGAGTTGGCCGTCGACGCGTTCCTCAAGCTGTGGCGGACACCCGGCGCGCACGGGCCGGGCGCGACCGCATGGGTGCTGCGCACGGCTCTGCGGTTGGGTATCGACGAGTTACGCGGTGCTACCCGGCGAGCCCGCTACGCGCCGCTCCTGAGGCTGGTCGGGCACGTGCCGTCCCCGGAGGACAGCGCCGCGTCCAGAGAAGAGCGCCGTCGCGTGCTTCGCGTCCTTGCCGCCATTCGACGGGAGTACGCCGCGCTGCTGCTGCTACACAGCCACGGCTGCAGCTACAACGAGCTGGCGGCGACGCTCGAACTCAGACCAAGCTCTGTGGGCACGCTGCTCCGCCGCGCGCGACACGCGTTCCGCAAGGAGTACATCAGACGCCATGGCCACACATGACGATCCCGATCTCGAACGCTGGGTGGACACTCGCTTGGCGGCCCTGCGACCGGACCGGACGGACGAGCCGGAAACGGAACGGGCGCTGGCGCAACTGAGAGTGCGAGCGACAACCACGAGCTACCGCCCGGTTCACGCCTGGTTGATGGCCGCCGGGGCCGCCGCATTGCTGGTTGCGGTGCTGGTGACAGTGGGGCCGCCGCGCGATCACACACCCGGTGACCCTGACGAACTCAGCGGACTCGAGATTTCGAGGGACGGCCTCGCCGACGACGGCGCGATCCAGCCGCCGACTTACGAGTGGCCGTCTCGACCGTCCGGCCAGCAGGTCGGCTCCGGAGTCGCGCTGTCTGCCCGTGGACTCGCGAGCGCGCCCCGGCTCATTCCGGTAGCGCAGCGCGCGGAGGCGACCGGCTTTGCCCTGCCGGCCATGGAGGGCGGCAACGCCACGCTGGCGGACTATGCCGGTCGCGTGCTGCTGCTGAACTTCTGGGCGACATGGTGCAGGCCGTGTCGAATCGAGATGCCCTGGTTCCTGGAGTTCCAAGACGCGTTCGCGGAACGCGGCCTTGCGGTGCTCGGCGTTTCGGTCGACGACGACTGGGATGTCGTGCGCGCCTTCCTGGAGCAGAGCCCGGTCGACTACCGCGTGGCGCTCGCCGACACCGCGGAGCGACTGGCGCCCTTCGGTCCGATCACGGTTCTCCCGACGACCTGGCTCATCGACCGCCAGGGGCGGCTGGCCGCCACGCACGTCGGGCTCGTGGATCGGGCTGTCCTCGAGAGCGAGATCCAGCGTTTGTTGGCCGAATGAGAGGTATACCCCGCATGTGTGTCCGTCTGTCAGCATCCGTGCTTTCGCTCTTGGTCAGCGTTGCCGCGACGACGGTGGCGCAGTCCGGGCGATTCGACTATCCGCAGTGGCGCGGGCTCTACCGCGACGGGGGCGCCAGCGGGTTCGTCGAGCCGTCTGCCTGGCCCGCGGCGCTGACGCGGCAGTGGACCGTGCCGGTAGGCCAAGGCTACGCCACTCCGCTCGTCATCGGCGACCGGGTGTTCCTGTTCACGCGCCGGAACGACGACGAGATGCTCACGGCGCTGGATGCCGAAACCGGTTCGGTCCTCTGGCAAACGACCTACGCGGCGCCGTACGACATGTTCGCAGCCACCATCGTCCACGGGCCGGGACCCAGGGCCACTCCCCTCTTCGTCAACGGCAAGCTCTTCACGCTCGGCATCAGCGGCATCGTCTCGGCTTTCGACGCGGACAACGGCCGGCTCCTGTGGCAGAGACCGAGACCGGCCGAGCAGCCCTTCTACGGCACCGCCTCGTCGCCAGCCGCCGACGGCAACCTTGTCTTCGTGCACACCGGCAACTATGACGCGCTGACCGCGTTCGACAAGGATACCGGGGCGGTCGCATGGAGAACGGCGGGCACCTTCACCTACAGCTCTCCGCTGATCGTTGAGCTGGACGGCGTTCGCCAGGTCGTGGCCATATCACAGGACAGCGTGGCAGGTCTGTCCGTGCACGATGGAGTCGTGCTCTGGGCCTATCCGTTCGCCTCGCCGTACATGCACGCCATCACGCCGATCGAACACGCGGGGCGAATCATCGTCAGCGCCCAGAACATGGGCGTTCGGGCGTTGCGGCCACGTCGCGAGCGTTCGGGCTGGACCGTCGAGACTGCATGGCAGAACCACGACGTTTCGACGGCGATGACCAACCCGGTCGTGGTCGCCGACACCCTGTTCGGCCTGTCCGAGCGCAGGCGGGGGCAGTTCTTCGCGCTCGATGCGGACGCCGGCACGACCCTGTGGCTAGGACCGCCGCGCCAGACCGAGAACACCGCCATCGTCAAGACGGAACGACTGCTCTTCCTGCTCAACGACGACGCCGAGTTGATCGTGGCGAGCGGCAGCCGCGCCGGCTTCGAGCCGATCATGCGCTATACCGTCGCCGATAGTGCCACGTGGGCCCAGCCAACGATCTCCGGCAACCGGGTCTTCGTCAAGGACGTGGAGACGCTGACCCTGTGGACCATCACGTGCAATCGTGTCGATGGCGACCGTCGCCGTGCGCAAAGCTGCCGCATGCCGTGACCGTGGACCGTCTCCAAGCGCGGCGACGACCCTTGTAGAGCATGGTCGTCACTCCACGCTCTACGACCGTGGCCGGGTGCATCGCCATCAATCTCAGCTTCCGGCCCCACTCCCTGGTCGGGGTTGCGCGAGGTTGCGCGTGTACTTGGCAGGCTCGGCCCACACCTGCTGCCGCACCGGTGCCAGGCGCTAGCGGTTAATCGCGAGCGATATCGTGGCGGCCCGCTGCTCGTGGGTCCGACCGGTTGTGCCCGCCTACACGGAGATCGCCGACAGCAGTCATGTACCATATCCGTCGACGGACTGTAGGCACAGGCCTCCGGTGCCCATCCGCCAAACCGTCCGCAGCCGGCTCAGGTCGTCTTCCGGAGTGTGATTCAGTCCAGCTGGCAATTGTGAACGGAATGGGCCACGAAGATGCGGCACCGTGCCGGTAAATCCCGCACCATGAGTGGATTGTGCAGACAGCGCAGAGTTCGGTCCGAACGCCACGAATTCACGGGGCACCCCGACCGATTCAGCCGTGGACTTTCCGAGATCCCTGCACACAGGCCGTCGACCACGAAGGGCGACTCAGGGTAACCGTACAGGCGATGGACTTCGGTGACGTCGACGCTGCGGTCTCGGCACAGCACTGACGTCCTCCGGCTGGGTTGGCGTGCGCCGGATAGGTTCCGGCGACGGACTGACGGCGAAAGACGGAGCGCGTAGGTCGACCAAATCGGCAGAATTTGGATGAGGCGCCTGACGACGTTGCCAGTCACTACGCCGCTCAAGCAGTACCACAAGGAGGGGCGCGCGCTGCGCACCGAGACGGTCATCAACGACACGTACGACTTTGATGTCGGCCGCCGGCCGAACCTCGATGATCTGAAACAGGTCGGCTTGGCTGCCAACCGACGCCTGCTCAGCGTCGAACGCTTCAGCCACGACGCCACCATCGGAACCGAGACGCTTGCTGCATTGCACCGTCCGGCGCACATCGACGGCCAACGCGCTTCGACGCTACGCTTCGGGGACCCTCGGGTGCAGGCACTGCTTGCCGCGCCGCGCCCGTCCGTGCAGGTGGCGGCGATGCCGCTCGACGACCCGCGCCGCCAATGCCAGACTCAGTCGACCGAGCGCGCTTCGGCCCACCGCGCTCTCGAACCGCGACAACGTCGGCTGCGAGGCCAGCCGCTCTCCTGAAACCGGGTCTTTGCCGAGCAGCAGTTTGTGGATCGGATCCTCGGCGAGACGGTCGCCATCGTTGCTGTCGGCATGGCCGCACGCGATGCCGAAGACACGCTGACCGAGCAGATCCGCGAGCGAGTATCGGATCTTGTCCGGTGCCGGTTGGTCGCGAAGGTCTTGACCAGGACCGTACACCTGCTCGACTGTCTTGAGCAGAACCGCCCCGCCGTCGGAGCTAGTCCGTTCCTGGTCGTACGCGGCGGTCAGCGGCTTGTCGAACAGATCCGGGAAGAGGACAGTCTGTGGTATGGTGTCCGAAGTCACGTAGGGGGAGCATCCGTACTGGCGCAAGTTGTTGGTAGCACTTCACTTGTACCACAGGGGGGCTTTGTGTGTGTACCGGAGTCCGGACCCGTCACGAATCTTCCGGGCCTATTGTGCGATGAGATCCAGAAGTCACGGCAATCATGCCGCGAAGAAACCGGGAGGAGTCCATACCATCATTGGAGCAGTCGGCCGGGGTCATGAACACGCGCCGTCCGTTGGGCCGACAGGAGAACGGTTATCCCAATGAACGAGCGGGACAGGCTCTGTGCTTGAACAGTTCTCGGCTGCCGATTCGGCTCTGGGTTACCTCTACCAGTGCCGAGTAGCTCTCGTGTTTGCTCTCCGGAGGATTCGGGCCGGAGACGACTTCAACGTCGCTCTGGAGACCCTCGACGACGTTGTCTTCGACGAGGAAGGCCACGCGCCCGATCTGCTCCAGACGAAGCACCACCGGACTCGAAGCGCAAATCTGACAGACGCGAGCCCCGACCTGTGGAAGAGTCTGCGCATCTGGTGCGAGGGCTCGGCCACCAAGACTATCCCGGCGGACGCCTCCTTCTACTTGATCACGACGTCGCAAGCTGGCGATGGTTCTGCCGCTCAGCGCCTGCGAGTCGTTGGCCGTGATGTGGCCACCGCGCATAAGCGCCTCCACGCCACCGCTGGAACATCCACGAACCAGGAAAACAAGAGTGCCTACGAGGCGTTCCTCGCCCTCGACGAGGATCAGCAACGTGCCCTTCTCGAAGTGGTATTCGTCATCGACTCTTCGCCGACAATCTCGGAACTCGATGATCGGCTGAGGACGGAGGTGCGCTGGGCCGCTGAGAAGCAGCACGCGGACGCCTTCGTGAGCCGGCTGGAAGGGTGGTGGTTCCGCCGGGCGATCCAGCTGTTGCGGGTGCCTGCCGGATCGAATGTCGTCCTGAGCCGTGAGGTCGAGGCGCGAATGGACGACCTTCGCGAGCAGTTCAGGCGTGAGGCGCTTCCGATAGACGAGGACATCTTGGCCGCAACCGTGGATGCGAGCAGCTACCAGGACCGCATGTTCGTGCAGCAGCTCCGCCTTTGTGACATCGGCGCGCAACGCGTCCTTGCCGCTGTCCGAGAGTACTTCCGAGCCTTCGAACAGCGATCGCGATGGCTGCGCGAGGATCTTCTGCTCGTGGGTGAGCTTGACCGATACGAACAGCGGCTCGTCGAAGAATGGGAGATCGTCTTTGCAAGGATCAAAGACGATCTCGGTGAGGAGACAGCCGAAGAGGCAAAGCTGCGAGCGGCGAGGGATGTGTACCGCTGGGTTGAAGAGTCCGTGTTTCCGATCCGCGCGAGCGTCACCGAGCCGTTCGTCACGCGCGGCTCTTTCCAGATGCTCTCGGACAAGCTCTTGGTCGGCTGGCATCCCGAGTTCATGGACCGTCTCCGTCACCTTTTGGAGCCTGCGGCCGCCTCATGACAGTGTGGACTTCACGATCCAGGGAGGAAGCGTATCTGCTCAATCCGAGCTTCTGCGGGCTCATCGCTTGGTCGTCGTCGGTTGGTTACCGGGGTGACGACAGCGGTGGAATGTCGTACGTGCTGGCCTTCGTGGCCGTCCCGCTGACCTTGCACAAGCCGACCCGGGAGGCGCTGCCGCGCAGTGTCCGGACTTCGATGCCCGCGTGGATCGAGGAGAACACGTACTTCCGGGTTGGCTTCGCAGAGAGAGCGCGTAGCCTCGCTCCGTTTGTGAGAGAAGCTCTTCTGTTCGGGGCGGTGCACGGCCTGTTCGCCTTCGACGATGAGCACCGGATCGTTCCTGCACCCAAACCCCGAGCGCTGAGTGGTTACTTGCGTGAGGGCACGGACGAGGTCAAGGAGTGCGTGAAGAAGGCTGAGTTCATCGGGAGGTGGTTGGCAGCTTCGGGATCGGTGGAGACCACTATGGCGCTTTGGGGCGTGAAGCCATGAGTTTCCAGATCCTCGACGTGGTGCTGTACGGCCCAGGTGACCGCCGTAGGGTCTTGACCCTTCGCCCGGGGGTCAACATCATCACGGGCGCTTCCAAGACCGGCAAGTCCGCGCTCATCGAGATCACCGACTACTGCCTCGGAAGCAGCTCCTGCGGCGTTCCGGAGGGGGTGATCCGGCAGACAGTGGAGTGGTACGGGCTGCGGCTCCAACTTCAGGATGGCCAAGTCTTCGTGGCACGCCGTGCTCCGGCGCGGGGTGCTTCTTCGAGCACCGATGTCTTCTACGCGGCCGCGACCGAGGTAGCGATTCCTGAGGCCGGCGACTTGCAGCAGACGACCAACGTGGACGCCGTGACTAGACTGCTCTCTGCTGCGGTTGGCATCGGGGCCAACGTTCACGAGCCCCCTCACGGTCAGACTCGGCCACCGCTCTCGGCCAATGTTCGCCATGCGCTGGCGTTCGTCTTCCAGCCGCAGGACGAGATCATCCGCCGCCAGCACCTCTTCCACAAGCAGAGCGACAACTGGGTCGCACAGGCGATCAAGGACACGCTTCCGTACTTCCTCGGCGCTGTCGACGAGGAGCACGTAGCCAAGAAGGAAGAACTCCGTCGTGTACGCAAGCAGCTTCGTGACCACGAGCGTCGATTGGAGACGATGGAGTCTGTCCGTGGCCAGGGCCTGGGCAAGGCAGCAGGCCTTCTCTCGGAGGCTCGCGATCTTGGACTGGTCAACTTCACCGAGACGCCGACGGCTTGGGAGGAAGCCGTCGCTTTACTGCGACAGGTCACGGCATCGCCGGCGGAGGAGCAGGTTGCGCGGCATGAGCTTGGGGATACCGGCGATGAGTACGAGCGGCTCACGACCGAGCGGCACGACCTGCAGGAAGCGCTTCGAAGGGCGAAGTCAGATCTCGATGGAGCCAAGAGCCTCAAGGCATATGAGCACGACTACTCCAGAGAGGTAGCGGAGCAAGGTGCACGCTTGAAGAGCCTCGGCATTCTGCCGAGCCTTGGTGATCAGCCGGTCTGCCCTCTCTGCTCAAGCGCGCTGACCGGAGAATCTGTCCCCTCGGTCGACGATCTCGAGTCCGCGGTGGCTCATGTCGCAAGCCAATTGGAGCAGGTGACTCGCCACTCACCTGAGCTTCAACACGTTCTGAATCAACTTGAGGAGAGGGTCGCCGAACTAAAGCGCCGTCTGGCGGAGAACCGTGAAGCCTTCGAGGCGTTACGAGTCTCCAGTGAGCGTTTGCAGGAGATGCGGGAGGCGTCCTCCCGCCGTGCCCACGTCGTCGGCCGGGTCAGTCTCTACGTCGAGAGTCTTCCTGAGGTCGCGGACACCAGCGAGTTGCGGGAAGAGATAGAGCGGTTGCGCGAGAGAATCGCGGCCCTCGAGGAGGAGCTCAGCGACGAGCGAGTTCAGGAGAGGCTCGAGTCCATCCTGTCGATCCTAGGTACCCGGATGTCCAACTGGGCGCGCGAGCTCGCACTGGAGCACTCGCAATACCCGCTTCGCCTCGACCTTCGGCGCCTGAACATCGTCGCCGACACGGAAGGTGGGCCGCTGTCGATGGAGAACATGGGTAGCGGCGAGAACTGGGTGGGCTATCATCTGATCGCCCACTTGGCCCTCCACGGCTGGTTCACGAGGAAGTCCCGGCCCGTCCCGCGGTTCCTCGTTCTGGATCAACCGTCGCAGGTGTACTTTCCTCCGGAACAGGAAGCGGGTGGCTCCATGGCTCGCCTGCGTGAGGACGATCGATCCGCCGTCATCCGCATGTTCCAGCTCATCTTCAAGGTGGTCGACGAGCTGTCGCCGAGCTTTCAGGTGCTCGTCACGGAACACGCTGACATCGCTGAGACCTGGTATCGGGATGCCGTCATCGAGCGCTGGAGAGGTGGGGCAAGGCTAGTTCCTGAAGAGTGGTACGAGGGTGGGAACGAGGAAGTATGACGTCGGACGGGTCCTCGAGAAGTCGTGAGGGTAGATGAGTCGGCGGGGTAGCCTCTGCTCGCGTCGAGTCAAGTCGCTTCGCGCCTCCCCCGCTGCCGCTTCGTTCTTGTCAGGTGACTGGCCGCTCGCGTCGGCTCAGAGCCGGCTGTGGCCTGACGGATTCGTGCCGACAGTCGGTACACTGGGGGGATGGACCCGGACGACTCTCTACGAGCGATTGATGGGTATCGAGCGGCCATGGCGAGTATGCGATATGCGACTGGCCCTCAAGCAGGGCGCCGTCGAAGTAGGCGTAGAGTTTGTCGGGGAGACGCTGTCTGCCGGGCTTGCGGCGCGACGTGCCCGGGGCACGACCCGCATCGGCGGACTCGGCAGTACCCCGGCGAGGCAAGGGATGTCATGAGCCGGGCCTGCGAGGCGATGGCCGACGTGGCCGACACCGATGCGTGCAGATATAGGCCGTCCACGTGCAGCCGGGCGACGGCTTGGGCGACGCTCGCACGCCGACAGCTTACGCTGGCTGGTCAGCTTGCCGGCATCCAGTTTGAACGAGAAGTGATGGAGTTGGCGAGAGTGGCGATAGAGAACAACAAGGGCACAGATTACGAACGTAGACTGATTGACATTTGTAATGACCGGGATGGCCGGTTATCGAGGATGGTGAGGAGTGGTCTTGAGCTTCCGTCTGATGTGCGTCAGAGATGGGAGTTTGCAGTTGACTTCAGGAACACAGCGGTCCACGAACCGGAGCGGCTGCGGCCCCGACAAGCAGTGCTTCTGCTCCAGGCCCTGCGCGAAGCAGCTCATCGCCGGGCGAACGAGCGTGCGCGGTCGAAGCCGTAGTAAGCCGTAAAGGAATTCCCCAAGCGGGACGGTAGTGGCGGTGTCAGCCGGTGACGCCGATGCGCGGGGTTCGGTGCGGACTCCCGGCGTCGGCCGCGAAGCCCGGGGTGCTGGGCAGGAGTGTGACTGTTCTGTAGACAAGTTACTCAACATGTAGTAGGCTATCTATACAACATGGGAACCGCGGACAACCGGGTCGATCTGCTCTACGGAACGCTGGACCTGCTCATCCTGCGGACGCTCGTTTACGGCCCGTTGCACGGCCATGCGATCGCCAAGCACATCCAGCGGGTGTCGGAAGACGCCCTCCGCGTGGAAACCGGCTCGCTGTACCCCGCCTTGCACCGGCTGGAGGGGCGGGGCTGGATCGCGGCGGAATGGAAGAAATCCGACAAGGGTAAGCGGGCCAGGTACTACTGGCTCACTCCGTCCGGACGGCGACAGCTCGTGGTGGAGCAGTCACGGTGGGAGCAGTTGACCGTCGCGATGGCGCGCGTGCTGCGCCCCGCGGACTAGGAGCACGCACCATGCCGCGGCAGCTCTACCTCCGCCTGCGCTCGCTCTGGCGCTGGCGCCGGCAGGAAGCGGAGCTTGAGGAGGAGATCCGGTTCCATCTCGCCGAGGAGATGGAGGAACGGATCGCGGCGGGAATGTCTCCCGAAGAAGCGCGCGCGTGCGCGCGGCGCGACTTCGGCAACGTCCCGCTGCTACGCGAGCTGACGCGCGAGACCTGGGGCTGGGGTTCCGCCGAGCGGTTGCTCCAGGACCTGCGCGGCGCGGTCCGAATGATGCGCCGGAGCCTCACCTTCACCGCCGTCGCGGCCGGCACGCTGGCGCTGGCGATCGGCGTCAACGTCGTGATGTTCAGCGTGCTGAACACCGTGCTGGTCCAACCGCTGCCGTACCGGTCCCCGGACGAGCTCGTGATGCTATGGACGGAGACACCGAGCCAGGATGTTCGAGAGAACCGGTCCGCCTTCTGGAACATCGAGGAGTGGCGACGCCAGAGTCGGAGTTTCACAGACATCGCGGCGTTCGACAGCGTGGCGCTCACGCTGACGCATGCTGGTGAGACGCAACGGGTTCGCGGGGCCAGGGTGTCGCCGAACCTGTTTCCGTTGCTCGGCGTGCAGCCGCTGCTCGGACGGAGCTTCTCGGCGGACGAGGTGGCGGAGCGGCGTCGTCTCGCGGTCGTCAGTCATCGCTTCTGGCAGGCCCGGTTCGATGGTTCGCTCGACGCGCTCGGCGCGTCCGTCGAGCTCGACGGACACGCGTCACGCATCATCGGCGTGCTGCCCGACGGGTTCGGGTTCGCGAGCCTCGATGCCGACGTCTTCGAGCCCCACACGCTGTTTCCGGACTGGGAGGCCCGCCGCAGGGTCCGCGGGCGCGACTCGTGGTTCGTGATCGGACGGCTGCGGCCGGACGTCACCGTCGAAGCGGCGCAGACGGAGATGAGCACGATTGCGCGCCGCCTCGACGCGCAACTGCCGGTCGGCGAGAGAAACCGCGGCGTTCGAGTGGTTTCCCTGAGTCGTCACGTGGTCGGATCGCAGTCTCGTCTGGCCCTGTGGATGCTGATGGCCGCCGTGACTTGCGTTCTGCTGATCGCGGCCGTCAACGTCGCCAACCTCTGGCTGGCGCGGAGCCTCGGCCGTGCGCGGGACGTGGCCCTGCGAGCCGCCCTCGGCGCGAGCCCGTCCCGGATCATGCGCCAACACCTGACCGAGAGCGTGACGCTCGCGGTAGGCGCCGGCGTGCTCGGCACGTTGCTGGCGGTGCTCGGCCTCGGTCTCGTTCGTTCGCTGAGCGCGGTCGAGCTGGCCCGTCTCGACGAGGCGCGTTTGGATGCCGACGTGCTCGGCTGGTCGTTGGTTCTGTCCCTGCTGACGGGGACGGCGGTCGGGATAGCACCCGCGCTCCTCTGGCGCGGGCACCTGCGGCCCTTTGGCGACGCCAGCTTGCGAGGCGCCGGCGGCGGAACGGCCGCCCGGACCATCCGGCGATCGCTCCTGGTGGCCGAGGTGGCCCTGGCAATCATGTTGCTGGTGGGTGCCGGTCTCCTGGTTCGAAGCTGGTGGCAGGTTGAGGGAGTCGATCCCGGCTTCCGGCCCGAACGGGTCCTGGCGATGCAGATCGGCGCCCCGGCGCTCATGGCCCCCGCGCAGCGAGCGAGCTTGTATCGCCGCGTGCTGGAGCGGATCGAATCGATACCCGGCGTGGAGCGGGCCGGCTTCATCAGCGACGCCTTCATCAGCAGCAGTCCCGAACGGACGCTGACCACGGAACGCGACGGCGAGGCGGTGTCCGCACGTCTGCAGTTCCGCAGCGACGAGATCGGCGCCGGTTTGTTCCAGGCGCTCGGCACGCGTCTGCTCGACGGACGCCTCTTTACTCCTCGTGACGGCCCCGAGTCGCCGCGGGTCGTGATCGTCAACGACGCGCTGGCGCGCCGGCTATGGCCGGGCGACGATGCGGTGGGGAGGCGCTTCAAGCGGGGCCCGGCGGATTCGGTCGGCTCCTGGTTGACCGTCGTCGGCGTGGTCGAGGACATGCGCCGCCAGGGGCTGGAGACGGAGCCGATACCGCAGATGTTCGAGCCGGTCGCCCAGAACCCGTCCGCGTCCGGATTCCTGATTGTTCGGACCGACCACGACGATCCGTTGGCGATGGCGGCGACGGTACAGGCGGCGGTGCGCCGGATCGACCCCCGTGCGCCGCTGTACGGCGTGTCGACCCTGGAGTCTCGGCTGCGCGCCTTCTACGCGCCGCGCGGCTTCCAGACGTCCATCGTGGTCGGGTTCGCTGCAGCCGCGCTGTTGATGGCGGCCCTCGGGATCTATGGACTGATTCAGTATGCGGTCTCCACCCGCACCAAGGAGATCGCCATCCGCATGGCGGTCGGCGCCGATACCGGCAACATCTTCCGGATGGTCGTCGGCGAGGGGTTGGCGCTGAGCGGCGGGGGGGTCGCGCTCGGACTTCTCGGAGGCGTCTGGGTGGGTTATGCCGTCCGCAACCTGCTGTTCGGGGTCGGCGCCCTCGATCCGGCGACCTTCGCCGCCGGATCGGCATTGCTGCTCTCCGTCGCCGTGGCTGCGTGCTACCTCCCCGCGCGCCGCGCGATGCGGGTCGAGCCTATCGTCGCCCTGCGTCAGGACTGACGGAGGCGGGACCACCGCCGCCCTCCCGGTTGGCTGCCCCGCGCGGATTTGCCGCGTTATCCCGGGTCTGTGCGCCGTGCCCTGAGCCAGCTCGCCGCTCTCGCGTTGGCTCTCGCCGTAGTCGACCTCTTCGGAACGCTGGCGAGGGCCGTTGGGGAACGAAGTCAGGAACTTGCCATCCGCGCCGCAGTCGGCGCGTCGCCCGGGAGGCTCGTCCGGCTGGTCACCAGAAGGAGCCTGATGGTGACTTGTGCCGGTCATCCTGGGAAAGATGATGGGTGCCGATCGGTCTTGGGCTTGGCCGGCATCCCCTACGGCGTCAGTTCGTACGATCCGCCTACGGTCGTCGTGGTCGCCATCGTCGTCCAGGCGGCGCTGATCGCTTCGGTGGTTTCTTGCTCGCAGGGCCGGCCGGATCGACCCGTTGATTGCCCTGCGGCAGAGTGATTTCCAGTAGACCAGTGCCCGTTTGGCGGGCCTGCATCCGCAGTTCGTATGCGCCGACAGCGGCATCTCCCATCGTGGTGCTCCAGACGATGACGCCACTGCGTGGCGGTCGGTGCGGACTCGCAGGGTCGGCCGTGAAGCCCTGTTCTTACTGGGCGAAAGCGGGGAGGGCATTTTCGTCGTATGCATTTCCATGTGCAATCGACGCGTGGATTGTGTCGGACCCGACTGGACGATCATCCGCATGAGGCGTCGCCATCCATAGAGTCAGAAGTACGGCATGTCCTGCACCGGATTCCCAGCGGGATCGTACTGGGGGATCGGCGTCAGGGGCTGGCCGTTGTTGCGCCTGCCATGTTGAAGAGGTTGCGCACGGTGCGGACACTCTTCATCGTGTAGCCGGTGCGGGAGTTGGGAGACTCGGCCTGCCACAGCAGAGCCAACTGCTCTTCGATCAACCGTCACCGTTGGAAGCGATTTTCCAGTTCTAGAATCCCATCACGCGCCGGCCGAAGAACCGGCCGGTGCGGGCCTTGTCCGATACCCGGGGGCACCGTCGGCCACGAAGTCGGGCGGCAGCCCGAGCCCGAGCGCCGGCAGGATGACGGGCGGCAGCGCCGTCGCGGCGGCCGTGGTCCTGCCGCACCTGGGGAGCCGTTCGACGGGTGTCGATGATCTGGACGAGGCGCTTGCGCTCGCCGGGCCGTCAGCCGCTTGCGCTGGTCGGCGGGCATCGCCGGACGAGCGCGTAGAGCTCGGCGAGCCATTCCAGGTCGGTGCGCACCCGTCCCTCGGCCAGCAGCACGACTTGCTCCCACTTGCCGGCGGCTCGCCAGTTGCGCAGCGCGTAGGCCGGCATGTTCGCAGCCTCGACCGTCTCGGCGATGTGCTCGAGGCCGGTCCGCGCTCGCCGGCAGCTCCATTCAGCACGCCCGGACGAGCGGGTGCAGGCGCCGCACGCGCCCCCTGCCTCGTCCTTCGACGCCAGCAGGCCGTCGAGCGGCGACAGCCCGGCGATGCGGGCGCCCGTGTCGGTCGAGTCGAGGACCTCGTCCACCAAGTCCGCGTCGATCCAGTCGAAGACCGCCAGCTCGCAGACGAATCTGCGGTCCGCGGCCGGCAGGCCCGCAACAGGCGCGCTCGACGAACTTTGTCGGGACCCGCAGCGCTCAAGGTGGGCGTCCCGCTCACCGTAGGCGGTACCACCTTGCCCTCGCTCTGGGTCGCGGACGCGAGCGAACCCGAGCGGCGTCGACGGCGTCGGGTTCCGGCTCAGGGTCACCACGAAGGCGAGCGGGGTGAAGATGCCAGTGAACTTGGCCGAAAAAGTCCGTAAAGGTTGTTTCGCGAACCAGTGATTCAGGACACCAGCACTTGTCGCGTTTGTCTCTCGCGGCGGCCTTCGACGCTCGGGACAATGGACTGTCGGTCGCCGCGGCCCAATCCGGCCGTGATTACCTGAGGCGGAACAAGGTCACCGATGGCAATCGAACACTGGCGGGATGAGGAAGGTGTAGGGAAGCGTCTGGCGGCGCATCGCCTTGCCGGCCTGCTGTCTATCGACCTCGAGGGCAGCGAGCGCATTGGGGCGATCGGCGCGATACGAACCGACCGCTCGACCACCTTCACCTGGCGCGGACGCAGCGGCGGGTTGCGAGCGGCGCTTGCGGCACTCGATGAGTTCGCCGAAGGAGCGCTTTGTCTGGTCGGCCACAACATCATCGAGCACGACCTCGAACTCCTCGCCCGCCATGCGCCGGATCTGAAGCTGCTCGACCTGCCCGCCATCGACACGCTCTACCTGAGCCCGCTGGCGTTTCCGGAGAATCCCTACCATCGCCTCGTCAAGCAGCATCAGGAACCGGCGCTGGCGAGAGTGCAGGTCAACGATCCCCTGCTGGACGCGGAACTGACGCTCGAGCTGCTCGCCGATGTCGCCGACGCACTGCGATCAAAGGACACCGATCTGCTGCTGGCCTGGCACGCGCTGCTTGCCACCGGCGTCAAGGGACACGCCTTCGACCATCTCTTCCGTACGATCCGTGGCGCCGACACGGCACCGCTTGTCGAGGATGCGATTCCCGCGATCATGGACCGCCTCGGGCGGAACGGATGCCCGAACCAGGCAGCCCGCATCGCCCGTGACGCACTCTCTCATCCCCTCGCGCTCACCTATGTGCTCGCATGGTTGCCGGCAGCCGGGGGCAATTCCATCATCCCTCCCTACGTCGAGAAGCGGTTCGAACCCGGCGTTCTCGCAACGAGGCTCCGCGACGCGCATTGCGGCGACCGAAGCTGCCCGTGGTGCTCGGAGCATCTCGACGCCGACAAGGCACTGCAGCGCTGGTTCGGCTTCCCGGGCTTCCGGGAGCACCCCCGGAGCCGGGACGGCGAGAGCCTGCAGCGCTCCATTGTCGAGAAACACCTTGCCCGTGAGCATGTCCTCGGGATCCTTCCCACCGGCGCCGGCAAGTCCCTCTGCTACCAGCTCCCGGCGCTGATGCGCTACGAAGCAACGGGGACGATCACCGTGGTGATTTCCCCGCTGGTGGCGCTGATGGCCGATCAGATCACGGCCATGCGGCGCCAGGGCATCACATGCGCCACTACGATCAACGGCCTCATCTCGATGCCGGAACGGGCTGAAGCGCTCGCCCACATCCGTCTCGGCGACGCAGGTATCGTTCTGGTCGCCCCCGAACAGCTTCGCAACCGGTCCTTCAGAAAGGCGGTCGCGGGACGCCGGCTCGGCGCCTGGGTCGTGGACGAGGCGCACTGTCTCTCGAAGTGGGGACACGACTTCCGCCCTGACTACCGCTACGTCGCCCGCTACATCGCCGAGCAACGTGGGGAGGACTCGGCGCCGATCCTGTGCCTCACGGCCACCGCCAAGCACGACGTCGTCGAGGACATCCGGGAGCACTTCGAGCAGACCCTTCATGCGCGGCTCGAGGTCATCGACGGCGGGGCGGAACGCCGAAACCTGGAGTTCGTCGTCATGCCGACCTCGGCTTCGCAGCGAATCACGCACATTCATCGTGCGGTCGAAGACGCGCTCGGCAGAGCGGGCTCGGGCGGCGCCATCGTCTACTGCACGACCAAGCGACGCACCGAGGAGACGGCCCAGTCGCTCGCCGACCGGGGGCTCTCCGCCCAGCACTTTCACTCCGGCCTTTCGCCGGAGCGCAAACGCGAGATACAGCACGGCTTCCACGAGGGCAACATCGACGTGGTGGTCGCCACGAACGCGTTCGGGATGGGAATCGACAAGCCCGACGTGCGCGCGGTCGTGCATGCCGAGATTCCGGGCTCGCTCGAGAGTTACCTCCAGGAAGCCGGGCGGGCGGGGAGAGACGGCGAACCCGCGCATTGCCTGCTGCTGTTCGAGCCCGGGGACGCCGAACAGCAATTCTCGCTCACCGCGCGTTCGCGGCTGCAGCGGCGCGACATCCAGGCGGTGCTGCGTGCCATCCGACGTCTCGACCAGCGCCGCCGGCGCCATCACGGCGACGCTGAGGATTCGGTCATCGCGACGGCGGGAGAGATCCTTCTGGAAGACGAGGGCGGTGAATTCGCGCGCGACCGCGCCACCGACGACGACCGGGTGCGCACCGCGATCGCGTGGCTGGAGGAATCGAAGCTCGCGCGACGCGACGAGAACCACACGTCCGTTTTCCCGTCGTCTCTGCGCCTCCCCAACCTGGCCGCCGCACGCGAACGCATCGAGCGGGAGGGTAGCAGGCGAAACGTTCGAGGCGTCGTCCGGTCGCAGATGCTGCGCGTCGTGCAAACCCTGACGCATGCGAAACCGGACATCGGTGTCTCCACCGACGAGTTGATGAACGAGTGCGGCTGCTCGATGCCGCAGCTTCGGAAGGTATTCAGCACGCTCGAAGAGCTCGGGGTCGCGTCGAACGACCTGCGCATCACGGTCTATGTCCACGCAGGCGTCGAGAATGCTTCATCCCGGCGGCTGACGCTTGCCCGGGAGCTGGAAGAGGCCCTCATCGCGGAGCTTCGCGAGGAGGCGCCCGACCAGGAGATCGATAGCTGGACCCGCCTTGCGCTTCGCCCTCTCGCCCAGCGACTTCGCATGAAGGACATCGAGAACCCGCTTCCCGAACGGCTGGTGAGGCTCCTTCGGAGCATTTCCGCCGACGGCCGTGACGAGCCCGACGCCAAGCGGAGCATCGAGATCCGCGCTCGCGACATGGAGACCGTCGGAGTGCGCCTCCGCCGGAGCTGGGCCTCCATCGATCGCATAGCGCGGCTTCGCCGCGACGGCGCGGCCCGGCTTCTCGAACATCTCCTCGGCAAGGTGCCGGACGGTGTCCGCGGGGTCGATTTGCTGGTGGAAACGACCTACGGGGCGCTGCAGCAGGCCATCAGGAACGACGTGGTGCTGAGGTCGGAGTTGAAGAACCAGGCGACCCAGCCGCTCGTCGACCGCGCGCTGCTCTGGATGCACGAGCAGGAGGTCATCACTCTCAATCGTGGACTCACCGTCTTCCGCCCGGCGATGACGTTGAAGGTGAAGCGAGACGGGAGGACCTTCACGGTCGCGGATTTCAAGCCGCTGCAAGAGCACTACGCCGAGCAGACCGCACAGATCCACGTGGTCGCCGAGTACGCAAAGCTCGGCGTGGATGACATCCACCTGGCGCTGCGCCTTGCGGTGGACTACTTCGAACTTGCCCGCAAGGAATTCGTGGACAAGTGGTTCGGGAGCAAGGCGTCGACGCTTGGACGCGACACCCTTCCCGAACACTTCGAGGCGATTGTCAGGAGGCTCGGCAACCGGACGCAGGAACGAATCGTCGCCGACGACCGAGAGCGGGCCAACGTGCTGGTGCTCGCGGGCCCGGGCTCGGGCAAGACACGGGTCCTGGTGCACCGCATCGCCTACCTCATCCGCGTGCGGCGCGAGAACCCGGGGAGCATCCTGGCGCTCACCTACAATCGCCACGCGGCGGTCGAGGCGCGGCGGCGTCTGGACGAGTTGATCGGAAAGGATGCGCGCGGCGTCAATGTGATGACCTGCCATGCGCTCGCCATGCGGATCCTCGGGATCTCCTTCGCACAGGCCGCCTCCAACCCGAGCGACGAAACGTTCAACGCCATCCTTCGTGACGCCGCCCACCTCCTGCGCAGCGACGAGGCGAACGCATTCGTCACCCGGGAGCAAATGCTGGGGCGCCTCAACTGGATTCTCGTCGACGAGTATCAGGACGTCGGCGAGCCCGAGTACGAGCTGATCGCCGCGCTCGCCGGAAAAACCCTCGCCGAGGACGACGCGAGGCTGAACCTGTTCGCGGTGGGAGACGACGATCAGAACATCTACGCGTGGAAGGGCGCGTCGGTGCGCTTCATCCGCCGCTTCGCCCAGGAGTACCACGCGAAGGAGGAATATCTCGTCGAGAACTACCGCTCGAGCCGCTGCATCGTCGATGCGGCGAGCCGGTGCATCGACGGCGCGGCGGAGCGCCTCAAGCGGGACCACAGGCTGCGAATCGACGCCCGCCGGCTCGCCGAACCACCGGGCGGGGTCTGGACCGCCCGCGACGAGGTCGCACAGGGCAAGGTCCAGATCCTCCACCTCAACGGTGGCCAACTCTCGCAGGCCGTGGCCGCGGTCGAGGAACTCAAGCGCCTCGCCGCACTCGACCCGGACTGGCAGTGGAGCCGGTGCGCGATAGTCGCCAGGAACTGGTCCGACCTTGATCCGGCGAGAAGCGCCTGCATGGTCCACGGCATACCGGTTCAGAGCGCACGCGAAGAGCTTTCCTCGTTCTGGCGCGCCCGTGAGACACAGCGGCTTCTACGCACTCTCGAATCCTGCGATGCGACAGCCATCGAGACACGGGAGATCCGGCGCCATCGCGAGGATGTGGGCGGAGATCCGTGGGCCGACCTGCTGGCTCAGGCGCTCGACGAGTTACTCATCGAGGAAGGCCATGCAGCGGTGCTGCCGATCGCATACGTGCGAAACTGGCTTGGCGAGTGGAGCAAGGAAATACGGCGCAGGCAACAGGGGCTGCTCCTGACCAGCGCTCACCGGGCAAAGGGCCTGGAGTTCGATCACGTCGTCATCCTCGATGGACGATGGAAGGCTGGGAGGGATGCAGAGGATCCCGATACCGCACGTCGTCTGTACTACGTGTCGATGACGCGCGCCCGCGAGACCCTGGCGCTGGTGCAACTGGAAGATACGGCTCGCCCGGATGTCCGGGACAGTCCGCTCCCGGCAAAGCGGAAGGAACGCGCCGCGTCACTGCTTCAACCGCTCGGGAACGACCCGTCGGTGCTGGAGCGCGAGGTTCCGCCTCCCGACATGTCCGACCGGCGGCTGGACATCCGCATCACCGAGTGCACCATGAAGGATGTCGTCCTGTCGTTCGCCGGTTGGAGAACGGCGCAAAGCGAATGCCACCGCGCCATCGCCGCTCTTGCGCCTGGGGACCCGTTGTCCATGTCGCAAGAGGACGGCCAGTGCAGAGTCCTCGACCACGAGGGACGCCAGGTCGGCCGCATGGCGAGACAGTGGACACTGCCGGACGGTATGGCGATCGATCGCGCATCGGTGCAGGGGATCTTCACCCGCTGGGCCGACGACGAGGAAGACGAAGAATGTAAACGGATGCTGCGCTCCGAGACCTGGGAGGTGGTCGTGCCTCAACTCCACCTGTCGCGTTTGACATCACCGGCCGTGAACAGGTCCCGCACCGGCTCTGCGGTTGAGCGTGCTTTTCCGGTACTGGCCTCGAAGAGCGGTAGGCCGTTGCACAGATTGCGGTGATGTGTCCCACGACGCCGCGAGGTGCGGATCCGTACGGTCGCCGTCGATCGTAACGAGCGGTCGGCTCACGTCTCGCGGAATGTCGATGTATCCGCCGGCTTCGCCGTGTTCCTTGTTGAGACAGAGGAATGCATGACAACCTTCGACGACGCGCCCCGCATTGAGCGCCAGCAGCTCGCGGCGAGCTACTGCGGCCGGGCGTTGTTGAGGTTCGTCAGCGTGCGCTTCTTGAGAGCCTTCGCCGCGTCCTCGTCGGGCAGGACGGGTCGCTACGGGTAGCCGGGGACCGCTCGTCCACCCACTCGACCCATTCAGGCGGATTCGGTCAGCGGTCGCGCCGCTCCACCAGCCGTTGAGCTTCCAGGGCTTCCGACGCCAATAGGCCGTAAACTACTGACTGCCCGCCGCTTATGGCTTGCCGCTATTTTCGTTCCCCTCGTTGCATCCCTCGTTCGGACACGGACTCCAAAGACCCTCAGCCACCGACCCCGGACCTGTCCCGACCGGCGTGCTGGCCTCGGTCGCCGCCGTCCCATTCGACGGCACGGCAACGGTTGACAGCGTTCGAGAATCCTGGAAACATTTCCTTCATGTACACGCGTCTACCCGAGGGCGAGAGACTCACGTGTCGCAAGTGCCGTACTGAAGCGTGGTGTATTCCTACAACGGATGGACTGAGGGTAGGTTGCTCGTCATGCGGCTATGTGATCACCAATGATCACGCCGAAGCCATGTGCTTCGAGCAGCGGCTCTACGTCGAGGCTAGTCGATACCGGGATCAAGTAGGCCGGGCTGGAAGTACAAGCGCCATTCCGATTCCCGAATCGGTAAAAGAATTCAGGAAGCAGCTTATGCCTGGAGACCGAGCGGGCTATCCCATTTACAGCAAGCTATTGGATCCCAACTGGCCGTTCCGATACGTCGCTGTTCCTGTTTGACGCCCAGTGGGCATCGCGGGCGCCGCTAACTCACTCGTTCTCGGTAGAGGAACTGCGTGACCCGTTCGTGAGCGCGGTGAATGGGTCGTTCGAGGGCGCCCGATTCGAGGCTGTCGGTAGCTGAGTCGATTCATTCACCGAGAGTCCACCCGACGAGGGCTGGATGGCGGCAATCGCGTAGCTGGTGTTGAATACGTATCCCGGAGCGACGCCGAGACGCGGGTGCGGAGGCAACGTCAGAAACTGTGGAAGAGCCCGGGTGGAGAACTGCACTGCGTCATCCCGGGTGGGGGCCTCGCCAAGGACGGCAGCGGCTGGGTCGCCTGCCGCCCCGGGGTTCTTCCTGCCGGTCCGGGTCCTTTCACGCTACTTCCGCCGCGTCCTCCTCGCGGCGCTCGAAGACGCCTTCGAGTCCGGACAGTTGCATTTCGCCGGCCGGCTGCAGCCCCTCGCCGAGCCCCGCCGCTTCGCCGAACACCTGCGCCCGGCCCGCAAGACCGAATGGGTGGTCTACGCCAAGCGGCCCTTCGCCGGCCCCGAACAGGTCCTCGACTACCTCGGCCGCTACACCCACCGGGTCGCCATCAGCAACCAGCGCCTGCGCAGCCTCGACGACGGCTCGGTGCGCTTTCGCTACACCGACTACCGCACCAACGGCGCCGCCCGCCACAAGACCATGACGCTGGCGGCGGCCGAGTTCATCCGCCGCATGCTGCTGCACGTGCTCCCGCCCGGCTTTCACCGCATCCGCTACTACGGCTTCCTCGCCAATCGCGCCCGACAGCAGAAGCTGGCCGAGTGCCGCCGGCTGCTCGGCACGCCGCACCCGTCAGCGGCGCAGCAGGACGTCCCGGTCTCTGACTATCGGGACCGCTATGAGGCACTGACCGGCCGCTCGTTGCGCCAGTGCCCCCGCTGCCACGCAGGCGAGATGCAACCGCTCGACCACCCCGCCGGCGCCTGGACGTACGCTATGAGGCACTGACCGGCCGCTCGTTGCGCCAGTGCCCCCGCTGCCACGCAGACCCGGCCATTCTGGATTCGTCGTGACAGGCGCATCGACGTCCGCCAGGCGCGCGTCCGCTGCTTCCGGGGTCGCCGGGACGGTCGAACTGCGTCTGCGATCCTCGCACCAGGCTGTACGACCACCTTCGCGGCCATCGTCACCGACCGCGGGCGGCTGGCAACCTGCCTGCACCGCCACGTCTGGTCGCCGCCAGCGACGTCTGCCCGCAAAGCAACGCCCATAGAACTTCACCGGCCGGGGGCGGTTTCGTCCAATCCAGCTTTCGGTCACCGGCGCGGTGAACGCCCTGCCACCGTCGCCGGTCACCGCCGCGCCGCCAACCGAAAGCTGCTCTGCAGTATGTCCAGATGGACATACTGATCAGTTCTCGCGGCTCGTTGACATCTCGACCCGGACACTCACCATTGACGCCGCCGACCTCGCCATGCGCCGAGGCGGCGTGTTCTCGAACACCGATTACCGGCTCACGCTAACCGCGCCGGAAGCAACCACCGTTCGCACTGGAGGCTCCCAACGTGGTTTCTGCCCGTCGGCCGCCGTCCCCTCTTGAGCTACCATGGCGACGAGGGACGCTGGCGGCGGGATGGGCCCTGGGTCCATGTCCACACCGTTGGCCGCGGCCAGGAGTTCGTGTGCGACGTCGACGGGATTCCGGAAGCCGCCGCATGGCTCCTTGCGCTATTCTCGTGAGTGGAGGCGGCGCGAGTGCACCGCGTATACAGCTACGTCGTGGCGGAAGACGGAGGATACGCTCCGAATGTGGACGGCGGCGTCTGCACACTGTGCACCTGCAAGCCGAGAATCAGGAGCACTGCACGTCCCGGCGACTGGGTCGTCGGCCTCTGGCCAGCCCCGAACCGCAAGTGCGTTACCTATGCCATGCGGATCAGGCGCGTGTTGACCATGGAAGAATACGCCGGGTGCGGAGAATTCGACCAGAAGAAGCCCGCTCAGTCCCGAACACCTGACAACATCTACGAGTTCGATCCGATTCTGGGACCTCGACGTCGAGAAGACACGCCGCCGGACCTGCACCCTGCACCGGCCGAGATGAAGACCGACCTCGACGGCCGTAACGTTTTGATTGCCGATCGCTTCTGGTACTTCGGCGGAACGCGTTGCGAGTTGCCGGAGCGGTTCTGGAAGCTTGATTTTCCGAATCCGCGGGCACGAAGGAACCACCGTACCGAGTCCCTGACCGACACCGAACTGGAAACCCTGATCGAGTGGCTCGATAGTCACGGCAGCGGCGTAATTGGATCTCCACGAGACGGCGTACCGTATGGAGCAGGATCGACAGGCTGCGGCCAGCAACGTCAGATGCGTATGCGTTCTGGGCGCCCCGGCAGGAGGCGCTGTTGACGGGACGACTCGCTCTATTGCCCGCTGCCGGTTCAGCGACCGACCTCTCGGCCCGTCAGAAGTAACGAGCGACGGCACGGCGTTCCGCGGTCGCCCCGGCCGATGTACTGGGCCAACATCCGCGAGTTTCCAGTTCCGGCAAGCATCACGTCGGTAGTCGACGCGCCCGGGGCTCGTGAGATCCACCCCAGCCCGACCCCGTCCCGAGTGCGCTTGACGTCCTGCGCGGCGGCCGTGAACCGCAACCCCGTGTCCAGCGGCGCGTCTGGCGCGCAGCGCCAGCGAGCACTGCGTCGCAAACCCCGCCTCGCGCCGGTCCTCGCGGTTCAGGTCGTCGTTCCCGAGCACGAGGACCCGCTTGCCTGGACAGGCTCGGACGTCGAGCGGCGCTGGGTCGGAAGCGGAGCCAGCGTGCAGGCCGCAACCCCGCGGAACGGAGTCGGAACGCAAGCGGAGAGATGGACGTCGGCGAGCACACACAGACACTGCCGGCCCGACGATGCCGCCGAACTTCTGCAACGCCCGCTCGCAGTGGCTCGCCGACGTGCCCTCCGTTCTTGACGCGGCCGTGGCCGCCGCGTACGGTTGGTTGGTGGATATCTCGGCCGACGACGCTCTCCGTGAATCGCCAGCGTTGAACGGAACCGAGGAAGTCGTAGATGGCGAAGACGAAGGACCAGAGGAAGGGGATTTTCTGCCTGGAGGGCCATTGGTGGGGTGTCAAGGGCAAGACTTCCATTGAGCCGATGCTGCGGCTTCTGGAAACTCAGGCCGACTCCAGGGTACCGTACCGCCACTATGATGTAGGAACGCGCGAGGAGTTGGACTTCTACCTGAAGAAGTGGCGCGGTGCATCGTTCGACGATTTCCCCATTCTCTATCTTGGCTTCCACGGTGCTCGCGGTGAGCTGCATGTTGGGGAGGGACGCAACAGGCGGCTGACACTTGAAGACCTCGCGGATCGGCTCGGTAGCGGCTGCAGAGGACGCGTGGTTCATCTCGGATCCTGCGGTACGGTCGACGTGGACGGTGATCGGCTGAAGACGTTCTGCACTCGCACCGGCGCGCTGGCTGTCTGTGGCTTCAAGAAAGACGTCGATTGGCTGAAGTCTGCTGCATTCGAGATGTTGGTGCTGAGGGCTGCAGGGCGCGTCTTTCTTGCGGACCAGCAGCATTCGGACGTTCGATGAGGAACTGGAGCGGTCGGCACCCGGCCTGTACAAGAAGTTGGGGTTTCGGTTGTCGTGCCTGGACGGATGATGACATGGGTTGAGCGCAGAGAGCGCTGGCGACTGCTCAGGAAGCTCCGGCGCTTGGAGAAGGAGTACAAGCCGGAGCCGAACTTGACAGCCGACGAGTTCATGTCTTTGGCCGCCGAGTACTCGATGGAACGCAAGCCGATCCAACATCGGTTGTGGGCAATCGAGACGGCTCGACTGTGCCGGTGGGCGGACAGATTGGCTATCGATGTTGAGATCAAGTGGGACGACGCCGGTCGTGGGTACGGGCATGCCTTCTTCTCGAAGGAGAACAGGAACGCACTGAAACGAGCGATCAGAGCCGAACGACGCGCGGCCGGGAGGTTCTGGGCCGCGGTGCTGGTGCCGATTCTCTCACTCCTGGTGGCGCTGGCTGCCGTTGTGAGCCGCTGAAGAAACACATCAGCCGTTTGCCTGATCTGCGCGCGTCCACGACCCGCCTTGATGTGGTCGGCATCTGGAGGCACGGTGGACTTGTGACCGACGAATTCAACCCAACGAAGAGCGTGGAACGGCTGTTGGACGAGGCAGCGACGGCCTTCAGAAAGGCGCTGTCGTCGCGGGGGCTTGCAACCGGAACGGTGAACAGAGAGTGGATGCAGCCAGGGAATTGTGCGAGTTTCTCTTGACCGGCCGGGTCCGACGGTGAGCTCGCCGGTTGGCTTCTTCGGCTGCGGAACACCCCGGCGGGGAGACTGTCATGCGCATTTTGCCTCCACTAGTCGCCGTATTCCTCGCCGTCACGACGTCGACTGGCTCCCTTATTGCTGAACAAGCTCGAGAGTTGCGTCAGGCCGCTAAACAGGGCGACGCTGACGCGCAGTTCCGCCTCGGTGACGCGTACTTCAAGGGCGAGGACGTGGAGCAGGACTACGTCACAGCCGCCGCGTGGTGGCATCGTGCAGGTGCACAAGGACACGCCCCGGCGCAGTACAACCTCGGCCGGATGTATCAGCAAGGCCGGGGCGTCAGCCAAGACTACGCAGAAGCCGTTGCGTGGTACCGCCGTGCCGCCGACCGGCGAGCAGTCGCGCGCGACCGGGTCGCCGTCGCCGCTGCGCAGTACCAGCTCGGCGTGATGTACGCGACAGGCCAAGGCGTTGCGCAGAACGACGCTGCCGCGTTCATGTGGTATCGCCGCGCAGCCGAGCAGGGCGACGCCTTCGGGCAGTTGCAGCTCGGCGTCATGTACGGGTTGGGCCGGAGCGTCCCTCAGGACTATGTGGCCGCGCACATATGGCTGAATTTAGCTGCGGCTCAGGGCAACGAGACGGCCCGTCAGGGGCGCGATCTGCTGGCTGAAGCCATGACGCCTGAACAGGTCGCCGAGGCGCAACGGCGCGCCAAAACGTGCCTCGCGGCGCGCTATCGCGACTGCTGACGCGACGCGGCTAGCAGGGAAACCAGCGGGGAAACACATCCACGCTCCACGCTCCACGTCCACGCACGGCTGGGTTCGTCCGGTTCAATCCGGTCGCAAATTGTGCACGAAACTGTACACGGCCGCTCAGATAGCTCTATAAAGCAAGCGTTGATAATAAAGGCGTTAAAGATCTACCGAGACGTTCGGTGCGGACCCCACGTTTGTGCCAGAGGTCATCGCCCGGAGCGGGTTCGGATGGACTGTCCGGCGAGGATGGCCAGTCGAGTGTCAAACCGGTTGCGGTCATGCTGCGCGACGCAGATCTCGGTCGCAGGAAAGGTCCGGTTTCGCTGAAGCCGATCGGTAGCGCCCCGGCCGCCCGGTGGTGCGCCGGGACGTCGTGACGCTTGCCGTCCTTCTCGTGGAGCCGGAGTCACCCCCGGCTCGCCTGCCGGAGTCCGCCCGCGGCATCGCAACGACCGCGCGCATCCGCGCGAAGCTGTAGACAATTGTGCCTTGCCTTGCAGACAGGAGCGGGAGCCTCGGACTGACGGTCGAACGACTCCAGCCGCTGCTCCAGCCGCGGGCTGGCTGACGGGCTGACCGCGCAGCGGGTCCACGGCCTGCTGCGCACGTGGCTGGCCGGCTACCCCATGACGCTGATTCATGCCCACGGGCTCCACTCCTTGGGGCCAGCCATCCCAGCTGCTGGCGTTCGTCGCCGGTGTCGAACAGGTCGCTCGAGGCGGGCGAACTGGGCCCGCGTGACGCGGTCCAGCGACGCCATCTCCAGGAGGTTCCGCCTGAGAGACTCGTTTCTCGGCATCGTCGAGCCGCCCCGCGGCGGCTGGATGCTACAGCGTGAGCAGCTAGGCCAGTGCTAGGCCGTGCTAGGCCGTATCAATCGACGACCGCCCTACGGAGTCACCTCCCACGGCCGCTTCCAGGGCCGGAGCGGACGTTAGTGCGAGAGCCCCGGCGGCCGTTTTACGCCCGCGGGGGCGGGTGAACGGGCCGCCAGGGTTATGACTGTTGATACCCTTGACGCGTAGCCCGCCATCAGGTCGCCCCACATCCGGCAGGAATCGGGGTTGCGCTGCTGCCTGTCATTCGGGCGCGGTTTCTCCGGCCCAAGCGCCACCGTCCACCTTGTGCAGTCCCCACGTCGAATGATCCGCATTCTCCAGGGACAGGTCGGAGTCGCGGCCCTGAGAGTCACGGATGGCCCCGCCTTCGAGGGTCAGCGCGTGCGGTCCGATCTTGATGCCATCCGCGTCCCGGTCCCAAGCTTGCACCGTGTAGCGGAACACAAGAGATAGCCCGCTGGCGGAGATCCTGTCGTACGTCATCCGGCGCGTCGTGCCCCCTACGTCAAGAGTCAGTGCGGGGGCGCCGATCACGTAGGGCGCCTTGTCGAACCGGACGGAAGCCTCGACTACCTCGTCCAGACGGTAGGTATCGCCGATACGCGGTCTGGATACCAGACCGAAGTGCTTCACCACGGGAGCGGTATCGATGCCGCCGTCCACCGTGTAGCGATCGGGCTCGTGGAAATCGACGCCCTGAAAGTTCAAGGTCGCGTCGTTGCCGCCTGCGTCGCGAATGGTCGCTCCGGCCAGGGAGAGAGGTTTCGACGAGCTCGCGAGGCCGTTGGTATCCAGGTCCGAAGCCTGCACGTCGTAGCGGAAACGGAGCACGGAACCGTAGTCATCATGGGCCAACTCGTACATCTGCATCTGGCAGGTCTGGGAACCCATGGGCAGTGCGAGTGTCGGTTCACCCGTTACCGACAGGTACTCGTTGGCCCGGATGGAGAAGCGAATCCGCCCGCCGCGCCCGAAGGTGCCGTCGGGGTAGCTGGCGAGCGCGAGTACCGGCGGGCTATCGACACGGCCGTCAACCTTGCGGTCGGGATCGTCTGTGACGGCGTGCTGGCCAAGGTCGAGGTCCGCATCCGTCCCGCCGATGTCCCGAATGGCCCCGCCGTTCAGGGAGAGGGCATCCACCGTTATGGAGAGTCCGTCGGTATCCAGGTCCGACGCTTCGACGTCGTAAGCGAAGCGGAGTCTTGTCATCCCGGAGATTGAGTCATGACGAGATACGTAGTCCGCAGACCGAGTACGTGTTCCAAGGGTCAATCCCAAGCTCGGCGTGCCAGTCAGGTCGACGTATTCCGAAAACACAACGTCGATGACGATCCGCTCACCCAATTCGAAAGTGTCGCGTCGTGACGGGTATCCAGGCTGGCGTACCGAAACGCTCGTAACGACCGGCGGGTTGTCCAAGCCGCCGTCCACTGTGAACGCCGACGTGGTCAGCGCGAAGTCGCCGAGGTCGACAATCACGTCAGTTCCCGAGGCGTCCCGGATGGTCCCGCCGTTCAGGCGGAGCGCGTTCACCGCGAACGAAAGCCCGTCCGTATCCACGTCAGCGCCCTGGACGTCGTAGTGGAAGTCCAGCCGTGACGTCGGTGAGCCGCCGCTCGTCGAGCGTCTCACCTTCCCGCTGAACAGCGCCGGCCGGGTTTCCGCCCCCACTGCTAGCACGAGCCGCGGTGAACCGGTAACCGTAACGTGATCGTTTAGCGTCAGCGACAGGCTGACGCGTTCGCCGCGGCCGAGCGAATCGGTCGTGCCGTTTCTCTCGATTGACGCCGCGGTGATGCCGACGCTGGCGTCGTCCACCTGTGCCCAGGCGTCCCAAGTACCTCCACCCCAAGGCGAGCTGCCGCGCACGCCCAGCGCCGGTACGGCTCCGACCGCTGTCGTCCCCCGGCCGCACCGGAGGGAGCCAGCAGGCGTCGTATTCAACAGCGTCACCAGCATGGTGAAGTCATCCGCCGTGCCAACGCGCAAGTCAGGTCCGTTTTCGCGGTGCGGGACGACGAAGTCGGTCACCTCGTCGCCGTTCACGTCCGCGGGCACGGCACCAATCCCGAAATAGGGAGTCGATCCGGCGAACGGAACGGGCGGCATCGCTTGGAAGTGGCCACTCCCGTCGTTCTGGTACACAAGCGGCGATTCGGTGCGTACGTGGGGACCTCGCAGCATGACCAGATCCGCGCAATCGTCGCGATCGATGTCGTATGTCCCCAGTGCGCCGGAGTTGTACAAGGGGTGACCGTCCAGGTTGCGCTCCGGGGTCGTGGCACTCTGATCGCCCATCCAGGCTGCCGTTTCGTCGCCGAACGACATGCCGCCGCGGTTGACGAGCACCTGAACGTAGCGGCCCGTGGCCGGGAGGTTTGGCAACGAGTCGTCGTTGCGCAGGTGCGCCAAGAGCAAGTCCTGGAATCCGTCGCCGTTGACGTCGAAATGGGTCTGTCCTGTGACCTGCGTGTAGCCCTCATTGAACGCCGGATGTGGCAGCTCGATGCGTGTCGGATAGTATCCGGCGCCGTCATTGATCAGGACGATGCTGAACTGATTCATGGTGTTGGTGGTGATCTTGCGGTTCTGTCCGAGCGCGAGGTCGAGATCGCCGTCGCTGTCCAGGTCCACGAGGTGCCCCTGCAAGTGGTACCAGTTTCCGGCCAGTTGTAACGGAGCGCAGGCGGAGCACGAGTTTCGTCGACGGTGAACGTGCCTTCTCCGTTGTTGACCATGAAGTGGCTGTAGACGTTCTGGCCGCCGATGCTGTCGACCCACAGGTCGATGTCCCCGTCGCCGTCGATGTCGCCCGAAGTCGCTGACTTGAGATGGAGGTCGGCGGGACCGGAGTAGTGGGACTGCGGCCGCAGCGTGTGCTCGCGTCTGACCGCATCCGCCAGCGCGTCCGACGGCCGCAGCCTTCCGTCGGCACTACTCAGGAACAACTGCGGTGGATTACCGTATCCGCGCCTCTCGGCGAACACGTAGCCGCCGTAGTCGAAGACCGCCAGGTCGACCTGTCCGTCGCCGTTGAAGTCGTCGGCGACCACAATCGGGATGCGTGCGTCGATCGTCCCGTCGACGAGTTCCGGTGCGTACGTGAAGCTTCCATCCTCCTCGCCAACGAGTATGCGCAACGTCGTCTTCGTGAACCGTTCCTCAGGCGCACCGACGTTGGTCTCCTGGCGCTCTCCCGCGAGGACGTCGTCGCGCCCGTCCCCGTTCAGATCGGCGACGGCGTGCACGGCATCCAGCAGGCCAAGGCCGGGTTGCGTGACGACCCGCAGAAGGGTCGGCGACCCGGTGCAGACGGCTCCCGTGAAATCGCGGATGCTGTCCAGCCACGCCTGGACGCCGGGCAGGTCCTCCGGCACACACAAGCCGCTTCCTTCGAGCTGCAGCCACGTGAGCGCCGACAGACGGGTCAGGCTCTCGGGGAGTGGACCACTCAGCATCGTGCCGCGGAGATCCAGACGCGTTAGCCCAGTGAGGTTTCCCAATTCGGTCGGAACCTGCCCGCTCACCTGATTGCGCGTAAGCGACAACCCTTTCAGGTTGGCCAGCCGTCCCAGTCCCGCCGGGATAGAACCCGTCAGCCGGTTGGCCTGGAGATTCAGATCCTCAAGGTGGGTCAGGCTGCTCAACTCCGGCGGGATGGGCCCCATCAACCCGGAGTTCCCGCCGATCTGTAGTCGTCGGATATGGGACAGCCTCCCCAGCTCGGGCGGCAGCGACCCGGTCAGCCCATGGTCAACGAAGTCCTGCACCGTGTCGTCCCAGCCGCCGAGGTGCAGCCGGGTGACGCGACCGTTCCGGTTCACCTCCACGCCGTACCAGTCGCTGAGCGGCGCGCTGCTGAGCCAGTTGGTGTTGTCGATCCAGCCGTCCCCTCCGGCCGTGCGGTAGAGCGCCTCAAGCGCTGCACGATCCGCCTCCACGCTTCCCTGCGCGCGGGCATCACCGGCCAGGACGACGCATAGACCGACCGCCAGCGGCCAACCCGCCACAGCGCGACGAGTCTTGCGCGGCTGTGGCTTCAAAGGAGCGATGTCACGGAGTCGAGAAGGTTCACGAGGCCAGCGGTCGCCAGCGGCCAGAGGGGCCAGCCAGCATTGTGTCGGCAATATCGATGCCATACGATCTCCCAAGCTCAATTCGAGCGCTTCCTGCAGCCCGCCGCCCTCCGGCCCAGTCTGGATCTGACGTCGTGAGCCCCGGTCCAGCCCTGACTGAGCATATGGAGAGTTCTGGGGTATCCATGTAACCGGAGCTGCCCCGCGCCGTTGCTCGCCCGGGCGGTCCGTGAAGGACACGCAACGCTCTCGGCGGGCGCACAGGCACCAGGAGGCTACTGGCGGGGTTCGTCGGCCGCGATGAGGTCCTGTTCGGGCCCCAGGTTTGCGGTCCGAGGCGATTTCGAGCACCCCGAGAGAACCTCGCCCGGGCACGATGGTGATCCGTCGCCGCAGTTACGTCCCTGACTCCGGTTAAATGGATACCCCAAATCACCGAATAGCAGCGTGACTCGTCGTCGAAGCGACCTCCGATCGTTCGTCGTCTCGGCGGCCCACTCCTGGGCTGATGGCCGACGGATCGCGGAGCTCAGAGGCCACAGGCGTTGACGAACGTATGAGTGGTTGACAAAGGGTCATTCCATAGCAGCTAGCGTGTGAAGGGCGAGATGCGGCCATCGTCGCTGCGGCGCTGGTTGCTGGCGATTCAGGCGGCCGCGGCGGAAAGCCCAAGGCTGGAGCAGAGCGTGTCGAGGGCTCGGTCAACGATGCGCAGTGCGGCCTCCACGGTGCTGGGGTTATCGCTGCGTGGCTTGGGAGCGAGCGTCGGGTCGGCGAAGATCGGGCCGAGCAGCCGAGTGCGGACTTTGACGAGCAACGCGCCGAGCCGCACACCGTCCGGGGTGAGTCGATAGCGTCGACTGCGGCCGACGCGCTCGACCAGGCCATGGGCGCGGAGCTTGCCGAGGTCGTAGCGGAGCTGGCTGATGGTGTAGTCGTCCTCGCCGAGGCGGTGCCGGGCCAGGATGCGCTGGTGCAGTTGCCGAGTCGTCCAGTCCCCGAGCAGCCGGTGTACAGCAGGCTGTCGAGCAGTCGGACGAGGCGGTCGTCATGCAGCTTGATCCCGGGGACGCGGCGCGTCCCGGTCGTCACTGGTGCCGCCAGCGCGGCCAGCGCGCCCCGGTCCACCGTGGAATCGAGCAGTTCGGCCTGCTGCGCGAGGTAGCGGTCGGTCGTGGCGGCCAAGTGCTGCTTGATCGCAGGCAGGTTGTCGAGCTTGCGTCCGATCGAGACGTGGTAGGTATCGTTCAGGCAGGTCTCGGTGCGCAGTAGGCGGTCGCCCTTCTCGTACTGTTTGACGTAGGAGCTCTTGTAGTAGGCCCGCAGCACCGGGAAGCCTTCATCCCGGCGCTCCAGAATGGTCTCGAGCTTGCCGTGGTAGCGGCGGTTGATGCGGCGCCCGAAGATGAGTCGCGTCTGGGTGGCGCCGCCCAACGCCACGCCGATCTCGACCGCACGCTGGAACAGTTCATGCAGCCGGGCTCGACGACGAAAGATCACGTCACGAGCGAATTCGATCTGGGCCACCGACCACTGGTAGTCGAGGTGGCACGCGGCACGCTCGCGGGAACTGAACGTGGGTGCCAAGCGCGAGACCCAGTAGCTGGCGCGCCGCCGCAGGATGTGCTCGTCAAGACGGTCGGCGATGACGTTCAGCCGGTCGGGGTTCGCGCAGCTGATGATCGCGTTGTCGTCCATCCGGAACCGGACGCCGACGCGGGTCAGCTCCTGTGCGACGTAGGAATGTCCGTTCATGAAGCAGTTCACGGTGAAGGGGAGGTAGGACGCGACACACAGGCTCATCGGCCCCATGACCGGGTCCAGGATGTAGAAGTAGTAGTGGAGAAAGCGCTTGGTGGCGCGCCTGATGATCCGATAGTCGTCACCGCTCGGCGGGGCGTGGCGGGGTTCGTAGGAGATGAAGGTCGAGCTCTGTTCCATGCTCTTCAGGATGACGACCACGCCCTTCTCGCCCTGGAACGCACGGTAGTAGGGCGCGACGAATTCTTCCTTGCGGGCGCCCTTCGGCGCCGTCAGGATGGGGACCCCGTGCTGTTCCGCGTAGCTCTCCAGCCATGCGCGGTAGCTCGCCGTCCGCCGCGCCAACACGGCAGGCGTGATCCGGGCTTCGCCCCCGACGTCACGGAAGAGGTGGACGACGTTCTCTGGGCGCTGCAAACGCGGATAGTAGCCGCGCAGGACGATGCGGTCCCAGCAGGCGTAGCTGAACTGGACGAACGGTCCGAGAAGCCGCAACAATCGACCCATGGTCCGGTCCTCTCTGCGTGTTGGCGTCTGTCATCGACACCAACCTACCGCAGGAGGGCCGGACCCGGTCAGCTCATCACCCGATGCGAACGAACGATCACGCCCGGCCGATGCTCGACTGACGGGCCGGTCCCAGCCCAGCTTTCAGGTTTACCTGGCTAGTTTTAGTTTAGCCATCCATTCGTGGCCGGATTGGGGTGTTCTACCGAGACTCGGTCCGGAGTCGATCGCCAATCGCGCGGTCGGCAGCGTCCCGCCCCGCAGGTTGCGTGTCGATACTCGTCGCCGACGTTGGCATCTACTTGTAGAAGGAACGCGAGGAGTATCGTGAAGGCAAACGGCTTTCCCTTGGGAGCTGCGTCGGCTGAAGCACAAACGGCCCTATTGCTCCGGCCGGCCGACCTCGTCGAGCGCGGCGGCGAACGCCCGCGCGGTCGCCGGACGCGCCGACGGCTGGGCGGTCAGGATCGATGCGGCGAACGCGACCGCCTCCGACGACGGGGCCGACTCCCCGGCCGGTCCGGCTCGACCACTGAGGCGTTGATGCCGGATACGGTCGATGACCTCGTCGACGCCGACGCCCGCGAAGGGATGCCGGCCGGACACCATTTCGTACAGGACGACGCACAACGACCAGAGGTCGTTTCCTTCATCGGCGGGGCGGCCGGACAACACCTCGGGCGACAGATACGAGACCGTGCCGCCGGCCAGCGGCGCGGCGTCGTCCGACAGGCGAGCCAGTCCGAAATCGAGCAGCTTCGGTGATCCGGCCGCCGTGAACCCTATGTTGCTCGGCTTGACGTCTCCGTGCAGATAGCCCGTCTCGTGCAGCGCGGCCAGCGCGTCGGCCAGCGCCGCGGTCACGGCCACCGCCTGCTTCGCCGGCAGCGGCCCCCGGGCAAGCCAATCGGCGAGGGTGCCGCCCGCCAGGAACTCGGCGACCAGGAACGGACGGCCCCGCCAGGACTCGATCCCGTAGATCTGAGCGATGGCCGAATGCGCGACCGTCGCCATGGCCCGCGCTTCCGTCTTCAGTCCCACCAGGCCGGGTCTCGACGTTCCCACCAGTGTCTTGACCGCCACCTCGCGCGCGAGCGCCACGTCCCGCGCCAGGTAGACCGCCCCCATCCCGCCGGTTCCCAGGCGCCGCGTCAGACGAAACTTGCCCGCCAGGAATCGCGGGCACGCCGTTTCGACGTAGGCCGGCCCGCAGTCGCAGCGGCGCCGCTCGCCGGCCGCGGTCACAACCCGGCAGACCGGGCATTCACGTGCCGGCGGCGCATCCTCCGGCCGGGTGGCCGGGACATCCGGCAGTCGCAGGCGCTCGAGCGCCACCCCCGCGGCGGCCGCCAGCACCTCGAGGAACGGCATGGCGACGGGCCGTACGAGCTGTTCGTCGAAGCGCCGGCCGACCACCAGGATCCCCAGTACGGCCGCCCCCGAACCGAGGACCGGCACCAGCGACGCGGCGGCTGCCGACACGACCCATGCTGCCTCGTCGGGCGGTAGCCACTCGAAGGCCGACGATCCATCGCCTGGATCGACCCGTAGCGAAGCGCGTGTGGTCTCCAGCACGTGAACGATGGACGACGCGCGGGCGAGCGGTACGACCGAGCCCTCCGGTGCGCTGAAGGTCTGTCCGTCCGTCTCTGCCGCGCCGGACGCGATCAGCAGGGTGGCCGGCGCGACGCAACCGCGTCGTACCGCCCGGATCACGATCCGGTCGATCGTCGCCAACCGCGCAGTCTGCGCCAGCGCCGCCGTCGCCATGGCCAGCGCGTGCCGCTGCTCCGTGGTCTCGGGATAGAGCCAGGCGTCCAGACGGGTCAGCAGACGCTCGCGCCAAGCGACCACCAGCAGCAGGATCGCCGTTGCCGCGACCAGCCATTGCACCAGCGGGTCCGCGATGACCGCACCCACCCGTCGCTCCGGACGACTCGCCACCACCCACGCCAGCACCGCCGGCGGCGCGAGGGCGGCCAGTCCGAGCAGGCGGTGCATCAGCAGCCGCCGGTAGGAAACCCGGACCACCGCCCGCAGGTCCGGGACGCGCTTGGCCAGCACGGCGTACCACAACATGATCATGGCGGCCACCCGGCCGAGATCGATAAGCAGGTTGCCGGGCGTCCACCGGTAGTCGGAGCCCCACACCCCGGGCGAGAACACCTCGACGATGTCGTAGACGGTCGCCAGCCCCATCCAGAGCAGGATCGCGCCGCTGAAGAGGGCGACGCGCCGGGCCTCGTCTGCGGGCGCCGCATGCGCGCGCAGCGCAATCACGACGACGCCTGACAGGACCAGCAGGTTCATCGCCGCGATGCAGATATCGGCGAGCGTGAAGAACACCGGCTGGGGCAGTTGGCCCGAGCGCGCCAGATTCGGCGTCACCGACCACACGAGCCAGATGGCGCAGCCAACCGTAGCGCTGACCGCGACCATGCGGCGCGCGACGTCATCGAGCCGGGTCCGGCGGTGGACCCGCGGAAACTCCCGGGCGAACGCCCACAGGAACGCCGGCGCCACGGTGAACGGGTACAGGTAGAGCGGCAGATGCAGCTCCCGCGGCGGTGGAATCTCCCAGAGGAAGATCGGCAGCATGTGGGCCGGTACCAGCGTGGCCCACAACAGAAAGTGAACCCCGAAGAGCCATATCCGGTGATCCCGACGGCCGGCGTACAGCAGCAGGCACGCACCCGTGGTGTGCGCCGCCAACATCATGGCCAGGAACACGGCGAACTGCCCGTGCTCGCGGTAGTAGTCGTCCCATTCCCAGGGCAGCAGCACCAGGGTCGCCGCCACCTCGACGGCAGACACCGCGATGAGCAGGCGGACGGCCCACCAGACCAGTGTGCCGCCGTACGGATTCGAGCGCGCCGCGACCGACGACTCCGGGTCCGCGGCGGGGCTCGCCGCGAAGATGCGGGCGAGCGCCCGCAGGTTGTCCAGCGCCCAGTGCTCGCCCGGCGCGGTCAGTTTCGCACACCGGTCCCACTGCACGTCCTGGTTCAACGTGACCGCGTCGGCCGCGTCCGCGATCGGATCCTTGCGATCCTGGCTAGGCAGGCTAGGCATGCGGCATGAGGTGACCGAGCCGTAGCAACGCCCGCCGCAGCGCCATGCGCGCCGCGTCCGGACTCCGTTGACCTTCGATCAGCGCGAGCTGCTTGTAGCTGTACCCGAGCTCGGCACGGCCGACGATCAGCCGGCGCTCGCGCGCCGTCAAGGCTTCGAGTCCCGTGAGGTAGCGCGCCCACGTCTCGTCGTCGACGATTCGCCGATGCTGCGGGGCCGCGTCGTCCGCGGCCACCACACGCACCTCGAGCACGCTCAGGTCCTCCGGGCGGGTCGCCCGCCGCAGCTCGTCGCGGATCCGGTTGTCGACCGATTGCCGCAGGTACGCGCGGAACGCGCCGACGTGCTTCGGCTCCAGCCGGAGGAACCGTGCGAACGTCTTGTGCAGCGCATCCTGCACGACATCGCTGGTGTCGATCACACCGCGCACCCAAGGCGGCATGCGGCCCCGCGACCAGTTCCGGAGCCACGGCGCATGCCGCGCGAACAACGCCTCGATCGCCGACCGGCTGCCTCGAAGCGCACGCTCCAGCGGACCCGGCCGCGAGGCGGAAAGGCGCGGCTCGGATTCAACTGACGGGTTCCGCGAAGCAGACATTGCTTTCCGTGAGTGCGACGGCGATGGCGACTCCGGCCTCCACGGAGCAGGTCTTCGCAGGCCTTCGCGTCTCGAGCGCTTCCGAGAAGCCTGCCTCACCGGCGGCGCCAGCCACGCCAGCGGACCGATAACGCCACCATCCAGGGAGCGGACAGGGACTGCCGAGCACCCGCCGCTCAACACCGCGACCAACCCGCACCGGGCCGGGCCGCAACCGACGCGGCGCGCCATCGAGTCCGATGCCCGCGCGGCCGGCGCTGCATGGTCGAAGCACGGAAGCCCATGCCCGACGGGAGACTACATACTACGTTACGGGACGGCCGGTCACGCGCGAGCCTCTTCTACTCGTCGGGAAGTCCTCGTGTCGGGCCAGGTCACTCTCCGTCGTGCCCGTCGAAGCCCCCCGGCCGGCCTACTCGGCGCTGGTCCGCCGTCAATCGGGTTCCCGCACACGCCTGCCGGTCCCTGGGGCGCCCAGGCCACGCCCGACCGCCGCTCTCGCGGCCGCCCGTTCATCGCAGCCCGCCCCGCACGCTGGCCGCCCGTCAGGCTGCAAGCGCTTTCCTCGAGGCAATCCGCGGTCGAGAGACGCCTGCGCCGGGCTGTTCGATTCTCAGTACTGATACGTATAATAAATTATAAGCTGTGATTACCCCATCGCCGTGGCGGGCCCTTGCGGGGTGGTCGAGGAACCGCCACGGCCGTGGTGCGCGGGTCGTGGAGCTGGGGGATGGGCCGAAACGCCGAGCCAAGCGCCCCAGGCGAGGCAGCGCGCCATCTCCCCGGACGCCGCGACCGGCAACCTGGAGCAGCAATCATGACCCAGCCAACGGAGGAAGGGACTAGGGATGGAACGCGCGCCGGCCTGGAAGGCTACGTTGTTGCTGGTGTTGACCGCGCCGGGGATCGCCATGGCGCAGGACGGCCTGCTGTCCGGCACGGTCACCGATACGACGGGCCTCGTGCTGCCGGGGGTCTCGGTCGAGGCGCGGCAGGCCGGCGATGACGTTCCCTGGACGGTGGTCAGCGATGGCGCCGGCACGTTCACGATCGCGTTGCCGCCCGGCGTCTACGCCGTGACGCTCACCCTGCCCGGTTTCAGTCGAGCGGTGCGCGATGCAGTGGACGTCGGCGCGGGGGAGACGGTCAGGCTCGACGTCGAGCTGTCGGTATTGCTCGAAGAGCGGGTGGTTGTGGTAGGCAGCCGGGCGCAGCCGCGGTCGGTGACCGAATCGCCGGTGCCGATCGACGCCATCCCGTTCGAGGACGTCGTCAGCCAGGGAGCGACGACGCTCGACTACCAGTTGCGCAACCTGATCCCGTCGTTCAACGTCGCCACGCATCCGATCAGTGACGCGGCGACGCTGGTGCGGCCGGCGAGCCTGCGCAACCTCTCGCACGACCACACCCTCATCCTGGTCAACGGCAAGCGGCGGCACCGCTCGTCGGTCATCGCGTGGTTCGGCGGGGTTACCGACGGGGCGCAGGGGCCGGACATCTCGACCATCCCGTCGATCGCGCTGCGGCAGGTCGAGGTGCTGCGCGACGGCGCGTCGGCGCAGTACGGCTCGGACGCGATCGCCGGGGTCATCAACTTCCTGCTGAAGGATGACCCGGGCGGTGGCAGTCTCGAGCTGAACACCGGTACCTACCGCCCCGGCGACGGCGACTCGTACAGCATCGCCGGCAACGTCGGCCTGCCGCTGGGCGAGACCGGCTTCACGAACCTGAGCCTGGAGTACGGCAACGCGAACCCGACCGACCGCAGCGTGCAGCGCCTCGACGCGGCGGCGTTGATCGCCGCCGGCAACACGCATGTGAGGGACCCGGCGCAGGTCTGGGGCAACCCCCGCATCGAGGACGACCTGAAGCTGTTCGGCAACTTCGGCCACCTGTTCGCCAATCAGGTGCAGCTCTACGGCTGGGCCAACTACGCCGACAAGAAGGTGACCGAGGGCTTCTTCTTCCGCAACCCCAACTCGCGCCAGAGCATCTACAGCCTCGACGGGGGGCAGACGCTGCTGATCGGCGACGTGCTGCGGGCGCGCGGCCTGGGCTCGGCCAACTGCCCGGTGGTGCGGGTGACGAACAACGTGCCCGATGCGGACGCCCTTGCCCAGGTCTTCGCCGACCCGAGCTGCTTCTCGTTCCAGGAGATCGCGCCGGGCGGGTTCACCCCGCAGTTCGGCGGCGTCGTCACCGACCAGTCGGTCGTGGCGGGCGTTCGGCGCATCGCCGACAACGGCTTGACGTGGGACGCGAGCGCCAGCTACGGCGCCCACGAGTCGGACTTCTTCTTCCTGAACACGGTCAACGCGTCGCTCGGCCCGGACACGCCGCGCAACTTCGACCCCGGCCTCTACCGGCAGGAGGACACCAGCCTCAACTTCGACGTCTCGTATGCGGCCACCGAGATGGTGAACGTCGCGGCCGGGACCGAGTGGCGCGACGAGAGCTTCGAGACCGGGGCGGGCGGGCGGCCGTCGTGGGAGGTCGGCCCGTTCGCGGCGCAGGGCTTCATCCCCGCCTCGAACGGCTTTCCGGGCTTCCCCGACTACACCGCCGGGGTCTGGACCCGCAACAACGTTGCCGCCTACGGCGACCTGGAGCTGCGCGGGCTCGACGACCGGTGGAGCGCCGGCGCGGCCGTGCGGGTCGAGCACTTCGATGTCTTCGGCAACACGACCAACGGCAAGCTGTCGTTCCGCTACGGTCTGAGCGACGCCGTGTCGGTGCGCGGCGGCGTCAGCACGGGGTTCCGCGCCCCGACGCCGGGGCAGCAGAACGCGCTGAACGTGCAGACGACCATCGACCCCGAGACCCTCGAGCTGGTCGACAGCGCCACGGTGCCGTCCACGTTCCAGACGGCGGGGCTGCGGGGCGCCAAGCCGCTCGAGCCCGAGACATCGGTGAACACGACGGCCGGCCTCGTCGTCGACACGGGTCCGTTCACGTTGACCGCCGACTACTTCCGGGTCGACATCGACGACCGGCTCTCGCTGTCGCACATCCTGACCCTCACCGCCGAAGAGCGCGCGCTGCTGCTGTCCGAAGGGGTTACCTCGGCCGGCAACCTCTCCTTCTTCCGGTTCTTCATCAACGACTTCTCGACCCGGACCCAGGGCATCGACGTCGTGTCGACGTGGACGCCTGCGGCGCTGGCCGGCGACACCGTGTTCAGCTTCACGATGAACTACACCGACACCGAGGTGACGCACGAGTCGGATTTCCTCAGCGCGGCCGACGTGCTGGCGATCGAGCGCGGCGTCCCCCGGGTGCGCTGGAACGCCGCGCTGAACCAGCGCGTCGGGCGGGTCGGAGTGCTCGGCCGCCTGAGCCACTACGGCCCGTGGGTCGATTACTACTACACGCGGCTGTGGGTGGACGACGCGGCGCCGGCCCAGGAGGCGGCCTACATCGTCGATCTCGAAGCGAGCGTGCCGCTGGCGGCGGACGTGACGCTGTCGGTCGGCGGGCAGAACGTGTTCGACATCCTCGCCGACGCGCCCCAGCCCCTGATCGACGTCCTCGGCTCCCGCTTCAGCCCGGTCACGCCGTGGGGCCTGAGCGGCGGCTACTACTACGCGCGCATCAACTACCGCTGGGGCCGTTAGCTGGGCCGACGCTTCAAAACGGCGCGTAGCGGATCGGTGGCGCGCACGACGGAGGAGTTGCGGACTGGCCCCGGAGAAGTCGATCAACTACACCGCCGGGGTCGTCTTCGACACCGGGGTAGCCCGAACGGTTTCGAAGGCGCGCCCCGAGGGATGTCGGATGGCTGAAACCCACCCATCGGCGACGTCGACACGGGAGGCGACACCGCCCGAATCCCGAGCCCCCTGGCTGCTGACGACCAAGGTGACGCCGCCCGAACCTCCGGCAGGGTACTTCCATCGGCCGGCGCTGTTCAGGCAACTCGATCCGGCACCAAATCGGCGGGTCTCGGTGCTGCGGGCGCCAGGTGGGTTCGGCAAGACCACCACGCTCGCCGAGATCGCTCGCCGCGCGAAGAAACGGGGTGTGCTCGTCGCGTGGCTCACGGTGGACGAGGACGATGCGCCAGGCCTGTTCGGAGCCCATCTTGCCCACGCGTTCGAGCACGTGGGCCTGGATCTGGCGCTGCGGGACAGCGAGGACGCCTGGGCCGCAACGCCGCTCGCCCACCAGATCGGGATGCTCGTTCGGGCGATCGAGATCCATGCGGCACCCTGCCTGCTCGTGCTGGACGAACTCGAACGGCTTCCGGCCGCTTCCGTCGATCTGCTCGAACGCCTGCTGCGACGCGGTCCTCGCAGCCTCCAGTTCGTCCTGTCGTTTCGCTCGAATCCGGGACTGGATCTGGCAAGCGTTGTTCTCGAAGGCTCGGCGGTCGTCGTTACCACCGAACAGTTACGCTTTTCGAGATCCGAGATCGCCCAGTTCTTCAGAGGTAGCCTCACGCGGAAGGAGTTGACCGAAACCGTCGATCGTACGGCCGGGTGGCCCGTAGCCGTTCGCATCGACCGCATCACGCGAACGGTCGGCTCGGCCGAGGGCATCGAGCGGGGCAAGGCGCTCACCCGAAACTTCCTCGACGCGCGCCTGCTGCGCCGTCTCTCGGACCGGGACCGCGCCCTGCTCCTCGATCTGGCGGTCTTCGACTGGGTCGATACCGATCTGGTTGACGAAGTGCTTGAATCGACTGACACTCGGCTGCGCCTCGATGGGCTCCTGGCGCTGGACGGGCTGCTGACGCCGCTGGATCGGAACGATGCAGTGCGGCGTCTGCACCCCCTTGTCCAGGAACATTGTCTCCGGCTGCTCGCCGATCGGGATCCGGTTCGCAAGCGGCACCTCCACCGCAGGATCGCCGAGGCCCTGGCGCGACGGCACCAATTGATTCCCGCATGGCGGCATGCCACCGCGACGGGCGACCGCCAGTTCCTTGGTGAAATGATGGAGCGCGTCGGCGTGTTCCGCATGTGGCTGCGCGATGGGATGACGTGTCTGGCGGCGGCCGACCGGTTCCTCACCCCAGCGTTGCTGGAGGAGTTTCCGCGGCTCGCCCTCATCCGCTGCGTGGCCCGGCGCCTGCGGCTTCAGTTCGACGAGGCGCGCGCGCTATATCGAACCACCGTGCCCAAGCTCGACGACATGGCGCGGCGCCGCGGCGAGGGATACCTCCCGGCGATGCTCATCGACCGCCTCTTCACCAAAGTCAGTTTGGTCGGAGCCCACTCCCGCTCGGACGGCGACGCCAACAAGGCGGAGATCGAGGCCGTCGTGCGCGGCGCCGCGCCGGTTGAAGCGGCGCTGCTCGCGGGCGGATTGCACGTTTCCAGTTGCATCTCCGACTACCAGACAGCCCGCTTCGAGACGTGCCGCGAGCACGGGCTGGCGGCCCTGTCGCAGATGAGGCGAGGCGGCTACCGGCACGGCGAGATCTTCGTCAATCTGCACCTCGGCATGGCCGCCATGTCCCAGGGCCGGGTGCAGGAAGCCACCGACCTGTACGCCACCGCGCGGCGTACGACGAAGACCTACTTCGCGGCCGACGCCGCGCTCGCGACGATCACCGACGCACTGGTGATCGAGCTCGATATCGAGCGAAACCGCACGAAGGCCATCGAGCAGCGGACGCTGACCGGGCTGACCGAGCTGCGAGGGGCATGGCTGGATGTCCATGCAGCCGCGATCGCCGTGGCCGCCGAATTGACCTCGGCACGCCACGGCGTGGAGGTCGGCATCGAGTTCCTGACGAACGAGATCGCGAAGGTCCGGGCCATGGGCCTCGCGACCATTGTGCGCTACGCCTCGGCGCTGTGCTCGTTCTTCCTCGTCGAGGCGGGGCATCCCGACCGGGCCGAACAGGTATGGCAGGACGAGCGGCTGGCGGCGGACGTTGTGGACCTGATCGATCTCGACCGCCAGTCCTGGCGCGAGATGGAAGTGTTGTCCTGCGCGCGCATCCGGCTGCTGACCGAACTCGGAGACCGCGACGCTGCCCGTGACCTGGCGAACCGTCTGCGCGGGATCGCGTCCGAGCGCGGTCTGACGCGCACCTTGATGCGAGCGTTGGTGCTGTCGATGACGATTGACGCGGACACGGACCGGGCGGTCGAGCCGCTCGTCGAGTTCCTGCGACTGACGCGCAGCACGGACTACCTGCGGCCACTGGCCCGCCATCGCGATGTCAGCCGCCGCCTTCTGACGCGGCTCCTCGACAAGGACCCGGAGTCGGAGCTCCGTGAAGCGGCGAGCTCGGCGCTTGCGCACCTCGATGGGCCGCCGCCGCCCGCCGTCCCGGTCTTCTCGGCGCGGGAGCAGGCCGTGCTCGCCGGGTTGGGCCAGGGCCTCCGCAACCGCGAGATCGCGGATCGGCTCGGGATAAGCGAGGACGGTGTTCGCCACCACCTCAAGAACATCTACCGGAAGACGGGCACCACCGACAGAAGCGGCGCCGTGCGCCGCGCCACGACGATGGGCTTGCGGCTCTGACGCTGCCGCTGCCCACGCCGACATCCGGAGAGACCTCCGATGGCCGAAACCAGACCACCGGCGACATCGACACGGAAGGCGAGACCGCCCGAATCCCGAACTCCGTGGCTGCTGACCACGAAGGTGACGCCGCCCGAACGCACGGAGGGGTACTTCCATCGGCCGGCATTGTTCGAGCAACTCGATCCGGCTGCGATTCGGCGGCTCTCGGTGCTGCGGGCGCCCGGTGGGTTCGGCAAGACCACCACGCTCACCGAGTTCGCTCGGCGTGCGAAGGAACAGGGTGTGCTCGTCGCCTGGCTCACGGTGGACGAGGATGACGCGCCGGGCCCGTTCGGAGCCCATCTTGCCTACGCGTTCGAGCGCGCGGGACTGGATCTGGAGATGCGGCACAACGAGGAAGCTTGGACTGCGACCCCGCTTACGCACCAGATCGGGACGCTCATTCGCGCCATCGAGATGCATGCAGCGCCGTGCCTCCTCGTGCTGGACGAACTGGAGCGGCTGCCGTCTCAATCCGTCGAGCTGCTGGACCGCCTGCTGCGACGCGGCCCCGACGTTCTCCACTTCGTCCTGTCGTTCCGCGCCAATCCGGGACTGGATCTGGCGAGCACCGTCGTCGAAGGCTCGGCGGGCGTCGTGACCACTGAACAGTTCCGCTTTTCGCGATCCGAGATCGACAGGTTCTTCGGGGGCAATCTGACGCGGAAGGAGTTGACCGACGTCCTCGACCACACGGCCGGATGGCCCGTAGCCGTTCGCATCGACCGTACCGTGCGGATGGCCGGCTCGGCCGAGAGCATCGAGCGGAGCAAGGCGCTCACCCGGAATTTCCTCGACGCGCGGCTGCTGCGTGGCCTGTCGGACCGGCACCGCGCCCTGCTTCTCGATCTGGCGGTCTTCGACTGGATCGATACGGATCTGGCCGACGAGGTGCTCGGATCGGCCGACACACGCCTGCAAGTCGACGCGCTCCTGACGCTGGTGGGGCTCCTGACGTCCGTGGATCGGAAGGGCGCCGTCCTTCGTCTCCACCCGATCGTCAAGGAGCATTGCGTCCGGCTGCTCGCCGCTCAGGATCCGGCGCGCAAGCAGCACCTCCACCGCAGGATCGCCGAAGCCCTGGCGCATCGCGAGCAGTGGATTCCCGCATGGCGGCATGCCACCGAGACGGGCGACCGCCGGTTCCTCGGCGAGATGATGGAGCGGGTCGGCGTGTTCCGGTTGTGGCTGCACGATGGGCCGACGTGCCTTGCTGCGGTCGACCGGTTCCTGAGCCCCACGGTACTGGAGATGTTCCCGCGCCTCGCCTTCATCCGCTGCGTGAGCCGCTGCCTGGAAATGGAGTTCGAGGAGGCGCGCGAGCTGTACGAAACGGTCAAGCCGACGGTCGACGCCCTCGCGCGCAGCGGCGCCGTTGGCGACTTCGAAGGGCTTCTCGTCGACCGCCTGTTCACGGAAGCCACGTTGGCCGGCTCCCACTCGGGAGCGGCCAGCGAGGAACTGCACGCAGTGGTTACGGCCGAGCTCCCAGTTCCCGCGGGAGTCGAACAGACCCCGCTGGTCCGGTGCGGACTGCACTTGTCCGGCTTCGTGTCCTCCTATCAGACGGCCGCTTTCGAGACATTCCGTCGGCACGGCTCGGAACTGCACTCCCACCTGATGGGAGGCGGCTTCCGGTACGCCGAAGTCTTCGCCGAACTGTACCTCGGGATGGCCGCCATGGCCCAGGGCCATGTGGACGAAGCCATGAGCCGGTATGCGGGCGCGCGCCGCCTCACCAAGATGTACTTCGCGGCCAGCGCCGCCCTGGCGACCGCCATCGACGCGTTGACTATCGAGCTGGACATCGAGCGCGACCGCCAGAAGGCCATCGAGCAGCAGACCGTGACCGGATTGCTGGAGCCATCCGGGGAGTGGACCGACGTCCATGAGGCGGCGGTAGCCGTGGCCGCCGAACTGACGCTCACGCGCCACGGCGCCGAGCCCTCCGTTCAGTTGCTTGCGAACGAGTTGGAGCGGGTCCGGGCTAAAGGCATCTGGAGCCTCTCGCGCTACGTCTCGGCATTGCTCTCACAGTCCTCGATCGAGGCGGGGCGTCCCGACCACGGGAAGCAGGTGTGGCGCGACGAGCGACTGCCCGTGAATGTTTCGGACCTGATCGATCTCGACCGCCAGTCCTGGCGCGAGATGGAAGTGTTGTCCTGCGCGCGCATCCGGCTGCTGACCGAACTCGGAGACCGCGACGCTGCCCGTGACCTGGCGAACCGTCTGCGCGGGATCGCGTCCGAGCGCGGTCTGACGCGCACCTTGATGCGAGCGTTGGTGCTGTCGATGACGATTGACGCGGACACGGACCGGGCGGTCGAGCCGCTCGTCGAGTTCCTGCGACTGACGCGCAGCACGGACTACCTGCGGCCACTGGCCCGCCATCGCGATGTCAGCCGCCGCCTTCTGACGCGGCTCCTCGACAAGGACCCGGAGTCGGAGCTCCGTGAAGCGGCGAGCTCGGCGCTTGCGCACCTCGATGGGCCGCCGCCGCCCGCCGTCCCGGTCTTCTCGGCGCGGGAGCAGGCCGTGCTCGCCGGGTTGGGCCAGGGCCTCCGCAACCGCGAGATCGCGGATCGGCTCGGGATAAGCGAGGACGGTGTTCGCCACCACCTCAAGAACATCTACCGGAAGACGGGCACCACCGACAGAAGCGGCGCCGTGCGCCGCGCCACGACGATGGGCTGCGGCCGGAGCGGCCCGGTCTCGTCAGCTCCACCAACAGCCTGCTCGCGTTAACGCTGGCCCGCCGGAGCAGCCGCACGGAGCGCGAATGGCCCGCATGATTCCGCCAAGTCCGGCCACCGAGACGCCATCGTCCGAGAGACAGCTATACGAGCGGTTCCAGGCGGACCTCCCCGACGACTGGACGGTCATCCACAGCCAACGCTTCCTGCTCCCGACCGGGCGCAATGCCCCACGGGAAGGAGAGATCGACTTTCTGCTTCTGGACCCGACACGCGGCGCGTTGGGGCTGGAGGTCAAGGGCGGGCGCGTGCGAAGACGCGCCGACGGCTGGATATCCGTTGATCGGGACGATGGTACGCACGCCATCAAGGACCCAGGGCGACAGGCCAGCCGGGCCGTCCACGCGATCCGCAGATACCTGGAGGACGCCCCGAGGTTCGGCGGTAGGGGCTTCCGGTGCCGATTCGGCTGGGGCGTGGTCCTTCCGAACACCGAATCGCCCGACGACATGGGGCCCGATCTCCCACAGGATGTGGTCCTCGATAGGCGCTCCCTGGTCGACTTGCGGAGCGCGGTCGGCCGAATGTTCGACTACTGGAAGGAGCGAGGCCCGGTACCAGCCGGCGGAGGCAGACCAGCAATCCTCTCCCGTAAGGGCGCGGCAGCACTCGTCGCTGCGCTGGTCGAGCGCTTTCCGCCCGCGTCCAGATTGGCGCTGCAATTCAGGGAAGAGGACCGGGTACTGTTGCGCCTCACGGGCGAGCAGATGATCCTGCTGGACTACCTCGCTGCCCATTATCGTGCCGCAATCGAGGGTGCGGCGGGCACGGGCAAGACTGTGCTTGCCCTTGAGAAGGCCCGGCGCATGGCGACGACCGGCTCGCAGGTGTTGCTGCTCTGTTTCAACCGACCCCTCGCCGCGGATCTCCGCCGGCGAGCGGACGGGTTCCAGACGGCGGGGTTGAGGGTCGAGACGTTCCACGAGTTCTGCCGCCGTCTGGCGAGGCACGCCGGATTGCCCTTCGAGGAGCCCCGGATGGTCGGCAACGAGGAGGCTTCTCGATTCTGGGGGCACGAGGCTCCGATGCGGCTGTTGGAGGCGCTGGAGCGACTACCCGACGAACGCTACGACGCCATCGTGGTAGACGAGGGACAGGACTTCCTTCCGGACTGGTGGCTGTGCCTCAACGACGCGTTGCGGGACGGATGCGACGGCACGCTTTATGCGTTCTACGATCCCAACCAGGACATCTTCGCCGGCGGCCCGCCCGCGGCGCTGGAGACGATCGAGCACAGACTCGGTCACAACTGCCGCAACACCAAGCGCATCGCCGAGTACGCCGCCGACCTTCTGGGCGCCGAGGCTCTTGTCAAGCCGGGCGCACCACAAGGAGCACCCGTAGAATCGATCATCTGTGACAGCGACGCCGACCTGGTGCGCCGGGTCGGCGCGAAGCTCGACCGACTTGTCACCGACGAGGCGGTCGAGCCCGACCGGATCGCCATCATTTCGACACGGACCCTCAAGAACTCGCCATTTGCGAGGGAGCATCGGGCAGGCCGTTTCGAACTGGTGAATCTCGACTACACGGCGAACCAGACGAATCGCGGCTCCTCGGCGGGACGCGTCGTGTTCGATACGCTGCATCGATTCAAGGGCCTGGAACGCGACGTTGTGATCCTGCTCGATCTGCCGGGCGGTGACCGCGTGGTCACGCCGCATCATCGCTACGTTGCCGCGTCACGCGCCAAGCACCTGTTGGTGGTGGTCCGCCTTGGCCGCAAGGCGACCGGGCGAGAGGGGTGAGCACCATCTGATGGGCCTTCCCTACGACATGGGCAACGCAGGCGATCTGCTGAAGCACGGCGTCTTGGCCGAGTTCATCCAGTGGCGTTGCGAGTCGCACACCTCACTGCGTTTCATCGACCTGTTCGGCGGGCTGCCGTGGGAATCGCCGGTCGCCGACGTGGCCAAGCGTGTACGGGCCTTGCCAGACTGCGCTCTCCGGCGGGCTCAGTCAGGGATCGACGACAACCGCTACTACGGCAGTGCCCTCGTCGTGCGGCACGTGGCCGAAGCCAGCGGGATCGAGCGAATCCGGGTGCTCACGAGCGATCTTGATCCGGACCACCGCGCCGGGCTCCAGGCAGCCGGATTGGCGATGATCGAGGAGGATTTCCGAGGATGCGCGGGTCAGTACGACGGCTATGCCGCGCTGAAGGAGATTGCCCGCCACGCGGACGATGGCGACCTCGTGCTGATCGACCCTTTCGCCGATTTCTTGCCGCGCTCCGCTCGAACCGTTGTTCCGCAGGTGGCAGAGTTGGCTGTGCGCGCCGCGGTCCTGGTTTTTGCGTTGAACCTGAACCCCCGCAATCGGGTTGGTCAGCAGTTCGATGCTCTCCTGGAAAGGCATCTGCCCGGTGCCTTGCGCCTGACGTGTCCGCCGCTTGCTGGCTGGGACGTCAAGGGGGAGTCCAAGCACCACGCGGAAGTGGTGTTGGCGGCCCCGGCGCTTCTGCCGTCTGACCGCAGCCGAGACCCCTCGAGTGCGGCTACGCTACGAACACGGCTCGCCGCCTTGGCCGAACGCGTGGCCGGTGTACTCCAGCTTCCGACACAACGACTCGCACCTCGCGTCGTCGGCTGCTGACGGAAACGCTCGGTCGGCGATCGGGGCGCGTGCGTGGGCGTCCGCGGACGCCTTCAGCCGACCGGGGGATTCCCCGTCAGGAAAGGGGATAGAACGAGGGAATAGTGGCCAGCGCATTGCAGGTAACTTTCCTATAATGAACTACTTACAAGCTATCCGTGGCCGCCGGCAGAGCGGCAACGGATTCGAGGAGCCCAGGCTGGGTGCGCGACGATGAGCGCGGCTCTGGATCCGGCTGGCGACAGCGCGGCGGATCCGCCGATCGGCCCGTTGCCGAACACGGCGGTCCACGTGCTGGACGGTCGGCTGCGGCCGGTTCCGGTGGGGGTGTGGGGCGAGCTGTACATCGCCGGCGCGCACCTGTCGCGGGGGTATCAGGGGCGTCCGGGTCTCACGTCGGAGCGCTTCGTGGCGTGTCCGTTCGGTGCGCCCGGCTCGCGGATGTACCGCACCGGCGACGTCGGGCGCTGGCGCGCGGACGGCGTGCTGGAGTGCGGGGGCCGGGTGGACGGCCAGGTGCAGTTGCGAAGGCACCGGATCGAGCCCGGGGAGGTGGAGGCGGCGCTGCGGTCGCAGCCCGGTATCGGTGAGGCGGCGGTGGTGCTGCGGGAGGCGGCGGGTGAGCCGCGTCTGGTGGGCTACGTGACGCCGGCGGGTGGGTCCGGCGCACAGGTCCCTGCGCCGTCGGACCTGCGTGCGGCGTTGGGTCGCCGTCTGCCGGAGTACATGGTGCCGTCGGCGATGGTGGTTCTGGAGCGGCTGCCGCGGACGCCGAGCGGGAAGCTGGACCGGAGCGGTCTTCCGCTTCCGGAGGTGACCGGCGCGTCGGAGCACGTGGCGCCGTCGACGCCCGAGGAGGCGCTGGTGGTGCGTCTGTTCGAGGAGTTGACGGGGGCGTCGCCGGTGTCGGTTCTGGACGACTTCTTCGCACTGGGCGGTCATTCGCTGCTGGCGATGCGTCTGGTGTCCCGCCTGCGGGAGTCGACGGGAGCGTCGGTGCCGGTGCGTTCGGTGTTCTCGGCGCCGACACCGCGGGGACTCGCGGCCGTGGTGACCGCGAACGGTGGAAGCGAACGGCGCCTGAACGATCGGCTGCTGCCGCTGAGAACAGGCGGTTCCGGGTCGCCGCTGTTCTGTGTGCACCCGGCCGGGGGCGGCGCTGTGATGTTCAAGGGGCTGGAAGCTCACGTGAACCCGGACGTGCCCATCTACGGTCTTCAGGCGCTCGGGATCCATCGCCCGGTCGAGCAGCACGCAGCTTCCTCGGTGCGCGACATGGCCGCGTGCTACGTCGATGCGCTCCTTGCGGTACAGCCGGACGGCCCTTACGCGTTGCTCGGCTGGTCGCTCGGCGGCGTCGTGGCCCACGAGATGGCGGCCATACTGGAGTCGGACGGCGGCCGGGTGGCGATCCTGCTCATGCTGGATTCGCGCCTCGGCGCCGACATGCCGGCTCCTGCACAGGAGGAAGAGCGCACCGAACGTGAAGTCCTGCAGGAGATGCTGAAGTCCTGCGGCGTGAGCCATGTCCTCGCAGACGGGGACGATCCGTATCCGGAGGCGCTGAAGATCGCGACGCGGCAGAAGACCGTTCCGGCTGGGACGGACATCGAAACGTTCCGTCGCATCATCGCGAACGTGCTGCGGGCGGGGGCCGCGCTCCGCGCGCATCTCCCGAGCAGGATTCGTGCTCCCATCACCTACGTCCGGGCCGCGGACAACCCGCGGGACGATCTGCGGCGGGAGCTTCGCGAGTTGACGACCGGCCCCGTGGCGATCGAAGAGGTCACGGAACACCACATGGGGCTCTTCCTCGCCGACGGCGTGAGTCCGGAAGTTGGACGCATAGTCGCGGAGTCGCTGGAGGCGGCCATCGACCCGCGCCGGCCTGTGTTGGTTCCGTGTTAGCCCAAGTTTAACAACGGTATTTCTAAGCTGTTTTAGAATCAACGGTTTACGCCGGCAAGAATGCTCGAGTGGCACTACAAACGCGCGCAAACCGGGAACGGGTCGGTCAGATGGTCGTCTTGCGGACGCCTCCCGGCTGCGGGTCGATGCCGAGCGCATCGTAGATGGCCCGCTGTTCGGGTTCGGCTTGCGTGGCGGTGCGCACGTGCAGTGTGCGTCCGTCGGGACGGCGGAAGGTGGCGGTGACCCGCTGCTGTCCTTCGAGGATGCGGCGTAGGGTGGTCCAACTGGCGTGTTCGCCGTGCGCGCGCAGGCGGGTGCGAATGACCTGCACGAGCTGGTAGGCGATGTCGGTGATGAACAGGTGGCCGTCGGCTCGCCGCGGCTTGTGGTGGTAGATGGGACGCAGGCCGAGCTCGGACTTGAGCGCGCGGAAGACGGCCTCGACGTCGGTGAGCGTGGTATAGGTGCGCCACAGGGCGTCTTCGTCCCAATCGGTCTCGCTGCTGCGCAGGCAGTAGACGCCCGGATGCGTGGCCATCGAGCCGTCCTGCGGACGACGGGTCCAGGTGACGGCGACGGCCTTCTCCCCGGTCTCGTCGGCGGCGACCGCGATCTGGTAGTGCGGGGCGACGCGGGAGTGCTTTGCTTTCAGTCGCCCGATGCGCTGCCAGACCTGTCCGAGGCGCTTGTGCGCGCGGGGGCGCGCCAGCCCGTCGTTGAGCTGGGTCAGGGCCGTCTCGAAGCGGGCGGCGAAACGCTCGACGATGCCCCGTTCCTTCTCGGCCCGCTGCTCGGAGTAGCAGTACAGGCGGACCTCGTCGGGGTCGGTCGAGATCACCTTGTGCAGATGCACGGTCTGTTTGGATTGCGTTTGGATCGACACGGCGGTCTCGGCGTCGAATTGCCGGCGGCGCTCGCGGCTGACGACCAAGTAGCGGTAGCCGTTCTCGCGCAGCCACGTGATGCAGTCATCGGTGGCGACGCCGCGGTCGAGGACCACCAGGGCGCCGGCCGGCGCCCGAAGCGCCTCGAGCATGCCGGCCAGCGTGCGGTGTTCCCTGACGTTGCCGGCGAAGACCTGCGAGCGACGCACGAAGCCGCTGGCGTCGAGCATCAGTCCCAGGGTCAGCAGCGGACAGTCGCTGCGTTTCTCCTTCGAGTGCCCGCGCCTGGCCTGCGGCTGCGCGCTCGCCTCGCCTTCGAAATAGGTGTTGGTCAGGTCGTAGAGGGTGACGGTCGGCTGCAGGTCGAACAGGCCCATGGCCTGCTGGAACAGATGCGCCTCGATCGCCTCGCGATGCTTCACCAGCGCGTCCGAGGCGCGGTAGAGCTGCATCGCGCTGACGGTCTCGAAGTCGACGCCGAGCAACTCGCCGAGGCCGCTGCGCGTTTGCAGCCAGCGGTGCGTCGCGCGCTCCGAGGCCGGCTGGGCCAAGCGTCCGACGACGGCGCCGGCCGCCGCGGTGCGCAACGCGCCGTTGATGCCCAAGTGGGCCAGCAGGGCCGGCAGGCCCACTTGCTCCAGCGCCCACAGGCCCACTTGCTCGACGCCGACGCTGCGGGGGCGGATCAGGCGCAGCGAGTCGACGTCGACCGGCTGCACGTCTGTCGACCCGGCGGCCGGTCCCTGCACGGGTGTGCCGCGGGCGACCAACTGTGCGGCTATCCGTTGCGCTTCGTGTTCGACGGCGGTCGGGCAGTCGGCGACCAACGGCGTCTGGCCGGCCAGGATGTCGTCGATGCGCGAGCAGAGCAACGGCCATTGCGCTTGGGGGATGTCGAAGTGGCGCCCGAGATTGAGCAAGGTGCGCTGGCGGACGGCGTTGCCGATGCGCTCGGAGTGGACGAGGCGATGGGAGAAGTAGGGCTGTCCGTCTTCGGTCCGCCGGGTTTGAGTACGCCGAATGAACATGCGCCCACGATAGCGGGCGCACGTCTACAGAAGCAATACTTTCCTTACGATTATGGCACTACATTCCGCTCCGCCAAACCCTGACTCTTTAGAATCAACAAGTTACGGGCCTGTGAGCCCCGAAATATCGCCCAAATCTACAAAATCGTCGGGATTCTTGTTAAACATGGGTTAGGGCCCGCGCGGCCGAGGCCGAGAACGGCGCAGGAGTCACCACGTCGGCGCGCGTGCAGGCTTTGCGTCAGAGGCTCGGGCGACGAGGGGAGGCTCGCAAGACGGCAGGAGGATCCGACATGACTGGTCGCAACTGGTCGATGGATGGGGACGAGTTTCAGGTGCTCGTCAACGACGAGGGGCAGCACTCCCTCTGGCCCTCGGCGCAACCGGTTCCCGACGGCTGGAGGCGGGAGGGGCCGATCGGACCCAGGGAGGAGTGCCTGGAGTACGTCGACGAGCACTGGCTGGACTTGCGTCCGGCGAGTCTTCGACGAGTTATGGCCGAATGCGACTCTGGACACGGCGTCCCGCGAGACGGTGCCGCCTGAACGTTGTCCGGCCCCGACTCCGCGCTGTACGTCGTGCGCCTGCCGGGGCGGGAAGGTCCCGATCCGGGGCTGGCGGCACGGTGGCTGGCGCGGGCCGAGCGCGAACGCTTCGAGCGCTTCAGGCAGACGAGTGACCGGTGGCGGCTGCTGTTGGGGCGCGCCCTGGTGCGCCATGTCCTGAAGGTTCGCTACGGAGTAGCGGAGGCCAGGATCGCGGTGTCGAGGCGCGGGCGACCGTTTCTCGAGAACCCCGGCGTCGCGGGTCTCGACTTCAACATCACCCACGCCGGGGCTTGGGTCGGCGTCGGTGTAGCTCGGGCGGGCGCGATCGGCGTCGATTTTGTCGGCGAGTCCGAGCCGACGGACTGGCGGCGCCTTGGCGCGCACTTCCTGGCCCCGGACGAGCGTCGTGAGATACGCATGGCGCCGTCACACAGCAGGCGCCGCCTGGCCGCACGCGCCTGGGTCGCGAAGGAAGCAGTGCTGAAAGCCGCCGGATATGGACTGGAGGTCGATCCGCGGGCCGTCGCGTTGGGGCTGGTGCCGGCGGTGACCGTACGCCGGCTGTCGTGCGCACTACCCGAGCCTGCATGTTTCCATCTGCACGAACCCTGGCTGGGAAACGGGTACCGTGCCGCCATCGCCTGCCTGGGCAACGATCGGTGCGGCTATCGGAACGAGGTCACCGAACTCGAATTGCGACGACTCGTCGGCTGACAGGACGCGCACGATCATGAACGGTGTCGGAGAGGCGTCTTCGTCTTCCGCCACGCGGGCTTCCTCCATGCACGGAATCCGGTGTCAGGCTATCCCGGCGCGTCGCCGCCGCGCCCCGCGTTCCGGCTGCAGCTACCGTACGTAGCTACCTCTGCGGGAGGGGGGGGCAGTTCGCGGGGGGGACTCGGGCAAATCGCACCTACCGCAACTTTGGCCTCTCCCCTCCCTTCCGACTCGCCCGCCGGGCAGCCATTATTCGCGCGGCAGAACGCCGTGTGCGTTGCTGCGCATCGGGCAAGACGTCGGCCCCCCCCCCGGCGGTCTCCGTCGGAAGGCTGTAGCCAGGGGCAGCGCTGGAAGCCGGCAGGAAGAGATGGACATGCGGTCAGAGTCCGAAGTGAAAGCGCACATCGCGATGAAGGCGGCGGCGATCGGGCTGTTGACCACGGTCGTGGCGTGGGCCGTGCCGGCGCGTGCGCAGATGGCGTGCCAGCCGTGTGTCGTCGGCGTCGTCCTCGACAGTCCGTGGGAACGGAGCGCCGAGACGCTCGCGGAGTTCGAGAGCGCGGTCATCGAGTTGACCGCGCCGCGGTTCGAGGTGGTCTTTCCCGCGGCGCAACGTCGCGCAGGAGACTCGACACTCGCCGGCGTAGGGGCGGCCGTTGACGCGTCGCTGGCGGATCCAGACGTGGATCTGGTGCTGGCAGCCGGTTCCGTGGCGACGACTTGGGCGGCCCGGCGGGACTGGTTGCCGAAGCCCGTGGTCGGCGTGCTCGTCCTCGATCCCGAACTCCAGGGCGTCCCGGTGGTGGTGTCGCCGGACGGCGAGCGGGTCAGCGGCAAGCCGAATCTGAGCTACGTGACGTTCGCCAACGACCTGGCGAACGACGTGCGGCGCTTCCGGGAGGTCGTCCCGTTCGCCGGGATCACGTTCGTGGGCGAACGGCTGCCGGACAGCGCAGGCGAATTCGAGGCGCGCCTGCAGGCTGCGGTGGCGCAGGTCGACCAGGACATCCGGACCGAGTTCGTCCGTGTGGGTACGTCTGCTGCAGACGCGCTCGCGGCCATCCCGCCTGCAGCCGAGGCGGTTTACGTGACCCCGCTGAGGCAGCTTCCGCCGGAGGAACTCGAGCGGCTGATTCGCGGGCTCAACGAGCGGCGCCTGCCGACGTTCTCGGCCATGGGCCGCCGCGAGGTGGAGGCCGGTCTGTTGATGAGCCTCTACGACGACGCCGACTCTCGCCGGCTGGGGCGGCGCCTCGCAGTGCACGTTCAGCGTCTCCTCCGGGGGGAGGACCCCGGCGCGTTGCCGATCGACTTCCGTCGAGGCCGGCGGCTGACGATCAACATGGCCACGGCGCGCGCCATCGGCTGGTATCCGGACTGGCGTGTCCGGACCGAGGCCGATCTGGTGGGCGCCGCGCCGGTGGCCGGCGTGCGCCGCCTGAGTCTGACCCGCGCGGCGCACGAAGCGGTGGCGGCGAATCTCGACCTGGCTGCGGAAGATCTGCGCGTGGCCGCGGGTCGGCAGATCGTCCGCGAATCCCGCGCGGCGTTGCGGCCTCGGGTGTCGGCGACGGGCGTTGCGGAACGGATCGATCCGGACCGCGCCGGCGCGTCGCTCGGCCTCGTCCCGGCGTGGCTCGGCGGCGCATCGGTCGGCGTTTCGCAGATTCTCTACTCCGATGCGGCGCGGGCGGACGTCGAGATCGACGAGCAGCGGCAGAAGTCGCGCCGGCAGGACCGTGCCCAGCGCCGGCTCGACATCGTGCACGCCGCCGCGGTGGCGTACCTCGACGTGCTGCGCACAATCTCCGTCGAACGGATTCAGCGTGAGAATCTGACCCTCACCCGGTCGAATCTCGACCTGGCGGAGGCACGCCGGCGGATCGGCGTCGCCCGTGCGTCGGAGGTCATCCGGTGGCAGACCGAGGTCGCAACCAACCGGCGCGCCGTGATCGATGCCGGCGCGCGTCGTCACGTAGCCGCGATCGCGCTGAACCGGCTGCTGCACCGTCCGCTCGAAGAGCCGTTCGAAACCGTCGACGTCGACATGGCGGAGCCCCGCCTGCTGGGCTCCGCCATGTTCCAGACGTACGCCGCGAACCCGTTCGGGTTCGCTCTCTTCCGCGACTTCCTGGTGCAGGAGGGGCTGGCGAACGCCCCCGAGCTGCGGCGGCGCGACGCGGAGATCGCCGCCCGGACCCGGAGCCTGCTGGCGGCGCGCCGCGCCCTCCGGTTGCCCACGGTCGTCGCTCGAGGCGAGCTGGCAACGCTGGCTCAGCCGGCCCCGGGCGCCGTCGACGTGGGCGGGCTGCACGTGGCGTTGCCCCCGAGGAGCCGGCTCGACTGGACCGTCCGCGTCGAAGCGTCGCTGCCGTTGTTCGAAGGAGGCGCTCGCCGTGCAGCCCGGGCGCGCGCGGATCGCGAGCTGGAGGAGCTGCTGCTCCAGCGACGCGCCAGCGCCGAGCGGATCGAGCAGCGCATCCGATCGACACTGCTTTTCGCCGGCGCGTCGTTCGTCGGCATCGAGCTGGCGACCGACGCCTCCGTCGCTGCGCGCCGGAACCTGGAGCTGCTCGTCGATGCGTACGAGCAGGGGGGCGCCTCGATCCTCGATCTGCTCGACGCGCAGCAGGCGGCGGTTGCGGCCGAGCAGGTGGCGGCCAACGCCGTCTACGACCACCTCATCGACCTGTTGGACGTTCAACGCGCGTTCGGCCGTTTCGGCTTTCTTGCGGATGCCGCCTACGTCCGCGCTTTCGGTGAAAGGCTGCGCGCGTTCTTTGCCGCCGCCGGCTACGCCCCGCGCGGCCTGCCGTAACGCGCATTGCCGGCAGGGCCGGCGAGAAGGAGGACAATTTCGTGAAGCATCCGTTCAGTCGTCTGGCAGTTCCCGTCCTGGCGGGCTGGCTGCTCGCGCCGGCATGCGGCGCGCCGCCGCCGGCCGAACCCGTCGTGCGCCCCGTCCGCTACGTCGCCGTCGAGGCGACCGCCGACAGGCGCACGCAGACCTTTGCCGGGGTGGCTCAGGCCCGCGACCAGTCGTCGCTCGGCTTCCGGGTCGCCGGCACGATTGCGGGCGTGAGCGTCGTCATCGGCGACGCCGTGCCGGCGGGCGCGCCGATTGCTCGACTCGACCCGGAGGACTACGAGCTGCGGGTCAAGGAGGCCGAGGCGGCCGTCCGCCACGCCCACGCCCTGGCCGATAACGCCGCGTCCAACCTGCGGCGGACGCGGGCGCTCTACGAGAACGGCAATGCCTCGGCGCTCGACGTGGGCGCGGCCGTGGCGGCCGCCGACTCCACCGCCGCACAGGTCGACGCGGCCAGCCAGCGGCTCGAGCTGGCCCAACTGCAGGTGCGGCGCACGCGGTTGGTGGCGCCGACGGACGGGGTCATCGCCGACGTCCTCGTCGCCGCCAGCGAACACGTCACGGCCGGTCAGCCGGTGGTGGTGCTGACGTCGGGGAGTCAGTCGGAGGTGGAGTTCGCCGTTCCGGAGGGACTGATCCCCAGGATCCGGCGCAGCACCCCGGTCTCGGTGCACTTCGGTGCGCTTCCGGGTGCCCGCTTCGCCGGGAACGTGACCGAGGTGGGCGTTGCGGCGCTGGCCACGGGCACGATGTTTCCGGTGATCGCGAGCGTGGACGCCGGCACGTCCGTGCGGCCCGGGATGGCCGCCGAGGTCGCCCTGCAGTTCGGCACCGGTGATGCGGCCGGGCGCATCGTCGTTCCCCCCCAGGCGGTCGGCGAAGACCGGGACGGCCGGTTCGTCTTCGTGGCCGAGCCGGTCACCGAAGGCGCGGCGGAGCCTGCGAACGAGCCGGCGGGCGGCGAACTCGCCGTGGCGCGCCGGCGGGCGGTCACCGTCGGCAGGTTCGCCGGCGGCGGGCTCGAGATCGTCGAGGGGCTGTCGGCGGGCACGCGCGTGGTGTCGGCCGGCGTCAGCCGGATCGCAGACGGTGACCTGGTGCGGCTGGACGCCGCCTGGACGACGAGCGGCTGATCGAACCCATGGATCTGACTTCTGCGGCGATCGAGAAGGATCGCGTCACCGGGGTGATCCTGTCGTTTCTGATCGTAGCGGGGCTGGTGGCCTACCGCGGGTTGCCGCGCGCCGAGGACCCCGAGCTCACGGATCTCCGGGCGGTGGTGCTGACCCGCCTGCCGGGGGCGAGCCCGGATCGCATCGAGCACCTGATAACCGACCCGATCGAGGCGACGCTCCAGGAGATCCCGGAGATCGACTTCGTCACGTCGCGCTCACGGACCGGCGTGTCGCTCATCACCGTAATCCTCCGCGAGGACGTCGCCGACGTGCAGCCGGTCTGGAGCAGACTGCGCCGCAAGGTGGCGCGGGTCGCTTCGGATCTGCCGGACGGTGTCGTCGGGCCACTGGTGAACGACGAGTTCGGCGACATCTTCGGGATCATCGTGACACTGACCGGCGACGGCTATTCGTACGCCGAGCTCAAGGAGATGGCCGACGCGGTGCGCGACGGTCTGCTCCGGCTCGAAGACGTCGGCAAGGTCGACATCTACGGCGCGCAGGATGAACGGATCTTCGTCGACTACGAGCACGAGCGGTTGGCGGAGCTGAATCTGGCGCCGGGGCAGTTGCGATCGGTCCTGGAGAGCGTCGACGTTCTGATTCCCGCCGGGGCGGTCCGCACGGCCGTGGAGCGGATCTCTCTGGAAACGACGGGCAGCTTCCAGTCGATCGACGACCTTCGACGCACGATCGTCACGCTGCCGGGGCGGTCCGAACTGGTCGTGCTCGAGGACCTGGTGACGATCTCGCCCGGCTACGTCGACCCGGCCAGCGAGCTGGTGTACGCCTCGGGAACCCCGGCTCTCGCGCTCGCGATATCCCCGCGTGCCGGGGGCAATGTCGTCGCGCTCGGCACCGGCGTGCGGCGCGAGATGGCGCGCTTTCAGGCCGAGTATCCGATCGGTGTCGAATTCGACGTCGTGCGGTTCCAGCCCGAGGTGGTCAGCACCCGGATAGACACCTTCATCAGCAGCCTGCTCCAGTCGGTCGGCATCGTCGTGGGCGTCCTGCTGGTGTTCATGGGGCTGCGGACCGGGTTCGTGGTGGCCAGCCTCGTGCCGGTGACGATCCTCGCGGCGCTGTTCCTGATGTCGGTCTTCGGGATCGGTCTCCATCAGGTCTCGCTCGCCGGGCTGATCATCGCGCTGGGCATGCTGGTCGACAACGCCATCGTGATGACCGAGGCCATCAACGTGCAGATGCGGGTCGGTCGGCGGCCGATCGACGCGGCGGTCAATGCGGCGCGGGAACTGCGCGCCCCTCTACTGGTCGCGTCGCTCACGACGGCCACCGCGTTCCTGCCGATGTACCTCGCCGAGTCGACGACCGGTGAATACGTGGCGCCGCTCTTCGAGGTCGTCACCATCACGCTGCTCACCTCCTGGGTACTGGCGTTGACGTTCACGCCGCTCTTGTGCGCGCGCCTGCTTCGAAGCTCGCCGTTCGCGGACGCCGACCGCGGGGAAACCGATGCCGACCTCGACCAGCGGTTGCTGGTCACCCTGGAGCGCGCCGACCAGACGGCGGCCAGCGAGATCTACGGAAGCCGGTTCTACCGCGTTTACCGCGCCCTGCTGCTGGCGGGCCTGCGCCACCGCGCGCTGGCGCTGACCGCGGCAGGCGTCCTGTTCCTGGCGGCTGTACAGGGGTTCGGACTCCTGCCGAGCGCGTTCTTCCCGCCGTCCAACGAGGCGATCTTCACCGCCGCCTACGATCTGCCCGCCGGCACCTCGATCGAGCGCACGGCCGAGGTCGTCGAGGCCATCGACCGCTTCGTCGGCCGCGAGTTGCGCGCGAGTGCCGCCCCCGGCTCGGCGGCGGGACTCGCCGCCTGGCCGAGCTCGGACGCCGCCGCCGGACCGCGCGCCGAGGGCGTGACCAACTGGGTCACCTTCGTCGGCACCGGGGGACCGCGCTTTCACGTGGCCCACGCACCGGAGTCGAGCAGCGCCGGGCATGCGTTCTCCATCCTGAACGCCACCAGCCGCGCCGCGATCACCACCGACCTCGTTCCCCGCCTCGAGGCGTTCTGCCGGGAGCGCTTTCCGGATCTGCGCGCCACGCTCCGCCCACTCCAGATCGGCTCGCCGTTCGCGGCCCCGGTCGAGGTGCGCCTGTCGGCGCGCGACCCGGAAACGCTGTGGGACATGGTCACCGCCGTCAAGGCGCGCCTGCGCGCGACGCGCGGTGCCCGCAACGTGGACGACGACTGGGGGCCGCGCAGCAAGAAGCTGGTGATCGATGTCGACCAGGCCCGCGCCCAGCTCGCCGGCGTCACGAACCAGGATGTCGCGATCTCGCTGAGCGCTGCCCTCACCGGGTTCGAGACCATCGAGTACCGGCAGGACCGCAAGAGCATTCCCGTACTGATCCGCTCGACCGCCGCCCGCGTCGCCGACCCGGAGATGCTCGAAAGCCTCGTCGTGCATTCGCAGGCGAGCGGGCGCGCGGTGCCGCTGGCCCAGGTCGCGGATCCCGAGCTGGTCTGGGAGCCGTCGACCCTGCGGCGACGCAACCGCGTACCCACGGTCACCGTAGCCGCCGACGTCGAACCCGGCACAGGTCCCTCGGAAGTTGTCGACGAGCTCCGACCGTGGCTCGCCGCACAGCAGCTTCAGTGGCCGCTCGGCGCGCGCTACGAGTTCGGCGGCGAGGAGGAACGCTCGGTGGAGGCGAACCGCTCGATTGTCGACAAGCTGCCGATCGCCGGGCTGGTCATCACGCTGCTGCTCGTCGGGCAGTTCAACTCGATCCGCCGGACCGTCATTGTCCTGCTGACCATCCCGCTGGGGTTGATCGGGGTCGTCGCCGGTCTGTTCATCGCGCAGTCGTACTTCGGCTTCATGACGCTGCTTGGGGTTATCGGACTGTCGGGAATCGTCGTCAACAACGCCATCGTCATCATCGACCGCATCGGTACCGAGATCCACCAGTACGGGCTCGACCCGCAGCGGGCCATCGTCGGGGCCGCCCAGCGGCGCTGTCGGCCCATCCTGCTGACGACGGTGACCACGGTCGCCGGCCTCGTCCCGCTCTGGGTCGGCGGCGGACCGCTCTGGGAGCCGATGGCCGTGTCCATCATCTTCGGACTGCTGTTCGCGACGGTGCTGACACTGGGCGTCGTGCCCATCCTCTACTCGGTGTTCTTCGGTGTCCGGTTCGACGGGTTCGAGTACTAGGAGCACCTTCGTGGCGAATCTGTGGTCCGATCTCCGTAACGACGCTCTGTCCGCGAAGCTGTTGCCGGCGCTTTTCGTCGGCGGGCTTGCGGGCAGCTTCATGCTCGTCGAGAGTCTCGTCCTGGCCAACCTGATCTTCGTTGGACCGTTGTCGCCATACGTCTCGAACGGGATCGGCATGCTGCTGTTCGGCTTCGCGGTTTTCTGCCTGCTGGCGGCCTCGACGAGCGGCAACGTGGGAATGATGGCCTGCCCGCAGGACGCATCCGCGGCCGTGCTGGCGACGACCGCGGTCATGCTGACTCGGATCATGGCCGGCGCGAGCGGTGAAACCCTGTTCTTGAGCATGGTCGCCGTGCTGATCCTGTCGACCACGATCACGAGCCTCTGTTTTCTGGTCCTCGGACAATGTCGAATCGCCGCTCTGCTCCGTTTCGTGCCATACCCGGTGGCATGCGGGGTGCTCGCCGGGACGGGATGGGTGCTGTGTGTTGCCGCCCTGTCGATGATGTGCGGACTGCCCCTGGAATGGCGGACGCTGCCGCGCCTGCTCGAGCCCGCCCTGCTGTTGAAATGGGGGCTCGGCGCCGCGTTCTGCCTTGGCCTGGTCCTCGTCATGAAGCGCTGGAACAACTACCTGGCCGTGGCGGCGAGCTTCGTGATCGCCGCCGCCCTGTACCACCTCGGCCTCGTCTTCGCCGATGTCACCGTGGAGCAGGCCAAGGAGACGGGCCTGTTGTTCGCGGGCATGTCCGACCGCGGCGTGTGGCCTCCCTTCCAGCTCGGCAACCCGGGGCTCGTCGACTGGGGCAGCGTAGCGGTGGTGGTTCCGAACCTCCTTGCCGCGGCCTTCGTGACGCTGATCGCGCTGGCGATCAACATGCACTGTCTGGAGCTGGACACCGGCCGGGAAATCGATGTGGACAGGGAGTTCCGGGTGGCGGGTTTCGCCGGACTGGTTGCCGCCGCCGGTGGCAGCGCGCCCGGATGCCAGTCGTTCGGCTATTCGCGGTTCAGCCACGTGTTCGGGGCCGACTCGCGCCTGACCGGAATCGTCGCTGCCGGTGTCGTGAGCCTGTACGCGTTGTTCGGCGGCCAGCTCGTCGCGTTGATGCCGGTCCCGCTCACCGGCGGGGTGTTGCTCTTCATGGGTGTCGGCCTGTTGGCCAAGTGGTTGTTCGGCACCCGCGAGGAGCTGGGCTGGACCGATCATGGCGTTGTCCTGCTGACAGGCGCCGCCATCGGCGCCTTCGGATTCGTCGAGGGTATCGGTCTCGGACTGATCGCCACGATGGTGCTCCTCATCATCCGACTCGGCCGGATGGAAGTGATCGCAACCGAGTTCACAGGGCGTGACCGGTGCAGCAACAAGCGTCGCACCATACCCGAGCGCGCCATCCTGCTGGACCAGGGAAAGCGGATGCGCGTCTACCAACTGCGAGGGTTCGTCTTCTTCGGCAGCGTCCACCGCCTGCTCGATCGCGTCAAGGCGGCGCTGAGAGACACGCCGCGGCCGGCGTGTCTCGTGCTGGATTTCACCCGGGTATCCGGCTTCGACTTCTCGGCCGCGAATGCCCTGTGCGGGTTCGTTCGCTCGACGCACGCCACCGGGACGCGCCTGGTGCTGGCCGCAGCTCCCGGGCTGTTCAAGGAGAACCTGCGCCGCAACCTCCCCGCCGACCTCCGCGGCGGACTGCTGTTCGAGACGGACGTGGAGCACGGCCTTGAACGCGGCGAGGACGTGATCCTCGCCGCGTCGCGGGATGCATCCGGCGCGCCTGGAGACCTGCTCGAGCGTGTCTTCGACGAGATGAAGCACTATCTGGACCGCCAGGTCGTCTTCGAGGAGATGGTGGAGCGTCTCGAGCCGTGGCTCGAGCCGCGCGACTACCAGGCCGGCGACAAGCTTGCAGCACAGGGCGAGTTGCAGGAAGGCACGCAGTTGCTCGTCAAGGGGCACGCATCGGTATACGACCGCGCGGGCACGCGGATCTCGCGGTGCGGTCCGGGATCCGTCGTCGAGCCGCAGGCCGCCATCGGCTCGTGCATCGCCACGGCCTCGACGATTGCGGATGCACCCTGCCGGACCATGCTCTTTACGCCGAACGCGAGGCTGTTGCTGGAGACGTTCGACCCGACGTTGGGGCTGCAGCTCTGTCGATTCCTGCTGACTCGCGCACACGGGTTCCTGGAAGACCCGGCCGCAGAAGAACGTGAGCGTGATACGGTCCTGGCGCAGCTCGTCGGCAGCCCGCAGGCGGCTCGGAGGCAGCGGGCGAGCGTGCCCTCGCCATCGCCTCTCGTCGGTGGGTGACGATGAGGATAGGCTTGGCGCTGTCGGGTGGCGGCATCCGCGCGATAGTCTTCCATCTTGGCGTACTGGCCCGGCTCGCCCGGCAGTCGCTCATCGAGAACATCACATTTCTCTCGACCGTATCGGGTGGGAGCCTCGCGGTCGCCTTGTTGCGGGCCTGCTCCGGGAATGCCTGGCCCGACAGCGCCGCCTATCTGCGGCACACGATCCCGCAGGCGCGTCGCCTGCTCACCGCCCGCGGTCTCGACCGCGCGTGTCTGCGGCACATGCTGGTCTCTCCCTGGACGCTGCGCCACGGCCGCGCCGCCGCAATGGCCGGAGCGCTTCAGGACTGCTGGGGGGTCACCGGCTCGTTGGCCGACCTGCCGGACCATCCCGGATGGATCATCAACGCCACGTGCTACGAGAGCGGCAAGAACTGGCATTTCATGAAGAAGCGCATGGGCGACTGCGTCAACGGCTACACTTCCTTCCCGCGGTTTCCGGTCGCCCAGGCTGTTGCCGCCTCGACCGCGGTTCCCGGACTGGTGGGCTCCCTGAGGCTCGATGCCGGTCGGTTCGAGTGGTTCGCCTGCGATGGGGCACGCACACCGCGACCCCACGCACCTGCGTTCCGCACCCTCAGGCTCTGGGATGGTGGGATCTGCGACAATCTCGGCGTGGAAGCGCTGTTCGAGACCACCGGCGGCTTCAGAGACGGATTCGACTTCCTGATCGTCTCCGACGCCTGCGAGCTGCTCCGACCCGAGGCCCGAACGCTTCGCGCGCCGCAGCGCCTGTTCGACATCGTGACCGACCAGGTTCGAGTTCTGCGCGCCCGCTCCGTCGTCTCGCATCTTCATTGCAATCCAGGCATCGGCGTTTATCTGAAGATCGGCGACACCGAAGAGCGGATCTACCGCGAAGCGAACCGCCCCACCATGGGCGCCCGCATCCACGGTGATTCCCTCGGCGCCGCAGAGGTCCAGGAAGCCGCCGGTATGGGCACCACGCTTCGGAGATCGACGAAGCATGAGTACGATCTCCTGTTCGCACACGGCTATCAGGTCGCTGACGCCACGCTCTTGGCCTACTGCGGCGCCACGTTCGAGCCGACCCCACTCGCTGCGACAGACGGCGGCGCACCCTGCCTGCAGGCGCCGTACGCTGACGGAGCACAAGGCGTCCGAAAGGACCGGAGGGTCGCGATGGAGCCGGTCTTGGGACGTTGAGCCTGTTGCGTCTCGGAACTCACGTCGCTGCGTTCTGCGGCGCAAGCTCCTGCCCGTAAACGGTTCAACGACCAGCACCGCAATCCGGTAGATCTCCACTGCGCGAGGCTGCCTGACATTCTGATTCCTTCGGTTTCGCCTACCGCATGTTGCTACCCCCCCCTCCCCCCGAGGGGTAGCTCCGCACGGCGATGCAGCGGAGACGCTCCTACCGGTTCTTTCTTGAGGTCCTCCCTTCCATTCGACGACCCTGCGTGCGATAGTCACGCCTCAGGATTGTAGAGGAGCGAAATGGTCGCTCGCCGAATAGTAAAACAGGCAGCACAGGAGGAGGCTACCCCGTGGATGTCTTCGAAAAATGCCATTCTGCGCCCATCGTCTCCCGCGCGCGTCTATTGCGCGCAGGGGACGTATACCCGTACTTCAAGGCTCTCGGCTCGGCTCAGGGCCCGGAAGTGTGGTTCGACGACCGGCGCATGGTTATGCTCGGGTCCAGCGACTATCTCGGATTGACGACCCATCCTTACGTCAAGGAAGCCGCCGCCGCCGCACTGAACGTCTATGGTACGAGCGGCACGGGATCCAGGATATTCAACGGAACGACCGACCTGCACACGCGCCTGGAAGAGCGCCTCGCTCGTTTCGTTGGCTGTGAAGCGGCGACGGTATTCACGTCGGGCTACCAGGTCAATCTTGGAGTGATCTCTTCCCTCCTCGACCGCGGGGACGTGGCCGTGATCGACTCACTCAGTCATGCCAGCGTCATCGATGGTACACGACTCGGCCACGGTCGCGCCGTGAAGTTCCACCACAACGACACGACGCACCTGGAGAAGCAATTGACGATGCTCACTTCCAGGCGTGGTTGCCTAGTGGTAGTCGAAGGCGTCTACTCTATGGATGGTGACACGTGTCCGCTCCCGGACGTAGTTCGGCTGGCAAAGAAGTACGGCGCGCGGCTCTTGGTGGACGATACCCACGGAATCGGTGTCCTCGGCGAGGGGGGGCGGGGAACGCCAGAACAGTTCGGAGTGACAGATGGCGTAGATCTAATCGTCGCGACGCTCTCCAAGTCGCTGGCCAGTACCGGTGGATTCGTGGCGGGAGAGTCCGTCGTGGTCGACTATGTGCGGCACAACGCCCGCTCGCAGGTCTTCTCTTCCGCGGTCCCGCCGGCGTCCGCTGCGGCCGTGTTGGCGGCTCTCGACGTCATGGAGCGCGAGCCGGAACGAAGAGAGCGCCTCTGGGACAACACACGTTACTTGCAGCGTGAGCTGGCGCTGCTCGGCTTCAACACCGGCCATAGCGCGTCGCCGGTGATCCCGATAGTCGTCGGAGACGATCTCAAGACATGCCAAATGGTCAAGCGCCTTCACGACTACGGTGTTTTCGTCAATTGCGCGGTTTCTCCAGCCGTCCCGGTGGGCTCTGCGCGCATCCGTATCTCGTGCATGGCCACGCATGAACGCCGTCATTTGGACCGCGGGCTCCAAGCAATAGAGGCGGCGGCCAGAGACGTTGGACACCCTTTGCGGCGAGATACAACCGAGAGTTGTGCATCGGCGGCGTGAGGCGGGTGCCGGATTCCTCCACTTCGCGCCCGCCGCACCACCTCGGCCGCATCGACAGGGGCAACGGGCGCGGGTGCACCCCGCACAGCAGCGAGACGCCGTCATAGTCGACGACGCGGGCGAGCACCGCGGTGCTCGCCGAGATTCCGTTCGGGGTGCCGACATCTGCCTTCGAGGTCAGAGCGCCGTCTAGCTGCCTTGTCCGGCCGAACTGCGGATTCTGTACAAACTACGGACGCGTTGCGATGCGCAGTCATCGTCGTTGGCAACGGTTGCAGGCGATTCAGGCGGCCTCGGCGGAAAGCCCGAGGGTGGAACAGAGGGTGTCGAGGGCTCGGTCGACGGTGCGCAGTGCGGCTTCCACGGTGCTGGGGTTCTTGCTACGTGGCTTGGGAGCCAGGTTCGGGTCGGCGAAGATCGGACCGAGCAGACGGGTGCGGATCTTGACGAGCAACGCGCCGAGTCGCACGCCGTCAGGGGTGAGTCGATAGCGCCGACTGCGACCGACCCGCTCGGCCAAGCCATGTGCGCGGAGCTTGCTCAGGTCGTAACGAAGCTGACCGAGGGTGTAGTCGTCCTCGCCGAGGCGGTGCCGAGCCAGGATGCGTTCGTGCAGTTGCCGCGTCGTCCAGTCCCCGAGCAGTCCACCGGTGTACAGCAGGTTGTCGAGCAGGCGGATGAGCCGGTCGTCATGCAGCTTGATGCCGGGTACGCGGCGCGTCCCGGTCATCACCGGCGCGGCCAGCGCCGCCAGCGCGCCCCGGTCCACGGTGGAATCGAGCAGTTCCGCCTGCTGCGTGAGGTAGCGGTCGGTCGTGGCGGCCAGATGCTGCTGGATCGCGGGCAGGTTGTCGAGCTTGCGTCCGATGGCGAGGTGGTAGGTGTCGTTCAGGCATGTCTCGGTGCGCAGCAGCCGGTCGCCCTTCTCGTACTGCTTGACGTAGGAGCTCTTGTAGTATCCGCGCGGCATCGGGAAGCCTTCATCACGGCGCTCCAGGATGGTCTCGAGCTTGCCTTGGTAGCGGCAGTTGATGCGTCTTCCGAAGATGTGCCGTGTCTGAGTGGCTCCGCCCAGGGTCACGCCGATCTCGACCGCCCGCTGAACAGCTCGTGCAGCCGCGCCCGGCGACGAAAGATCACGTCGCGGGCGAATTCGATCTGGGCCACCGACCACTGGTAGTCGAGCCAGTTGCGCCAGTGGCAGCTCGTCGCTGCTGAACTTCTTCTCCATCGACCGCCTCCAATCCGCGGTTCGCCCGACCGCACCAACAGTCGGCCGGATTCGTGAGTGGGCCAACACCCGCGCTGACCAGCGAAGGCTGAAGTCTACCGCGCCGCTCTGTGGCCCCGGAAGAATCCTGACGGTGCCGGTCGCTCTCGTTCGCTGAATCCGCCGTTGACCGGTCGGCTGCACACTACCTGTTCGGGACTGGAGTTGAACCGGTCGAGCCGGTGGGTGCCGGCTGTCGCTGGGAAGGCCCTGCGGCATGTGGCCACGGGCTCCAGTAGTTCTGGCGGTCGGAAAGGCCGTCCCAATACACCTGCGCACCGTGGCCGACGACTCGAAACAGCGGGATCAGATTCTTCGAGTACAGTTGCCAATGGATGAAGGAGCCGTCGTCGACCTCCATCGCGCCGAGATACGAGGCTGCGTCCAGCAGACCCTGGTGCAGTCGCTCCGCCGCTTGGTCAACACTCTCAAGGAAGATCGCATAGATTTGTCCGAGTGCGGGTGTCGGTCGTTCCTCGCACAGGCGAGCCCACACAGGATTCTGCGGGCGCAGCCAGAACTCAAGGACATCGCTGTACTTCAGGTCGGGTCGCGAGGAACTGCGGTGGCGGCCATCGCGCGACGTGTCGATGTTCCCGAACAACAGGTCGCCAACGAAGACGGTCGAAACGACGTGAGTGCCGCGCTGGTCGAGTAGACCGGGGTAGACGAGCCGCCATGCGGCCCGACCGTACGCGTCCCCGAGATCCGGGTGGAGACCGTGGAGACCGTGGAAATGGAGGGCGAGTTCCATCGTGTCCTCAGTAGCCCGCTGGACAGCCGGGCTGTTATCCCAGCACTGCACGCGGCCTGGACCGACGGCCAAGGGGTCGCGTGCATTCGGGGGAGCAACAACCGCGATCGATCTTGTCATTGATCGAGCCTGAACGCGCCGCAGGCTCGGCTCAATCGCACGGGTACGGTGCCAACCGACTAATGGGAAACGGCATGCCACCAGGAGCGGAGAAGGGCGACCTCGTCAGAGGAATGCCGCGCAGGTTGTTCAGCGATACGCGATCATCCTGCGACGCACCGGCTTCGGGCTCCTGCGCTAGAATCTCCACGACGGCGACGACGTTGGTGAGTGAGTAGGTGTGCGCCACCGTGCACGGGGCTGTCCGGGACAGGGCCTAACCGCTCTCGGTGGATTCGTCGGTTCGGATTCGGCGGTACCGCCGGTGTACCCGGTGGGAGAATGCTGACCGGGGTCCCGTCGGTCGACTGAGGAGGCGTGCGAGCGAATCGGAAGAGGCCGGCCGGAGGAAGTAGTAACGGAGATTAGTGTGCCGAGGGTAGTAAGGGTCGGCGCAAAAATAACTTCCTAGAAGTGCCTGTAGTCTCGCTATAGAGCGCACTTGGTCCCGCAACGGTCACGGCGTCGACCAGTCCCGTCAAGGCAAGGGTTCTCCGGATTCCGGGAGCAGAGCCCTGTCCAGACTTATGGCATAATTGCGGAAACTGGAATCCGTAATGGTGCCACAATGAGACCAACCGAGTTCTCCGTCGACACGATCATCGCCTTGCTCCGCAAGCAGACCATCGCCACGCTGCCCGAGGTGATGGCGGCCCTCGGTCCCCGCGCCAGCAGGCGCACCGCGTTTCGCAAGCTCAAGGACCTCGACGCCCGGACCAGCTATTCGCATCGCGGCAGCTACTACACCCTCGATGCCCTCGCCGACTTCGACGAGCACGGCCTGTGGTCCTTCGCCGGGGTCCGCTTCTCCCGCGCCGGCACCCTGATCGCGACCGCCGAGTCGTTCGTCAACCACGCCGAGGCGGGTCACTTCGTCGACGAGTTGGACAACCTGCTCGCGGTCGGCACCCAGGACCCGCTGCGCAAGCTCGTCAGCAACGGGCGGCTGACGCGGCACAAGCTCGCCGGCCAGTTCCTCTACTGCGCGGCCGACCGCGCGCACCAGACCCACCAACTGCGCGCGCGGCGCCTGTTGCTGGCCACGCCCGGACTCGTGCGGCCCCTGCCAGAGGCCGACCTGATGCCGGAGGAACTGCGCGCCGCGATCGTCTTGTTCGCCAGCCTGCTCGACGAACGGCAGCGGCGTCTGTTCGCCGGACTCGAAGCGCTCAAGTGCGGGTGGGGCGGCGACCGGCGCATCGCCGAACTGCTCGGCATCGACCCGTCGACGGTCGCCGCCGGCCGGCGGCAACTCGTCGAGCGCGACGTCGAGCTCGACCGCGTGCGACGCGCGGGCGGCGGTCGCCGACCGACGGAAAAAAAACGCCGGAAGTCATCGCCCACATCGAAGCGCTGATGGACCACGAGACGGCCGGCGACCCGGTCCGCGGCCTGAGGTGGACACGCCGCACGACCGCCAAGGTCGCCGCCGAACTGTGCAAGCTCGGGACTGACATCTGCGCACGGACCGTCGCCCGGCTTCTCAAGAAGATGGGATTCTCGCTGCGCGTCAACCACAAGAAGCGTGCCGGCGCCTCGCACCCGAACCGCGACGACCAGTTCCACCACATCGCCGAAGTGCGCGAGCGCTGCGCCGTCGACAACACGCCGGTCATCAGCGTCGACACCAAGAAGAAGGAACTCGTCGGCGCATTCCGCAATCCCGGCGCCAAGTGGACTCCCCACCATTTTGCAAGCAGATATTGTCGTGTTTCGTCGGTTCACAACCGACTGGCTCGATCCATCGACCCGGGCACCTGACAGCTCCGTCACAGCCACGGGGATGGAGAGGGCTTGAGACCGCTCCGAGAGGCGACGGAGTTGCCAAAGGCCCTCGCTTCGCTCGGAGCGCGTTCACCACCGCACGGTCGGCCGCGGCCGTCAACCCGCTTCGCGGGTCCTCCGCTGCGCTCCGGTCCTGCGGATGACTGCCGCGGCCGACCGTGCGGGAAGTCCTTGCGGGCCAGCCAGAAGGCTGGCCCGCGATTCACTCCTGCAAGTGCGACGCCTGCGAGCCGCTCCGTCGTCGCGGAGGACCGTCGACAACTCCCGGACGGGATCACAAGGACCTCCCGGCCGCGAGCGGCGGCCAAGAGCCATCCGGACACCAGCAGCCACGGGTCGCGGTCCGGCTCACGTAGAGGCAATCGCGACACGGTGCGGGTCGAAGCAGGCACCGTCGCGGAGCATCGCGCAAGCGACGTTGAGCAGGCGGTCGGCCACCGAGCGCAGGGCGCGCGCGTGTCCGTGGCCGCGGGCGCGCAGCGCCCGATACTTGTCGTGGCTGACCGGATCACGTTGGGCGGCGACGCGGGCCCAGTGGTAGGCGGCGTCGCGCAATCGGTCGTGGGCCGCCAGACGGCGCGTCACGATCAGGCTCTTGCCCGAACGCCGGGTGACCGGCGCCACGCCGCACAGACAGCGTAGCGCGTCGTAGTCCCGCCGCTGGACAGCATCGCCGGCCTCGGCGAGCAGCGTCGCGAGAACGCCGGTACCGATGCCGGGCAGTGAGAGCAGGATGGCCGCGTCTGGAGGCTCGGCCGACGATACCGGCTCGTCCTCCGTGGACGTGTCCGCCGCGTCCGCCGGAGCCGCCTCGGCGAGCTGACGCACCAACCGGTCGAGCTCGCTGCGCACATCATTGAGCTGACTGTTGACCAGGGCGAGGCGTTCGGCGACGAGCCGTACATGCGCCACGGCGGCCTCGGCTGCGCCCGCCGCGACCTTGACGGCCGGCGCCCGCAGCCTGGCACGCAGCGTCGCGGCGTCGACCCGCCGGATGCGGTGCTGCTTCAGCACTCTGGTGAGCGTCACCTCGCGCACGCGTTGGCCCGCACGCGGCGTCGGCAGGCTTCGCCACAGGTCGAGCGCCCACGGCGCGGCGACATCGTCGTCAACCGCGTCCAGGAACTGCGGGTAGTAGCGCCAGAGCTGCTGCCGCATCCGATTCGCCAAGCGAACGCGTTCCCGCGTCAGGTCCTCGCTCAGGCGCGACCATTCCCGCAACTCGACGATCACCGGGTCGGTCGGATCCAGCCGCCGCAGACAGTGCGGGTCGGTCCGTAGCGCCGCCGCCAGCACCCGTGCGTCCCGCCGGTCGTCTTTCGCGCCCGCCGGGGAAAAGCGATCACGGAAGCGATCGAGCTGCTTCGGGTTGATCGAGTAGACGGCGAAGCCGTGCTCCATCAAGCTCTCGACGACCGGCCCGCGCGGCGTCTCGATCGCCACGCCGATGTCGCCGGCATCGCCCGCCGCGAACGACAGCAGCCAGGCCGCCATCTGCGACAGCCCTGCCCCGCCGTGCTCGAACGCCCGTTCCCCGAGCACCTTCCCGGCGCCGTCGATTACGCACGCCTGATGTGTCTGTGAACCCCAGTCGATACCCGCGAACCAGTCCAGCTTCAAGTCGAGCCCCCTTACCGAATCGAACGGGCGCGCCGCCGATGCCTGCCGGTCCCTTCTATGAAGCGGCGTTGTCAAGTTGGCGCTCTCGCCCCGCTCGAGAGTCAACCGCAGGTCGCACATCCGCCACTCCGGCTCGTCTCGATCGTCCGGCCATGCACTCAGTGGCCGGACGAATCCGTCCGGCCATAACCAGCTCTGAGCCGGCGCGAGCGGCGAGTCATCCGAAGGACCGTAGCGAAGCGGAGGAGGCGCGTAGCGACTTGACTCGCCGCTCGCAGAGGCTACCTCCGTCACCAACTGTCCGCACCGATTCCAGCCGTCTCTGTCCGTTCCCTCGTTGACTCACCTCCAGTGAGCGTGTCCGTCAATCAGCTACCGCGCTCCGAATGAGCCCAAGCGGCCAGCAGCGCTACCCGGCCGGGCGTTGAGTCTGCTCAGTCGCTCGCACGTCGAGCGAGGTGCCTCATCCTTCTATTCGCGCTCGATTCGAGGCGAGCGTGCTCGCCGGCGCAGGGGAAGATTCGAAACGGAGGAGCAGCACCCTCTGTACTACGGCTCTGCCAGGCGGCCAAGGGACACGGACGTGCTTGCTCCTCCAACTCAACGCCTCAGCAAGATGTCGGTCAGGCGATCTTCGCGGTGGGATGCTGCGCGGCGGTGCGCCGCCGCAGGCGGCCAGCTCCGAGCCGCTCCGCCGCAAAGTCGGTTTCGTCGCGCCACATCCCGAACAGAATGCGTGCCAGCCGCCGAGCCAGAGCGACGACGGCGACCTTCTTGCCTCGTCGGTCCGCGATCGACCGGGTCCATTGGCGTAACGGCTCGGTCTCCGGGCGTCGCGAGCGCCAGACGCGCCACCCTGCCTGCACGAGCAACGCTTGTACGCGCGGATGGGCGCTCCGCATTACCCGGCCCCGACGTCGTTTCTCGCCCGAGCTGTATTCGCACGGCACGAGGCCGAGATAGCTCGCCACCTGGCCCGGGCGGAGAAACCGCCCCGCGTCGTCGAGCGCCGCGATGAATGCGGTGGCGGTGATGGGCCCGATCCCCGGCAGGGTCATCAGCCGCCGAACCGCCGGGTCGGTCTTGGCGGCCGCGGCCAACCGCGCGTCCGCCGCGCCGAGCTCCTCGCTGACGACATCGATCACGCGGCACAGCGGCGCCAGCGCCGTCGCCATCGCGGGCGGCAGCCCCAATGCGTCGACCCGCCTGACAAACGTCTCGCTGGTGCCGCTACGGAGACGAAACCCATTCGCCCGCGTCGTCGCCCGCGCCAGCGAGATCGCCCGCGTACGCGTCTGCACCAACACATCGCGCACGTTCAACTGCTGTTGCACAGTCCGTTGTCGCTCCGAACGCCGATGGACCGGACGGTAGATCCCGTGAATGCACGCGTCGGTCAACGCGGCGACATCCCGCAGGTCGGTCTTCACGCGTCGCGAGCGATGCCCGTACATCGGGGCGTAGTTCGGATCCGCGACGATCACCTCGTGGCCGAACGTCTCGAGATGCTGCGCCACCCACTCGCTCTCGGTCGACGATTCGAGAAGAATCCGCATCAGCGGACGCCCGCCGAAAATGGCGGATAGGTGATCCCGCGTCGTCGCGACCCGGCGGTCGACCAGTTCGCCATCCTCGGTCACGATTCGAATCTGGCTTTCCTTCTTGTGCAGATCTATCGCACCATATTCCACGGCTGGTCTCCTCCCTGCGCTGCAAAGCGCGCAACTGCAACTGTGGAGCGCAAGCTACCACCTCACAGGCGGGGATCAGCCGCTTCATCATCTCTGTACTGGCGCTCAGCGGCGCAAACTCCCCACGGGGCATCCATCGGTGACTGGACCGCCGGGGCACAAGTCCACTTGAGGTGCTTGATGCACTGGGACCGCGTGGTGCTCCCGGCGGTCTGCCCGACTCCGCGAGACCATCCGCGCGAAGTCATTGGGAAAGGTACAGGGACCACAGCCCCGAACTGGTCAACGACCACGACTTCCGCTCCGATGCCGAGGGCCGCGCCATCCCCTACGGCATCTACGACACCCGGGCCAACGCCGGCACCGTCTTCGTCGGCCAGACCGCCGACACCCCGGCGTTTGCCGTCGACTGCATCGAGAAGTGGTGGCGCACCGAGGGCTGCAAGCACTATCCCGAGGCCAACGCGCTGCAGATCCTGGCCGATGGCGGCGGCAGCAACAGTTGCACGGCGCGCGCCTGGAAATTCAACCTCCAACACCGCCTCGCCAACCGGCACGGACTGCGGGTGAGTGTGGCCCACTACCCGCCGGCCACGTCGAAGTGGAATCCCATCGAACACCGCATGTTCTGCGAGGTCACCAAGAACTGGGCCGGCCGGCCGCTCGACAGCTACGAGACCATCCTCAAGTACCTGCGCACCACACGAACCGCCACCGGACTGCGGGTGCGCGCGCACCGGGTTCGCAAGACCTACAAGACCGGCGTCAAGGTCACCGACGCGCAGATGCAGGAGTTACGCATCACACCCGACAGCTCCCTGCCCAAATGGAACTACACCATCGAACCCATGTGACGAAAAAACGGAAGTTATTCTTGCGCCGGGCCTAATTTCGGAACGACGAGGCCGCGGATGACTAACCCCACCCGCGACACGCTCTTAGCAGGCTTTCGGCGCAACTATTTGGACTCATTATTACACGCACTATCTCACTATAGCGAGCTGAGCTCGCGAGGTGACAACTTTCACGACAAGAAATGGGCGGTCCTCAGCGTAGCTCACGCGTCTGAAGTGTACTGTAATCTGCTACTGGCTGACCTCTTTCCCCGTCGACCGCGTGGCCAGTATCCTGCCCTAGCCGCAACCAAACGGCTGTTGCGACACAATAGCGGTGCATATCTCTCCCCTGGGGAAACACGCATCATGCGCTCTGTATTTCCACCCTTGGCGAAACTACGAAACAAGCTGATGCACGAGCCCGTGATCGCGAGACTCGAAATCGTTGACGCTACTGTCGCACTGCTGGCGCTCTTGTACTTGTCGAGGCGCCGCATGAGAGTTTCCGTATCAAACCTTTTTGCTCAAGACCCACCGATTGAGATAGATGTTCTGGACGAACTTAAGTTTCTAGAACAAGATGAGTGGTTCAGCTTGGCAGAGCAATTGGATCTGGAGGACTATGGAGACGATCATCTAAGGCCTTGTGAGAACTGTGGGCGATTTGCCGTGACGTTGGATCTCGGGTGCCACGCATGCTTCGAAGACCCGCGACTCTGATGAGGCGACGTGATGTCAACGCTCACCGAGATCTGTATCTTATGCCAGACTGGTAACTCGCAGCTCAACACGAATGGCCGTTCCACGCTACTCATGGTTCGGCGATGACAACTCGCAGCCCCCTAACAACCCACGGATTCATTCTTCGCGAATGGTGTGCCGAGCGAGCTTCGTGGCCACGCAAACTACTGTACCAGGCCGCGAATTCCTTCGCTGGGATTCCGGCTCGTTGAGAGAGCGGCACATCCCTCGCATTCCGAAGCCTATACTCTGGATTCACGAACGCCATGCCAGGCCGGCAGCGCACGACCTTAGTCTTGTTCGAACCGAACACCTGGGAAGGCACCATCGGCTCAACCGGTAGCAGCCAAGTGTCCTGTACTAAGGCTGGAACGTCGAGTTGTAGCTTCTCGTGCGACGCGTAGAAGGGCAAAACATAGAACACACCATCCGGCCATTCTCGAGCCAGCTCATGAAGCCGCTCATGCTGCTCGCCCACTAGAGTGAATCTGTACGGCACTTGGTCGTTCCGACCTTTGGGTGCCTTGAATTGGAAGGCAAAAATCTTTACTGTTGGATTCAGTTGAGCGAAGAAGTCCACGCCCTGCTGTTTCTCTTCGCGCTGCGTGAGGCCTCGGAAATATGCCTTCGGCATTCCCCAGGTGCCACGCAGGAGATGCAGCAACTCAGCTCCCACATTCAGTTCAAGTGATTTCTCGGAGATCTTCATTGGTGGCCTGCTGAAATCGGGCTCTTCCACATTAGTACCGGATTCGCGCTGGCGACGACGTCATGGAATGCGTCGGACCGCGCGATAGCTGTCCGGTGGGGCAGTATACTCCACGGGCTTGGATCTGTGACGGACATTGAGCCGTGGCGGGCGGTTTACGTGCCGGTTCACCGGGCGAACTCGTGGGTATTCGCTCATTTGCTTGCGTCTATGGAGCGATTGCAGCCGCCGTGTACAGTTTCGTGCACAATTCGTGACTTGAGGATCCGCTGCAGGCGACGTTGTGTCGAGGAGCTGGAGCAGCCGGTCGCGCAGGCAGAGGTCAAGGTATCGGCCGACTATCGGACGCGCAACCGCTCCAGGTACTCGACGGCGGCCCGCATCTCGCGGGCGTCCCACGCCGTCCAGTCGTCGCCTTGTGGCAACCCCGGAAGCCCGGTGCTCCGCCCCACGGCGACCAGCTTGACCGCGAGATGCTGCGAGCCGTGGTGCTCGCATAAGGCGAGATTTGGGGTATCCATTTAACCGGAGTCAGGGACGTAACTGCGGCGACGGATCACCATCGTGCCCGGGCGAGGTTCTCTCGGGGTGCTCGAAATCGCCTCGGACCGCAAACCTGGGGCCCGAACAGGACCTCATCGCGGCCGACGAACCCCGCCAGTAGCCTCCTGGTGCCTGTGCGCCCGCCGAGAGCGTTGCGTGTCCTTCACGGACCGCCCGGGCGAGCAACGGCGCGGGGCAGCTCCGGTTACATGGATACCCCAGATGGAGAGTTATTACCCCAAGCGCACCTCTCCTGTCCCTACCCATATTGGTAGCTCTCCGACGACGAAGCAGTCGGTGACGGAGCGCCCAGCCTCCCATGCGGCTACGCTGACACGATGGACAAACAGGCGGCGCCCGCCCGGAAACGGGAGGCATCAACGCCTCCCACTCCATGTGCAATCGACGCGTGGATTGTGTTGGACCGGACTGGACAACCATTCCCGCGAGGTCTCGCCATCCATGGAGTCAGAAGTACGGCATGTCCGAACACAGGATTCCCAGCGTGGTCGTACTGCGGGATCGGCGTCCGGGGCCGGTCGTTGTTGCGCCTCCCCAAGTTGAAGAGATTGCGCCGGTGCGGACGCTCTTCATCGTGTAGCGGGTGCGGGAGTTGGGAAACTCGGCCTGCCACAGCAGTTGGAGGCGCTGGAACTCCATTACGTGGCGGCCGAAGAACCGGCCGGTGCGGGCCTTGTCCGGGGCCGGAGGCATGCCGTCGGCTTCGATGAACCCGAGCGGGAGCCCGGGGCCGAGCGCCGGCAGGATGACGAGCGGCAGCGCCGAAGCAACGGCCGCGGTCCTAGCGCTCCTGGGGAGGCGCTCGACGGAGTCCAGCAACTGGACGAAGCACTCGCGCTCGTCGGCGGTCAGGCGCTTGCCCTGACCCGCGGGCCGGCGCCGGACCAGGGTGTCGAGCTCAACGAGCCTTCCAGGTCACTGCGCTCCTGTCCGTCGGCCAGCCGCACAGCCTGCTGCCACTTGCCGGCAGCACGCCAGTTGCGAAGCGCGTCGGCCGGCATTTCCGCCACCTCGAACGTCTCGGCGGCGTCCTCGAGGCGGCCCTGCACTTTCCGCACCCTTCCGAGGCGCGCCTGGTGCGCGCCAGGTCCGGCGGCTTGACGGCCACCAGGACCCGGGCGGCCGCCAGCGTCTCTCCACCATCCGTCAGGCTATCGACGGCCCGGCAACGCAGCGCCCGGGCCGTCGCCGCGGCGTCGCCTGCATAGCCGGTCAGTCTGCAGTCAGCCCTCGACGTCGTCTGCGTAGGCGGCGGCCGCGGTCGTGTCGCTGGCGAAGTTTGGACGGCGTCGCGCAATCGCTGGGCCACCGGCGGCAGCGCCTGCCGCAGCCAGCTCCCGTCGGAGTCGAGTGTGAGCGTGGCGTCGAGCAGCGCGAACTGCGCCGTCCGCGGCGCCTGCGTCCACGCATCCAGCGCGTGCAGCGCCTGCGCGTACCGGTCGGACGCACCGAGCAGCACGATCGCTTCGCCGGCCATGTTGACCACCTCGTGACGGCGGACCGCGGCGGGGACCCCGTCGACGAGCAGGCGGGCCACGGTGGACAGCAGGGGTCGTGCGCGCCTCGATGCGGACATTCTCGTCCGAGACGCCGTTGGGCAGATGCGGGTCGCCGAGCAGGCGCATCGCCTGGCACGCCCGTTGCCATGCCCGCCCGTGGGCCGTGCCGATCAAACCCCGCGCGTCCTTCGTCCGCGCCTGCACGCGGTCCTCCGGCGGCGCGTCGTCGGCGAAGTGCTCCACCAGATCATCGGCGTGGTACGGCGCGGCGTCCTCGAGCAGATCCGCGCTCAGGACATGCGCGTCCTCGTCGCCGGCCACGTTGGTACTCCTGCTCCCGCAGTGCCCGCGATGCCCGCCCGGGCGGCCGGTCTGACCGGCACGTGGCACGACCTGGAGCGGATCGACGGGCAAGTAGACATACCAAGCGGGGTGGCAAGTCGTTGTTCTCGACCCCGCTACGATACGATGGTCGGTGTGCGGCGCTCTTCGCCCCGTCCGCGCGCGAGGCGGCTGACGATGTGACGCGGGAGCGGACCGCTCGGCGATTGATGGTCGCGAGGCTCTGCGTGCGGATTGCCCGTCTCGAGGCGGAACAGGCATCCGAGTCTCGGATCGGGGAGGTCCCGCAGGAGCTTCGTCCGCGAGCCCATCCGCATCGGGGTCCCACCGCCCATCGCAACGTCGCCCATCGGGGCCGCACCGGTCGCAGCGCCGTGCATCTCGGTGATGGCGGAGTCGTGCGGACTGATGCTGCGGGCGGCGTCGGTCGCCGGCGCGGCGAATCAAGGCGAGGCAGACGCCTGCAGGCCGCGTCCTCAGCGGCCGGCCTGCCTCGCCACGCGGTAGCCGACGCCGCGCTGGCTGAAGATGTAGGCGGGCTGTCCGCGCTGTCGCCGAGCTTGCGGCGCAGGTCCCTGACGAAGCTGCGCACGAGGTTCGCATCGGCCTTCTCGCGCTTGGCCCAGACCCGGCGCAGTAGCGTGTCGAAGGTCACGACCCGGCCTGCCTCGAGCGAGAGCACGCGCAGCAGCTCGTACTCGGTGGCGGTCAGTTCGACCGCCTCGCCCCCGACCGTAACCCGGCGCTCGGCGTAGTCGATGGCGAGCGCCCCGAGCACGAACGGCTCGGGCGCGGCGCGGCGTCTGAGCGCCGCCCGCACCCGCGCCACCAGCTCGGTCGGTGAGAAGGGCTTGGCGATGTAGTCGGCCGCGCCCGCCTCGAGCGCCTGCGCGACGGTATCGTCGCGGCGGTAGGCGGAGATGAAGATGACCGGCAGGTCGGACAGCTCCGGGACCTGCTGCATCAACTCGATGCCGTCGACATCGGGCAGCACCAGGTCGAGCAGGACCAGATGCGGCCTCTCGGTGCGGATGATGCGCGCCAGGTCCTCCGGCGCGCCCAGCACGAGGGGGGCGTAGCCGGCCTCGGAGAGCGCGTCGCGGACGAAGCGCAGCATCCGCGGGTCGTCGTCCACGACGAGGACGCGCGGCGGTCCGTCGCGGTCTGCGGCCGGCGGCGGCCCGGCCGCGTGGCCCGCCGCCGCGGCTGTGGGCTCGCCGGCCACGGGAACCGTGAACGTGAAGGTCGTGCCGCAGCCGGGGCCGGCGCTCTCGGCCCGGATACGCCCGCCGTGCGCCTCGACCAGCCCCTTGCAGATCGCGAGTCCGAGGCCGTGGCCCGCCGTGGCGCCCTCTCCGCCGCCGGGGTGCCTGCGAAACAGATTCGGCAAGCGCTCCGGCGCCACGCCCGGCCCCTCGTCGCAGACCGAGACCGCGACCTGCGCGTCCTCGCGCGCCGCCGCGACCCGGATGGGAGACGCCCCCGGCGCGGTGCTGTTCGCGTCGCAGGCGGCGGCGGCGATTGCCAACGCCCGCACGCACCGCGGCGAGCAGCAGGCGCGGGCCGACCTCGCGGCCCTGGTCGAGACCTCGCCGGTCGGAGTCGCGGTCTTCGACGCGGCGGGCGGCCGGCTGGTGTCGCTCAACCGGGAGGCGAGACGTGCAGTACTACCTGTGGTGGACGGTGCAGGGGAGCCGGCCCGCCCGTGACATCGCGTTCCCCGGTCGCGGCGGCATCCTGGTCCGCGCGGTCCGGCACCACGACGACCACGGGCGTCTTGAGGGCCGGCGCCCTCGATGACTACCTGGCCTTCTCGCAGCACGAGATCGAGGACGCCGACCTCGTCGGCCGGGCCTGGACGCCGGATCAACTCCAGTTCATCCGGCGCGAAGGCCCGGTGCGCCTAGTGCATGGCCGTCCCGGGTCGGGGAAGACGACCGTGCTGTGGACGGCGGTCGAGGGCAGGTGCGCAGCGACCTGGAGTGGCTCGTGGAACTGGAGGCCCTGACCCGGCGGCGGCCCGCCGACCAGCGCAAGCGGCTTGCGGCCGGCGAGCGCCAGCGCCTCGTGCAACTGCTGGACAGCGTCGAGTGGCTTCCCAGGAGCGGAGGACCACGGCCGCCGCAACCGCGCTGCCACTCGTCATCCTGCCCGCGCTCGGCCCCGGGCTGCCGCCCGGCTTCATCGAGGCCGACGGCATGCTCCCGGTACCGGACAAGGCGCGCAGCGGGCGGTTCCTCGGCCGCCGCGTGATGGAGTTCCAGGACTGGACGCTCGCCTCCAAACGCGCGGTGGCGGCTGACCGACGAGTAGTTGGCGCTGCTGTGGCAGGCCGAGTTCCCCAACTCCCGCACCCGCTACACGATGAAGAGCGTTCGCACCGTACGCAACCTCTTCAACCAGGGCAGGCGCAACAACGACCGGCCGGCGGCGCCGGTCCCCGAGTACGACCCTGGCAGCAAACCGGTGGTGTTCGTCCCGCCGTACTTCTGAGCCTGAGCACGTCGACGCTCCGCCTCGCTCGGCAAAGGGCGACGACGCATGCCACGCCGACGAGGGGGCGGACGCAGCCTCACGTGCTGCGCCTGCTCGGCGGCCCGCATCTGTTCAACGGGCGTCTCGGAGGAGAGCGTGCGCCTGGACGTGCGGACGACTCTGCCGGTCTCGGCGGCGCGCCTGCTCGACGACATCTCCACCGGCGTTTCGGTGATCTGCGGCCCGGTGAGCTGCGATCTCGGGGGCGCTTCACCCCCTGAATCGAGAACTGGGCCATCGAACGGCCTGAACTGGGGCCATGGCGTCGCAGCGCATTGGGGCCATGCTTTCGGCGATCAGTGCCATTGCACTTCACCGTGAACGCGTGATCGCCGAAACGGCCTTCCCGCAGGGAAAAATACTGGGTGAGCGACGCCGGAACCGGGGTCGCTCACCCTTCTGGATCTCTGAACTCTGTACGCCTGCACGACAGTGCCCTCTGCGGGTGAACGTACGGTGAAATGGTGCACTGTTTTCGCGTTTTCGTTCAGGGCTCGTTGGAGCGGTCGGTGAGGACGTCCTCTCGGTGCGTGTCCGTCTGGCTGCACTTGCTTGCAAGCTGTGTTTTTGCAGTCGTTTGGCGTGCCTTCACCGGACGCGTGCGGCCTTTGATTCCGTAAGCTCGGGACTGATGCGTGGGGTCTGTTCGGGGATCCGCCGGAGCTACTGGGGCCGCGGGGGTTCCATCGGCGGGCGTTCACCAATTGCCCTTTCGGGCTCCGGGCGTTTCCGGGACTGGGGCATCTTTGCTGGACCCACGAACGAACTCGATCTTGACCCCAGTCGAAACGGCGATGGCGCGGTTCGGTCGCCGATTTTTCCTGAACGTTGCAACCGTGGTGCACGGTTTTTGAAGATTCGGGCGGATCTCGTCATGGCGTGCTGGAGGTTTTCTGGCGGATGAAGCGCGTGGTCGTGTTCCTGGCGGCGGCGGCCGTCAAGGCTTGCGACGATCGTGCGGCGCGGTACGGCTCGAACCGTTCGGAGGTCTTCCGTCTTGCGATAGTCGAAGGCATGCCGGGTACCGTCGAGGCGCTGGAGAAGCTCCAGGGAGATCCGGATGGTCGAGGCTCTCGGCGCCAACGCGTCGCGGTCGTAGCGTATCCGGGGTGCGCAGAAGCGCCCTGGGGCGGGGGCATCCACGCAGCGTTCTCGACCCGGATGGTGCCGTTGCTGTTCTCGTGGACCCCGCCGAGTCCGGAAACGCCACTTCCGCAGGGGCGAAAGTCTGAATTGCGGAAAACACCGTGCCTGTCACCCGGAGGGGACGTTTCGCGAAAAAACGGCGAAGCTTTCACTTGCCAAATTTTTTCCTGGGATTGGGTCAGCAGACCCAAGTCTCTAGTATGTCTACAGGAAGCGCGCTCAATTTCTATAGGGTGTCAATATCCTGACGATCGAGAAATGCACCACGAATGGTGCCGTTTGCACTTGCTAAATTCTTTCCATGAAAGTGGTGCATTTCCGGGCTCCACCCCCTGCTCCCGTAGGCGAAAGTCAAACGATCGACGTCAGGGCCGCCGGACCGCCGGCCTGGAGCGGGGGGCCGGCTCGCCGGCCCCCCGCACCGCGCCCGGGCTCGAACGCCACGCCCCCGTACGCGGGCCACGCCGCGCACAGGTGCACGTAGCCGCCGGACACCTTTCCAGCGTTGCTGCGCCCCACCGCACGATGCGCAACGCGACGGCAGCCGCCGGTCGGCAGCGGCCTGCTCGGACGCCGCCTTCTCGGACGACTCCTTCTTCGCGGCCGACCGCCTCGCCTTCCTGGGCGACCAGACCGCCGGCCGCCGGGTCGGTAGGCCGGATCGCCTCGTGCGCCTCCTGCGAGCCTTCCTTCGACTCGTGGCGCGGCGGCTCGGCCGGCACGGCTCCCTCGCCGAACGCGGCCGTCAGCCAGACTGCGCGCGGCAACCTGGGCCTCGGGAGCGACCATCACCGCATCCGAGCGCATGCAGGTGATCTTCCCCGCCTCGTAGAGCTTCTGCGCGATCGCCATCGTGTCCGACACCGACAAAGGCGCGACGAGGCCGCCTCATCTAGCCCGAGCCGCGCGGGTCTTTCCCGGCGATTCGACGGAGATCTGGCATGACCTGGCGCCGCGCGGGGAGTACCAGCCCGAATCGGGGTCCGTTGCGTGGAGCGGACGGGCCGCGTTCGGACCGCCGTGTGCCCAGGGCGCGTGATCCGCGGTCGTCGAGGGGCGGGGGAAGCTGGGCTGATAGGAAAGGCCAGCGGCGGGGTCGGCGGACGGTCAGGATTTGAGCGGAAAAAACGGGCTCCGGTACCGAGTGTTGTACTACTCGGTGCCGGACGGCCTTTTAGATGATGGGGTGGACGCCTCCTCTCAACGGCAGGAATGTGCCAAGGTGGAGCTGTTGCGACGCACCACCTGGAAGAGGAGGCATCCTATGGAGCACGCTACCATCATCGGCATCGATTGGCGAAGCGGAGTTTTCAGTTGCGAGATCTGGCATGACGTGCGGGCCTGGCGCCGCGCGGGCGAGTACCGCAGAACCCGAATGTGGCGCCGGGTCCGTTGCGAGGCGGCCTCGGGCCGACGATGCGCCGTTGAAGACGCGGGACGGTCGCAAGGCATGCTGTTCGCACGACCGCTGGGCGCCAGCGCACGCAGACGATCAACGCGTTGCGCGGACACTTCGCGGACGTCGTGCGCCGCAAGGGCCTGCGCACGTGGGTCGGTTGTCAGACGCGATTGAAGATGCCGATTCGGGGCTGGGGCCCGGTTCGGGAACTGGGCGCGCTGTTGGTCGTTCACATCGCCGAGCTCAACGAGAAGATCGCGGAACTGGAGAGGGACCTGCGTGAGCCGCGCGAAGACGAACGCGGTGCGGCTGATGAGCATCCCGGGCATCGGACCGCTGTGCGCGATGGCGATCCAGGCTTTCGCGCCGCCGCTGGAGAGCTTCCGTCGCGGGCGGGACTTCGCGGCCTGGCTGGGTCTGGTTCCCCGGCAGAGCTCGACCGGCGGGAAGCCGAAGCTGGGGAGGATATCGAAGATCAGCGCGATCTCCGGCGACTGCTGGTCGTCGGCGCGATGGCGACGGTCGGCTGGGCGGCGCGCCGCGGCACGAAGGACCCGTGGCTGGCCCGGATGCTGGCTCGCAAGCCGCGCATGTTGGTCGCGGTGGCGCTGGCCAACCGGAGGGCGCGCATCGCCTGGGCGCTGATGACGAAGAACGAGTACTACCGGGCGCCGCTGCCGACCGTCTGAGAAACAGGAGCCGGGTGCGGCGCCGTCGGGAATGCGAGCAGGTCGGAAGATGGTAAGGGCAAACGGTCAAAAGAGACGGGGTCGGGAAAACCAGCGATCTTGCGAGTGCCTTCGAGCACATTTAGACGATTTGGACCCGACCCGCGTATCTCCATACGGGCCCGCGGCGCAGGATATGCCGCATGTAATGAGGCCGGACACACGACAGCACCTGACCGCATGCTCCGGACCATCTGAAGGACTGGAACGTTCCGAAACGCGGGAGAACGGGCTTCGGCCCTCGCTGCGCTCGGAGGCGTCTACCTCGCGCACGGTCGGCTGCGGCTGTCAAGCCGCTGCGCGGCTCCTTCGCTTCGCTACGGCCCTGCGGGTGACAGTCGCAGCCGACCGTGCGGGAAGCGCTTGCGGGCCAGCCGGAATGGCCCGCGTTCCACGGGAACAAGCGCGGCGCTGGGGAGCCGCTCCGATGTCGCGGAGAACCACTCGAGCAGACTGAGCGCGGAAGGAGACTCAAAAAAAGGCTTGCATCTTCGGAGGCGTCCACACACGCTGGAACTGGGTGTCTGGTTCCCCCGGCGACCGATCTTTTTCGCGGGCGGGAGATCCGCGGAGATCGGCGCGTTCCCGGAACTCACCGGGAGGAACGCGCACGGCGTGTCGACCACCGTGTCGGCGACGAGGGCGCCGTCGGACAGCTCGAGGGTTGTTTGCGGGAAGGGCGGAATCCTACGCCAAGGTCAAGCGGAATCCCCGAGCCCCACAGCGCGCCTCTGAGCGCCCCCGCTCGCTCGCCGCGGCGGACGAGATGTTCCGCCCGGGCGTCGCCGGCGGTGGCGTCGCCGGCGCTACCAGCGCAGGCAGCGGTCGGCGGGTGCGAGCATGTCGTCGACGGCGTCGAGCAGGGGAACGATGGCGCCGGTGTGCGGGTCGTCTTCGTGCTCGCGGTCGGCGACGTCGTGCTCGATCTCGTCGGCGAGCGTGCCCGTGACGGCGATTTCGTACGGCGTCATCGCGTGGTTCAGCAGCCACTGGCGGCGCTGCCAGCAGCGGTAGCAGCGCTCGCCGCTCGAGCGGTTCACCAGACGGCCGCAGGTGCCGGATTCGAGCGGCAGGTCGACGCCGGCGCACAGCCGCTTGTAGTAGAGCGGGTCGGCGCGGTAGCGGCGCATGGCCGTGCGGTTGACGATGCGCTTGCGCAGGCGGCGCAGCGCGGCGAGCTGTTCGGGGCGCAGCAAGTCCTTGATGGGCATGGGTCGTGTGTCCTCCGGAGCGGAATGGCCCGAACGGGCCGGGTTGAAGGTGGGGGCCGTCAGGCCCGCAGCGTCGCGGATTCGGGGTCGCAGACGGGTGGCGTGGGAGCCGGGGAGCAGGAATGCAACAGGCGTTGCCTTGCCCGCCCGTGTTCCGCCCGTCCGCCCGCGTTCGCTGGAGCAATTGTCGTCCGTTGTGCCTCCCCTCTCCGGGTCCGTGGCTGCTTGCGCGCCGACTCGGGGAGGCGCGCCGGCCCGGTAGCGGCGTCGGCGTGGTGCTGGACCCGGGGCCGCTCCGCTCGGCGGCGTTCGTGAGGGCGAGCTTCTCGGCGCGTCGAGGTGTTCGACTCGGTTGCCGGATCTGCTCGGTGCGACCGATGCGGGCGGGCTTCTCGGGGGACGTGTGGTGTTCGACTCGGTGGGCCGTGCCGGGTCGCTCCGCTCGGTGCGACCGGTCAGGACGGGCTTTCTCGGAGCGCGAGGTGTTCGACTCGGTGCGGGGAAACGGGTCACTTCACTTGCGCTCCCGCTCGGCGGCGTTCAAGAGAGCGAGCTTCTCGGAGCGCGAGGTGTTCGACTCGGCGCCGGCGAACGGGGGCCGTTCTACTCTCGGAGCCGGATCCTGGGGTCGTTCCGCTCGGCGGCGGACGGGCGGGCGGAGCTTCTCGGAGCGCGAGGTGTTCGACTCGTGCCGGCGAACGCGTCGCTTCACTTGGTGGCGGACCTTCGGTCGCTCCGCTCGGCGGCGGGTCCGCCAGCCGGTTGGCGTCAGCGGTATTGCTGCCCGGCTCGAACTGCCGGAGCCAGACGAACGGCGTCACGCCGGCGTCGACCGTTTCGTTGAGCAGGTTGCTCCAGTTCACGCTGGAGCCCGGGCACAACCCCGCTCGGCGGATGCCGGGCTTCGATCCGGCGTTCGGCGTCGACCCCGCGCGTCGGTGCAGCGTCTCGGTGGAGCACGTCCTCAACCGCAACGTAGGATTCGCCCTTCCCGCAGACAACCCGCTCGAGGTCGAGCGCGGTGCGGATCAGGTTCGTCGACTTCGAGCAGACCTCGACCGCGTCGTTGCCGCAGGTCTTGAGGATCCGCACCGCGCGCGGTGCTTGCGCCGTGCTCGTGCGGGGAAACACCACGATCTCGCGGATGGCTTCTTGCTCGGCCCACGCGTCGGTGATTCTCGGCGCCCGACGTTTCCGGCGAGTCGGTGCGCCGCGAGGCGAGGGGCGAGTCGTGCTGCCGCCCGCCTCGGCGGCTGACGAGCCGCCGGCGGTCCCGGACGTATCCGCCGGGACGGTGTGCGAACCGGCGAGCGTGTCGCTGGAGGTCTCATCGTCGTCGACGAAGCCCCCGGCGCGCTATCCCGGTGCATCGCCGGTGGCGGCAGCAGCCGCACGTCGATGGCGAACTGCGCCCTGCAGCCTCGGACGCTCGCCCGCCACCGTCTCCCGCCGCTGCACAGACGCGGCCGGCATCCCCGGAGCTATCGCGCCCTGCGACGAGTTCCTCCCTTCCAGTTCAGGGACTTCCAACCGGAAGCAGGTCCGTGGAGCGCGGCCTCCGGTGACCGCCGTTCTGAATACTCCACACCGCCGCCGGACTGGGCCGGGGCCATCAGAAAGAGGTGCGGGATGACCAGGCGGATTCTTCGGTTGAAGGACGTCAAGGAGGCGACCGGGCTGTCGCGTTCGTCGATCTACGCGCTGCGCAAACGGGGACTCTTCCCCGCCTCGGTCAGGATCGGACCCAAGGCGGTCGGCTGGTTCGAGGACGAGATCCTCGGCTACCTGAAGTCGCGTCCCCGCGTCGGAGGTGACGCAACCATGAAGAGACAGTGAACCGCGGCGTGGCTCCAGGCGTTTCCTACGCTCGTTCCGAGGTGCGGGCCCGAGCAGCGCCAGCGCAGGTTGCAGCACTCGCTTCGGGAACCTGAGCCGGGCACTCACCACGGTGCTGTCGGACGCAGGCCCAGGCCGCCCTCGGCGACCGCGACGTCGCCGGCAAGGAACACCGACCATGCGTCGAGCAGTGCCCGGCGCTTGTCCAGAAACGTCGACCGCGAATAGCTCCGTTCGACAGCCGAGCCGACCGCATGCGACAGACTCGTTTCCATCACCGCGTAATCGGCGTCCGCGCGCTCCGATGCCCACGTGCGGAACGTCGAGCGCCAGCCGTGAGGCGACCCCGCGCCGGCGAGACCGGCCGACTTCATGACCCCGGCCACGGTCGCCGCCGACAACGAGCCGGCCCCCGCCTGCGGACTCGGGAAAACCAACGCGTCGTCGCCGTCGTGCCGGCGCAGCGGCCGCACCGAGCCGAGCAACGCCACGGCCGCAGGAACCAGCGGTACCACATGCTCGCGGTTCCGCTTCATCCGGCAGGCCGGGATACGCCACTCGCGCGCGTCCTCGGCAATCTCTCCCCACGTCGAAAGCCGGGCTTCGGACGGGCGCGCTGCCGTCAGGATCTGGAACCGCAGGCACGCCTTCGCCGACAGCGTCGCGCGGCACATCTCGATCCGCTGCATCGCCGCCGGCGCGTCGGCGTACGGCACGCTGCGCATGTGCTGGCGTACGGCCGGCTGGGGAACGAGCGCGCCGGCCACCGCCGAAACCGGATCGACCTCGATCAGCCCCGCCGCCCGCGCATGGCGAAAGAGAGCGCCGAGCGCCGTCCGCAGCTTCCGGCCGGTCCCCGGCAGCGATGTCCACACCCGTTCGAGTGCCCGCAGCACTTCCGGCTTGCCGACCCGATCGACCGGCAGGTCGAGCAGCTCCGCTGCGTGCCGCTCCAGCGTCGCCGCCCGCGCCCTCTGTTCGCTCGGTGACAGCCGCGCCCGGTTCGAGTCGGCGACCTTGCCGGCGAGCTTGCGCAGCGTCGGCGCCGTCGAGCGCTGCGGCCCCGCGAACGGGTCTTCGCCCCGCTTGACCGCGAGCTTGTTGTCGAGCGCCCACGCGCGGGCCTGCGCCAGACTGACGACGTCCACCGAGCCGAGCCCGCGGTCGACTCTGCCCCGGCCCGGCACCGTGAGCCGTTGCACCCAGGAGCGCGTCCCGCTACGCTGTACGAACAGATGCAGCCCGTGCCCGTCCGAATACCTGCCCGGCTTGCGCAGCGTCTGCACCTGTCGAGCCGTCAACCTCGTCATGGCGTTTCCTGTGAAATAAGCTTACCACTAGGTTACCACATTATGCATCGGATTTGGCTGAACTGTCCTGCCTTGCCTTGGACCGTTATTCCAGAAAACAGGCCTGAAAACGCGGTGTTTTCGGACCGGATGGGACCGGCCGGGAGAAAGCTATCCGTCTTCGCACTACCTTGATCCTGTAGAGCGAGGCGCCGAGAGCCGCCATCCCGACAAGGGTCCGCGAAGCCGGCCGCGAGTCTTCTTCCCGTGCTATTCTGCGCTGCGAGGAGGTGAGCGGCCCGACCCGGACCGCTCACCGAATAGAAGCCCCATGATGAAACCTCAAGGAGCCGCCATCGCCCGTGCCTCCGCCTTGATGGCTGCCCTCGCTACGCTGCTTGCCGGCTGTGACAGCCCATTCGGACCAAGCGAAACGGATCTCCAATACGGAATCAACGACGTCGCCAGGGTGAGCCAGGGTGGCGTCGATCTCGATGTCCGCTACGATCTGAACCTCCGAGGATTCGACGGCAGGCTGGTCAACACAACGAACGCTGCTGTTACTGCCAGCGTGTTGATCCGCCTGTCGAATGGAAGGACGTACGACCCGGTGTTCGACCTTGCCCCTGGCGAGGTACACTTCCTACGCATATCCACTTTTTTGGAACGCTTCACCAGTTGGGATGTGGAGCTCTCGGTTTGATCAAGAACGCCAAGAGGTAGTTCGATGACCAGTCGATTCCCTTCGTTGCGGCGGCGGGGTATCCAGGTGGCGCTGGTAGCGCTGTTTGCAATCCCGGCCGCGGGCCAGGCACCGGAATCGGATGGGACGTTACCGCGGATGCCGGACGGCCGGCCCGATCTGCAAGGCGTCTGGACGAACGCGTCGATTACGCCGTTCGAGCGCGGCAACACCATGCCGTACTCCGGGGTGGTCGTCCCCGAGTCGGCCGCGAACAGGGCTGTCTTCACGGAAGAAGAGGCCGCGCTGCTCGAGGAGCAGACGAATGCCAGGCGACCGGAAGTGCTGGGGGCGTACAACGTCTGGATGGACGCGGGAGATCGCCTGCTGTCGACACGGCAGACATCGCTGGTCGTCGATCCGCCCGACGGGCGCGTGCCGGTCAAGGCGTGGGCCGCCGCGGACCGGGAAGAGAGGCTTGCGCGTCAACGCGATGACTACCGTGCGATGAGCACCTGGGACCGCTGCATCACGCGCGGTGTCCCGGGCTCGATGTTGCCGACCGGCTACAACAACGCGTATCGCATCCTGCAGGCGCCAGGCCTCGTCGCGATCCTGCACGAGATGATCCACGAAGCGCGCATCATTCCGGTGACCGATCGGGCACACATCGACGGTGACGTCGAGCTCTGGACGGGTGATGCCCGCGCCCACTGGGAGGGCGACACGCTGGTCGTGGACACGACGAACTTCAACGACCGGGCAATGATCGTGACGAGCTCCAATGGGGGGCGCCTGAAAGGGCTCCCGGTTGGCGATTCCATGCACGTCGTGGAACGCTTTACCCGCGTGTCCCGGGATGAGATCCTGTGGGAGGCGACGATCGAGGATCCCGACGTGTACGACCGGCCCTGGACAATCTCGATGCCGCTGACGCGGGCCCCGGGGTACGAGATGTACGAATATGCCTGCCACGAAGGGAACCTGGACGTCGCCATCTATCTGGGTGGCGGGCGTGTCGAGGAGGCGGGTCGCTGATACCGTGGCGTATGCAGCCGGCCGGGCCGGAGCCGCTTCCAGCGGCGCCAACTGCCACGGTCTGCCGGGTTGCTTGCCGCGTGCCGGCTAGAATTCGAACGCCATGCCGATCTGCGTGCTCAACATGTTCAACGGTGAGCGCGCAGGCTCGAATGTCGCGCCGTGCTCGTCACGCTGGATCGCACCCTTCGTGAGGTAGTTGACGTCGCCGCCCGCGAGATATCGGAGGCCCAGACTGAGGCTGAGGTTGAGCCCCACGTCGCGTTCCGAAGCCAGCAGGATCATGAACCCGCCACCGCCTCCGGCACTGGGCGCGAAGTTTCCAGGAAGGGTGAGCGGCCAGTAAGCCGTCCGGGTAGCCGCTATAGGGACCGTCCGCAGGCAGCGGGCGGTCAAGACCGGGCAGCGTGTGCCGGTTGGCCCGAAGTTTGCTTGCCCATGGACTGAAAGTCGCCAACTTATGCCCAAATAGAAGTATCTTATCGCTCTATATTCACACAGGGGATGTCCCGTTCGCTGTTGGAATTCGCGGGTGGCGAACTCCGTTCCTGCTGTTGACGAGTCTACATTACGCGACCTGTTCGACGCCGACCGCGGGTGGGGCCAACCTAATCGAGGGCAGCGACGAGATGGTGCATGCGCTCCGGCAGATGGCCCAGCACGTTCCGATACTTGTGGACCTGACAGCGATGTACGACGCCGAGCGAGCCGTAGATGTCGCTGATGGCGCGACGCAGCGCCGCGGACCCGTCGACCAGGAACAGCATCGCCCGGTCGGTCGGCAACCCGCGCGTCACCAGGTCGTTGAGCAGCGCCGTCGAGACCGCCGCCGTCTCGGTCGCACCTTCACGCAAGCCGAGGACATGTTTGCGCCCCGCAGTGTCGATCCCCAACGCGATCACGATGCAGTGTTCCTTGAAGACCTTGCCGTCGATGCAGACCACACGCAGGTCCAGCTCGCCCAGCGGCCGGCTGACGAACGCCCGCAGTTGTTGGGTCGACAATGCCACGAACCGCCGCGACACGGCGCTGCGCGATGTGGCCCGCTCCGACACCGCGGCCGGCACCGGGTCCAGCGTGCGCGCATACCGCCGCGTCGACACCCCCGCGGCGATCGCTTCGAGCGTGTGCGCCTCCAGCGCGTCGGTTGCCGCCGCCCACTGGAAGCTGGCCAGCGGCACCTCGCCCCCGGCGTCACGTACGCGAAGCCGCGGCAGACCGACCTGGCGACCGCCCAGCGTCACGTGACTCTCCACGCTCCCGCCACGCCACGCGGGGTCCGCTCGGACTGGTGACGTCCCTTCGGTCCGCACAACACGTCCCGGTCCGCCTCCTGCATTGCCTGGAGCACCTGCATCCCGGTCGAAATGCACAGGCCGTGGAACGCCTGTCGGACGTCACCGAGCAGGGCGAGCAACGGCAGCGGCACCTGGATCGAGACCGAACGCGAGGTTGATAGTTGGCGGCGCGACGTCCGCCTGTCATGCTTGCCCATGGGTGGTCGATCCTCCTTGTGATTTCACCCCTGTCCTACCACAGAACAGGGGAAGGAGTTAGGTGAGTGCATCCAGAGGCTCGCGCAAGACGTACTTCCGGGCCGGGTCCCGAATCGTCGGTCTCGCAAGCGTTTCCCTGGCTACTCGTCCAGAAGATCACCGTCCCGGACCGCGTGGCGGGGTACGTCCATCGTGCCGAGCTCGTGGACCGGGCCATGCCGACACGCCGCCGGCTGACGGTGCTGAAGGCGTCCGGCGGTTTCGGCAAGACCACGCTGCTTGCGGAGTGTTGCCGCAAGCTGCGCCGGGAAGGCGTGGCCGTCGCCTGGGTGTCGCTGGACGAGCGGGACGAGCCCGCCGTGCTCGACACCTACATCACCGTGGCCTGCCAGAGCGCCGGGTTTGGATCTTCTGGACATATCGGAATTCGATGGGTCTGGCTGCGGAACGGGGCGTCGAATCGAGGTGGTGGCGCGCGAGATCCAGGTTTCCCCAGTTCGCCGACGGCGACTACGTGGCGGACGTGGCGATCGACCGCACCCCTCGGGCGCAAGAAAAGGTGCGGTGTTCGTCGGGCTCGTGTTCGGAATCTACCCCGCCTTGCAGGCCTCGCGGCTGCAGCCCGTCGATGCGGTCCGCTACGAATAGGAACAACCGTTTCCGCGGACGAGGCGCTGCGCCTGATGGAACGGCAGGTGGGGGCCGGGCCGACGACAACCGCCGGAGCCGTCCGGATGACATAATCAGCCAGGATCTCGAATCGCAGAGGAGGGGTCATGCTCGCATCCGGCTGGTCATTGTCCCGGTTCCGACCGGCGCTCGTAGTGTGCGGCCTCCTGGCCGCCCTGGCCGTCACCGCTGGGCCGCCGGCCGTCGCGCAGGAAGCCGATCGCATCCGCCCGGTCACCGACGCGGAGCTGGCGGACCCGAGTCCCGACGAGTGGCTGATGTGGCGCCGGACGCTGGACGGCTGGGGCTACAGCCCGCTCGATCAGATCGATCGGGACAACGTCGGCGACCTGCGGCTGGTCTGGTCGCGGGCGCTGACCCCGGGCCGCCAGCAGGGGACGCCGCTGGTCCGCGACGGGGTGCTGTTCATGCCGAATCCGCGCGACATCATCCAGGCCCTCGACGCGGTGACCGGCGACCTCATCTGGGAGCACCGGCGGGACCGCCCGGACGACCTGGCCGACTACATGATCGGCACCCTGATCGACACGAACCGCAATATCGCGATCCACGACGAGCTGATCATCGACACCAGCATGGACGATCACATCTTCGCCCTGCACGCGGAGACGGGCGAGGTGGTGTGGGACACCGAGATCCTCGACTACCGGGTGAACCCGGCCAACCAGACCTCGGGGCCGATAGTCGCCGGCGGGAAGGTGTACTCCGGGCGTAGCTGCGACCCGCGCGGCGGACCCAACGGCTGCGTCATCACCGCGCACGACGCCGCCACCGGCGAGGAGCTCTGGCGCACGCGCCTCATCCCCGCCCCCGGCGAGCCGGGCGACGAGACCTGGGGCGACGTGCCGTTCGAGGAGCGGACGCACGTCGGCTCGTGGATGGTGCCGAGCTACGACCCCGAGCTGAACATGGTCTACGTCGGGACGTCGGTCACCTCGCCGGCGCCGAAGTACATGCTCGGCGGCACCGACCTGACGCACCTCTACCACAACTCGACGCTCGCGCTGGACGGCGATACGGGCGAGATCGTCTGGCACTACCAGCACATGAACGACCACTGGGACCTCGACCACCCGTTCGAGCGCCTGCTGGTCGACACCGCGGTGCGGCCGGACCCGTCCGCGGTGAGCTGGATCAACCCGCGGCTGAACGCGGGCGAGGTGCGCCGGGTCGTGACCGGCATACCCGGCAAGACGGGCATCGTCTACACCCTCGACCGGGAGACCGGCGAGTTCCTGTGGGCCACACCGACCATCGTCCAGAACGTGGTCAGCGGCATCGACGGGGCCACCGGCGCGGTGACCGAGAACGCGGAGCTCATCTTCACCGCTGCTGGACAGACGGTGCTGGCCTGCCCGCACGCCAGCGGCGGCAAGGACTGGGAGGCGGGCGCCTACAGTCCGCTGACCAACACGATGTACATGCCGCTGCGCAACGTCTGCTCGCGGATGATGGCCATGGCGGCGCCCGACGAGCAGGACGAGGCGCGCCGGCTCTACGCCATCGCCTGGCGCCCCGAGATCGCCCCGGGCTACGACGACGTGGGGAGCGTGCAGGCCATCTCGGCCGAGACCGGTCAGGTGACCTGGAACTACCAGCAGCGGGCCGCCACCATGGCCCTGGCCGCCACCGGGGGCGGGCTGGTGTTCGGCGGCGACGTCAACGGCCGCTTCCGGGCCTTCGACGACCGGACGGGAGAGATCCTCTGGGAGATCAACCTCGGCTCGCCGGTCTCGGGCTTCCCGATCACCTACGCGGTCGACGGCCGCCAATACGTCGCGATCAGCACCGGCTACGGCCGCTTCCTGGAGCTGACGCCGGAGTTGCGCCCGAGCTCCACCAACAACCTGTTCGTGTTCGCCCTTCCGGAGTGACCGGGATGCCGCGGATACAGGGCGAGTCCCGATACAGAGGCCAATCGAGTCAACAGCCAGTAGAGCCAACAGGAAGAGAAGAGATCATGACCAGATTCAGCATTCTCGGCGCGGCCATCATCGGTTTGCTGCTCACCGGCGCCCCGGCCCCCGCTACCGCCCAGGAGGACTGTGCGCCCGACGGCGACGTCCAGTTCGTCTGCGGCCCGGTCAGCCCGGAGGACTTCGCGCAGGTGCCCGACACCCCCTGGGTCATCGTCCCCAACATGGTGGACAACGGGCCGATTCAGGCGATCGACACCCGCGACAACGGCGTGGTCACCATCTTCCCGGCCACGGCCGACGCGCGGCATGACCAGGCGACGTACGGCGACTGCCCCGGTCCGGTGACGTCGAATATCCGGCCGCACGGCTTGTACCTGCTGCCCGGCGGCGGCGGCAGCCACACGCTGTTGGTCGTCGGCCACGGCGCGCGCGAATCGATCGAGGTGTTCGAGCTGGACGCGACCGGATCACAGCCGGCGCTGACCTGGGTCGGCTGCGCGGTCGCGCCCGAGGGGATCGGGCTCAACTCCGTCGTCGCGCTGCCCGAAGGCGGCTTTACCGCCACGAGTCCCGCCACGCGCGACATCTGGGAGTGGCAGTCCGGCGACGGCTGGACCCGCGTCCCCGGCAGCGAGGAGATCGGACCCAACGGCATCGAGATCTCCCGCGACGGCGAGTGGTACTACGTGGGCGGCTACGCCGCGCAGGCGCTCATCCGCCTGTCGCGCAACCGCACCCCGCCCGAGTTGCACCCGATCCCGGTCGACCACTACATCGACAACGTGCGCTGGGGAGCGGGCAACACGCTGCTCGCGGCCGGCCACATCGGCCCGACCCGCGCCTCCATCGGCGAGTGCATCCGCGAGGGCAACTGCGACGGGGTCAGCTCGCGCGTCACGCGTATCGATCTGGACACGCTGACCGCCGAGGAGATCGTCAACTACCCGGCGAACGATCTGCTGATCCTCGGCACCGCCGCCATCGAGGTGGGCGACGAGATCTGGGTGGGCCAGGTCGCCGAGGGGGACCGGATCGGGCGGTTCCCGTGGCGGTAAACCGCGGCGCGGCCGGCGTGGTTGGCGGCACCGCTCTCGGCTCCCAGGGAATGGGTCCGAGGCGGGGGGAGGGCGGTGCCGGAATCACGTTCGGGTCGTTTCCTTCCCTGTCGCTTGCGTCACTCAATGCCGCGAAGACGATGATTCTCGCTGTCTGCTGCTCGCGTGCGGCCCAGAGCTCAACAGGGCTTTCGCCGTTGCGACCACTGCGCCGCTGCCGGCGCTCAAACGGTCCTAGCTGCGCATTGCGTTGGGTGGCCGCCGCCCGGATTTGCCGTGCCTCGCGCGGCTTCGCCGCCACCGCTGTCGTGGTAACCGCGCCCTTCCTGCCAGTGCCGTCACCCGCAGGAAGAAGCGACCCGGCAAGGGGCCCCGTTGTAGTTGCATTCACGCTACCCGGGAATCCGGTGCGGCGTCGTCAGCACAACGCACTGCACACGCCCTCTACGCCAGTGCCGCGTGAGGAACTTCGGGTTGCAATTGCGATGCCAGGATGGGACCAACGAAGCCTCACGACTTACGAGCCGTATCGCCCGCACCGTAGTGCCGAGGCGGTCGTTTCCGGTAGGAGCTAGGAGCTAGTCGCTGATGGTACATGTGGAGTTTGCAGATCTTTCTGGACATGGGATTCGCTTCCCGAACGACCGCGTACGCATGGTTCTTGCTCAGCCTCACTTACCTCGCGAAGACTTCACGACCGACGAACCTTTTCGCTTCCTTCCCGAAGCAAGTCAGCGGCAAGAGAACCTTCTCCGGCGGACACTCACCGTGGCGACTGAACGTCGTCGCGGCGAATCGCACACGCACTTCACATTGATTCCGGAATACGGAATACCGGGACTCCGCGGCGTGCACGTTATCGAGCGTGTACTTCGCTCCGACCGATGGCCTAGAGCAACCGTGCTGATCGGTGGCACGGATGGTCTAGATCGAGACGAGTACTCCCAGCTCATTGCGGGAGAAAGAACGAATGTCGTTGCGGAGCATAACGGCGTTGAGCGTGTCGAGGAAGACCAGTGGGTCAACTGCGCAATCACTTGGGTGAAGTCCGCTGACGGAACGCTGAATCGGTGGATTCAACCGAAACTACACCCAGCATGGGAGGAACAGGACACGCTGCACCAACGCATGTTCAGGGGACGTTCAGTCTACATGTTCAGGGGGCAACGTGAGAACGGTACGCCATTCCTGTTCGGGACGTTAGTGTGTTTCGATTGGATTGCTCAGACAGATGACGACACACGAGTAATAGATTGTCTATTGGCACAGGTCCATCAAGAAGCCGGCGCTCTGCAACTTCCGATTTCATGGATATTCATAATTCAAAGAAACCGCCGACCTTCTCACTACAGCTTTCTACGCAACGTTGAGGAGTTTTATCGCCAGAACATGTTTCCAAACGCGGACCGCGCCGATGCGTGTCTCGTGTTCGCAAATGCCGCTGGAAGAAGTACACCTGGCCCGGCTGAGTACTTTGGAGCTGCTAGCCTCGTTTTGTCGCCGCGATCGCCCTTTACAACACTGCGGGCCTGCCCGCCGACTTTCTCGCACGGCGGCTCTAGATTTCGAGACGGGAACGACGCACTACGGGCGTGCAACTGCAAGGACATAATCTTTCGTGAGCGAGGTGCATGCATTCATTCCTTTGAGCAGATCAACCCGCGCTCGGTGGCTCTGGGCACGGATGGTCGGGCACCGGCCGTTGAGAATGCGAACGTGTTTCCAGTTTCCGGAGAGCCTGAACCTAGAGCTCCGGGAAGACCAGTGCCGGCGACTACCAAGTGGATGAATGATGCGCTTGACCAGGTCGAGACCGTTTCCCATGATTACAATGTCGGCCTTGGTGACGCGTTAGACGAACGCCACGACCGGACTGTCACCGCACTTCGGCCGCTCGAGTCCGTCGACTCGGCAAACCTACTGCGGCTGGGAGTAGTTGCGGAGGAGCGGCTGCCGGATGAGTGGGGAGCGGAGCAAGAGAATGGGCTGCAACACATAGTCAACACACTGGACATACTCGCCCTCGGGATTCCTCTCGAGAGAATAGGTGTCGCTCCCGCACACGCTGTTACGGAAGTCGGCGGCCGCAGGCTAGATGTAGTCGCAGTTGTTGGGCCGACGCATCCGCGGTGCCGGGACCATGTAAGAGACCTAGGCGTTCGGAACAGACTTGGACACATATTGTTAGTGTCTCGGGACAGGGACAATAGACCCTGGTCTCCAAAGTTCCGGAGCATTGTCGAACCGGCTGGAAGGCCGGCCGCGCGGGAGCGGCGATTTACGGAACCAGCGGGTGCCTCATATCAAATGGGATATGGTGACTTGTTGACGATCCTTGAGACGTCTAACCATGCAGCCGACCTAGCGGAGCAAATCAATGCCGAACTTAACGCCTGAGGCGAATCGCGACTTTATTGGTGTGCGCGACTACTTGGCGAGTGCGCTTCCGAATCCAGAGTTCGATGAACTGTCTGCGGGGTCCAAGTACGTTCCGATCTTGCTGTTGAAGGCCGGTCAAATGATGGCAGGGTTCGCGTTCTCTCGGGAAAATATTACCGAGAGTTACGAGCGGCTATATGGAAGTTTTAAGGAGAAGTATGCCGAGCGGCGCGCGGAATGGAGTGCTTTGGATTTGGCGTTCGTGTTTTGTGTACGTGCCGCGGCGCGCGGGCTTGAGCTTTTTAGTTCCGAAGTGGAAACCGACGTGTTCTTTTGTCGGAAGTTCGTAATCGCTTTGAATGGAAGCGCAGGGGACGCACTGGCGAGACTTCCGTTTCTACCGCTGGGTCCAGTCGCCGAGCGCTCTCTGAGACCACCGTCAGCACAGACGTTCCTACAACAAAGAGGGATTAGGGCGCCGCTGGCGAGGGCGCTTGTCGTACATGGAGAACGTAGTGCGGAGCGGATTGTTGAGAGTTGCTTAAGGGGAGATGTCGGAAACCCGGTGATAGTGGCCCGGAGACCGAGTGAGTTGGTTCCAGTGACGAGCGTTGATACCGCGCCGATACGCTTAGAGGACGTTAGAATTCGCAATTTTCGCGCATACCGGAAGGAAAGAAAGTTAGTCTTTGGCAGGAATGTGACTATCTTGTACGGGCCGAACGGCTTCGGCAAGACCTCGGTGTTTGACGCGATTGATTTTGCTGCAACGGGAGATGTTGGGCGGTTGGGCATTGGGAACGAGGAACGCTTTCGGAAGATCGCGACCCATCTGGATAGTGACGGACGGGAGAGCGAGGTTACTCTCGGGGTGCGTGTTGGAGATTCTGTGCATCGCATTCAGCGTCCGGTAAGCGACAGAAAGCATGCGCGCCTGGACGACCTAAGGCTGGATCGGAAAGAGATACTGCGGTACCTGACAGGAGGACGAGGTCCTGCCGCCGATAGGATTGAGAACCTGGTCAGTCTGTTTCGCGCGACGCATTTGTTTAGTCAAGAGCACCAAGAATTGGCGAAGAATTTCGCGCGGGAGTGTGAATTGTCACCGGAGGTCGTTTCACGGCTACTTGCGTTCGAGGATTACCTGAACGCTCGCAAGAAAACTACGGATGTGTGTCGGGTACTCCGCGGGCACGTCGAGGAGAGGTCAACGGAGATCCAGGAGCTGCGAGATGCGGTTTCGCGAGAGGAGGCGGAGCTAGAGGGCTTCGCAAGAACGGCGCAGGGGGACGTGGACGGGAGCGAACTCGACGACGCTATAGCGTCGGTCCGCGCGCGGGTCGCTGCAGAGGGCATGGCGGTAGTGGATGGTGGAGTGGACCTGTTCACATTGCGCGGTTGGCGAGCGACATTGGAGTCGCGGGTCGCTGAGGTAGAAGGTCGGCGGTCGGGGATGGAGCAGCTCGCGGACGATGTCGGGGAGTTGCCAGTTATAAGACGCAAACTTGCAGAAGTACGGCGTGAGATCGAGTTGAGAAGAACGCGCTTGGCGGCGCGTTTGGCCGAGAAGGATAGGACCGAGCAGCGACTGAGTCGCGCTGAGGCGGCGGTGGCGCGCGAAGGGGAGACGCGACGCAGGTGTCGGTCCCGACTCAGTACGATGACGTGGGTGCGGAAGGTTGCACCGGACTATGCGGCGTTGCAGGAGACCGTGACCACGGCAACGGCGAGGCTCGGTCGTGCACAGGCGGCACTCGCGACTGCTGAAGGAGAGGAGAATCGCGCGAAAGAGCGGGTCGCTGAAGGTAGACGGCGACGGGCGAAAGCGACCGAGCGTATCGAGGCGATACGGTCGCGTCTCAAGATACTGAACGGGCTGGTCAATGGACTACGAGGCTGGACGGCACAGCGAGCCAGGGTAGAGGAGGGGCTTCGGCAGCAGAGCACGGTAGTGCAGGCATTGGACCGACTGGCGGCGCAACGCGCCGAGATCGCCGACCGGCTGAGGGCATCGAAGAGAAAGGAAGCGGAGTACCAGAGGGAAGTCGAGCGCATAGAAGGTGAGGACTCTGACGTAAGAGCGCTGTTGTGGAAGTTGGAAGGACATATAGATAGCGGCGTATGTCCGTTGTGTGGAGAGGACCACGGTGCGACCGGGGCATTGTTGGACGCGATTCGGAAGCGAACGAAGGAGGATGTAGCTGCGCCGGCCCGGGAGGGACTACGGACGGTCCGTAGGGAGAATAACGAGTTAAAGCTTCGGGACGCGGCACTCAAGGCTGAGGAAGACCAGGAAAGGGCGCGGTTGGCAGAGGTCCGAGAGCAGTGTCTTCTTGACGAGAAGGAGAACGCTAGTTTCGTAGAGGGGCTAGAGCGTGCGGGCGTAGTACGTGGATTAGAGGGTGAAGGCACGACGCAGGAATTGGAGTCTCTGCGAAAGGCAGAGCTTCGTGATATGGAGGAAGTTGAGCGAGAGTTAGAAGCGTCAAGGAAAGTTGAAGGGGCGGGTGCAGGTGCGTTACGGGAGAGTAGGGATCGGATAGAGAAGAGCCGCCACGCCGTGTCCCGTTGTAGCCGGGTGCTAGGTGAGGCGAGGTCGAAGACGGAGGCGCTACGCAACGATTCACGTGTCGGAGGGGAAGATCTCGAAGCCACTGAGGAAAGCATGAAGGCCGCCGAATTACTTTTACGGCAGGAGATGGAGCGGGCGGAGGCCGCCTATGAGGACGCGAAAAAGATGTTTGCAGAACAGAGAGAGATTCTGGAGGGCATCGACGCGGAGGTTGTATCGGTGCGGTCTGAGCTGTCCTTTTGCAAGGGCAGAGAAGGAACATTGGCGGAGACGTGCGGGCGGGTGGAAGCCGGAAGGAGAGAATTGAAGCTTCTGGATGACGTGGACAGGGAAGGCGTGATCGCTCTGTGCCGCGAGTTGACTCGGAGGCTTGCTGAGATGGAGGATCTTCGAGACGCCGTTGGCCGAGTGGAGATGGCACTTGATGCGGCAACGACACGAGCGGCGTTTAGGCGGTTGCGAGAATCCGTTCGGAAACGGCGCGAGGTCATAGACGCTGCGAAGGCCCAACGGGAGAAGTACGTGGAATGGCTTGACAGTTTCGAAGAAGTCGTGGAAGTGTTGACAGCGGAACAAGAAACGGCTGTACAGCACTTTACACGGGAATACGGACCGCGAACGTCAGTGATTCAGAAACGTTTGCGCTCGGTGTATGGTTTCGGTGAGATAGAGATTCTCAGTGAGGACTCCAAGATTAAGGTGCGGGCGAGAAGAGGAACGGAGAACTAAGACCGACGGACTATTTTAGTCAATCACAGCAACAGACGCTACTCTTAGGTTTGTTTCTCACCGCGTGCGTGTCACAGACATGGTCGGCGTTGGCACCGGTATTCTTGGACGATCCGGTGACACATTTCGATGACTTGAACGCATATGCATTTCTGGATCTGGTGAGAGGACTTCTCGAATCAGACTCGGGAGCGCAACAGTTTGTAATCTCGAGCTGTGACGAGAAGTTCTTCGAGTTGGCTTGTGAGAAGTTCAGTTATATGGGCGACGCGGCTAGATTCTATAGGTTTACTGGCATAGGGAAAGAAGGACCAGAAGTGAGTATGTTGTGAGGACGTTGGCGCAGAAGCGAAGATGTGGCGGGTCGCGAGCTCAGGCGCACGCAGTTCGTGGCCAAGCTGAACGAGAAGGGCGTTCGGTTGGTTCCGCCGGGACACTACACTTGGCGCTGACGGCGTGGTTTCGTGCCCAGTCTTGGTGTTCGAGAGCACAGGTGGTCGTCGATCGAGGGTTGGGTGTCGATGACGTTGGCGGTGCTCAACTCGGGCGGAGCGCTCAACGGCGGATGCGGCGGGGAGATAACGGCGGCGGGGTAACCAGGTTGTGCTAGATGCTGGGCTGCTGCCCGCGTGCGCCACGGTTGCGCCGACCGCTGGCTTGGGCGATGATGGCGGCGAGTCGTTGTCCGGTCGCGAAGGCCGAAATCAGTGAGCGGAGTGGTGGGATGAAGGTGAAACGCTGGCGTCGGATTCGCGCGAGGCGCCGCTTCGCGCTCGTCGAGGCGGCGTTGGTCGTCGGGCTGATCTCGGCCGGATGGTCATCGGTGCCCGCGGGCGCACAATCGGGTGCATCGGTGGCCGACGGCGTCTTCACCGCGGCGCAGGCGTCGCGGGGGGAGGCGACGTTCCGGCGCGTGTGCTCGGCCTGCCACGACACCGGGGAGTTCTCGGGCGGCCGGTTCCGGCTGACCTGGGTCGGCCAGAGCGCCGGCGATCTGTTCGACACCATCGCGACGCTGATGCCCGAAGGGGATCCGGGGAGCCTCACGCCCGCGCAGTACGCGGCGGTAGTGGCCTACCTGCTGCAGGTGAACGGCTATCCGGCCGGTGAGTCGGACTTGCCGACCAGCCTGTCAGCGCTGCGGGGGATGGAGATCGTGGCGCCGTAGACTGCCGCCTGCTTGCGCGTGGTCCGTACGAAGTTCCGGGCCGTTCTTTCCGTGCGGCGGGCAGGCATGGCGTCGGTGTCGGTCGCAAGCAATCGGAAGGAAGGACAGACCCATGCAGGGCTCGATGCCACGGTTCGGCGGCGTCCGGACTCTCGTCGATTGTCTCGGGACGGCCGCTGTCGTCGTCTGCGTTGCGGGCGGACTGTCGTCGGCGCCCGTGCCGGCCGCCGCGCAGGAGGGCGAAACGCCGGCCGGCGAGTGGCGCTACATCGGCGGGGACGCCGGGCACACGCGCTATTCGGGCCTCGATCAGATCACCGCCGACAACTTCGAGGACCTGGAGCTGGCGTGGCTCTGGCGGGGTGACAACTTCGGGCCGACCACGCTCGGCGTGTCGCGCTCGACGCCGATCTACGTCGACGGCGTGCTCTACACCGTCGCCGGCCAGCGCCGCCACGTGGTCGCCATCGATCCCGCCACCGGCGAGACGCTCTGGACCCACCGCGAGCCCCATACCACCCGCTTCGACCGCGGGATGCGACAGGGCTACGGCAAGGGGGTGGCCTACGCCGAGATCGACGGCCGCGGCGTCATCTACATCATCAGCCCCGCCTTCTTCCTCCACGCGCTCGACGCCAAGACCGGCCGGCCGCTGGAGGACTGGGGCAACCCGGTGCCGCTGCCCGGCTTTTCGCAGACCGGCGTGGTCGACCTGCTGCCCGACCTCATCGCCGACTGGGGTCCCTGGCAGAGCTGGGACGGGGCCTACGATCCGGACTTCGGCATCCCGCGCGAGCTGGGCTATATCACCAGCTCGTCGCCGCCCATCGTCGTCAACGACGTCGTGGTGGTCGGCAACTCGGCCGAGCAGGGCTACAACCAGACGCGCATCGAGAACGTCCCGGGCGACATCCTCGGCTACGACGCGCGCACCGGCGAGCACAAGTGGAAGTTCAACGTCATCCCGCGCCCGGGCGAGTTCGGACACGAGACGTGGGAGAACGACGCGTGGGAGTGGACCGGCGACGTCTCGTCGTGGGCGCCGCTGTCGGCCGACCCCGAGCGGGGTCTGGTCTACGTGCCCACCAATCCGCCGACCATCGACTTCTACGGGGGGTTCCGGCCGGGTGACGGACTGTTCGGGACCAGCGTCATCGCGCTCGACGTCCAGACCGGCGAGCGGGTGTGGCACTTCCAGACCGTGCACCACGACATCTGGAACTTCGACAACCCGACCGCGCCGGTGGCGCTCGACGTGACCGTGGACGGCCGTCCGCGGCAGATCGTCGTCCAGGCCACCAAGCAGGGTTGGGCGTACACCTTCGACCGGGTGACGGGCGAGCCTATCTGGCCGATCGAGGAGCGGCCGGTGCCGCAGTCCGAGGTGCCGGGCGAGCAGCTCTCGCCGACCCAGCCGATGCCCACCCGGCCGGCCGCCTACGAGATGCAGGGGCTGACCGAGGACGACCTCATCGACTTCACGCCCGAGCTGCGGGCCGAGGCGCTCGAGATCATCCAGAACTACCGGCTCGGGCCGATCTTCAATCCCCCCATCCAGCGCGGGCACCCCTCGGGACTGCGCTCGTTCGTGAGCTGCCCGAGCGGCGCCTCGAACATCCACGGTCCGACGTCGGCGGATCCCGAGACGGGCATCATCTACGTGGGGACGCGGCGCGGCTGCCGCTCCGAGAACATCGTGCCGGGCGAGCTGATCGACGCGCCGAACGACATCAAGACCACCGGCCGCACCTTCTCCCAATTCGCGGTCGTCAACCGCGGCGACTTCCGCGGTCCGCAGGGCCTGCCCATCTACAAGCCGCCCTATGCGCGCATCGTCGCCATCGACATGAACACCGGCGAGCACCTGTGGGAGACGCCGAACGGCGACACGCCGGAGCGCATCCGGAACCACCCGGCGCTCGCAGGCGTGGACCTGCCGAACACCGGCGTCCCCTCGCACCCGGTCACCATGGTGACGAAGACGCTGCTGATCACGGCCGAGGGCACGGCCGGGCAGCCGCGCTTGCACGCGCTCGACAAGCGCACCGGCGAGCGGCTCGGCACGGTAGCGCTGCCCGCCTCGGGGCAGTACGGGATGATGGGCTACCAGCACGAGGGCCGGCAGTACATCGTCGTGCAGGTGGCGGGGTCCGGCCTGCCGGGCTCGCTGGCGGCGCTGCGGCTGCCGTCGCCCTGAGGGGATTCCCTCCGGCTCCTGGACAGTGTCGACTGGGCCACGGGCGGTTGTAGATTGCCCACGCGGCGGGCGATATTCGCCCGCCGCGTGGGCAATCTGGCGAGGACCGTCTCGGTCTCACGCACGACAGATTCGGAGTCGTGGAACAAGCGTTGCCTCGCGCCGCGTCGAGGCGCGGTACGAACGCAGCACTTGACGTTCGGTGCCGTCTACAAACGCTGGAACTGATTGCGGCAAGTGGGTTTCCTCTCTACTCGTGAACAGGCGTCGTTGATCGTGCTTGCCGGAGTTGCTTACTCTACTTGGCGACAGCTTTCACACACGATATGGCCTCCCGAGAGGCCCGGGGATCAAGATGAAGGTCGCGGAGGACGGACAGCGATGGTGTGCGTACCGGCGCACAATCAGTGGATGGTGCTTTGCGATCGGCGCGGCCGGCCCTCCGCCGAGCCAGTGGGAATACGACGGCCAGGATCCACCAAGCGGGTTTCCTGGTGAAGATCCCGGTTGGGGAGATATTCCGTACAGAGAGGCGGTGAGCCGAAACTGGGACTGAAGGGCCGCATGTCGCCACGGTGCGGGGCCGGCGACGGAGAAGGTTACCATCGCGACCCCGCCCGTCGTCTACTCCGCGCGCCATTGCAGCAACGCTCCCTTCAATCCTTCCAGCAGAGGTTGAATGTCGCTCTCTTTGCGGGCGGTCTCCAGTCGGGCGACCACCCGGCCGATGTCGGCTTCAGTCCACCCCAGGGGTTCGGCGAGACCGTGAAGCTTCGTCTTGGCGATCTCTCCGGGTCGGTCGGCCGCGGTGTCGTACACGGCATCCGCCCGGTTCATTCGCTCGGAAAGATCGGCAGGATCGATGCCAAGCTCGGCGGACGAGTTGGTGGGGTCACGGCGCAAGGCGTTCCAGACCCAGATTTCGGGCGCGTCGTCGCCGGGGAGAAAGAACACCGGGACGTCACTTCCTGCTCTCTGGCGTATGGTCTCCTCCAGATTGCCGACGCGCTTGTCGCCGTCGAGCACGAAGACGAAGTTCTGGATCTGCCCGAACTTCCTGAACGCGCTCGCGTGCATGGGGAATTCGTTCGCACCGGTGTCGCGGCCAACGCGGACGGACTCCCTGCGAATCCGCTCGCGGGGCAGGAGAACGTCGAACACGCCTTGCAGGATTCCCTCCGCAGTGGAGTCTTCACAAAGGAGATTGAGCGCGTCCCCGGACCGGCCGTAGAGGGCGTTCTGGACGACATCGCGGTAGGGCGGACGCACCGTGACGTCGCCGGTGTCGTCCCGTTCGAGGAAGATGCGCCCGTGGGAGGGTACGGCATCGAGTACCACGGGGCTGTGCGTGGTGACGATGACCTGCAGGTCGTTGCGCAACGCGAGCTGCTGCAGTTGCAGCATGAGGAGCTGCTGCACCCACGGATGCAGGCCTGCTTCGACTTCGTCGATCAGCACCAGGGCGCCGTCGAGCTGCGCGATTTCGCGCGAGAGGCGCAGGATAGCCCGTTCGCCGGCGGCCATGTGCAGCTCGGAGTACTCCGCGCCGCGTTCCTGCGCAGCGAAGAGAAGGTTCTTGGTTCCGCTGGACAGGTTGACGACCTCGGCGTACCGGAAGGGAAGCATCTGCTGGGCGAACTCGATTTGCGACGCCGTCAGCGGTGTCTCGCGAGGGGCGGAGCGCAGGCGTGACATGCTCAACACGCTGCGGACCTCGGATGGATTGCTGAGGTTGCTGAGCGTTCGGAGATACACGGACCTCACCGGCTGGGTAGCGTTCTTGCGGCCCAGAAAGCTGCGATTCCAGCCCTTGGAGCGGCGCCATCGCATCGATTGCCGGCCGTCCGGCGTGGAATAGTCGAACTCGATGACCACCTCGGGCTTGCGGTCTTCGCGCTGGCCCACCTTGGGCCGGTAGTCCGGAAAGAGCGTCGACGGCACGAAGTCCTTTACGCCGGCACCCGGCACCTTGTAGGCGCAGGCCGCCGCGAAGAGCACCGTCGACTTGCCGCTCGCGTTGCCGCCGGCGATGACGCTCACCGGGTAGTCCAGCTTGATCCGGACGTCCTCGATGCCACGAATGCCTTCGAGGTGGATCTCGGCCAGGAAATGCGGCAGGTGGGGTTTCTTGCCCTGCAACCGCTCCCAGAGATCCCTCAAGCGCCTCTCGATCATGTTGGCATGATAGCGGGCCGCGGGGTCAGTCGGTCGCCACGTCGAACGCGGTCAGACTCCGCGTCGCCTGGCTGAACTCCACCCCGATCAGGTGAATCGGCGCGCCCAGGCCCCGATACTTCTCGGCGTAGCGCTTGTCGCGCAACTGCGCCAGGGCCGCCCCCGCGGCGGCCCGCTCCACCACCTTGAATTCGAACAGATACATCTGGTCGTTGAACGCCACGGCCAGGTCGAGACGCCCGCGGCTGGTGCTGTCCTCCACGCGCACGTCCAGGCCCAACGCCGCGAGGCAGGCGTAGAACACGCTCGCGTAGTAGCCTTCGTAGCGCGCGATGTCGTTGCTCGCGTGCCACTGGTGGGGGATGCCGGCGAAGAAGGCCCGGAACAGTTCCTCGAGTCCGGCGAAGTCGTTGGCTCGGAGCAGCGCCAACAGCCGCGGACCCGGTTCCGTTCCGCGTGACGCGCCGCGAACGAGATGCCGCAGCAGGCTCTGGTTGAGGCTCTGCCGGACCTCGCGGTTCGGATATCCCAGCCGGTAGTATCGGGTGCCGTCGATCCGTTCCACGTCCCGAATCGTCAGGTAGCCGGTCTGGAACAACAGCGCCTCCGGCGCCACGTCGTCCACGTCGAGCGACGACAGCAGCTCGTCTGTGCCGAGCAGGCCGTCGAGGGCGAACGTCTCGACGCCGCGCGATACCAGCGTGTCGATCAGGAACGCCGGCGTGCCCGTCTCGAACCAGTACGCCCCGAACTCGCGCCGGTCGAACAGCAGCAGGATGTCGAACGGGTTGTAGACCGTCTCGGCGTCCACCCACCGATAGCCGTCGTACCAGTCGCGGATCGCGCCACGGTCGAGGCCGGGCAGTTCCGGAGCGAAGACCGTGTCCAGATCCGCGTCGGTATAGCCGCAGAGGGCGGCATGGCGCGGGTCCAGCGTGACGTCTATCAGGTTGTTGAGGCCGGAAAACAGACTGACCTTCGAGAACCTGCTCACCCCGGTCAGCAGCGTGAACCGGACGTGCGCGTCGCTGGACTTGATGGTGCCGTACAGGCCGCGCAGGAAGTTGCGGTTGGCGCGGGCCGCGTCCGGCGTCTCGAGCGCGTCGAGGATCGGCTTGTCGTACTCGTCCACCAGCACCACGACCCGCTGTCCGCTCTGCTCGTGGAGCGCCTCGATCAGTCCTGCGAATCGGCCGGGTATCGATGCGTAGGCGCCGGCCAGTCCGGCCCGCCGTTCGGCGGCCGCGATCTGATCGGTGACATGCGCCGGCAGGGCGTCCGGCGCAGTGAAGTCACCGCCGCTGAAGTCGAGCCGCAGCACGGGATGCCGCACCGTCCAGTCCCAGTGGTCATGGATCGCCAATCCTTCGAACAGCGGCCGGTTGCCCTCGAAGAGCTGCTTCAGCGTGTCCACCAGCAGGCTCTTCCCGAAGCGCCGCGGGCGCGACAGGAAAAAGTGCTTGCCAGCGTCGATGAGCCGCCGCAGTCCGGCGGTCTTGTCCACGTAGTAGTAACCGCCCGTCCGAATCTCGCTGAAGGTCTGGATCCCAATCGGCAGCTTGCGCCGCCCTCCTGCCCCCGGCGGGGGGGGCGCGTCCCGTGCGGTAGGCATCGGCTCGCGTTCATTATGCAATGCCGAGCGGAACCGCTGCCCGCCTCGGGCCAGCACGGGATGATGGGCTACCTGCACGAGGGCCGACAGTGCGTCGTGGTGGAGGTGGCGGGATCGGGTCTGCCAGGGGCAACTGCGGCGTTGCGGCTGCCGTCGCCCTGACGAATCGGTTTCCGGTGGTTGAGGGCGGCAGAGGTGTAGTCCAGGGCGCGGCGGCAGTTCAGCCGAGCAATCGCAACGCGGCGATTCAGGACGACGATGGCCTGTGTGGGGTTTCCGAAGTGCGGCCGGCCAGCAGGGTCAAGACCCGTCTGCATGGTCGATTCCATCGCATCGACGCGGCCCGCGAGCCCCGCGATCTGCCACGAGTTGAACAGCGCGCCACCCGCCGCGATCATGATGGCATCGTAGCTTGTGTGACGGCATGCGGTCTCGGTTGTCGCCGGGGCTCAGTCGTAGTACGCTGTTTACGTGCGTCAGACGATAGCGATCCGGGCAGATGCGGCTTTGCGGGAAGCAATCGCAGAGCGGGCCGCCGCGCAGGGCAAGACGATCTCCGCGTTCGTGCGGGAAGTTCTGGAGCAGGCGGTCGAAGATCGTCCGCTGCAGTCGCGCGCGGGACACCTGCGGGGCGCCCTCGATCTGTCCGGCGCCGCGGATGATGCGTGGCGGAATCGTCTGCGGGACCGGAACTGGCGACCATGACCACGTGGCTCGTCGACACCGGTCCTCTGGTGGCGTACCTGGATGCTCGGGACCGGGCGCACCAGCAGGTGTCGGCGTGTCTGGACGGCTTCACCGGTCAGCTTGCGACCACGAGCGCGGTCGTCACCGAAGCCATGCACTTCGTCAGTGCCGCACCGGCCGGGCCGCGCCTGCTCGCCGATCTTCTGCAGGCGACGGGGACGGTCGTGTACGACCTGAGCAAGCCATCCGTGCTCGATGAAGTCGTGACGCTGATGGAGCGCTACCGCGACACGCCGATGGACTACGCCGACGGTACCCTCGTCCGACTGGCGGAAGCCATCGACGTGTTCGACGTGCTGACGCTCGACCGGCGCGGGTTTTCGACGTATCGCGCAAGACGGACCCATGGACTGCGGCTCGTGCTCGACCTCGCACGGCCCGGCGAACGGTTCGCCCCGTGAGCAAGCCGCGCCTCAACCGCCGCATCCGCTACGAGCCGGACGATCCGTGCCCGCCGCTCGTGACGCTCGGCGTCGCCTTCCAGGGCGTCGTGCTCATCCTCGCCAACACGGTCCTGATGGTGACCATCATCGTCAGGGCCGCCGGCGAGGGCGAGCTCTATCTGGGTTGGGCGGTCTTCGCGGCGCTCGTCATCGCCGGCGTCACCACGGCCCTGCAGGCGGCTCACCTCGGGCGAGTCGGCGCCGGGCACATCCTGATGACGGGGGCCGGCCCGCACTTCATCGCGATCTCGGTCGTCGCCCTGACCGAGGCGGACCTGGCCACGCTGGCGAGCCTCATCGTCGTGTCGTCGCTGTTCCAGTTCGCCATGGCCGCGTGGCTGCCGTTCCTGCGGCGGATCGTCACGCCGATCGTGTCGGGCACGGCGCTCATGCTGATCGCGGTCGCGGTGATGCCGATCGCGGTCGGCCGGCTGACGGACGTGCCCGCCGGGGCGCCCGAGGGCGGCGGGCTGATCGCCGCCGGCGTGACGCTGGCCGTCGCCACCGGCATGGTGCTGCGCGCCTCGGGCGTCTGGCGGCTGTGGGCGCCGCTCAGCGGCATCCTGGCCGGCTGCGCGGCGGCGTTGTTCTTCGGGCTGTACGACCTGCGGCCGGTAGCGGAAGCTTCCTGGTTGGATCTGCCGGACGTCGCGGCCTGGCCGGGGATCGACCTCACGCCGGACCAGCGGTTCTGGGCGCTGCTGCCGGTGTTCGTGATCGTGTCCGTGGTGGCCGCCATCAAGACCAGCAGCGACGGCGCGGTCATTCAGCAGGCCTCCGCGCGCAAGCCGCACGCGACGGATTTCCGCCTGGTACAGGGCGCGCTCAACGCGAGCGGCGTGGGCATCCTGCTGTCCGGGATCGCGGTGACGCCGCCGGTCATCATCTACCTGCCGTCGAGCGTGTCGCTCATCAATCTCACCGGCGTGGCCGCGCGCAGCGTCGGGTACGCCATCGGCGGCATCCTGTTCACGCTGGCGTTCCTGCCGAAGCTGACGGCCGTCCTGCTCGCGGTGCCGAGTCCCGTCATGGGGGCCTTTCTGCTGATCATCATGGGACTGCTCTTCGTGGAGGGCATCCGCACGGTGTTTCAGGAGGGTCTCGATCCGCAGAGGGGTCTCGTGGTGGGCGTCGCCCTCGCCCTCGGCGTGGGGCTGGGGAGCGGGAGCGTCTTCGAGGGGGTGCTGGGACCGACGTGGAGCGCGTCGCTGGGCAACGGCATGACGATCGGCGTGCTGTCCACGGTGCTGCTCACCGGGTTCCTCGAGCTGACCAGCCCGCGGCGCCGGCGGCTGGACGTCGAGCTGGACGCCTCGGCGGCGGCGGGGATCGATGCCTTCCTGCGGGAGGTCGCCGGCCGCGGCGGTTGGGACGACCCCGCGAGCGCGCGGTTGCGCGCCGCCGGCGGGGAGGCGCTCGAATGCCTGTTGCAGCTACGCGGCGGCGAGGCGGCCGACAGCGCGCCGCGCCTCATTCTCTTCGCACGCCCGGGCGGCGAGACCGTGGAGCTGGAGTTCCTGGTCGTCTCCGAGAAGGAGAACATCGAGGATCACCTGACCTACCTGAGCGAACGCGCGGAGACCCCGGAGGAGAGCGAGCTGTCGTTCCGCCTGCTGCGGCACTACGCCTCGTCGGTGCGTCACCGCCAGTATCACGGCATCGAGATCGTCACCGTGAAGGTCGCGGGCTCGCGCTGACGGGCGGCAGAAGGCGGAAGCCCTGATGCGCGAAATCGGCATCCACAGAAAGTGCAGCGGTGATTCCGTGGCGCCGCATGATCTCGAAGCTCGTGCAGTCGACCAGCGACAGCTTCCGTCGACCGGCCGTGAAGAGTGCGGCGGTCGCTGCGGCGTGGAGCGCTTCGTCGACCCACAGCGGCTCCATGAGCGGGAGAAAGTCGTTCGCCAGGTCGCGTAGTGCCTCCAGGCCGAGCCGACGCTGAACCAGGGCGTAGGTCTCCACCAGCACATAGTTGGACGTGACGAGCGTGTCGCGGCCGTGTATCGCCCGGCGCCAGGCATCGACGACGTCGGCATGGCGCGGCTGATCGGCGTCGAGGAAAGCCAGCAGGGCGGACGTGTCGACGAAGAGCGTCACGAATCGAATGCCTCATCGAGGTACTTGTCGTGGTCCTCGGCCAGATCGCGGCATCCGGACCGGTACCGGCCAGCCAGGGCCAGCGCGCGGCGAGCGGCCTCGTCCCGATCCACGGCGTGACGCCGCGCGAGGTACTCGGTGACGCTCTCGCGTACGAGATCGGCCATCGAGCGGTCCTGCAGCCGTGCCTGCGCCCGTAGCGCCTGCACTTGCGTTGCGGTCAATTGGATCTGTGTGCGGTGCATGACAGCATGATAACTGATGTGATGTCATGTAGTGACCGAGGTGATGCGGAGCGCACGCCGGGCACGTCGTGCGTTCTGAACCGCATCCCGCTGTTGCGCCGGTCGCCCGCATGGGCGATGATGCGCGAGGGTTCACGGATTGCGACGCCGGCGCCTCGACGCCGCGGCACGGGGCACGGAAGGAGACAGACGATGCGAGAGATGGGACGCGGACGATTCGTGCTGGTGTGCCTGACCACCCTCCTGATGCTCCAGTCCGGCGCCGCGCTCGGGCAGTCCGACGACGCCGAGTGGGAGCCGATCACCGAGGAGCGGCTGCTCGACCCGCAGGACGGCGACTGGATGAGCTACCGCCGGACCTACGACGTCACCGGGTTCAGCCCGCTCGACCAGATCGACCGCGACAACGTCTCCGACCTGCGCCTCGTCTGGTCCTGGTCGATGCGCGACAACAGCCGCTGGGTGCCGACGCCGATCGTGGCCAACGGGCTGATGTACGTCTCGGAGGGCAGCGGCCGGGTCACCGCCTTCGACGTGCTGTCGGGCGACGTCGCCTGGGTGTACACGCGCAGCTATCCCGAGGACATCCAGAAGTCGCAGGCGCTCGGCAGGCACCGCGGCGTCTCCGTGCTCGGCGACACGGTCTACTTCGGCGCGGCCGACGCCGTGCTGGTCGCCCTCGATGCGCAGACCGGCGAGCATCGCTGGGAGGTGAGCACCGGCGACTACACCACCGGCCTGGGCCACAGCCACCCGCCGCTGATCGCCGACGGGAAGGTTGTGCTGGGGTTCGCCGGCGGCGACCGCAGCGGGCGCGGCACCGTCGTGGCGCACGACGCCGAGACCGGCGAGCACATCTGGACCACCTACACGGTGCCGATGCCCGGCGAGCCGGGCTACGACACGTGGACCGAGCGCGAGATCCCGCCGCTGGGCGGCCTGGCCTGGAGCACCATCAGCTACGACCCCGAGCTGGGCCTCATCTACATGGGCACGGGCCAGCCGACGCCCTGGGCGTCCACCCTGCGCGGTCCGGGCGATGCCCTCTACACCAACTGCATCCTGGCCCTGGACATCGACACCGGCGAGATCGAGTGGTACTTCCAGGTGGTGCCGGCCGACAACTGGGACCTGGACGCCACCGCCGAGAGCATGCTGGTTGATCTGGTCATCGGCGGCGTCGAGCACAAGGCGCTCATCGAGACGAGCAAGATCGGCTGGGGCATCGTGCTCGACCGCGAGACCGGCCGCTTCATCGACGCGTTCCGGACCGGCTACGACAACATCATCACCGGCTGGACCGACACCGGCAGCCCCATCTACAACCCGGACCAGATCCCCACGCTGGAGGACGTCGACTCGGACAAGATCTTCGAGGTGTGCCCGCACCTGCACGGGGCGCGCAACCTGAACTCGGCCAGCTACAGCCCCGAGACCGGCCTCTACTACGTCGGCATCAACAACGCCTGCATGGACGTCACCTTCGTTTCCGAGGAGTACGTGCCGGGCCGCGTCTTCCGGGGCATGGGCAGCCGCGTGAAGATGGTCCCCGGCTACGACTACATCGGCGAGTTCGTGGCCTTCAATCCGGTCACCGGCGAGAGGGCCTGGGAGTACCGCCCCGCCAGCGGCGCACCGATGACCGCCGCGGCGCTCGCCACCGGCGGCGGCCTCGTCTTCGGCGGCACGGCGGACCGTCGGCTCTTCGCGCTCGACGCCGACAACGGCGAGATGCTCTGGGAGACGCGCCTGAACGGCGACATCTCGGGCGCCCCGGTCACCTTCGAGGTCGACGGCCGCCAGTACCTCGCGGTGGGCGCCGGGGGACGCATCGGCCAGACGACCTCCTACGCCCGGCTGACCGGCATCACGCTGCCGCAGGGCAGCGGCGTGATCTGGGTGTTCGCCTTGCCGGAGTAGATCGCCCCTGGCGCAGTGTGAACACAGAACCCGCGCCTGCATGAGGGCCGTCTGCCGGGAAGCGAACGTCGGTCTCGACGATGACCAGCGCGGCCGCCGCGGCGCTTGGTGTATCGTTGGTGTATGGCACGCACCAACGTCGATATCGACGACGAGGCCTGCGCGGCAATCATGAGACGGTACCGTTTGGCGACCAAGCGGGAAGCCGTCAATCTCGCGCTGCGATCGCTCGCGTCGGAGCCGTTCAGCCTCGACGAAGCCCGCCGGATGCGTGGATCGGGCTGGGACGGCGACCTCGACGAGATGCGGGGACGCGGCGATGATCCTCGTTGACACGTCCGCCTGGGTCGAGTTCCTCCGCGACACGGGATCGCCGGCGTGCATCCGAGTCGGAGAGCTGCTCGGCGCCGAACTGGCGACGTGCGACGCGATTCGCATGGAGCTGCTGGCGGGAGCCCGGAACGAACCCCACCTGCGCGACCTCGAGCGGCTCATCGCGCGCGCCGCGCTCTTTCCGATGCTGTCCGGCGACTTCGATCAGGCGGCGGCGCTCTATCGGCAGTGCCGCCATCGCGGCGAGACCGTTCGCGTTCTCATGGACTGTCTCATCGGGGCGTTGGCTATTCGCGCCGACCTGCCGGTTCTGCACTGGGATGCCGATTTCGACGTCCTCGCACGGCACACGCCATTGCGTGTCGATGCAACCTGACGCCCCGAGGAAACGATGCCGAAGACTACCCCGCGTTTTCTGACGGCGCTCGCAGCGATCCTGCTCGTCATGGCCGGTCTCTCCGGGCCCGTGGCGCAGGGGCAGGAGGTCACCACGGCCGACCTGGAGCAGGCGGCCGGGGACACCTCGTCGTGGCTGATGTACGGCCGGGACTACCACGGCCAGCGCTTCGTGGAGCTGGACCAGATCACGCCACAGAACGTCGACCGCCTGCACCCGGCGTGGGTGTTCGCCACCGGCGGCGAGAACCGCGGCCTCGAGGCGACGCCGCTGGTGCACGAGGGCGTCATCTACCTGTCGGCGGACGAGTCGCGCGTGTTCGCCGTCGACGCGCGGACCGGCGCGAAGAAGTGGGGCTTCGAGCCGGAGATGTCGGACGAGGTCGAGCGTGTCTACTGCTGCGGCTCGAACAACCGCGGCGTCGCGCTGTTCGGCGAGCTGGTCTACGTCGGGACGATGGACGCGCGGCTGATCGCGCTGCACAAGGACACCGGCGCCATCGTGTGGGAGACCGTGGTCATCGACTGGCGGCAGGGCTACAGCATCACCGGCGCGCCGCTGGTGGTGAACGGCATGGTCCTTACCGGCGTGGCGGGCGGGGAGTACGGCATCCGCGGCTTCGTGAAGGCCTACGACGCGCTGACCGGCGAGCCGCGCTGGACCGCCTACACCATCCCCGGGCCGGGCGAGCCGGGCAACGAGACGTGGCCCGGCGACACCTGGAGGAACGGCGGGGCCCCGACCTGGACGACGGGCGCCTTCGACCCCGCGCTGAACCTCGTCTACTGGAACACCGGCAACGCCGCCCCCTGGAACTGCCACGTCCGCAAGGGCGACAACCAGTGGTCGGCCGCCACCGTCGCCATCGACGCCGACAACGGCGACATCCGCTGGGGATTCCAGTACACCCCGTGGGACTGCTGGGACTACGACGCGGTCAGCACGCCGGTGCTGGCCGACGTGACGTTGCGCGACCACGGGCCGGTCAAGGCGCTGTTCCACCACGACAAGAACGGCTTCTTCTACGCGCTGGACCGCACCGACGGCCGGTTCCTCTACGGCGAGCCGATCGTCCCCGGCATCAACTGGGCTTTCGGCCTCGACCCGCAGACAGGGCGCCCGGAGATCAACCCCGACATGCTGGCGCAGTCGGGCGGCCCCGAGGTGGGGCCGATCATTCCCAGCCTGGAGGGGGCCATCGACTGGCAGCCGCTCGCCTTCAACCCCGACCTCGGCGCGCTCTACTTCATGTCGAACCAGTGGGCGATGGGCTACCGCTTCTGGGCCGAGGACCAGTTCGAGCCGCCGACCAACGGCGAGGCGTATCTCGGCGGGGACTACCAGCAGTACCTGACCAGCGACAACCCCGGCAACTTCGTCGGCTTCGACGTGGTCGAGCAGGAGGTCATGTGGCGTGTGGTGAGCCCGGCCCCCTTCTGGGCCGGCGCCGTGGCCACCTCCAGCGGGCTGGTGTTCACCGGCGACATGCGCGGCTACTTCATGGCGCTCGACGCGCGCAGCGGCGACGTGCTGTGGCAGTTCCAGACCGGCTCGGGCATCATCGGCAGCCCCATCACCTACGAGCTCGACGGGACGCAGTACGTGGCGGTGCCGTCCGGCGGCATCGGCGGGGACATGATCTTCTACTACACCGAGCCGAAGGCGGGGAACCTCTGGGTGTTCGCGCTCGACGGCGGTCCCCGGGAGGTGCAGGCGGGCACGAACCTGACGCCGCTGCCGGGCGGCCTGCCGCGGGTCGGCGAGCCGGGCCACACCCTGGGCGGCCGCGTACTGCCAGGCTATGGCTTCGAGCCCACCGAGGGCAGCGAGCCGATCGCGCCGGGTGCTCCTGCCGAGCCGGATTCACCGTCCGCGCCGGACGCGAGCGGCCCGGCCAACCCGCTGCTGGGCGACGCGGCGGCCATCGCCGCGGGAGAACGGACCTACCGCGAGCGGTGCGTCATCTGTCACCGGTCCGGCGGCGGCGCGGGCCCGAGCCTGTTCCGCAACCGTCTCCCGCTCGGTGAGTTCCTGGGCACGGTGAACCGGGGTCGCCCGGGCACGAACATGCCCGCGTTCGAGGAGCTGCTATCGCCCGACGAGATCCGGCAGGTGCACGCCTTCCTGATGTCGCGCGACGCACTGTAGAACCTAGGGTAGACGTACCAGGATCTGGATCACGGCCGCGCCCAGCAGCCCGAATCCGGTAAGCACCACGCCCAGCAACGAGGCCAGCATCCACCGGATGATCCGCACCTCGCCGGCAAGCTCGCCGATATCGGCCGCCGCGGCTTCCGCCGTGGTCTCCGACGCGCCGGCTTCCACCAGTGCGCCCCGCATCTTCGCCGAGACGATCTTCACGGCACGCTACGACCGAGAATCGACAGCAAGACGGCGCCAGAAGTCCGCTTCGTCCGCGCAGGAATAAGCTGCGGCCATCACGGTGTCCCGCGGTATGTCCGCGAATGTCACCGCCCGCTCGGAAAACGCCGCCGACACGGAGAGCCCCCGGACCTGCAGCAGGCTCTGCGCGGCCGCGGCGAGCTCGTCCGCGCGACCCTCCGAGTGCCCTTGCGCGATCAGCACGCGCGACAGCGGATCGTCGGCAGGGCCGGTCCCTTCCCGCGCGCCGAGCTCCCGTCCTATCCGCTCCAGGACCCGGTAGGTGGCGGCCGTCGGCGTCGGCTCGGTCATCGCGTCGTAGATCTCGCCCGCCGTCCAGCCCGGAAACGCGCCGCTCGTCGGCACGGACTGGTACCGTCCGTCCTGCAGGCGGTGAATCGTCACTCCCGCGGGTCGCCTTGGTGAACCTCCGGCCGGCGGCACGATCACCCACAGCTCCGGAAAGCCCCAGGCCTCGTACAGCAGCAGCTTGCCCGGCCGCACGTCGGTCGTGTGGTCCACCTCGAGCACGACGTCGGGGAAGTCGTGTTCGCCGATGAGCAGGGACTTCTCCGGGATAGTGGCGCGCGTCGGGTGCAGGTACAGCGTCTCGTCGGCCTCCATCGCCCGCCGGGGCCGGCCGTCCGCGTCCCGCACGAGCAGGGTCACCGATCCGTACGAGGCGATCGGCGTGCCGCGCACCGAGGCGATCCGCTCGGCCAGGTGCGGCAGCCGCCGCGACGTTCCTTCGTGGACGGCGTAGTTGTCGGCAACCACCCAGGCGGTCTCGGTACCCGCGTCCCAGTACTCGATCCGGTCATCAGAATTCTCGAACGCTTCGCGCGTCAGGGAGATGCGAACGCAGCCGGGAAACCGGAGCGCCTCGTAGCAGAGGGATTCGCCGGGGCCAGCGTCCCGAGGCGAGGCGTCGGCGTCTCTGTTTGCGCCTCGCGGGGTACGTGCCTGCAGGTAGTCCATCGCTCCATCATAGACCTCGAAGCCGGTGCGGTCCAGCGCCGTGCGAGTCGCACGGCAAGAATGGCCTGGAGCCGCCGATAGACGCGCCGATGCCATAGGATGAGGTGAGTTCGAGCCAGCGCAGTCGAATCGGGTCCAGCTCGCTGGAGCATCCGACGGATGGAGGATTGACCGATGCCGGAATCCGAATCGCTCGCCAGGACACGGTCGGGCATGGCCTCGCCGGGTTGGCTGGCCGTCTGCGTCCTCACGGTTCTGAGCGCGGGCTGCGTAGCGACAGGTTGCTGGGACTGCAACGTCTGCGCCTCGTCGCTGATGAATGTCGGTTGCGTCTCGGCGCAGGAGCCCGAGGCGGCGGGAGACGCCATGTGGTTCGAGGGGGCCAGACTCATCGACGGCGCTGGCGGCGCGCCCATCGAGACGGCGGCGTTCCTGGTCGAGGACGGCGTCTTCGCCTGGGTCGGCCGCCAGGGTGAGAGGGAGGCCCCCGACGGCGCCCAGCGGGTGGATCTGTCCGGTAAGACCGTTATCCCGGCGCTGATCGACGCGCATCAGCACATCGGGCTGACCAACGTGAAGGACGGCACGCACAGCAAGGACAACTACACCCTGTCCAACCTGGTCGAGCACCTGGAGCGGTCCGCCTATCACGGCGTCGCGGCCACGATGAGCCTGGGACTGGAGTTCGACGAGGCGCTCGCCTTCGAGCTGCGCAACGAAGTGTTCCCCGACGCGGCGCGCTTCCTGACGTCCGGCCGGGGGATCGCCGCCACACCGCTGGCCGGCCCGCAGCAGGAGTACCGGCTGGGTATCCCGCGCGGCGCGCAGACCGAGGCGGAGGGTCGCGCGGCGGTGGAGGAGCTCGACGGGCACGGGGTGGACATCATCAAGATCTGGGTCGACGACCGGGGCGGCACGGTCCCGAAGCTGGAGCCGAACGTCTACCGCGCGATCATCGACGAGGCGCACGCCCGGGGCATGCGGGTGGCGTCGCATCTCGGCTCGACCAGCGGGCTGGCCGACGCGAAGGATCTGGTCCGGGCGGGCGTCGACGGCTTCGCGCACACGGTCCGGGACCGGGACATCGACGAGGAGTTCATGGCGCTCGTGCGCGAGCATCCTGACGTGTGGACCATCCCGAACCTGCCCGGCTCGCCGGTGAGGCTCGACGATCTGCCGTGGCTCGGCGAGACGCTGCCCCCGTTCGAGATCGAGAACCTGCGCCAGCAGGCCGAGCGCCTGGCGGCGGAGGGGCCGGGCGACTTCTTCGAGCTGCAGTGCCGGAACCTGGCCCGCAACCGCGAGGCGGGCATGAGCATCGGCATGGGCACCGACTCGGGCGTCAGCGTCGCCTGGACCACCCACACCGAGATCCGCGACATGGCCGGCTGCGGGCTCACGCCGATGGAGGCGATCGAGTCGGCGACGCGCATCAACGCCGAGATCCTGGGCCTGGACGCCCTCGGCACGGTGGCCGAGGGCAATACCGCGTCCTTTGTGGTGCTAGAAGCGAACCCGCTGGACGACATCACCAACACGCGCCGGATCGACGCCGTCTACTTGCGTGGCGAAGAGGTGGACCGGGATGCCCTGCGGGCGAAGTTCATGGAGGGTGTGCGGTGACGGCACTGCCTGGCGGTGACGCGCCGCAACAGCAAACCGGAGCTCTCGTCACCAGACCCAACGGCATCCTCGTGTCGAAGGGACGAGATCGTCACAGCCGAGACCGTTCGCCGCGCGGAAGCGGGCGACGATTCGCGGTCGGCCAGGGCTGAACGGGAAGTCTGCCGGGGCATGGTAGATGGCGGGATCGATCGAAACGGCCATTGAGGTAAGGAAGCATCGCAAGGCGCTCGACGACCGCCCGATGTTCTGCAAGCTGGGGCCGCCCGAAGCCTTCAGCGACGAGCTTGCAACCGACCGCGACTTCCGGCGCCTGTGCAACCGTCTGGATCCGGCGCTGACGGGCCCTCGGGCCGACGCCGTCCGCTGGCGCATCGTCAGTAGCTGCGCGGGTTGGGAGACGCGGCCGACCACCGCGGAGTTCTACAAGGCCGTGCGCACGAGCAATCCGACCCGACGCCAGAGGGCGATCATCCTGATGTGGGCCACCGAGGCCACGCTCTGGGAGATCCTCGAGGCATGGGCGCAACGGGCGTATACGTTACGGCAACTCGTGCGCGCCATGCACCTGTCGAACTTCGATTACCCCGACCGGATCCGGGAGATCAACCAGTGGGCGGAGGTGGGACGGTATAACGGTCAGGAGATATGGAACGCCTGAAGCTGGTCGAACCGGCGGCCAGCCTCTGGCGGATGGCCGGGCCCACCATCGAGAAAGCGCTGGAGGCACTCCAGGACGGTCCGCACGAGTGGCGCTTCGGGGGTGGAACGATACTGGCCGCGCGCTGGGGGCACCGGCAGAGCTTCGATATCGACCTGACGGTGACGAGGAACGCCGATCTGCGGGAGCTGACGCCCGAGTACGACGCCGGATTCGAGCGGGCAATCATACAACTGGGCGGTGAACCGAAGTTTGCGCCCGGCAAGTACGGCATCGATTTCCAGACTGGAACCATCGAGATTTGCAGACTCGACCCCACCCCCGCCTCCGGCGAGAGGCCGTACGTCATCGAAGAACGCCAGGAAACCGTTCTTAGCACGACGCAGATTCTCTGCGGCAAGCTCGAACGCGCGCCGAGAAGTCCCGTCCGCGACGTCTTCGATTTCATAGTGGCAAGACAGGTCGATCCGTGCGCGCTGGCCGCGGCCGCCAACTCGCTGTATGAAGGACATGCAAGAGCGGTCGCCGGGCACTGGGAAAGGAACAACAGGAGATTCGAGGACGAAGCGACGAAGGACCTGAAGGGTATTGCTCCACGCTTTCAGTGCGACTTTCGCACCCTGGGCACGCAGGCGGGCGACGCGTTGCTCGGTGCGCTCTACAAGCGCCTGGTCATCTACACGGAGCACGGGAGCGCATTCGCGCTCACGGAAACCGGCAGCGGAACCCGGGCAACGATCTCCATGGACCCGGAGAACATCGATCGGGACTTCGAGGAAAACGCGCTCAACGACTACTTGCGACGCAACTGGTTCAAGCCCGAAAAGGCGCGCATGCACATACCGCAGGTGTGCAACGAAAGTACGGCGCGGCGCGTGTTGTGGGACAGCGACACGGCGCTGTACGGGCGGTACCCGTCAAGCGGGACACCGCCGGCCGGCGGTGACCGGGGCGGCGGCGCGTGAGCTACCGATCGACAGACACCAACCAGGCGATTGCCGGCGGATGTCTCCGAGGAAGGAGACACCCGCCGGCTAACGTGAGCTCCTACCGGCTCCACGGCGGCACGATGCGGTTCATCCGCGCGTAGGCGATGAGCTGGCCGAGATGCTCGTGCATGTCGCCGGCCACGAACAGCATCAGCTCCGGCGAGGAGCGCTCCCGCCCGAACAGCGAGCGCGACCCGGTCAAGGATGTCGGGTCGATGGCCTCGATCGTCTCCTGCGCGTACGCGAAGCCCTTGGTCACGTGGTCGATGACCGCGGCCTTGTCGGTGATCTCCGCCAGGCCCTGCGATTCTTCCCGGCTCAGCGCCGTCGGGGCGCCGAGCGCCATCGGCGCGAAGCCGTATCCCTCGCTGGCGATCAGCATCAGCACTTCCGAGACCGAGCGAACGCCTTCCATCGGACGCCACGTGTAGAGGTCCTGCGGAAACGCGTCGGCAAGGCCCAGATACTTCCCGCGCATCACCTCCATGTCGGCGAGGTAGGCGGCCTTCATGGCGGCGGCCGACTCCGGGGTCAGATCCTGCGCATTGGCGGCCGGTGCGCCGGCCAGCAGCAGGGCGGCCAGGGCCGCGAGCAGAATGGTCCGTCCGCGGCCTGTCGAAGAGCAGTGAGTCATTGGGATTCCCTCCTTTTACGGTCCCGAAGACTGTCGGTGGCGAGGGCGCGTTTCACATCCGCTGCGCCCCCGCCCGCGCGGCATGCGGTGGCCGCCGCCCCCGCCTCGCGGCGCGGAGTTGATGGGGACTATAGCGCACGTCCAGCGAATAGAATCCCGGTTCAGTGCACCTGGGAGTCTGCGGCGCAGAAACCCGCGCAGACGACGCTGAGGCTGCGCGGGTTGCCCGTGGCAGAAACTCGTCCGTGTAGCACGGCCGTCACGAAGGAGGGTTTCCGATGGAAGGCGTCATATCGGATCTCGTGAGCCGCTTCGAGCAGGGCCGGGTGACCCGCAGGGAGCTGGTGAAGAGCCTGGCGCTGCTGGCCACGGCCGGCGGCGGCGCAACCGCGGCGTCGGCGCGCCAGCAGACGCCGTTCACCTCGACCCGGATCGACCACATCAGCATTCAAGTGACGGACCTGCCGCGCTCGATCGCCTTCTACCAGGAGGTCTTCGGCCTGTCGATCCTGAACGAGGATCGGGAGAACGAGATCGTCCGGATGGGCACGGACAGCATACTGGTCTCGCTCCACCGCAAGCCGCCCACCGGCATCGTCGACCACTACGCGATCGCCATCGAAGGGTTCGACCGGGAGGCGGTGACCCGCGCCCTCGAGCAGCGCGGGCTGACCCCGGACCAGAACCTGGACTACGGCTTCTACGTCCGGGACCCGGAGGGGATACCGGTTCAGATGGTCGCGGCGCGCTGAAACGGAGGCTGATGTGGATCAGGAACGCCCGGCGAGCGACCTGCTCACCAGACGAGTGCACTACAGCCTGCTGGGCATGGATGCCGTCGGAGTCCGACGCGATGTCGCCTACACGTCGCCGGCGGATGCCTGGTTGACGATGGACGTGTACTCTCCGCCTGGTCGGCCCGGGCCTGACGGGACGCCGGCCGTGGTCCTGGTCCCGGGGTTTCCCGGGGCCGTGAAGCGCATCGGCTCGTTCGTCTCCTGGGCCGAGTTGATTGCCGCATCGGGACTGGTGGCCATCACCTGCGCGACGAAGGAGCCAGTGGCGGATGTGGAGGCGGTGCTCGCGTACGTTCGCGAGCACGCCGTGTCGCTGGGAGTCGACCCCGGCCGGGTCGGGCTCTGGGCGTGTTCCGGACACGTTCCCAACGCGTTGGCGCTGCTGGCTCATCCGGAACGGGGCTACCTGAAGTGCGCGGCGCTCTGTTACGGCTACATGCTCGACCTCGACGGATCCACCGCGGTCGCGGACGCGGCCAGACAGTACGGGTTCGCGAATCCGTGCACCAGGGGCACGCTCGAGGGTCTCCAGAGGGACACACCCTTGTTCGTGGCTCGCGCGGGTCGGGACGAGTCCCCGGGACTCAACATCGCGCTCGACTCGTTCGTGGCGGCGGCCGTCCGCGACAATCGGCCCGTGACCTTCGTCAATCACGCAACCGGGCCTCACGCATTCGACGTCATGGATGACAGCCGGGCCACGCGCGACGTCATCACGCAGGTCCTGGCGTTCCTGAAGTCTCACTTGTCGAACGCAGACGGACCGTGATGCAGTGGTGGATGGTCGCCGTCCATCCAGTCGCCTCGCAGGACCGTGGGCAAGGACCACGGACCCACCGATGGATACCCTGGGTCACAAGTCGTTTCGGCGCGTCGATCGGCGCCGGGGTGCCGCTCCCGAACGCCGCGAAGTCCCACGCCGAGCGCAGACCCTGACGCCACAACCACAGGTGCGACCGTCGAGCGCCGAATTCCTCGGCGATGTCACCGACCAGGGATTCGTCATCCACGCGAAGGGCGCGCAGGACAACCAGGGCTAGCCGTGGCGGCCGGGGGCCGGTCATGATGCTGCTCCTTTCAGTTCGGGAATGCCGGTCCACAACGAGACGAGGGCGGACTGCGTGCTCTTGACGGCGTCGATGCCGGCGGGAGTCACCTCGAAGATGCGTTTGGCGCGGCCTCCGCGCTCCGGCGTGGGATCGCCCATCGACGAGGTTGCGAACCCGTTCCGCTCCAGGCGATCGAGCGCCGCGTACACCGCGCCCAGCACGGCGCGTCGCCCGCCGGTGCGCTCTATCTCGCGCGCGATGAGCACGCCGTACGCGCCCTCCCCGACCCGGAGGATTGCGAGCAGGATCATCAGCTCGAAGTCGGTCAGCAGGTCACGAGGCATTTATTCACAATATACGCAGAAATGCGGGTGCGGTTCAAGAGCCCGTCCGCTCGAAGAGTTCTGTTGCGCGCGGTCGCACGCACCGTCATTCCGGTGTGTGGGCGGGGAACTGGATTAGCCGAGGGGCAGCCGCAGGGCAGCGATCACGCCGGCGCCGACTGCGATACCGGTACCAACGATCCACTTGATGAGCCGGAGCTCCAGAGCGGCAAGCTCGGCCCGGATTGCGGTCGTCTCGGCCCGGAGGGTATCGGGCGAAACGTGATCGCTGTGCTCGGCCGCGGCAGTGACGCCGGCAGTGATCGCGTCCACCTGCGCTGGCGAGAGGTTCGCGGCAGTCAACGTGCGGGCGAAGGCGTGGGAGTCGAACATCGGCGAGCCTCCAGTCAGATTCTACCCTGCCGCGGGAGGCTCGTATCGTCCGGCGAATCCGGCGTCGAGACGGAAACCGCGGTGAGGATCCCGTTCGCCGCGGACGGGTCAAGAGCCCTTCCCGGTTGCGCGCGATGGGGTCCTGATTCATCATGCGGATGCCGGGACGGAAACCGGCCCGAGACGAGAGACCCGAGCGCAGGGCGCCGGATGCCGGGCAGGGAGGGAGAAATGACCCATCGATATTCTCGCGGCGGCGATTACGGTGATGGCGGTCGCGGCGCTGGCGCCGGTAGGCGCGTTCGGCCAGACGCAGGCGGGCGAGAGCAGCGCGTGGACGTCGCCCCGGACCGCGTGGGGCGACCCCGACCTGCAGGGTCGCTGGACGAACACCACGACGACCCCGCTGCAACGGCCGGCCGACCTGGAGGGACGGGAGCTCCTGACGGAAGAGGAACGCGCGGCCCTCGACGAGGCGGGTGACATCGCCCGGGAGCAGCGCGGCGTCTCCGCGGGAACCGGGGAGACCGGCTCGTACAACAACTTCTGGGTCGAGCGCGGCGTTCGGATGGCGCGCACGTCGCTCATCGTCGACCCGCCGGACGGCAGGCTGCCGCCGTTCACGCCCTTCGAAGCGGCGCGCCGGCCGGCGCGCGAGAGCTATCGCACGCGGGTACCGGCCGGGCCGGAGGACCGCAACCTCTACGAGCGGTGCATCTCGCGGGGGATGCCGGGCACGATGATGCCCGGGTTCTACAACCACAACTACCAGATCTTCCAGGCGCCGGGCTACGTCGTGATCCTGGTCGAGATGATCCACGACGCCCGGATCATCCCTCTCGATGGTCGCTCCCATGTGGACGAGGGGATTCGCCAGTGGCTGGGCGACTCGCGCGGCCGGTGGGAAGGCGACACGCTGGTGGTCGAGACCACCAACTTCATCCCGGTGAACGGGCGCGCGCTGACCGTCTTCGGCGCCAACGAGACCACGCTGCTCGTCGAGCGCTTCAGGCGGGTCGACGAGAACACGATCGACTACGAGTTCACGGTGAGCGATCCCCTCGAGTACACGCGGCCGTGGACCGCCTCGATTCCCATGACGAGTCTCGACGGGCTGCTCTACGAGTACGCCTGTCACGAGGGGAACTACGGCCTCGAGAACATACTGGTGGGGGCTCGGGCCACGGACCAGTAGGGCGGCCGGCCGGCTCCTGGCGGCGTCGAGAGCGCTCAAGCCTGCTCTACGTCGAACGCCGCCAGGTTGCGGGCCTCCTTGCTGAACTCCACCGCGATCAGGTGGATCGGCTCGCCCCGGTCGCGGTACTTGTGCGCGTAGCCCTTTGCCTTCAACTGCGCCATCGCGGCTCCCGCGGGCGCCAGCTCCACCACCTTGAACTCGAACAGGTACACTTGGCCGTTGAAGCGGACCGCCATGTCCAGCCGGCCGTGGCTGCTGCTGTCCTCCACCGCGACGTCCAGGCCCAGCCCCGCGAAGTACGAATAGAACACGCTGGCGTAGAAGCCTTCGTAGCCGGCGATGTCGTTGTTCGTGTACCACTGGTGGGGAATGCTGGCGAAGAACGCCTCGAACAGCGCCGCCAGACCCGTAAAGTCGTTGACCAGCAGCAGGTCGTAAAGTCGCGCGCTGTGCGCCTCCGGTCGCGATGAATCCCCCGTCATGCGGCTCAGCAGGCTCTGATTCAGGCTCTGCCGCACCTCCCGGTTCGGATATCCCAGCCGGTAGAACATCCTCCCGCCCCGCGGCTCGGGGCGCACGATGGTCAGGTAGCCGGTCTGGAACAACAGCGCCTCGGTCGGCATGTCGTCGACGTCGAAGGTGGACAACAGCTCGGCGCTGCTGAGCATGCCGTCGAGCGCCAGCGAACCGACCCGCCGCGAGAACAGCGTGTCGACCAGAAACGTCGGCGTGCCGGTCTCGAACCAGTGGGCGGCGAACTCGCGGTTTCGGAACAGCAGGAGGATGTCGAACGGGTTGTAGACCCTCTCGTCGCCGCGCCAACTGTAGCCGTTGTACCAGTCGCGGATCTGGTCCCGGTCCAGGCCGGGGAGCTCCGGCACGAACACGGTGTCGAGGTCCGCGTCGGTGTAGCCGCAGATGGTCGAGTAGCCGGGTTCCAGGGTGATGTCCGTGAGGTTGTTGAGGCCGGAGAAGAGGCTCACCTTGGAGAACTTACTGACGCCGGTGATGAAGCTGAAGCGGATATGCGCGTCGCTGTCCTTGATGACCGCGTAGAGGCCGCGCAGGAAGTCGCGGTTGGCGCGGGCGACCTCCGGCGCGTCCAGCGCGTCCAGTATCGGCTTGTCGTACTCGTCCACCAGGACGACGGCCCGTTGCCCGGCCTGCGCACTCGACATCCGGACCAGATGCGCGAAGCGCTCCGCGGCCGTGTCGTAGCGGGACGCGACGCCGAGCTGTTCCCCCACGACATCGAGCTGGGCCATCAGGTTGATGTGCAGATAGCCCGGTTCCTTGAAGTTGCCGGCGCCGAAGCTGAGGCGCAGCACCGGATGGCGCACCGACCAGTCCCACCGGCCGTGGATGGCGAGCCCCTCGAACAGCGGCTCGTTGCCCTCGAACAGCTCCTTGCAGGTGTCGAGGAACAGGCTCTTGCCGAAGCGCCGCGGGCGCGACAGGAAGTAGTGCTGTCCCTCGTCGAGCAACCGCCGGATGTAGGCGGTCTTGTCCACGTAGTAGCAGTGCTCCTCGCGGACCTTTCGGAAGGTCTGCACGCCAATGGGCAGCTTGCGTCGCGTCATGGAACGCACACGGATCGTGGTCGCAACCGGTCGCTCCCTGTATTGTCGCACCCCAAGAGTGTGCGCCGCGGAAACCGCGCAGACGACGCCAGGCAGACGCCGAGGTCGGATGTTCGCGCGACGCACGACATCGGCGCGATGCCGGGGTAGACTGGGCTCCTGGTCTTCGGTAGCCGGATCTTGAAGGAGGCAGCGATGGCTGCGACCCGCATCCTGTTCGGCGTGACGTTCCTCGTGGCGCTCATGGCGTTCGGTTTCCCGCTCGACCTGGCCGCGCAACAGGGGGGCGCCGGCTCGGCGGCGATGCGCGCCGCGCCGGACTTCCGCACGGTCCGCCCGGTCATCCGCGGGCAGGACTACGCGGTCAGCTCGATGAAGGCGCAGGCGACGGCCGCCGCGGTCGAGATACTCGACGCGGGAGGCAACGCCTTCGACGCCGCGGTGGCGGGGCAGGCGGTGCTGGCCCTGGTCGATCCGGGGAACAACGGCATCGGCGCCGACGCCGTGCTGCTGGTCTACGACGCCGAGGCGAAGCAGGTCTACTCGATCAACGCGGAGGGGATGGCGCCGGCGCTGGCCACCATCGAGTGGTACGAAGAGAACAACAACGGGGAGCTGCCGCGCAGCGACGGGCTGCTGGCCGCGTCCACCCCGGGCGTGGTCGACGCCTGGTACATCCTCCTCGACCGCTGGGGGACGATGACCTTCGAGCAGACGCTGCGACGGGCCATCGCTGTCGCCGCCGAGGGCTTCCCGGTCAGCGAGGCGCTGAGCCGGAGCATCTCCCGCTCGCAGAAGATCCGGCAGTACCCCACGACCATGGAGGTCTACTTCCCGGACGGCCGGGCGCCGGCGCCGGGCGAGATCTTCCGCAATCCCGGCGCCGCACGCGTGCTGGAGAAGATCGTCGAGGCCGAGCGCGAGAACGCCCATCTGGGCCGCTCGGCCGCGTTGAAGGCGGGCCGTGACCGCTTCTACAAGGGCGACATCGCCCGCGACATGGCCAGGTTCTTCGAGGAGAACGGCGGCCTGTACCGCTACGAGGACTTCGCCGCCTTCACCGCCCAGGTGGAGACGCCGGTCTCGACCAACTACCGCGGCTACGATGTTTACAAGAACCCGTCGGCCAGCCAGGGCCCGGCCGAGCTGTTCACGCTGAACATCCTGGAGGGCTTCGACCTCGCCGCCATGCGCCACAACAGCGCCGACTACATCCACACGAGCGCCGAGGCGCTGAAGCTGGCCTTCGCCGACCGCGAGAAGTATCTCGGCGACCAGGACGTCGTCCCGATTCCCTACGAGGGGCTGCTGTCGAAGGACTACGCCGCCGAGCGCCGCGAGCTGGTCGACCCGGACGAGGCGTCGCTCGAGTTCCGGCCGGGCAGTCCCGAGCGGTTCATGGAGAACCCGCCGCCGACCCCGGCCCACCCGCGCGTCACGTTCGCGGGGGAGGCCGATCACGAGGGCGACACCAGCTACATCGCGGTGGTCGACGGCGACCGCAACATGGTGAGCTTCGAGCCGAGCCTGCACAGCGGCTTCGGGACCGGCGTGGTCGTCGGCGACCTCGGGTTCAGCTTCACCTGCCGGGGCGACTACTACTCGCTGGTCCCCGGCGAGGCCAACGCCCTGGCGCCGGGCAAGCGGCCGCGCAGCACGCTGCAGAGCACGCTGGTGATGAAGGACGGCGCGCCGTGGGGCATCCTGGGCAGCCCGGGCGGGGACGACCAGATCATGCGGACCATGCAGACCCTGCTGAACATGGTGGAGTTCAACATGAACGTGCAGCAGGCCATCGAGTCGCCGCGCTGGTCGACGCGCAGCTTCCCGGCCTCGCCGTTCCCGCACACCATGTATCCGGGCGACCTGTCGGTGGAGCGGGGCGTCTCGGCCGAGGTGCGTGCGGTGCTCGAGGCGAAGGGCCACGCGCTGCGGGTCCGCCCGGAGTGGTCGATGGGCTCGAACGCCGCGATCATCGTGGACCACGAGCATGGCGTGCTGGCGGCCGGCGTCGACCCCCGCACGGAAGGGGTCGCCTGGGCGAAGTGAGGCGCGGCACACGGTAGTGATGCACTTCTCCACTCGTGCCGAGGCGGGCGAGGTGCCGGCCGTGGCAGATCGCGATGCCGCGGTCCACGAGTGGTATCGCAAGTAGCGGCGCGAACGGGACGGCGGCGGATGGGAGTCCGCGGGGCGGGCTCCCACATCGGGACAGGAGGTTCGAAATGAGACGACGCGTGCTGGAGCTGTTCGGCGTGGCGGCGGCGGTCGTCGGCGTCATCGTGCTTCTCCAGTGGGCCCCGGTGTCCGTGGAAGGGCAGGCGCAGCAGCCGTCCGACCCGTCGGACGCGGACGCCTGCCACCCCCACCCCGTGGGGCGAGCCGGACCTGCAGGGCATCTGGACCACCGACTTCCTGATCCCGCTGGAGCGGCCCGCCCGCTTCGCGGACCAGGAGTTCCTGACCGACGAGCAGCGGGCCGAGTTGGACCAGGAGCGGGCGCGCATCATCTACCAGGACACCCGGTACGCCGACCGCGGCAGCGAGCAGGACGTGGGCGGCGCCTACAGCGCCGCGATCTACCTGTCGCACAAGTACATGGGCCGGCGGACGTCGCTGATCATCGATCCGCCCAACGGCCGGATTCCGCCGCTGACGCCCGAGGCGCAGGCGCGCCGCGACGCCATCCGCGAGTACCAGCTCGCGCTGATCCAGGCCACCGCGGTCTGCCGCGACAACCTGCCGTCCTGCGCGGGCGGCACGTACGGGCCGCCGTCGCCGCGCCGCAACGAGCCGCCGCCGTTCTATCCGGCGACGGGCGCCGCGGCGGGCGGGTCGTTCAACCGGTCCGACGGCCCGGAGGATCGCGGCCTGGGCGAGCGCTGCATGCAGGCCAGGCTGCCCGACTTCGGGGGCGCGGCCGGGTACTTCCTGCAGGTCGTGCAGTCGCCGCAGACCGTGTCGATCTTCTACGACACCGGGCAGGGCCAGGGCTGGCAGCGGGTCATCCCCGTGACCGACCGCCCGCACCTGCCGCCGCACATCCGGCAGTGGTGGGGCGATTCGCGCGGCCGTTGGGAGGGCGACACGCTGGTGGTCGACGTCACCAACTTCACTCCCAAGACCGACTACCAGGGCTCGCGCGAGAACCTGCACCTGGTGGAGCGCTGGCGCCGCGTCGACGCCGACACGCTGGAGTACGTCGTCACGATGAACGACCCGACGACGTGGACGGCGCCCTGGACCGTCGCGCTGGAGCTGAGCCGGCAGAGCGACCAGCTCAACCGCATCTACAAGGAGCCCCGTTGCCACGAGGGCAACTACGGCATGCCCGCGCTGCTGAGAGGGTCGCGCGCCGAGGAGCAGGAGTTCGCCGAGGGCACCGGCCCGGATCCGGCCACGCTGTGCAGCGCCGGGTGCGGCGGGTTCGCCGCGGGCTTCGCCGACTCGGGCGACGAGGTCAATCCGCTGCAGCGGTGATACGCCGCGTGGTGCATCACCATCGACCATCGCGGCGGCAGACAGGGGGTTCAACGTGCGAAACCGATTGCTATACGGAGGCTCGATAGTCACCGCGGTGCTCGTGACGGCGGCCGTCACCGCCGTCATCACCGCGTCGATGACCAGCGCGGCCGGTCAGGACGAGGCGGCCAACGCGGTCCGCACCGTCGACGGCCGGCCCGACTTCAGCGGCATCTGGCAGGCGAACAACGAGGCGCACTGGGACCTGGAGGCCCACGCCGCGCGTCCCGGCATGGTGACGCAGCAGGGGGCGTACCCGTTCGACTTCGTCGAGGTCCCGGCGGCGCCGGTGCTCGCGCTGGGCGCGGCGGGCGGCGTCCCCGGCTCGCTGGGCGTCGTCGGGGGCGACGGCCGCATCCCCTACACGCCGGAGGCGCGGGCCATCAAGGACGAGAACGCGGCCAACTGGATCGACCGCGACCCCGAGCTCAAGTGCTACCTGCCGGGGATCCCGCGGGCGATGTACATGCCCTACCCGTTCCAGATCGTGCAGAGCACGAACAAGATCCAGATGGCGTTCGCGTTCACCAGCACGGCGCGCACCATCCACCTGGACGACGTCGAGCTGCCGCCCGACTGGACCTACATGGGGCACTCGGTGGGCCGCTGGGAGGGCGACACGCTGGTGGTCGAGGTCACCGAGTTCAACGGCAAGAACTGGTTCGACCGCGCCGGCAACTTCCACAGCGAGGCCCTACGGCTGGAGGAGCGCTTCACGCCGATCTCGCCCGACGCCATCCACTACGAGGTGACGATTACGGATCCGAACACCTTCACCGAGCCGTGGACGATCTCCATGCCGCTCTACCGCCGGCTCGATGAGAACATGCAGCTCCTGGAATACCGCTGCATCGAGTTCGTCGAGGAGTTCCTCTACGGGCACGTGCGCAAGGAGCAGCTCGTCACCACCTGGGAGGGGGAGACGATCATCGTCGACATCCGGCGCAAGGTGCCGCCGGGGGACGCGTTCTACGACTGGTATCGCAAGTGAGCCGCGGTTGCGGCAACGGCTGACGGGAGGGCAGACTGTTCGTCGTGGGACGCGCAATCTCCCTCTCGCCGGCCGGCGCCTTCGGGGCGGCGCTGGTTCCCGCGCTCGCCCTGGCGGCGTTCGTCCTCGTCGACCGCGTCCACGACAACCCGACGCTCTCCCGCGCGTTCCTCGGCGCCGCGCTCGCGCTCGCCGCGTGGAACGTCGTGCTGCTCACCGCGTCGCGTCGCGGCGGCCGGCGCCGGACGCTGGAGATCGCCCCGCGCGCGCAGCACTACGTGCAGGCCTGCGCGCAGGCGTCGGTCCTGCTCTACTGGGGCTGGCACTGGGCCCCCGTCTACGACGCCGTCCCGCTCATCGCCGGCCAGCTCGTCTTCGCCTACGGGTTCGACCTGCTGCTCGGCTGGTCCCGGCGCGACGCGCACCGGCTGGGCTTCGGCCCCGTTCCCGTCATCTTCAGCATCAACCTGTTCCTCTGGTTCACCGACGACTGGTTCCACTTCCAGTTCCTGCTCGTGGCCATCGGCTTCGCGGCCAAGGAGCTGATCCGCTGGGAGCGGGACGGCCGCCTCGTCCACATCTTCAACCCCGCGTCGTTCCCGCTCGCGGTCTTCGCGCTGGCGCTCATCGTCACCGGGATGAGCGACGTCACGCGGGCGCAGGACATCGCCATCTCGCAGTTCTATCCGCCGCAGATGTACCTGTGGATCTTCCTCATCGCGCTGCCTGGCCAGTACCTGTTCGGCGTGACGACGATGACGATGGCCGCGGTGGTCTCGACGTATCTGTTCGGCCTGCTCTACTTCGCGGTGACCGGGGTCTACTTCTTCTACGACTCGTACATCCCGATCGCGGTGTTTCTCGGGATGCACCTGCTGTTCACGGATCCGTCCACCTCGCCGCGCACGGAGCTGGGGCGTATCGCGTTCGGGGTGCTCTACGGATTGAGCACGGTCGTGCTGTACGTCGTGCTGGGCCGGGCCGGGGCGCCGACCTTCTACGACAAGCTGCTGCAGGTGCCGTTGCTGAACCTGTCGGTGATCGCGATCGACCGGGCGGCGCGGTCGGCTGTCTTCCAGCGGTTCGATCCGGCGGCGCTCGGGCGTGCGCTGGCGCCGCGGCGGCGGCACCTGGCATACATGGGGGTGTGGGCCGTCGTGTTCGCGGCGATGAGTGCGGCCGGGGGCGTCGGGGATCGGCATCCCGGGCAGTGGGTGCCGTTCTGGCAGCAGGCCTGCGAGGAAGGGCGGCCGCATGCGTGCGGCTTCCTGCTCGCGAAGCAGGCCGGGCTCTGCAACATGGGTTCCGGCTGGGCGTGCAACGAGGCGGGGGTATTGCAGGCGGGGCTCTCCGCCGGAGGGGTTGGGGACGATCACGAGGGCAACGGGCAGGTCGAGGCGCTGTTCGCGTATCAGCGGGGGTGCGAGCTTGGGTTCGAGGCGGCGTGCGGGAACTACCGGCTGGTGTTCGACGGCAACGGAGCGGGTTCGTTCGAGCGCGCGCCGCCGACCATTCATGACTATCCGATTCTGCTGCGGGGCAGCAAGGGGGAAATCAAGGACAACGACCCTACGACGTTATATGCTCAGGCTTGTCACCAGGGATGGACGGGCGCTTGCGAGTCGGTGAGGTGAGGCAAATGACGCGCCGGCCGCGTAGGTCGCAGACATCGGCGCGCACCCAGCCGGGACGGATTGACTCCCTTGGTCGTGGGACGTGCTGTCGAACCTCAAGGCCGACGGCCCGAAAACGCCGGACCACCTCCCTGATCCACCCGCGCCTTCTCGAACCGCCCAACCGCGTGCCAACCGGGACCTGTTCACACCCACCGTTTTGCGATACACTCCGAGGCAGCGTCGTTGGGCTGCGCACCTCACCGTGTTGTGAGTTGTCGCCTCGGGACCGACTTTCGCATCCTAAAATGCGTGTTGCCCCTCTACCGCACACCCTAGAGTCCATGGGCTTCTATTCCCGACGATGGGAGCCACCCGCGGCTACGCGTTGTCATACCACCGGCCCGTCCCGGCGTCCTGGTCGAGGAAGACCCTCGTCGTTTCCCTCCCGTCCCCACCTCATGGACCTTAACGCGCGGGGGCCGGTTCGTCGAGTACTCTGCTTGCGCATGGTCGCTAGATACGACGGGCTGTTTCCAAAGAGAAGCCCCGCGGCCAAGCTTGACAACAAGTGCCCGGAGACCATTCAGAAATGACGTCCACCGCCACCTTTCACCTGCGGCTTTTCTACAGCTACTGTCACAAGGATCATCAACACAGAGGCCGTATGGAAGAAGCTCTCATACTCCTAAGTAAGCAGGACCGAGTGCTTAAGGAGTGGTCCGACCGCCAGATTCTGCCCGGTCAATCAATTTCGACGAAAATCCAAGAGCATATGCAGGCTACAGACATATTTGCGTTTCTTGTAAGCCCTCACTTCCTCGCGTCCCAGGCATGTCGGCAGGAATGGACTCGCGCCGGGAAACTCGCAGAAGCGCGTCCTTCGCTCGTTCGTGTGCCTATAGTCTTGGCGCCCTGTGACTGGAAGCAACTTGACGGCATGGGCGATCTTAAAGCTCTTCCAAACGACGGTACACCAATCGCGGCCTTTCCGGACCCAGATGCTGCATGGCAGCAAGTGTGCGATGGATTACGAGCGCTCGTTGAGCATCTACAAGCCAACTTCGCGCTCCGAGATGAGTTCAGGCATGAAATGGAAGCAACCGACTTTATTTCCCAAGACCACGTACCGCTCGAGAAAGTATTTGTCTTTCCTCATCTACGTTCGTATGCTGAAACCAAAGGTGACGAAACGGTCCATCGGGCCATTCGTAGTGCAGCACAGCTTCTCCGAAACAAACGCGTGATCATACATGGTGACGAATTGAGTGGCAAGAGTGCTCTGTGCCGTCACTTATTTTTATCACTCGCTGATAAGGCAAAACCCGTACTTTACGCCAACCTTTCCACACTGACCCGACGGACAACGAACTCCGCTTTCCGCGACGCGTATCAGCAGCAATATCACGGAGACTATTGCTTATGGAATGAGCAGACGGACAAGACGATAATCCTCGATAATCTCTCTCATGCCCCGCACGAACTGGAGCTCTTGGAAGTCGCAGTGCAGGAGTTCCAGCAGGTGATAGTCACGGTGTCGTCTCATACGTTCTACGCGTATTTCAGGGATGATGACAGACTTGCCGAGTTCAGGGTCGTAGAGATTCTTCCGCTTACGCACGCTAAACAAGAACAACTAATACGGCGGCGGCTAGTACTGTCCGATAGACAGGACATGCACATTACGGACGGTCGGATCGACCAAGTCGAGAATCAAGTGAACGCGATTATCATCAGCAATAAGATCGTCCCACGTTATCCGTTTTACGTGCTTTCAATACTGCAGACATATGAAGCGTTTATGCCGAGCAGTCTGTCGATTACCTCCCACGGTCACTGCTACCACGTGCTTATAATTGCCCACCTCCTTAAGGCTGGGATTTCGCGTTCTGATGACGAAATCGACTCCTGTTTGAATTTTTCCGAACACCTTGCATTTCACATACACCAAACGAATGTTGCTGGCGGTGCCATTGGTGCGAGTGCATTTGATGCGTTTGTCGCAGAGTACGAGTCGACTTACGTTCTCAAGCGTTCGACGCTTAACAGGCTGTGCGATCTGGAATACGGAATAGTAGTACGCAGCAGAGGGGGGTTTAGAAGCCCGTACATGTACTATTTCTTTCTGGGCAAGTTTCTGTCCAAGCATTCGGAACAGTGCCGAGAGACCATTGAACGCATGCTGGAACATAGTTACGTGCGGTCGAATCGCCTTACTCTGATTTTCATCGTTCATCACACTAACGATAGCGGGATTATTGAGGATATCGTACTTCGAAACATGTGCACATTGGATGACGTGGCCCCGTCGACCTTGGCTCGGGACGAGGCGCGCGTGTTTGAGAGTATCGTGACAGCCATACCTAAGGAAGTGGTATCGCACGATAGTGTTGAAGTAGAAAGGGAAAGAACAAGAAGACAACGGGACGCGGATGAAGAAGAGGCGGGTTACGAAGAAGGTGAGTCCATCAGCGTTGTTAATGACGTGTATAGGATACTAAAGAATAACGAGATACTGGGGCAGGTTCTGAAAAACAAGTATGGCAGCCTAGAGCGGAAAGCCATTCTCGAGATTGTCGAAGCGATAGCTGATGGCGGCTTGCGGTTGGTGAGGCTTCTCGTCGGTAGCCAAGAAGAGATGAATAGAATCGCCGTGTTGGTGCACAAGAGGAGGCCGGCGCTCGATCTAGAAAGGGTCAAGAATGCAATTCGGATGCTGTCATTCTTGTGGACCATGAGTAATATTGAGATGATTGTCGAGGCGCTGAACAAGCCCGAGATAAAGGACTTGGTCGGCGAGGTTGTGGGGAGAAAGAAGACGGCTGCGTACGATCTCATTGAGTACTTCTTGCATCTAGACACGGCCGATGAATTGACCACAGAGGATCACAAGAGGCTGAGGTTGATGCTTGCAAAGTACAAGTACCCTTTCATGGAGAGAGTATTGTCGCTGCGGACCCAGTGGTACCTCAACACTCACAAGGTGCGGGTTGGGGTTGAGCAGGCGATTTGCGCAGAGTTGGGGGTCAGGTATCGGCCGAGACTGAAGGCCAAGAGTTAAAAGGATTGTGATGGGGCGTGGTTGCCGTGGCACGACCCGATCCTGGCTCCCAAGCCACGTAGCAAGAATCCCAGCACCGTGGAAGCCGCCCTGCGCGCCGTCGGACTGAGCGCTGGACACGGTCTGCTCCACTCTCCCGGACTCTCCATCGCGGCCGCCTGAAGCGCCTGCAACCGTTGGCCGACGGCGAGGACGCCGTAGGTTGTACAGAATCCGCAGTTCGGACAAGGCAGCTAGCTGTAGAATCCGTAGCGTCGGCGTGTTGGCGATTGAGGGGCTCCAGTGTGCCCGACATAGCCGCGGCGATTGGCATCGCGCTGCCACCGACGAGCGCTGTCTCCATCGAGGTCGTCCACCTCGATGGAGTACACGGGCGTGCCCCCACTTTCGAGACGCGTGAAGCGGACAACACGATCACGATAGACGGGCCCTCCCATCGCCGGCGTCGGCAGGCCCAACCGCCAGATGTCAACGTACTGACCGTGACTTTTCCCTCTATAGGTCAACGGTCGCGGGACTACGGAGTGGCCGGCTACTTGCATCGCCAATTGGACGTCCTCCTTAGCAGCCCGTGGAAGAAGTCTGTTCGCTGAGCCCCGCGGCTCAGGCAGCTTGGCGATGAGAAATTGAGCCGACGAGCGCCGTCGGTGTCCATTTCAATCCCCAGGCGCGCGTCAGACGCCCCCAGTGGTCGATCAGACGGCCGATCAGGCGGCAAATCTCCGAGAGAGCCCGCCCCTGCAGGCTCCGGGGCGTACCGATGCCGGTCTGGTGGCGCAGGAGCAGCCCGATGTTGCAGGCGGCCGCCTGGATCAGCACCCGCTTGCGGACATTCTCGTGACCGCGCACCCACACCCGACGCATGCCCCCCGTCTCATACATGTGCGCGAAAGTTCGCTCCACCACCTCGCCCCGGCAGCGTTGGAGGCGACGACCCCGCCGGCCCCGCACGCGCCGGCGGTTCGCATACAACGCCTGCTGCGCAGCACGCTTCTCCGGCGGCGTCTCTCCCGTCTTCTTGTCCTGCCAGCAACGCCGGCCGCGCTCCGGCTCCGATACGTGACTCCGAACCCCGACCTCGCCGAGAGCCACCAGCGTCTCGTCGCTGTGGTACCCCTTGTCGGCCACCACCTCTTCGACCCCTCGACCGTCCGGCAGCACCAACTCCACCTGCTCGGCCGCCGTGATCAGCGTTGCCGGCAGCGTGGCCGTATCGCCGTCGGAGGCATCCTGCACCGTCACCGAAACGATGGCCCCCGTGTCCATGTCCACGCCGTGCTCGACCTTGTGAGCCAAGTGCGTCCGGCCGTCTTTCATCTTCGCGATCTTCGCGTCCGGGTCCTGCGGCGATTTCCAGTCCTTGTTCGACGTCTTCTTGTTCTTCCGGGACCGGTCGAACCGAGCCAGATCCGCGCGCGTCGGTGTCTCCACCCCCGACGCTTCCGCCAACCGTCGAATGAACGCCTCGTGGGATTCTCCCGTGTCCCGCCGCTCGATGCTCCGCATCGCCGCGTTCGCTTCCAGCGTCGTCGCATCGATGCCGACCGTCTTCCCCTCCACCAGACCCGCTTCAGCCAGCCGCTCCAGAACCCACGTGAACACCGCCTCGTGCGTCTCCACGTCGATCAGACGACGCGTCCGCGACAGCGTCGAGTGGTCCGGCGACGCCTCGGTCACGTCCAGGTCCAGAAACGACCGCAGGCTCAGGGAGTCGGACACCCGCCACGCAATCCCCCGCTCCGAAGAGAGGCCCTCGAAGTAGCCGATCAACAGCATCCGGAAATACCGCCCAGGACGCAGGCTCGGCCGCCCCATCCGCGCCGCGTAGAACACCGCGCACAGCTCCTCGACGTAGGCGTCGAAGCCAGCCTCTTCCAGGACCCGGTTTAGACGCTCGAAGAAGGGATGTCCGTCGTTCGTCGGCAAATCCGCCGTCGTCACCCACAGCGGCGACCCCTGTCGTGCGGTCGGTCTCTTGCCCATCGCCATGGGTCTTCAGTGTACGGGATTGGATCGCGCCGGGACCAGGCCGGATCCGCGACTTTCGCCACGGGCTGTTAGGGGCGTGAAAGTACGCGGCGAGTTCCTGGGCGAACTCGAGCTGGTGACGATGCTGAGGGGGACCCATCATTGCACCGGTGTGGACCCAGAGATAGCGGGCGGAGCGTATGTACTCTATTGAGGGCGGGTCCACAGCCACCCTTTGGAGATCCGGGAACTGCCTGTGAAGGGCGTCGCGGAGCTTAGCGTATTTGTTGATGACGGCGGCGTCGGCGACTGGGGACATGGCTATTATCTGGCGCCACCATCGCGCGATTCGTGTTGCGTCACGGCGCCGCAGCTCGCCGGGCGGCAACGAAACCCCGAGCTCGTAGTTCAGGGGCCGAGGCTCTAAAGCGGCGCCGGTCAGATTCGCTGAGCCGACGACCATGCTTGCAGGGGCGTGAGCCCTCCGCGGCCCGACCAGTACGACTTTCGCGTGTATGCGGGGAGTAGCGACCAACGCGGCGCGACTCAGGATAGGAGTGGGCACGAACAGTCTCAGTTCAGCGCCCGGGAGACCCAAGATGAGCTCCAGGGCTGCTGGCTCGGTCAGTCCCTCGTGAACCCCAATGACCCACTCACTGGGCGTTGTAGCATCCCACGGTGGTGCGGGCTGGATGAGGGCGTCGACGCCGCTCCTGGTGGCGTACGGAAACGTCAGACGGACTCGTGCGTTTCGTCCGAAAAGGTTGACGTTCCGCTCAATTTGTGCGCGAAGGTCAGGAGGGCCGTTCGGGCCTCCGATGAGTGATGATGGCATGCAAGTGACCCAGACCAGGTCCGGTACCTCAACAGGCTGTTCCGCAAGGATGGTCGTCGTTCCAAGCGAACAACGACAAGTTTCCTGCTCCGTGCATCGTCGAGCGGCCAGGCCCATCCACTGTCGCCAGCTTGGTCGGATGCCTAGGAGGACGGTTCCGCGTGTCGCTGGTTCGGGCGGTCGCACTGCCCGGTCCGTCCCGTGGCTTTCGGCCGACGGCCGACCGCTTGGCGCAGAGTGCGGGCGTTCGTGGGTGGAGGAAGTCATCCACTACGAAGAAACTCCCCGCCCGTTTGTCCTTCAGGGTGCCTGCCAGCGGCGCGAATGGCCCAACTGGACAGTCACCCGGTCGGCGGAACCGGTGGGCGGCCTAGTGGAGATTATAGGCGCTGTCCTAGGCGGATCGAGCACGGCATGGCGCGCAGCACCGCCGACGTGGTCCGTGCCCGGCAGGAGCGGGCCTTGGAGGATCGCGCAATGGCACTAGCGGCATGGTCGCTAGCGAGCCGAAGAGTGGGAGGAAATGGCGGCTGAGGGAACAAGCTGCCCGATGTCGTTGTCGACTCCCTGCGAACGCACCGCACCGGAGGTTGGAGTCGGCTGGCGGCGGGGGAGCGGTGTAGCGAGGAGGGATTCGTGTTCAGGACGCCAATTGGCACGCCCATCGGTACCCAAGGCTTGCACCGCGTGTACAAGGCCCTGCTTCGCGCGGCTGGCCCTCAATCCGCGAACAATGGTGTTGCGTCGCATCGTTCGGGCGCGTGCGTTAGAATCCGCCAAGCGCCGACAGCGTGGTCAGTGCGCGAAACGTCGCGCGTGGGCGGGCTGCCAGGCGGTGCCTGGTGCCCTCGTGGCCTCAGTTCGTTCCGGTTCGGGAGTGCGTCAGATGCCCGGCGGGAGAGTCCCGACCGGCGTTCGGGCTTTCGGTCGGACGCAAGATGGATCCCACCTTCTTCGAACAGCCGATCGTGAACTCGCCGTACGACTACCCGTCCCGGCACTGGGAGCTCGACGCCAGCGGTCAGCCGACGAACAGGATCCTCCCCGAGCGGCGCAAGGTCGCGTTCATCACGCCGATCCCGAAGCCGAAGAAACAGAAGGGTATCCAGCAGGAGAAGATCCTCTTCGACGCGGCCGCGCAGGCGCTCGGGACCGAGGCGCAGCAATACGACCTGACGGCGTTCATCGGCGGCGTCCGCCACCACGTAGATCGCTGGCGAGAACTGCCGGATTCGAACGCCTGGGGCGTGACGCCGGAGACGGCGCGGCTGCTAACGCACTGGCGCAGCCATCGGTTCGGCGACATCCGGCCGTTCTTCTGCCAGGTTGAGGCGGTGGAGACCGCGATCTGGCTGACCGAGGTGGCCCCGACCCTCGGCAAGGAGGGCCGCCGGTTTCTCGATCAGATCGACGCCGCCAGCGAAGGGGCTAATCCGGGCCTCGCGCGGCTGGCGCTGAAGCTCGCTACCGGCGCCGGCAAGACCACCGTGATGGCGATGATCGTCGCCTGGCAGACGATCAACGCGGTGCGTCGGCCCGGCAGCCGGCGGTTCACACGCGGCTTCCTGGTGGTGACCCCCGGCGTGACGATCCGCGACCGGCTGCGGGTGCTCCAGCCGAACGATCCGGACAGCTACTACGCGAGCCGCGAGCTCGTGCCGAGCGACATGCTCCGCGACCTCGAGCGGGCGAAGATCGTCGTCACCAACTACCACGCGTTCCTGCGGCGCGAGACGCTGCCGCTGTCGAAGGGCGGCCGCGCCCTGCTCCAGGGGCCCGGGCCCGAGTTGCGGACGAAGGAGACCGAAGGGCAGATGGTGCAGCGCGTCATGCCGGGCCTGATGGGCATGAAGCGCATCCTGGCCCTGAACGACGAGGCGCACCACTGCTACCGCGAGAAGCCGGCCGGGGAGGACGACGAAGGCCCGCTCAAGGGCGACGACCGCAAGGAGGCCGAACGGAACCGGGAGGCGGCGCGGGTCTGGATCTCGGGGCTCGAGGCGGTGCAGCGGAAGCTCGGACTGCAGCGCGTGATCGACCTGTCGGCCACGCCGTTCTTCCTGCGCGGCTCCGGCTACGCGGAAGGAACGCTGTTCCCCTGGACGGCGAGCGACTTCTCGCTGATGGACGCCATCGAGTGCGGCATCGTGAAGCTGCCGCGCGTGCCGGTGGCCGACAACATCCCCGGCGGCGAGATGCCGAAGTTCCGGAACCTGTGGGAGCACATTCGCCCGAAGATGCCGAAGCGGGGCCGCGGCAAGGCCGGCGGGCTCGATCCGCTCAGCTTGCCGGTGGAGTTGCAGACGGCGCTTCAGGCGCTCTACGGCCACTACGAGCAGACGTTCGCGCTGTGGGAGCAGGCCGGCATTGCGGTGCCGCCCTGCTTCATCATCGTCTGCAACAACACCTCGACCTCGAAGCTCGTCTACGACTTCGTCTCCGGCTTCTTCCGCGAGAACGAGTACGGCGCCACGACGCTGGTCAACGGACGCCTGGAGCTGTTTCGCAACTTCGACGAGCACGGCAACCCGCATCCCCGCCCCCGCACGCTGCTCATCGACAGCGAGCAGCTCGACTCGGGCGAGGCGCTCGACAAGAGCTTCCGCGCCGCGGCCGGCGACGAGATCGAGCGCTTCCGGCGGGAGATCGTCGCCCGGACGGGCGATCGGAAGCAGGCCGAGCACCTGTCGGACCAGGACCTGCTCCGCGAGGTGATGAACACCGTCGGCAAGCCGGACACGCTGGGCGGATCGGTTCGCTGCGTCGTCTCCGTCTCGATGCTGACCGAGGGCTGGGACGCCCGGACCGTCACCCACATCCTGGGCGTCCGCGCCTTCGGCACGCAGCTCCTCTGCGAGCAGGTCGTCGGGCGCGCGCTGCGCCGCCAGTCGTACGACGCCAACGAGGACGGCCTCTTCGATGTCGAGTACGCCGACGTCCTCGGCATCCCGTTCGACTTCACCGCCAAGCCGGTGCCGATCGTGCCGCCGCCGCCGCGCGAGACGGTGCTGGTGCGCGCCATCACGCCCGAGCGAGACGCCTGCGAAATCCGCTTCCCGCGAGTGGCGGGCTACCGCGTCGAGCTCCCCGAAGAGCGCCTGACGGCCCGCTTCAACGACGACTCGACGCTGGAGCTCACCCCCGCGCTGGTCGGCCCGTCCATCACGCGCAGCGAGGGGATCATCGGCGAAGGGGTCGACCTGAACCTGAAACACACCCGCGACCTGCGGAAGTCGACGCTGCTGTTCCATCTGACCAAGCGGCTGCTGGAGACCAGGTGGCGGGACCCGGGCGAGGAGCCGAAGCTGCACCTGTTCGGCCAGCTCAAGCGGATCACCCGCCAGTGGCTCGACGACCACCTCGACTGCAAGGGCGGGACGTATCCGGCGCAGCTCATGTACCAGGAGCTGGCGGACATGGCGTGCGAACGGATCACGGCCGGGATCGTCTCCAATCTGCTGGGCGAGCGTCCGATCAAGGCCGTGCTGGACCCCTATAACCCCGTCGGGTCGACGGGTCACGTGCGCTTCACGACCTCGAGGAAGCTCCGCTGGGAGACCGATCCCGGCCGCTGCCACATCAACTGGGTCGTGTGCGACAGCGACTGGGAGGCCCAGTTCTGCCTCGTGGTCGAATCGCATACGCGGGTGCGCGCCTACGTCAAGAACCACGCCCTCGGCCTCGAGGTGCCCTACCGCTACGGTTCCCGGACGCGCCGCTACCTCCCCGATTTCGTCGTGCTCGTCGCCGACGGCCGCGGCGACGACGACCTGCTCCGCCTCGTGGTCGAGGTGAAGGGCTACCGGGGCGAGGACGCCAAGGACAAGAAGACGACGATGGACACCTACTGGGTCCCCGGCGTCAACAACCTCGGCGCCTACGGCCGCTGGGCCTTCGCCGAGTTGACCGACGTGTACACGATGGAGGAGGACTTCGAGGAGGTGCTCAAGACCCAGTTCCAGGCGTTGGTCGAGCGGGTGACACGATGACCGTGACGCTGGCCGACGGTGAGACAATCCACAACGCCTTGTTCGACCGCGGGTTTGGAAGGGAATCGTCATGAAGCTTCACTACTACCCGGACACCGACAGCCTGTACGTGGAACTGAAAGCCGGCCCAGGCGTGGAAACACGCGAGGTTGCGACCGGACTCAACGTCGACCTCGACGCTGACGGCAATCCGATCGGTTTCGATATAGACCACGCTTCAAGGAAGCTCGATCTGGCTACGCTCGAGACCCGAGCCTTGCCAGTGGCATCGTACAGGGCCGGGTGAGCCGACCGCGGGTGTGTCCCATGCCGAAGAACCGATCCAGAAAGGCCGTCGAGACGTTCAGGCACGAGGAGGCGTCGCGCAAGAACATTCCCACGGCCGAGTTCCGGTCCGTGATGGAGCGCGCCCAGCAGAGCCCCGTCCAGGTCGCCTACGAGCGCCGCAACCGCGACCTCGACCCGCAGCTCGTCTGGCGCGGCAAGGACGCGCAGGACTGGTCCGACCTCGTCGTGCAGGCGCCGCCGCTCTTCATCCAGGAGAAGGTCCACCCGAAGGTGCTCGTCGACGATCTGCGCCGGCAGCGCAGGAACGGGCAGGTCGGGCGGGAGGGTGACGGCTCGGAGGTCCAGCCGGATCTGTTCGCCGACTTCAACGGGCTGCCGAGCGATGACGTCCGGACCGAGTTCTACCAGCACGACGCCAACTGGTCGAACCGGATGATTCTTGGCGACAGCCTGCAGGTGATGGCTTCGCTCGCCGAGCGCGAGGGGCTGCGTGGCAAGGTCCAGTGCATCTACCTCGACCCGCCCTACGGCATCAAGTTCAACTCGAACTTCCAGTGGTCGACCACCAGCCGCGACGTGAAAGACGGCAACGCCGACCATATTACGCGCGAGCCCGAGCAGGTTAAGGCGTTCCGGGATACGTGGCGAGACGGGATCCACTCGTATCTGACGTATCTGCGCGATCGGTTGATGGTGGCGCGGGAGCTGTTGGCGGAGAGCGGTTCAATTTTCGTCCAGATCGGCGATGAGAATGTCCATCGGGTGCGGGCGCTGATGGACGAGGTACTTGGCCAAGAGAACTTCATCGCTCAAGTTACCTTCCGAGTAAAGAGTCCGTTAGCAGTATCAGATCTGGCCCGCACGACCGACTTTCTTCTGTGGTATGCGAAAAAAAGTCAGCATATCAAGTTTCGAAAAATCAAGTCCCCAAAGCTTCTTGATAACCACCCAGAATTCTCCATGGCACTTCTGCCGGACGGAACCACAATCTCAAGAAGAGGGGAGGGCGTGAACAGCAACAGGGACGACGCGAGGCTATTCACCGCACAGAATCTAGCGTCGTCTGGATATACGAAAACCTGTATGTATGATGTGACAGTTGAAGGTCGGAAGTTCACCTATCCTAAGGGAAAGAGCTGGAAGACAAACCAAGTTGGCATGAAGCGTCTGGTTCGTTCGGAACGTTTGCAGCCACTAGAAACAAGTCTCCGTTGGAGATATTTCTTCGACGATGCTCCCAGCGAAGCAATCACGGATGTTTGGGTCGATACGTTTTCGGCTCCTGAGAAGACCTATGTTGTTCAAACGTCCGGGTTGGTTGTCCAACGCTGTGTGCTCATGACTACCGACCCTGGTGATCTTGTTCTCGATCCCACCTGCGGTTCCGGGACCACAGCCTACGTCGCCGAGCAATGGGGCCGCCGCTGGATCACGATCGACACCTCCCGAGTAGCGCTGGCGCTCGCGCGCGCCCGCATCATGGGCGCGCGCTACCCGTACTATCTGCTCGCCGACAGTCCGGACGGCCAGCGCAAGGAAGCCGAGATTGCGCGCAAGGCACCCTCGGAGGCGCCGACCCGCGGTGATGTCCGGCAGGGCTTCGTCTACGAGCGCGTCCCGCACATCACGCTCAAGTCGATCGCCAACAACGCCGAGATCGACGTTATCTGGGAGCGCTGGCAGGAGACGCTGGAGCCGTTGCGCGACGATCTGAACGCCAGGCTCGATGGCGACTGGGAGGAGTGGCAGATTCCCCGCGAGGCGTCCAAGGACTGGCCAGCGGAGGCGGTCGAGACCCACCGACTCTGGTGGGAGGGGCGCATCGCCCGGCAGCAGGAGATCGACGCCTCCATCGCGGCCCGGGCCGACTACGAGTATCTCTACGACAAGCCGTACGAGGACAACCGGAAGGTGCGGGTGGCGGGACCGTTCACGGTGGAGAGCCTGTCGCCGCATCGCGTGCTGGCGGTCGACGAGGACGACGAGCTCATCGACCGCGCCGCCGAGCCGAGGGCCGACTACGGGCCGCAGCAGGACTTCGCGGCCATGATCCTGGAGCAGCTCGCGACCGCCGGCGTGCAGCAGGCGCACAAGGACGATCGCATCGCCTTCGCCGCCGTCACGCCCTGGCCGGGCGAGTACATCTGCGCGGAGGGACGCTACCGCGAAGGCGGTGGCGGCGCCGGCCCGGAGAAGCGAGCCGGGATCTTCGTCGGCCCCGAGTTCGGCACCGTGGCCCGGCCGGACCTGGTGGCGGCCGCGCGCGAGGCGGGCGACGCCGGCTTCGACGTCCTGATCGCCTGCGCGTTCAACTACGAGGCGCACGCGTCCGAGTTCAACCGCCTCGGCCGCATCCCGGTGCTGAAGGCGCGCATGAACGCCGATCTCCACATGGCCGACGAGCTGAAGAACACCGGCAAGGGCAACCTGTTCGTCATCTTCGGCGAGCCGGACATCGACATCCTCCCGGTCGGCGGCGAAGGCGACGGCGGCACGCGGATCCAGGTGCGGATCAACGGCGTGGACGTCTTCCACCCGACCACCGGCGAGGTCCGCAGCGACGGCGCCGACGGCATCGCCTGCTGGTTCATCGATACCGACTACAACGAGGAGAGCTTCTTCGTCCGGCACGCCTACTTCCTCGGCGCGAACGACCCCTACAAGGCGCTCAAGACGACGCTGAAGGCCGAGATCGACGCCGACGCGTGGGCGACGCTCCACAGCGACCTCTCGCGCCCGTTCGACCGCCCCGCGTCGGGCCGCATCGCCGTCAAGGTCATCAACCACCTCGGCGACGAGGTGATGAAGGTGTTCCGGGTGTGAATCGCCGCCTACCGATGTTGGAGAATGTCCCATGGCCAGCGGTGAACAGCTCAAGGCGCTGCTGAAGTCGCACGCGGATGGCGATGACGATCGGTTCTTCTCCGTCGCCATGCAGGTGGCTGCCCACGAGGCGCGGCGTGGGCATGGGAGACTCGCAGAGGAGTTGCGCGCGCTGATCGATCGCGCCAAGGGCAAGGTGGGAGTCGGGGCGCCGGTCCCGATCGGGCGGCCGCGCGGCGAGCTGGCAGCCCTGCTGGAAGCGTCCTATCCGAGCGAGCGGTTGGGGCAGATGGTGCTGGGGAAGGAACTCGGGGATCAGATTCAACGTGTGATTCGGGAGCAGCGCCATGCGGGACGCATCGTGGAGCGGGGGCTCGCACCGCGCCGGAAGTTGTTGTTGACGGGGCCTCCCGGCACCGGCAAGACGATGACCGCGTCGGTTCTGGCCGGCGAGCTGGGGCTTCCACTTCTTCAGGTTCGCCTCGATGGGTTGATCACCAAGTACATGGGGGAGACGGCAGCCAAGCTACGGCAGATCTTCGAGGCCACGGGACGAACGCGAGGGGTGTACTTCTTCGACGAGTTCGACGCGATCGGCTCCCAGCGCGGACTCCCGAACGACGTCGGCGAGATCCGACGTGTCCTCAACAGTTTTCTCCAGATGATCGAGCAGGATCGCTCCCACAGCCTCGTCATTGCCGCGACCAACCATCCAGGCATTCTCGATCCCGCGCTCTTCCGTCGTTTCGACGACATCCTGCACTACGAGTTGCCCGACACGGCGCAGATTGCGCGGGTCCTGAGGACACGGCTATCTTCGGCGGCCGTGAAGCGGATTCGGTGGCGCACCCTCGCAGACTTGGCGGAGGGCCTGAGCTACGCGGAGGTCGCTCGCGCCGCCGACGAGGTGCTGAAGGATGCCCTGATTCACGAGCGGCCTCTGGTTCGCGAAGCGGGCATCCGGGTGATGCTGAAGGAGCGCCTGGCCATCGCCGATAAGCTGGCTGCGAGAGGAGTGTAGCGGCAAGACGCAGCATGGCGAACGGCACGGACCGAAGAAGTCGACACTTCATCATCGAAGGGTTTACGCGGACGGAGCGATACCGGCCACCGCCGCCGCCCCCTCAGGAACCCCGAGTTGTTCCCGAGCGTGTTCGTGCCCGCCACGGTGGCGCACTGCAAGAGCAGCTTGGAGTGGTGAGGGGGGAGGCCGGCGTCGCTCGCGAAGCGCAACAGGCCGCGGGGATGGACGAGGGTCTGGGGCTTCGGATCGAGTTCGAGAGCTTTCCACGCGTCGAACTGGCGTTCGAGAGTCTGGCGAGGGAGCGGTCGGGAATTGAGCTGCTGAATGTTCGGCGTGTGGGCGATCAAACTCACGCAACGGTGTTCGTGCCCGACGGGAAGCTCGATCACTTCGAGCGTCTCATCCGTGATTACGTGGAGGAGAAGCGGGATAGCGCCGGTAACGCGCGCGACAACAGAAGGCTTGTCGATGCGATTCGACGGATCAGGACCGCAACTCTTCAGGCTCTCTGGACGGACACGGATGAAGAGTTTCCGACCAAGGACGAGGGGCGACTCTGGTGGGAAGTGTGGCTGCCGGTTCGGAAGGATCGAGAGGCAGTCATCGCGACCTTTCGGGAGCGAGCCGAGGCCCAGGGGATGCACGTTCTGCCCGGCGACTTGGTCTTTCCCGAGCGCACCGTGCTATTGGTGGCCGCATCACTGGAGCAGATGCAGGGCTCGATGCTGACGCTCAACAGCATCGCGGAGCTTGGGCGAGCCAAGGAGACAGCCGAGTTCTTTGATTCCCTGCGGCCGGACGAACAACAGGAATGGCTCGACGAGCTGGTGGAGCGAACCGAGTTTCCTGACGACGTTGACGAAGTGCCCCGCGTCTGCCTGCTCGACACTGGGGTCAATCGTGGCCATCCGCTTCTCGGTCCAGCACTCGCTGCCGCTGACCTGCATACCGTTGAGCCCGGCTGGGGCACCGACGATGTGCACGGCCACGGGACGCAGATGGCCGGCGTGGCTCTGGCCGGCGATCTGACGCCGCTCGTCGAAGGGAATGATCCGGTTGTGCTCGATCACCGTCTGGAATCGGTGAAGCTGCTGCCCGGACCCGGCGGCGACGGAGATTCGCAGCACCATGGCTACGTGACGGCAGAGGCGGTTGCCCGTCCGGAGATCGCGGCTCCGAGAAGACCTCGAGTGTTCGGCATGGCCGTCACGACTCCAGACAACCGCGACCGGGGTCGCCCCTCGGCGTGGTCGGCAGCCGTAGACGCACTGGCGGCCGATGTCGATGGAGTCGGTGAGCACCCTCGTCTGCTGGTGCTCTCGGCCGGGAACATCCAGGATTCCAACGCGTGGCGCAACTACCCCTACTCCAACGACACCGATACCGTGCACGATCCGGCCCAGGCATGGAACGCGCTAACGGTGGGTGCGTGCACGGAGCTGGTGCGAATTACCGAGCCTGACACCCATGAGTACACGCCGGTCGCTCCGCGGGGAGGTCTGAGTCCGTTCAGCACGACTTCACTGAACTGGCAGAGATTCTGGCCGCTGAAGCCGGACGTGGTGCTCGAGGGCGGCAACGCGGCGAAGGATACGCTGTCGGCTGTGACAGCAGACAGTCTCAGCCTGTTGACGACGTATCACCGTCCCGCCGACCGGATCTTCACTACGACGAACGCGACCAGCGCGGCGATGGCGTTGGCTGCGCGGCTCGCGGCGCGAATCATGGTCGTCTATCCGGCGTTGTGGCCGGAGACTGTTCGTGCCCTCATCGTGCATTCGGCTGAGTGGACCGAGGCCATGAGACGCGCCTCGTTGCCCACAACCGGCACGGCCACGAAAACGGACTTCCGATGTCTGGTGCAGCGTTGCGGGTTCGGAGTGCCGGACCTCGATCGCGCGCTCTGGACTGTTGACAACTCGTTGACGATGGTGATCGAGGAACGCCTGCATCCGTTCCAGCGTGAGGGTTCGAAGCCGCCGACGCTTCGGGACATGCATCTCCACAGCTTGCCTTGGCCACGAGAAGAGTTGGAGGGCCTGGGCGAAACGACGGTCGAGATGCGAGTCACGCTGTCCTACTTTATCGAACCGAACCCGTCGCGGCGCGGGTTCCGTTCGAAGTACCGATACGAGTCCCATGGTCTCCGGTTCGACGTGAAGCGCCCGCACGAATCGGTCGATGACTTCCGGACGCGGATCAATGCAGCCGCACGGGATGAGGAGGAGGGGACCCGTGACAGGCAAGGTAAGGATCCCGACTGGTTGATTGGAACGCAGACTCGCCACCGAGGTTCACTGCATGGGGACATCTGGCGCGGTAGCGCAGCCGACCTCGCAAGCCGGGGGTGCCTCGCCGTCTACCCTGTGGTGGGTTGGTGGAAGACCCGCCAAGCTCTCGCGAGATACAACCGCGCCGCACGATATGCGCTCGTCGTCAGCATCAAGGCGCCGGAGGTCGACGTGGATCTCCGGACGGAAGTCGCGAACCAGATCGGTGTGCCGGTCGAGATAGAGACCTGATGCAGTTCCGCATCGCCGACACCTTCACCGACAGCCTCGCGAAGCTGACGGGCGACGAGCAGAAGGCGGTGAAGACCGCGGCGTTCGACCTGCAGATGAACGCGGCGCATCCGGGCCTGAAGCTGCACCAGGTCGACCGGGCGAAGGACAAGCAGTTCTGGTCCGTTCGGGTCAGTCGCGACATCCGGCTGATCGTCCACCGGACCGCTTCCAGCTTCCTGCTCTGCTACGTCGACCATCACGACGCGGCGTATCAATGGGCCGAACGACGGCGGCTGGAACGGCATCCCAGGACAGGAGCAGCGCAGCTCGTCGAGATCCGCGAGACGGTCCGCGAGATTCAGGTGCCGCGGTATGTGGAGGTGGACGTGCCCGCGTCCACCGAAGGGGCCGCGGCTGGCAGACCGGCGGCGTCGCGGACGGCTTTCTTCGCCGACGCGTCGGACGACGATCTGCTGGGCTACGGCGTGCCCGTCGAGTGGCTGAACGACGTGCGGGCCGCGACCGAGGACACGCTGCTCGACCTCGCCGATCATCTGCCGGGAGAGGCCGCCGAGGCGCTGCTGCAGCTTGCGACCGGCGGTGCCCCTGACCGCCCGGCGCCTGCGGTGGCGGGCGCCGATCCGTTCGCGCATCCGGACGCACAGCGCCGCTTCCGGGTGATGGCGGACGTGGAGGCGCTGGAGCGGGCCCTCGACTACCCCTGGGAGAAGTGGACCGTCTTCCTGCACCCGGCCCAACGGCAACTCGTCGAACGCGAGTACACCGGTCCGGCGCGTGTCTCCGGCTCGGCCGGCACCGGCAAGACCATCGTGGCGCTCCACAGGGCGGTGCATCTGGCGCGCGCACATCCGGAGAGCCGGGTGCTGCTGGCCACCTTCTCCGATGCGCTGGCCACCGCGCTACGGACGCGTCTCAGACGCCTCGTCGGGAACGAGCCGAAGATCGCCGAGCGTCTCGAGGTGCAGTCGATGAGCGCCATCGGGCGGCGCCTCTACACGGCGAACGTCGGCCGCCTCAACTTGGCGACGGACGAAGACATCCGGGAACTGCTCCGGCAGGCGGCTGCCGATGTCGAAGGTCACCGTTTCAGTGCGCACTTCCTCCGGACGGAATGGAGCACGGTGGTCGACGCCTGGCAACTTGCGAGCTGGGAGGACTACCGCGACGTGCAGCGTCTCGGCCGCAAGACGCGATTGGCCGAGAAGCAGCGGGAGCTGCTGTGGTCGATCTTCTCGCGGGTCCGGTCTGCGCTCGCCGAACAGGGGAAGCTGACGGAGCCCGGCATGTTCGAGCACGTGGCGGCGAAGATGGTGGAGGCAGCGCGTCCACCGTTCGACTGCTGCGTGATCGACGAGGCTCAGGACATCGGCGTCGCGGAGCTGCGTTTTCTGGCGGCCCTGGGTGGGAGCCGGCCGAACGGCCTGTTCTTCGCCGGGGATCTCGGACAGCGGATCTTCCAGACGCCATTCTCCTGGCGGGCGCTCGGCGTCGACGTACGCGGGCGATCCCATACGCTGCGGATCAACTACCGCACGTCGCATCAGATTCGGCGACAGGCCGACCGGCTCCTGCCACCGGAGCTGGCCGACGTCGACGGCAACGCGGAGCGGCGAGGAGCAACGGTCTCGGTGTTCAACGGGCCCGCACCCGAAGTCAGGACCTTCGATTCGCCGGAGGACGAGACCAAGGCCATCGGGGAATGGCTTCGCGCGCGCCAGGGCGAGGGCTACGCGCCGCACGCCGTCGGCGTGTTCGTCAGGTCATTGGAGCAGATCGAACGGGCGCTGTCGGCGGTGCGGGCGGCCGGTATGCGACCCGTACAGATAGACGACGGGTCCGGCGGCGTGTCCGGGTCGGTCGCGGTCGGCACCATGCACCTCGCCAAGGGGCTGGAGTTCCGGGCGGTCGCGGTGGCCGCCTGCGACGACGAGGTCATTCCGCTGCAGGCCCGCATCGAACGCGTCGGCGATGACGCCGATCTGGAGGAGGTCTACGGCACCGAGCGGCATCTGCTCTACGTTGCCTGCACCCGCGCGCGCGACCGGCTGCTGGTGACGGGCGTCGACCCTGGCTCGGAGTTCCTCGACGACCTGCGGGCGGGGGAGTGACCGTGTGCACGATCATCCACGTCTCGGTTGAACCAGTTGACCGGCTGACAGCGGACCGGCAGTGGCCGAATCGTGAAGAAATCGCACAAGAGCAGATCGATCGCGTTCGCGATTGGTCGAGGGTCCAGTTGTCTTCGGCGTAGTCTCGCGGCGCTCGTCCAGCCCAACGATCCGGACAGCTACGACGCGATCCGCGATCTGGTGCCGAAGGACCGCTTCGCTGCTTGGCCGCGCGCGGTTGCGCGTGTCCGGTATGATGACCGACCGATCGGGCTCCGACATGTCCGGCCGTCGAACTCGATCCGTTCGAGGACGCCATGACGAGAAACGAGGTGCTCTGTCTGCTTCGACGGCACAAGGGCACGCTCGCCCGGCGCTACGGCGTGATCGAGTTGGCTCTCTATGGGTCCTTTGCCCGCGATCGGGGCTCTGACGACAGCGACGTGGACATCCTCGTCCGGTTCGACGCGCCGCCCGATTGGAGGCGCTATTTCGGCGCGCAAGCCTATCTGGAGGATCTCCTGGGCCGACCCGTGGACATGGCGACGAGCCGCGAGCTGCGGGCGGAGATACGCCCCTACGTCGAGCGCGAGGCGATCGATGTCTGACGCGGACCAACTGCCTCGCGAGTGGCGCTTCTACGTCGCGGACATGATCGAATTTGCCGAGAAGGTGTTGGCCTATACGGGTTGCCCGACCGGTCGCAGATTGCGCAGGTCCTGAGGGCACGGCTCGCCTCGCAGGCCGTCAAGCGGATCCGCGGGCGTAGCCTTGCAGACCTCGCGGCGGGCCTGAGCTACGCGGAGGTCGTTCGCGCCGCCGACGAGGTGCTGAAGGGTACGCCCGTATCGGTCTGCGGGTTGTCGACCACGACCCGCGACAGCGAGCTGCTGGTTGGAACAGGCGATAATCCGCCTGCCATGACCAAGAGCGACCTCACACTCAGCGAGGCGATCGGGCAGTTCGACCGATCGCCCACGAATCCCGTCGCCGAGGGGTATCGAGCGCAGCGTGCCGAGATCCTGAAGCGCTTTCCACTCGACCAGTGGCCAGAGATGAAGCTGGAAGACTACGCGCTGGGCCAGCCCGGCGTGGAGGACACCTACTGCTACTGGCTCGAGTACAAGTCGCAGTGGGTGGGCAGTATCCGAGGTGGAAGCGCCAGGAAGCTGATCATCTACAAACGGAAAGACCGGGAGGGGTGGTACTTTCCGAGCCTGTTCTCGGATGAGCACGAGGCCTGGGCCGGACTACGGAGCGAGTTTGTGGATGCCTTCGGGCTGGCAGCACGTGGCGAGTGGGAACGCATCGACGAGCTCGAGATCCTGGGACTCGGGCCAGCGATGAAGCTGAAGTCCCTGCACGTGTACTTTCCTGAAGAGGTGCTGCCCGTCTATTCGACCGCCCATCTGAGACACTTCCTGCGTGCGTTGGATCGCCCGTCTGACGAGGTTGAAGCGTCGTCGGTGGTGGCGTTGAATCGCTTCCTGCTTGCGGCCCTCCGAGGCAATCCTGCGCTCGAAGGCTGGAACACCGAGGAGCTGCAGCGGCTGCTCTACAACTGGCGAGATCCGCGCGGGACCAAGCGGGTGTTGAAGATTGCGCCGGGGGAGAAGGCGCGATTCTGGGACGATTGCCTGCGGGAGGGCTACATCTGCGTCGGGTGGGACGAGGTGGGCGATCTCTCACAGTTCGAATCGAAGGAAGCATTCCGTGCCCGGTTCGAGGAGGCGTATCCCTACAACGGCCTTCTTGCCCAAGCGAGGCGGAAGGGCAACGAGCTTTGGGCCCTTACCGAGCTGGAGCCCGGCGACCTCGTCGTCGCCAACCGAGGCATCAGCAGAGTGCTTGCCATAGGAGAGGTTGTCGAGCCGGGATATCGATGGGTCGATGAGCGTTCCGAGTATCGGCACACCGTGGCAGTCAAATGGGACACTAGCCACGAGCAAAGTGTGGCGCCGCAGAAACGCTGGGCAACCGTCACCGTCGCGAAGGTGCCGGACACGCTGCTAAAGACCATGTTGGGTCGTATAGGGCCCGAACCGAGCGTGGTCGATCCCGTGTACGGTCGCATCGCCGCGGCGCTCGAACGCAAGGGCCAACTCATCCTGTATGGGCCGCCGGGGACGGGAAAGACCTACCAGGCCAGGCGATTTGCAGTCTGGTGGCTATTGAAGCAGGTAGGCCGCAAGGGAGCCGACGCGGTGCTCGGCGATTCCGATCGGCTGCGCGCCGCGGAGCGCGAGCTTTCGCACGCCGACTCGGGCACGACGGCCAGCGTGGGTGCACTGACCCGTGTGACCTTTCATCCGTCCTACACGTACGAGGACTTCATCGAGGGATTTCGTCCCCAAGCCGGCGGCGCTGGCGGCTTGTCCCTTGCGCTCGAAGACGGACTCTTCAAGAGAGTCTGCCGCGCCGCCCAGGCGAATCCCGGTCGTGCGTATCTCCTGCTGATAGACGAGATCAACCGCGGCAACGTTGCCAAGATCATGGGCGAGCTGCTGACGCTGATCGAGCGGGACAAGCGTGGCCTCACCCTGACCCTGCCACAGAGCAAGGAAACCTTCAGCGTGCCGCCCAACGTGTTTCTGCTCGGCACGATGAATACCGCTGATCGCAGCATCAAGCTGCTCGACGCCGCGCTGCGACGGCGCTTCGCGTTCATCGAGTGCATGCCCGACACCGAGCTGCTGCACGGCGCCGCCGTCGGTGAACTCGCCCTCGACGACTTTCTCGAGGGGCTGAATCAGCGGATCGCCAGATTCGAGGGGCGCGAGAAGCAGGTCGGTCATTCCTATCTGCTGGTCGACGGTCAGCCGGTGGACGAGGTCGAGGAGTTCGCGGCCCGGTTTCGAGAGGAGATTCTGCCGCTGCTGCAGGAGTACTGCTACGACGACTACGCGATGCTGGCGAAGTTCATCGGCACGGAGTTGGTCGATGCCGATGCCGGCACGCTGAACGCGGAGAAGGTCGACGACGCCGAGCAACTGGTCGCGGAACTGGCGCGGGAATTCGGTGCGGGCGGGGTCTCGTCGGGATGACCGGTCCGGAGGGTATGCGGCTTCTTGGCCCCTTGACCGAGTGGACGAGTCGGGTCTACGAGGGCGTCGCGCTCACGCCGGACGACCACGTCTTTGTTGACAAGCTATCGGCGTCGGCCGACGACCGGCTGCAGATCGAGGAACTGCGCCAGGGGCTCCGCGTTCGGACCCGGTCGTGGGTAGGCGTCGTGCGGCTGCCGACCGTCGAGATTCGGGTCGTACCGAAGGTGACCGGCGACCTGCTCGGGCTGGTGCGGCTCATCGAGTACGCGTCGGGACTCGATGCGCTGAGCCGCCTTCGAGACGGTGCGACTCTGGAGGCTTCCGGCGACAGCCTCCTCGAGCTCCTGACCCTGCTCTTCGTTGAGGCCAGCGAGCGGGTCCTGCGGCGGGGCCTGCTGTCCGGCTATGTCGAACGCGAGGAGGACCTGCCGATGGTGCGCGGCCGGATTCTCGGCGACCGTCAGGTGCTCGAACGCTTCGGCCAGCTCGACCGCATCATCTGTCGCTTCGACGAGCTGGAACACGACGTCGTCGAGAACCGGTTGCTGGCTGCGGCCCTGCAGGTGGTGTCTCCGCGGGTTACCTCCGTCGGACTGCAGCGCCGCATCTCTCGGCTCCGGGGTGTGCTGGAGCCAATATGCGATACCGATCAGCTCGACCTCGCGGCCGCGCGGACGACTCTGACCTACAACCGATTGAACGCGCACTACGAGACGGCTCACCAGTTGGCGTGGCTGCTGCTCGACGCGCTGGGCATCGATGACCTGTTCGCGCCTGGAGAGACCCGCTCTTTCTCGTTTCTGCTGAACATGAACCAGTTGTTCGAGCGCTTCGTGACCCGCCTCGTCGAGCAGGTCTTGCCAGCGGTTCTGTATCGCGTGACGTCTCAGCTATCTTTCAAGTCCGTCGTGTGGAATGTCTCGAGTCAACGTCCTTACACGAACATCATCCCGGATGTCGTGGTCCAGCGGCGGGGAGCGTCGGACTGCCGGGTGGCGATCGACGCCAAGTACAAGCTGTACGATGAGCGCGGGTTCGATCCGAGCGACATCTACCAGACGTTCCTCTATGCGTTCGCCCTCGGGACGACAGCAGCGGGTGCGGTGCCGACATCCCTGCTGCTGTATCCGGCGACAACGGAAGAGCCGAGAAGCACGCGGCTTCGGATTCGTCGGTTGTCCGGCGGCGCGGGCGCGGAAATCGTCGGTATCGGCCTGCCGATCGCGGCACTGCTGAAGGAGTTGACGGCCGGCGCCGGAGAGACGCCGTTGCGCGACGGCTTGGCGACAGTTGTCGAGCAGTCGCTCGGGACTCGTGCAGGTTCCCTGGCGCCGTCTAGGGTTGGCAGCCGGGTGATCGCCGCGCCGTTCTCGCGCTCCGCAGGCTGCAGCTTGTAGAGCTTCCGGAGGTTGAGCCGGAACTCGCCCGAGGTGCCGAAGCGCCCGAGGCGCAGGGCAGTGTCGCCGGCGACCCCGCGCCGGCCGTTGAGAATCGGGGTGAGGAAGAAGCCCTCCAGGCAGCTTGATTGATTTGGTCCAATACGAGGACGGGGTGTTTTGGAACCGCCACTTGTACGACCGCTGGCCGCTGGTCGTGAAGCTGTCCGATCGGGTCACGGTTTCTTGCTACAGGCAGGTGGCGCCGATCAGCGACGTGGGCGCGGACGCCGTCGCCGTCAGTGGTATCGGTACGATGGCTGCGGCGAGGGTGGTTCCGCGAGCGACTCGGTCCAGACTGTCGTTACCGAGACGTGATCGCACCGTATGGGGGCGGGCCCGAAACCGCTGCGAATCAATTGGACTACGCGTTCGCATCGCGCGGTTTCCACGAGCGGGTGTCCGTGCGAGCGATGAACGATGTTGAGCATTGGGGATCGAGCGATCACTGCCGCCTGATGATTGAGGTCAAGACCAAGGCTGACTCCGGCTGACCTGATCAGATCTCATCGGTGTCGGAGGCGAGGTGATCGGCGCACTGGAACGGCCGATGACGATGTGGGACGCGATCCGGCCCCGCCGGTCCATCGACAACGCCGGCGCCGTGGTCGACTACCGGTAGTTCGTGCTGGCGCTCGATCTGCTGCACACGATACGCGCCATCGAGTTCGATCGCGGCGTGATCAGCAGGGCAGGACCATGATCCGGTCAGTGAGCAGCGATCGCGAGTCCTTCGAGACGCTGACGTTCGGTCCGGGGCTGAACGGTAGCCGCCCGGACAACGAAACTGAGGTAGCATGATCGGCAAGTGGGTCGTGGCCAGTACTTGCAGCGAAACGGACCTCCTCCGTCGAATCACGTCGAATCCGGCCATCTTCGGCGGCAAGCCGATCATCAGAAACCGCCGGCTCGCCGTTGAGCATGTGCTTGGCATGCTGGCCGCCGGCGACACGCCGGATCTCGTGCTGCAAGGCTACCCCTGGTTGGAACCTGACGACATTCGCGCGTGCCTGGTCTACGCCCGACGCCTCGTCGGCCACGAACGCCATTGAACCGGCGCTCGTAGAGTTCTCGGGCTCGTGAGGGTTCTGCTCGACGCCTGTGTGTGGGGCGGCGCCGCGGCCGTTCTGCGCGCGGCGGGTCACGACGTCGAGTGGGTCGGCGACTGGTCCGGGGATCTGCTGGGCTACGGCGTGCCGGTCGAGTGGCTGGACGACGTGCGGGCCGCGACGGAGGACACGTTGCTGGACCGCGCCGACCGCCTGCCGGCGAGCATCGCCGGTCGCAAGCTGCAGCAGCGCCTCGGCAGCCTCCTGACAGTACCCGTCCCTCCCTGTAGACTTTCCTTCCGATGATCCGTCGCATCCAGGCGCTGAACTACCGCTGCTTCAGATACGTCGACGTCTCCCTCGACCGCTTCCACGTGCTGGTCGGCCCCAATGCAAGCGGCAAGAGCACCCTGTTCGACGTCGTCTCTTTCCTCGGCGACACGATCCGCGACGGACTTCACGCCGCGATCGACAACCGCACCCGCAACTTCCAGGACCTGGCCTGGGGACGTCCGAGAACTGCTCCGGGATTCGAACTGGCAGTGGAGGCGACGATTCCGGAGCCGGTGAGACAACAACTTCCCAAGGGAGCAACAAGAGACGGTTTTCAGGCTTTCCGCTACGAAATAGCGATCGAGGAACGTGGCCGCGAGGTGCACGTCACGCAGGAACGTGGACTTCTGGTACGCGACCCAGCCCGAAAGGTCAGGCGGCAAAGCGTGTTTCCCGCGAGCTCGGGAGCTCCCGCAAGGATAACGAACCGCGCCAGAAGCCGCGGATCACGAACCGTGTTCAGCCGCGATAGACAGGGCAGGCGTGTGTTCCGCCCGGAAGTCACCCCGCGGGCCCAAGTCAGCTCGGTGACGGGAATTCCATTGGGATCGTCCAGACTGGCGGCGTCACCCGGCAACGTGACCAGCGCGTTATATCCGGCGGCCTCTCACGTCCTGTACATGCTCAGCGGCTTCGTCGATCGTGTCGTCCTCGATGGATCGTGCCTGCGGCGCGCCAGCCCTCTCGAGTGCGACCGGGCGTTCACGCGCGACGGTGCGAGCCTGCCGTGGAACGTACGATACCTCCAGCAAATCCATGAGGACGAGTACCGGGAGTGGATCCGGCACGTGCAGACAGTACTGCCGGAGCTCGAGGACATCCGTGTGGTCGAGCGCGCGGACGACCGCCACGCATACCTCATGCTCCGTTACGCAAACGGAGCAGAAATCCCTTCCTGGATGACTTCTGACGGCACTCTCAAGCTCCTTGCCCTGACGCTGTTCGCCTATCTGCCCGTGGCGGAGTCGTACCCGAGCGACCGCCGGTTCCTTCACGAGGTCATTCTGATTGAGGAGCCGGAAGACGGCGTTCACCCGCTGGCGCTCGATGCCATCTACGATTCGTTGGCTTCGGTATATGACGGGCAGGTTCTCGCCACCACGCATTCGCCGACGCTCCTGGGACTGGCCAGGCCGGAAGAGGCGCTCTGCTTTGCCAGGACGACCGACGGCTCCATCGACGTCGTCCGGGGAACCGAGCATCCCCACCTGAAGGACTGGCACGGAACCGCGGACATGAACCTTCTCTTCGCCACGGGCGTGATCGGGTAAGTGTGGCCTCCAGATGAGGGATCTACTTGTGATCGTCCCCGACGCAGACATCGAGCAGGCAATGTACGGCCTTCTTGTCCGCGCGGACTGTATCGACATCGCGCCTGTGGACTTCGAAATCCGGAGACATGTCAACAGGGATAGCGGATGCACGACCAACGCCGCCACCTTCCTGCGGCCGTATTCGAAGACGTATCGTCACGCACTCGTTGTGTTCGACCGTCACGGTTGCGGAAGCAGGGGGACACGTGAGGGAATCCAGGAGCAAGTCGAGATCGATCTGGCACGGAACGGTTGGGAGAATCGGTCGAAAGCTATAGTCATCGATCCGGAGCTCGAGGTCTGGGTGTGGAGTCGGGCTCCACCGGTAGCGGAAGTTCCGGGGTGGGGTACTGATTTCGAGGCCCTTCGACAATGGTTGGAATCCGAGAATCTGTGGGCTCCCAATCGACGTAAACCGCAGGCCCCGAAGGAAGCCATGCGGAGGGCAATGGCAGAGGCGAGGGTTCGGAAGAAGGCTCGGCGATCTCCGAGCAAGTTTCACGCTCTCGCGACAACGGTGGACTTCACCGATTGTGACGATCCGACCTTCGTCGACTTCACGCGAACACTACGGGCCTGGTTCCCGCCGGAGGCAGAACGATGACCAGGACGCATCATCCACGTCCATGTCGGCCGTGGTCGGAGTCGTTGTCGTGTCGTCCTCGAAGTTCATCCAGTCGGCATCGAATCGTTGGTAGGGTTCGATATCAGCGCGCGTGATCTCGTCGGTTCCAAGCGGCTTCACGCCGTCGCCGTCGATCAGGTGGTCTCGCTGGACCGCTCGGGCCGTTTTCGGAGAGCCACGTTCGTGGCGAGCTGTCGTCTTCGCTGCTCGCCGCCGAGCTTTTCGAAGCCGAGGGTTCGCAGACGCTCCTCGCGCGCCGTTCGTCGCCTGGACGCTGAATCGGCGAGTGCCCGGGACCGCTCGATAGCGCGGGACCCGATCTTCGTCGAGCGATTCCTCGCCGAGCAGCTCGATGAGCGACGGTGCGTCGATCTCCACGGGTCGTGCGACGAACCGCGCATTGAGCGGGCTTGCCGAAGAAACAGATGCTTGCGCGAGGATGTGCAGCAGCGTGTCCACCCGCCGGGCATTCGCTGCGTTGGGTTCTCTTCCGTGCAGCCAGTCGTACAGGGTTGGACGCGTCACACGCAGAATCCCGGCGAGCTGGGCCTTGTTGAGCGACAGCGCCGCCTGGAGTTCCTGCATCTGTTCGATGACCGTGAGAGCGACGATCTCGCGAAAGCTGCCCGCGACGCTCGGGGGCGACGCCGGTGCGACGAACCTGCAGTCGACGATGGACGAGCTCGAACCGACATGCGGCAGGAACGAGCCGAGCGCGGAGCCGAGCAACACGACGCCCGTGCTTCCCGAACACGCGCGCCACAGCACCGCGCGCCACGCGTCCGTCTCGGAACCGTGTGCGTCAAGCGGAGGGCGGACGGACGTCGTGTCGAGTGATCGACTCGCGGCTTCGTAGCTGGAGTAGCTGAGCGGCATTACTGTTTCCAGACCGTGACGGCGTCTTCGGTGACCACGTGCTCGTGGAACGTCTCGACGATGTGATCGTGCATCTCGTACATGCGCGCAACGACCCACCCGACATCGGGCTCGAAATTTCCTTCGATGTAGTGATCCATGTCGATCAACGTAGTCAGTTGTCCGCTCACTCCACGGGGGGCGAGCTTGGGGGCGCCACCCACCAGATCGGGGGGCAGCGAGACGCCCTGGTCGTTCTGCACGACGCGGACGATCAGCGTTCCCGGCACGTCGCCGACCGATGTTCTGCCGGTGCTCTCCACGTGCAGTCGATGGGTGCCCGTCCGAAACACATCGTCGGCGACACCATGAAAGCCGGCCCGGAGATAGAAACGGAAATCCTCGCCGTCGCGCGGTCGGACCACGTCGACGTACCGCAGACCCACGCGCTGGACGACGCCGAACCGGTCGTGCTCGGTTTTCGAGAGGACTGTGCCAACGGCTTGCAGGAGCTTGTCGGCGAAGTCCTCGAACCTCCCGTAGGATGTCGTCTGCACGACGACGCAGTTTTGCATCACGAGGATGCTCCAGGTTTCGTCCCGGGTCCGGTACTCCCAGCGCTGCTCCTCGACGACCTGTACTGGTACCCCACCGGCCGGTCCGAAGATGAGTTGCTGAACCTTGCCGGCGCGCTCGATGGGAAACCCGTGGCGGCGGAATTCCTCCTGAATGGCCGGAATGTAGTCGCCCATCTGGCGGACGGGGCTGAAGCGGACCTGTCCCAGGACCAGCACCAGTGGCTGATTGGCCAACGGAACGTACCGGCAACTGCGTTCCGGGCGGAGGAGTGACCGTTCGCTGTGGCTGGAGGACCGACGACGCCAGCCTGTGTTTCGTCGAGTGCTGGCGCGCTTGGTCGGCCTCGGCCGGGTACGTATCCGGCGGCAACGTATCGCCCACCTTATTCGGGTGCTCATCGACCGCGCGGTCGCTTGACCGCGTGCTGTCGTGTGCGTCCGGTATGATGACCGACCGATGGGGCTCCGACATGCCCGGCCGTCGGACTCGATCCGTTCGAGGACGCCATGACGAGAAACGAGGTGCTCCGTCTGCTTCGACGGCACAAGGCGACGCTCGCCCGGCGCTACGGCGTGATCGAATTGGCCCTCTATGGGTCCTTTGCCCGCGATCGGGGCTCTGCAGACAGCGACGTGGACATCCTCGTCCGGTTCGACGCGCCGCCCGATTGGAGGCGCTATTTCGGCGCGCAAGCATATCTGGAGGATCTGCTGGGCCGACCCGTGGACATGGCGACGAGCCGGGAACTCCGGGACGAGATACGCCCCTACGTCGAGCGCGAGGCGATCGATGTCTATGCGGATCTCGCGCTGCCAACGAAGTACTGAAGGATGCGTTGGTGACCGTACGCCCGTATCGGTCTGCGTGTTGTCGACCACGACCCGCGACAGCGAGCTCCTGGTTGGAACAGGCGATAATCCGCCTGCCATGATCAAGAGCGACCTCACACTCAGCGACGCGATCGCGCAGTTCGACCGGTCACCCACGAATCCGGTCGCCGAGGGTTACTGGTCCCAGCGTGCCGAGATCCTGAAGCGCTTTCCTCTCGACCAGCGGCCAGAGATGAGGCTGGAAGACTACGCGCTGGGCCAGCCCGGAGTGGAGGACACCTACTGCTACTGGAGTACAGGTCTCCGCGTATCCCTACAACGGCCTTCTTGCCCAAGCGAGGCGGAAGGACAACGAGCTTTGGGCCCTTACCGAGCTGGAGCCCGGCGACCTCGTCGTTGCCAACCGAGGCATCAGCAGCGTGCTCGCCATACTATTGAAGCAGGTAGGCCGCAAGGGAGCCGATCGCGCGCATCCGCTGGGGAGGCGGGATGCTGGAAGAACATGATCGCGTCGCGCTCACGGACGACGTTGCCGATCCGGGCCTGAAGGCCGGAGATGTCGGAACGATTGTTCACGTCCATCGGGACGGTGAAGCCTTCGAGGTGGAGTTCCTGGCCCTGGATGGCCACAGGGCGGCGCTGGTCACGGTGTCGTCGTCACGGGTGCGTCCAGTGACCGGTGCGGACATCACGCACGCACGTGACGGCTGGTCATGATGAAGCCGCGTGTCTACGTCGAGACCAGCGTCGTCAGCTATCTGACGGCCCGGCCCGCGCGTGACATAGTGATTGCAGGGCGGCAGCAGAGCACGCGGGACTGGTGGGCGGGTGCGAAGGAGCGGTTCGAGTTGGTGATTTCGGAGCTGGTTTGGGAAGAAGCGGCGGTGGGAGATCGCGATGCCGCGCAATCGCGGCTGGCGGCGATCTCGCCGCTTCCCGTGATCGGCGCCACGCCGGAGGTCGCACGACTGGCGCGAGCGCTGGTCGACGCCAAGGCCGTGTCCGAGCGGGCTGCGCAGGATGCCGTGCACATCGCGATCGCCGCCGTGCACCGTGTGCCTTTCGTCGTGACATGGAATTTCCGGCACATCGCGAACGCCGCGGCGCGGCCACGGATCGAGGCGGTCTGTCGAGACGCCGGTATCGACCCGCCGCTCCTGTGCACGCCGGAGCAGCTTGTCGTAGCGGAGGACGACGATGAAACCTGATCCGATTGTGGCCGAGGTGCGCGCCGTGCGCGACAGGCTCGCAGCGCGTTTCAACTATGACATCGACGCCATTGTCCGGCACATCCGGAGTGTGGAAGCCGCATCGGGCCGCACCTACGTGCAGCCTCCGCAAAGCAGCAGCGCCGCAACAAATGCAGCGACGAATAGTGCACCGGGCGAGGGAAGCCGTGCGGATGAGGCCTGAGGCGCTCGCAGATGGACAGGAGCTCGCTGAAGCCTGAGGCGGCCAACCGGGTGCCGATCGAACGGCTCCGGCTCGATTGCGGGAGTCCACGGTAGGAATGCAGTTCCGCATCGCCGACACCTTCACCGATAGCCTGGCGAAGCTGACCGGCGACGAGCAGAAGGCGGTGAAGACAGCGGCGTTCGACCTGCAGATGAACCCGGCGCATCCGGGCCTGAAGCTGCACCAAGTCGACCGGGCGCAGCATCCAGATGGCGCTCAGCGAGCCTGCCACGGCCGGTCAGCCCGCCGCGTGCAGGTCCTTGGCGGCGTCCAGGGTGGGTAGCCGGGCGATCGCTGCGCCGTTCTCGCGCTCCGCAAGCCGCAGCTCGTAGAGCTTCTGGAGGTTGAGCCAGAACTCGCCCGAGGTCCCGAAGAAGCGCCCGAGGCGTAGCGCCGTGTCGCCGGTGACCGCGCGCCGGCCGTTGAGAATCTGAGTGATGCGGTTCACCGGTACCTCGATGCGCCGCGCAAGCTCCGCCGCGCTCATGCCGAGCGCGTCAAGATCCTCGCGTAGCGTCTCGCCTGGGTGGATGGGCTCGCGCATGGGCCTGTGCTCCTCACCGGTGGTAGTCGACGATCGTGGCACATTACGACGACCGGGTGCGAAACCGGATGGATGCGCTCCGAGACCGGATCGACGCCCAGGGGAAAGAAACGACCGAGCAGCTCGGGCAGCTCCGGGAACGAATGGCCAAGCTCGAAGGACTGCTGGAGGGCCTGCGGGAAGCAATCACGGGGAAAACGGGCCGATTTCCGGTATCGTTACCGGAAAGGAGAGTGGCGTGGCGAACAAGCGGACGCTGGCCGTGCGCGGCTATCGGGACCGGTTGAAGCGAGGCGGATGGGTCCGTTGCGAGGTCAAGGTGCGCCGCGACGACGTCGAGCTCATTCGCACCGTAGCCACCGCGCTGCGCGACCCGGATCGCCACGCCGCCACGCGTGCGCTGCTGCGCGACCGTCTGGGCGCCCCTCGTCCACGCGGCTTCAAGGAGCTGCTCGCCTCGTGTCCGGTCGACCTCGACATCGATCGGTCCCGTGACCTCGGCCGGGATATCGAGATCTGATGTTCCTCCTCGACTCGGCGTCCCCGTGCTGAATCCCTTCGACGCGTGACGAGCAAGATGGCCACGCGAGACCCGATTCATCGTCGCCCCACGGCATGCGTAGAAGCTGGGTCAGCGTCGGTTTCCTTGGCATCGGCAGCTATCGCGTCTCCAAACCACTCTACTCCCGCCGCCGCGGGGAGGCGTACGCCCGCAGCAGCTTCTCCTGCGCGTTGATCCGCCGGGCGTGCGGCTTGCCGCGGACCGGCCGGTAGGAGCCGTCGGTCTGCAGCGCCATGGCGCGGTCGGTGTCGGCGAGCAGGGTCTGCAGGACGATGTCGTGCAGGTGATTGCGCAGCTCGGGGTCGCGGACGTGGCACAGCGCCTCGACGCGGCGGTCGAGGTTGCGCTCCATCAGGTCGGCGCTGCCGATGAGCACCTCCGGCCGGCCGCCGTTGGCGAAGTAGTACAGCCGCGAGTGCTCCAGGAAGCGGCCGACCACCGAGCGGACGCGGATGGTGTCGCTGATGCCGGGAATGCCGGGCCGCAGGCAGCAGACGCCGCGCACCACCATCTCGATGGGCACGCCGGCCTGCGACGCCCGGTAGAGAACGCGGATCATCTCCGGGTCGGCCACCGAGTTGCTCTTGACGATGATGCCCGCCGGGCGCCCGGCGCGCGCGTGCTCCGCCTCCCGCTCGACCAGCCGCGTGAAGGCTCGCCGCAGGTGGTGCGGCGCCACCAGCAGCTCCGCGTAGTCCTCCTTGCCGGAGTACCCCGTCAGGTAGTTGAAGACCTCGGTCACCTCGTCGAGCACCGCCGGCCGCGCCGTGAACAGGCCGAAGTCGGTGTAGACCTGCGACGTGACCCGGTTGTAGTTGCCGGTGCCGACGTGCGCGTAGCGCACGATGCCGTCGTGCTCCTGGCGCACCACCAGGCAGAGCTTGCAGTGCGTCTTCAGGTTCAGCAGGCCGTAGACGACGTGGATGCCCGCCGCCTCCAGCCGGTGCGCCCACTCGATGTTGTTGCGCTCGTCGAAGCGCGCCTTCAGCTCCACCAGCACCGCCACCTGCTTGCCGGCGTCGGCCGCCTGAATCAGCAGGTCGAGCAGCGGCGAGTTCGGCCCGATGCGGTAGAGGGTGATCTTGATGGCGATCACCTGCGCGTCGTCGACCGCCGCGCGCAGGAACGATTCGACCGCCGAGAACGACTCGAACGGGTGGTGGACCAGCCGGTCCCGCTCCTGGATGGCGTTGAAGATGGCCTCGCCCCCTTCGTCCGGCCACAGCGCGCGCGGCGAGAACGGCTTGTCCTTCAGCCGCGGGTGGTGCAGCTTCGTCAGCGCGCTCCAGTCGCCGTAGCCCATCCGCCCCGCGGTGCGGACGACGACGTCCTCCTCGATCCCGAAGTTCTCGACCAGGATGTTGAGCACGCGCGACGGCATCGAGGCTTCGACCAGAAGCTGCGACAGGTCGCCGTAGCGCAGCTCCTTCAGCGTGCGGTCGACCGACTCGAGCAGGTCGTCGGCCTCGTCCTCCTGGATCACCATGTCGGTGTCGCGGATGATGCGGAACAGATACGTCTCGCGAACCGCGACGCCCGGAAACAGGTTCGCGATGTTCAGCTTCACCACGTCCTCGAGCAGCGCGAACGAATCGCCCGCCTCGCCGACGACCGAGGCCGGGATTGGGATGAAGCGCGCCAGCACGTCCGGCAGCTTGACGCGGGCGAAGCGCGTGCGGCCGTCCTGCTCGACCACCACCGCGAGGTTCATGCTCAGGTTCGAGATGAACGGGAACGGATGCCCGGGGTCGAACGCCAGCGGGGTCAGCACCGGGTGGATGTTCCGGCGGTAGTGGTCCTGCAGGTAGGCCTCGACCGCCGCGGTGTAGTCGGCCGGGTCGAGGATCCGGATGCGGTGCGTCGCCAGCAGCGGCCGCACGACGTCGGACCAGCAGCGCTCGACGTCGTTCATCATCCGCTTGGTCCGCAGGCGAATGGCGTCGAGCTGCTGCTCGGTGCTCATCCCGTCGGGCGACAGCGCCTCGCTGTCGGTGCGGAACTTGCGCAGCAGCGTCGCCACCCGGACCATGAAGAACTCGTCCAGGTTGGTCGCGACGATCGACAGGAACTTGACCCGCTCGAGCAGGGGGTGGCGCTCGTCCTGGGCCTGCAGCAGCACCCGCTGGTTGAACTCCAGCCAGCTCAGCTCGCGGTTGATGTACAGCGCCGGGTTCTCGAGGTCCGTGGGGTCCGGTCCCGCTTCGGTTCGAGCTGCGGTTGCTTCCGGGACGTCGGTGAGACTGGCCATGGGCGAAAGGAAAGAATCCATCATAGCAGCGCCCGCGTGGTTGTCGGTACGTGTGATACTGTGCTGGCGTGACTGTCGAGCAGGCTGTTTCCCTCGCGGCTGAGGAGATCCGCCGGAGAGCGGGGACGCCGAACGAAGCGTTCGTGGCGCACGTTCCGGGGGACTTCGAGAGGATTCTCGTCCGGGTTCTCGCGTCGCGCGGTGACGATCCCGCGGTCGGGACCGAGCGGGTTGCGAGGCGCAGCCGCTCATGACCTCCACCCCCACTGCGAGCCTGGCCAGCTCCGAGCGCGGCCGGGCCCTGACCATTCTGGCCGCCATCCTGATCATGCTGGTGGTCGACTGGCTGCCGGAACCGGCGCCGCTCGAGCGCGCCGGGGACGTCATCGCCCTGACCCCGCACGGCAAGGCGTGCCTGGCGATCCTCGCCTTCGCCATCACGCTGTGGGTGACCGAGGCGATCCCGTTCGCGGTCACCGCGCTCTTCGTCCTGCTGCTGGTGCCGATCTTCGGCATCGCCGACTATGCGACCACGGTCCGCGCCGGCTTCGGCAATCCCCTGATCACGTTCTTCATCGGGGTCCTGTTCCTCTCTACCGGCTTCACGCGGTCGGGGCTCGGGACGCGGCTGGTGCTGCACATGCTGCGCATCGTCGGCACCCGCACCGACCGGGTGCTGCTCGGCTTCCTGGTGATCGGCGCGCTGCTGTCGATGTGGATCACCGACATGGCGGTGGCGGCGGTGCTGCTGCCGCTCGGCGTCGGGGTGCTGAAGGACGCCGGACTCAAGCCGCTGCAGAGCAGCTACGGGCGCGCGCTGATGATCTCGTGCGCCTTCGGCCCCCTGATCGGCGGCATCGGCACGCCGGCCGGCGCCGGCGCCAACCTGGCCGCGGTCGGCTACCTGCGCGAGCTGGCCGGGGTGGAGATCTCGTTCGCGCGCTGGATGGCATTCGGGTTCCCGTCGGCGCTGCTCATGGTCCCGGTCTGCTGGCAGATCCTGCTGCGCGCGTTTCCGCCGGAGATCGATCACCTGCCGATGGAGCAGAAGGAGATCGACGACCGGATCGCGGCGCTCGGCCCTCCGAGCCGCCTGGAGATCTGGACCGTTGCGGTCTTCGCCGGGACGATCACCGTCTGGCTGACCACGCCGCTGCTCGCGGACTTGAGCGGCGGCCTCATCGATCCGCCGACGCAGGCGGTGGCGCTCGGCGGCGGCCTGCTGCTGTTCCTGCCGGGGCTGCGCGTGCTGGTCTGGAAGGAGGCCCAGCGCGACATGGACTGGGGCGGCGTCGTCCTGATCGTCGCCGGTTTGTCGCTGGGAGTGATGGTGTTCGAGACGGGGGCGGCGCGCTGGCTGGCGCAGGTGATGCTGGGGCGGCTGGCCGACGTGCCCGGGGTGCTGCAGCCGTTCGTCATCGTCCTGGTGGTGGCGGCGCTGCACATGCTGTTCTCGAGCAACACCGTCACCGGCGCGATCATCATGCCGATCCTGATCGCGCTGGCCCAGGATCTCGGCCTCGACGTCTGGACCATCGCGGCACCGGCCGCGTTCACCTCGACGCTCGCCTTCATCCTGGTGACCGAGAGCCCGACCAACGTGCTGCCGTACTCGGCCGGCTACTTCTCGATCCGGGACATGGCGAAGGTCGGCATCGTGATGACGTTCGGGGCGGCGGCCTGCGTCACCATCGCCATCGTGGCCGTCCGGGCCCTCGGCGGCGGGTAGCCGTGGTAGCCTGAACCTGTGTTCGACACGCATGCCATCGCACGGTCGTTGACCGATGCCGACCTGACCCCGGCGCAGGTGGACGCCATCACCGACGCCATTCGGCAAGCTGCCGAGCACGACACCGTTGGCAGTCGCGAGACGCCGGCTACGAAGACCGACCTCGCCAATCTGCGCGCCGACATCTACCGCGCAATGCTCGTCCAGACAGGTGTCACGGTCGGGTTGCTCGGACTGCTTCTCGGCTTCCTGCGCTGGCTTGCGTAGACCGCCGGATGGCACTTGAGGGCACGGACCTTCGGAACAGCACGCCGTGATGGCTGAGGCGGGACCAATGCTGGAAGCGCTGATTCGAGACGTGCGGTACGGCCTGCGATCGCTGGTGAGGTCGCCGGGCTACGCCCTGATGGTGGTGCTGACCCTCGGGCTCGGCATCGGCGCGAATACCGCCATCTTCAGCCTGGTCAACGGCGTGCTGCTGCGGCCGCTGCCGTACGTCGACGGGCACGAGCTGGTGCTCGCGCGCCAGCAGGCCGCGCGGGCCGGCTCTGCCAACATTCCCTTCTCGGTCAAGGAGATCGGCGACTACCGCGAGCAGCTCGGGACGCTCGACGGCTTCGTCGAGTACCACGGCATGTCGTTCACCCTGCTCAACCGGGGCGAGCCGGACCGCGTGCTCACGGGGGTGGTGTCGGCGAACTTCTTCGACGTGCTGGGAGTGCAGCCGCTCCACGGGCGGACGTTCCGCGCCGGCGACGACGATCTGGGCGCCGAGGCGGTTCTCGTTCTCAGCTATCCGTACTGGCAGCAACGCTTCGGAGGCGACCCGGACATCGTCGGGCAGGTCTTCGAGATGAACGACCGGCCGCATACCGTGGTGGGCGTCCTGCCCCCGGCGCCGCAGTACCCGCGGGAGAACGACGTCTACATGCCGACCTCGGCCTGTCCGTTCCGCGCCCGCGCCGAGGCCCGGATGGAGGAGGACCGCACCGCGTTCCGCGGCCTGACCGCGTTCGGCCGGCTCGGGCCGGGGGTGGGCGTCGACCGGTTCGGGGCGGAGCTGGCCACGGTGGCGGCGCGGCTGCAGGGCGACTTTCCGGAGACCTATCCGGCCGATTCGGGCTACACGGCCGTGACCCTGCCGCTGGCCGACGAACTGACGCGCGAGGCGCGTCCCACGCTGCTCATCCTGCTGGCCACGACCGTGCTTGTGCTGTTGATCGCATGCGCGAATGTCGCGAATCTCACGCTGGCGCGGATGAGCCGTCGCGAGCGCGAGCTCTCCCTCCGTTCGGCCCTCGGCGCGGGCCGCGCGCGTCTGCTGCGGCAGTTGGTGACGGAGGCGAGCCTGCTTGCGTTGGCCGCCGGCGCTTTCGGACTGCTGGTGGCGTGGCTCAGTCTCGACCTGCTGGTCGCCTTCGCGGCGCTCTTCACGACCCGGACCACGGAGGTGGCGATAGACGGCTGGGTGCTGGCGTTCACCCTCGGCCTGTCGCTGCTGACCGGTGTTGTGTTCGGCGGCGCGCCCGCCCTGACCGGCCGCCGAGACGTCGCCCTGGCGCTGAAAGAAGCGGGCGCGCAGGCAACCGACACGCGCGCCCGGCGCCGGGTGCGCGGCCTGCTGACCGCCTCGCAGGTCGCGGCCGCCTTCGTGCTCCTGATCGCCACCGGATTGTTGCTGACCAGCTTCTACCGGTTGCAGCAGGTCGATACCGGGTTCAATCCGGAGAACGTGCTCACCGCAGAGGTGTTTCCCAACTGGTCGAAGTACACGACGGCGGAGAGCCGTCGACAGCTCTTCACGGATGTCCTCCAGCGCCTCCAGGACCGGCCGGGGCTGACTGCGGCGGCGGTCGCCAACGGCTTCCCGATGGCGAGCGAGGTGGGTCAGCAGCAGCGGTTCGCCATCGAGGGGCGGACCTACGAGGATCCGGACCTGCGTCCCGAGCTGGAGACGCGCGTCGTCAGCCCGGACTACTTCGCGACGGTCGGCGTGCCGCTGCTGACCGGTCGGACGTTCACGCGGCTGGACGACGCGGAGACCACCCCGGTGGCGGTCGTCAGCCGGTCGTTGGCCGAGCGCCACTGGGGGGGCGGGCAGAGTCCCCTCGATCAGCGGATCACCCTGGACGACGGCGAGACCTGGGTCACCATCGTCGGCATCGTCGGCGACGTGCGCGACCACGGACTCGACCGCGAGCCGCCGGATCAGCTCTACCGGCCGTTCCTCCAGGGCGAGGGCTCGCCCACCCGCGTGTTGGTGCGGGCGCGCGGCGACGCTCTGGCCCTGAGCGGGCAGGTGCGGGACGCGGTCCACGCCGTCGATCCCGAGCAACCGGTGGAGAACTTCCGGACGCTGGCGCAGACTCGCGCCGGCACGACGGCCTCGCGGCGGTTGTCCGTGGTGCTGCTGGGGCTCTTCGCGGCGCTGGCCCTGGTCATCACCGTGACCGGCATCGCCGCGGTCATCGCTACGTCGGTCAGTCACCGGTCCCGCGAGTTCGGGCTGCGGCTGGCCCTCGGCGCCGATCGCACCTCGATCCTGGCGATGGTCCTGCGGCAGGGCTTGGCCCTGGTGCTGGCCGGGCTGGCCATCGGGGCGGCCATGGCCTTCGCGCTCTCGCGCTCGCTGTCCAGCTTCCTCTTCGCGACCGAGCCGACCGACGCCGGCGTCTTCGTGATGGTGTCGCTCGTCTTCGTCGCCACCGGGCTCGCCGCGTGCTACCTGCCGGCGCGCCGGGCGATGGGCGTCGATCCGCTCGTGGCGCTGCGGGACGAGTAGCGGAGCATCTGCGCCGGGAAATGGCAGTCAGGGGATGCGATATATCCACCAAGCATGGCGACCACGTGACGCCGGAGTTCTTGCGGGCGGAGCTCTCGGCTCTGGAGACCCGGCTCATCAAGTGGATGGTGGGGACCGTAATCGCGGCGGTCGGGGCAACCATCGCAATTCTGCGCCTGATAGGGTAGCGTTCACCAGCCGCCGACGCGCTTGGCGCTTCGGTACCGTCATTGACTGCAGGGCAGATGGGCTGTCCGAGTTCCGATCCCGCCTGAATCGAGCGTGAGGTACAGATGACAACTACCTTTCGGAATGCCGTCATTCGGTTGTTCGTTGGGGCTTGCATCGCGCTGTCGGTCACGGTTGGCGTCCTTGGGGCGGCCCCGGCCGCCGCGCAGGAGGCGCCGCGCTACGAGCTCGATCCGCTCTGGCCGAAGCTTCCGTTCGGCGACCAGTGGCTCACCGGCGGCCTCGGCGGGATGTGCGTCGGCGGCGGGGACCGCATCTTCATCCTCAACCGGCAGAACGTCGTTCCCGCCGATCTCGATGGGGCCCGCCCGGCGCCGCCGATCATCGAGCTGGACGCCGATGGCAATGTAGTGCGGGGCTGGGGCGACCCGGCGGTGATCGGCGACCGGCTGCACGACTGCCACGTCAACTCCGACGGCAGCCTCTGGGTCGTCGCGGCCGGAACCGGGGTGGTGCAGAAGTACCCCGCCGAGGGCGGCGAGTTGCTGCAGCAGATCGGCGAGACGGGCAAGTACGACTCGTCGGACGGTACCCGCCAGGGTGAGCCGCTGAACTCCGACAGCGCGCAGTTCTTCCTGCCGGCGAGCATCGACGTCGACGAGGAGACCGGCGACATCTACGTAGCCGACGGCGAAGTCGGCGGCGGCAACTACCGGATCGCGGTGCTCGACAGCGAGGGCACGTTTCTGCGGCAGTGGCCGCTCCACCGGACGGCGGGGGAGGACATCGTGCCGCTGCCGCACTGCCTGCGCGTCTCCAACGACGGCCTGGTCTACGTCTGCGACCGGCGGGCGGACCGCATCCAGGTCTACGACCGGATGGGAAAGTTCGTCCGTAGCATGGACCTCCCGTTCGACCCCGTGACGCCGCGCGACGCCAGCCGCACCGGCACCCGCGGGACGGCGGTGGTGCTGGCGTTCTCGCCCGACCCCGATCAGCGCCACCTGTTCGTACTCAACCAGAACCGGGTGACGATCGATGTAGTCGACCGCCAGAGCGGAGAAGTACTGACCAGCTTCGGCGGCGGTCCGGGACGCTACCGCGGGCAGTTCACGCTGCCCCACGGCATCGGGGTCGACTCGGCGGGCAACGTCTACGTGGCCGAGCAGGAGGGCCGGCGGATACAGAGGTTCGTACCTGTCGCCCGGTGACGCTCTGTTTCGAAACGGGCGTCTGATTCAGGCGGCCGTGCGTACACAAGGACAGGAGCCGATGGGCGTCACGCACGTTACGGTCACCATCCGGAACCCGGCCGATCCCGCGAGAAGCTGGCGGGGGCCGTGTCTGGTCGATACGGGCGCGATCGATTCACTGGTTCCCAGACCGCATCTGGAAGCCATCGGTCTCAAGCCCAGGGCCCAACGGGTGTACGAAACGGCCGACGGCCGCGAGGTCACCCTGGACGTCACCACGGGGGAAATCGAGGTGATGGGCGAGTACACGGCCGGGCTCATCATCTTCGGCGACGCGGACGCCGAGCCGCTGCTGGGTGTCACGGCGCTGGAGTCCGCCGGTATCGAAGTCGATCCGCAGAACCAGCGGTTGAAGAAGCTGCCCGCGGTACGCCTCAAGGGGCTCCGTCCGGTACCTGCTCGACGATGATCTGCTGAGGGGGTTGCCCGTTCCGACGGCGAATCGCATCCGGCCTGGTAGTCGTGGAGCGAGTGACGAGCCGGCTGCAGGACCTCGCTGCTTCCGGGCGAGAGCTACAGGAGGGGTGGACAGGAGTGCGGTTCATTCAGTGTGTTCACGTTGATGGACTGTTGTCGTTTCCTCCGAAGATGGAGGCCTTCGAGTTAGGTTCTTTGAACGTCCTCATCGGCCCGAATGCGTCAGGCAAGTCGAACTTCATCGAGATGCTGGAGCTCCTGCGCGCGACGCCCTCGAACTTCGCGGCCGCGGTTCGAGATGGAGGCGGCGCCGGCGAATGGCTGTGGAAGGGTTCAGTTCCGAGAAGGGCGGCGGAAATCGATGTCGTGCTGGGGGAGGGCACGCCGACTGGTCGGCCTTTGAGGTACAGGCTCGAGTTCACCGACGTGAAGAGCCGCGTGGAAGTGTTGGATGAAGCGATCGAGGAACTGGAACCACAGCGTGGCGAGTCGGATGTGTTCTTCTATTACCGCTTTCAGCGAGGTCACCCGGTTATCAATGTTCGCAATCGTCGAGGAGAACGTACCGAGTGGCGCCTCCGGCGCGAAAGTTTGGCGCCCGACCAATCTGTCCTGGCGCAAAGGAAGGATCCCGATCTGTATCCCGAGGTCACTTGGGTGGGAAAAAGCTTCGGATCCATCCAGACCTTTCGGGAGTGGACGTTCGGTCGGTGCGTGCCGCTTCGACAGCCGCAGCCGGCGGATCTACCCGAGGACAGCTTGCTGCCGGACAGCCGTAATCTGGCCCTCGTGTTGAACCAGATTGAGCACACGGGAGAGACACGCTTCAACGATCTGTTGAGGAGGTTCTTTCCGCGCTTTCAGCGCATGTCGACCAGAGTGTCAGGCGGCACCGTGCAGTTCTACCTGCACGAGACCGGCTTCACCGCGCCGATTCCGGCCACGCGGCTGTCCGACGGAACGATTCGATTCGTGGCGCTGTTGGCGACACTGCTGACCCCGTCGCCGCCGCCGCTGGTGTGCATCGAGGAGCCGGAGCTCGGATTACATCCCGACGCGGTAGCTCTGCTCGCCGACCTGCTCGTCGAGGCCTCCGACCGGACCGGATGCAGCTTGTCGTCACGACCCATTCGGATGCGCTGGTGTCGGCACTCACCAATCAACCGGACGCGATCGTTGCTTGCGAGCGACCGGGAGCCGGAACCGAGCTGCGGCGCCTCGATCCGGAGAAGCTCGCCTCCTGGCTGGAGGATTATCGGCTCGGCGACCTGTGGCGTATGGGTGAGCTCGGGGCGAACCCGTGAGCGGCGTGGCGATCTACATGGAAGGCGGCGGGGCTGGCAGGGACAGCAAGGCAGCCCTTCGGCAGGGAATGGACGCGTTTCTCGATCCGCTCAAGCAGGCAGCGAGGGAGAAGAAGCTTCACTGGAAGCTGGTCTGTTGCGGTCCCCGTGACGAGGCGTTCCGTGGCTTTCGGAATGCACTACGCGACGGAGACGACGACATGGTAGTGCTTGCTGGTGGATGCTGAAGAACCAGTTGACGCGGAGGCGCGGGCGCACCTGCATGCCCGCGATGGGTGGGAGCTGACCGACATCAATGGTCAGTCGGTGCATCTCATGGTGCAGACGATGGAAGCGTGGATTGTCGCGGATGTGGATGCGCTGCGAAGCTACTACGGGCAACGCTTCAACCAGGGCGCGTTACCGAGAACCGTTGATCTGGAGCGCGTGGGCAAGCCGACACTTGAGAACTCGCTGCAACGAGCGACGGAGAGAACTCAGAAGGGACGGTACAGGAAGATCGCACATTCGAGCGACTTGCTGAAGCGGATCGCTCCTGACACGGTGAAGGCAAGATGCCGTCACTGCCGGCGGCTGTTCGACGAACTCGGGCGAATGATCGACGCGGCCTGACGCTGGCGCAGACTATAGAGTGCGCACCCATCGCGCCATGACCGGGAGTCCGACGTCCGGGAAACAACTGGTGCAAGGCACTACACTGCACTACAGCATGAGCAAGGACCACGTCTACAGTTGGCGGCTGCGGGGTGACCTGAAGGCGGCGCTCGGGGAGGCGGCGCGCGACGAAAAGGTGAGCGTTGCCGATCATGACGATTTCGAGACCTATCGCGCCGGTCGCCGCAGGTTTCGGATCGAACCGGGACGTTGGCATCGGTGATGGAGCGCCTTCTCCTCGATCTCCGCCTGGCGGTAGGGCAGCTCGGCGCGCGCCCCGGCTTCACGCTGGCCGCGGTGGTCATCCTCGCGGTCGGCATCGGCGCCAACACGGCGACCTTCAGCCTCGTCAACGGCCCGCTGCTCCGGCCGTTGCCCTATCCGGATTCGGAGAGGATAGTGAGCGTGGGGCAGGCGCCAGCGGGAAGCCCGGGATCCTAGCCGTCCGGCCCGTCTTCCGCGCTGCTTCGCGCCGTGACGCGGTCGCGAAGCAGCGCTTCCAGTTCGGTCACTCGCGCTTCGGCGGTCGCAGCTCGCGTTTCGGCGGCCGCAACTCGCGTTTCCGCGACCCGGCGGGCGGCAGCTTCCTTCAGGCGGCCCTCGGCCTCCTGCAGACGGCCCTCGGCTTCCTCGTCGTGACTGCGGAGATCGATGCCGGTCACCGGATCCCGGAAGCGCATCTCCCGCCCCGGGGTTGCCCGCAACTCCAGGCCCAGCGTCTCGCTGCGCAGCGTCAGCGTCCCGTCCGGCGCCGTCGCCGGCGGTTGACGCGCGTAGCCCGACGGCGTCAGCCGCTCTCCCTGCAGACGTCCGGGCAGATGCTCCCCAAACGGGTCGTACTGCCAGTACTCGCGCACGCCGAGACGGGCGTACACCGACCGCTTCGGACCGACGTCTTCCCGCCACGTGCTCGCCGACGCGACCTCCAGCACGAAGGCCGGCGCCCGGCCCTCCTCCCACAGCTTGTAGTTGAGCCGCCGGCGCTTCTCCACGTCGAACACCACGAAGACATCCGGGGCGATGGACACTCGCGGATTGCCCTCCTCGTAATGGATGAGAAGGTCTCCGGAAACGTACACGTCCCGGCGGTCCTTGAAGTGGCGGGTCAGGGCGCTGATGCCGTACATGATGGCATCGCGCTGGGCGTCGTTCTCCGCCATCGGCTTGCCGTCCGAGCTCGGGTAGTGAATCGGCACGGCGGCGGGCGCGGGTCGGTTCATCGCGGGATTGCTCCAGGCGGTGCGGTGGTCCGCAGGATTTCTCCCAAGCTACCACACGCTGCGACGCCGCGTGCGCCCCAGGGCGTCCGTGCGGGAACGTGAAGCACGTATCGTGCCGACCGTCGGCGCGGGACCGCGGAAGACCGATCATCGGTTCAGGATCGGCGCGCGGCCGCTTCCGCAATGGCTTCGTCCATTGCTTCGAGGGTGACCGGTGCATCCGGTCTCGGCAGCATGCCCTTGAGCTCGGTGACCGACGCCGTGACGGGCGCGACACGCAGGCAGCCGTCGTCTTCCAGCATGAGGTCGATCTCAAGGTAGTCACCCCAGCGACTGGAGTCCTGGCGTTTCGCGCCGGTGTATCGTGGGCGCGAAGGAGAACACGATGAGGATCAGCCGTCGAGAGCTGCTTGCCGCCGTGGGCGCTATGGGCGCCGGACTGGGGGCAGCCGCCGCAACACCCGCGTTCCCGGCGTTCGTCCAGTCTCGACCGCTACGCATCGGCGCGCTCATCTCGCGGATGGACCGGCAGGGGCAGGACGAGCTGATTCAGCCCTACGACCGGCAGATGCGGCTTGGACTGGAGCTGGCGATTGCGGAGCTGAACGCAGCGGGAGGCGTTCTCGGGCGGCAGGTCGAGCTGCTCGTCGCCGACGACGAGGGCAGCCCCGCGCCGGGCGCCGCGGCGGCGATGGATCTGATTCGGAACGAGAGTGTCGAGGCGCTCGTGAGCGGCTTCGTCATGGCGATGCCGCCGTACATGGACCGCACCCTCGAGCGCGAGGGTCTGGATGTCCCGGTGGTGCATGCCATGCAGACCCCGGGCACCTACTGCGGGCGGGTGGCGCACGTCGGCTCGACGACGCTGCAGGCAATCACGACGCTGCTGGAGCACCGCGGCCCGGAGGCCCGGCAGCGCACCTTCCAGATCTCCGACTGGGCTCCCTCGCAACGGACCGTCTCGAACCAGTTCTACCGGCTTGTGCAGGCCGGCTCGACCGGCGCGGCGCTGGTGACGACGCCGGTCCGCGGCAACAGCCCGGGTGAGTACACCGGGCTCGTGCAGTGGGCGCGCGACCTCGACGCGAGGAACTTCTGGATCTCCATCCCGCGGCCGTACGCCGTCAACGTGGTGACGCAGGCCGACTCGCTCGGCGTCGCGTCCGATTTCGCCTGGCACTTCCTGGAGTTCAGCGAGTGGCAGGCGTCGCAGCTCCCCGCCGGCGTCGAGGCCTGGACGTCGGTGCCCTTCGTCGCGAGCGAAGACCGCCCCGCCGTCCGCGACTTCGTGGCGCGCGCCCGCCGGCACGCGGGCGACGACCTGGTCACGCACGTCGCCTTCTCGCACCATACGGCCGTCCACGCGCTGGCGCGGGCGATGGAGCAGGCGGGCACCGCGGCGGCGGGTCCGGTGCGGGCGGCGCTCGACGGTCTCCAACTGCAGGTGGCCACCGGCACGCTCACACTGGGATCGGACGGCTACGCGACGATGCCGATGTACGTCGCGCACGCCACGCGCGACGGCCTGAAGGTGGCGCAGCGGTTCGAGGCTGCGGAGCCGGGTGCGGCGTGCGGGTGAGCCGTGCGCGGCGCGGGTGTCTCGTTGGCAAGGACCGCCGGAGCGATCTGCGCTACACGACCGCATTCGCGCGCGCCGCGCAGCCGCGACGGATGGTCGGAGCGAGTTCATGACCGTCGCATCTCTGCCGAGACCAGTTGAGCGACAGAGGGAGGTTCTGTATCTGCCCGCTCACGGAAGTACGGTCGTACTCGGCACCGCGGCACAGACAGACGCGCGCGAAATCGAGGAGGCCATGGGTCTCGTTCCCGGTCAGGCCCGCAAGTGGCCGGAACGAGCCGAGCAGGACGGCGAAGTCAAGCGGGTGTCCCGGCGTCCCATAAAGTTTGCCTTGAGCCGGAGGTCGCGAGCGTGAACCAGTCCGAGACGCGGCAGGACCGGGTACGAGGGGCGAGTCTGGTCCGACCCAGCCGTGACGGCGACCAGTTCCACTATCTGTGGGCGGCTCGACGTTGCCTGCTTTTGCTTTCCCCGGAGCAAGACCTCGTCGGCGTCAGCATTGAAGGAGTTTCTCCAGACGAAACGTCTCAAGAACCAGCGGACCCGGCTGGGGACACCGTGATCGACGTCGCCGAGTACTACGGCTACACGGACCGGACGCGCGCGCTTCGCATCCGCTACCTGCAACTCAAGCACTCTTCGCACCGCACTCAGGAAGCGTGGACAGCGAGCGGCCTTCAGAAGACGTTGAAAGGGTTCTCTGCAAAGTACAAGAGCCTCCTGCAAGAATCCAGCGCCGAAGACGTGATGAATCGCTTCGAGTTCGGGTTTGTGACGAACCGCCCCATCAGCCCGACAATTAAGCAAGCCGTGGAAGATGCGGCGCACAAAAGCGCCGAGCCACGTCATCCAGCCGAACTCGAGAAGCTCGAACGCATCACAGGCCTTGCAGGCGCCGAACTTTCGACATTCTGCGGGCTCCTGCACTTTGAGGGTCGGCAGGACGACTATTGGGATCAACGCAACATTCTGTTGCGGGAAGTACGCGGCTACCTGCCGGATTCCGACGTTGACGCCCCGATGCAACTCAAGGAACTTGTCACGCGGAAGGCGCTTTCCGAATCCAAACAGAACCCGCTCATTGAGAAACTAGACGTACTGCGCGCACTGAAGACGGATGAGAACAGTCTTTACCCGGCCCCGTGTCTGATAACGCACCCTGATCATGCGATTGCCCGGGAGCAGGAAGCGGATCTAGTTCAGGAAATCATCCAGGCGGAAGGGCGGCCCGTCGTCGTCCACGCCCTGGCGGGCGTCGGAAAGACCGTCTTCGCGACGCGCATTCAGGCCAGCCTTCCGAGGGGTTCTGTCGCGATCCTCTACGACTGCTTCGGCAACGGCCAGTACCGCAGCGCATCGGGCTCTCGGCATCGTCATCAGGATGCGCTCGTCCAGATTGCCAATGAACTCGCCGCAATGGCGCTTTGCCATCCGCTTATACCCGCGGTTCACGCAGACGCCGCAGCCTACGTCCGGGCTTTCCTGTTCCGTCTCCGACAAGCCATCACGTTGATTCGCGGCGCCAACCCCCGCGCCGTGCTCTGCATCGTGATCGACGCCGCTGACAACGCGCAACAGGCCGCCGAGGCGAATGGTAAGTCGCCGTCGTTCGCACGCGATCTGCTCCGAGAGACGCCGCCGGAAGGCGCGCGGCTCGTGGTTCTGTGCCGCAGCCATCGACAGGATCTCCTTGCTCCGCCGCCTCACGCGTTGCGGCTGGAGCTGACCACCTTTACCAGAACCGAGACCGAGGCTCATCTCCGTCAGAGTTTTTCTGACGCGTCGAGCCAGGATGTCGACGAATTCCATCGTCTCAGCACGCAGAACCCGGGCCTTCAGGCGCTCGTGCTTTCTCAGGCGGCGGAGCGCAACCGGTCGCTGACCGAGACGCTTCGCAGTCTGGGTCCGAATCCGACGACCGTGGACGACACGATCGAGAGGCTGCTTGACGATGCTGTCGCGGCGCTTCGGGATGGCCCGAGTGAAGTCGAAGTACGGCAAATCGAGCGCGTATGCATGGGGCTGGCCCTGCTTCGCCCGCTGCTTCCCGTATCGGTGCTTGCCGACGTGTCTGGTGTTTCCGAAGCGGCGATACGGAGTTTTGTCCTGGATATCGGCCGGCCGTTGCTTCTTGCGGACGACGCGGTTCAGTTTCGTGACGAGCCGGTCGAGACGTGGTTCCGAGAGCGGTTCAAGCCGCAGCCGGACGAAATGCGCGAGTTCATACGTAGTCTGATACCACTCGCTCCCGGTAGCGCCTATGTCGCGGCGACGTTACCGCAGCTCATGCTGGAAGCCGGTCAGTTTCCGGAGCTGATCGAATTGGCTCTCAACTCGGCCGCTCTTCCGGAAACCAGTACGCTCGAGAAGCGTGACGTCGAGGTTCGACGTGCCCAGTTTGCATTCAAGGCCAGTCTTCGATCCCGGCGCTATGTCGAAGCTGCCAAGCTTGCGCTCAAGGCCGGCGAGCAGACCGCCGGCGACGGCCGGCGGCGCAGGTTGATTCAGGCCAACACCGATGTCGCCGCGCTCTTTCTCGAACCGGACCGTATTCAGGAGATCGTGTCGCGCCGTATGTGCGGCTCCGGGTGGCGCGGGTCCCATCACCTCTACGAAGCTGGCCTCTTGTCCGGCCGGCGGGAATTCGCCGGCGACGCGCGCAGTCGACTTCGGATGGCGGACGAGTGGCTGAACAGTTGGAGTCGGCTGGCTGCTGACGAGCGGGACAAGGAGCCGGTTTCTGACGCCGATATTGCGGAACTGGTAATGGCGCAACTGAACCTTCACGGCTCCGGCGCGGCGGCGCGCGCAATCGACGCGTGGAAGCCGCGACGAACGTCCTTCGCCGCGGGTCGCATGGTGGCTGAGCGCCTCATCGACCACGGCCGCATCGGTGACACGAAAGCCCTTGCTGACGCTGCGGGAGAGAACTTTCTACTGGTTCTTGCGGTCATCGCGGAGCTTCGTGAAGTCCAGGAGACACCATCTGCGGAGGTCGTTCAGAAGGCATTCCGGCGTGCCGTGCGCCGGCAACTGAAGGCGACAGGTGGGAGCGTCGAGGATCCCGACGGACTTCTGGTGGCCGTTGTTGCACTCGTCGAGGCGGCGTTGAGGCGGTCAGTTTGCTCTTCCAGCGAGGCTGCCGCCTTACTGGAGCGTTGCCTGCCATCGACGCCACCCCGGGGTTTGACGTTGCGCTATTCGAGCGCCCCGGTTGGTCTGTTGCGAGCATATAGTCTGCGGGCGGCGCTGACAGGCGAGCCCCTGGAACTCGTAGATCTCGCACATCCGGAACTGAGGACGGCGATCGAGAAGCAAGCGGCTCTTTCCTCGTCCCGCGAGGCAGAGGAGTTCAAACGGGATGTCGGCGCCCTGCTGACGTGGTGCCGTCTCTGGGCGGCGGTTTGCATTGGAAAGGTCACAAAGCAAGAGTTACCCGAGCGCCTTGAGCAGGCGTGCGACGCATCGAAATCGGCGATCGGATCCTACCATGGCGACAACCGCCATGTCGCCGGAGAGGTAGCGGTGATCTGGTTCGACATCCTCAACCACATGGAGGCTATCGACGCAGAGTCGATCAACGGGTTGGCATCTTGGCTCGACAACTTGAGTAGTCCCCTCTTTACGCTTGTGCTGAACGGGATGGCAAGGCTCGGCGTTCGACGACAGGAGACCAGGGCCTTCGCGCTCGGGCTTGCAGCACAGGCTTTTCGCCTCATCAGGGACGAGCGCATGGACGCAGAGGCGAAGTCAGAGAGCTATATCGACGCCGCGCGTGCCGTGCTGGCGGGCGGCACTGCCGATGCCAAGGCATACTTCGACGAAGCAGTTGCGGTCGCAAGCAGGATCGGCGACGAGAACGTGCCGCGTTGGGAGGCGATGCTTGGTCTCGCTGAGCGCGCGGGGCGCCTGGAGGCGCCGGTGCCCGACGTCGCGTACAAGTTCGCTCGCTGCGCAGAATTGACATACGACTATGTGGCGCGCGACAAGTACTTCGACTGGGGCTCGACTGTTCGAGCGCTGTCGTTCCTCTGCCCACGTTCTTCTCTTGCGATTCTCAGTCGCTGGCGCGACCGCCGTTTCGGATGGACCGGACAGATCCTGCCTGCCGTCGTAGAGGCGCAGGTCGAGCGCGGTTGCATGGATCCGCGCGATGCGTTGTCGTTGATCGGTTTCGAAGGACGGTGGGAGCACGCCAAGCTGCTCGACGCCGCCTTGAAGAAATGCGAGAGCACGCAGGAGAAGGAGGCCGAGAGAGGGCTGCTGTTCCGCTACGCGAAATGCTGCCCGTTGGGTGCGTCGACGTGGACGCGACTGCGGGAGGTGGTCGAAACACACGGGCTGTCCGTATCCGATCTTGACGCTTACGTTGCATTCGCACAACGGGAGGAACGTACCGCCAGTCAGACGCCTGGCAGCCACGCGGAACCATCAGATGATTCCGGGAAACGGGACTGGGACGAAGTGTTTGTCGAACAAGACCTGACTACCGCCGACGGCATTGCCGCGGCCTATGCGGCGTTCAAGCGCACACCGCCGCCCTTCAAGCACGAGCGGTTTTTCGCGGAGGCGATCCGCCGCGTTCCCGCGGGCGCGGAGCCTGGTTTCGTGGGCGCGGCCAGCGACGCGCCGGTTTTCAGCCTGTACTGTTATTCGGACCTCTTCGAACAGATCCCCGAGGGCTGGCGCCAACGTCCCGCGGTCCGGAGGAGTCTGGAGCACGCCGTCAAGACCGTTTGCCGGCGGTTCTGCATGAAGGTCGCGAAACACCGCTATTGGGAGCTTGCGCCTTTCGACGCCTCCTTCAGGCGAACCGGGGTGGCGGAAGATGACATCGTCGATGCTGTACTGGATGGCGCTGGCGAATCAGCGGACCTTGCCGATTCGGATCACCTCTTTTCGCTTGTTGGTTTGCTCGCGTCGAAGCTCAGTGGCCCGGAGGCTCTCGAGGCTCTGACATTCGGATTGGGACTCTTCGAGCCGGTGTTGGAGAGCACCGACAGCGACGGTCCCTGGTGCGATGCTCTCGCACCGCCCGCGACGGTAGAGGAGTCGCTCGCCGGCTACGTTTACGCCGGCCTGGCGGCTCCGTCGGCGGCAGTTCGTTGGGAGGCGGCTCACGCAGTTCGGGGGTTTTGCGCGCTCGGCAGAACGGATGTGCTTCGACATCTCCTGTCTTTCGCCGATGCGGGTACCGCCGGACCGTTCGTCGACGCTGGGCTGCCATTCTACCGGTTGCACGCATGCCAGTGGCTGATGATCGCATGCGCGAGAGCGGTGACCGAGTATGCCGCTTCGCTCGCACCCTTCGCTCAGCGCTTCGTGGATTGGGCGTTGAACGACCAACCTCACGTCTTGATCAGGCAGTTCGCTGCGCGCATCGCGCTCGAACTGCTGCGACAAGGTTTCCTGCCGTCTGGTGATTCGGGTGGTCACGTCGATCGACGACTTCGGCATGTCAACGTCACGACGCTGCCCGTCGTGGAATCCAGGTCCTTCCAGCGGGTTTCACGAAATACGACGGAACCCGACGCGCGTGACGACAAGGACCGTGTCTATTTCTATATGGATATAGGACCATACTGGTATGAGCCTTTAGGCCGGGTGTTTGGATTGGCGCAGAGCCGCGTCGAGACCGAAGCACTGAAGGTCATTCGCAGGGAACTTCATCATTCGGCCGACGGTCGCACGTGGCGCGACGATGAACGCAGACGTCGCAGCCTCTATAGTCGAGACCGCTTCGGCATGGAACGGACGCACGCGTCGCACGGTTCGTACCCCGATACGGATGACTACGATTTCTACCTCGCATATCACGCGATGATGATTGTGGCGGGCAAACTACTCGCAACGGTACCGACACATCGAGACATGGAATCCGGTGAATCCGACGAATTCGCGGAGTGGCTTTCCCGACACGGCGTTACACGGAAGGACGGACGCTGGCTTGCGGACAGGCGCGACCCCGTGCCATTTGAGCGACCGGCGTGGCAGGAGCGGAAGGAGGACGATCCGGAATATGACGTGATAACTTCGAAAGATCTTGAAGAAGCACTTGGTACGAAAGAGGTTCTGAACGTATGGGGATATTGGACGACGGCCAACTCGAGCCAAATACAAACGGTTCACGTACGGAGTGCGTTGGTGTCCCCGGAGAGATCAATGGCTCTGCTCAGGGCGTTGAGCACGGTGGAAAACGTCTACGATTATCTGATTCCGAGCGCTGAGGCAGAGCAGCAGATCGACCGGGCGGAATTTGCGCTGAAGGGGTGGATAGCGTGTCACGCCGGCGATGGTGGGATCGACGGCAAGGACAAGTGGTCCGGTGGTGTAAACCATCCGCCGCCAATGCCGGCGGCAGAAGTTGTCGAGCTGATGGCTCTGCAAACTGACGCCGACAAGCGCATATGGCGTCGCGAGGACGGGAAACAGGTCATGTCGTCGCAGGTATGGGGTGAGTTGGAACGGAGAGACGCAATTAGTAATCCGGAGCGAGGCGAGAGGCTTTGCGCTTCCGTTGGTTTCGTGACGGAGGTGCTGAACGCATATGGTCGCGGACTGATCGTCGAGGTGCAAATAGAACGAAGCCACCGTTGGCGGCGCTATGAGTCTCGGAAGGGTGACGATGAACGAGCATCTGCGAGAACGAAACTCCACCTCGTCACAGCAGACGGACGCGTTGCCTCGCTTTGAGCAGGTGGTGGCGTTGGGCCGGAAGCTCGTCGACGAGCTTGGCAAGGAACCGCATGTGGACACGCTCGCCCGGTGGATGGCGCACTACGTCGCCGAACTCATCGATGCTGCCGAAAACGGGCCGGCCGACCAACGCGTCGCGTCGCGCAGGAAGTGTTTCGATGCGATTCTGGAACTGTGGAGCTATCGCGCCGAACTACCGAGCGGCAGGCGCCCCTTCGAAGACCTGGAGCCGATAGCGCGGGCGCTCGAGAGTCTGGATCCAGACAATGAGATGCCGCGGTTCTACCGGTCGGTCAGGCGGGCCATCGACAAGGAGAAGGAGAGTCCAGACACGCAGTCCATTCTTGATTTCGTGGACAGCATCGACTCTATTGCCAGAATACTCGTCGGCTACGCACTCGCCGATGCCGTCGGCTCGGCAATGGACGAATCGAGGGAATGGGTCGCACTGGCGAAGAACGCGGGGACGCGCGCGGGCTTCGCTGACGTGATGAACTCGTTCGTTTCAGACGGAATCGGTGGTGGCGAGCAGTCGGATCGGACAGAGCCGGAGCGGAACCGCCTTTCGGACCATGTGGAGCGCCTCGAGGTCTTTGCCAGCGTGGCCGCTCGGGTGACCGAGGAGCTCAGGGCACGGTTGGATGCAATGGCGTCGGGAGACTTAGCTGGAGATGACGGCGATGGGTAGGTTGGTTGACGGTCCTTCAGTCGGTGGGGTGCACGGAATGACGGCGGCGATGTTCACCGAAGGCGAGCTTCGGGATCTCCTGACGCGCGAGGAGGGGCAGTTTCTGGAGTTCAAGTCGGCCTGGGATCGAAGCGGCGATGAACCGAAGCAGATCAAACGCCGGGCGGTGCGGGACACTATTGCCAAGTACGTCGCGGCGTTTGCCAATGCCGACGGCGGTCTGCTCCTGATCGGCGTCGAAGACGACGGCTCGCCAACGGGCCATGGCTACCCGGACGACGTGATCGATGAGTTCGTGACGGTGCCGCGGAGACGGCTGAGACCACCGGTTTCATGTCGTACGGGTCGGCTGCGGGTCGCCGGCGTCGAGCTTCTTGCATTCAACGTTCCGATCGCGCCGGAAGCGGTCATGGTCGGCGGGAACGGGTTTCCATATCGCGTGGGCGGCAACGTGACGCGAGAGCCGCAGGAAGTCATCAACGAACGTAAACAGGCGTACCGCAGGGTCGGATACGAACAGCGCTTCCGCGCTGAGGCGAGACTTGACGACCTCGACCTGGAGTTGGCGCAGGGGTTCCTCGAGCGGACTCCCGTGGGAACGCGGCCGGTCACGGAGGCGCTGCGCTACTACGGGTTGATCGATCAGGCCGAGCGCGACTGGCGGGTCACGAACGCCGCGTTGCTGTTGTTTGCCAAGGCGCCCGCCCTCCGATGGCATCCCCGTGCTGGACTGCGGGTGTTCCGCGTCGCCGGGACGAGTCGTCAACATGGCCGGCGAAGGAACGTGACGCGGGTCGGCCGTGCCGACCCGCCACTGGCGCGCGCGATCGCAGAAGCGCACAGGGTCGCCGGACAGCAGGTTCGACGCTCCGAACAGCTCAACGGTCTCTTTTTCGAAGAGGTTCCCGAGTATCCGGATTTCGCGTGGCAGGAGGCGATCGTCAACGCGTTCGCTCACCGCGACTATGAGTACCAGGGCCGCGAAATCGAGATTTGGTTCTACGAGGACCGGATGGAGGTATCGAGTCCCGGCGAGCTGTTCCCGCCCGTGACTCTCGCCCGGCTTCGCGCCCGGCGGCCGGCGCATGCGACGCGCAATCCGCTTCTCGTAAGAGTCCTGGCCGACGCCGGGGTCATGCGCGACGAGGGAGAGGGCGTGGCGCGGATCTTCGAGGAGATGGAGCAGAGCTTCCGGCGGAATCCGGAGATGGAGATGGATGACGGCGTGTTCTCGGTTCGTCTCTTCAACGAACCTGTCGCCGGGGGCGTCGTCGCGGGCGGCTCTTTGGCAGAGAGCCGGTTGCCCGTGCTGCGGGCGCATTTCGAACGGCACTCGACCTTGAAGAACGCGGACTATCAGGAACTCTTCGGCGTTACGCGCTACACCGCGTTGCGCGAGCTTCAGCGGCTCGTGGATGCCGGCTTCCTGCACATGAAAGGCGAGCGCCGCGGCGCGCACTACGTGCCAAAGTCGGCCTTGGGTGCCCGCGAGGAATGAGCAGTATGACGCAGCCGCATTATGCACATAATGCGGCGCCAGACGGGACGGCAGTCGAGCAAGGTCCGATCAATCCCTGTCATCGTCGAGCATTTCCTCCAGCAGGTCGTCGTCGAGGTGCAACGGCTTCAGCACTCGGCCCGCGGAGACCGGGTTCAGATCGTTCAGGGTGGACGCGAACTCAGAATCGAGATCGTCACAGGCCGTGCGGTAGGTAGGGTCTCGGCTCCATTTATTGTGCAGTTCACGAGCCTTGCTCATTCGAGGCCTCCAGCGCACCTTGCGGGGCCAGCCTGTCGTCGCGATTGGCGGGACCGGGTCCGCCGCGCTACTCGAAGTGCAACTCGACGCGGCCGATCCCCGGCAAGTCCGCCGTGAGTCGCTCCCCCGCCTCCGCGGGGTAGATGACGTCAGTGGTGACCCCAGTGGTCACAAAATCGCCGCGCGAGAGGGCGAGCCCATGTCGCGGCAGCTCGTTGGCCAGCCACGCCATGACCTCCAGCGGGTGGCCGAGGACGTTGCCGCCGGAGCCGGTCAGACGCTCCTCGCCGTTGACGAGGAGCCGCGTCGGCTGCGCGGCGAGGTCGAGCCCGCGCCAGTCTTCCACCGGCGTGCCGCGGATCCAGGCGCCGTGAATGGCGTTGTCCGCGGCGAACGACTCCGCGGTGAACCGGTCGAGGCCCGCGAAGTGATGCTCGACCAGCTCGATGGCCGGATACAGCGCCCCGATGTGCTTGAGGATGGATCGGCGATCGTGGCCCCCTTCGATCACCGGCACGTCGGCGGCCACCTGGAAGGCGATCTCCACCTCGATCAGCCGGACGGCGTAGTCGGCGGCGCGCAGGGTGACACCCGATTCGTGCAGGCGCGCCGTGAAGAGGCGGCCGAACACCGGATACGGCACCCCCAGCATCCGCTGCGCGGCCGGATTGGTCAGCGCTACCTTGTAGCCCGCCGTCTCGCCGCCCCAGTGCGCGCACAGGCCATCGACCAGCGCGGTCTGGGCACGATAGCCCGCCGCGAGGTCCGGCGGCATGAGCGCCGGCGGCATTTCGTCGACGCGTTCGTGCCGCGTGCGGAGCGACTGGAGGAACCGTGCGGTTTCGGCAATGTCCATGGGGTGGCCCCAGTATACGGTGGTTGACATCCGCGCCCCGTGCGGGCATGGTGGGCGCGATGTACCGAACTAGCTTCCGGGTGGAACTCGCCGGCGCCGGTATCCTCGCCAGCGCCCTGGCACTGGTCCTCGCCGGTGCGCCGACCAACGCGTCAGCGGAGACCCGCGGCTACGTGATCTCCATGGTGCACACGGCCACCTACGCGAACACGGACACCTGTCCGGAGGGATACAACGGCAGCCTGGCCGATCTGAAGGTGCGGCGCCTGGTCGACCGGGGCTTCAGTGAAGAAGAGGCCATAGCCATCCTCGCCAACGGCGGCGTGGACCGGGACGGCAACCGCGTCGAGCTCAGGGAGCTGCCCGAACTCGACGGTATCGAGGTGAACCCGGGCAACGTGCCGGTGCTCGTTTCCGATCCGCGGATTCACACGGCCTACGGGAGGTACGCCTACGGCTTCAACCTGAACGGCCGGGTGGAGCCGGATGCGTTCGAGAACCCCGACAGCGGCGAGCGGGGCGTCGACAACCAGATGTGGCGCGCGCTGGGCTGCTTCGAGGTCTACCAGGTGCGCCGGCCCGTGCGACCGTACAACGAGGACATCGCCTGGGACACGGCGCTGGACGCGATGCCCGCCTGGCTGATGTCGATCACCGGCGACGACCTGGACAGCGACGGGGAGGTGACGGTCACCTTCGACCGGGGTCTTAACGTCGCCATGCGGGACGCGCGCGGCGGCGTGTTGTCGGGCGCGACCTACGTGGTCGATCCGGATCCACGCTCGCACAGCGTGTTCGAGGGGCGCATCGACAACGGCGTGCTCACCATCGAGCCGGGCGACTTCTCCATCCAGGGCGAGTCGCAGTTCTACGCGATCCTGCGGTTCACCGGGACCCGCCTGTGGATGAGAATGGCGGAAGACGGCAGCGCGTCCGGCACCATCGGCGGCTACCAGCCCTGGCGCGACTACTTCCACTATTTGGCGATTCGGGGCGAGGAGAACGCCCAGGTCGACCTGGCCGGGGTGTACTACGCCATGCGGCGTCTCGCCGACGGCGTGCCCGACCCGGAGACCGGGGAGAATACGGCGATCTCGGCGGCCTATTTCCTGGAGGCGGTTCCCGCGTTCCACGCCACCCTCGCCGGCGAGGTCGTGGCCGAGTCGGTGGGGCCCGGCCCGCTGCTCAGCGGTCCCGCGGTGCAGGAGAACGTCACCCTGGACCCGGAGTGAGGACATGGACGGGAGGATCCACATGCGGCGGTTCCGGTGTCTGGCAACGGTGCTGGCCGGGTTGATCCTCGGCGCGTCGGCGGCGGTGGGCGCGGCGGGCGAGATGACCTTCCTGCGCCTGACGCCGTCGCAGTATCAGCGGGCCATCCACGAGATCTTCGGTCCCAGCATCCAGGTGGACCTCGGCACCACGGTGCTCGGCGTCCGCGACCGGGGTTTGCTGGCGCTGGGGGCGCGGCGGAGCACGCTGAGCGCCGCGGAGATCGAGCGCTTCGAGGCGCTGGCGCAGCAGATCGCCGCGCAGGTGACCGATCCGTCGCGCAGGGCCACCCTGATCGAGTGCCGGCCGAAGGCGGACGATGCGCCCGACGATGCCTGCGCCGCACGATTCATCACGCGGGCGGGACGGTTCCTGTTCCGCCGGCCGTTGACGGATGACGAGACCGGCCTGTACGTAGCAGTGGCGCGTATCGCCGCACAGACCCTCGGCGACTACTACGGCGGACTCCGCGCGGCGCTCGCCGGGATGCTCGTGGCGCCGGAGTTCCTGTTCCGCGTGGAACACAGCGAGGCCGATCCTGCCGATGCCGGCAGGCTGCGGCTGGACGCCTGGTCGCGCGCGTCCCGGCTCAGCTTCTTCCTGTGGGACAGCGCGCCGGACGGGCTGCTGCTGGACGCCGCCGAGTCCGGCGAGCTGCTGACGCGGGAAGGGCTCGACCGGCAGGTCGAGCGGTTGCTGGCGTCGCCCCGGGTGGAGCAGGGGCTGCGGGCGTTCTTCTCTGACATGCTGCAGTTCGACCGTTTCGCGACGCTCTCGATCGATTCGAGCCTCTTCCCGCGGTTCACCAAGAATGTCGAGGACGATGCGCGCGAGCAGACCCTGCGGACGATTGTCGATCACCTGCTGACCCGGGATCGCGACTACCGCGATCTGTTCGTCTCGCGCGACACGTTCCTGACGCCGCCGCTGGCCGCCATCTACGGGGTGCCGCTGCCGCGCTCGCAGGAGCTGGGCGGGGCGGTTCCGTGGGTGCCGTATCGGTTTCCCGAGGGCGACAGCCACGTCGGATTGCTCGCGCAGGTGAGCTTCCTGGCCCTGCACTCGCATCCGGGGCGGTCGTCGCCGACGCTGCGGGGCCAGGCGGTGCAGGAGATCTTCCTGTGCCGGCGGGTGCCTCCCCCGCCGCCGGACGTCGACTTCAGCCTCCTGCAGGACACTTACAACCCCGACTTCCGGACGACGCGCGATCGTCTTCGCGAGCACCGGGAGAACCCCGCATGCGCGAGCTGCCACAACCTGACGGACCCCATCGGGCTGACGCTGGAGGTATTCGACGCGTCGGGCGGATATCGGACCACCGAGAACGGCGCGCCGATCGACACCAGCGGCGAGCTGAACGGCAGAACCTACGACGGACCGCCGGGATTGGGACAGGCGCTGCGGGACGAGCCGCGGGCGGCTTCCTGCTTCGTCGAGCGCGCCTTTTCCTATGGCTCGGCGCGGATGCCGACGGACGACGAGCGGGCCTGGCTCGCCGACGTCCAGACGGAGCTCGGGGACGACGGTTTGCAGTGGCGCGCGCTCATGCGCCGCATCGCAAGGAATCCGAACTTCTATACGGTGGTCGCGGGCGCATCGTGACCTGGGAGGCCGACGCCCCGCTTGGAGCGAGCGGCGGGGTTGCGATGGAGACCGGTTGAGCGGAGCTGGTCGGAGATCGGTTGGAGAGGAAAGCCGACATGAATGCGACACGAGAAATCGGCCGCCGCACGGTGCTGCGAGGCATGCTGCAGGGCGGCGCCGCCGTCAGCATCGGGCTGCCGGTGCTGGAGTGCTTCCTGAACACGAGCGGGACCGCCTACGCAGCATCCGCCGGGGCCCCCGCCGCGCCCCTGCCGCCCTGCTTCGGCACCTGGTTCTGGGGCCTCGGCCTGACCCCCAACCACTGGGAGCCCGCGACGACTGGTCCCGACTACGAGCTGCCGGAACACCTGGCCGGACTGCAGCCCATCAAGTCGAAGGTGAACCTGTTCAGCGGGATGCAGGTGTTTCTGGACGGCAAGGTGAACCAGAACCATTATTCCGGCGCCCAGGGTCAGGCCACCGGCATGGTGTCGCGCAACGGCAGCGACTATTCGACCAGCATCGACACCATCATCGGCGAGCAGATCGGCCGGGGCACGCGGTTCCGCTCCCTCGAGGTGACCTGCGACGGCGACAGCAGCGCGAGCTGGAGCGCGCGCGGCTCCAGCGGCCTGAATCCCTCCGAGACGTCGCCCCTGGCGGTGTACGCGCGCCTCTTCGGCGACGGCTTCCAGGACCCGAACGTCGCGGATTTCAAGCCCGACCCGGCGGTGATGGTGCGGCACAGCGTGCTGTCCGCCGTGTCGGAGCAGCGCAAGAAGCTGCTGTCCGCCGTGTCCGCGTCGGACCGGGAGCGGCTGGACGAGTATTTCTCGTCGGTGCGTGACCTGGAGCGGAAGCTGGCGTTCGAGCTGGACAGGCCGGCGCCGCTGCCCGCCTGCACGGTGCCGGGAGAGGGATCGGAGGAAATCGGATCGCTGGTCGAGCAGGTCGAGCGCACCCACCGGCAGTTCGCTCAGCTCCTGGCGCACGCGATGGCGTGCGGCCAGACGCGGATCTTCAATCTCACGATGGGCTCGGCGTTTTCCCGGCTGCGGCGGCCCGGAGAGGTGAACGCCTACCACGCGCTGACGCACGAGGAGCCGATCGATCGGGAACTCGGCTATCAGCCCACTTGCAAGTGGTTGGGCGAGCGGATGATGGACTTTTTCCGGGAGCTCGTGCAGACCCTGGACGGGATCCAGGAGGGCGACGGCACGTTGCTGGACCGCACGGTGGTCTTCGCGTTCACCGATCACGGCGAGGCGCGGATGCACTCGATGAAGCGTTACCCGATTCTCACCGCCGGCAGCGGCGGGGGCCGGATGAAGACGGGGTTGCACGTCGCGGCGGAGGGCGACGCGGCGACCCGGGTCGGGTTCACGATCCAGCAGGCGCTGGGGGTGGTGAACGGCCAGTGGGGCACCGAATCGAACCAGGTGTCGCGGCCGTTCAGCGAGGTGCTGGCGTGACGGCGCGTGGGAAGTCGAAACGGTCGTCGTCGCGCCCCCGACGCTTGCCTGCGACGGGGTCCGGCCTGGGATCGGTTGCGGACTGGAGAGCTGCCATGGCGCGTTTGCGGTGGAGTCGGCTGGCGGTCCGGTGTGCGGTCGTGCTGGCGGCGGTGGCGTTCACCCTGAGCGCGCCGACCTCCGCACCGGCGGAGGAGAAGGGGGTGGCGCCTCCCACCGTGCCGCCTGGCGTGACCCTGGTGGAGGTGGTCCGGGAGCTGAACGCGTCGGCCGCCCAGTTGCTCTGGGTCCGCCTCGGGGATGCCGATGGCGGAACCCTGCTGTTCCGCGTGGATGGCGGACCCGGCGAGGTGCGGTGCAGCGACGCCTGCGCGGCGGAGTTTCCTCCTCTGCTGGCGCTGGCGGACGCCAAGCCATTTGCCGACTGGTCGCCGGTCCGGCGCCCGGACGGGCGGGTGCAGTGGGCCTACCAGTCGCATCCGCTCCATACATGGTCGCTGGAGGAGGAACCGGGCGAAGTCGCCACCAATGTCGGTCTGGCCGAGACGGCGAACATGAAGCTCGCCGAGCGGGCCGCGGCGGCCGGGGCGCTGATGCCGCCGCCCGAATGGCGAGTCGCCCGCTTCGAGCCCACCCGGTCCATCGAGGTGCCGGCCGGCATCGAGGCCAGGCTCGTATTGTCGGCACAGGCCGTCGTGCTGACCGATTTCGAGGGCTTCACGCTCTACGCGCTCGACGGCGACACGGCCCACGACGATCCGACCTGCTCCGGCCCCGGCTGCGAGACGGACTGGCTGCCCGTCCCCGCTCCCGCGCTCGCCCTCGACGTGGGGCAGTTCTCGGTCGTGACCCGCGGGGACGGATCCCGCCAGTGGGTCCACCGGGGCCGGCCTCTATATCGATACCGGGGGGATCTGCTGCCCGGAGACGCACACGGCCGGGCCGTCGACGAGCGCTGGACCATGGCCGTGCTGACCGAGAACTTCAGGCCGCCGCGGGTGAGCGTGACGGCCCTGCAGGGCTACGGCGACGCCCTGTCGGTCGACGGCATGACGCTGTACACCGGCTCCGCGTTCGAGAAGTACTGGGGCGGGCGCAACCTGCGGGACAGCTTCAAGAACACCTACGGCCGGGGCAAGCGATTGGGCGGCGATGCTTGCGTGGACGCCGAGTGCCTGGAAACGTGGCGTCCCTTCCTGGCATCAGCCAAGGCGCGCTCGACCGGCTTCTGGGAGGTGATCACCCGCCGCGACGCCAGCCGGCAGTGGGCCTACAAGGGCTACGCCGTCTACACCCACACCGCTGACGACGCGCCGGGCCAGAACCGGGGGCAGGCCACCTACGCCTTCGCGACGCTGGACGGGACCCCCGAGGAGATCGAACGCGCGGTCTGGCTTGCCGAGCTGGGAAAGACCTACGGCGGGGCGGGCGTGTACTGGAACATCGCCAAGCCGTGATCCATGCGTTCGGCCAGTGCAGGCGACTCGGCGACGATGGCTTCGTCGTCGACGACCCCGGCATGTCCATCCGGCAACTGGCTGATCGATACCGTGCCGAAGCGGAGGACCTTCTGGTCTCGGTGTTGCGCTGGTCTGGTGGCGCGCGTCGCCAGGCCGCGAAAGGGAGTCGCTTGAGGATGCGTGATCTCTCCAGGCTGTTGTGCGCCGCGCTGATGACCGCGGCGGCGGTCGTTCCCGCCCCGGCGCAATCACCCGCGCGCGAATGGCGCTATTTCGGCGCCGACGCGGCGTTCACGCGCTACTCCCCGCTCGACCGAATCGACCACGAGAACGTCGGCGATCTGGAGATCGTGTGGCGCCGCCCCGCGGCCGACCCCGAGCTGCGGGCGGCGTTTCCCGATCTTGGGGTGAACGCATACCTGCGGTCGACACCGATCCTGATCGACGGTGTGCTCTACGCTCCCAACGCGCACGGGCTGCTGGAGGCGTTCCATCCGGCCACGGGAGAGACCATCTGGCGTCAACCGCCGTTCGCCGCCACCGATGAGGAGGTCGCCGGCGGCAGCACGCGGGGGGCCGCCTGGTGGACGGACGGCGAGGCCCGGCGGCTGTTGCTGGTTCGGGGCGGCTACCTGTACGCGCTGGATGCGGAGACCGGCCGGCGCGTGTCGTCGTTCGGCCTCGCCGACCAGGGCCGCGTCGACCTGGACTGGGAGCATCCACTGGCCGGCGAGTTCGATTGGACGGCGGGTCCGATCGTCGTCGGCGACGTCGTGGTGGTGGCGGGTACGACCGGCGGCTCCGGCGACGGCGGTATCGTCCGCGAGGCGGCCCCGGAGGACGTGCGCGGCTTCGACGTGCGCACCGGCGAGCTGCTCTGGACGTTCCATGTCGTTCCGCGCGAGGGAGAGTTCGGGGCGGACACCTGGGGCGACGGCTCCGGCGCCTACTCGGGCGATCTGGGGTCGTGGTGCTGCCTGACAGCCGACGAGGAGCTGGGGTACGTCTACGTGCCGCTGTCGGCGCCGACCGGGATGGTCTACGGCGGCCACCGGCCGGGCGACAACCTGTTCTCGGACAGTCTCGTCGCCCTCGACGCCGCCACCGGCGAGCGGGTATGGCACTTCCAGATGGTGCACCACGACGTCTGGGAGTACGACACCGTCGGGCCGCCCATACTCGGCGACATCACGGTGGACGGCCGTTCCATCGAGGCGGTGATGCAGCCGAGCAAGACGGCGTTCCTGTACGTCTTCGACCGCAGGACGGGCGAGCCGGTGTGGCCGATCGAGGAGCGCGCCGTGCCGCAGTCGACCGTGCCGGGCGAGCGGACCTCGGCGACGCAGCCATTCCCGACGAGGCCCCCGCCGTTCGACCGGCAGGGTGTCACCGTGGACGACCTCATCGACTTCACCCCGGAGCTGCGGGCCGCCGCACTCGAAGCGGTGGAATCGCTGGTGCTGGGGCCGTTGTTCACGCCGCCGTGGCCGCGCAGCGGCGAGCCGGGCGGCAAGCTCGGGACGTTGACCGTGCCCGGCGGCTGGGGGGCCGGCAACTGGCACACCGGCGCGTTCGATCCCGAGACCGGCATCTACTACGCGGTCTCCCACACGCAGCCGACGGTCTGGAGCGTCTCCCCGACCACCGCCGAGGATGCCACGCTCGCCTGGGCGACCTCGCGCGGCGAGGAATTGCGCGTTCCCACTCCCAGGCCGCGCGGGCTGCCGATCACCAAGCCGCCCTACGGCCGCATCACCGCTCTCGATCTCAACCGCGGTGATCTGGCGTGGATGGTCGCCAACGGCGACGGGCCGCGAAACCACCCGCTGCTGAGGGACCTCGACCTGCCGCCGCTCGGCATTCCCAACCGCCCGGCGCCCCTCGTCACCGGCAGCCTGCTGTTTCTCGGCGAGGGCAGCGACGCCATCATGGGCACGATACGCGGCGAGGGCGACCCGTCCGACCCCGAGCAGGACCAGTCGTGGCGCTGGGGCCGGAAGTTCCGGGCCTATGACAAGGCGACCGGCGAAGTGGTCTGGGAGACGGAGCTGCCGGCCGGCACCACCGGCGGGCCGATGACCTACCTGCACGAGGGGCGGCAGTACATCGTCGTCGCGGTCGGCGCCCGTGACGAGATACCCGAGTGGGTGGCGCTGGCGCTGCCGTAAGGGACGTTTCGCCACGGGTGTCCGGCGCATGAAGTTGCCGCCGCGCCTCGACCTCAGCATGGACAGGACGCGTTTCTCTCGCCGCCGGGCGCCCGCCGGCGCCGGCGCGACCGAAGTGGTCGAGCCGGTCCTGGGTAGGATGGAGCGGCGGACGCTCGGCGTTCTGCGTTGTGTCCTGGTCGGCGCCCTGCTCAGTGTTCTGGTTGCGGCCGGACCGGCCGGCGCGCAGCCGGAAAGCGGCTTGGCACTCCTGCCCGCCGCCGCGCCCGCGTTCGCCGCCGTCCCCAGCGACGACGCGCCGCTTATGGACGGCGTGGTCCTGGGTGACCCGGTCTGGGACGAGGCAGCGCCCGCCACCGGCTTCCGGCAGACCCAGCCCGATGAAGGGGCGCCGGCCTCCGAGCGCACCGAGGTGCGCGTCGTCTTCACACAGAGCACGCTGTATGTCGGCGTGGTCTGCTACGACGCCGATCCGGGGTCCATTGCGATTGCGGACAGCCGGCGGGACGCCTCGCTCGACGACGGCGACAGCGTGCAGTTCATCCTCGACACTTTCCTGGACCGCCAGAGCGGCTTCGTCTTCGGCACCAGTCCGGCGGGGCAGGAGTACGACGGGCAGGTGGTCAATGCGGGGGAGGGGCGGCTCGGGCGGAGCACCACCACGTCGAGCGGATCCGGCGCCGGGTTCAACGGCAACTGGGACGGCGCGTGGGACGTGCGCACGTCTGTATCGGATGTCGGGTGGAGCGCGGAGTTCGCGATCCCGTTCCGGACCCTGAGCTATCCGGATCGCGAAGTCCAAACCTGGGGCATGAACGTCCAGCGGAACATTCGCCGCCGGAACGAGATTGTCTACTGGGCGCCGCTGCCGCGACAGTACAACCTGCTCCGGCTATCGATGGCCGGGCAACTCTCGGGCGTGCGGCCGGCGCCGGCGAGGCGCGACCTGAAGATCGTGCCCTACGTGGCCGGCGATCTGACCCGCTTCGACGAACGCCGCCGCACGACGGCGCTGGGCGATGCCGGCGTCGACCTGAAGTACAACGTGACGCCCGCCCTCACCCTCGACCTGACCTACAACACCGACTTCGCGCAGGTGGAGGTGGACGATCAGCAGATCAACCTGGACCGCTTCAATTTGTTCTTCCCCGAGAAGCGACCCTTCTTTCTCGAGAACGCCGGCGTCTTCTCGGTGAGCAGCATCCGCCAGGTGGCCGGTGGCGATCCGGCCCAGACCGAGCTGTTCTTCAGCCGCCGCATCGGGATCGGTCCGGACGGCCGCGAGATTCCGATCCTCGGAGGCGCCCGCCTGTCGGGCAAGGTTTCCGACGCGGTGTCGGTCGGCCTCCTCAACATGCAGACGGAGGACTCGGGCGGCGTCACGCCCTCGAACAACTTCACGGTCGCCCGGGCGTATCGCGATCTGCCGAACAGCTCGCAGGTCGGCGCGATCTTCGTCAACCGGCAGGGGACGGGGGCACTGGCCGGCGACCGCGACTACAACCGCACCTACGGGGTGGACGGACGGGTCGGGCTGGGGCAGAACAGCCAGATTGCGGGATTCGCCGCTGCCACCGATACCCCCGGCCTCGAGGGGAGCGACCATGCCTACAACCTGGCCTGGGATCACAACTCCGAGCAGTGGCGCTTCACGCTGGGCTACGTCGAGGTGGCCGACAACTTCAACCCGGAAGTCGGGTTCCTGAAGCGGCAGGGCTTCCGTAACATCGATTTCGGCTTCTCGTTCATCACGCGGCCCCGGAGCATCCCGTGGCTGCATCAGGTGCGGCCGCACGCCACGTTCAACCGCTTCTGGAACTTCAACGGGTTTCAGGAGAGCTCGTTCCTCCACATCGACAACGATCTGGAGTTCGCCGACAGCACCCTCATCAAGACCGCCTGGAACGTGACCGGCGAGGGCGTGCTCGAGCCGTTCGAGATCGCGAAGGGCGTGTGGGTGCCGGCCGGCGTCTACGACCACCACGAGGCGCAACTGACCTACGAATCGAACCGCGGTGCACCGGTCAGTTGGGGCGTGCGCGCCCGCATCGGCGGGTTCTTCGGAGGCAGCCGCGCCACGATCGGACCGACGCTCAGCGTACGCACCGGAGACCGCTTCAACGCGTCGGTGCAGTGGAGCCGGAACGACGTCGATCTGCCGGGCGGCCACTTCATCGCCAACCTGACGAGCGCCCGCGTCGCCATCAACTTCTCTCCCCGCCGCTTCTTCATGGCGCTCGTCCAATACAACGATGCCGCCGACCTGTGGTCCGCCAACCTCCGGCTGGGCTTGCTGGGACAGGCCAACACCGGCCTGTTCCTCGTCTACAACGACACCCGCGGCCTGCACGACATGATCCCGTTCGGCGGCGGGCGCAGCGTCATCCTGAAGTACAGCCGGCTGTTCGACGTGTTCGACTGAGTGCGGATCCTTACTACGGCGATCTGCGTCGGTCCGGTCCAGCTCGCTCGGCGGCTTGACCAACGGACTCAATCGTCGCGTGCTGCCGATGTCCGTTCGAGAAGCTCGTGCAATCGCGGCAGGGCCCGCCGGTCCTTCTCCCGGTCCGCGGCGCTCTTCGACCGGATCACGTCGGCCAGCGACGCGACCAGTATCGTCACACCTTCGGCGGCGTCCATTGCGACGGCGTCCCGTCTCAAGTCGGCGTAGCCGCCGGTGCCCGCCGGGGTGAAGGACACGTCCAGGGCGCCCGCCCGTGTGGTCAAGTTGAGGATGGCGTCCGGTCCGAGATTGCGCAGGAAGCCGGCGGAGCAATCGAAGGGCAGACCCCGCGGGGTGTCGTCGGTCCGAATGCGGGCGTCCAGTGCTCTCAGCGCAGTCGCGAGACGCGCCAGGTTGTCGGGATCGTTCGCCGGCGCGATGTCGATGTCCAAGGTCACGCCGACATCGCCGTGCAGGATGGCGGCCATCCCGCCGATCAGGACGAACCGCACGTTGGCCTCGTGCAGTGCGGCCAACATGACGGCGGGATCGAACGGCTCATCAGCCACGGGTCCGCTCCCGCAATAGGCGCCGGCCTCGCAGGACGAACCGCGCGACACGCGTGGCGTCGGCCAGACGCTCGGCGGGCGTTCGACGGAGCGTGCGCGAGAACAGTGAGGCGGTCTCCGGGTCGGGTTCGCCGAGTCTCGCGCGGATCTCGAATCCGGCGGCGCGGACGAGGCGCTCCACCAGGACGGTCGACGGTGTACGGGCGCCGGATTCTACGCGGGCAATCGTCGATTGCGGCACGCCGGCCCTGCTTCCGAGCTCCGTCTGCGTGAGCCCTGCGCGCTTGCGTGCCTCGCGAACGAGATTGCGGAGGATCACCCGTCTCTTATAGCCGATTGGCTATGGTGCGCGCAACGTGGGATGGCCGGGTCACCGAAGACCAGCTCGACGAGATCCCGAGCGGGTGGGCGTTGGCCCTGCCGTAGCTCGACTTACTCCGCGGCCGGCGCCACCGGCATGACGAACTCGTGTCCCGGCTGCCGCACCGTGAGCACCGGACAGGGCGCCTTGCGCACCACCTTCTCGGCCACGCTGCCGAGCAGCAGGTGCTTGACCGGGCCGCGGCCGTGGGTGCCCATCACGATCATGTCTATCGCGTTCTCGGTGGCGTACTGCAGGATCTCGAAGAAGGCGTGGCCGACGCGGATCGCCCGCACGGTCTCGATGCCGTCCAGCGAGGTCGCGTCGAGGTGCCGCTCCGCATCGGCCTCCCACGTCTTGAGCAAGTCGGAGACGACCAGGGTTGCCGCGCCGACGGCCCACTCGTGCGGCGTCGGGTCGGCTACCACATGCAGCACGTGCACCTCGGCCCCGAACCGTTCGGCCATTTCCCGGGCGTAGCCGAGCGCATGCTGGGCGGTGTCGCTGAAGTCTGTCGGCAGCAGGATCCGCTTGAGGGTCATGGTGTCAATCGTAACCGTGCGCCATCGCCACGGTCGACGTTTACTTCCTCGCTACAGCAACCCCACCAGCGGCCCGATCCCGATCAGGAGCGCGGTCATCAGCACCACCCAGACCCCGCTTATCACCAGGCCCGGCGGCAGCATGTCGAACATCCGGTAGTAGCCCCGGCTGTAGGTGACCAGGGGCACCGCGTCGAGGGGGAGCAGAAACGCGCACGACGCGGTGAAGATGACCGGCAGCGCATAGAGGGCCGGGTTCACCCCGGCCGCGGCGCCGAGCACCATGATCGGCGGAATCATCACGGCGTTGATGACCGGCGCGATCGGCAGCATCAGGTGGATGACCACGGTGAAGGCGCTGATCGCGGCGATCAGGGCCACCGCATTCCAATCGGCGAGGCCGCCCAGAGCCGACTCGGCGAGCCACGTCGCAAGCCCGGTGCGCGACGACGCCTGACCCAGCGACGTCACGCCGCCTATCACCATCAGGGTGTCCCAGCCGGTGACCTGCTGGACCTCCTTCCAGGTGAACAGGCCGACGCCCGGCAGGAACATCGCGACCGCGCCGACGACCGCCACGAGGAAGGTGTCGAACACCGGCAGCCACGTGCTCGCGATCCAGAGGGTGAGCATGGCGCTCATGATGGCGACGACCTTCCACTCGTTGCGGCTGACCGGCCCCATCCGGCGGCGCTCGTCGTGGATCTCCTCCAGGTCGCCGATGGACGCGATCTCCGGCGGAAAGAACTTCACCAGCACCCAGGCCGCCACCGGCAGCAGGACGGCTACCATCGGGATGCCGATCGCCATCCAGTGCAGGAACGGGACGCGCTCCCCGCCCGCCTGCTCGATCATGATGAGGCCGAGCAGGTTGATGGAGCTGCCGGCCGGGGTGCCGACGCCTCCGATGAGGGCCGCGATCGGGATCCCGATCATCACCGCCCTGCCGAACTGCGACCCTGGCCGCAGTCCCAGCTTGTCGAGGATGCCGACGGCGATGGCCATGAAGATGGCGGCGGCGGGCACGTCGGAGACCACCAGGGAGATGGTGCCGGTGCCGATCACGAACACGTACACGGCGCGGGTGGCGTCAGTGCCCGCCCGCGCGATCAGCCACAGCGCGAACCGCCGGGCCAGCCCGGTCTTCACCCACGCGTAGGCGATGGCGAACATCACCAGCACGAAAAAGAAGACGCTGCTCATGAAGTTGGCGGCGGCCGCGCCGAAGATGGCGCCGGGTGTGGGAGGACGTCCGCTCACCAGCGACGTCAGGCCGAAGATCGGCTGCAGCGCCAGGGCCAGCAGCGAGGTGACGGCGATCGGCAGCGCCTCGGTGGACCACAGCACGAGTATCCCGGCGAAGAGCGCGGCCAGCCGGTGCGCCTCCGGGGGCAGCCCCTCCGGCGTCGGCAGGAGCAGGATCAGGCCGGTCAGGGCCGCCGCGCCCAGGAGCCCGGCGGCGGTGACGTTCGAGCCGGTCGTGTCCGTGCCCGGCGTGCTCGCGCCCGGTGCGGCGGCGTTCGGCGTGCCGGCGGCTGGATCCGTATCGCCTCGGGTCATGATCGTCCCTCGACCTCGTCGAGCACCTGGCGTGCGATGTTGACCGCGGTCAGGGCGGCCGGCGCGCCGCAGTAGATCGCCTGCTGGAGCACGATTTCGTTGACGTCGCCCATCGAGAAGCCGCCTTCGGCCAGCGCCGCCCGCACGTGGATCCGGTACTGGTCCCATTGCCGCAGCGCGATCTGCGTCCCGATCACCAGTACGCGGCGCGTGCGGTGGTCGAGTCCCGGCCGCGTCCAGATCTCGCCCCAGGCGTAGCGCGTGATCAGGTCCTGGATCTCCGTGGTGGCGTCGGTCGTGTCGGCGACCGCCCGGTCGACGTAGGCGTCGCCCAGAATCTCCCGCCGAATGGCCATGCCCGCCGCGTGCCGGTCTCTATCGTCCATAGGTGCCTCAGTGGGTCTCGTCGCGCCTTGCCACGCGGGCGCCTCACCGCTCTCGGTGCCACGCGGCATTTCACCACGGGCTCCTGGCGGGACCAGCGCCCGTGTCGGGAGCGCCGACCCGCGCCAGCACCCGGTCGATGTAGTCACGCGAGGCGCCGAGGTAGTTGTCCGGCGACAGCCGCCGGACGATCTGCGCGCGATCGAGGTGCCGGCTCACCAGCGGATCGTCCGCGAGAACGTCCGCCAGGGGCCGTCCTTCGGTCGTCGCGCTACGGCAGGCCGCGGCGATGCACGCGTGCGCCTTGTGCTTGCCGATCGACTCGGCCAGCGCCATGCCGATCGACTCGGCCAGCAGAAGGCCGCCGGAGGCCTCGGCGTTGGCGTGCATGCGGTCCGTGTCGACGACCAGGCCGTCAAGCGCGTCGGCTGTGGCCCCGGCGCCGGCCGCGGTCACGACCACCAGGTCGGGCAGCGTATCCCATTCGACCTGCCAGTTGCCGAGGCCGCGTTCGTGCTCCTGAACCATCGCACCGAGCATCGTCGCGACCAGACCGGGCGCGCGGCCGGCGGCGGCGAGGGCGACGGAGGAAGCGACCGGATTCTGTTTCTGCGGCATCGTCGACGATCCGCCGCGTCCCGGCGCCGTCGCCTCGGCGGCCTCGCCGACCTCGGTCTGGGCCAGCAGGGCGATGTCGCGCCCGATCTTGCCGCACGTGCCGGCCGCGATGCCGAGCGAGCAGGCGAGCTGCGCGAACCGGTCGCGGTGCGCATGCCAGGGGATGTCCGGCGGGGGCAACCCGAGCCGGGCGGCCAGCCGCTCGGTCACGGCGAGGCCCTGCGAACCGAGGGATGCCAGGGTGCCCGTCGCGCCCCCGAACTGCAGCACGAGCGCGTCGTCGAGCGCGGCCCGCAGGCGGCGCCGCCCCCGGGCGAGGGCGTCGGCCCAGCCCGCCGCCTTGAGGCCGAACGTCACCGGTGTCGCCTGCTGCAGCCAGGTGCGGCCGGCCATCGTGGCGTCGCGGTAACACCGGGCGTGGGCCGCGGCGGCGCGCACGCCCCGTGCCAGGTGGTCGATTGTGCCCGGGACCGCGGCCCGGAGCTGGAGCAACAGGCCGGTGTCCAGGATGTCCTGGCTGGTCGCGCCCCAATGGACGTAGCGCGCCGCCTCCGCGTCCGATTCCGCCACCCGCGCGGTCAGGTGCCGCACGACCGGAATGACGGGATTGCCCGTCTCCGTCGCCTCGGCCGCGAGGCGATCCGGGTCGTACAGCTCGGCACGGGCGGCCGACCGAATGGGCGCCACGCAGCTCGCCGGCACGACGCCGACATCTGCCTCGGCCGCGGCCAGCGCCGCCTCGACTTCCAGCATTGCCTGGAGCTGGGCGCGGCCGCAGAAGCGCTTCGCGATGTCCGCGTCGCCCAGCACGCGAGCCTGCAAGCGCGCGCCGTCCGTCATCGAGATGGCGGCATGAGCGGTGCGGGTGCCGTCAGACATCGAAGAACACCGTCTCGCCGGGTCCCTGGAGCACGATGGTGTGCGCGTAGCGCCCCTCGCCCCGGTGCGCGGCGACCAGCGTCGGCCGGCGATCCGGTGCGACCGCGGCCAGGATGGGGTCGTCGCGGTTCGCGGGCTCATCCTCGAAGTAGATGCGCGTGACGAGTCGTGTCAGCAGCCCGCGGGCGAAGAGTCCGACCAGAAGATGCGGCGCCTGGGGCCGGCTCTCGGGTCCGGGCACCGGCCCCGGCTTGATCGTTTCGATGGAGAAGCCGCCCGCGTCGTTCGCATGGACGCGGCCGAACCCGTCGAACGCCGCGTCGCGTCCGGTGCCGCGGGGGTCGTCCGGATGCTTGCAGCGGCCCGCCACGTTCGCCTGCCAGATCTCGATGAGCGCATCGGGCACGGGCTGGCCGGCGCCGTCGCGGATCGTGCCCTCGAGGACGATCCGCTGCCCCGGCGTGTCGTCGGTCGCAAGCGACAGGCGGCCCTGTTCCGGCACGAGTATCGCGAAGAAGGGGCCGACGGTCTGGGAAGGTGTGGAGGGCAGCATGGAACGGCGCCTTGTGGTCCGACTGGGCTTCTATTCTTCCATCGGGGTGGCGTCCCGCCCGCGCAGGACGATGTCGAAGCGGTACCCCAGCGCCCACCCGGGCTCGGTTGTGTCCAGATCGAACGCCGCCACCAGACGTTCACGGCCTTCGATGGTGGGAACCGCGCTGAAGATCGGATCGAGGGTGAGCAGCGGATCCCCGGGGAAGTACATCTGGGTCATCAGCCGGGTCAGAAAGCTGCGCCCGAACACCGAGAAGTGCACGTGCGCCGGGCGCCACGCGTTGTCGTGGTTCCCCCAGGGATATGCGCCCGGCCTGATCGTCGTGAACCGGAACCCGCCATCCGCATCGGTGAGCACGCGGCCCGCGCCGCTGAAGTTCGGATCGAGTGGCGCGTCGTGCGTGTCGTGCGCGTGGGCGTAGCGGCCGGCGGCATTCGCCTGCCAGATCTCCACCAGGGTCTCCGGCACCGGTCGTGCGTCCTCGTCCAGCACGCGGCCGGCGATGACGATGCGCTCGCCGAGCGGCTCGCCGGGATGCTGGCGGGTGAGGTCGTCGTCGAGCGGTCCAAGCGGCCCGTAGCCGTAGACCGGCCCGGTGATCTCGGACAGGGTCTGCGGAATCACGACCGGCGGCCGGGCCGGATGGCGCAGGGCGGTCGACCGGTACGCCGGCACGTCGTTCGGCGGGTCGTGACCGGCCGGCGGTCGGCGATAGGGGCGAATCCGGGATGCCACAACGCTCGACAATCCTAGCGGACTTCGGTCGGACCCGCACATTATCGGCACCAAAGCACGCACCGGCGGAGGGAGCTAATATTGCGTGCGGGCAGAGCGGTATCGCGTGCGGGTGGCTCGTCTGGTTCCGCGAGCCGTGGGGCAGGGGAGGAAGTCCATGCTGAACGCAGGTCGACGTGATTCGGTTCGCGGCGTCGCGGCAACGCTGATCGTGCTGGCCGGGCTGATGATCGGGACGGGCGCGGAGATCCTGGCCCAGTCGTCGACCACCAACCCCTATCGGGCGACCTTCGGTTGGGAGAAGCTGCCCGAGGGGCGCGTAATGGGTACCGTGAGCGGCGTCTTTCCGGACCCGGACGGCGAACATATCTGGATCCTCGACCGCTGCGGCGCGAACCAGTGCGCCGGGTCCGATCTGGACCCGATCATGAAGTTCGACCTCGAGGGCAACCTCGTCGACAGCTTCGGGGCCGGTCTCTTCGGTTTCCCGCACGGCTTCTTCCTCGACCACGAAGGCTTTCTGTGGGTGACCGAGGGCGGGTCGCACGGCGACTCCCGCGCGACGCCCGGCGAGCGGATCGGCATCGGCCATCAGGTGTTGAAGCTCAATCAGCGCGGCGAGGTGGTCATGCGGCTGGGCGAGGCGGCCGTCTGGGGCGACGACGAGTCCCACTTCAACGGTCCGTCGGGGGTGGTGGTCGCTCCCAACGGCGACATCTGGGTGTCGGACGGGCACCGCGGCGGCAACAACCGGATCGTCAAGTTCTCCGGCGACGGCACCTTCCTGCTGGCGGTAGGCGGCGGGGTGGGCTCGGAGAGCAAGGAGGCGGCCGGCTTCAGCGACCCGCACGACATCAAGATGGACTCGCAGGGGCGCGTCTACGTCGCCGACCGGGGCAACAGCCGCGTGCAGGTGTTCGATTCCGACGGCAACCTGCTCCACATCTGGACCCACTACGGCAAGCCCAGCGGCCTGTTCATCGACCGCAACGACATCCTGTACGCCGGCGACGGATTGTCCGGAATGGTCCGGCAGGGGCCGCCCGACAACTGGCGCAGCAACCTCGGCTGGGAGAAGGGCATACGGATCGGGGACCTGAAGACCGACCAGGCCTGGGTGACCCACTTCGTTCCGCAACACGACGAGGACGTCGGTGCGGGCATCGAGTTCCTCGGCGTCGACTTCAACGGAAACATCTATGCCGGTGAGGTCAGCCGGCGGCGGCTGGTCCGCTACGTGCTGCACCGGCCTTCGGAGCTGCTCGGGCGCTGAAGGATTCGGCGGGTGGTTCCAATGCAGTCGCATGCTCGGACATTCGGGCTGACGAGTACCTACGCCCTGGAATCGATCGTCTGCGCAGGCCGAACGGACTTCGGCGCGTGATTCAGATGGCTCCGAGAACGTTGTTTCTGGCCTGGCAGGACGGTCGAAGCAGGGAGTGGTTTCCGGTGGGCCGGCTGGATGCCGATTCCCCACAATCCAGCTTTCGCTTTCGCTACACGGGCGGCGCCGAACGGGCAAAGCGGGAAGTGGGGTTCTCTCTCGCCCCCGATTTTCCGGACCTGCAGAAGGACTATCGGTCGCCTGTCCTGTTTCCGCTGTTCAGGAACCGCATCATGCCCGCGGAACGGCCGGATTACGCCGACTACCTGCAGATTCTCGACCTGCCGGCGCGGGCGGACCCCATCGAGATTCTGGCCATGGACGGCGGGTACCACGTCACCGATACTTTCGAGGTGTTTCCCCAGCTCGAAAAGGGCACCGACGGCAGCTTCCGGTGCCGGTTCTTCCTCCACGGCTGGCGCTACGTGAACCGGATCGCCCAGGCGCGTCTGGACCGGGTGGCGGCGGACGACCGGCTCCACGTGACGCTGGAGCTGTCCAACCCGGTGGCCCGCGTGGCCGTGCAGCTTCAGACTCTCGACTACCACGTCATCGGCTGGGCGCCGCGGTATCTCGTCAAGGACCTGATGATGGCCATGGCGGAGAGTCCCGGCACGTGCGTGGCCTACGTCGTGCGGGTCAATCCCTTGCCGGCGCCGTCGCAGCAGCGGCTGCTGATCGAGTTGGCCGGCAACTGGGGCCGCCACGAGCCGATGACCGATCGCGACTTCCAGCCGCTCGTCGAGTAGCTGGGAGTCTCCTCCCGTTCGTTCTATCGTTAAAGGGATGGATGTTTCGGCGTACGGACGACGGTTGCTCGGCGACTCCGGCACGCGGTCGCTGATGGACGACCTCGGCGCGATCGCGGCGGCCGGCGGCGCGATCATGAATCTGGGGGGTGGCAGTCCCAGCCTGATTCCGGCCGCGGAAGCGACGTTTCGCCGTCACATGCAGTCGCTGTTGCGGCGCGAAGGGGCGTTCGAGCGGGCCATCGGGTTGTACGGCGGACCGGAGGGCGATCGGGACTTCGCCGCCGCCCTGGCCGGACTTCTCCGGCGCGAGGTCGGCTGGAAGGTCACCGCGCGCAACATCGCCCTGACCAATGGCAGCCAGTCCGCCTTCCTTCCGTTGTTCAATCTGCTGGCGGGGCCGATGGGCGACGGCCGGCCGGCGCGCCGCATCCTGCTGCCGCTCTCGCCGGAGTACATCGGCTACGCGGATCTCGGTTTCGCGCCCGGCCTGTTCACCGCACGCCGCTCGATCATCCACGAGCTCGACGACAAGCTCTTCAAGTACGGGGTGGACTTCGACGGCCTGGACGAGGTCGAGGACATCGGCGCGATCTGCGTTTCGCGACCCACGAACCCGACCGGCAACGTGATCACCGACGAGGAGGTCGCACGGCTCGGCGCCGTCGCCCGCTCCCGCGGCGTGCCGCTCATCCTCGACACCGCGTACGGCGCGCCGTTTCCCGGCATCGTGTTCGGCGAGTCGACGCCCGTGTGGGACGAGCACACGGTCGTCTGCATGAGCCTGTCGAAGCTCGGCCTTCCCGGATTCCGCACCGGCATCGTGATCGCGAACGAGGAGATCGTCGAGGCGCTGGCCGCCGCCACCGCGATCTACTGCCTGTCGCCGGGCAGGTTCGGTCCCGCGCTCGCCACCGAGCTCATCGCGAGCGGCGCGTTGCTACCGCTCGCGCGCGACGTGATCCGGCCCCACTACGCCGATCGCGCGGCCCGCGCGGTCGACCGGCTCCGCGCCGGACTGCACGATTGTCCCATCAGAATCCACAGGCCGGAGGGGGCCTTCTTCCTATGGCTGTGGATGCCGGGGCTCCCTATAACCAACGCGGCGCTCTACGAGCGGCTCAAGCAGCGCGACGTCATCGTCGTCTCCGGCCATTACTTCTTTCCGGGGCGCGAGGACGACGACTGGCCGCACAAGCGGGAGTGCATCCGCATCAGCTACGCCGACGACTGGGAGCGGACGGGACGCGGTCTCGACATCGTCGCGGAGGAGGTACGGCGGGCGTACGACGGCGCCGCCGTGCGCCGGACCGGCTAGGAGCCTGCGCCGCAGCACGCAGCGAGGCGAAGGGCCGCGGCGCAGGGTCATGGAGCGGGGGGAGGGGTCGCAACGCCGAGCCGGCGAGGCGTTTCGGGGCGCTGGCCGAGCGTCGTCTCCGTCGGCACTCCGCGGCGGAGACCCGGAGTGGATCGTTTCATCGACACTGCGCCAAACTTTGTCCCATGAACAAGCTGAAGCTCTTCGTAGACGGTCGATTCATAGACAGCAGCGCCGGCGGCATCGACGTGACCGATCCCGCCACCCAGGAGGTGCTCTGCGAGGTGCCTTTCGCCACCGCCGACGAGGTGGATCGGGCGGTCCTGGGGGCGAAGGCGACCTTCCGCGCCTGGCGCGACGTGCCGACGCCGGAGCGCGCGCGGCTGCTCTTCGCCTACCAGGACATTCTGAAGAGGAACCAGGACGACATCGCCCGGCTGCTGTGCCGGGATACCGGCAAGACCTGGGAGGATGCGCGGGGCGAGGTCTGGCGCGGCATCGAGGTGGCGGAGCACGCCTGCGGCATCGCCTCGCTGATGATGGGCGAGACGGTGGAGAACGTCGCGCGGGGCATCGATACCTACAGCCTCGTCCAGCCCGTCGGGGTGTGCGCCGGCATCACGCCGTTCAATTTCCCGGCCATGGTGCCGTTGTGGATGTTCCCGTTGGCCGTCGCCTGCGGCAACACCTTCGTGCTGAAGCCCTCGGAGCAGGATCCGACGGTCCCCAACCGGTTGGTGGAGCTGCTTGCCGAGGCCGGCGCCCCGGAAGGGCTGGTGCAGGTGATCCACGGCGGCAAGGAGCAGGTGGAGGCGCTGCTGACGCATCCGGATGTCCGCGCGGTCAGCTTCGTCGGCTCGGCGCCCGTCGCCAGGAGCATCTATGCCACGGCCGCCGCGAACGGCAAGCGGGTGCAGGCGCTCGCCGGGGCCAAGAACCACCTGGTGATCCTGCCCGACGCCGACAAGGAGCAGGCCATCGCAAGCCTCGTCGGCGCCACCTGCGGCGCCGCGGGCCAGCGCTGTATGGCGATCAGCGCCGCGGTGCTCGTAGGCGAAGCCAGGAACTGGCTGAACGACCTGCAGGAGGCCATGGCGGCAGTGCGTCCGGGGCCCTGGGACGACAAGGGCGCGAGCTACGGCCCGCAGATCACCCGGGCCGCGCGGGAGCGGATACTCGGCTACATAGAGCGGGGCAAGACCGAGGGCGCACGGTGTCTCCTGGACGGCAGCGGTTGCCAGGTGGACGGCTACCCCGACGGCAACTGGGTCGGGCCCACGCTGTTCGCCGGCGTCACCCCCGAGATGTCGATCTACAGGGACGAAATCTTCGGCCCGGTGCTGGTCGCCTCCGAGGTGGATACCCTCGACAACGCCATCGAGCTGATCAACGCCAATCCCTTCGGCAACGGCGTCTCCCTCTTCACGGCGTCCGGCGGCGCCGCGCGCCGGTTCCAGCGCGAAGTCCGGGTCGGCCAGGTGGGCATCAACATCCCCATTCCCGTCCCGCTGCCATTCTTCTCGTTCACCGGTTGGAAGGACTCGTTCTTCGGCGATCAGCACGTCTACGGCAAGGAGGCGGTGCGCTTCTACACCGAGACCAAGACCGTGACGGCGCGCTGGTTCGACGATGCGCCGGTGGAGCGCCCCAACATGACCATCCGGCTGCGGTAGCGGTCGGGCGTACTTGCTCGCCTTCACCCCACGGCCAGCCGCACGGTTCGGCGACCGCTGGCCGTTATCATGTAGGTTGGCGTGGAACTCCGAAGGATAAGTCTCGAACGGTACAAGGGTTACGGTCGGCGGGTCGAGTTGGAGCTAGCTCCGCTGACCATCCTCGTGGGATCCAACAACTCCGGCAAGACCGCGCTGGCGCAGGCGATTCAGTTGCTGGCGGGCGGCCTCGCTCCGTCGGATGGCGACGCCCGGGAACCACTTCCCCTGGAATCGGGAGGGATCCGGCACGGGGAGACTTTCTCGGACCTCGTCACTCGCCGCGACGCGCACGGCCGGCTGCGGTTCTCCATCACGCTGGCGGGCGAACGCGGTGAGACGTCACTTTCCGCCACCGTCACGAATGTAATGGCACCAGAGCGGCCTTCCGAGCGGCAGATATCCGACTGGCGGATGAAGAGCGACGACGGCGAGATTGTCGCGGAGAGACAGGGGTTCGGCGGAGGATCAGACTACCGGCTCTCGGTCCCCGGGGGGCAGCCGAACCTTCGAACGATAGCTTGGCGGGGGTTGCTCCCGCGGCAATCGGCGGAACTCGCGGCATGGCTCGGCCGGCACGTCGACGCCCTCGCAGCCTGGGCCGCCGGGGTTCGCCACCTGCGTTGTCCGCGGTACCTTCTCCAGTCGCCATTTCTTGCCGCTGAACATCCGCCCGCGAGCATCGGAGCGGACGGACGCCATGCACCGCTGGCCCTGGCGGCGGACGATGGATTGCGGGAATCGGTTCGTGACTGGTACCGCAGAACTTTCGGCGTGCGTATCGACGTGGTTTCGCAGGGCAGATACTTCGATCTCGTAACCGGAACGCCGATTCGGGACGGCGACGTACGTCTCGGGCAGTCGGGTCGCGGACTCTCCCACGTGCTGCCGGTCGTGGTCACAGCGCTGTCGGCCCGCCGGGCGGGTTCCGGCATCGATGTCATCGAGCATCCGGAGGCCGAACTCCATCCCGCCGCGCATGCGGACATCGCGGAGCTTCTGCTCGACAACCTCGCAGGACCCGCGCGGCCCCTCATCATCGAGACACATTCGGAAATGGTCCTACTCCGCGCCCGGCGCTGGGTCGCGGAAGGACGGCTGCCGGCCGAGAATGTACTGGTCTACTGGATCCACACGGAACCGTCGCGCGGTTCCCTGGCCGAGAAGATCCGAATAGACAAGAACGGCGAGATGGAGACTTGGCCGGACGGCGTCTTCATCGAGGACTACGAAGAGATCCTGGCCATCCGCCGTGCCGCCAGAGAGAAGGGATAGAGGGGTGTGCGCATCGCGATCGACGTGAGCGCGGCCAACGATCCGGATGCCCATCAGTGGCTGGACCGCATTCTGTACAAGATCGAAGACGGTTGGCACGTGTGGGATCTGACCGCTGCGCAAGATGCCAACGACCTGGAAGCCGCAACGTGGATTAGTGACCGCGGCAGGCAGGGGCGCCGCGTGCGCGAGTTGCTCGTTGCATCGACTCAGCGCGGCGCGTGGACGCTGGCTCCGCACGGCCGACGCCTGCGCGTTACTGCCCATCCGGCCGCACCGGATGAACTCGCGCCCGAGCACGCTTGTCGCTTCGCCGACGAGAAACTCGTGATTCTCGTGGAGAACAGCCACAGTGACGGCCCGTTCGTGGAACGGGTCGTGAAGGCGCTGGACTCTTCCCTTCGCCGATTGTGGGGTCGGCCGGGCGCGCCGGTTCGGTTCGACAGCCTGGGCGGCAGGGGGCAGATGCAACAGGAAGTCGAGAAGTCTTCATTTACCGGGTCCCCGGCGGGAAATCCGCGTGTTGGGGTAAAGGTCTTGGTGCGCCGTGCCGATAGAAAAGGGGCGTGAGCCTGTTGCGCCGCATCCGCGCCGTTCTGGACAAAGGTCCGCCGGAGCAGAATCCGCGGGACGTTGTCATCGAGCAACAGGACCGAGAGATCGCGCGACTGCGTGACGAACTGGCGCGCCACAAAGACGTGCACCGCGAGAACGGCCGCGTGCAGCGTCAGAATGACGGCTTGCAGCGTCGGATCGAGCGTCTGGAGCACGAGAACGAGCACCTGAAACAGCAGTTGGCGACCGAGCGCCGCGCGGGACGCCGGCAAGCCGCACCCTTCGCCAAGAAGCGGCCGCAGGGTCGCGGCAAACGTCCCGGCCGGCGGCCCGGTACGCGCTATGGCCGGCAGGGGCGCCGCCCGTGCCCGGGGCGGGTCGACGAGGCCTTGTCGGCGCCGGTGCCGGCGACCTGTCCCGACTGCGGCAGCGCGGTCGACGTGACCGGCGCGGCGGCGCAGTATCAGGAAGACCTGCCCCCGGTGCGCCCGCTGGTGCGCCGCTTCGACATCGAGGTCGGCCACTGCTCGCAGTGTCGGCGGCGTATCCAGGGTCGCCACCCGTTGCAGACCTCCGACGCGTTGGGGGCGGCCCGCGCACAGCTCGGCCCCGGCGTGGTCGCGCTGGTCGTCGACTTGCACACGCGCTGCGGCCTGCCGCTGGCCAAGGTCGCCGACCTGCTGCAAACCCGCTTCGGCCTGCAGGTGACGCCGGGAGGCCTCGTGCATCTGCTGCATCGTGCGGCCCGCGACGCGCGGCCGGCCTACGAGGCGTTGCGCGAGCAGGTCCGCAACGCGCCCGTGGTCACGGTCGATGAGACCTCTTGGCGCGTCGGCGGCATCGGCCACTGGTTGTGGGCCGGCGTCACCCCGACAACGACCGTCTACGCCATCTGCGCAGGCCGCGGATTCGAGGACGCGCAAGCGGTCCTGGGAGCCGACTTCGACGGCGTGCTCGTGCGCGACGGCTGGGTGGTCTACCGCAGCTACACCAACGGCGAGCACCAATCTTGTCTACAGCACCTGCGAAGACGCTGTGAGGAACTGCTCGAGGACCAGCCCCACTGCGGGTGGGCCGCTCAGGTGCAGGACACCTTGCAGGCCGCCCTCGCGCTGCGCGACCGGCGCAACGCCGGTGGAATCAGCGACCACGGCCTGGCAACCGCCCGCGGCCGACTGCTCGCCCAGATCAGCCGGCTGATCGACAACCCGCCGCCGCATGACGACGCCGAGCGCTTCGCCGCGCACCTGGCCACTGAATTCGGCGCCCTCTTCACCTTCCTGTGGGACCCGGCGGTCGACGCCACCAACTGGCGCGCCGAACAAGCCATCCGGCCCGCCGTCGTCATCCGCAAGGTCTGCGGCGGCAACCGCACCCGAAAGGGCGCCGACACCCAGCAGGTCCTCGCCAGCGTCGTACGCACCGCACGACAACGCAACCTCGACCTGCCGGCGCTGTTCGCCACGATGTTGCGCGCCCCCGAGCCCATCGTTCCCGACGTATTCGGACTGCCGCCGCCGTCCGCGCCCAGTGCCGCACCGCAACGAGCGAATTGACGGGCGACCGACCCGCGGCTGACTGCCGCGCCGGGCGAAATGCCGAAACGCTGCCCCCCAACGCGCAAACAGTCCGATGCCTGGATCCGCCCTCGGCTTCCGGCTGCGACATGGGTGACAGCGCAGCCACTACGGACTCCCGCGCAAGACGCGACGCCAGCCAAAGGAACCCTTCGCGTCGCCTGACCTTCGACGCTCCAGGCCATTCCATGCCCGTCTCTATTGACGAATCACCCCGTAAACGAAGACGTCGAGAACAGGGCGCAGGTCACGCCACGACCGCGGCTCGTTGCCGTCATCGACAGCGACCGGAAGAGACCGGGCGACCTCGAGAGCCGGGTGGCCCGGAGGCTGCGGGGCTCCTGCGACGCGCACGGTTTGTCCTGTTGGGTTCTCGCCAAGCGGGAAGCAGAGAACTACCTGCCTCGAAGCCTCCTCAGCGAGCGGCCGAACGTCGGCGACAGCCATGACAGACGGGTGGAGGCCTGGGACAGACTCAGTGGCGCCCAGAAGGACTTCTTCGACATGAAGCGGGGCTTGCCGGACACCCCTTCCGCGGCCGAGCAGGAGCTGTTCGATGGGCTGTCGGACGCGGATCGAGAGATCCTTGCCGAAGGGTTCGGGCCGAATGTGCACGAATGCTGGACGCTGTGGAATGTGCGGGAAATCAGGGATGAACTGTTGGCTCGCGGACAGGACGACCTCAAGCGAGGCATCGCACTGATCCGGAAGGAACTCTAGGTAGCATGGCGGACAGCAGGCAGAAGCGAACCGCCGTTGTTACGGAGGTCATCTTCCTGGGCAATCTCGTGGAACGTGTCGTCGCCGGCAAGATCCGCGTGCCGAGGTTCCAGCGCGCGTTCGTGTGGAGACAGGCTGACGTGCGCGCGCTGCTCGACAGCGTTCTGCGGGGTATTCCGATCGGCTCAATTCTCGTCTGGGATACGGAGAGGCACGTAGAATCCACCTCACGCATCGGCCCGGTCGAAATCAGTTTCCGCCCTGAGGGTCTGGTCGGCTATCTGCTCGACGGCCAGCAGCGCGTCTCGACGCTCGTTGGAACCCTGCGGTTGACCGGCAATGCGGAGCCGATCGTCGATCAGATCGACTGGCGGGTGTACTACGACCTGGACAATCAGGAATTCGTGCACGTGCGCGAGCCGACGAGACGCGCCGGACGGCAGTATTTTCCGGTGCGCAGCCTGCTCAGCACCGCAGCGTTCTTCGAGGCGTGCCGCCACATTCAGTCGGGAGCCGGGGACAACAAGCTTGCCTTGCAGCGGCTCGCCGAGGCGGACCGCCTCGCAAACGCCTTTCGAGACTATCAACTACCACTTATCCATATCCAGGAGGCGGACCTCGAGAGCGCTGTCACGGTCTTTGCTCGCCTGAACCGCAGGGGACGCAGGATGACGGCCGACGAAATGGTCTCTGCGCTGACTTATCAGGAGGGGGAGTTTCATCTCGCCCGGAAGCTGGACGAATTCAAGTCAGAGCTCAAGAAAACGGGCTTCGGAAACCTCGGTCGCGTCTTTCTTTTCAGATCGGTGCTCGCGGCTCTTGACCTCGAAATCTACGGAAAGGACTGGGCTGACCTGATGGTCAAGCCGCAACTGCGTGAGAAGCTCCCGAAAGCGTTCGGCTCCGCCGCGCAGGGAATCAGACTCGCGCTGAAGATGCTCCGGAATCTCGGTGTAACTTCCGACCGGTTGCTTCCATACGGACTGCAGCTCGTGCTCCTCGGCGAATTCCACCGGATCTGCCCGTATCCGACCGACAGAGCGGTCGACATGCTGGAGCGCTGGTTCTGGGTCACGTCGTTTGCCGGCTGGTTCGGCGGCGTCAATACCGCTCAAGCCAAGCGCGCATTGGAGGAGATCCGAAGCCTTGCCCGCAGTACGAGCGAGGAATTCAACATGGTCGATCTGGATGCGCCGGCACAGCCGTTTCCAAGCCGCTTCGATCCTCGAAGTGCCCGCGTACGTGCGTTTCTGCTTTACCTGGCGTCCCTTCGTCCCCATTCGCTTCAAGGCAACGACGATTTGGATCCAGGTTCACTCCTGGCCCAGCAAGGAACCGACGCCCTTGGCTATTTGTGGTCTAGTGCCGACCAGAGCGACCCTGCGAACAGGCTGTTCGTGGATCCGGAGCATGTGGGACAGGTCCTTGACAAGCTGTTGGAGCTGCCTGACGAAGTGCTCGGGGCACTGTTGCCGACGCACGGCTTTCCGATTGACTCCATCACCCGGTTGCGTAACGGTGATCGGGCGGGTCTGCTCAAGTCGCGGCGGGAAACTCTCATCGCTGGAGAGAGAAAGTTCATGGCGGAACGGAACGTGAAGTTGCCGACCGAGTTGACGGCGGCGACGATTGCCGACAGCGAAACGTCAGACGAGGAATAGCTCGACAACAAGCATCCGAGCCGATTCAGCGAAATCAAGCGCCTGCACGCTTCAGGCTCCGCTCCAGCCGCGGCCATTCGGACTCTTCCACGAACGACGGACTGGGAAACTCCTCGACGCCTGCTTCAATCAGCTTCGGGCGAATGCGTCTGATCAAGCCCGATGTCCAGCGGGGGTCGAGTGCCTCTTGGTCGCCATCGAACACGATCATGATGCGAAGGTACGCTTCCCCGTCGCCGTCGCCGAATTCGTCGACGGCCGGGATGACCTCGATGGGATCGAACACGAACTTGTCGGCGAAGTGCTCGACCAGAGTCGCCTTGACGATGTCCGCGACCCTCTTGTGGAGTTCCTGGGTGGTCACATCCCGCCTCCGGCCTGTGTCGAACTACTGACCATTGTACCCACGCAGGGAGGCTTCGCGGGGAGCCGTCACTCCGGTAGAGCAAAGACGTAGAGGCCGTTGCCGGTCTCGGGACGGCGCACCTCGGGCGTGAGCCGCAGCGGAATCGTGGACCACGCCAGAGCGCCGACGCCCACCGGAATCGCGACGTACTGCCTGCCGTCGACGGCGTAGCTGATGGGGAATCCCTGCACGGACGTGGGCAGGCGCGTCTGCCACAGCAGCTCGCCAGTGGCTTCGTCGTAGGCGTTGGCGAAGCGGTTCCAGTCGCCGATGAACACGAGGCCGCCGGCGGTCGTCAGGGCGGCGGAGTTGAACGGCGTCCGCTGGCGGTGCCGCCACAGGATGCGGCCGGTGCGGTGCATCGCGACGAACTCGCCCAGGTTGCCGCCGCTGTCCGGGTGGTGCCGGTCCACGCGGGACGCGAGGCCGATGCTGCCACCTCCCTTGCGGCGCTCGACCGCGGTCATCGCGGCGGTGACGCAGGTGGGCTGGACCGGAATGTAGAAGGCCTCGGTGGCCGGGCTGTAGGCCATGGCGCGCCAGCTCTTGAAGCCGGAGAAGCTGGGGCAGAAGTCGAGCTCGACGTCGAGCTCCGGGATCATGCCCAGGCGGTACTCGAGCCGGCCCGTGCGCGGGTCGAGGTCGACGACGTTCTGGTAGCCGAGATCGGTCGCGTTTCGATAGTCGCCGGTCTCGGCGTCGAGCTCCCAGAGAATGCCGAGCTTGCCCATGGTGAAGACCGACCTGCGGCCACCGGCGTCGACGACGATCCGTTCGAGGGTCTCGTCGAGATCGTGGGTCTCGCCCGGAACGTGCTGGTAGAACCAGCGCAGCTCGCCGGTGTCCGGATCGAGGGCGAGCGTCGAGTTGGTGTACAGCGCGTCGCCGTCGGTGCCGCGGCTCGCGCGCGCCCATGGCTTGGCCTGCGACGTGCCCCAGTAGAGCAGGTCCGTAGCGTCCAGCCGCGGCCGCGCACTCCCTCCGCGAACTGGCGGCGGTACTCCCAGAGCAGATCGCCGGTAGCGGCGTCCAGCGCGTGGATGATGTTGCCGGGACTGGCGAGGAACATCACGCCGTCGTGCACCAGCGGGGTCGTTTCCTGCGAGCCCGGTTCCAGCGACCACGACCAGGCGAGCCGTAAGTCCGCTACATTGTCGCATCCGTTCGAGCGGGCTGTAGCCCCAGCCCTCCGGCGAGTGCCGCCAGTGCAGCCAGTCGGCCGCGGGCGGATCGTCGAGCATCGCGTCGGTGACCGGACTCGGCACGTCGTCCTGGGCGCCGGCCACGGACGCGCAGAGCAGCAGGCAGACGCAGGAGATCACGGGCATGCGGGCTGTCATGGGGTTTCCTCCAGGGCCGACACTACCACTTCCGCGCCCCACGCATCCTGCACGGTTTTCGGATGCGGCCAACTCTCTACTACATTTGTGGTATTATGGCTACAGTTGTCATGGAAAGGAACAGCCCACGGCGCCCGCTGTCCAGAACCGAGTGGACGATCATGCAGATCTGCTGGAAGCTCGACCGCGCGACCGCCCGGCAGGTCCACGATGCATCGGACGGCCGGCGGGACTACCGCACCGTGAAGACGCTGCTGGACCGCATGGCCGCCAAGGGCTTTCTGCGTATCGAGAAGCTGGGTCGGCTGAGCCTCTTCGTGCCGGCCGTCTCCCGGCAGCGCGCTCTCTCGGAGGTCATCACGGACTTCGTCGATGACGTGCTCGAGCGTTCCGTCACTCCTCTGTATCTCCATCTCGCGGAGCGCGACGATCTGAGCCCCGAGGAGGTCGCTTTCTTCCGGCGGCAACTGGAAGCTGAGGAGGAGGAGGAGGAGGAGGAGGAGTCATGAGCGAAGAGTTCGCTCGGCAATGGCTCGCCGCGGTGACGAGCGTGAGCCTGCAGTTCACGGTGTTCGTGGCGATTGTCGCGACGGCCCTCTTCTTCCTGCGGTCGTTGCCTCCGCGAGTCCGCCATGTCGTTTGGCTCCTGGTCCTGCTGCGGCTGGCGGTACCGGCCGGGCTGACGTCACCGTGGGGAGCGCTCCCGTCTTCCGTCGCGCGACCGCCTTCAGCCGCGGTCCCGGCGGTGGCGGACGAAGGGTCCGCGAACCGGCTCCCGACGAGTGAGAGTCCCGCAGCTTCCGGGTCCGATACGGTCGTTGCCGACTCGACGACCCCGTCCGGTACCACCGGCTCAACGACGCGGTCCGACACCTGGATGTCCTCCGCCCGCGTGCTGTTCACGATGTGGAGCGTAGGGGTGCTCGGTCTCGCGACCGTCCAGGTTGTGCGATCCTCACGACAGCGCCGCCGCATGGCGGCGGCGATGGAATCACTTCCAACGGACGTCGGCAGGAGAATCGACCAGCTCCGAGTACAGCTCGGCATCCGCCGGCCGGTCGACGTCCGCGTGGTTCGCGGCGACGCCATCAGCGGACCCGCGGTCCAGGGCTGCCTGCGGCCGCGCATCCTGCTGCCGTCGTCGCTGATCGAGTCATGGCGGCGCGAAGAGCTCGATCCCGTGGTGCTCCACGAGCTCATCCACATCCAGCGACTGGACCCCGTGGTGCGGGCGCTCGCCAATCTGCTGCAGATCGCCTGGTTCTTCCATCCCCTCGCCTGGTGGGTCGGCCGCCGCCTGGGCGAGGAACGGGAAAAAGCGTGTGACGATGCCGTCGTGCGCCGGCTTCACGGGGAGAAGCGGACGTACGTCAGAGGTCTGCTGCGACTGGTCGAGGAGCACGCTGCCCTTGCATGGGACGCGCCGGGCCTGCGCATGGCCGCTGCGCGACGGCCGCTGGCAAGGCGCCTCACGCGCATGCTGCAGTCCCACTACGATCCCCAACCGGCCGTCGGATTCCTTGCTCTGGCGGCGCTTGTGATCAGCGTCGGCCTGGGCATGGCACTCTCCACGGAGGCGGACATGGGCGCACAGGGCGAGGCGCAGGACGCGCCGCGGATTCAAGCCAGGGGCGTCTGGCGGGGCGCCTTCTTCGCTGAATCCGTCGAGCAGGTCGAGGATGCCAACCGGGTCTACGTGGGTGGGGACTTCACCATCGGGCGACCGTCGACCGCCATGAAGCCGGACGCGAAAGCGCTGGCGGCCCGGGATCCGGCTCTCTTCGAGCGCCTCGCGGTGCTCGGGCGGCTCTCGGCAACCATCATCGTCGATCGGGACGGGCTGGTCCGCCGCGTCCGCTTCGCGGGCGACATCGACGAGGATCTCCAGAGGCCGTTCCGGGAAGTGCTCGACGCTGCCCGTTTCGACCCGACGACACACTACGAGCGCGGACCCGTGCTGGTCGAGGTGCACGTCGACTATTTCATCAATCCGCCGGATCCCCGGCGGTCGCTCTACGAGCCAGGTCAGGCGCTCGTGGGAGATGAGGCGGCCGAGGTGATGGGCGGGGGAACAGAGGGGCGCAGGCGATACGCCGCGGTTCGAGAGAAGGGCGAGCCGCCTGTCCTGGACGTGGGCGACGAGGAGCTCATCCTGTCCTTCTTCCTCTCGGTGGATGCGGGCGGAAACGTCGAGTCGTCCGAGCTGTTTCGGGACTCGCGCACCGGTCCGAACGACGATCCCCAGTCCACCCCGGAAGCCGAACGACTGATGCAGTACCTGCGGACCTTCCGTTTCGAACCGACAGGCGCCGGCCAGTTGGAGACGAATCGACCGCACCTCGTGATCGACCTGCGGGTGTCTCCGCGGGGCGTGGAGGTCGCCACCCGGGCCGGCGACGAGGAGGAGCTGGAACGCCGCCTCGCAGATACCTATCGACTGGCAGAGGACCGGAAACTGGATCTGCGGCCTCCGCCCCATCCACCCGAGCGCATGGTCCTCTATCGCACGGGGCGCCCCAGCCAGGCTCGGTTCATCCCGGCCGGACCGAGCCAGATGACCATCGTGTGGACCAACGACGGGCCCTGGGTGAGGGGAGGGTGCTTCGGGTGTGACGACCTGCTGTCCGTGCTCTCGGTTCTCGGAGTCCGGGAGGATGCCGTACGTTTCGAACGAGGTGCTGAGAATGTGCCGATCGAAGCGGATCTCGTCATGCGCGAAGGCACTCCCGACGACGAGCTGCTCGATGAGCTACCGCGAGTGCTCGAAGAACGGCTGGGTCTGGCTCTCGACTTCCAAAGCGTCTCGGAGGTGTCCCGGGCGCTCGTCCTGCGGGGCTCGATCGGGGCAGTGGTGCCGGACGATGAGCGCAACGGCCGACCCCTGCTGCACGTCTTCACCGACCGTCGGGACCCCGAGACGGGGCAGGGCGGCGGTCCGTTCTCCGATGTCGGCGACCTGGCGTATCTCCTGTCGCGTGAGCTCGGCATGGCCGTCATCGACCAGACGATCGGGACTCCCGAGCAACCTTTCCACGTACGGATACACCCTTCGGCAGACCGGACGCGACGGCTGGATCTGGTGATCCGGAACCTGGAGGCCCAGACCGATCTCGACATCGAGATAGTCGAACGCCCCGACCGGGTTCTGGTGGTGAGTCCTTCGTGAACTGTGCACCGCGGCAGCGGCCCTGTCCTCGGTTGGAGGGTCCGTCTACCCCGCGCGCCGAATGCTATGGAGCGACGAAGTGGAAGTCGGCCGGTCCGTCCCGGCGCGCGAGCAGCACCACGTCGGCGTCCCCGTGCACGTGCCAGGCGTGGTGCGCCCTGCCGGGGATGATGATGTAGCTGCCGGCGGTGGCGGTGTGGCGAACGCCGTCCATGACGATGTCGACGGCGCCTTCCAGCACCACCACCGTCTCCGTGTACGTGTGCCAGTGCATGGCGAACTCCGACCCGGCGGGGAACCGCGCCAGGTAGGTCGGGCCGCCGGTCTCCGGGTCGGTGGCGATCGGCGCGTTGCGCAGTCCGGAGGGAAAGCCCGGCCGATCGGAGGGGGGTCCCCAGTCGGCCGCCCTCCAATCCAGCACGAGCGGCGTCACGCCGTGCTGGACCTGCTCCTGTGCGGCGGCGGACGGCAACGCTGCGGCTAACAGGGCCGCCACACAGGCGTACACACGTGACGCTTCCACGTATTTCACCTCGCCCGGCGGGAGCGACGTTTCCGCCGGGACGCCGCGCAGAGCCCTCTGCCCGGCGCGGCATCGTGGCGACCGGCGCCCCTACTGCGACTCTTCCGCCGCCTCCGCCGCCTGCCTCTCCAGGTTCCGGTAGATCTCGAGGATGTGCCGGGCGTCGTGGTTGCCCTCGTGGCATGCGTACTCGTAGAGCGGGCCCTCGGTCGCCACCATCGGGACCTCGGCGCTCCACGGTTGCATCCACGTGTTGGGATCCTCGACGGTGAACTCGTAGCGGATGCGGTCGTCCGAGACGCGCGTGAACCGCTCCACGACGGTCATCTGCTCGGTGGCCCCCCGGTAGCGCCGCCGCTCGTTGAAGTTCCTCGTCTGGACGACCAGCGTGTCGCCCTCCCAGCTGCCTATCGAATCGCCGGCCCACTGCCCGATCTTGCGGGAGATGAACGGCCGCTCGTCGATCGGGATGATGCGCGGCGGGTTGGTGTTCAGCTCCGTGAACACGACGACGTAGCCTGGGACCTGGAAGATCTGGTGGATGTCGTTGTAGGCCGGCGGCAGGTTCGGCGGGCCCTCGTGCGACCACACGATGCAGCGCTCGGGCAGCGGCCGGTGCAGGTGGCTGTCGAAGGCGCTCGGCGAGCGTCGCGCGGCGGCCTCGGCGGCCAGCTTGGCCGCCGCCTCAGGCGTCAGGGCCGGCAATCTCCCGTTGGGCGGGTCCGTGATCAGCGAGGTGCGCTGGGTCGACAGGCCCTTCGGCACCGGTGTGCGCAACCAGATCTCGTTGTCGTAGTGGACGTAGGAGGGGTCGCGGTTGACCTGGTACAGCCGCCGCTCCCGCTCCTCCGGATCCTCGATCTCGACGGCGTTGCGCGCCGACGGATCGACGCCCTCGGCCGTCAACTGCGCGTTCAGCGCGGCGGTCTCCTCCGCGGTGAAGAACTCCTGGTTACCCAGGTACTCGGGCCGCTCCAGGGGCGTGAACGTCTGGGTCGTCCAGTAGCCCTGCAGATCGGGCTGGCCGTCGGGCAGGCGCGGCATGGTCCATGTGGAGGCCGCATCCGCCGCGTCCTCGGTTTGACTCTGCGCCTCGACGGAAGCCGGCGCCAGACAGGCGAGCGCGACCACCGCTACCAACGCCGGAAGACTTCGATGACTCATCGTCTTCTCCTTGGATTCACGTCCAGAATCGCTAGTGTCGCACAGTAGGACGCGGCGGCCAATCGGTTTCGCCACGACCGTCGCCGTGGAGAGCGCCAGGGCGATGGAGCCCGACGCATCCCGGGGCTGGCAGAGCCGTGCGAGTGCCGCCGGAGGATTCTGCGCCGGAGGAGCCGCGCCGGTGCAGGCAACGCCGGACTATCGCTTCCCGGCGATGATCCCGACCATGGGCGGTGCGGAGAGGAACGCGCCCGGATCCTGCTCCCGCTCCTTCCACTCCGCCTCGAACGCACCGCGCTCCGCCTCGGTCAGCAGTCCGGCCTCCACCAGCCGCGGGACGTACCCGCGGAAGAATCCGGTAGGCCACTGCCACAACGCCGTGCCGGGCCGGGCGAATCGCGACAACGGGACGAGTTCGAGCAAGCGGCATCCGGCTCCCGCGATGAGTCCCGGCAGCCGCTCGCCGACGTTCAGGTCGCCTCCGGTGCGCCGCCAGCTTTCGTCCACCGCGGCGAGCACGCGTTCGAACGCCGGGCTTCGCGGATGCAGCGCGGTCGCCCTGTAGTTCAGGTAGTCCCAGACCACGAGCCGGCCCCCCGGCCGCAGCGCCGACACCACCCGCTCGATGATCGGCAGAGGCTCGGGGAGAAAGCAGAACAGCCAGCGCGCGAAGACGCCGTCGAGGGAACCGGGTTCCAGCCGGAGTGCTTCCACTCGCTCCACCCGCGCCTTGAGCTGGGTGAGCCCCCTTCGGTCTGATTCCTGGGCCAGTGCGCCGATGAATCGCGCCGACTCGTCCACGGCGAGCACCTGGCCCCGGGTGCCCACGCGGTCCGCCAGCTCCAGGGCGGCGAATCCCGGACCGCAGCCCAGGTCGAGCAGGCGATCACCCGACCCGAATCCCGCGCGGTCCCAGAGGTCATGCGCCCATTCGGCCCATAGCCGGTGCTGCGTCTCGAGCCGCCGCCGCTCCTCCGAATCGGTGCCGAGCAGGTACGGAGCCTCGTCTGTGTCCGGCGCGGAATCGGGTCTCATCCCGTGGCCTCGTTCGATTGGAGGGGTTCCCGGTCGCGCCCAGAGCTCCGACTCAGGCCGTCGGCGCGACCTGTCGTGCCGACGTACGGGCACAGACCACCGATCCGGGTACCGGACCCGTCACCCACCGCGGCCGGGTTCGTAGAACGGCGCGTCGCCCTTGATGGTGACGCGGTAACCGTGGCGGGTCTCGGGGTAGTAGTCCCAGATGGCCAGGTGCTGGGTGCAGCGGTTGTCCCAGAAGGCGACCGAGTTCTCCCGCCACCGGAACCGGACGTGATAGTCGGGCTGCGCGCAATGCTGGAACAGGAACGCCAGCACGGCGTCGCTCTCGGCGGGCGGCAGGTCCTTGATGCGCGTGGTGAATCCCTGGTTCACGTAGAGTGCGGGCTTGCCGGTGACCGGGTGGGTGCGGATGACCGGATGCTCGGCCGACGGGTAGTCGTCGTCCCGGAGGGTGCCCGCGCCGTACCGTCCCCGGTAGTACTGCTCGCCGTCGTGAATGGCGGTCAGTCCGGTGAGGAACCGCTGCATCCGGTCCGAGAGTCCCTCGTAGGCCGCATACATGCTGGAAAAGAGCGTGTCGCCGCCGCCGGACGGAGGCACCTGCACGATCCGGAGCATGCTGGCCATCGGCGGCTCGACGTCGCACGAGACGTCGGAGTGCCACAGGCTCCCCGCCACGAACTCCACCTTGTCGTCGCCGTGGACGACGAGGATCTCCGGGTGCTCGGCATCCTTCGGTGCCGCCGGGTGGATGTGCAGCTCGCCGAAGCGGCGGCCGAGCGCCTTGTGCTGATCGAACGTCAGCTCTTGATCGCGGAAGAAGAGGACCAGGTGCCGCGCCCAGGCGTCCTTCAGCGCGGCCAGCGTCGCCTCGTCGAGCGGCCGGGTGAGGTCGATGCCCGTGATCTCGGCCCCGATGGTCGGCGTGAGCGGCTCGACCCGCAACGTCGCGGAGGGCACGGAAGACGGGGACGGAGTCGGCATCGCCATCGCTCGATTATAGACGCCGGCACGAACCGCGCACGGTCTGCCGCTTCGAACCGCGGCGGTGCCGGGCGGTCCGCGCGTACGGAGAATCGGGAAGCGCGCTACTATACAGCCGCACCATGCCCGTATACAGCCGCACCATGCCCGAATCCCGCGCCGTTTCCGTATTGCTCGCCATCCTGCTGTGCCTCGCCTCCGGCTGTGGGCCGTCGGCGGCGCAACCCGAGCAGGAACCTCCCGCGCGTGCGGATCAGCGGCATCTGCTCGTCGTCCTCGACGGGCTGCGGCCCGACTACGTCACCCCGGAGGTGATGCCGAACCTGCATGCGCTCGGTCAGCGCGGCGTCGTCTTCACCGACCACCATGCGGTGTATCCGACCGTGACGCGCGTGAACGCCGCCTCCATCTCGACCGGCGCCTATCCGGAGACGCACGGGCTGATGGGCAACGCGGTCTTCTTTCCGGCGGTCGACCCGACGCGGTTCCTGAACACCGGCGAGCGGGACAACCTGCTGCGGATCGAGGAGGCGGAAGGCGAACGGTTGCTGACGGCGCCGACCCTGGGCGAGCGCCTGCAGGGCGCCGGGCTGCGGATGCTCGTGGCCAGCGCCGGCTCCAGCGGATCGTCCTATCTGCTGAACCACCGGGTGGCCGGGGGCGGCATCATCCACTACGAGTACGTGCTGCCGGAGGTGCTCGGCGACGCGGTGCGGGAACGGCTCGGCCCGCCGCCTTCCCTCGCGACGCCCAGCCGCGAGCGCAACCGTTACATCGTCGACGCACTCCTGGAGGTCGGCCTCGGGCAGGTCGATCCGGCGGTTACCGTCCTGTGGCTGACCGATCCCGACACGACGGCCCACGCCAACGGCATCGGGCACCCGGCCTCGGTGGCGTCGCTGCGCGCCGTGGACGAGGAGATCCGGCGCATGCAGGACGGCCTGCGCGCGGCGGGCCTCCTCGAATCGTTGAACATCTGGGTGACCTCCGACCACGGCTTCTCGACATACACCGGCGCCGTCGACCTCGACGCCCTGCTCGCGCCGTTCGCCGGCACGCTGGCCGACGGATCGCCGCGGATCGTGGCGGGTAGCGGTGCGATCCATGTGCGGGACGGGGATGCCGGTGCAGTGGGCGGAATCGTCGAGGCGCTGCAGGGCTCGGACCGGGTGGGGGCCATCTTCACGAGAGACGCGCAGGTGCCCGGCACGTTGGCGTTCGACGCCGCGCGTTGGGACCATGCCCGTTCCGCCGACATCCTCTATTCGGCGGCGTGGACCGACGCCGAGAACGAGTACGGCTACCGGGGCACGAGCGCATCGAACGGTACTGCGGGCCACGGCAGCACGAGCCCCTGGGACATCCACAACACGCTGATCGCGGCGGGACCCGCCCTGCAGTCCGGGATCGAGGTCACGCTGCCGACGTCCAACGTCGACTTCGCTCCGACGTTCCTCTACCTGCTCGGGTTGAGCGCCGCGCCCACGATGGCCGGACGCCCGCTGACAGAGGCGTTCCGCGACGGCCCGGATCTGGCGGCCGAGCCCCGGTCGGCGGAGATCGCCCGGGAGACGCCCGACGGCCGCTACCGCGCGGTGGCCCGGTCGACGGTCGTCTTCGGTCGCCGCTATCTCGATTCGGCGACCGCCGAGCGCCGGTGAACGCGAGCGCCGTATCTCGCGGATCGGGCGAGTCGCAGTCAAGCGGAACCGGCGACCCCGTTCAACGATTGGAGTCGCTCGTTCCGATCAGTACCCCGCCAGCACCGGGAACCGCTCGTCGTCCGGCAACGGCTGCACGCCGAGCGCGTTGAGGACCATCGACACCTTCCGGTAGCGGGCGGCGGTGGCGACGATGCTCATCATCTGGTGCTCGGTGTAGCGTTCGGACAACGCGGCCCAGGTCTCGTCCGAGACGGTCGTGTCGCGGTACATCTCGTTGGCGGCGTCGATGAGCAGGCGTTCGTTCTCGTTCCAGCCCGCCGCGTCGTGGCCCTGCGCGATCCAGTGCGGATCGAGGCCGTGGTCGCGCGCCCGGCCGACGCTGCCGACGTGCTTCGCCCACTCGTAGACCGACTGCGCGTTCCACCCGGTGCGCAGGATCAGCAGCTCGCGGTCGTGCGGCGTCAGCCCGGAACGCTCCGGGTTCATCACGTAGCCCGGGTTCGTGTACCAGGCGTCCGCCAGCGCCGGGTGGCGGCGGAGCGTGCGCGACACCCGCAGGCCGTCTCCCTCGACCGGGTCGACGCGCGGCGCCGCCAGCGGGGGCTCCCTGGCGGGTACCACGACCCGGTAGGCGACGTCGTCCACGGGCAACTCGGCCACGGCGCCCTCGTCGGGCTGGACGCCGAGCGCGTTGAACAGGATGGACACCGTGGTGGTGTCCGCCACGGTCGCCACGGCGTCCATCAGGTTGTGCAGGTCGTACTCCTCCAGGAGCAGGTCCCAGGTCTCGTCGCTGATCGACGAGTTGCCGAACAACTGGTCCGGCAGGCCGACGAGCACGTTCTCGAAGGGCTCCCAGCGCTCCTGGGAGGGTCCTTCGGCAACGGAGAAGACCTCTTCCGGGGTCAGCCCGGCGTCGGCGGCGCCGGCGGCATGCTCGGTCCACAGGTAGGCGTTCTGTGCGAGCCACGCCGTCCGCAGGATCAGGATCCGGCGGTGTCGCGGGGACAACGTCGACTCGTTCGCGACGTAGTTCATGAACGGGAAGATGCGCTCGGCCAGCGCGGGGATGCGCACCAGGGTCCGGAGCGCGTTGCCCGGGTCACCGTCCGGCGCATAGCGGTCCACCACCGCCCGCTGCTCGTTCGTCCACTCGGCGGCCGGCACCGGCGCAAGGCGCGGCTCGCGCAGGCGCCGGTGCGGCTGCACGCTTCCCGGCAGCCCGGTGAAGGCCCGGGCCGGCTCGATGCGCAGCAGCGCGGCGTTGTCCTCCTCGGTCAGCACGTAGAGATACCCGTCCGGACCCTGCCGGACGTCTCGGATCCGTTGCTTCAACTCGGCCAGCAGCCACTCACGGCCCATCTCGTCGCCGCGCCGGTTGAACACGATGCGCTCGAGGTGGCCGGTCCGCTGCATGCGACCGACGGTCATCGAGCCGACGAAGAGGTTGCCGCGCCAGGCGGGGAAGTGCTCGCCGTCGTAGAAGGTGAGGCCCGAGGGTGCGATCGACGGCCACCACAGGATCTCCGGCCGCTCGAACTCCGCCAGCCAGGGCGTGTCCGACACCCGCACGCCCGTGTACTCCCGGCCGTCGGAGGCGATCGGCCAGCCGTAGTTGCGGCCGGGGAGGATGACGTTGACCTCGTCGCCCCCCTGCGGGGCATTCTCGCTGGCCCAGAGCGTCCCGTTCTCGGGATGGAACGTCAGGCCGAGCTGGTTGCGGTGGCCCATCGAGTAGATCTCGGGCAGATAGCCGGGCTCGCCCACGAAGGGGTTATCGGCCGGCGCGCTGCCGTCGTCGTTCAGGCGCACGACCTTGCCGACGTGCTCGGCCGGGTCCTGGGCGCGCAACCCGGTGGTCTGCGAGCGGATGGCGCCGCCGATCGTCATGTAGACCTTGCCGTCCGGCCCGAACGTGACCCGCGACGCCGCGACGCCGCGGCCGAACCCCTCGGATACGAAGATGTCGCGCACCTCGGTCAGCGCGCCTGCGTCGAGCCGCCCGCGCGCCAGCGCGATCACGGCGCCGCGCCGGCCGTCCTGCTCCGCCGGTCTCGAGTAGGTCAGGTAGACGATGCGATCGTCCTCCGGGTGCAGGGCGATGTCCATCAGGCCGGCCAGCCGGGTCCCCTTGTAGACCTCCGGGACGCCGGGAATGGGCCGCGGGTCGAGCACGCCGTCGCGAATCAACCGCAGGGTTCCCTCGTTGCGCTCGGTGACGAGGATGTCGCCGTTGCGGCGGAACGCGAGGCCCCACGGGTGGGACAGCCCGGTCACGATCGGCACCACGCGGATCCGGGGCACGTCGTTGCTGTACAGAACCACCGGCTCGGTCGGCGGATCCAGGGCGGGCACACCGCTGATGGCGGTCGTGCGCTGCCGGGCCTGGCCCGAGGCGGCGGCGACAGCAAGGAGGAGGCATCCGCAAGCGAGCAGCCCGATCGCGGAGAGACGGCGCACGGGAAACGGTTGCACGGTGGCACCTCCCTGCCCCTGCGCGGGGGCGGATTCCGTCGCGTTCGGCATCTTCTCACATGTCGATGCCCGTTGCACCGGCGGCGTACCCGGCTCACTGGCTGGTCGGCGATCGAACGAGTGCCTGCAGGATGGCGCGCAGGTCGTTGTGCACTTCGCGGTTGTCGGCGCGCACGTCGTCGATCCGTTGGTCCGTGGCTCGGTGTGCATCGTCAATCCGCTTGCCGAGGTCGTGGCGGGTATCGTCGATCCGCTTGCCGATCAACGCGTGCGCCTGGCTGTTCTGGCGCATGAGCAATCCAATCAGGCCGCCGAGGGTGCCAATAATCGCGACCACGCCGACGACGAACGTCCAGGTCTGCATCGACCCATCGTGGGCCGGATCGGAAACTCCGTCAAGGGGCTGCGTGCCGGCACGAACCGGCTTCGCCAGTGGCACGCACGATGCCGAGTGGACGACAATGAGCCGGGCGGTTGATGTGGCTCACGTCCCTCAGGATCGGCGGTCGGCGAGTGACGGCCCGTGGCGCGGACTCCTGGCGATCTGCATCGTCGCCGCCGGCACCGCCGTCTACGCCCAGGCGGCCCCCGAGACGCAACAGACCGCCGACAGGGCGGTGGACGCGGGGGTGCTGACCGGCCGCCCCGTCGTGCGCCCGTCGCGGCTGGCCGAGCCGCCGGTGATCGACGGGCGCCTCGACGAGCCGCTCTGGCGCGACGCCGCCCACATCACGGAGCTCGTCCAGCGCCGGCCGTTCGACGGGATCCCGGCGAGCGAGCCGAGCGACATCTATCTCGCCTACGACAGCGCCAACATCTATGTCGGCCTGTACGCGCACTACTCCAATCCCGGCATGATTCGCGCGAACCGGCGGGACCGCGACGAGTCGATCGACGACGACCTGTTCCTCATCTACTTCGATCCGTTCCTCGACCAGCAGCGGGCGTACGTCTTCACGGTGAACGGCTACGGCGTGCAGGGGGACGCCATCCTGCAGGCGGGCGCGCTCGGCGGCGGCCGCTTCGGGGTGCCGCGCGGAGACGCTTCCTGGGACGTCCTGTTCGACTCGGCGGCCGAGCTGGTCGACGACGGCTTCGTCGCCGAGCTGGCGATTCCCTTCAAGAGCCTGCGCTATCCGCGCCGCGAGGCGGGGGTCCCGCACCGCTGGGGACTGCAGATCGCGCGCATCATCGGCGGCCGCGACGAGGCGGACGTCTGGTCGCCCACCTCGCGCGACATCGCGGGTTTCCTGCCCCAGATGGGCGTGCTGGAGGGGATGACGGATCTGTCGCGCAGCCACAACCTGGAGCTGCTGCCGACGTTCACGACGATCCGCTTCGGCGCGCTCGACCGTGCAACCGGCCGCTTCAGTGACCGGGACCCGTCTCCCGAGGGCGGCCTGAACCTGAAGTACGGGGTCACGTCCAATCTGACCGCGGACGTCACGTTCAATCCCGACTTCTCGCAGGTCGAGTCGGACCTGCCGCAGATCGAGGTCAACCAGCGCTTTGCGCTCTTCTATCCGGAGCTGCGGCCATTCTTTCTGGAAGGCGCCGAGATCTTCGCCGTCCGGGCCCCGATCACGGCGGTCCACACCCGGCGGATCGTCGATCCCGCGTTCGGCGCCAAGCTCACCGGCAAGGTCGGACGGACCAGCGTGGGCGTGCTGTACGCCAGCGACGCGGAGCCCGGCAACGTGGACGATGCGGCGGACCCGGCGTTCGGGTCGTCGGCCGACACGTTCGTCGGCCGGGCGCGCTACGACCTGTACGCGGAATCGCACATCGGGACCATCTTCACCAACCGGGAACTGCTCGGCGGCCACAGCCGGCTCGCCGGCATGGACTCGAACTTCCGCCTGGGCGACACGCACTCGGTCGCATTCCGCGCGATGGGGACCGACCACCAGGACCAGCAGGGGGTGAAGACGAGCGGCTACCTGATGGACGCCGTGTTCAACAAGCGCGGCCGGAACCTGCGCTACTCCCTGTCGTCCTACGCGCTGTCGCCCGACTTCAGGACCGACGTCGGGTTCGTCCGGCGCACCGACCAGCGCTATACGTCTCTCACCGGCGGCTACCGCTGGTGGCCGGAGAACTGGCTCCGCAACTGGGGGCCGGAGTTCATCTACGCGCGCAACTACGACTTCGCGGGCGTCCTGCAGGACGAGATCGCCGACGCGGGCATCAACTTCGCGCTGTTCCGGAACATGTTCGCGGCCAGCAACGTCCGGCGCGAGCTGGAGCGGTTCGGCGGGATCGACTTCGTCAAGACGCGCGCCCGCGTCTTCGGCCGGGTCGATACGAGCCGGCGCGTCGGCGTGTCGCTGGAGTACCGGCGGGGCGAGCAGATCCTCTTCCATACCCGGACCCCCTACCTGGGCCGAGAGCAGGGAATTACCGCGCGGGTCATCCTGCGGCCCGTCCCCCGCCTGCAGTCCGCCGTCAACGTCACCACGAACCGGTTCACCGATCCGCGCCGCGGCAGCGAGGAGGTGTTCGACGTCCGGATCTTCCGGGCGCTGACGACCTATCAGTTCAGCAACCGGCTGCTCTTCCGCAACATCAGCGAGTACAACACCCTGGACCAGACCCTCGACCTCAACTTCCTGTTCACCTACCGCGTCAACGCCGGCACGGTCCTCTACGCCGGCTACGACGACCACTACCAGCAGGCCGACCTGATCGAGGGCGACCTGACGGATTGGTACGACGTGGGCGGCCGGGGGCTGCGGGTGCTCGGGCGGCAGCGGACGAACCGCGCGGTCTTCGTGAAGTTCCAGTACCTGTTCCGCTACTGAGGCGAACGAGTTGCGAGGTCGCTTCGCCAAGTCGTGTATTGGCAAGTGTTGTTTCGACGAAACTCACCCGACCAGCGTCGCCGGGTCGGCCAGCGCCTCGGCCACCGGCAGCAGCTCGATGCCGTCCCGATGTTCCCGGCGGTCGCCTCCGAAGAGCAGCACGCAGCGCGCCATCGGGTAGTCCGCCTTGAACTGCGTCAGTCCCTGCAGATCCGCGCGCCGCACCCTGCGGCTGCGCTTGACCTCTATCGCGAAGAGACCGTCGCCGCCATAGGCGACGAAGTCGACCTCCACGCCGGCTCCGGTACGCCACGTGAACAGCTTGAGGTCCAGCGAACGGTAGGCGATGTACGCACGCAATTCCTGGAACACGAGCGTCTCCAGCGCGGCGCCGTCGATCTCCTCGGGGCTGTCGAGCGGTCCCGTCGGCCTGATCGTCCGGTAGACGCCGGCGTCGAACAGGAAGAACTTCGGATGGGTCGTCATGCGACGCCTGGCCCGCCGGGTGAAGACCGGCACGCGCGTGGCGATCAGCAGGTCCTCCAGCAGGTCGAAGTAGCCGACGGCCGTCTTGCGATCCACGCCGACCTCGCGCGCGACCTCCGCCACGTTCAGAATCCCCGCCTGCGAAAAGCTGGCGCTCTCCAGGAACCGGCTGAACGCCGCCAGGTTGCGGGTCCGTCCCTCTTCGATGATCTCCTGGCGCAGGTAGCTCTCGACGTAGGACGCCAGGTAGCGGTCGGGGTCCGGTTGCGTGTACACCGACGGAAGCTGTCCGTGCACCAGCGCTCGCTCCAGCGAGAAGTCCGCGCCCGCCTCGACCGCCGTCAGCGGGTACATTTGGTAGGTGTGCGCCCGGCCAGCCAGCAGGTTCACGCCGCGGCGGCGCAGGCTCCGCGCGCTGGACCCGGTCAGGATGAAGCGCCGCTGCTCGGTCTCGATCAGCCGGTGCACTTCGTTGAGGACCAGCGGAACGCGTTGCACTTCGTCGAGCACGATCCAGTCGTCGTGCCGCGGGGGGATCAGCTCCCGCAGCCGTTGCGGCCGCGTCAGCAGCTCCAGGTACAGGGCATGGTCGAGCAGGTCGAGGTAGAGCGCGTTCGGAAACCGCTGCTTGATCCACGTGGTCTTCCCGGTGCCGCGGGGACCGAACAGGAAGAAGCTCCCGCCACCCGCGGCCGGGGCTTCGAGCATTCTAGGATACATACTCCCATTTTACACTCCATTCTGCCCGCACCCGCCCTCCCACCGCGTGCTCTCCGCAAGCACCCAGTCGCAGCAGGATGTAACCATGAGCTATGTTCCCTAATGCACGATGAGCCACCCTCTACCGAATCCGCGAATGTTCCTCCCAGAGGCCAAGCTGCCGAGTTCGCCGCTCTCCAGACAGTGATCGGTGCTCTCCAGCCGCTCAACAGCGAAGCCCGGACTCGAATCCTGGCGTCGGTCGCGACGTTCCTGCGGGCCGGCCCCTGCTTCGGAAGCAGGCCATGCTGCCCCTAACCGCGAGACCACCGCTGGAGGCATGTCAGAATTCGAGACCGACCTGGCGGAGTATTGGGGGCAGTGTCTGCAGCGGAAGATGCGCGGATTTCGTGGCACGACCGCCCTCAGCGAAATGGTTAATACCGTTGCAAGTGATCTTGGCGTTGACTATGTATTATCGACTCCGGTCCGAACATCGGTCCGCTGAATCGTGCCATACTTCTTGACTGTGATTTCTTTATCGTACCGGTTGCGAGTGACCTATTCTCTCTTCGGGCGTTGAAGACGCTCGGGCGGACACTTGTCGATTGGATAAGTGCATGGACAACGATCTGTGATCGAATGTTGATCTTTGCGAGGAAGTGACGGGACCTTCGAGGCCGTGCCGACACCGGCGTGGTGGCGATCGGGAAGCGGATCGAAGCGTGCACGCCGAAGAGGGCAGCGACGATGGCAAGCGGCGATGCTACCCGCCGAACGAGGGTACGGAACATCTGATCGGACACGGCGTCGCTTCATCGTAGACTGGAGCAACCCCGCGCGAGACCAAGAACTGATGACCGTTCCCCACACCCTGGTGTTGGTCCCCACCGAGATCGAGCGCCGTCATCTCTCCCGGCAGCCGGGCTTCGGCGTGGATGCGCCGTGCGAGCTGTGCGGCTTCGGGCCGGTGGCAGCGGCGGCGCGGGCCCGGGACGCCATCGCCGCCCACGAGCCCGAGCGGGTCATCCTTCTCGGCATCGCCGGCACGTTCGACCCTGCCGGGCTGCCGGTCGGCACCGCCGCGGTCTTTCCGTCGGTCCTGATGCACGGAGTCGGGGTCGGCGTGGCCTCGTTCGTGCCGGCGCCGGCCCTCGGGTACCGCCACTGGTCGCCGAGCGGCGCGGGCGCGGCGGACGGGACGGAGGCGCTGGCTCTGGCCCATCCCGTGCCGCCCGCGGCCGGCCCGCTCCTGACGGTGTGCACCGCCGCGGCGACGGAGGCCGAGGCCCGCGAGCGCCGGGCGCTGTTCCCCGACGCGGTGGCCGAGGACATGGAAGGCTTCGCGGTGGCGCTGGCCTGCCGCCTCGCGGAGGTCCCCGTGGCCATCGTCCGCGGCATTTCGAACGCGGTCGGCGACCGCCGGTTCGACCGCTGGCAGATCCCGGAAGCCCTCGACGCCGCCTACCTCGTCGCGGCGGATCTGCTGCATCGACCCACCTGGAGCCGCGCGGTGTGCTGATCACCCTCGGTGGTCTTCCCGCCGTGGGAAAGTCGACCCTTGCCAGGTCGCTGGCCCGGCGGATCGGGGCGGTGCATCTGCGCATCGACACGATCGAGCAGGCGATGCGGAACGCGGGCTTCACCGTGTCGGGACCGGAGGGATATCTGGCAGCCCGCGATCTGGCAGAGGACGAACTGCGAATCGGACACACCGTCATCGTCGACTCGGTCAATCCAGTGGCGATTACTCGCGAGTACTGGCGCGAGACCGCGGCGCGCCTGACGGTGGAACTCGTTGAGATCGAGGTGGTTTGCAGCGACGAACGCCAGCATCGTCGGCGGGTCGAGTCGCGCATCACCGATATTCCCGGTCTTGTGCTCCCGACCTGGCAGCAGGTCCTGGATCGAGACTACGAGCCGTGGACGACCGCGCATGTCATCGACACCGCGGGGCGCACGTTGGATGACACGCTGTCGCAGGTTGAGGCCATCGTGCACCGGAGCCCGTCGTGAGTCCCCTGGTTCGCCAGGGTGCACGCCCACTCAGAACCGGTAGCTCACCCGTGAGGTCACCTGGGCCGTGTCGAGGGCGTCGAAGCTGCGGAGGACTCGCAACCAGCGGACGTCCACCCCGACCCCGAGTCCACGCCACAGCCGCACGTCGACGCCGCCGCCAAGCACAAGGCTCAGGCCGAGGTCGGAGTACTCGCTCATGGAGGGAATGAAACTGTCGAAGAAGTGTATCGCGCCGTCGCCGACGGGCGTGTGATCGACCGGTTCCGTTCCGAGCAGGTCGAACGGGATCCAGGGAATCGGGTCGACGACGAGGTTGAAGCGTTCCGTTACACGACCTACGCCGCCGCCGCCGGTGAGATAGGGGAAGAGGCGGCCATCCGCGACCGGAAACTCGACGGTGAATCTCGTCAGGAATGTCGTGACGTCCCGTCGCTGGTCTTCTATGCGAATGGACGGAAACAGGGGGTCGAAGCCGAACGAAAGCGCCGGGAAGTCTACCCCACCGAACCAGGGCGTGGGCATCCCTGAGGCGCCAGCGCCCGACAGGTGTGTCAGTTCCACGTCCAGCCCGAGGTGCGGCGTCAGCCTTAGACCGACACCCGCGCCAGTCGCCACGAACCTGCCGTCGCCGAACCCGCCGCCCACCAGTCCGTAGACGCGCCCGCCCGCGTCCTCGACGCTCTGCTGCGCCGCCGCTGGCGCCGCGAGGAGTGCGAGCATGGCGGCGCACCGAAACGCGCAACTTCGCATCCAGGAGGCAGGCATCCGGCGCTCAAGCCGGCGTGGCATGGCGGCGGACTCGGTGTCCATGACGTTCCCTTGAGGCATATGTCTATTGTGGTCGATCAGCGCCGCGAGCAGGGCTTTCACGACGACGCGCGCGGAGGGATGGCATCCGCTGGCGCCGAGGCGCATCGACCGGGGGGCCGGGTGAGTTGCGGCAGCCGCCGGCGGGCGTAGCTGCTGAACGTCTCGACGTTGGCGTTGCGCCTCGGTGCGCGCGCCTCGGATTTCGATGGGAGTCACCTGGGCCTGTCCTGAAGCGTATTGGGCGTGATCGCCACTTGCCCGCCGGCGATCACCGGCGACGGTCGACTGTACAATTCGCGCGTACACGGTACACCTGGGTAGGTACTTCGACGACGTAGAGTTGAGGTAGAAAGCGTTCAGGAGATTCTTGTGCCATTTACTGCTCAGGCCGCCGGCATGACAACGACCGCGCTCGTGGTGGGACTCATGCTCGCCGCGTCCGTTCCGGCCGCCGCACAGCCGCTCACGTCCAGAGTGGAGGGAACCGTCCGGGACGAAACCGGGGCCGTCGTTCCGGGCGCGGCGGTGACGATGACGCAGGTCGGCACCGGCGTCGCGCGGGCGACCGTCACGGACGATCGGGGCCTCTACCTGTTCCCCCGGATTCCCGCGGGAGCCTACCGGGTGGAGGCGAGCGCGCCCGGCTTCACGACGACCGTGGTCGAGGACGTCCGGGTCGCCCTGAACGCGCCCACGTCCATCGATATCGTCATCGAGGTGGGGGCGGTGGCCGAGACGGTCGTCGTCGCGGCGGCCGGGCCGCAGTCGCTGCTGAACACGGCCAACGCGGAGCTCAACACCAACCTCAGCCGGGAGCAGGTCCGGGACCTGCCCCTGAACGGCCGCAGCGTCACGCAGCTCGCGCTCACCCAGGCCGGGGTGACGGGTCCCGGCGGCGCGCGAACCGCGTCCATCAACGGCACGCGAGGCACCTTCAACAACTTCACGCTCGACGGAGTCAACAACCAGGACACCTTCATTCGGACCGACGCCCTGTTCGGGGAGATACCCGTCAAGGAGAGCTTCATCGAGGAGATCGGCATCACGACCGGGAACGCGGACGTCGACGACGGCCTCGGGGCGTCGCAGACCCAGTTCGTCACGCGTTCCGGGAGCAATTCGTTCAACACCGAGGCATTCTTCTATCACCGGAACGAGGCGTTCAACGCCACCAACTTCTTCAACAAGGCCGCGGGCATCGACAAGGAGCGGGTGCGTGTCCACGAGTTCGGCTTCAACGTGGGCGGCCCCATCGCCAGGGACAAGGCGTTCTTCTTCCTGAACTACGAGGAGGAACGCCAGCCCGGTACGTCGTCGGTGGTGCGCACCGTCCTGACGGACGCCGCGCGCCGGGGCGATTTCAGCTACGTCCGGCAGGACAACGGCCAGGTGGCCGCGCTGAACCTGTTCGACATGACCGGCATCGCACCCGATCCGGCCATCGCGTCACTGGTCGAGTCGACGCCGGGGCCCAACGACTCCAGCGTGGGCGACGGACGGAACACGGCCGGGTACCGGTTCAACAGTCCCGACGACAGCGACGCGCGGTGGCTGGTGTTCCGGGGCGACTTCGTGATGAGCCCGAGGCATTCGGTGTCGGGGTCGTTCCATCACTTCCGTCTCGACGCGCCGAACTCGGTGTTCAACGACATCGACGCCGTCTTTCCGGGGCGGCCCGGCGCAGGCCAGGGCTCGCGGCGCAATCTCGCGTCGTTCGGCTACACGAGTTCGCTCGGCGGCAGTGTCCTGCACGAGCTGCGCTTCGGCTTTCAGGGCTACCGGGCCTGGTTCGCCAACAACGAGACCTTTCCCGACGGCTACCGAGGCTACCGTCTGAATCTGTCGGGGTTCACCAATCCCGTCCGGAACTTCCTGGACCAGGGGCGCGAAACCCGCAACCTGGAGCTCAGCGACAGCCTGACCTGGGTCACCGGAGCGCACACCTTCAAGGTGGGCGCGGGCGCGCGGTGGACGCAGGTCGACGCCTACAACGACGCGGGACTGATGCCGACCTACTCGCTCGGCTTCGGCACGGGAACGCCGGATCCGCTCGTGCCCGGGTTGTTCCCCGGCGGGATCTCCTCCGACGAGCTGAGCACGGCCTCCGGGCTGCTGGGGACGCTCGGCGGCGTCGTCGACGAAGCGTACCGGACCTTCAACGTCGTCTCGCGGACGTCCGGATTCGTGGACGACGCGACGGAGAGACGCATTCTCGGCCAGAACTTCGTGCACCTCTACGCGGGAGACACGTGGCGGATCACCCCGCGCACGAGCCTGACCTACGGCCTGCGGTGGGAGCTGCACACGGTTCCCGACGAGACGCAGGGCCTGGCTCTGTTGCCGGTGGGCGGGGTCGAGGCGGTGCTCGACCAGGACGCGGTGGTCGACTTCGCCGGATCGGGGAGCGGAAGGCCCTTCTTCAACACCGACAGGAACAACTTCGCGCCGAATATCGGGGTTGCCCGGCAACTGACCGACAAGCTGGTCGTGCGCGCCGGGTACGCGGTGAACTACGTGCTCGACAACAACATGACGACGGTGTCGAACGCGCTCGGCGCCAACGACGGCCTGAGCCAGACCGTCGTGCTGCCGGGGCTCGGCGGCACGGTCAGCGGCGGCGGGCTGGTCCCCGTCGAGGCGCCCGAGTTCAAGATTCCGCGGACCGCGCGCGACGGAATCCTCGCCGATTCCACGGCCGCCCTGTTCACGTTCGATCCCGACATGCGGACGCCGTACGTGCAGCAATGGAACGTGGGGCTGCAATACGAACTCCTCGACGACACCGCGGTCGAGGTGCGCTACGTCGGAAACCGCGGCACGGACCTTCTGCGCGCCATCGATCGGAACCAGCTCCTGCTGCCGGACGCGTTCGTCGAGGATTTCCGGCGGGCGCGGCGGAACCTCGCCGCGAACGGGGATCCCAGAATCGGCGAGCCCCTGCAGATCTTCCCCCTGCTCGGCTTCGGCGGCTTCCTGCAGTCGGGGGGCGTTCAGAACTGGATTCGAAACGGCGAGATCGGGCAGTACATCGGGGGCTTTCTGGCCCCCAACCGGATCTTCTTCTTCGACGGAGAAGGCGGAGAGAGGTTCGGTGCAAGGCTGCCCATAAGCTATTTCTACACCAATCCCAATACCTTCGTCGGCGACGTCGTCGGCAACCACGCGTTCTCCGAGTACGACGCGCTCCAGTTGGAGGTCCGCAGGGCCTGGCGCGCGGGGCTCACCGCCCAGCTCAACTACACGTGGGGCCAGGTGACGACGGACTTTGCCGGCAGCCAGTCGAATTTCCGCGCACTCTTCGACAACGCGCAGCCCGAGCTGGAGGTCATGCGCCCGTGGTACGACATCACGCACACCCTGAACGCCCTCTGGGTGTGGGAGATCCCCGTCGGCGAAGGGCGGCGCTGGATGGACAACCGCGGCGCGTTGAGCGCGGTCGTCGGCGGCTGGGACCTGAGCGGGTTCGTCCGGATCCATTCCGGCGAGGCGATCAACATCGTCTCCGGACGCGGCACCATCAACCGCGGCGGCAGCAGGGCGATGACCAACACGGTTCATCTCACGGGCATCGACATCGAGGAGCTGCAGCGCGGAACCGGGGTCTACCGGCTCGAGGACGGTCGGGTGAGCCTGTTCGATCCCGGCCTGCTGGCCGAGGGGGGCGGGCTCGATCCCGATCTCTTCGAGAATCCGGGAATGCTCGAGGCGGGGACGCTGCCGATGTCGCCCATCAGCGGGCCGTGGTACGCGACGTTGGACGTCGGGCTCCGCAAGAACATTCCGCTTCTGTTCTCGCCTGCGGCGCGGGCGCAGTTGCGCATCGATTTCTTCAACATCCTCAATCGCACCAACTTCGACGCCGGCAGCATTTCCGGCGTCGGCGGACTGGGCGTCCGCAACCGCCACGATCCCAACAGCACGGAGTTCGGCCTGATCGACTCGGCGTTCTCGGCCCGCGAGATTCAGGTCGGCATGAAGCTCACGTTCTAGCCCGACAATCGTCACCTGCGGCTCCGATTGCCGCCCAGCCGGGCCTGACCAGGAGTCTGCACCGTTCTACGGCGCAGACTCCTGGCAGAAGGCGAGTTTTGCGTCCGACAACGGGGACGGACTGATCCTTGTGTTGGACAACCCGCTCACTCCTCATGCGGGAAATCCCGCAGAACCGTGCCGGTATCTGCTCGTCGACTCTTGGCATGCGTCTTGCTGCGACGTAGAGGCAGCGCGTGCAGCGAATCCGTCCGGTGAGACACGCGCGGCCTCAGCGAAAGGAGACCTTCGGATGTACGCTCAATTCACTACGCGCCGAATCGTTCTGTCACTGATGGCACTTGCCATGACGTTCCTGTCGGCGTCACCGGCGCTGGCCGGCGACGAGACGAAGTACGACCTGTTCCAGCGCGTTCAGGAGCAGGTGCTCCGGTACTCGTTCTTCACGGTGTTCGACAACATCGACGTGGAGATTGCCGACGAGGGTCACGTCGTGCTCACCGGCCACGTCACCGGCGACCACAAGGCAAGCGACATCGAGAAGCGCGTCGTCGGCCTCGACGGGGTGACGGCAGTGACCAACGAGATTGCCGTGCTGCCGGCATCGGGGTTCGACAACCGGTTGCGGCGGGTCATCGCCCGCGCGATCTACGGGAATCCCAACTTCTGGCATTACGCAACCAGCGGCAATCCGTCGATCCACATCGTGGTGGAGCGTGGACACGTGACGCTCACCGGCGTCGTCGACAGCGAGACCGACCGGCAACTGGCCCGGGCGCTCGCGGGGCAGTTCAACGCCTTCTCGGTCACCAACCGGCTTCGGCTGCCGCACGAGGTGACGATGGAGCTCGAAGCGCTCGGCTAGCAGCCCGTGGACTGAAACCCTGCCCGCGTAGCAACGCGAGAGCGGCGTAGACTTCTGGTCAGGCCCGGTTGGGCGGCAAGCGGAGCCGCAGGCGACGCTTGTCGGGCCAGGTGGTCGTTCCCGTGTCATTGCGTCGGCGAGCGGTTCGTGGCGGCCGGCTCCACCCCGCGGGAGTCGGCCGCGCGGTCGCGTGGGGAGGTCGACGGCCCGCTGCCGGGCGGGCCGTCTGCGGTCATCGATTGGCTATGATTGGGCTGAACTGTATGTGACCGCTTGCCGGATGGCAGGGTCGGCCGCGGCTAGCTCAGCGAGGGACAGCAACGACTGCAGACAGCCACTCCGCGACCGCACCGCGTTCCGCCATCAGCGCCGCGGCCGCCCGGCCGCGAAAGGGCGCCGCGGCCGTTGCGCGCGCTGCGCATACGCCGCCCGGCCCGCTGGAGTCGCCAGCTTCTCCACCATGCGACCGGTCGCCGGATGTTTCTCCAGATCGCGGGTAGCCGTCTGCTTGCCCTCCCGGCCCGTTGCCACATACCCGTCAATGCCCCGCTTCTCCAGGTCCTTCAGGTCCGCTCGTTGCAGTACCCCGCATCGGCCAACACCGTCCCCGGCTGCGCGTCGAACGTCTCCTTCACCGCGTCGAGCAGCACCGGCAACTCACCCTGTCGCTCGCGTTCGCCGTCAGGTCCGTCGCCACCACCAACTGGTGCTCCGCGTCCACCGCCGCCTGCGCGTTGTAGCACTGCTGGAACCCCTCACTGCTCGTCTTCATGATCGAGCTCTCAGGGTCCGTGAAGTTGCTCTGCGCCTTGTCGTCCGGCTCGCCATACGCCCGCTGGTACGGTGGACCGCCCTTCGGGTTCCGGTCCTGACCCGGCTGCCGACCCCGCGCGTCGTCCGCCGCCCGTTGCTTCGCTTCCAGACGCGCCTTCGCCGCGCGAATCGCGGCCAGACGCGCTTCCCGCCGGCGCAACTCTGCCGGCAGATCATCGCCCCGTACCTCCGCCCCCAAGCGGGCGTCCTCGGCCTCGTCAACCGCATCGGCTTGGCGCACGTTCGCACGCACCTTCGTCCCGTCGATCGACAGCTTCCCCAAGCGCGCCAGACCCAACTCCTGTGCCAGTCGCACCACCTCCACGAACAGCGCCTGGAAATCCTCCAGGTGCCGACGCCGAAACTCGCACAGCGTCCGATGCTGCGGAAAGTTGCCCGCCGCCAGCACACGCAACGCCACGTCCTCTTCCAGCTTCCGCGCAATCCGGCGCGACGAGAACACGCCCGTCGCGTAGGCGTAGACCAGAACCTTCACCATCATCCGGGGCTCATACGGCGCGTTGCGGCGGCCGTCTCCCTCGTACGGGTCGTAGAACTCCGTCAGGTCCAGACCGTCCACCAGATCGCTGACGTGGTGTGCCAAGTGGCCCTCGGGCAGCCACTCCCGCAGGTCGGACGGCAACAGCAGCGACTGGTCCGGCGCGTAGGGGCGGAATGTGGTCGACATCGACTCCTTCCGTCGGCGGCTCGCCTACAATTGTCGCATCTGTTTTCTGCGGCGCAGACTCCTAGGTCCCGCAATTGGCGATCGACTTCGGCGACCCGCGTCTCCAGTGCCCGGATCTCTTCCTGCATGCTGGCCAACACCTGCCGCAGCGTTGCCGGCAGCTCGCTGGCCGCATCGAGAAGCGCCGGAACCGCCTGCACCGCAGCCTGCGCACCGGCCGGCAGATGCAGCCCATGTTCCCGCAACAGGCCGCGCAGCGTATTGATGCGCGCCGTGCGTGTCGTCACCCACTGCTCGCGAACCCGATGCAGGCCGACCAGCGCCTGTTGCTCAACACGCTTGACCGGCACGGCAGGAATCCGCTCGGCGCGCACCGCATCCACCAACGCCTCGGCATCCGCCCGGTCGGTCTTGTTCCGGCGCACGAATGACGGACGTAGACCGGCGGCAACAAGGTCACCTCGTGCCCATGGTCCTGGGCCAGACGACCCCAGTAGTGCGCCGTTCCACAGCCTCCATCACCACCCGGGCACGAGCCCTGTCTTCAGCAAACGCGCGAACTGCGCCGTCCCAGCCGCTTCCGTTCGATAATCCGTCCGCGTTCATCCGCCACCGCCACCTCGAACACCGTCTTTGCGAGGTCCACCGCCACTGTCGTACCATCCATCTCGGTCTCCTCCTGGTTGTGCTGATGGGGATCAGTCTGATGCACCAATCTTGCCTGGCGCATCGTAAACCCGGAGGAGTCCATCCCATCATGGTGAAACCCCGCGTAGCATCGAGAGCGGCGTAGACTTCTGGTCAGGCCCGGTTGGGCGGCAAGCGGAGCCGCAGGCGACGCTTGTCGGGCCAGGTGGTCGTTCCCGTGTCATTGCGTCGGCGAGCGGTTCGTGGCGGCCGGCTCCACCCCGCGGGAGTCGGCCGCGCGGTCGCGTGGGAGGTCGACGGCCCGCTGCCGGGCGGGCCGTCTGCGGTCATCGATTGGCTATGATTGGGCTGAACTGCCGCTTGCCGGATGGCAGTAGCTCAGCGAGGGACAGCAACGACTGCAGACAGCCACTCCGCGACCGCACCGCGTTCCGCCGGCGCCGCGGCCGCCCGGCCGCGAAAGGGCGCCGCGGCCGTTGCGCGCGCCCGCTGCGCGTGGGCGGTGGCGACGCTCATCGTGGTCCAGGCCATCGTCTGCGGGCTGGCCGTCCTGCCCGTCATGGCGGTGTGGGGGCCGCTGCTCGCCTGGACAACGGACGACCCGGTAGCACGGGTGGTTGCCGCCAGCTTCGCCATCGTCCCGTCGTACGCGCTGTTCGCCATCGCACTGATGTTCGCATCGGCGCTCGCCACGCGCCTGACCGGCTGGCGCACGCGGCCCAACGCCGAGATGCGCCTGGCCGATCTCGACTGGCCGCTGCTGGACTGGGTGCGCTACATGGTCGCCATCCACGTCGTGCGGCTGTTCGCCGGCACCCTCTTGCGGCACGCCCATCTGGAGCGCCTACCTGCGCCTGAACGGCGCCCGCGTCGGCCGCCGCGTGTACGTGAACAGCCTGGCGGTGAGCGACCACAACCTGCTCGATTTCGGCGACGACGTGGTCATCGGCGGCGACGTTCACCTGTCGGGCCATACGGTCGAGCGCGGGTTCGTGAAGACGGCTCCCGTGCGCCTGGGAAACCATGCCACGATCGGGCTCGGATCGCTGATCAGCATCGGCGTGACCATCGGTGCCGGCGTGCAGATCGGCGCCCTGAGCCTGGTGCCCAAGCACGTGACCCTGGACGGGCCCGGCACCTATGCGGGGGTGCCGGCCAGGCCCCTGGGAGCCCCGGGTTTGGACGCCTCCCCGCCGGCCCGGCGCGAATAAAATCTCGACCCGCGCGGGCGCGGTTCGGGACCGGCGCTCCGGGGTCGGCAAGGGCGGCGGCCGGTGCGGCGACTTCCTCGCGGCGCCGTTTTTGACGTCCTGAAACGACTTGTGCCATGTTTCCCACCGGTCGGCCGGCGGGCCGCGCCGGTGAGGAGGTGCGTGAACAGCCATGTGGAAAACGCTTTGTGGTCGGCATCCGATACTCCGTTGGGCGGCGGTAGCGGCCGCCGCGTGTCTGGGGACCGTCGGCGTGAGCGCGCAGGACGGCGCCGCCGATGGGGAATGGGGCGTGTTCGGGGCGGACGCGGGCGCCACCCGCTATTCGCCGCTCCGCGAGATTCATGCCGGCAACGTCGGGGACCTGGCGGTGGCCTGGCGCTGGAGCGCGCGAGACCAGGGCACGCCCCCGCCGTCCGGCCGGACGCAGATCAGTCCCATCGTGGTCAATGGCGTCCTCTATACGACCATCGGCAACCAGCGCAGCGTGATTGCCCTCGATGCCGCTACCGGCGAGCCCATTTGGAACTGGCACCCGGGCGACAACGAACGCCGGTGGGGCGACATCATCGAGCCGGTGGCGCGGAGCGCCGGGCGCGGCGTGTCCTACTGGACGGACGGGACGGGGGACGAGCGCATCTTCGTGGTGACGCCGAGCTTCCAACTCGTGGCCCTCGACGCCCGGACGGGGAATCTCGTGCAGGACTTTGGCGACGCCGGCGTGATCGACATGATGGACGACCTGCGCTGGAGCGAGCGGCCGGCCGCGGAGCGGGCGGGCCGCGTGGCCAATACGTCACCGCCGGCGATTCTCGGCAACGCGCTCGTGGCGTCGATCTCGCTGCATACCGGCAGCATTCCCACCCGCGCGTCTCCCAACGAGGTCTGGCCCATGAACATGCCGGGCGACGTGGTGGCCTACGACACCCGCACCGGCCGCATGCTATGGCGCTTCAACACTGTCCCTGGGGAAGGAGAGTTCGGGGTCGAGACCTGGCTGCAGGCGGACGAGGCGCTCTGGGATGTACCCACGGGCACGCACGACTGGGTGCAGGAGCGTCCGGATCTCCTGGACGCTTCGTGGAAGTACACGGGTAACGTCGGGCACTGGGCGCCGGTGACGGCGGATGCGGAGCTCGGCCTGTTCTACGTCGCTACCGAAACTCCCACCAACGACTATTACGGCGGCTATCGGCCGGGGGACAACCTGTTCGGCAACTCCGTGCTGGCGCTCGACGCGGAGACCGGCGAACGGGTCTGGCACTTCCCAGCTCACCCATCACGAGCTCTGGGACTACGACATCCCCGCCGCCCCCATCCTCACGGACATCGAGGTCGACGGGGTCCCGATCAAGGCGCTGGTTCAGCTCTCGAAGCAGGGGTTCGCCTACGTGCTCGACCGCGAGACGGGCGAGCCGGTGTGGCCGATCGAGGAGCGGGCCGTGCCGCCGTCGGACGTGCCGGGCGAGCGGGCGTCGCCTACGCAGCCCTTTCCGACGAAGCCGCCGGCGTTCGATCTGCAGGGCGTCACCGAGGACGACCTGATCGACTTCACGCCGGAGCTGCGGGCCGAGGCGCTGCGCATCGTGGAGCAAATCCGGCTCGGGCCGCTCTATACCCCCCCGTCCCTGATCGAGCCGGGCGTCAACCTCGGGACCCTCGGGGCCCCCGGCGCGGGCGGCGGCGTCAACTGGCCGAGCGGCGCGGTGGACGTCGAGGCGGGTCTCCTCTTCGTGCCGTCGCAGACGCGGCCGACGCTGTTCGGGCTGACGGATGGCACGGAAGGGACCGGCGTGCGCTACCACATCTCGTTCTCCCGGGGTGTGCCGACCGTCCGCGACCTGCCGCTGCTGAAGCCTCCCTACGGCCGGATTACGGCGATCGACCTGACCGCGGGAGAGATGCTGTGGCAGATCCCGCACGGCGACACGCCCGAGTACATCCGGGAGCATCCGGACCTGCAGGGCGTGGACGTCCCCAAGACCGGGATCCTCACGCAGAGCTCCGGGCTGCTCGCGACGGCCACCCTGCTGTTCGCGGGGGAGGGACAACGCGGGGGTCCGGTGCTGCGGGCGTACGACAAGGGGACGGGCGAGGTCGTCCACGAGATTCGGCTGCCGGGTGGACCGACCACCGGGTTCCCGATCACGTACATGGCGGCCGGCCGGCAGTACCTGGTCGTAGCGGCTCTGGACGAGGAGAGAATCGCGGAGCTGGTCGCCTTCTCCCTGCAGTAGCGGCGGAAGGCGTAGCGTTCGAGGATTCGGAGTGTCAAGTCGGGTTTACGCAGGTCATCCTGGTCCGCGCCAAGGCGTCAGACGTGGCCGCCATCGATCCACGTGCAGGCGATAGGTTTCGTACGACTCTCCGAACCTGCGCCGGAGCGACGGCTCCTCATGGAGCTGCACGAACAGGTGGAACGCGACCAGCAGCACGCCGGCGTACGCGAACAGCCGGGCCTGCCCAAAGAGCAGCGCCTGCCCTGAAACGACGATAAGCACGGAGATGTACATCGGGTTGCGCACGTACCGATAGAGGCCGGACGCCACCAGCACTTCGGTCTGCGCCACCGGTCCCGGGGTGCCACGCCCCTCGAGGGCGAAGCGGGCGAAGCAGTCCAGCAGGCAGGCCAGACCCGCCGCGACCGCCGCGGCGCCCACTACCCGCACGCCTGACACCCCGAGCAGCGGTGGCTGCATCGTCCAACCGACCAGGGCGAACGGGCCGACGCCGGCAACGAGACCGGGAGCCGCCCAGAAGAAGACGAACGACCCCACGATCGCACGCGTACGTGTTCCCTTCATGGACCATGCGCTCCTCACGGTGAAGCTACCACGGTAACCAGAGACGAGTCGGTTTCGTGCAGCCCGGGGACTGCTGCCACGCGGGTATAATCCGGCAGTTCACCGGAACGTCAAGGAGGTTTCCGGATGAGTCCAGTCAAGACGTCGTTCCGGTGGATCGTCTCGCTGTCGCTCGCGGTAATCGTCACCGTGCTCGGCACCGCCGACGCCCAGCCGCAGTCGTCCGAACGACTCCTTGTCCTGCTCAGGGATGCCAGCGCCCTCGCGATCGTCGACCCCGCGAGCGGAACCGTTCTTGCGCGAGTTCCGACCGGCAGAGATCCGCACGAGGTCACCGCGTCGGCGGACGGGCGGCTGGCGTTCGTGGCGAGCATGGTCGATGGGATTTCGGTCATCGACATCGCGGCCGAGGAGGAGATCCGGCGGGTCGATCCCGGCCCCGGCAGTCAGACGCATGATGTCCTGTTTGCCGCCGGCAAGGTGTACTTCACCATCGAGGGCTACAAGTCCATCGGCCGCTACGATCCGACCACGGACCAGATCGACTGGACGCTCGGGATCGGTCAGGACGGCACGCACATGCTCGTGCTGGATCAGGGCCGGGACATGATGTTCCTGCCGAACACCGGCTCGAACACCGTCACGATGGTCGAGGGCGCCATGGCGGGTCCGGCTGGAGCGACGCTCACCGATATTCCCGTACCGGGCGAGCGGCCCGAGGGCATCGACCTGTCGCCGGACGGCCGGGAGCTCTGGACGGCGACCCGCGGCGATGGGGGCGTGTCGATCATCGACGTGGCGAGCCGACGCGTCGTCGAGACCCTCGACCTGGGTTTGCAGGATGCCAATCGCCTGAAATTCACGCCGGATGGCCGCGTGCTGATCATCGACGGCGAAGCGGCATCCCTGGTGGTCATGGACGCCGCCTCCCGGGCGGTCATCGAGCGGGTGACGCTGGGCTCGACGGACACGGGCGACGGCGCCGTCCTGGTGGCGCCCGACGGCTCGCGCGCCTATCTGGGGCTGAGAGCCGCGGACCGTGTCGCGGTCGTGGATTTGAACACGCTCGAGGTCACCCTCGAGATGCCGATGGGTAACGGCGCTGGTCCCGGCTGCTTGTACTGGATTACACAACGCAACTGACAGCGGGAGCGTCGCCATCGGCTCGGCCGTCGCCCTGGGGATTACATATCTGGGTGCCCAAGTCGTGCGTGCTCGTCCTGCGGGCTGGCCGGAACCGGCAAGCTGCGGTCGGCATCAGCAACAGTGGGAACCGACAGCAGCGTCGTTCGGATGTCGCCGTAGCGGCGCGACCTTGCCAGCCGGAGGTCACCAGCGCGGACCGCGTCGCGCAGGTGGAACAACACCGCCGTCTCCCCACAGGCGGTGGTCCGAAGGCGCAGCTTCCAGTGATTATCCCGCACACCTTGTTCGCGGAGACCGACCGGCCTACCGGATGCCCTTCGTCCTTGTGATCAGGCCATGATGGTCCTACAATGTGGTCATGCAGTCCATCAAGGTTACCGAGCTCAAGTCCCACTTGAGCCGGTATCTGCGGCAGGCTTCCCGTGGGGAGAGGATAACCGTCAGGGATCGGGACAACCCGATCGCCGAGTTGGGACCCGCTCGCGGGGAGCCGCTTTCCTGGCGTGACCGCCTGCTGCGCGAGGGCCGGCTCCGGCCCGGGACTCAGGACTGGGGCGCTCTGAGGATCTCCATCATCGAGCGACACGTTGATATCCAGTCGTCGCTCCGCGCCGTCCGCGAGGATCCCGATGAAGTACGTCGACGCAAGCGCGGTGCTCCGAGTCCTGTTCGTTGAGTCCGGGCCGTCGGTGCCGCTGCTGGCCGGCGACCATGTCGTGTCCTCCCGACTCATCGAAGTCGAAGCGTTCCGTGCCGTCGATCGCGAGCGGCTGCTCGGCGGCCTGAGCGATGCCGAGACGGCCATCAAACGCAAGGAGCTGACCGAGCTGCTGGCGATGACGGATCTCGCGCCCGTGGACGGCACGGTGCTCGACCGGGCGAAGAGTTCGTTCGCGGTCAACCTGCGCGCGATCGATGCGATCCACGTCGCAACGGCGGAGCTTCTGGCCGCTGCCGCAGACGGCCAACCACTGGAGTTCTGGACGCACGACGAGCGTCAGGCCACGGCGGCCATTTCACGTGGGCTGACCGTCCACGGCGTCGGTGCCGCTGCTCACGATTAGTCACTCGGGCGGGCAGTCGTGGCCTGGCGCACGTGGTGCGGAACCGGACCGAGGCAGCTTATGCGCGCTCCGACCTGTCCGACCGCCGCCGCCGGCTGATGGACGACTGGGCGGCCTATCTGGACGGACACGCGGCCGACGCGACACGGCGCTGATACGCTGCAGCAACCCGGCGCCGCCCGAGGCCCGGTGGGCCGCCGCGCGCACTCGAAACGCGGCCCGGACCGCCGCCGGGGTGACCTGCGAGAAGGTGACCCGCCGTTGATGCATTCGCCGTTGTTTCGCGTTTTTCACTTGGCGATCCAATTCCATGAATTGGATCTGTAGATCCAATCTTCCAGACACGCAAAAGAAGTTGCGGCCAACGTTTACAGGGTGTCAATGCATTGACGCTCGCCCGATGCACCAGACCTGGTGCGGTTTCTACTGGCCGATCCATTTCCAGTTCCAAGGGCGAAAGTCCCACCACGAACACCCTTCCGCCCCCCGGCGCGACCCACCGTGGACCGTGGACGCATCCGATCCGCCAGTGCGACCTGAGACCGCGTCGTGTACGTCAACTTGTACGGAACCTTGGGTCGTGGAAAACCCCCGTCAAATTCTCGCGGTAGGATCGAGCCATGGGACCGTCTCAGCGAAGATGCGGGCCGCTTTGGTAGAAGCCGGCGCGTCGGAGGCCACGGCAGAGGCTGCGGCGGCCGATGTGGGCGAGCTTGCCGGTGAGGTCCGCGTCATCAAGTGGATGCTCGGGGCGCTGGTGGCGATGGTCGCGGGGCTGTACGCGATTCTGTTCCAGATCGTCATCCGTCTCGGTTAAGACCGCTTGGGAAAAGCGCACGAAGGATCCCGCGGATCCACGCCGGCGGTCGGGGCGTGCGCGGCCTCGTGGCCTATATCACCCACGACCAGCCGTCGGCCGACGAGCGGCAGCCGACGACCGACGAGCGCGTCGGGCTGGTCGCCGGCCTGAACCTGCCGACCGACGACCCGCGTCTGGCCGGCCTGATCATGGCGCGCACGGCGGCAGACGGCGAACACGACCCGCGAACGCCAGGCCCGCCGATGCTCTCACCGCCGCCACCCGCGCGGCGTCCCGCTGGACGCCCAATCGCCGGCGCGGCAGCGAGCTATACGGCGCCCACCTCGACGCCGAGGAACGCCGCGACCAGACCCGCGACGCCGAACTCGTCGCCGATGTCCGGGCCAGATCGAGAGCCCGCAACCGGCAGGAGGCGCGCGACCGCTGGCGCGCCGCGGCGGCCGACAAGCTCCGGGAGCGGCAGGACCGCCGTCGGAAGGCCCGTGAGCACCGCCCGGTACGTCGCAGGCTGCGGCGGCTCCGGCAGCGCGTAGCGGATCTGCGGCTTCCCCGCGTCGGAAGCCCTGGAAGCCCGGCGGCTGGTCGAGTTGTGGGTATGGCTGGCTCAACCCCCCGGAATGGGTCCAGTCGGTCGACGAGCCGGTTCCCGGTTACCCGAATTGCTCCGTTCCGCGCGACGAGAAACGCCGCGAAGGCACTGAAGAAGCGGACGCTGACGAACCCATACAACGCGCGTCGGCAGTGGCTCGCCGACGCGCATGCAGCCCTTGACGCGTCCGTGGCTGCGGCGTACAGTTGGCCGACGGACATCTCCGACGATGACGTTCTGGGGGAGTTGCGCGCGCGGAACGGCGTCGGGGCTTGAGCAGGAGGGCACATGAAGGGATCCGGCGGGCATGCGGCGGTGATGCGAAGCGTGGCGGCAGTCGTGTTGACGGTCGGTTTCGCTGGCTACAACGGATCGCCTGCGGCGCCTTCGCAGATGCCCTCGCTGACGGTGGACATCCACGCGACCGACTCGGGCATGAGGCTCGGTTCAGTTCTCGTCGAGGACACGGCTGATGGCGTCCGCTTCACGCCGAATCTGAGCGGACTGACGGCTGGCGAGCATGGCTTCCACGTTCATGAGAATCCGGACTGCGGGATGACGGGGCAGAACGCGGGTGGGCACTACGACCCGGCGAACACGGGGCGTCACGAAGGCCCGGATGGCAACGGCCATCTTGGGGACCTGCCGCGACTGGCGGTCGACGGTGGCGGCGGCGCGACCGTTCCGGTCGTGGCGCCGCGAGTACGCGTGAGCGACGTTGTGGGTCGTTCGCTGATGGTCCATGCCGGCGGCGACAACTACTCGGACATGCCCGCACGGCTCGGGGGCGGCGGCGCTCGGGTGGCTTGCGGGGTCATTCCGGCGACGGCGAGTTGAGCCGTGTTACCCGCACGACTGCGCTGCACGAGGGGAACGACTCACAGTGGGGGCACCCCCTGCCGCAACGTGATGGCGGAGGCTTTGCCACGGGAGGCTCCGTCACGTCGCTCGATCGCTACTATCCGTCCATCCGTCCACCGTCCACAGTCCAAGGACGGCTGGGTTCGTCCGGTTCAATCCACTCGCAAATTGTGCACGGAACTGTACACGGCCGCGGCGAGAGTTCTATAAACTGCTGAAAATACGCGGGTTACAGATCTGCCGCGACGTTCGGTGCGGAAGCCATTTTCGATTTCCCTCCCAGGCTATGCACTGCCAGTTGACTCCACGACCGGAACCAACCCGCCGGCAACAATCTGGATCAGGCGCGGATGCTCGGCGTTCGTGCCTCCCGCAGGTCGGCTTCCTCTACCGGGTCACAAACGCTGCCCACCCATCCATGAGGCCGCGCCGCTTCTCGAACAGGTCCGATCGGGCATAGGACCGCTCTACGGCGCTGCCGACCTGATGCGCCAGCGCCGCTTCGGCTACCGCATGCGGCACGCTGGTCTGCTCGCTCGCCCAGTCGCGGAACGACGAGCGGAAGCCATGCACCGTGCAGACGCCACCATAGAGCGTCCGCACCACCTGCGCCAGCGTCTATACCACGAATATCCCACGACAGGACTCGGAACCGGGGACACCGGGACGGAAGTCCGCGGAAAGAATGGTCCCGTATTCACCCCAACAATACGGGTATTGCCCGGTGTTCTACGGAGTATCTCGGAGTTCTACGGACACTAGTCTCGTTCTGGCAGCGTGAGTTGGCTGATTCCGGTAACCTATTAAAATAAAAAGACTTATTCTGCGCCCGCTGACAGCGCTTCCGCCGTCCTTTCCCTCATTGCAGACGGGATTCCGCAAGACTATTTGGCCCGCTCTCGGACTCCACCGGACTCGGCCCACCGTCGCCCAACTCCTGCCAGCGAACGAAGAAACCCGGCCCGCATCAACGTTCACTCCGGCGCCCGGTTCCGAACCGAACCGGCTGAGCCGCCACGCCAGACGGCAACGGCAGCGCGGTCCATGATAGCCCACACCTCGGCGTCTTCGCTGAGGTAGCCGAACGGTTCGACGCACCCGGCTTCGGCGGCATGACCCCAGTTCCGGCCGTTCGATGCCCCCAGTTGGGAGAGACACGCGGCGGAGAGCACTCGCAGGCTGAGCGATGGCAGAAGCGACCAGAACTCGTGAAACCGAAGGCTTGCGACGTTCTCGACCCGGATCGTGCCGTTGCTGTTCTCGTGAACCCCGCCGAGTCCGGGAAACGCTGCTTCCGCGGGAGCGAAAAGTCCGAAACAGGCAACCTGTCACCCAGAGAGTACGTTTTACAAAAAAGAGCGAAGTTTTCACTTGCTAAAATTTTTCCTGGGATTGGGTCTACAGACCCAAGTCTCTGGTACGTCTACAGGAAGCGCGCTCAATGTTCATAGGGCGTCAATATCCTGACGGTCGGAAAATGCACCACGATGGTGCCGTTTTCACTTGCTAAAGTTTTTCCAAAAACACGGTGCATTTCCGGACTCCATCCGCAGTCCCCCGAAGGCGAAGGTCGACCCGCCGGAGTCAACCCCGACGGCCCGCCGACCCGGCGCGGGCGCCGGCACGCCGGGCCCCCGCGCCGCGCCCGGCCTCGAACGCCACGCCCCCGCACGCGGGCCACGCCGCGCACAGGTGCACGTAGCCGCCGGCGCCTTCCAGTGTTGCTGCGCCCCGCCGCACGACCCGCAACGCGACTGCAGCCGCTTGGTCGGCAGCGGCCTGCTCGGAGGCCGCCTTCTCGGACGACACTGCCCGGCGCCCAGACCGTTCCCGCCGCCAGGTCCGGCACCGACGGCGGCTCGTCGGCCAGCGAGGCCGGCGGCAGCACCCGGTGAAACCCCGGGTCGACGACCACGCGCCCCTGCGCGACCAGGCGCACCGGCTGGCCGGAAGGACGCGGCGCCGACAGCTTCCAGGTCGTACGGCGGATCCGCACCGTGGTCATCTGCGACGCCCAACAGCCCGCGGCGGATCAGGTCGTAGAGCGGCGCATGCTCGGGATCAATACCCTCGCCGCCGGCCGCCGGGTCGGTAGGCCGGATCGCCTCGTGCGCCTCCTGCGAGCCTTCCTTCGACTCGTAGCGCGGCGGCTTGGCCGGCACGGCTCCCTCGCCGACCGCGGCCGTCAGCCAACTGCGCGCCGCGACCTGGACCTCGGGAGCGACCATCACCGCCATCACCGCATCCGAGCGCATGCAGGTGATCTTCCCCGCCTCGTAGAGCTTCTGCGCGATCGCCATCGTGTCCGACACCGACAGCTTCAGGCGCGACGAGGCCGCCTGCTGCATCGTCGGCGTGGTGCACGGCGGCTTCGGCCGCTGCTCTGGAACGCGGCCCTGACCGCCGCGGCTCGGCTGCCGCGAGCTGTTCGCTGGTGAACGGCTTCGTGGGGCTGGTAGCGCGCCGGGCCGAACTCACCGCGAGGAACGCGCACGGCGTGTCGGCCACGGTGTCGGCGGCGAGGGCGCCGTCGGACAGCTCGACGGGTTGTTTGCGAGAAGGGCGGAATCCTACGCCAAGGTCAAGCGGAATCCCCGAGCCCCACAGCGCACCTCCGAGCGCCCCCGTTCGCTCGCCGCGGCGGACGAGATGTTCCGCCCGGGCGTCGCCGGCGGTAGCGTCGCCGGCGCTACCAGCGCAGGCAGGCGTCGGTGGGTGCGAGCATGTCGTCGACGGCGTCGAGCAGGGGAACGATGGCGTCGGTGTGCGGGTCGTCTTCGTGCTCGCGGTCAGCGACGTCGTGCTCGAGCTCGTCGGCGAGCGTGCCCGCGACGGCGATCTCGTACGGCGTCATCGCGTGGTTCAGCAGCCACTGGCGGCGCTGCCAGCAGCGGTAGCAGCGCTCGCCGCTCGAGCGGTTCACCAGACGGCCGCAAGTGCCCGCTTCAATCGGCAGGTCGACGCCGGCGCACAGGCGGCGGTAGTAGGCCGGGTCCGCGCGGTAGCGGCGCATGGCCGTGCGGTTCGCGATCCGCTTGCGCAAGCGCTTCAGCGCAGCCAGTTGGTCCGGGCGCAGCAGGTCCTTGATGGGCATGGGTTCGTCCTCCGATGCGGGAATGGCCCGAACGGGCCGGATTGAAGGTGGGGCCGTCAGGCCCGCAGCGTCGCGGATTCGGGGTTGCAGACGGGTGGCGTGGGAGCCGGGGAGCAGCAATGCACAGGCGTTGCCTTGCCCGCCCGTGTTCCGCCCGTCCGCCCGCGTTCGCTGGAGTAACTGTCGTTCGTGGTGGGTTCCCCCTCCGGGTCCGTGGCTGCTTGCGCGCCGACTCGGGGAGGCGCGCCGGCCCCGGGGAGGCGTGGGCGTGGTGCTGGCTCCGGGGCCGCTCCGCTCGGCGGCGTTCGTGAGGGCGAGCTTCTCGGCGCGTCGAGGTGTTCGACTCGGTTGCCGGAACTGCTCGGTGCGACCGGTGAGGGCGGGCTTCTCGGGGACGTGTGGTGTTCGACTCGGTGGCGCCTTCATCCGACGAGCTCGCTGGTCCGGGGAACGGTTCCAGTCGGGGCACGGGTCATAGCGGCTCGACGCCGACTCGTCCCACTCCTCCAGCAGCGGGAATCAGCGTGACTTCGCGACGCCGACCCCCGGGGCGTGGTGCCGCGGCGAACAGCATGCGTCTCGACGCGGTCGGCGATGTCCCGCCGCTCGATGCCGATGCGACCGGGGAGGTCCTGTTCGACCTGTTCGGTGGTGGTCTTCCACGTAGTTGCGACGCGCATCCACGTGCCGAGCCGAGTGGCTGAAGGCGGGCCGCGCGCCGTGGGTTACCGCCCGCGCCCCCGCGTCGGCGCTGGCGGTAGTGGCGGCCCACTGCTGGCCGGAGGCGGGGCCTTGGGCGGCTGCTCCGGGAGGTCGCCCCACCGGATGGTGGGGCCGTCAACCGGCGGCGGGTCCTGGGTTGGACGTGGTCGAGCGGGCGGCGCGGGCGATGGGGCGCGCGGCTTCGGCGGCGCCGTGCGCGCGGGAGCCGTCTCGGAGCGTGGCCGCTCGCGCTCGCGCTCGCGGCGTTCCTGCGCCAACCGGCGGTCCACCTCGGCCACGACTTCCTCCAGCGACGGGGTGTACGGCGCCGTGTAGGCGGGGCGCGGGCGTTCTACCGCGTCGGCGGCGCGTTCGTAACGGCGAAGGCGGGCGCCGGCCCGCTGGTAGGCCGCGATGGCGGCGTCGACAGTCTTGCCCGCAGCGCGGGCCTTTCTCCGTTGCTCGTCTGAGGGCCTGCTGAAGTTGGAGGGACGCTCTTCGGACCAATCGTTGTACGCCCGGTCGTACTGGAACTTGGCATCGCGCTCGGCCCGCTTGAAGCGCTCGCGGGTCTGCTCCGTCCTGCGGCGGCGGGCCTCGGTGAGCTCGGCGTCGAGCCGGCGGCGTTCGGCATCGAGGTCGACCTTCGGCGGGGGGCGCCGGAACAGCGTGCGGACCGCGGCGGCGCCCTGCCGCCAGACGGCCACGGCGACGCGGCCCAGACGGCGCGCCAGCGACACGCGCTCGGCCCGGTGGCTGCGTCGCAACGCGATCCGTTCGCGGGCCCCGTCGGCGCGCAGCTTGCGGATCGACGCACTGCGCGGCAGCGTCGGCGCGGCGGCGCCGGTGGAGTGCGCCTGCGCCCGCGCGGCCTGGTAGGTCCGCCACTCGCGTCGTCGGCGCGCCACCCGTTGCGCTTCGGCAGTCCGCTGGGCCTGCAGCTGCTCGGCCTGCCGTTCGAGCAGGCCTCTCCACTGCGAACGGTCCTGTGGCGTGGAACTGTCAGGTGACGGCGGTCTCTTCCGCGCCGGCTTCGCGGGCGGCCGCGGGTGCAGCCGCGCGGCGGTCGCGCGGGCCTGGTTGCGCGGCATCCCGCCCTTGCGGCAGCGACGCTCGAGGTCGCGCCGCGCCGTCTGCGCTTCGCGCCGTTCGACGCGCGTCGGCACGACGATGCCGCCGTGCTCGCGCTCGTATTGCTCCGCCCACCGGCTGAGGCGCTTGGTGGCTCCCTGGTCGAGGTTGACGGCCCGGCCCGTCTCCGGGTCGACGCGGCTGACGGCGACGTGCACATGCGGGCGGGCCGTGTCGGTGTGCGCGGCGCAAACCGCGTAGTGGCGGTGGTCGAGACCGATGCTGTCTAGCGCCTCGGCGACGGCCGACAGCATCTCCTGTTGCGACGGGGCCCTGGCCCCCTCGGGCCAACTCAGCACCAGGTGCGTGTACGGCTTCTTCAGCTTGCGCCCTCGGGCGCTGATGCCAGCCAGCGTCTTCAACGCCGGGGCGTCGGCGGTGAGCCCCTGCATCGCGCGGACCATCAGCTCGGTGTCCTCGGTGGGGATGCCGAGGCAGGCGGTCCACGCGACGCGCTCCGACGTCGTGGGCCGGCGATTGTCAGCCGACGTCTGGTCGTGGGTGATGTAGGCGACCATGCCGGCGATTCCGCGGCCGGACCCGATGATGCGACCGATCACGGCCACCTCCCGAGCTGGTGCGCGACGGCGTCGGCGGCGCGGCTCAGCGCGTCGAGCGTTTCCCGATCGGGATGCCCGCGGGCGGCGTGCACGGCGCGGACCGCGTCATTGAGAAGGCGGCCGACGCGGCGCAACTCGACCCGGCGGGCGACCGCCTCGTCGCTCGCGGCCGGCTCCGGCGCGGAGACAGCGTCGGGGCCGCGGGCCAGGTCCTCGCGGAGGAGAACGGCGAGGGCGCAACCGCGCTCGGCGGCGCGGCGCCGCAGCGCGCGGGCCTCGGCGGCGGTGAAGCGGACGCTGACCGCGTGGGAGCGCTGGCGCTCGATGGCCAGCGGCGGCCGGCCGCCGCGGTTGGGTGTGGGCGCTGCCATGCGCGTGTTCCGTTTGCCTTGTCCCAGGAGTCGGTTAGGCGCAGCCGGTTTCGCGAAGCGAAAAACCGAATCTGGCTCCTACCGTCTTCCGGGCGGCGGGAGTGTAAGGGACGCGTGCCATTCAGAGCAGACAGACGTCTGCCATCGGCGGCGAACGCCCGGCGCCTCGCATTGCTCACACCGGCGGTGTTGCCGGCTCCAGCCATCGGCGGAGATCCGAAGGCCGGCGCCTGCGGTGCGATGGCGCCGAAAGCGGAGGGAGCGGGAAGGCGGACCGAGGTGGTCATGAGCAGTCGGCTCACTGGAGGTCGGGATGCTGCGCCGAGGAAGCCGAGCGCGATGCCGCGCTGCTGGACAGGTCCAGGCCGGCGTGCGCGCGAGAGCCCTCACCAACGAAGGCAGGGATCGCCGAGGTCGGTGACCTCGTCGAGGATCGGGACGACGGCGGGAAGGTGATCGCGGGTGTCGTCGTGGATCGCGCGCGGTGCGGTGTCGTCTTCGAGGATGGCGGTGATGTCGAGCTCGACGTCGTTGAGCGCGTGCCTGAGCAGCCACCAGCGGCGTCTAGCGCAGTAGATGCAGCGCTGGTGCTCGGCGTGGGCCAGCCGGCCGCAGGTGCCGGCCTCGATGGGCAGGTCGACGCCAATGCAACACAGCTTGCGGGCCTGGCGGGAGCGGCGCATTTGATCGCGGTTGGCGAGCCGCTTGCGCAGCCGCCGCAACCATTGCCGGTGCTGGGGACGGAGCGTGTCGATCAAGGTCATCGTCTCCTCTGGTGATGAGCCCGACGGGGCGGCTGGCGTGGCGGGCTTCGGTGGCGTGTGCGCCGCCGATGGCGGCCGTCGAGCCGCTTCAGGCGTCGAGCGTGTGTGGGGTGATGGCCCGGCAGGGCCCGGTGCGTGGCCGATGACGGCGTCAGGGACGCGGCGTCGCGGGCCGCGAGCAAGCACGCCGAGGCGAGGGTACGCCCGCCCGCGTCGTTCCCCTGGCCGCCGCTCGGTTCTGACTCATTGTTGTCCGTCCCCCCCTCTCCCGGTGTTCCGTTCGTCCGCGCGCCGACTCCGGGAGGCGCGCCGGGCCGCAGACCGGATGTGGGTGGGTGGGGCCAGTCGGGCGCAACGCGCCGACGGGATCTCTCGCCACCGGCCGGGCGACCCGCAGACATCGACGTGGATGCTGTCGATGTCGTCCGCTCAGACGGCCCGCCACCGTTTGTGGGGCCCTGCCCCAGACATAGTGGAACCGATACCAACCATCGTGTTCACAATTGGATATGGGTGCCGGTCGGGACCCCGTGGGGTTCGTGAACGGGGAAGCCGAACCGCTGGGGTAGATGCTGGCAGGGGCGGCGGAATCGACGACGAGGCGAACAGTGAACGAGGAAACACGGCACAAGGTGGTCGAGGCGTTCAGGTACTTCGAGTCGACGGAAACTCAGCGCGCGTTCCGGGAAATCTTGGGGCTGGCGCTCCAACTCGGACTCGAGATCCAATGGGTTCCGCGCGGCGCCACCAAGTACGCGTTCAGGTTCGGCGGACGCCGACATCCGGAATGCCGCGTGTGTCGAGGCTGGATCTCGGTGTACACGACGACTGACAACCCGCTTCGAGTGGAAACCGTGAATGATGCCGAACGACGCGCGAAAGCTCGCGCGCAGGAGTCGACATAGGCTGGTTGCGTACAGCGTCGACGAGGAGAGTTGACCGGGGTCGCTGCCCCTATCTCTCCGCTTCTCGGCAAAGTGCAGTACCCCGCTCCCGCAACGGATCCAGAGGCACGCGGACGAGCACGCCGGACGTTTCACGACTCGGGACCATCCTCCGAATCGGCGTGACATCTCGTTGATGGTCATCCGATCCCCCGATGTACAGGACGCCAGCCAACTCGCGTGCCAGGCCGTTCAACGGCCAGATGGTCTCACGGTCCAGCGTGGCGAAGAACAGGTACGGCTGCGCCCCCGATCCCTCGCACGACAGGATGCCGGAATCCAGCGTGAACGGCCAATCTCCATCGGACCAGTTGAGCGCCGAAACTTCGATCTCGGCGTAGACGCTTCCCGTCGGGTTGGTTGCCTCCGGCGGCGTGTCCTGGCGCGGTCCCGTCCGGCACGCGAACACGGAGACGGCAAGGACAGCAACCAAGACACAGCGTGCTGACATCGGGATTCTCACGATATCACGGCGGCCGGCGGGAAGATGCCAACGAGCGAGCCCGTAAGAGATGACGGTGCGCAAGAGCCGGAAGCTCCCATGTCAGGTGGGAGCCGCTTCATTTTCGTGGTCCGGATGAGCGAGATCCGTGAGCGAGCGAGAAAGTTGACCAGCCGGCTACCTGGCTACCTCGGCGAGATGCTCGGCACAACGACAACAGCGCCGGACCCTCGAAGTTACCTTTGCGTTCAGGGAGTACTCGGACCCGTGTGCGGAACGTCAGCCCGGGGACTGCGCTTCGGCTACTGCCGCTGCCGCCCGTCCAGGTAGTACATCCAGTCGTCCATCAGCCGCCGGCGCCGCGCGAACAGGTCCGAGCGCGCATAGGCCGCCTCCACCTTGTTCTGCACCACGTGCGCCAGCGCTGCCTCAATCACCTCCCGAGGGTGGTCCGTCTTCTCGGCCGCCCAATCCCGGAACGACGAGCGGAAGCCGTGCGGCACGGCCGCAATCCGGTGGTAGTCGAGCATCTTCGGCAGCGTCGACATCGAGATCGCCTTGCCGCTCCGCATCGGGAACACCAGCCGATTGCCTTCGTCGAGCGTTCGGGCGACGTCGAGGATCTCCAACGCCCGCATGCACAGCGGCACCCGGTGCTCCCGCTTCGCCTTCATCCGCTCGGCCGGGACCGTCCACACCGCGCCGCCCGTGTCGACCTCGTCCCACGTCGCCAGCCTGACCTCGCCAGACCGCGCCGCGGTCAGCACCAGGAACTCGAACGCCAGCTTGACCGCAGCCTGCCCCGAGCTCGATGTCCGCACCGTCTCGATGGCCGCGGCCACGTCCTGGTGCGGCAGCGCACGCCGATGCGTCACGATGTCGTTTTGTGGACCGAGCACCGGCAGGACCCGGTCGCACGGATTGTCGTTGCGCAGGTCCAGCGCGATCGCCCACTCCAGCACCGAGCGGACGCGTTGGCGGACCTCCCTGGCCGTTGCCGCCTTGCTGTGCCAGATCGGCGTCAGAACCTCCAGCACGTCGGCCGTGTTGACCTCGGAGACCGGCCGGCGGCCGATGCGCGGGAAAACGTAGCGCTCGAGGCTGCGGATCCAGTTCTGCGCGTGCCACCGGCCGCGCCAGCCGTCTTGCTTCTGCGCGAGCACCTGCCGCGCGGCGTCGGCGAAGGTGGGCATCTGCTGCAGGCGGCGCTTCTCGGTCAACGGGTCGCCGCCCGAGCGGGCGAGCCGGCGGTTGGCGAGCGCCTGCTCGCGGGCCTCGGCGAGCGGAACCAGCGCCACGGCGCCGAGGCCGAGCTCGCGGCGGCGACCGCGGACGACGAGCCGCTGGACCCAGCTTCGGGTTCCGCTGGGCTGAACGAACAGGTACAGGCCGTTGCCGTCGGCGTGGCGTCCTGGCGGGGCCGAACGGACGAAGGCGGCCGAGAGCGCCTTGTGCGGATGGCGTCCTCGGCGCTTGGTTCGGGGGACGGTCGGGGCGGTCTTGGTTACAGCATCCATTCCCCCATTGTATACGGGAACAGGCTGGATCCGCCGGGATTCCCTGGACTGGTTCACGAGCGGACACTTGCCCGCCTAAGCCATTTTATATCAGTGCTTTATTGCACTTCACTGCACCATGCTGAACCCATGTAGACTGCTACTGGGTGTCAAGGCAGCGCGAACACGAACAGGTTGTTCCCGTTGCTCGGGCGCAGCTCGGGCGTCAACTGCAGGAAGCTCGCCGTGGTTGCCGCCGGGCCGGTGCCGACGGCGATGTACTGGCGGCCGTCGACCGCGTAGCTGATCGGGAAGCCCGAAACAGGGGAGCCGAGGTTGATCTCCCAGAGCACCTCGCCGGTCTCCTGATCGAAGGCGCGGAAACGGCCGTTCGCGTCGCCGCCGAAGACGAGGCCGCCGCCGGTGGCCACGAGCGACAGGGTGGCGGCCCGCTGCTGGTGCAGCCATCTGGTCTCGCCGGTTTCCGCGGAGATCGCGTAGACCGTGCCGAGCTGCTCGGTGCCGGGCGCAAGCTCGTGGCGGACGGCCAGGGCATAGATGCGATGCGAAGCGTCGGGGGACGTCGTCGCCAGGAGGCGCTGGCACATGTTCCGTAGCGGCATGTACATGGTGTTGGTGAGCGGGCTGTAGGCGCCGGCTTCCCAGTCCTTGCCGCCGTGCATGTTGGGGCAGGCGAGGACCTGCTGCCCCTCGGCGGTGAAGATCACCTCGGCGTTCTCGGTCACCGCCCCGGTCGCGCCGTCGATGTGGCTGATGACGTTCTGGGCGATGGTCGGGGTGGCCCACAGGAACTCGCCGGTCTCGCGGTCGAGGGTGTAGACGAGTCCGGTCTTGCCCGGGATGCCGGTCATCACCTTGCGGACCTCGCCCGGGCGAATGTTCGGGTTGATCCAGCTCACCGTGTCCGGGTTGGGCGCGACCGCCGTGTCGAGCAGGATGCGCTCGAAGGGATGGTCGAGGTCCCAGTGGTCGTTCATGTGCTGGTAGTACCAGCGGATTTCGCCGGTGTCGACGTCGAGGGCCAGCGTCGAGTTGTGGTAGAGGTGCGTGTTCTCGACGCCGCCGAGCATGAACTTCGGGGCGGGCGAGGTGACCGATGTGCCCTGGTAGATGAGGCGCAGCTCGGGGTCGTAGCTGGCCGGCATCCAGGTGCCGACGTGGACCCGCTGCTCGTAGGGCACGCCGCCCCAGGTCTCGTCGCCCGGTTCGCCGGGAGCCGGCACCGTCCGCCGCCGCCACAGCTCCTCGCCGGTGAGCGCGTCGTGCGCGACGATGACGCACGACTCGGGACCGCCGCGCGGCCGGCAGCTCCGTCCGGAGATTACCTTGCCGTCGGCGATGATCGGCCCCGAGCTGTGCCCGGCCGGGGTCTCCCGGTAGTCGAAGATCTTCGTCTCCCAGGCGATCTCGCCGGTCGTAGCGTCGAGGCCGAACACGTAGCTGTCGTCGCTGGTGTTGATGATGAACCGGTCGTAGAGCGCGATGTTGCGGTTGTTGCGCGAGTTGCCGCCGACGTGCTGGTACACGTCCTCGGGCAGGTCGCGCCGGTGCGCCCAGATCAGGTCGCCGGTCGCCGCGTCGATCGCCTCGATGACGTCGCTCGCCTGGGGCATGTAGAGGACGCCGCCGTAGGCCAGCGGCGTGCCTTCCTGGCGTCCCGGCGCGAGCGCGCGCGTCCAGACCATGCGGAGATCGCCGACGTTGTCCCGGTCGATCCGATCCAGCGGGCTGTAGGCCCAGCCGTCCAGCGTCCGGCGCCAGGTCAGCCAGTCACCGGGGGCCGGGTCCTGGAGCATCGCGTCGGTCACCGGCACGAATTCGTTCGCGGCCCCGGTCTGGCCGCCGGCCGGCGCCGGCGCGAGTGAGACCGAGGCAACGGCCATGAGCATCGTCAGGACGAACGGCCAGCGGGCGACCGTCGAGCGGATCGGTGTGGCGATTGGCATGGTGAGGAAACGGTAGCACGATGTCGGAACCGCACGCCGGAAGCCGATTCCGTCGTGTTCGCCCTGACGGCGGCGCTGCTGGCGGGCGTGGCGCGGCTCGCCTGTCTCGTGCCGTCACGGCGGGCGGCGAAGGCCGATCCGCTCGCGACGCTGCGGGCTGAGTAGCTGCGGGCTGAGTAGAAGCCCGCAGATGGACTCCCGGCGCATGACTCTGGGCGCCGCGCAGCCGCGGGGAGATATCCTGGCGGCATGACACGCGAAGCGCTGCTGGCCCTGCTCGACTTTCATTACTGGGCCCGCGACCGCCTGCTCGACGCGGTCGAGCGGCTCACCCCTGACCAGTTCCGCCGGGACTTGGGGAGCAGCTTCGGCTCCGTGCGCGATACGCTGGTCCACCTGGTGTCGGCCGAATGGGCGTGGTGCTCGCGCTGGCAGGGCGAGTCTCCCACCAGGCAACCTGGCCGCGACGGACCTCGAGACGGCAAGCGACATTCGCAGACGCTGGAACGAGGAAGAGGCGCGGGTGCGGACGTTCGTGGCCCGGCTCGCCTCGGACGAGCTGAACCGTGTGATCGAGTACGCAATGTTCGGCGGCGCGCCGGCGCGCTCGGTCTGCTGGCACACGCTGCAGCACGTCGTCAACCACGCGACGTACCACCGCGGCCAGGTGACGGCGATGCTGCGCCAGCTCGGTGCCGAGCCGCCCCGGAACCAGGATCTGATCACTTTCTACCGCAAGCGGGCTTGAGCCCCTCAGAAACCGGGCGGGGCCTCGTCGGCCGACGGCCCGTAGATCGACGGCACGGCGATGTCGTTGAGCCGGAGATAGACCCCGAGCTGCGCCCTGTGGTGGATCAGGTGGTTCATGACGAAGCTGCGCAGCACCGCCACCTTCGGCAGGGTCATCAGCGTCTGGCCGTTGCTCAGCAGTGTCCACGGCTTCATCAGGTCCGCGTCGCTGGCGGCGGCGATCGCGGCCCGAGCCTCGGCCGCGTGCCGGTCGAACGTCGCTACGAGCTCCGCGGTGTCGGCGGGCGGCGGGGGTGGATCCATCTGCTTGCCCCCGGGCGCCATATCCAGCTCGTCCTGGTTGATGGTCAGTGGCGCCCACGAGGGCAGGTTGGCGAGATGGCCGGCCAGCCAGACCATCGTGCCCGACTTGGGGTGGGGCCGCCAGTCGAACTTGTCGGCGGGTACGCGCTCCAGGGTCCGGCGGGCGCCCGCGATCTCCTGGTCGAATTCCGGCAGCAGACTGTCGCTGATGGCCATGTCGTCCTTCCGTTTTGGAATCTCTCGTCGTGCGATCCTACCCGGTGGCGCCGAGGTTGCCAGCCGGCCCTTGCCGGTCGCTCAATGTGCGCCGAATTGGCGACGAATCTCGCCGCTACCCACGAACTGCGACAATAGTCGGTAGTTCCGCTGCTCGTAACGGATCCTGCCGGCCACGATTGCCGGGTGCACCTGCAGCGCAGTCGCCAGATGCATCACCGCCATCGGCGTCGGGCGCTCCCGAACCGCGCTCGTGTTCCATATCGCCCGCGGGATGAGCGCTTCCTCCGCCCATTCATCGGCCTGCTGTTCGCGCGGGTCTTCCCGGACTCCATCGACGGTGCGCAGCGTCAGGTCGTCGACGAACGCACATCCGCGGTCGTGGTCGATGTGGCGGCCGACATGAGCCAGCTCATGGAGGAGACAGAACCAGAAGTTGTCGATGCGGTCGTAGCGCAAGGTCAGCCCGACGACCGGTCGGCCGTCGGCGAGCCGGAGCGCGGCTCCGTCGAGGTACGTCTTCGGCAGATGTCGTTCGATCACTACCGGAATCCCATGGTTGGCGAGGAATTCCCTTGCGATCTTCGGGCCGGCCTCCGACCAACTGAGCTGCGCGACCTGCTTGAGGAACTCCACGGTCACGGTACCACGACGGTAGACCGCCTTGGGCGGCCGCGCCCGCGCGGTCGCGAGGACATGCCAGCACCACGCCTTGAGAGCATGGGAGTTCATCTTGGCGTTGGCGCGCAGGTGCTCGTTCCTGCGATAGAGCGCCGCGTACGCCGCGTGCTCTCCCCCTGCGCGTTCGATCAGGCCTCGTACGAGCTCCTCGGCCCGTGCCAGTTTGTCGGGAACGTCCGGAATCCATCCACGACTCGCCAGTGCCTTGAGCGGGAACCGGCGCCAATCCATGTCCTTCACCGGTTCGTCGAGTGCATCGCTCGGTTCGCGCAGCAGCACGTCGGCCGGGATGCCGAGATGGTCGTGCAGCGCGCGCGCCATCGGCATCGTGATGGACCGCTTGCCGGAGAGAATCTCGGATACCTTGGCCCTGCTGCCGATGAACGGGATCAGGTCGCGCGGGCTCAGGCCGGCCTGTTCCATGCGGAACTCGATGGCGGCGACCGGATCCGGATACCCCATCGGCTCGTTCCTGCTCTCGTACAGCTCGACGAGGTCGGTGAGCACATCGAGCTCCCGGCCGTCCGCGCTGCCGGGCTCGGCGCCCATGAGCTCGTCGATCCGGGCAAGCGCCGCGTCGTGGTCGTCCTCGTTCCTGATCGGCTTGATGTCGCCCATCTCACACCTCCTTCACGTCCACACGGTCGTAGTCGGCGTGCGTGCCCACGAAACGTACGTAGACGATGCGATAGGCGTACGCGATTCGTACGACGAGCCGATAGTCATTGCCCTTGATGTTGAAGACCACCCGGTCCGTACCGATGAGGCTGACGCTTCTGTACTTTGTCTTCACCTTGGCCGGCGTGTCCCAGTCCTCCCGCTCGACTTCCCGATACCAGGCAAGAAGCGGCCCCTTGGCACGCGGATGGCGCTTCCAGAACTCCCGAAGAGTCTTCCTTGCGATGATCCGCATCGAGGGTGCCCAACGTGCATCGAACCGGGGTGATATTACTACGTCTCTATATCATGTTCAAAGTAAAACGTTCCCAATACGGTTTACTGTCGAGGTCGACCCGAATCCACCGACATTTTCGCGACGCGGTACCCTGCCGTTGCGCGACGGACACACGGTCTTCGTACACTGCGGTGCATGGAGGTCTACCTGACATGAATCGTCGTACGCAGTGGATTGCAGGAACAGTCGCGGTCGCCGTTCTGACCGGGTCGGCGGCCGTAGCCGGGGCGCAGAACGCCACCACCGGGACGATCGGCGGCGTCGTGCGCGACGTGCAGCAGGGTGTGCTGCCGGGCGCCGGGGTGGTCGCGGTGCACGTGCCCACGGGCACGAGATACGAGGCCTTCACGCGGGCCGACGGTAGGTTCGACCTGCTGAACGTGCAGGTCGGCCCCTACGACCTCGAGGTCGCGATGGGCGGCTTCGGGACGCAGTCGCTCTCCGGCGTGGTCGTGACCCTGGGCGAAGCCACGGAGGTGCCGGTCACGCTGCAACTCGCGGCGCTGACCGAGACGGTGGAGGTGGTCGCCGAGGCGAGCGAGGTGTTCTCGCCGTCGCGCTCGGGGACGACGGCGGGGGTCGCCACCGGGGTCATCGAGACGCTGCCGACCATCGAGCGCAGCCTGCAGGACTTCGCCCGCGTGAACCCGTTCTTCGTCAAGACGAGCCAGAACAACGAGTCCGAGAGCTTCCTCAGCGTCGCGGGCCGGAGCGGCCGCTACAACAACATCCAGATCGACGGGGCGGTGAACAACGACCTGTTCGGCCTCGCCCGGCAGGGGACCCCGGGCGGGCAGGCGAACACGCAGCCGATCAGCCTCGATGCGGTCAGCGAGCTGCAGCTCGTCGTGGCGCCCTACGACGTGCGGCAGAGCGGCTTCTCCGGCGGCGGCATCAACGTCATCACGCGCAGCGGCGCGAACGCCTTCAGCGGGACCGGCTACTTCTACAGCCGCAACGAGGGGCTGGTCGGCGGCGGCATCGACGACGTGCCGATTGCGACCTTCTTCGACCGCCAGCAGGGAGCCAGCGTCGGCGGACCGCTGGCCCGCAACCGGGCGTTCTTCTTCGCCAACTTCGAGAGCCAGCGCCGCGAGACCCCGGTGGGCTACTCGCTCGACGGGTCGTCCGGCGTCGACTTCGGCCGGCTGGCCGAGGCGCAGCGCATCGTGCAGACGGCGAGCAGCCGTTTCGGCTACGGCATCCCCGGCGGGTTCGGCGAGATCATCCGGGGCAACCCGAACGACAAGCTCTTCGTCCGCACCGACGTCAACCTGTCGCCGGGGCAGCGCCTCTCGTTGCGGCACAACTACGTGAACGGCACCGCCGACGTCGGGTCGCAGTCGAACTTCCGCTATCGCTTCACCGACAACTTCTACCGGTTCGAGAGCGCCACCAACTCGACGGTGGGCCAGATCGACAGCGCGTTCGGCAACGCGGTGAACCAGGCCCGCATCAGCTTCCAGCGCATCCGCGACCGCAGGGGCCCGCGGACCGCACCGTTTCCGCAGGTAACTATCGACCTGGAAGGCGGCGAGGAGATCCGCTTCGGCACCGAACAGTTCTCGACGGCGAACGCGCTCGACCAGGACATCGTCGAGATCCACAACGACCTGACCTGGGTGCGCGGCCGGCACCAGTTCACCATCGGCACCCACAACGAGCTGTTCAAGTTCCGGAACCTTTTCATCCGCGACAACTTCGGGGTCTACGAGTTCACCAGTCCGGAGCTCTTCGCGCAGGGGCTCGCCCAGTCGTACAGCTACAGCTTCTCGCGCACCGGCGACCCGCGGCAGGCGGCCGAGTTCTGGGTCTACCAACTCGGGTTCTACGCGGGCGACCAGTGGCGGGTCCGCGACGACCTGTCGCTGACCTACGGGCTGCGCCTGGACGCGCCCATCTTCCCGGACACGCCTACCGCCAACCCGCTGGTGGAGCAGTTGTACGGGCGGGGCACCGACGTGGTCCCGGCCACCCGCAACTGGTCGCCGCGGATCGGGTTCAACTACGACCTGAGCCCCAGCCAGGAGGTGCGGCAGCAGGTGCGCGGCGGCCTCGGGCTGTTCCACGGGCGCACCCCGTACGTCTGGCTGTCGAACCAGTACTCGAACACCGGCAACGAGTTCCAGCGCATCCGGGTGTTCTTCGATCCGGACAACCGGATCCCGTTCTCGGCCGACCCGAACAACCAGCCGACGGACATCGGTTCGGCGTCGACGAACGAGATCAACCTGGTCGATCCCGACTACCGCTATCCGCAGCTCCTGCGCGGCAACCTGGCCTACGACCGGGACCTCGGGTTCTTCAACCTGATCGGCAGCGTCGAGCTGCTCTTCTCGAAGACGCTGCGGGACATCGACTACCGCAACCTGAACCTCGTCGAACGCGGCGCTGCACCCGATGGCAGGCCGACCTTCACACGGCTGCACCGGGACTTCAGCAACGTCGTCCTGCTGACCAACACGGGGGAGGGGAGCAGTTGGACGATCGCCACGAAGCTGGACAAGCGCTTCAGCGACAACTGGTTCCTGAGCGGTTCGCATCTCTACGGCGAGTCCCGTTCGGTCAACGACGGCGGGTCGAGCCAGGCGACGTCGAACTGGCGCTACAACTACAACGCGGGCAATCCGAACGCCGTGCCGCTGGCCGTCTCGAACTTCTCGCCGGGCCACCGGTTCAACCTCTCCGGCTCGTACCGGATTCCGGCCGGGCCTGCCGGCATCACGCTGGCCGCCTACTACAACGCCCAGCAGGGGCGCCCGTACAGCTATCTCGACGGAAGCGACAGCAACGGCGACGGGACGCCGGGCAACGATCTGCTCTACGTGCCGCGCGACGCCGGCGAGGTAATCGTCACCGACGGCGCCTTCGACGACCTGATGCGCTTCCTGACCGATCGTTGCGACGTCACGCCGGGTGCGATCGTGCCGCGCAACGCCTGCCGCGGGCCCTGGACCTACTCGCTCGACTTCCACATCGGCGTCGACGTACCGGTGGGTCGCAACGAGGTCGAGTTCTTCTTCGACGTCCAGAACCTGGTGAACGCCTTCAGCAGCGCGAGCGGACTGGTGGAGTTCGCGTTCTTCCAGAACCTGCAGGCGGTGCGGTCGAGCGTCGATCCCGAGACCGGCCGGTACGTCTACAGCCTGAACACGCCGGCGCGTCCCGGATTCACGGGGGACCGCTTCACGCGCGACGATCTGCGCAGCCGCTGGCAGGCGCAGCTCGGGTTGCGTTATTCGTTCGGGCGCTGATTCGCCGGGCCCGCCAACCGGTGGGCGACCGTGCACAGGCTATGCTCCCGCCGAAGAACGGCGACGGCCGGCGGCTTCCCCGGGGAATGCTCCGGCCGCGTCGCCACTTGGCGCAGAATCCGGAGGGCGCCGTCCGGAACGCTGATTCCGGCGGCGAGACGTCTCGATGCGGAAGCACGTAACCGAGCACAAGCGCGGGGGCCTGCGGGAGCTGCCGGCCACGGCGATCTGCGGCAACGACATCACCTCGTCGTGCCTCTACGTTTCGGCGCTGGCAATCATCTACGCCGGTAAATGGGCCTGGGTCTCCCTGCTGGTGGTGGCCGGCGTCCTGTTCCTGTATCGCCGGATCTACGCGGAGGTGGTCGGCGCGCTGCCGCTCAACGGCGGCGCCTACAATGCGCTGCTCAATACGACGAGCAAGTCGCTGGCGTCGATGGCGGCGTGCCTGACCATCCTCTCGTACACCGCCACCGCGGTGATCTCGGCGAACGAGGCGATGCACTACGGCCACGGCATCTGGCCGGGGCTGCCGGTCATGCCGGCCACGGTCGCGCTCCTGGCCGTGTTCATGCTCCTGACCATCGTCGGCATCAGCGAGTCGTCGAAGGTGGCGGTGGGCATCTTTCTCTTGCACCTCGCGACGCTGGCGGTGCTGCTGCTGGCGGGCGGGATCTCGCTGCTGACCAACGGACTGGCGGTTCTCGCAGCGAACTTCGCCCTGCCGTCGGAGCAGGGTCTGCCGGCGGCGCTCTTCTTCGGCTTCGCCGCCTCGATGCTCGGCATCTCCGGATTCGAGAGCTCGGCGAACTTCGTGGAGGAGCAGGCCGAGGGCGTCTTTCCGAAGACGCTTCGCAACATGTGGGCCGCGGTGAGCGTCCTCAATCCGACGCTCGCCCTGCTGGCGCTGGCGCTGGTGCCGATTCCCGACGTGGCCCCGAACGAAGAGGCGCTGCTGGCGCATATGGGAGGCATCGCGGCGGGTGAATGGCTCGCCCGGCTGATCTCGGCCGACGCGATTCTGGTACTGAGCGGCGCCGTGCTCACGTCCTACGTGGGCGTGACCGGGCTGGTGCGGCGGATGACCCTGGACCGGTGCCTGCCGCAGTTCCTGCTGAAGAGCAACTCGCGAGGTACGTATCACCGCATCATCGTCATGTTCTTCTGCGTCTGCGTGTCGATACTGTTCATCACCGAGGGCCGGCTGGAGGCCCTGGCCGGGGTCTACACGCTGTCGTTCCTGTCGGTGATGGCGTTGTTCGGGGTCGGCAACATCCTGCTCAAGGTCAAGCGGGCCGGCCTTCCCCGTCCCGAACGCGCCGCCTGGCCGGCCGTGATCCTCGCCATCGCACTCACCGTGCTGGGGCTGGCGGGCAACGTCCTGATGAACCCCGAATACGTATGGGTACTGGTGGAGTACCTGGTCCCGACGCTGCTGGTCGTGGCGATCATGCTGGGGCGCATCGGCCTGCTGAAGGCGTGCCTTTTTGTCGTGCAGGCGGTCAGCGAGAGAATCCGCAGGGTCACCGGCGGGGTGTCCGAGTCGCTGCGGGAGCGCATCCGCGCCATCAACAGCCAGCAGTTCGTCTTCTTCAGCCGCGGCGACAACATCCACAACCTGAATCAGGTGGTGCTGTACGTGCTGAAGAACGAGCACACCAGCCGGATCAAGGTGGTGACCGTGGTCGGCGAGGGCGACGATCCGCCACCCAGGCTGGAAAAGGACATCGGGTTTCTCAACGAAGCCTATCCGGATATCGACATCGATCTCGTGGTGATCACCGGGCGCTTCGGGCCCGAGCTGATACAGCGGCTCTCGAAGGAATGGCAGGTGCCGACCAACTTCATGTTCATCGGCTCGCCCGGCGATCACTTCGTCTACGGGCTGGCCGAGCTGGGCGGGGTGCGGCTGATCATCTGACTCCCGGCAGGCGGCAGCGCAACGCCATCCCCGAGCGCCGCGCGCGGGGCCCGTCGCTCGGGACCGCGGACGTCGGCGAACAACCGGACCAACTCGCCGTCGCTCTCGGTAATCGTCGACCGGTTCGTCGGCCGGACCGATACGATGGACGGTGGTGATTGCACGCCGGGTGAACCGCGAAGCGGTCGTCGTGCTCGGCTGGGGACGCGCGATACTGATGCAGCTCGCGCATCCCCTGGTCGCGGCCGGGGTCGGCGGGCACAGCCGGTTCGACGCCGGACCGCTGGCCTACGTCGAGCGCATGCGCCGCACCATCGGGGCGATGCTCTCGCTCACCTTCGGGACCGAGGCGCAGATCCGGACCACGGCCGCGCGCATCAACGCGATCCACCGGGGCGTGCACGGTCGCCTGCCGCGCAGCGTCGGCCGCTACCCGGCGGGCACCCCCTACGACGCGACCGATCCGGAGCTGCTCAGGTGGGTCCACGCCACCCTCGTCGACAGCCAGCTTCGGACGTACGCCCTGTTCGTCGGGCCGCTGTCGGCCGATGAGAAGGATCGTTACTGCGCCGAGGCGGCGCGGGTCGGTCCGCGGCTGGGGATTGCGGCGAATGCGTTGCCGGACACGACAGCCGGGCTCGACCGCTACATGAAGGAAATGGAGCAGGAAGAGCGCCTCGCGGTGGGGGAGCAGGCGAGCAGATTGGCGCATGCGCTCCTGGCGCCGCCGGGCGGAACCTGGGTTGCGCCGGCTCTGTGGCTGGGTCGGCTGACCACGTTGGGTCTGCTGCCCGCGCCGTTGCGTGACCAGTACGGTTTCGCGTGGCGTGCGCGGGACACGCGCCGGCTGCGATGGGCCGCCGCGGTAGTGCGCACCGCCCGGCGAACGCTGCCGACGGCGCTGCGCGAGTGGCCCGCCGCGAGGAACGCGGCCGGAGCAGCAGCAGGGGACAGTGAGGGCGATTAGGCGGAAAGCCCGAAAAAGATCGCAATTCCTGCTATCTGCTGATAGAATCAGCAGGTTTAGCTGAAACTGTGAGCCCCGCTCCGGCGTCTTTCCTGGTAAGGGGCAACGCGTCCGAGCGCCGAAACGGACGCCCGGCGCAGCCGATACTCCGTACAGCGACCTGAAGGAGAGCTATAAGCTTTGTTGACACAGGAACGTCAGGACATCGTAACCGCTTTGGTGACGCTTGGGCAGGAGCGCGGATTCCTCACGCTCGACCAGGTGCTCGATCATGCACCTCCGGATCTCGACGTGGAAGAGGTCAGTGCGCTCCTGCAGGAGCTCGAAGGGCAGGGTATCGAGGTTGAGGGAGCCGAGCAGGTGCAGCCGGACATCAAGCGCCGGTCGGCTTCCCGTGTCAATCAGGCCCCGCCCGCCGAGCAGCCGCTGCCGGTGCACGAGGAGGATCAGGGACAGGATCTGGTGCGCACGTACCTGCGCCAGATGAGCCGCGTGCCGCTGTTGACCCGCGAAGGCGAGGTGGCGATTGCGAAGCGGATCGAACGCGGTGAGCTCCGCATCACCAAGGCCATGTCGCGCAGTCTGCTCGTCGCGCGCTACGTCGCGGACATCGCAACGGAGATCGCGGGGGGTGAGCGCAGCCTTCGCGAAACCGTGGCGTTGCCCGATACCGAATTGACCGAGCGTCACCTCGCGACCCGCACGAAGCGGTTCGTGACGGATGCCGGGGGAGTCGCGGCGGCGCTGAGAGAGCTGCGCAAGCGCGAGCGGCGCGCCACGGCGATCCGCAGGAGCGGCCGGCGCGTGCAGGTTCGTACTCGATGGCGGATCGGTCGAGCCCGGATCGAGGTTTCGCGCGCCATTCGCCGATTGCCGTTCACCGTCGCGGTGCGGCGCGAGCTCATCGAGAAGGTCGAGCATGCCGCCGGAAGCTTGAAGGAAGCCGAGCGCTGCGTCGAGCGGTTGCAGAAGAAGCAGGCGCAGACCGTATCGCCGGCTCCCGCGGCGGTGCTGGAGGCGGCCGTCGAGGAGGCGCGGCGCGAGCTCGCCACGCTGCGCCGGGATGTCGGCGAATCGGCGGACAACCTGAAGGCCGTGCAGAAGGCGTTTCGCCGCGGGGTCATCGAGGGCGATCAGGCGCGCAAGGAGCTCACCGAGGCCAACCTGCGGCTGGTCGTTTCCGTGGCGAAGAAGTACGTGAACCGGGGGCTGGCTTTCCTGGATCTCATCCAGGAGGGCAACATCGGCCTCATGCGCGCGGTCGACAAGTTCGACTACCGGCGCGGGTTCAAGTTCTCCACCTACGCCACTTGGTGGATTCGGCAGGCGATCACGCGGGCGATCGCCGATCAGGCGCGCACCATCCGCATTCCGGTGCACATGATCGAGACGCTCAACAAGCTCAATCGCGCGATGCAGACGCTGACGCGCGACCTGGGCCGCGAGCCGACGCCGCAGGAGCTGGCCGAGCGCGCGGATCTGCCGCTCTCGGTCGTGCGCAAGGCCCGCAAGATCGCCCAGACCGTCGTCTCTCTCGACGCACCGATCGGCGACAGCGACGAGAGCCAGTTCGGCGACTTCATCGAGGATCGCCAGGCGGTGAATCCGGCCGAGGCTACCGTGGCCTTCGACCTGCGGCGGCAGACCGAGTCGGTGCTCGAGACGCTGAGTCCAAAGGAGCGCGAGGTGATCCGGATGCGGTTCGGCCTCAACGACGGCGCGGAGCCGACGCTGGCCGAGCTCGGCGAGAAGTTCTCGCTCACGCGGGAGCGGATTCGCCAGATCGAGGCGGCCGCCCTGCGCAAGCTCCGCGACCCGCAGCTCAGCCACCGGCTGAGCTCGTTCGTCGAGCCGCGCCAGCCCCGCGGCTCCCGCCGTGGCCGCGGCGCCGCGGCCGTGACCGAAGAGCAGGGGGTCGCGTAACGCTCGTCGCGTCCGCGTGTTTCAGCGCCGGTTCCGTCCCTGGCGGGCGGGGCCGGCGCTTTCTTCAGGCGGCCCGGTTCCTTCTGGTTCCCCACGGCTCGTTTCCTTAAGGAAAAGTTCAGGAAACGTTCAGAGACGCGTCGCGCGGCGGGGGTTATCTTGTTCGGATGCTCACATCTCGCAACGCGTCGTTCTTGGCGGTCTTCTTTTCCTTGTCGCTGATATTCGCCGGCGTCGCTTCCGCGCAGTCGACCGGCGGCCTGACGGGGACGGTCGTCGACGAGACCGGGGGCGTGCTTCCCGGCGTTACCGTCACCGTACAGGCCGGCGCGCTTCAGGTCGACGCCGTCAGCGATGACACCGGTACCTGGCGCGTCGAGGGCGTGCCTGAAGGACCGGCGAGCCTGACGTTCCGACTGGTGAACTTCTCCACGCTCCGCCGGGACGTGCAGGTGACGGACGGCGAGAACCGTGCCGACGCGGTCCTGACCCTGGGCCTGACCGCCGACGTGGTCGTCACCGGCAGCCGGACGTTCCGCAACATCGCCGACCTGGAGAACCCGCGCGACAACCTGGTGGGCATCGCCACCTCGGCCAGCATGGGCGCCATCACCGCCGAGCAGCTAGAGGCGCGACCCATCATGCGTCCCGGCGAGGTTCTCGAAGCGGTGCCGGGGTTCATCACCAGCCAGCACAGCGGCGAGGGCAAGGCCAACCAGTACTACCTGCGCGGCTTCAATCTGGACCACGGCTCGGACTTCGCCACCACCCTCGCCGGCGTGCCGATGAACGAGTCGTCCGGCGCGCACGCCCACGGCTACAGCGACGTGAACCTGCTCATTCCGGAGCTCGTCAGCGGCGTGCAGTACACCAAGGGGCCGTACTTTGCCGAGCACGGCGACTTCTCCGCGGCCGGCTCGGCCAACATCAGCTACGTCAACGTGCTCGAGCGCCCGCTGCTGAGCGTCAGCAGCGGCGGCCAGGGGTGGGGACGCGTGTTCGGCGCCGTCTCGCCGCAGGTGGGCGCCGGCAACGTGCTGATGGCGCTGGAGCTGAGCACGAACGACGGGCCGTGGGAGCGGCCCGACGACATGCGCAAGGTGAACACCGTGGTGCGTTACAGCCAGGGCGACCTGCAGAACGGGTTCTCCATCACCGGCATGGGATATGACGCCGACTGGAACGCGACCGACCAGATCCCGCTGCGCGCGGTCGAGTCGGGTGGTCTGTCGCGCTTCGGCGCCATCGACAACACCGACGCCGGCCGGACCTCGCGCTACAGCCTGGCGTTCGACGGGCTGCAATCGGGCGGGGCGGGATCGACCCGCGTGACCGCCTACGCGCTGCAGGGCGGGCTGAACCTGTTCCAGAACTTCACCTATTTCCTGGACAACCCGGTGGACGGCGACCAGGTCGAGCAGGAGGGCCGGCGGTGGGTTTCCGGAGCCAGGCTGGTGCACCGGCGTCTGGGGAACGCGTTCGACCGGCCGACGGAGTACGCCGCCGGCGCATCGATCCGGCATGACGCTGTCGGCACGGTCGGCCTGCACAGGACCGTGGGCCGGCAGCGCACGTCCCCTATTCGAAACGACGCGGTCAGGCAGAGCACCGTCGGGCTGTTCGGGCAGAGCGAGATCGAGTGGAGCCGGATCTTCCGGACTACCCTCGGCGTCCGGGGCGACTTCTACCGCTACTCGGTCGACGCCCTGAGGGCCCTGAACACCGGCTCGGGCACGTCGGCGCTGATCAGCCCCAAGCTCACCGCCGTGCTGGGCCCGTGGCAGGGGACCGAGCTGTACCTGAACTACGGCCAGGGATTCCACAGCAACGATCCGCGGGCGGCGACGACGGTGGTCGACCCGGTCACCGGCGAGCCGGTGGACAGCGAGGACCCGCTGGTGCCGGCCCGCGGCGCCGAGATCGGTTTGCGAACGGTTGCACTGCCCGGTCTGCAGTCGACGGTCGCCCTGTGGTACCTGACCTTCGATTCCGAGCTGATCTTCGTCGGCGACGCCGGCATCGCGGAGGCCAGCCGTCCCAGCCGGCGCCTCGGCGTCGAGTGGACGAACTACCTGCGGATGGCGAGCTGGCTCACCGGCGAGCTCGATCTGTCGCTGTCGCGGGCGCGCTTCTCCGACTTCGACCCGGCGGGCGACTTCATTCCGGGTGCGCTCGACCGGGTCATCGCCGGGGCAATCACCGTGACGCCTGCCCGCCGCGTCTTCGGCAGCGTGCGGCTGCGGCACTTCGGCCCGCGACCGCTCATCGAGGACAACGGCGTGCAGTCCAAGGCGACGACCATCTGGAACGGTGAGATAGGCGTTCAAATCAACGAGCGCTTCAACATCGTTCTGGAGGGCTTCAACCTGCTCGACAGCGACGTGTCGGACATCGACTACTTCTACACGTCCCGCCTGCCGGGGGAGCCGGCCGACGGCGTTGACGACATCCACTTCCATCCGTCGATCCCCCGCACGGCGCGGCTCATGCTCAACGTCGATTTCTGATAGCGTCCGGCGTGCCAGAATGGCGGGGTGAACGTCTTCCTGGTCGACGGGACCTACGAGCTCTTCCGGCACTTCTACGCCGTGCCGCGCATGACCGGCGCCGACGGCATCGAGATCGGCGCCGTGCGCGGCGTGGTGGGATCCATGCTGGGGTTGCTGGAGGAAGAGGTCACCCACATCGGCGTCGCCACCGACCACGTCGTCGAGTCGTTCCGCAACGAGCTCTGGCCCGGATACAAGACCAGCGAGGGGCTGGATCCGGACGTGCTGGGGCAGTTCGAGCCGCTGGAGGATGCGCTCGAGGCGCTCGGGCTCGTCGTCTGGAAGACGGTGCAGTACGAGGCCGACGACGCGCTCGCCTCCGCGGCGGTCCGGGCGGCGGCCGACGAGCGGGTCGAGCAGGTGTTCGTCTGCACGCCCGACAAGGACCTCGCGCAGGTGGTCGACGGCAGCCGCATCGTGCAGTTCGATCGGCGCAGCGGCGCGATACGTGACGAGGACGGCGTGCGGGAGAAGTTCGGCATCGGTCCCCGTTCGATTCCGGACTACCTTGCGCTGATGGGCGATTCGGCCGACGGGTTTCCGGGCGTGCGGGGTTGGGGCGCCAAGTCGGCGGCAACGGTGCTCGCCCGCTACTCACACCTGGAGGACATTCCCGACGACGCGTCGAGCTGGGAGGACGTGCGCGTGCGCGGCGCTTCGCGGCTTGCCGGGGCACTCGCCGGGGCGCGCGAAGAGGCGGCGCTCTTCCGCGACCTGGCGGCGTTGCGGACCACGCTGCCGGTCTTCGGGGAAGTGGACGAGCTCTGCTGGAAAGGACCCGAACCCCGGTTCTTCGACGTCTGCGCCAAGTTCAACGCGCCCGGCTACTACCGGCGGGCGCAGGCCGCGGCATCCACGCGGGCCTGAGGGCCTGTGACAGCCCTTCACCACGGGCTCCCTGCGGCGCAGGCCGTTCGGGGGCCGCTGCGCGCGAGCGTGCGGTCACGCGGCGACTTCCGCCGCCAGCCGGCCGTCGAACAGGTGGATCTCCCGCTTGGCGTGCTCCGCGTAGCGCGGGTCGTGGGTCACCATGCAGATGGTCGAGCCCTCGTCGTGCAGCGTCTGCAGCAACCCCATCACCGCCTCGCCGTTCTTCGAGTCGAGGTTGCCGGTGGGCTCGTCCGCCAGCAATATCGACGGCTGCCCGGCGACCGCCCGCGCCACCGCCACGCGCTGCTGCTGCCCCCCGGAGAGCTGGCTCGGCAGGTGCTTCGCGCGGTGCGCCATCTCCACCTTCTCGAGGGCCTCGGTCACCCGCTCGCGCCGCTCGGACGGCTTCATGCCGCGGTAGGTGAGGGGAAGCTCCACGTTCTCGTAGACCGTCAGGTCGCCGATGAGATTGAAGCTCTGGAAGATGAAGCCGATCTCCCGGTTTCGGGTCCGCGCCCTGTCGGCCTGGCTGAGTTGCGCCACGGGACGGCCGTTCAGCGTGTAGTCGCCCGCGGTGGGAGAATCGAGCAGTCCGAGAATCGACAGCAGGGTCGACTTGCCGCAGCCGGACGGGCCGGAGATGGCGACGTACTCGCCCGGGTAGATGTCGAGCGTGACGTCTGCAAGGGCATGCGTCTCGACCTCGTCGGTGTAGAAGATCTTCGAGACGTTCTGCAACTGAATCAGGGCCGGCGCTTCGCTCATCTCGACTCGCTCCGTTCTACTCGATGCGTACCCGATCGAACTGGTCCCAGGTCGACATGTCGGACAGCACCACGCGGTCGCCGGTCCGCAGACCCTCGAGCACCTCGATCGTGTTCACCGAGGCGCGGCCCAGGCTCACGCGCGCGCGGGAGGCGTGCGTGCCGTCCTCCTCGATCCTGAACAGGCTGACCACGCTCTCCTCCTGCCCGAACACCGGCCGGCCGACGAAGAGCACGTCGTCCATCCGCTCCAGCTCGATGGTGCCGTCGACCGTCAGGTCGGGGCGGGCCCCGCGCGGCAGCTCGCCGTCGAGCGCGACGTCGACCGTCACGGTGCCGCTCTCCACGGCCGGATCGATGCGGGTGACGTGACCCGGGATGACGCCGTTGCGTGTGTCTACCGCCGCGGACTGGCCGATCTGGATGTCCTTGGCCTGCGTCTCCGCAATGCGCAGCTCGGCCTTGAGCACCGTCGGGTCACCGACCCGGGCCAGGTTCGTGCCGGTGGTGATCCGCTGCCCTTCGTCGAGGGGCACCTGCTGCAGGACGCCGGGCATTCCGGCCCGCACGCGCAGGTCGGCCACCTGCTGCTGCCGCAACTCGTACAGGGTACGCAGTCGATCCACCTCGGCCTGCTCCACCGCGAGCTGCGCCTCGACGGTGTCGGTGGCCATCTGCAGCCGTTCTCGTTCGATGCGGAACCGGGTGTCGTATTCCTCCACGGCCGCCTGCGACTTCTGGAGCTCCAGCGACGAGACGAGACCCTGGGCGAAGAGCTGCTCGTCGGCGTCCGCCTGCAGCCGCGCGGTCTTGAGCTGGGCCTCCACGGTGGCGAGGGTGGCCTGCTGGTTCAGGATGTCCCGCTCCACCTCGACCTGGCGGTTGCTGTAGCGCGCTTCCGCCGCGTCCAGATTCAGGCGCGCTTCGAGCGCCGTCTGCTCCAGCTCGGGATTGCTCAGCTCGACGATGACCGAGGCGGGGCTGACGAGGGCGCCGGGACGGATGACGATCCGCTCGACGGTGCCGTCGGTGGTGGCCGGGATCCAGCGAATCTGCTCCGGCACCAGGGTGCCGGTGCCCCGTACCTGCCGCACCATCGGGCCGCGCTGCACCGTGTCCAGATAGATGGTGTCGCGGTCGACGCGAGGCGCCGCGGGCTCGAGGCGCGAGACGCCGACCGTGATGAGCACGATCACGATGAGTCCGGCGATGGCGTAGACGGTTTGCCGGAGCTTCTTCTTCCGGGCGAGATCGGGTCGGGCGATGTCCATTGGTCGTTACCGCCGCTGCCTGTCTTCTTGGACGCTGCGAGCGCCGATTCGGTTCGCTCCCCGTCCATGCCGCTACGTCGCCGCCAGCACCCGCGCGATCGCCGTCGACATGCGGGTCCAGTGGGCGGTCTCGGCGTCGAGCTGGCGCCGCCCCGCGTTCGTCAGGGCGTAGAACTTCGCCTGCCGGTTGTTGTCCGAGCTGCCCCAGCTCGCGCTGAGCAGTCCCTGCTGCTCCAGCCGGTGCAGCGCCGGGTAGAGCGAGCCCTGGTTGACCTGCAGCACTTCGTCCGAGATCTGCTGGAGACGCTGCGCGATGCCCCAACCGTGGCGCGGGCCGAGCGCCAGCGTCTTCAGAATCAGCAGGTCGAGCGTGCCCTGCAACAGGTCCGTCTTGGATCGCAATGCAATCTCCTGTCGCTAATCTACAAGACCATTAGACTCGCCCCGGCCCGGGATGTCAAGTCCCGTGCAAACGCGCCGGGCGGCGACGAGCGAGCGCCCCGAAACGCCGTAGGCCGGCTCGGAGTCCCGGCCCATCCCGTCCTCACCATGAACTTGCGTCTCGGAACCCCGCTTCGCTGCGTTACTGCGGCGCAAGCTCCTGGACCGGTCCCGGCGCCGCGCGCAGGGCCGCGCGGTCCGGCCGGTGATTCCCGGAGTCGGGACCCCCCCGCCGGGCAGGCTCACTGGTCGGTCGTCTCGTGCCGCGCCTCGCCGGCCATCAGGGCCGCCCTGATCGTCGAGGCCCAGATGCGGGTGCCCTTCTCGTTCAGGTGCAGCCCGTCCTCGATGAAGATGTCGTCCATCACGTTGCCGTCGGCGCGGAGGAACGGCGTGGCGACATCGATGTACGACACCAGGTCGTTCCCGGCGGCCAGGCGCTGGTAGAGCACGTTGGTCTCCTGTGCCTTGTCCCACACCGCCACGCGCGCCAGGCTCGGCTTGACGGACATCACGTATACCCGCGTCGCGGGGAGCGCGGCGTGGACGCGCTGGACGATGGCCTCGAGACGGCCGGCGATCTCGGCCGGGGGTACGCGGAAGCGGCCGGTGTCGTTGTCGCCCTCGTAGATCACGACGGCGCGCGGCTTGTACGGCAGGACGATCCGGTCGAGGAAGTGCTCGACGTCCTGCATCGTGCTTCCGCCGAAGCCGCGCGGGACTACGGTCAGCGGCGCGAGGTCCTGTTTCAGGGTGGGATGCCAGCGCCGGATGCTTGAGCTGCCGGTGACGACGATGGCGCCCTCGGGCGGCATCATGGCGCGGTCCTCGGCCTCGAACGCCTGGATGGCGCTCTCGAACCGGGTCGGGTCGATGGTCTCGGTCTGGGCGACGGCGAGCGTCGCGATGCCGAGCACAAGCAGTAGCGAAAACGGAAGGCGTGCGTAGCGGAGCTTCATGTCGACCTCCCTGGGTGCGGCGTCAGCCGAGCGAGTAGACGATTCACGAGTCACGTGCGCATCATAGTGGGTCGGGCGGCGGCGTGCGCCGGTTGGCCGACCTGCGGCAACGGGATGCTCCGGCCGGAGCATGCGCCAACGACACCGATCCCGGCACGCTTCCGCGCCTCGGCGGCACGCCGGTCTCCCGCCCGCGCAAGACCTCAGCGGCCCGGGGCCGGTTGCCACTCGTCGGCCCTCCGGCGGCCCTCGCGCACGTCGTCGTCCGTCATCCGCTCGGCCAGCTCGTCGCGCCGGCCGGCGTACAGCCGTCCGGTGAAGTCGGTCTCGGCGCCGCGCCGCGCCAGCTCCAGCCACATGTAGGCGAGGACGTGGTCTTCGGCGACGCCGGCCCCGTAGATGTACAGGTAGCCGAGGCCCGCCTGGGCCGGCGCGTAGCCTTGCTCGGCCGCGGCCCGGTACCAGCGCGCCGCCTCGGCGTCGTTGCCCGCGACGCCGCGGTTCCGGAAGTGGAGCAGCCCCAGGTTGTACTGCGCGGGCGCATAGCCCTGCGCCGCGGCGAGACGGATCCAGCGCGCCGCTTCCGCGTCGTCGCGCTCGACGCCGCGACCGGCGTAGTAGCGGCTGCCGAGCTCGTTCTGCGCGATCGCGTCGCCCTGTTCGGCGCGTTCCAGCAGGCCCGGCGGCAGTTGCGCGGCGAGCGCGGGCACGCCGAGCATCACCGCCAGGCAAATGGCCACTGCAATGGTCCGCAGCCGATCCTGAAGCTCGGCGGTGTCAGTTGGCAGGTGGTTCGTCGCCCCTGATCGCATCCATCACGAGAGATCGTCGGTCCGGCCGCGATACCCACCAAGAGGCCGGCCACCACGGTGGGGTACGCCAACCGCGCGCATCGGGAGGTGGTGACGCGGCGGTGCGCTGGGTTTCGGAACATCGTGGTCTCCTTGTCGTCGACGGCGGGAACCGGCGCTTCTTCCGCCGACTCCCGTAGCCATCCGCCGCGTGCGATGGTGGCGATGCCGGCGCACGAACAGGGTAGCACTCCGAACCGTTCACGAGGCGCTGCCTGGAACCCCTTGACATTCTACCTGTCGCTGCTGCTCTAGTAGATCGTCTACCCGTGGAGGCGCACAAGTGGCACGACCACCCCTGAGCGACGAGCAGCTCGGACTGCTCCAAGGCACGCTGGACATGCTGATCCTGCAGACGCTCCGGCAGCGTTCCGCGCACGGCCACCAGATTGCGGTCACCATCGAGCGGACCTCGAACGACGTACTGCAGGTGGACCACGGATCGCTCTACCCGGCGCTTCACCGGCTGCTCAAGCGCGGCTGGATAAGCGGCACCTGGGGCGTATCGACGAACAACCGGCGCGCGAAGTTCTACGCCCTCACCGATGCGGGCCGCCGCCAGCTCGTGCGGGAAGCGACGAAGTGGGAGCGCATGGTCGAGGCGGTGGGACGCGTCATGCGGCCGGCGGAAGCGGGGGAGTGAACGAGGTGGCGCCATGAAGTGGCCGTTGTGGCTGTACAGGGTGGTGCCGTACCTCGGCCGCCGCCAGGCGGAGGCGGACCTCCAGGAGGAGTTGCGTCTCCACCTGGAGCTCGATCGCGAGCGGCAGGCGATGCCGGCTTCGCCGAGGACGTTGCCGACCGGGCCGCGCAACGCAAGCTGGGCAACGGGGCGCTGATCCGCGAACGGACCCGCGACATCTGGGGCTTGCGCCATTACGAGCACCACCGTGGTCGCGAAACCGGGATTGCGCCGCAGGCTACGGAAGGCGTGGCGCAGATCCCGCCCCAGGTCGTCGATTGCCCCGACGGAGACGCTCCGGTTCGAGTAGCACCCGCGGTATGCGCGCGGTCCGCGATTGCACCTCGGAGGCGCCTATAATTCGTGTATGCACGAATTCACGTATGCACGCGGGCCGGCACGCCGTCCACGTGCGCGATTCCCGGATAGTCGCGCGGGTGTTCGGGTTCGCACCATGACGAGCTCGTCGCTGGCCGCCGCCGTTCTCGTCCTCATCTTCGCCGTCTCCGCGACGCCCGCCGCGCAGTCGCTCGCCTCGGTTCAGGGGTTCGTGAGCGACGACACCGGAGCGAGCCTTCCGGGAGTGACCATCGAGCTCGTGGACCTCGAGCGCGGCCAGCGCCGCACCGCGGTCACGAACCAGGGGGGCTTCTTCGCCCTGCGCGCGGTTCCCAGCGGGGAGTACGACCTGTTGGCATCGCTGGCCGGTTTCCGCTCGATCCGGCGAGAGGGCGTTCGCCTGCTCGTCGGGCAGAGCCTCGAGGTGGACCTGCGGCTTGGTTTGGCGGCGGTCGAAGAGACCGTGCTGGTCACCGGGCAGGCCCCGCTCCTCGAGGTGGGGCGGACCGGGGTCGCCGGCTACGTGACCGAGGACGAGATCGCCAACCTGCCGATCTCGGGCCGCGACTTCGTGCGGTTCGCCCTACTGAAGCCGACGGTTCAGGTGGATGCCAGGGGCAGGATCTCGCTGAGCGGCCAGCGCGCCGTGAACTCGGGACTCACCATCGACGGCGCGGACGCGAAAAGCGCCTTCTTCGGCTTCGGGCGGGGCGGGCTGGCGCGGGAGGGCGGGGGCGCCCTGGTGGCGCAGGAGTCCGTGCAGGAGTTCCAGGTGGTCACCAGCGGGTACTCCGCCGAGGCCGGCCGCTCCGGCGGCGGCGCCATGAACGTGATCACCAAGAGCGGCACCAACGAGCTGTCCGGCTCCGGCGTCCTCTTCCTGCGCGACGATCAGTTGTCGGCCCGGCTGCCGCGGTCGCCGCTCGACGCCGGGCGCGGCGTGTCCGCCGACGACGCGCGGTACGAGGTGGACGAGTTCCGCCGCTACAACTGGGGCGCGTCGCTCGGCGGACCCATCCGGCGCGACCGCACCCACTTCTTCGTCTCCTACGACCAGACCGCCCAGAACCAGCCCTTCCTTCGGGACATCCGCGGTCGCGGGCAGTACGATGCCGTTTCGGCCGCCTTCCCCGAGCTGGTGGCCGGATACCTCCCCAACGACGACGGGATCGCCGCCGCCGACCCCGAGCGCGGTCGCACCGCGAGCGGGCGTTTCCTCCGGGAAACGGACAACCTCATCCTGTTCGGCAAGCTGAACCACCGGGCGACCGAGCGGCATTCGCTCGCGTTGCGCTACAACTACACGGACTACTCGCGCGTGTCGGATTTCGTCGGGGAAGAATCGCGCCGGTTCGTGAAGAGCCACTCGACGGTGGGCTCGGTGGTCTCGGTCGTCGGAGAGAACGGGGTCAACGAGCTCCGCGTCCAGTACGCCTACGACGACTTCGACCGTCGCTCGCACCTTCCCGCGGGCGCGCTGCAGGCGCATTTCCGGATCTACAACCCGTCGTTCGGCTCGTTCGGCAAGCCCTGGTGGCTGCCGGTCACCAACCAGGAGCGGAAGGTCGAGATCCAGGAGCGGTTCTCCTTCGTCTCGGGAAACCACGAGCTGCGCGCGGGCTTCTCACTGAGCCACGACGCCCTGAGCGAGTTCTTCGTGGGCAACGCCGATGGGGCCTACGACTTCGATACGCTGCAGGATTTCGCCGCCGGCACGCCCGCGCGGGCCGTCATCTTCTTCGGGAGCATGCAGAACCCCAACTTCGTGGTCTCCCAGCAGATTCTCGGGGCCTACGCCCAGGACTCGTGGAGCCCGAACCGGCGTCTCACCCTGCAGGTCGGCGCACGCTGGGACGGCACGGTGAACCCCGGCGCGATCGAGCACGTGCTCCCGGAAGGGCGGCGCATCCCCAACGACCTCGACAACTTCTCGCCCCGCGCCGGGCTGGTCTGGTCGCCCGACCCGGGGAGCGTCGTCCGGGCCGCGGGCGGGGTCTTCTTCGCCCGCACGCCGACACTGCTGTTCTCAACCGCCCACAGCGACACCGGAATCTACCCGCGCTACGGGAACGCCATCGTGTCGCCGGGAGAGACGGGCTTCGTGCCGCTGGGCGCGCCCATCGACAACGACAGCCCGCCGCGCGGCCTGATCCCCGCGCTCAGCCACTTCGACCCCGGCTTCGAGGATCCCCGGACCATCCGCGTCAACCTGGGGTACGAGCGGGAGATCCGCGGCGACCTCGCCGCCTCGCTCGATCTGCTGCATGCCCGGAGCGATTCGCTCGCCTCGAACTACGACGCCAACGTTCCGGCGCCCGTGCGCGACGCTTTCGGACGCCCGGTGTATTCCGGCCAGCGGATCAACCCGGCCTACGGGCCCATCCTGGTGCGCGCGTCGCCGGCCCGGTCCGACTACCTGGCGCTCACCGCCGCGGTGCGCCGGCGCTTCCGCGACGGCGTGCAGTTCCAGGCGCACTACACCTGGTCGCGCGACCGCTCGAACGACGACAACGAGCGCTCGGGGAGCCTGACCCTGACCGACCCCACGGACCCCGACTACGACTGGGGACTCTCGATCCGCGACGTCCCCCACCGTTTCGTGGCGAGCGGCGTTTTCTCCCTGCCCTTCGACATCACCGCGAGCGGCATCTTCACGGCGCAGTCGGGTTCGCCCTACACGGCACTCGATCCGGCCGTGGGCTTCCACAACCACCCCGGCTTCGCCGTGGGGCCGCACGGCGCCCAGACCCGGGCCGTGGTGGACGGGGCGCTGGCGCCGGTGAACGGCGAGCGGAACGCCCCCTGGACCAATCTCGATCTGCGGCTGACTCGACGCTTCCAGCTCGGAGAGACACGAGTCGAGGGGCTCTTCGAGGTCTTCAACCTCCTGAATACCGGCGCCTTCCGGGTCGGGCACGCCGACCAGCAGGAGGTGTTCGAGCAGGACGGCCTGACCCCGAACCCGGAGTTCGGCCTCGCCAGCGTGCTCGTCGGCGCTCCGAGGCAAGCCCAAATCGGCCTGCGCATCGTGTTCTAGCGCCCCGAAACGCCGGTTACCGAAGCAGATCCGTGCGATGGGCGGTGCTGATCCGGCGCATCGTGTCGGTCGGCACTCCCGCTCTCTCCGCGAACTCGCTCCAGCGTGACACGGCCCCCTGGACATCGCGCAGGATAGCGGTGGCCCGGCCGCGCTTCAGACTGGCGTTCCTGGCGCATGCCACGAAGTCGTCGACCTCGAAGCCGTCGCGCTTGCCGTTCAGGGTCATCTGGTGCGCGCCGGTCCAGCGGCCGGCGGGATTGTAGCTGTAAGTGACGTCGAACGCGGGAGAGAGCCACCAGCGGCCCGCCCGATCCATCAGGAAGGCGACGTTCTTGACGTGATCGTCCTGATTGCGGGCGACGATGTTGAAGGCCATGCGCCGGAACTGCTCCTCCGCCGCGTCCTTGCCGAGCCCCAGCCGGTCGATGATCCGGAGGGCCTGCTCGTAGGAGTACGCGCCCGCCTGATTGAAGTCGTAGTGCGCCAGGGCCCCCAGCGACTGCATGTGGATCTTGCGACCCGTGTCCATGCGATCGAATCGCCGGGTCATGAAGTGGTGGCGGCCGTTCTCTTCCAGGATTCGGCATTCGGTCATCCGGATGCCGGCCGCCCGCGCCATGAGGTGGTACGCGTATTCGATCAGACCATAGCCACGGGGATCTTCGAGTTCCTTGTCCTTGTTGCCCGCTACCCCGTCGAACTTGAGCAGCCAATGGGAGAAGCCGTCGCCGGCCTTTATCTGTCCGGAGCGGACTTCATCGGTCTCGGGGTTCCAGGCGATGACCGCCTTCGCTCGCGCGCCGCCCGCCGAGGTGCCGACTCGCAGGATGTCCTGCAAGGCCCGCTCTCCGTGGGCAGGCGCAAGTGAGCCTCCGAGGGCCGCACGCCTGGTGAGGATCTCGCCGGCGAGCTCGACGAGCGCCGCTACGTCGACGCGTGCGGATCGGTACGTCGGACCCGTGGCGGGGACGAACTCGAGCGCGCCCATGCCGCGGACTCCGATGTAGCAGAGGCGTTCAACGGCGTTGAAGTCGCCCGGGTCGCGTCCCTGCCTGGCGAGCCACGCATCGATGAGCGCATTGCCGAAGCGGTCGGGAAGCGAGTCTGCGAGAAGGCCCGGCAGGCCGTGGAACGTCTGCCGAGGCAGCGCCGGAAACGAGTAGATGTCGCTGCCCAGCGGCATCGTGAGCGGCGCGACCTGCCGGCCGCCGGGAACGAAGGCCGGATCGTATTCGAAATGGGCGAAACCGTGATCGTCATCCCAGCTTACGGCCCCAATCGTTCGTTTCCATAGCCGGACTGTGGCTACGGTCACGGTTCGTCGCCCCATGACCAGTCGGCGGATGGCTCCGGCTTGCCGGACGGGGACGAGGCGCGTTGCCGGATTCGGCCCCGCATCCTGGCCTGCTGGATCGGACTGATGGCCGGCTCGGGCACGAGGGCGTCCAGGTTGTCCAGCAGCCCGAGCGCTCTCAGAATCCTCACGAGGTTCACGGCCTGCGACGAATGTCCCTGCTCGATGCGCTGTACGGTCGGCGTGGAGACGCCGGCCTGCGCGGCCAACGCGGCCTGGGTGAGGTTCCGGTTCAGGCGATGGCGGGCAAGGCAGCGACCAAGCGCTTGCAAGGCCGCGTGATCCGATGCGTGAGAGGAGATCATAAAGCAACTATAATGAGAGCTTGGTCCGCATTATAGCTATAATGCATCAAAAATGATGCAGTGCGGCAATGGATTCTGCACGCAGTTGGGGAGAGGGGGGGTGGCGTGGCCGCCCACTGCCTCTTCAAGCTCTCATAAACGAGAGCTTAGACGTTCCGGCCAGCTACGGCAGCTCAGTCTTGATACCCTCTCACTCCTCCGGCAGCGCAAACACGAACAGCGTGTTGCTCCCGGTCGACGTGGTGAGTTCGGGGGTGATCCTGAGGAAGCTGGCTCCCTGTGTGATGCCGCCGGCCGGGATGGCGACGTACTGCCGGCCGTTCACGCTGTAGCTCATCGGACGGCCGCTGACCGGGCCGTTCAGGATGGTCTGCCAGAGGATGTCGCCCGTTTCGGCGTGGAAGGCGCGGAACCGGCGGATGGTGTCGCCGGAGAAGACCAGGTTGCCGCCGGTGGCGAGAACCGATCCGTAGATCGGCGCGCGCTGCTGGTAGCGCCAGAGCGTCCTGCCGGTCGAGGCCGAGATCGCCTCCAAGCCGGCCGACCGGCGTCGTGTCGGCATCGACGGCCGGATGGTGGCGCACGACGGCGCGGACGTCGTAGCCGTCGCTCGGGCCCGCCACCTCCACCGACATCGACAGATCCATGCAGGAGTTGTTCATCGGCATGTACATCGCGTTGGTGTCGGGGCTGTAGGCGCCCGACGGCTGGTTCTTGCCGCCGAGCAGGTGCGGGCAGGCGAGCACGGGGTCGGTGACCGACCAGGGGGTGGTGCTCTCGTCGATCATCGGCCGGCCGGTCCGCAGGTCGAGGCCGGTCATGATGTTCTGGTAGACGGTCGGCCGCGCCCAGAGGAACTCGCCGGTCGCCGCGTCGAGCGTCCAGACCAGGCCGGTCTTCCCCGGAATGCCGGTGATCACCTTCCGGGTCTCGCCCGGCACCAGGTCGGGATTGATCCAGGGCACCGCGGCGGGATCCGGCGACACCTCGGTCTCGACGATCAGCCGCTCGAAGACATGGTCGAGGTCCCAGTTGTCGCGCGGCAGGTGCTGGAAGTACCAGACCAGCTCGCCGGTCTGCGGATCGAGGGCGAGCGTCGAGTTGGTGTACAGCAGGTCGGCCTTGCCCGATCCGCGCAGCGGCTCCGGCAGCGGCGACGGCGGTCCGGTGCCCCAGAAGACGAGGCCGAGCTCGGGGTCGTAGCTCCCCTGCATCCAGGCGGAGGTGTGGCGGCGGGCCGAGCGCGCGAGGCCGCCCCAGGTGTCGCCGCCCGCCTGATCGGGCGTCGCAGCGGTGTTCACCCGCCAGCGCTCCTCTCCGGTCTGCGGATCGTGGCCGGTGATGAAGCAGCCGCCCGGCCGCGGACTCGACGGGTTGCAGCGGGAGCCGGTCACCACCATGCCGTCGACGATGATCGGCCCGGTGGTCTGCGCCACCTGCTCGCGCCAGTCGGCCCGCTGCGATTCCCAGACCAGCTCGCCGGTCCGCGCGTCGAGCGCCACGAGAAACGCGTCGTTGGTGGCGACGTAGATCTTGTCGTCGTAGATCGAGACGTTGCGGTAGCGAGCCCGCGTGCCGGTGGTGTTCCAGGGCTCGTCGGGCGTGAAGCGCCGGTACTCCCAGAGCAGGTCGCCCGTCGTCGCGTCGACCGCTTCCACGCGGTCCTCCACGTGCGGGAAGTACATCACGCCGTTGTAGACGATCGGCTCCACCTCCTGGTAGCCCTCGGTCATCGAGCGCGACCAGGCCAGTTGGAGGCCGCCGACCGTGTCCGCGTCGATCTGATCGAGCGGACTGTAGCCCCAGAGGCGGTAGCCGCCCCGGAAGGTGAGCCAGTCTTCGGGACGCGGATCGCGCAGCATCTCGTCGGTCACCGGGACGTAGTCCTGCAGCAGCGCGGGGACGTCGTCCTGCGCGCGGGCCGGCGTCCAGGCGCCCGGCGCCACGAGGCCGATCAGGAGAGCCGCCGAGAGAAACAGGGCCGGCAGGGATCGCTTGGTCATGATCGCACCTCGGCTGGGACTGGATTGTTGTGGGTCGGCATTATAGAGACAATCCGCCAGCCGGTCGATTGCATCTTCTACAATCGAGACATGGCGACGCAGGCCGGCACGAACATGGCCAGGTTCCACGACTTCGACGCGCTGCGCGGCTTCGCCATGTTGCTGGGGATCCTGCTGCACGCCGGCGTCTTTCTCGTGCCGGTCGACTACTGGCCGGTGCACGAGGCGTGGGCCTGGGAGACCCCGCCGGAAGCCAACGTCTACGCCTGGATCCTGTCGGTGATCCACGGGTTCCGGATGCCGCTGTTCTTCCTGCTCAGCGGTTTCTTCACCGCGATGCTGTGGCAGTCGCGCGGATTGCGCGCCCTGTGGCGCCATCGCCTCAAGCGCCTCGGCCTGCCGCTGCTGGCGGGCATGTTCACCGTCGTCCCCGCCATCCGGTGGCTCGAGGTCGGCGCCGACTTCACGTTGTTCCACTGGCTGCTGGCGTGGGTGGAGGGGCTGGACCACCTCTGGTTCCTCTGGTACCTGCTGCTGTTGGCGGCGGCGTTCATCGTGGCTGCCCGGCTGGGGCTGACGTTCCGCCATCCCGCATGGTGGCTCCTCGTGCCGCTGACCGTCGCGCCGCAGTACGTGATGGACGAGTTGGCGTTCGGCCCGGATACGGCGGACGGACTGCCGCCGGCCGCGTGTTTGCCTACTACGCCGCGTTCTTCGCGTTCGGGGTGTACTTCCGCCAGCGGGACATCGCGGTACGGCGCTGGTGGGCTGTAGCCATCGTACCCTCGCTGTTGCTGCTGCTCCCCGCGGGTGTGGCGCTTCTGTACGACGAAGGGTTCCAGTACGCCGGCGCGCCTTGGGTCTGGGGCGTCGCCGCGGTGGTGCAGGTCGCCTTCGCGTGGCTGATGTGCTTCGGATCGATGGGGCTGTTCCGCTGGATCTTCGCGCGGGAACGCTTCTGGGTGCGCTATCTGTCGGATGCCTCCTATTGGCTCTACCTGACCCACCTGCCGCTGGTGATCGGGGCCCAGATGGTGCTCGTGACCTGGCCGATCAGCATCCACCTGAAGTTCCTGCTGATCAGCACCACGATCGTTGCGGGCCTCTTGGTCGTCTACCAGGTGGGCGTGCGCTACACCGCGATAGGGACGGTGATGAACGGGCCGCGCAACCGCCGCGTAGCGCCGCCGGCCCGGCCCATGGTGCCTCGCGCGGAAGCCGGAGGGTGAGTCGGGTCAAGCCGGGACGCCGGCGACCGGCAGCGATTCCAGGCCGCGCAGCACGATGCCTCGGCGAAATCTGGGACGGTCCGTGAGCAGCCGTAGCGACGAGTAGCGCTCCAGGAGCATCTCCAGCGCGATGCGTCCTTCCAGACGCGCCAGCGGGGCGCCGATGCAGTGGTGGACGCCACGTCCGAACGAGATGTTGCTGCCCTTGGCGCGCTCCACGTCGAGCCGCTCCGGATAGTCGAACACCTCCGGGTCGCGGTTGGCCGCACCGATGGCGAGGATGGCGCCGTCGCCGCGCCGCAGAGGAACGCCGTGTATCTCGCAGTCCTCCAGCACGGCCCGAATGTCGAGCTGCACCGGGGTGTCGAAGCGCAGCAGCTCCTCCACCGCCGCGGGTATCCGGCTCGGGTCCTTGCGCAGGAGCTCGATCTGCTCCGGATGCCGCAGCAGCGCCAGCACACCGTTGCCGATCAGGTTCGTGGTGGTCTCGTTGCCGGCAATCAGCAGCAGGCGCAACATCAGGAGCATCTCGCGCTCGGTGAGGGAATCTCCCTCCTCCTCCGCCTGGGCGAGGGCGCTGACGATGTCGTCTCTGGGCTCGCGGCGCCGGGCCTGGATGATGGGCATGAAGTAGGCGTCCAGCGACTCGCCGGCGGCCGCGGCCCGCTCTCTCTCGTGCGCGGTGATCGTCGGTTCGAGCAGTCGCGCGCGCGCATCCGACCAGCGCTTGAAGCGATCCCGGTCTGCCGGCGGCACGCCCAGCATCTCGGCGATCACGATCACCGGCAGGGGATTGGCCACGGCCGACATGAGATCGAATTCCGAGGGGTTTTCCAGGTCGTCGAGCAGCTCCCCCATGAGCGTCCGGATATGCGGTTCCAGGGCAGCCACCGCCCGCGGCGTGAACGCCTGGTTGACCAGCGCTCGCAGGCGGGTATGTTCAGGCGGGTCGAAGAACAGCATGGTCCAGTCCGCCCGCGGCGGCACGGCGATCTGTCGCCGCCGCGGCGCCCTGCGGTGGGAGGGCATGTTCGAGAACCGCTTGTAGTCGCGAAGAATGGCCTCCACGTCCGCGTAGCGGGTGAACACCCAGGCTTCCAGCAGCCGGCTGCGGTGCACCGGGGAGCGGGCACGCAACCGTGCGTAGGTGGGGTACGGGTCCTGGATCGCCCGGGCCGACAGCGGGTTGTAGACCACCCCGCTACGCCAGTACTCCGGCAACGCCACGGCGCCGGCGGCCAGAGACTGTAGCGTCGACCTCAGTTCGGCCAGCATCGCGGATTCGTGCGGACGGAGCTACGGCCGGCGCGCTATGGTCCTGTTCAGCGCCGGGGAGCGGCGAGCTCGGCGTCTCCTCCGTCCGTCAGTACGCCAGCGCGTAGCAGTCGCGCCGCGGATCGCCGGCGGCCAGGCGGTTTCCGGTGGCCGGATCGATGAGGACCGCGGTCGCGCAGCCGGACATCCCGAAAGGCCGGACCTCGTTGACGTGGTGCCCCCGGCGGCGCAGTTCGTTCGCCACCTCGGACGATATCCTCGATTCGAGGTCCATCCGGTTGAAGCCGGCGGCATGCGGCCAGAACGACCCGTGCAGGTGCTGCGTCCGCACGCGCGGCCACGCGATCGCGTCGTGCAGATTGGGGTACCAGTCGTCCCAGAACTCGACGACGTTCAGGAACGCCTGCAGGATGGTCTGATCCTGGTTGTCGCCGCCCGGCGTACCGATGGCCATCAGCGGCTCGCCGTCCTTGAAGACGATGCTCGGCGTCAGCGTGTAGCGTGGGCGGGCGCGCGGGCGGATCTGGTTGGCGCGGTCCGGATCGAGCCAGAACTGCTCGCCGCGCGTGCTGAGCCCGATGCCCGTGGCGCCGAGGATGACCCCGCCGCCGGTCCAGCCGCCGCTCGGCGTGGCGTCGAAGATGTTGCCGTCCTCGTCGATGACCGCGATGTGCGTGGTGTCCTTCAGGCCGCCCGCCGACGGCACGAACGATCCGTCGGCGTCGCTGGCCGCCACCCCGTCCGGAATGTCGGCGACCCAGAACGGCCACTCGCTCACGTTCGGGTCGTGCGGCAGCGGATCGCCGGCATGGAAGGCTACCGACGCCACGGCCGGGTCGATCTGAGCCGCGCGCTCCTGTGCATAGGAAGTCGAGAGCAGGCCCTCGGCCGGCACGTCGACGAAATCCGTGTCCGCGTAGTAGGTGTCGCGGTCCGCGTAGGCCAGTTTCATCGCCTCGACGACCGTGTGGATGTAGTCGGGGCTGTTGTGGCCCATCGCCTGCAGGTCGAACTCCTCCAGGATGTTCAGGGCCTGCAGCAGGACCGGGCCCTGGCTGTTGAAGCCGTGCTTGTAGATGGTGTAGCCCCGGTAGTCGGTGCTGGTCGGCTCCTCCACGCGGGAGTAGAACTCGGCGAAGTCGCTCAGCTCGAACGGCGCGCCGTGCTCCTGCAGGAACGCGACCATCTCCTCGGCGATGTCGCCCTTGTAGAAGCGATCGCGCGCGGCGGCGATGCCCTGCTCGCGGCCGCGATGGACGTTGGCCCGTTCCGCCTCGACCATCTTCGTCAGCGTGGCGGCCAGCGTCGGGAACCTGATCGTCTCGCCCGCGGCGTAGAGCGAGCCGTCGGGCTTCAGCCAGAACCGCTGGTTGTCCGGCCACGCCTCCATGAACTCGAGGTTCGCCTCGATGGCGCGCGCCGTGAGGGGGCGCAGCGGGAACCCGTGCTCCGCGTACTCGATGGCGCGGGCCGACACCTGCTCGAAGCGCATCGTGCCCCAGCGCTCCAGCACCGTCAGAACGCCGTGCAGCGCGCCGGGGACGACGGCCGGGTCGAGGCCTTCGCCGAACAGGTCGCGTTCCCTCGACTCGTACCACTCGATGCTGGCCCCCTTGGGCGCCCAGCCCTGGGCGACGACGGAGGTGACCTTGCCCTCGGCGGCGGGATAGACCAGCACCAGCGACTCGCCGCCCAGGCCGTACAGGTCCTGCTCGATGACGCCGCCCACGAGCATCGCCGTCACTCCCGCGTCGAACGCGTTGCCGCCCTGGATCAGGATCTCGAACGCGGCGGCCGAGGTCAGCGGATGGCCCGTCGACAGTCCGGCGCGCGGCCCGGACACGGCGGGGCGCTGGGCCTGCAGCGCCGACGTCGCGAGGGCCAGCAGCAGTCCGGCCAGGACGATGTGGAATACGGTTCTGTGCTGCGTCATGACGTCCACTCCCGATTCAGGACTGGCGCTTGCCGGGGTCAGGTCCGGCTTCGCGCCACGTCATTCCCCTGATTGCCTTGCGTTATTCGGTGACGACGCACTGACCTTGTGCTGCCTCATTCGCTGACGACGAAGTCCGCCGACCACTCGTGCGGGCCCCAGTGCACGACCAGCCGCCCCCGATCGGAGCCTGTCGGGACGAGCGTGGCCCCGAGCGGGCGGAACGATCCCGCCGTGCGCGTGTAATCGACCGCGATCTCGGCCGCGTCGAACGATGAGTCGTACTGCGTGCCCCAGGAGTCGGGTTCGTGGTTGAACACGAATCGCCACCCGTCGCCCGCCTTCCGCAGCCAGATGCCGTAGGCGCCGGCGAACCCCGGCGCGAGGTTGCCGGTCGGGATGTCGGCCTTGCCGAACCGCAGCGCGACGTCGCTCTTCAGCCGCAGCACCGGCGAGCGAATCATTTCAACGACCGCGCCGTCCCGCACCGCCGCGACGTTCGGGTAGTCTTCGTCCTCGATGTCGATGCTCTTCCAGTAGAGCATCGTGATGCTCGCCCCGTTCGGCAGCACCATGGCGGTCTCGTTCCGTTCTGCCAGCATGTTGCCGCGAGCGATAGCGTCGTTCGAATCCTCGGCCTCGCGAGCGGTACCGCGACCCGACACGAGCGCACGGCGCGGCGTTTCCGGCAGTTCCTCGAACCGGAAGTCGGCGCTCCAGGCGTGATGCCCCCAGCGCAGCGACAGGCGCCCGGTCTCGGCGCCCGTGGCGTGGAGCGACGCGGTGAACGTCGGCGACTCGGCGGCGGTCTCCTCGTGGCTCAGCGGAACGACCTCGACGGCGCCGCCGTCGGCCGGGTGGATCTCCAGTTGCCAGCCCGCCGGGTCGCGCACGAGCCAGAGGTCGGGATCGGTCGGTTCCATCTCCTCGTCGGACTCGTCCGATTCCCCATCGGATTCTTCCGCGTCCTCGTCGGATTCCTCGGTTTCCCCGGCCTCGGCCTCCGCCTCTCTCGCGGCAACGAGGGCCGCCATCTCCGCCTCGATCGCTTCGATGTCCGGTTCCAGCGTGCCGAGCCGCAGCGCGCGGTGCGCGTCCAGCGTGCCGACCTTCACCCGGGATCCGACCGTGCCCGAGAGGAGCCACTGGTAGGCGTGGTGCCCGGCCCGCAACCCGGGCGGGAAGGCGACGTCGACTTCCTGGACCTCGAGCACGAGCGAGGCGTGCACGAGACCGTCGGCCTCGTGGCTGGGCTCCGGCGTCTGTGCGCCGGCGACCGCGGTGGTGAGACACGCGGCGACGCCGGCCGCGATCAGGACGCGCGCCTGACCGTGCCGTAGGTGGGCGGCGGGCGATCCGTCACTGGCTTCGAGCATTCGATATCGCATGGAGAAAACAGCAAGGGCGGGACCCGAGCGGTCCCGCCCTGTGGAAGCATGTCGAACCCGGCCGTGGCGGGTTCGTCAGTTGTTGTTGGTCGTGGCCGGCATCGCCTCGGACTCTTCGAGCTCGACGTAGCCGATGAACCCGAGCGACATCTCGTCGTCGGTCCGCGGCCCGTGGCCCACGAAGCGGTTCGGGTTGAAGCCGCGCCGCGACGCGCGCTCGGGCGAGTTGTCGTACCAGAAGTCGACGTCGATGCGGGTGCCCTTCGGCAGCAGCTTCGGCTCCTTGTACTTGTAGGTCACCTGCCAGCTCTGGTCGTAGTGCGGCACGTCGAGCAGCAGCTCCTCGGTCCCGTCGGGGTAGTGCGCGACGTAGCGCGCCGCGGTCGCCCGCAGGTGCGCGTGCGGCCAGTAGGTCAGCACCAGGATGTCCTTGTCGAGGACGCGCGACGACCCGATCCGGTAGTTCGGGTGGTTCGGCGGAATCTCGAAGCCGCGGTTCGACAGCGTGTCGTTGATGACCTTGTGCTTCACCGGCTCGTCGGCGACGAAGAACGCGACCTGCGGATTGCTCCACGCGGCCGAGCCCTCGGCGGGCTCCTTGTGGTAGTGCATGTTGAACGAGATGCTCGAGCCGGTCTTCAGCAGCACGCCGAAGCCGTCCGGCAGCATGTCCGCCTCGCCGCCCTCGGCGACGCAACTCAGCAGTTGGCGGCCGGCCACGTCGGCCCCCTCGTCCTCGACGGCGTCGGGCGGCACGAAGGCGCCCGGCTCGATGACCGACGAGCACATGTGATGGGTGATCTGGTTGTCGCCGACGCGGAACTCCCAGCCCTTCACCCAGGTGTCCTCCGGCAGGATGTCCTCCGTGAGCTCCGCGTAGAAGGTGATGTTGATGTCGTAGATGTCGTCCTCGACCAAGTAGGGTTCCGGCATCTTCACGACGAAGTCGGGGGTGCCGAGCGACCAGCCGTCGTTGGCGTCCTCGGCCCACTGCACGGCCGGTGGCGCATCGGCCCTGTCGCCCGCCGGGGCGCCGGCGTCGACCCACTGCAGAATGGTGTCGATCTCGGCGTCGGTCAGGCCGCGCTCGTTCTCGAACACGCCCTGCGGCGCGGAGGCGAACCACGGCGGCATCTCGCGCGACTCGACCTTGCGGGCGATGGAGCGGGCCCAGGGTCGGGTCTCCCGGTAGTCCATGAAGGACATCGGCGCGATCAGGCCGCTGATGTTGTAGCCGGACGGCCGATGGCAGGTCTGGCAGTTCTCCTGCATGATCGGCAGGACGTCCTTGTAATAGGTCACCTCGGCGTCGTGCTGCGCGTAGCCGGGGGCGGCGGCCGCGACCATGCCGAGCACGAACAAGGCGACGAGCGTGCGCTGCAAGTTCATCGATATCTCCTTGGCACCGAAACCAACGCGTGCACGTACAGTAGAGCTTGTGTGGAAGGACGTTTGTACCACAGCACCGGGCGCGCCGCAAGCGAAACCTGCTCCACCGCGGCGTGACGCCGAAGGGGCGGGGCGGTACGCGCTGGGCTCAGCGTCTGCGCGGTTTCCGCGGCGCCGACTCCCAACCGTTCCCGGCGCGGCGCAGGGGTTCCTCCTCCGAACGTCAAGGAATCGGAACCCGCTCGACGAGCTCCGTGAACCAGTTGCCGACGTAGACGAGCTCCGCCGGCCCCTCGCGCGGGTCGTTCCCCGCCGGGTCTTCTTCCGTTTCCCGGAGCATGACGAAGCGTTCGCCGTCCGGCGCGACGTCCCATTGGCGGAAGACGCCCCCGAAGTCGATGTCGTTCGGCAGCGTGAAGAGCCGCTCCGGGCGGGCGGGCGTGAACGTGGGATCGCCGGTGTAGCCGACCGCCATCATCGCCCTGCCGTCGGGACCGGCCGCAATGTAGAAGAGCTCCCGTCCGTCGCGTGACCAGACCGGCGAGAAGCCGGCCCTCGGAGACACCTGCCACTTGCCGTCGTCGATGTTCGGAAACGGCCGGACGTAGACGGCCGAGCGGCCGGATTCGTTCGACTGGTAGGCGATCCAGCGGCCGTCCGGCGAGACCGCGGGCAACGACTCGGCGAACGAGGTCGCGATCAGTGGCTCCGAATCCCGCTCGCCGTCCAGCCGCAGCAGGTGGATGTCCGCGTCCGTCATGCTGTTCGCGCGCATGACGACGAGCGTGTCCGGTTCGCCCGCCCATGCGGAGGCCATCTGTATCGGCCTGGTCGTGCCCAGTCCCTCCACCTGCCCGGTGCCGTTCGCCGCCTTCCGGGACAGGCCGAATCCAGCGGAGCGCAGCGACGTGAACAAGACACGCCGGCCGTCCCGCGACCAGAGCGGATTGACGTTCCAGCCCTCGAAGGTCAGGCGGTTCGACGCCTCCCGGGCGAGGTCGTAGATGAAGATGTCGGAACTGCCGTCATCGGCCGCGACGTCGAGCGCGATGCGATCGCCCGCGGGCGACAGTCGCGGCGCGCCGTACACGCGCGGCGGAGCTAGGATCGGCTCCTCGTTCCCGGCCCGGTCCAGCCACACGAGGGCACGGTCGCCCTCCCCGATGCGGCCTCCGGTGCTTGGCGCGTAGAGGAGCGTGCCGTCGGCGGCCCAGGCGCTCGATCCCGCGTCGGGAACCACGGGGACCGGCGCACCGGTCAACTCGAGACGCTCGGCATCGAAGGGGGCCGCCAGCAGGGTCGCGGCGCCGGAACGGGGGTTTCCCGGCGTCGGACGGGTCGCCTGCTGGAGCAGCAGGTGGCCGGTCGGGGCGTAGGTGGCCTGCGTCGCCTCGGACACCACGATCCGCGAAGCCGCGTCGGCCAGCGACCACGCCCACAAGCGCGGGCCTGCGTCGGCCGACGCCTCGGAGAACAACAGCGCTTCGGATCCGGGAAGCACGTGGGGCGCCGAGCACACGGCCAACTCCGACACGGTTCCGGCCGGCAGCACCGCCTCCGGCGTTCCGCCGCCGGCCGGCACGCGCAGCGGGCCGCCCATGCCACCGAGCACGATGCGGTCGTCGTCGCCCCAACTTCCCCCCAATGCGGGGACGTTCTCGGCCAGCGTTACGGGCGCACCCCCGCGTGCCGGCGTCTTCTTCAACGTCCAGCGGTACTGGATGCGCTCGGAGGGTCCGGGAGGACCCGGGAACGAGAAGAACCCGATCCAGGTCCCGTCCGGCGAGAAGAACGGATCGAGCGCGCCTTCCGTGCCGTCCAGCTCCCAGGCATCGTCCTCGTTCAGGTGTCGGACCATCAACTGCCGCGTCCGGCCGCCGGCAGTACGACCGACGTAGGCCAGCGTCGAACCGTCGGGCGAGAGGGCGAACCCGGAGCCGCGCGCCATCGGAGACGGCAGGTCGAGCGTCAGGCGCCGGACCGCGGGCGGCTCGGGCGAGGGCGCGAACGTCCAGAGTGCCGTGGCCGCCAGAAGGCACCCGATTGCAAGGCCGCCGACCGCCCAGGCCGTCCGTGCCCGCCATCCGTGCAGCGGTGACGGCGATGCGGCAGCGCCCGCCTCTTCCGGCAGCACTTCCGAAGGGGACGCCGCAGCCTCCAGGTCGCTGATCGCTTCGCCGGCATCTCGCATCCGCCGCCGCCGGTCGCGCTCGAGGCAGCGGCCGAGCAGCCGCCCTACGGGCCGCGGCGTCGATGGCGGGAGGGCCGACAGGTCGAGGTCGCGGTCGATTACCCGGGCCAGCACCTGCGCCACCGTCTCGCCGGAGAAGAGACGCGCGCCGGCGAGCATCTCGTAGAGCACGACGCCGAACGACCAGAGGTCGCCACGCGTGTCGGTCGGTTGACCTTCCGCCTGCTCGGGGGACATGTAGGCTGGCGTTCCCAGGATCAGGCCGCCGCCCATCCGGGTCACCGAGGCGGTCAGCGTCGGCGACTGCAACGGATCCGCGTCGGGGGGCGGCGCCGGCGTCGTGTCCAGCGCCTTGGCCAGGCCGAAGTCCAGGACTTTCACGGTCCCGTCCTCCCGCACCTTGATGTTGGCGGGCTTCAGATCCCGGTGGATTACGCCCGCTTCGTGTGCAGCCTGCAGCGCCAGGGCGATCTGCCGCGCGATGGGCAGCACCTCGTCCAGCGGGATCGGCCCCTGTTCGAGGCGATCGGCCAGGGTCGGGCCCTCGACCAGCTCCAGGACCAACGCGCGCGTGCAACCGGTCTCCTCGATGCCGTGGATATGGGCGATGTTCGGGTGGTTCAGCGAGGCGAGGACGCGGGCCTCCCGCTCGAAGCGCGCCAGCCGGTCCGGGTCGGCGGTGAACGCCGCGGGCAGCACCTTCAGCGCGACGTCGCGGTCGAGCCTCGTGTCGCGGGCGCGGTAGACCTCGCCCATGCCCCCGGCCCCGAGCGGGCCGGTGACGTCGTAGGCGCCGATCCGTGTCCCGGGCGTCAGTGGCATGGGCTCTGCAAATGGTAATGCGGACCCGTATCAGGTCCGCGATCTTCCCGGTCACGCCGTTTCCTTGGGCCAGCCCTCGCGGGCCAGGAGACGTGCTCCTTCCCCGTTCGGGGCGGTCGGGTCGGCCCGGGGAGGGAGTACAGCGATCATTCGATGAACTTCACGGCGAGTCCCATGGCGCCCGCAACGTCCGTCTGTCGGCGGTCGGCACTCACGAACAGCGGCGGCGCCGGCATGCGGGCGGAGAACAGGTGGGCCGACGCCACGTGAATCGCATCGAGGGCGCGTAGCGGATGCGCCGCGGCGAGCGTTTCGGCCACGGCAAGCAACTCCGGGCTGACCGTCACGAGCGTCCAGTGCGACCGGTCCGCAGCCAGGCGGTCGAGGAGTACCGGCAAGCGCGTCGCGTCGAGTGACCCTTCGTGCACGCGGCGCCTGAAGGCGCTCCGTATCTCGACCGGCGTCAAAGCGGAGGAGACGCACGAACGTTCGCGCAGCAGGGCCAGCACCTTCCGCTGGCCCTGCTCGCGGACGTAGCGCTTCACGAGCACGCTCGAATCGCAATAGGCCCACACGGTCAGGCCCGGTCGTCGCGATCCTCGATGATGGTCTTCGAGACCGGTTTCCCCGTCACTGCGACGGGACGCCACCGCGGCGCGGGCATGGGGCCCGGCTCGGCCGCGGCCACGATCAGCCCTGCGTCGATCATTTTCCGCAGCGCCGCCGCATCGCTGTCCTGTTCCGCCTCGACGAGCGGCTTGATCACGGCGATAGGGCGTCCCCGCTCGGTAAGCACGACCTCCTCGCCGCGCCGGACCGCCTGCATCGTCTGGGAGAACCGCTGGTTGGCTTCACGCAACCCGAGCTTCATGTAGTAACGATACTACATCCCGATCGGCGTCAGCGGCATCGCTTCACGAGGTGCGCGTGGCCGCGCGGGCCGCGTGCCAGAGGTCCCACTGGTTACCGTCAGTGGCATCCCCTGGCGTCACGCGGAGACGTGGACGTTGTCGTGGAGGAACTCCGGCGCGAGGTCGGCGCCGTGCTCGCTGTAGAACATGCCGATCACGATGCCGAGGAACCGCGAGATCTCAGGCATGCTCCTAGAATTACATTCAAATGTATGTTATTGTGCGAACCCCGTGCGGGCGGCTCAGGCCGTGTGCATCGGGAGACAAGGGAGGCGCGATGGGACGGACACCGGCGGGCGAGACGCGCGAGAAGGTCTTCGCGTTCGTGCGGGATCGGCTGCTGGCGGGGCAGCCGCCGACAGTGCGCGAGGTGCAGGAGGCCCTCGGCTTCCGGGCGGTGCGGACGGCGCAGCAGCATCTGGAACGGCTCGTCGAGGACGGCCGACTGATCGCCGGCCGGCACCGGGCGCGGGGCTACCGGCTGCCCGGATCGACCCCGGGGTCGCGCACCGTGCTCGCCCCGGTGCTCGGCCGCGTCCCGGCCGGGGCGCTCGACGAGGTGATCGAGGATCCGGACGGCTACCTGCCGGTCGACGCCCGGGGCACGGCGGCCCGTGACCTGTTCGCGCTGCGGGTGCGCGGCGAGAGCATGACCGGGGCGGGCATCCTGCCGGGCGACCTGGTGATCGTCCGGCAGCAGTCGACCGCCGCGAACGGCGATGTCGTCGTGGCGCGGGTCGGGGATGAGGCCACGGTCAAGACCTTCAGGCCGCGCGGCCGGCGGGTGGAGCTGCGTCCCGAGAACCCGGCGTTCGAGCCGATCGTGCTCGACGCCGGGGAGGTCGCGATTCTCGGGAAGGTGATCGAGGTCCGGCGGATCCTGGACGCCCGCGGCGTCACGGACTGAGCGGCCGCGGGCGTAGCAGCCCGTGGCGGTGCGCCGCGACACGTCGAGAGGCCCCGAAACCTGTGATGCGGAAGAAGACCCGCTGCTGCCGGGTGCCGAAGGAGCCGATGACGTTCCTCGGCTACCGGATTGGACGCAACTATCGCCGGGACACGGGCCGTGCCTACATCGGCACCCGCCCGAGTCCGGCGAGCGTCCAGAGCATCTGCCGTCGTGTGAGTGAGCTGACGACGCCACGTGACGGGCTGCTGTCCCCGCGAGTTGTGGTAGCGCGCCTCAACCGGTTGCTGACCGGATGGGCGAACAGCGGCGATGCATCCCGCGAGGGCTGCGTTGCTCCTCGGTCGAATATGGCCAATATGCTCCCTCCGTCGCGCCTTGCCACGCGGGCGCCTCGCCGCTCTCGGTGCGACGCGGGGTTTCACCACGGGCTGCGGAAACCTGCGCCTTCCCCGTTCGGGGCGGTCGGGCCGGCCCGAGGATGGAACGTCGCGATCATTCGATGAACCTCACGGCGAGTCCCATGGCTGCCGCAACCTCGGTTTGCCGCCGGTCGGCGCTCACGAACAGCGACGGTGACGGCATGCGAGCGGAGAATAGTTGGGCCGGCGCCACGTGAATTGCATCAAGGGCGCGTAACGGATGGGTCGCGGCGAGCATTTCGGCCGCAGCGAGCACCTCCGGGCCGACCGTCACGAGCGTCCAGCGCGCCCGGTCCGCAGCCAGACGGTTGAGAAGCGTCGGCAAGCGCGTCACGTCGAGTGACCCTTCGTGCACACGACGCCTGAAGGCGCTCCGTATCTCGACCGGCGTCAAGGTGGAGGAGACGCACGAACGTTCGCGCAACAGACCCAGCAGCTTTCGCTGACCCGACTCGCGGACGTAGCGCTTTACCAGCGCGCTCGAATCGCAGTAGGACCACACGATCACTACATTTCCGGTCGGCGTCAGCGGCATTGCTTCACGAGGCGCGCGTGGCCGCGCGTGCCGCGTGCCAGAGGTCCCACTGGTTCTGGAGGTTCATCCAGATCTCGGGGTCGGTGTTCAGCAGTTTCGCGAGACGCAACGCCGTATCCGCCGTTATCCCCCGCTTGCCCCGGATCACCTCGTTCAGCCGATTGAGCGGAATTTCCATCCGGCGGGCGGCTTCGGATTGCGTCATGCCGAGCGGTCGCAGGAACTCTTCCAGCAGCATTTCGCCCGGGTGGGTCGGCGGCCGGTTCTCCGGAATCATGCTCGGCCTTCCTTATAGTCAGTGGTAATCCTCGCACCGCACCTCGGAAGAGTGTCCCTGCTCGAATCTGAACGTCAACCGGTACTGCTCGTTCACCCGGACACTGAAGAACCCGTGGCGATCTCCGCGCAGCGCCTCGAGCCGGTTTCCGGGCGGATACCGCAACTGGTCGACGCGGGTCGCTGCCTGCAGGTAGTCCAGCTTGCGACGGACGATGGGCCAGAGCTGCCGAGGAATCGAACGTGCGGCTCTCGTATTGCGAGCATGAAAGATGTCTTCCGTCGCTTGATCCGCGAACGATCGAATCACGATTGAGGATACATGATTACCCGGTAAACGATGAACCTCTTTTTTTTTACATACAAATATATGTTATTGTTCTGCTCCCCAGCCGGGTCGGATCGTCCGGCGGCAGTCGACCGCCGCGAACGGCGATGTCGTCGTGGCACGGGTCGGGGACGAGGCCACGGTCAAGACCTTCAGGCCGCGCGGGCGGCGGGTGGAGCTGCGTCCCGAGAACCCGGCGTTCGAGCCGATCGTGCTCGACGCCGGGGAAGTCGTGATTCTCGGGAAGGTGATCGAGGTCCGGCGGATTCTGGACGCCCGCGGCGTCACGGGCTGAGCGGCCGCGGGCTGGGAGGAAATAGTGGCGGCGGCGATGGCGAACGCGGCACCGGACATGAACGCACTCGTCTCCGCGTCCCGGAGCTGGGTGCGGCGGAGCCTGACGCGGTCGGAGTCGGCCGCCTGGACCCTGGCCGCGCTGGGCGGCTGCCTGGCGGAGCTGTCGGGCGCCGGCCCCGCGCCGGCGCTCACCCTGGCATTCGGCCTGGTGCGCGAGGCGCAGCGGCGGGGCGAGCCGGCCGCCTGGATCAGCCGGACCGAGAGCACCTTCTTCCCGCCGGATGCGGCCGAGGGGGGCATCGACCTGGCGGCGCTGCCGGTGATCCTCCTCGACGACGTGCGCCACCGCCTGCGGGCCGCCGACCGGCTCGCCCGCTCCGGCGCCTTCGGGCTGCTGGTGGTCGACCTGGGCGACCGCCTCGATCTGCCGCTCGCCGTGCAGACCCGTCTGGCCGAGCAGGCGCTTGCGCACGGCACGCTCGTCCTTTGCCTGACGGAGAAGACCGATCGCCAGCCGTCGCTCGGGTCGCTCGTCGCGGTCCGCGGCCAGGCGCGGTACATCCGCCACGGCCCGGATCGTTTCGCCTGCCGGGTGCACGCGCTCAAGGACAAGCGCCGCGGTCCGGGCTGGACCGACCAGGAGTGGTGTCGTGGACCGGATGGCGTGCGTTGAGCTGCCGGCGTTCCCGCTCCAGCTCCTGCTGCAGCGGTATCCCGACTGGGCCGATCGGCCGGTGGCGGTGGTCGACCGCGACAAGCCGCAGGGCGTGATCCTCTGGGTCAACGAGCACGCCCGCGCGTGCCGCATCCGTACCGGAATGCGCTACGGCGCCGGGCTGTCGCTGGCGCGCACGCTGCACGCCGGGGAAGTGCCGCCCACCGAGATCGAACGGGGCGTTGCGGCGCTCGCCGGCCGGTTGCGGCGCTTCAGTCCCGACGTCGAGCCCAGCCGCGCCGAGCCGGGGATCTTCTGGCTGAACGCCTCCGGGCTGTCGCATCTGTATGCGTCGCCCCGCCGGTGGGCGGACGCGGTCGTCGGCGCGATCCGGGCGAGCGGGTTTCGGGGAGCGATTGCCGTCGGCTTCACCCGGTTCGGCACGTACGCCATCGCCAGGACCGCGACCGCCACGAGCGGCCAGCCCGTGGCGGTGCTCCGGGATGCGACCGCCGAGCGGGTGCTGGCGGGGGAGGCGCCGCTGGATCGGCTGGGTCTCGACCCGGCGCTGCGCGACAGCCTGCAGAAGCTCGGCATCGAGACGTTGCGGGCCTTTCTGCGGCTGCCGCCCGCGGGGATCCGCCGGCGTTTCGGTCCGGATGCGGAACGCCTGCACCGGCTGGCGGCGGGCGACCTGTGGGTGCCGTTGCAACCGTTGCGGGTCCGGGACCCGCTCGTCGCGCGTCACGACTTCGACGACCCGGAGACCGACGTCTCGCGCCTGCTCTTCGCGGTCAAGCGCCTGCTGAACCGGGTGCTGGCCATGATCGCCGCGCGCAGCGAGATGCTGGGGGCGCTGACGCTGCACCTGCGGCTCGACCGGGCCGGCACGAAGAGCGAGCAGATCCGTCCCGCCGCTCCGACGCTGAACGCCGCTCAACTGCTGGGCCTGGTGCGGCTCCGGCTGGAGGCGTTGGCCCTGGGCGCCGGGGTCGTCGAGCTGCGCGTCACCGCCCGCGCCGTCCGGACCGCCGCCGCGCAGCAGGGGTTGTTCGTCGAGCGGCCGCCCCGCGACCTGGCGGCGGCGAACCGCGCGCTCGCGCGCGTTCGCGCCGAGTTCGGCGACGACGCGGTGGTGAGGGCACGCCTTGCCGAGGCGCATCTGCCGGAAGCGCAGTTCGTCTGGGAGCCGCTGGAGTCGGCGCCGCGTCCCGCGCCGGCGCCGGGTTCCGTGGCGGGCGACGTCGCCCGTCGGACGCTGGTCAGGCGGATCCACGCGCGCCCGATCCCGCTCCCCCCGCGCCCGCGCCACGAGCCGGACGGCTGGCTGCTGCGGGGCGGCGAGACCGGACACGTCGAGGATCTCGCCGGACCGTACCTGATCTCCGGCGGATGGTGGCGGTCGGCGGTGCACCGCGAGTACTACTTCGCCCGGATGCGCGACGGCGACCTGCTCTGGATCTACTACGACCGACCGCGCCGGCGGTGGTGCTGGCAGGGACGGGTGGAGTAGCGAGCGCCTCTCGAAACGGGCGCAAAGGTTCCTGGGATCCATGCAGTACGTCCCGCTCTGGTGCCGGAGCAATTTCTCGTTTCTCGACGGGGCGAGCCACCCCGACGAGCTGGTCGAGCAGGCGCATGCGCTCGGGATCGAGGCGCTCGCCCTGACCGACCGCGACGGCGTGCACGGCATGGTGCGGGCGCACGTGAAGGCGAAGGAGCTGGGCGTACGTCTGATCGTCGGCGCCGAGGTCACCGTCGACGATGCGGCGGACATCCCGGCTGCTTCGGCGAGTCATGACGCGGCAGACGCCATGGCTGCCTCGGCGCCCGATGCTGCAGCAGGTGCATCGGCCTCCCCGGCAGCTGATGGTGCGGCGCGGCTTTCCACTTGCGTGCTGCTGGCGGCGAACCGGACCGGCTACGCCAATCTCTGCCGGCTGATCACCGCCGGCCGGCTGCGGCGGCCGAAGGGGGAGTCGCGCGTCACCTGGCCGGAGGTGTGCGAGCGGGCCGAGGGACTCATCGCGCTGTGGGGCGGCGAGCGGAGCCTGCTGGTCCGGGGCGCGGAGCCGCGCGCGGTCGCCGGGCCCCTGCGCGAGGCGTTCGGCGACCGGCTGTACGCGCTGGCGGCCCGGCACCGGCGCGCCGAGGAAGTGCGCCGGGAAGCCTGCCTGCGCCGGCATGCCGGACGCGCCGGTCTGCCCCTGGTCGCCGCCACCGAAGTGCTGTATCACACGCCGGCGCGCCGCGACCTGCAGGACGTGCTGACCTGCATCCGCCACGGCGTCACGCTGGCCACCGCCGGCCGGCTGATCAGGCCGAACGCCGAGCACGATCTGAAGTCGCCGCAGAGGATGGTGCAGTTGTTCGCCGACGAGCCGGCGCTGGTCGAGCGGACCCGCGAGGTGGCGTCGCGCTGCACCTTCAGCCTGTCCGAGATCCGCTACCGCTATCCCGCCGAGCGGCTGCCCGACGGCAAGACGTCATCCGACTGGCTGTGCGAGCTCACGCTCCGCGGCGCGCGCGAGCGCTTCGGCGGCGGCGACGGCGTGCCGCCGGCTATCCGCGAGCAGATCGACCGGGAGCTGGCGCTGATCGACGAGCTCGACTACGGCGGCTACTTCCTGACGATGTGGGAGATCGTCCGGTACTGCCGGCAGGAGGGCATTCTCTGCCAGGGGCGCGGCTCGGCCGCCAACTCGGTGGTCTGCTACTGCCTGGGGATCACCGCGGTCGATCCGACGCGGGTCGAGCTGCTTTTCGAGCGGTTCCTGTCGCGCGAGCGCCACGAGCCGCCGGACATCGATCTCGACATCATGCACGCCCGCCGCGAGGAGGTGATCCAGCACGTCTATCGCAAGTACGGCCGCGACCGCGCCGCCATGGTGGCCAACGTCGTGCGTTACCGCGGGCGCTCGGCGGTGCGGGAGGTGGGCAAGGCGCTCGGGTTGTCCGAGACGGCGATCGACCGGCTCGCCCGGCTCCTGTCGCACTACGGCCCGCTCGACGCGGCGGGGCTGACGCACGCCGGGCTCGACCCGGACTCGCCGATCCACGGTCACCTCTTCAGGCTGTGCGAGCAGATCCAGGACTGTCCCCGCCACCTTTCGATCCACCCGGGCGGCTTCCTGCTCGGCCACGAGCCGGTCCACGACCTGGTGCCGATAGAGAACGCCACGATGCCCGATCGGACGGTGATCCAGTGGGACAAGGACGACCTGGAGGACCTCGGCCTCTTCAAGGTCGATCTGCTGGGGCTCGGCGCGCTGACCCAGCTCGACCTGGGCTTCCGCCTGCTCGACCGGCACTACGGCCGCGAGCTGTCGCTCGACCGGATTCCGCAGGACGATCCGCAGACCTACGACCAGATCTGCCGCTCCGACACGGTCGGCGTCTTCCAGATCGAGAGCCGCGCGCAGATGGCGATGCTGCCGCGGCTCCGGCCGCGCCAGTACTACGACCTGGTCGTCGAGGTGAGCATCGTGCGGCCCGGCCCGATTACCGGCGGCATGGTCCATCCCTATCTGCGGCGGCGCCGCGGCGAGGAGCCGGTCGTCTACCCGCACCCGTGCCTGGAGCCGGTGCTCCGCAAGACGCTCGGCGTGCCCCTCTTCCAGGAGCAGGTGATGAAGCTGGCGATGGTGGCGGCCGACTACACGCCGGGCGAGGCGGACCAGTTGCGCCGCGACATGGCGGCGTGGCGCCGCAGCGGGCGCATCGAGCGGCACCGCGACCGGCTGGTGAGCCGCATGCTGGCCAAGGGGATCGCCCGCGAGTTCGCCGAGCGGGTCTTCGACCAGATCCGCGGGTTCGGGGAGTACGGCTTTCCCGAAAGCCACGCGGCGAGCTTTGCCCTGATTGCCTACGCCACGGCGTGGCTCCGCTGTCACTACCCGGAGGTGTTCACCTGCTCGCTGCTCAACGCGCAGCCGATGGGTTTCTACACGCCGGCGACGATCGTCGACGATGCGGTCCGCCACGGTGTCGAGGTGCGCCCGGTCGACGTCACCGCCAGCGACTGGGACTGCACGCTGGAGCCCCGTCCGGAGGATGCGGAGGAAGAGTGCACTGAATCGGGAGGGGCGAGGCGCCCGCGCAGCAAGGCGCGACGAGGGAGCGGACAGGCAGTCCGTGCCCGAGAGGAAGAGTGCACTGAATCGGGAGGGGCGAGGCGCCCGCGCAGCAAGGCGCGACGAGGGAGCGGACAGGCAGTCCGTGCCCGAGGAGCAACGCCGCTGCGCGGGATGCATCGCCCCTCCCGGCGCAGTGTGCGGATGGGGCTGCGGTATGTCAAGAGCCTCTCCGAGGAGCGCGACTGGCGGCGGATCGCAGCGGCGAGGGCGGAGCGGCCGTTCGCGTCGCTGGCGGATTTCAGCCGGCGTACCCGGCTGGACGACCGCGTGCTGCGACGACTGGCCGAGGCGGGCGCGTTCGCACCGTTCGAAGGACGGCGCCGCGCCGCGTTGTGGGAGGCGCAGGGGCTGGGACCGGCATCGGAGGCGCCCCTGCCGGTCGCGCCGGACGAGCCGCTGCCCGACTTCGACCCGCTGGATAACTTCCAGGCGATCGACTGGGACTACCGGTTCAGCGCCCACAGCACCCGCGGCCATCCGCTCGCCCCGCTGCGCGAGGCCCTGGCGGCGCAGGACCTGCCGGACGCGCGCACCGTCGCCGGTATGCCCGACGGCGGCCAGGTGCGCTACGCCGGACTCGTCATCTGCCGCCAACGGCCCGGCACCGCGTCGGGCGTGACCTTCATGACGCTCGAAGACGAGACCGGATTCGTGAACGTCGTGATCTGGAAGCAGGTGTTCGACGACCACGCCGTGCTCGCCCGGACGGCGTCGTTTCTCGGGGTGAGCGGGAAGTTGCAGTCCGAGTCCGGGGTCGTCCACGTCGTGGCCGACACGCTCTGGGCGCCCGAGATCCCGGCCCGCCCGCCGACCGCCGGCAGCCGGGACTTCCACTGATGCGCGCCGGTTTCGGCGTGAATCGTGGCGCCGTGAGCCCGTGGAACGGTGAAGCGTCTTGTCCAATCCGTGCGTCGGGCGCCCTCGGTGTAGCGGTGGAACATCGGTCTCTGTCTGTAGGCTTATAGTCTGGTCCAAGGAGAGGCGCATGACCACCGTCCCGTTTACCGACTACGAAGGCCTGATCGAAACGCTGGAGATCCTGACTGACCGGGATCTCGCGAGATCGATTGAGCAGGGTCTCGCGGATGCGGCGGCAGGCAGGCTGGTGAGCCATGAGGACGTCTGGGATGACGTGGATCCTCGTCTGCGCGACTAGCACCGGCCGCGCCATCCAGAGGCTAGACCCAGCGCGATGGACACGTCAGGCCAACAGAAAGAGGCTAGAAGCCGGCGCGCCCTGTCGTCCGCCGACGCCCGGGACATGGTGCGGGTGCGGGAGGCCCGGCGCGCGTTCCGCGAGTTCCACGCCCAGTGCTTCTGGTACCTGCGCCCGGACTTGCAGGTCTCGCTGGACGACGTTCCCGAGATCGTGCGCGGGCTGCGCCGGAACGGCGGGCGGAAGGGGTTCCTCGTTGCGGCTCGGCTATGCCGTTGAGCACCATCCAGGAGGAAGTCCTGCGGCTCATCGCCGCCAACCGCAGCCCCGACAGCTACGTAGCCGGGGCGACGGTGCTGCAGCGGGCGGAGGACACCCCGCGGTTCTCAGCGGATCTCGACCTGTTTCACGATCTCGAGGACAGCATCGCCCGGAGCGCGGAAGCGGACGCGGCGACGCTGGAGGCCGCCGGGTGGGATTTCTCCTGGCTGTTGCGCACGCCCGCCTTCCATCGCGCCGTGGTGCGCGCAGACGACCGGGCACTGAAGATCGAGTGGGCCCAGGACAGCGCGTTCCGCTTCTATCCGGTGCAGGAAGACGAACGGTTCGGGTATCGCCTGCACGACGCCGACGCCGCGATCAACAAGGTCTTGGCGCTCGCGGGACGCAGCGAGATCCGCGACTTCGTCGACGTGCTGCATCTCGACGACGGCTATCTCCCGCTCGGCGCCCTGGCCTGGGCGGCGTGCGGCAAGGACCCGGGCTTCACCCCGCAATTCCTGCTCGACCACGCGGCGCGGCATGTCGCCTATACGCAGGTCGACCTCGACCGGCTGTCCCTCCGCGAACCGCTCGATCTCGGCATCCTGAAGCGGCGCTGGCTCGGTGCGCTGGAACGGGCCCGGTCGCTCGTGGCCGAGCTTCCACCGGATGAGGTCGGATGTCTGTACGTGGACACCAACCGGCAACCGGCACCGCCGGATCCGACATCCGATGAATTCCGAGAACTGACGCGACACCGGGGGTGTGTGCGGGGCGCCTGGCCTGGTGTATCGCCCTATCGGCATCCGTAACCATCGCGGACCGGCCGGCCGGACCAGGCATCGTCTTCAGCCTTTCCGTGCGAGAGATATTCGCCCTGTAGACCGGCGTCGCCCGAGCGCGGCCCCGTGTCCGTTGCCGATCGAGCTACTCCACGTCGTCCACGAACTCGAAGTCGCGCCACTGCCGGAACTCCGAGCGGCGCGTACGGCTGAAGATGACGCGCACGTCGCTGTAGCTCTCGAACTGGATGCGCGCCCAAACGTCGCCGAGCACGGGGCCCCGGTCGAGCGAGCCGCGGGCCTGTTGGATGGAGCCGAGCATGCCCCACCACAGACGCACGCGGTCGAGCAGCTCGAACTCGACGCGCGCCGGCTCGTAGGTGTCGCGGTCGATCCAGACGCGCCCCCGCGCCTTGTTGAGTGCATAGTCGATGCGGCGGCGTACCGGGAGGCGGCCCGGCCGGGGCTCGAACGCGATCCGGTAACTCGGGCGGTTCCGGAACCGCTCCTCGCCTTCGAGGGTGAACAGGTAGCGCGCGACGAGCTCCTCGTTGAAGACGATGGCGTTCTCGTCCTCTTCCGGCTCGTCTTCCTCTTCGCGCAGCCGGCGCAGCTCCTCGCGGAACTCCGCTTCCCGCTCGTCCTCCCATCTACGCTCCAGCCTGTTCAGCGGCCTGCCGTCGATGGTCAGGCGGCGCTCGAACTGCACGCCGTCAATCGGGACCACCTCGTAGTCGCCGACGTCCCTGGTGCGCACGTCGCCGTTGCGGTCGAACCGCCGGACCTCCTTCGTCATCCGCGCCCGGTACCGCGCGGCGACGTTGTGTTCCTCGTACCAGACGGCGCGTTCGAGCGCCTTGAAGATGAGTGCGCGGGCGGCATCATCGCCGTCGGCCGGCGGCTGAGCAGCCGGACTTCCACCCCCGAGCCAAACGCTCACGAGCACCGGCAGGAACGCAAGGGGACCCATGCAAGAGCTCTGCTGCGCTCGACTCCGACGCACTCTCGGACAATTCCAGCCCATCGGATCATTTTGACCGATGCCGTTCAGGCGTGTCGGGCCACTATCCAACGAAATCCAAACGAGCGCTCGCACTCCCGTCAGCGAAGCGGAGGCCGGACTCGGACGGAAATGCCAGGTGGCAGGGTCAGCCCACCTTGCGGAAGGGAACCTTCCAGGCCCGGGACGTGCTCATCGTGAACCCGGTGACCTCTTCACCGTCACGGAGGAAGGTGAAGTACCAACCGCCCCCGTAGAAACCGTCCTCGAACGTGGCGATGAGCCGGATACGGCCCAGCTTGCGGTGCGACAGCACCAGGCGCCGGTCTTCTTCCCGGAAGCGGTACTGCACATCGAGATCGCCGCTGTGGTACCACCCCTCGTACTCGGCCAGCCGCTCGGCGGGGAGCCGAACGACCGGCGCGGCGTGCCTGTAGACACCGCGCATGGGTCCGCTGAGCCGTAGCGTCGCCTCCGTCCCGTCGTGGCCCGGTTCGAACGTCGCCTCGCCGGTGGTGCCGGCTACCCGGAATCTCCTCTCCGCGGACGGGCGTCCATCCGGGAGCGGCCGAAGCGGCCGGCCGGCGCCGCCCTCGACCAGCAGCAGAGCGTCGCCGCGGGACACGATCTGCAGAGGGATGTCGTGCTCCGTGCGCCGGTAGAACCCGGCCAGGGCGGCGAGTGCCTGCCGGTCGGGTGCGGCACGTGGAGCATCGTTCTCCGCGGTCCGGGCCGCCGGCGCGCCCGGCCGGTTCCTCGTTCGCCGGCCGGCCGCCGTGTCCGCCGCCGCCGGCAGGAAGACGTCGGCCACGTCGCGCGCCAGACGACCCGGATCGGCGGTCCGGATGTTGCACAGCACCGCCACGCCGAGATCCTCGTCGGGGAAGCGCAGGAACTCGCCGCGGTAACCCGCGTCGGTGCCGCCGTGCCCGATGGTCGACCGGCCGCGGTGCATCCCGTGCACCAGCCCGAATCCGTAGGAGATGCGCGTGCCGCCGGCCAGGGTTCCCAGCTCCTGGAGTTGCCGGAGCACGTCGCGGCCGCCGACTTCGCCGGTGCGGAAGTTCCGGTTCCAGCGCGCGAGGTCCTGCACCGTGGTGAAGAGGCTGGAGGCTCCGACCACGGCGAAGTCCGGGATGCTCAGGCGATAGCCGCCCGCGCGGTCGGACTCGTAGGCGTAGGCGCGGTTCCTGACGAGCATCGTGTGGTCGTCGCGGAACGTGGTCTGCGTCATGCCGAGCGGCTCGAACAGGCGCTCGGTGGTGAACTCCCGCAGCGTCCGGCCCGACACGCGCTCGACGACGACGGCCAGCAGGGTATAGCCGGAGTTGCTGTACAGGTAGTCGCTGCCGGGACGGAAGTGGACGCCGGTCTGCCGCGAGAGCAGGTCGAGCACGTCGCCCTGGGTGATGACGTCGCCCTCCCAGCGCCACCCCGCCATCTGCAGCAGGCTCCACTGATCGCGAATCCCGCTGGTGTGGTGGGCGAGATGCCGGAGCGTGATAGTGTCGCCGAAGTCCGGCAGCTCGGGCACGTAGCGCCGGATGTCGTCGTTCCACGAGACCCGGCCGTCGGCGACGAGCAGCGCCACCGCCAGGGCCGTGAACTGCTTGGACACGGAGGCGACGTGGAAGACCGAAGACGGCGTGATCGGAACGTCGTACTCGAGGTTGGCGTCGCCGTAGCCCTTCGCCAACAGAATGTCGCCGCCCCGCATGACGGACACGGCGCAGCCGGCCGCCCCGCGCGCGGACCAGGGCTCGAAGATCAGGTCGAGGCGGTCTTCCGGTGTGTTGCTCTGCCGGGCCAGCGGCACGATCGCCAGCGCGATTGCGAGGCAGGCCGCACCCGCAACGCAGACGGTGATGCGCGACCGCCGGTGCGGAGCTGGCATCTGGCTCAGTGTAGCAGCCCGTTCTCGCGGCGGGCGCCGCTTTCACCGCTGGAAGTCGAGAAGCTCGCCACGCCTGTGCTCAGGGCCCCGGCCGGTGATGGTTCGACCCTGCAGAAGGAGGTGAAGCATGCAGGCAAATCTTCGTGTCCGGTCCCTTGGCAGGCGTCTAGAATCTCAATGTTAACGCCATGTAAAATTCTTGTTAACAACGAGTTTATGGATGGGGGACTGGAAGCTCGTTCCGGCGCCCCCCGGCGCAAGTCTTGAAGGCGGCGCGCGCGATTCGCTATCCTGTTCGACTGAACAAGCCATGACTGCCGAGCCAATGCCGGTGATGATCGAGGCGAGCGGGCTTTCCAAGTACTACGGGGCCTTCGTCGCGGTTCAGGACATCTCTTTCTCCATATCCCAGGGGCAGGTCGTCGCGTTCCTCGGTCCGAACGGCGCCGGGAAGACGACGATGATGCGAATGCTGACCGGATACCTCGCGCCGAGCGCGGGGGAGGCCGCCATCGCCGGTCACGACGTCCGGCGGGATCGCATCGCCGCGTCGCAGCGTCTCGGTTACCTGCCGGAGAACGGCCCCATGTATCCCGACATGACGCCGCTGGAGTTGCTGCGCTTCTTCGGGGAGGCGCGGCGGATGGCGCCGGCGACGCTGCAGGAGCGGGTGGAGGCGGTCGTCGAGCTGTGCGCGCTCGAGCTGGTGACCGAGAAGCCGATCGGCAAGCTGTCGCGGGGCTACCGGCAGCGCGTCGGCATGGCGCAGGCGCTGCTTCACGATCCGGAGGTGCTGATAATGGACGAGCCGACCGCCGGTCTCGATCCCAATCAGATCCGGCAGTTCCGCGAGAACATCCAGCGCCTCGGGCGGACCAAGACGCTCTTGATATCGACCCACATCCTGCACGAGGCCGACGCGGTCGCCGATCGCGTGCTGCTGGTCAACAACGGTCGCCTGGTGTTCGACGGTCCGGTCGAGGAGCTGAAGGAGAACGGGTCGCTGGAGCAGCCGTTCTACCGCCTCACCGGCCACGGCGCCCTGCTGCCGGGCGACAACGGCGCGACGGAGCAGGACGGAAGCGACGCGGACGCCGCCCCGAGCGCGGACTCGGGCGGGACCGGTGTTCAGGCCGAGGGGGAAAGTTCGTCGGAGACGTGAGGTGGCGATGGGAGGCACACTCAACACGGCGGTCGTCAGCGCCCTGGCGCGCCGGGATCTGCGGATGTACTTCAGCAGTCCCAGCGGCTACGTCTTCATCACGCTGTTCATCTTCCTGAGCGCGGCGGCGGCGTTCTGGCAGGACCGGTTCTTCCTGCAGAACCTGGCCAACCTCGATCAGTTGAACGGGGTCTTCCCGTACCTGCTGCTCTTCTTCATCCCCGCCCTGACCATGGGGGTCTGGTCGGAGGAGAAGAAGCTGGGAACGGACGAGCTGCTGCTCACGCTGCCGGGCACGGACCTGGAGGTGGTGCTCGGCAAGTACCTGGCGGTGCTCGGCATCTATACCGCGTCGCTGGTGCTGTCGCTCAGCTACGTCGCGGTGCTCTTCTACCTGGGCACGCCGGATCTCGGCCTGATGCTGAGCAACTACGTGGGCTACTGGTTCGTCGGGGCCGCGCTCATCGCGGTCGGCATGCTCGCGTCGCTGCTGACCCGCAACGCCACGGTGGCGTTCATCGCCGCCGGTCTGTTATGCGCGGTGCTGGTCGTGGCGGGCCCGGCCGCCTCGGCCGTCGCGCCGGGCCTCGGACGGGCGGTGGAGGCGCTCGGGGTGTTCCTGCACTTCGACGACTTCGCCAAGGGCATCATCAGCCTGAGCGCGCTGGTCTACTTCGTGTCGATAGGCGCGTTCTTCCTCTACCTGAACGTGCTCGTCCTGAGCCGCCGGCACTGGCCCGGCAGCGCGGACGGCTATCCGATGGGCCTGCACCACGCCGTGCGCGGCATCGCGGTGGCGGCCGCCCTGATCAGCGCGGGCGTGCTGGTGACGAACCGCAGTGTGCGCATCGACGTCACCGCCGAGCAGTTGCACTCGCTGAGCGGCGAGACGCGCCGGCTGCTCGACGAGTTGCCCGCGGACCGGCCGGTCTTCATCCAGGCGTTCGTCAGTCCCGACGTGCCGGAGCCGTTCGTGCAGACGCGTTCCAATCTCATCAGCATCCTCGAGGAGATCGACGTCCTCGCGGGCCCGCGGGTGGAAGTGCTGATCCAGGACACGGAGCCGTTCAGCGACGCGGCGCGCGAGGCGCGCGAGACCTTCGGCATTCAGCCGCGGCCGGTCCGCAACGTCAGCACCGCCCGGTCCGAGGTGGAGGACGTGTTCCTCGGGGTGGCGTTCACGTCCGGCGCCGAAGAGCAGGTGATCGGCTTCTTCGACGTGGGGCTGCCGGCCGAGTACGAGATCATGCGGAGCATCCGGGTGGTCGCCGGCACCGAGCGGAAGCGGGTCGGAGTCGTGGCTACGATGGCCAACCTCTTCGGCGGAACCAACTTCCAGCGCAACCAGTTCACGCCGCAGTGGTCCGTCGTCACCGAGCTGCGCAAGCAGTACGACGTCGTCGAGATCAGCCCGGAGATGGCGATCGGCCAGGACGTCGACGCGCTGCTCGTGCCGCTGCCCTCTTCGCTGCAGACCGACGAGCAGGGCTTCGTGGCCGACTACATCCGGTCCGGCAAGCCCGCGCTCGTCCTGGTCGATCCGCTGCCGGCGGTGAACCCGACGCTGTCGCCCTCGGAATGGGTCGGCGACGGGAACCCCTTCACCTACCCGCCCGGGCAGCCGCGGCCCGGCCCGCGCGGCAACGTGCGCGAGTGGATCCGGAACCTGGGGGTCGACTGGGAGCCGACCCGGATCGTCTGGGACGCCTACAACCCGCATCCCGAGCTGGCCCACATGCCGGAGGACGTCGTCTTCCTCGGGGCCGGCAACGAGAACCCGGCGACCTTCAACGCCGACGACCCGATGACGGCGCAGCTCCAGGAGCTGGTCCTTCTGTTCCCCGGGTTTCTGCAGGCCGTCGACGACCCTCGCTTCGAGTTCGAGCCGCTGCTCCGCTCGGGCATGGCGTCGGGCGCCAACGGTTACTTCTCGCTCGTGCGCGGCACGCCCTTCGGCCCGCAGGTGAATCCGAGCCCGCCGCGCCGGCAGGACGACGACGACTACATCGTCGCGGCGCGCATCCGGTCGGCGGGTGCCGCTGCGGCGGAGGACGACCCCGAGGAAGCGGGCGACGCGGACGCGGCCGATGAGGCGGCGGCGGAGGCGACCGCCGACGGCGCGGCCGAAGAACGCGGTCCGGCCGGCGAGACGGGCGCGGCCGACGAAGCGGGCGCCGGGACGGAGACCGGGACGGCTACTGCCGAGTCGTCGGAAGCAGTTGAAGCGCCGGCTGCGGAGCCCGACTCCGAGGCTGCGGCGTCGGGTGAGCCGGATGAGGGCATCGAGGAACCGGCTGCTGAGACCCGGGAGGTTGCCGAGCCCGAGTCCGACGCCGAGGAGACCGCGTCTCCCCAGCCACCGGAGGCGGCTGCCGAGGAGACTGAAGCGGCGCCAGTCGCGGAAGAGATGCCGGAGGCTGCCGAGGCAGCTGCGCCCTCCGCTGATACGGGTGCCGCTGCGAAGCCCGACTCCGAAGAGGCAGCAGGGGGCGAACAGGAGGAGCCGGAGGCCGCCGCATCCACAGAGACAACGGCCGATGCTTCGGTCTCGGAGACCGCGGAGTCCTCCGCGAGCCAGACTGCCGAGTCGGCCGCGTCTCAGGAGTCGCAGCCTGAACCGGTCGAAGCCGCCGAGACGCCCACCGAGGCGCAGGGGCCCTCCGCCGCAGAGGAGCCTGACGCGGGGTCGGAGGAGGAACAGACCACCGAGTCGCCTGACGCAGCGGAGACGGCGGAGCCCGTAGCCGCGGCTCGGGAGATGGACCCCGGAGTGGAGGTTGCCGAACCGGAAGCGGCCGCGGCGCCTGCGGAGGCCGCGGGCGAGTCGGAAGCGGCTGCGGCGGAGCCGGCCGCGGAAACCGACTCCGAAGAGCCGGCCGAGCCGGAATCCGACGCGGTCGCCGAAACTGCCTCCGAGCCGGACGCGACCGGCGACATCGACATCATCGTCGTCGCCGATCTCGACTTCATCAGCGAGCAGTTCTTCCAGATCCGCGAGCAGGCGCCCGGCGGTCTCAATTTCGACAACATCACGTTCTTCCTGAACGCGATGGATACGCTGCTCGGCGAGGACGCGTTCATCGACCTGCGCAGCCGGCGGGCCCGGCACCGGACCCTGGAGCGCGTCGAGGCGCAGACCGGGGAGTTCATCGAGCAGCGCACGGCTGAGGAGCAGCAGGCCGAGGCGGACGCCGAGCAGGCGCTGACCGAGGCGCAGCAGCGTCTGAACGACCGGGTGGCGGAGCTGCAAGGGCGCGCGGACATCGACGCGCAGACCCGGCAGATCATGGTGCGCAACCTCGAAGAGGTGGAGAACCGGCGCCTGGAAGTGCTTTCGGCTAACATCGAGGCCGAGAAGGACACGCGCATCCAGGCCAGCCGCGAGAACATGGAGTCGCAGATCCGCCGGATCCAGACCTCCATCAAGACCTTCGCGATCCTGCTGCCTCCGGTGCCGGTGGTGCTGTTGGGCATCGCCATCTTCATCCGGCGCAACCGGCGCGAGCGCGAGGGCGCGGCCGCCGCGCACCGCCTGCGCGAGTAGCGGGGAGCCAGTCGAAATGGGACGGACGCTGCTCCAGAAGGTCTGGGATCTCCATACGGTTCGGCTGCTGCCGTCGGGACAGACGCAGCTCTTCATCGGGTTGCACCTGATCCACGAGGTGACGACTCCGCAGGCGTTCGACATGCTGCGCCAGCGGGGCATCGGCGTGGCGTTTCCCGAGCGTACGTACGCGACGGTGGACCACATCGTGCCGACCCTCGATCAGGCCCGGCCGTTCGCCGACGAGCTCGCCGAGCAGATGATGGCCGCGCTCGAGCGGAACTGCCGCGAGTTCGGGATTCGCTTCTCGGATCTGACGACCGACCGGCAGGGCATCGTCCACGTGATCGGTCCCGAGCTCGGGCTGACGCAGCCGGGGCTGACCATCGCCTGCGGAGACAGCCACACGTCGACTCACGGCGCGTTCGGGGCGGTGGCGTTCGGTATCGGGACCTCGCAGGTGCGCGACGTGCTGGCGTCGCAGTGCCTGGCGATCGATCCACTCAAAGTGCGCCGGATCTCGGTTTCGGGCGCACTCGGGCCGGGGGTCTACGCCAAGGACGTCATCCTGGAGATCATCGCCCGGCTCGGCGTGCGCGGCGGGGTCGGCTTCGCCTACGAGTACGGGGGCGCGGCGGTCGACCGGATGGCGATGGACGAGCGGATGACGATGTGCAACATGTCGATCGAGGGCGGCGCCCGGATCGGCTACGTCAATCCGGACGAGACCACCTTCGCGTACCTCGACGCGCGGCCGTTCGCGCCGGCCGGCGATGCTTTCGAGCGCGCGAAGGACTGGTGGCGGTCGATGGCCTCGGACCCGGACGCGGCCTACGACGACGTCGTCGAGCTCGACGGCGCGGCCATCGAGCCGCGGGTGACCTGGGGCATCAACCCCGGCCAGTCGGTCGGCGTCTCCGAGCGGATTCCGGATCCGGCGTCCGCGGCGGGCGAGGATGGCGCCATCGACGAGGCGCTGGAGTTCATGGGCTTCGACGCCGGCGCGCCCATCTCCGGAACCCGCGTCGACGTGGCGTTCGTCGGTTCGTGCACCAACTCGCGGCTGTCGGACCTGCGGGAGGCGGCGCGAATCGTAAAGGGCCACCGGGTCGCGGCGCACGTGAGGGCGCTCGTCGTGCCGGGCTCGAAGAACGTGCGCTGCGCGGCGGAGGCGGAGGGGCTGCACGAGATCTTCCAGGAGGCGGGCTTCGAGTGGCGCGGGGCGGGCTGCTCGATGTGCCTGGCGATGAACCCGGACCGCCTGAACGGGCGCGAGGTGTGCGCGTCGTCGTCCAACCGCAACTTCAAGGGGCGGCAGGGGAGTCCTACCGGCCGCACGCTGCTGATGAGCCCGGCCATGGTCGCCGCCGCGGCGGTCAGCGGCGAGGTGACGGACGTGAGGACCTTGCTGTGAGCGACTTGCAACGGATAGACCGGGTCGCCGGGACCGCCATCCCGCTGCGCGGCAACAACATCGACACTGACCGCATCATCCCGGCCCGCTACCTGAAGGCCATCACCTTCGAAGGCCTCGGCGAGCACGCCTTCGAGGACGACCGCGCGTCGATGCCGAACCATCCGTTCGCCAACCCGGCGTACGCCGGCGCGTCCATCCTGATCGTCAACGAGAACTTCGGCTCCGGCTCGTCGCGAGAGCATGCGCCGCAGGCGCTCAAGCGCTGGGGCATCGATGCCTGTGTCGGGCAGTCGTTCTCGGAGATCTTCCTGGGCAACTCCACCACCATCGGCCTGCCGTGCGCGACGGCGGCACCGGACGACATCGAGACGCTGATGGCGACCGTCGAGCAGTCGCCGGATACGCCGATGGTCCTGAGCGTCGACGCCCGATCCATCGACGCGGTGGGGCGGATCGTGCCGCTCGGCATGCCCGCGGCCGTTCGCGATTCGCTGCTCACGGGACAGTGGGACGCGACGGGCCTGCTGCTTGCCGACTTCGACGACGTCCGCCGCGTCGCGGACGGCCTGCCGTACGTCGAAGGTTTCTGAGTCCGGCTGCTACCTGCCGGCACGTGGTACGATTCGTGCTCTCCTCATCCGGCAGAGGGCGACGGCTTCGGTGCTCGAAGGCCCGGTCGCTCGGCCTGCCCGGAGAAGCGGAAGGAGATCGGCATGGGATACGTAAGGGCCCGAATCGAGATTGCGAACGCGAAGGATCCGACGAACAAGGCGCTGACCGTCACGTCGCTGGTCGACACCGGGGCGGCGTTGCTCTGCATTCCGGAGCGAGTGGCTGTACAACTCGGTCTGGACGAGCTCGACAGGCGCCCTGTGCGGATGGCCGACGGCGCGTTGCGCACGGTGCCGTACATGGGGCCGATCCTGATCAGGTTCGAGAACCGGCGCTGCTTGGCCGGCGCCCTGGTGATGGGCGACGAAGTGCTCCTCGGCGCCGTGCCGATGGAGGATCTGGACGTGCTGATCTCGCCTCTGATGCGGAAGCTCGTCGTCAATCCGGAGAGTCCGGACACCCCTGCTCCGGTCCGAGTGTAGAAGCCGACCGCGCCGGGTCGGACTGCTACGCAACCGCGGTTGACGGAATCGCCGCCGTGGCGTGGCCTCGCTCGCGCCGGGTTTGGCGGCGCGCGCCGCAGTCAGCGCGAGCCGTCCGGATACGGCGGCATCTCCGGCTCGAGCTCCACGTGCACGCCGGCCCGATATGTGGCCGGCGTCCGTCTTCATGATGGCGAGATAGAGCCCCATCGAGGCGTCCAGCATCGCCGGGTGCGGTCTCATCGCGCGCACGATGCCGAACACGCGGCCGGCGCGGTCGATGGCGGTGCGGTGGATTCGCGCGGGGTGGCCTGTGGCTTCCTCGACACGGAAGGTGCGGATCCAGGGCATGGATCCCCATGTTACGCGGAGGCGACGGCCCGCGCGGCGTCGAGGAAGGCCGCCGCGGCGTGCGACCTTTCGCCGGCGCGGCGGTACACGAGACGGACCTGGCGGGGCAGCCGGAGCTGGGCGACCTTGACTGCGGCGAGCTGACCGCGCGCGATCTCGGCCAGGGCGCAGCGCTTCGGGAGCAGGGCCACGCCGAGACCCATCTCGACCGCGCGCTTGATGCCGTCGAGGCTCGGCAGCCCGATCTGTATGTTGATCGACGTATGCCGCTGCTCGTAGAGCCGCAGCACCCGCTCGCGGGCGGGCGACGCCTCGTTGTGCGCGATGACGGTCTGGCGGCCGAATTCCTCCATCGTGATGCGCGAGCGCCCCGCCAGGGGATGCCCGGGTTCGATCAGCATTACCAGCTCGTCCTCGCCGAGCGAGAGCGACTGCAGGCCCCGTTCGCGCGGGGGAAAGGTCAGCACCCCGTAGTCCAATGAGCGGCTGAGCACCTCCTTGGCGACCTGCCGGGCGGAGACGCGGCGCACCTCCACCTGCGCGTGCGGATGGTCCGCGCGGAAGCGTTCGACGACCGGGAGCAGGACGTGCACCGCCCCTTCGTTGGCTCCGATCAGCACGCGGCCCCGGCGCAGGTCCTGCAATTCGCGGACGGCGCTTTCCGCCTCTGCCTTGAGCGCCGTGAGGCGCTGCGCGTAGTCGAGCAAGAGCTTGCCCGCCTCGGTCAACTGGCCGCCCTTCGACGAGCGGTCGAACAGCCGTTCGTCCAGCTCGTTTTCCAGCCGCCGGATCGCCTGGCTGACGGCCGGCTGCGTCCGGTGCAGCCGCTCGGCCGCGCGCGAGAAGCTGCGCTCGTGGGCGACGGTGAGGAAGACCTGCAGCTCGGCGAGATCCATGGCGTGCGCCGGACAGCACCGCGACCGGGCGTGACCTGATGGCGCTCAAGCTCACGTCGGACGGGAGGCCCGGCGTCGGTTCGTGGGACGGTCCGCCCGCACGGACTCGGCCGCCCGCGCTCAACTATAGCTTGAGGTTATGAAAATGACGCGTCAATAATCTCGATGCGTCCAAGTGTCCGCCAGGAGCTTGCGCCGCAGAACGCGGTGCAGCGGAGTTCCGCGACGCAAGGTCATGGAGCGGGGGATGGGCCGAGACGCCGAGCCAGCGAGGCGTCTCGAGGCGGTCAGTCGACGACGAAGCTGAACAGCTTGAACTCCCCGTCGCGCTCGAGGATCGAGCCGAACAGGGCGAGTCGCACTTCCTCGCCTTCCTCGTCCAGCAGGTCGAGGAAGGTCTCCCGGTGCACCTTGTAGCTCCGGTACTGCGTCGTCTCTCCCGCGAACCGCACCCCGACCAGCTCGTACCGGCGTCCGCCGTAGCGGGCGACGAGGCGGCGAAAGGCGTTGTTGCTCTTCTGGTGGAGGTCGCCCCAGGCGTAGTCGAACGGCACGTTGCGCTCGGGGCGGCTGGCTGGCAGGTCCGGCCACACGGCGTTGCGGAACTCGACCTCGTCGAGCGCCAGGGCGCGGAGCGCATCGGCGTCGTTGTCGGCCAGCGCGGTCAGCACCGCCCGGCTCAGGCCTTCCGGCGACGGGAACGTGTGGTGGAGCGGCGACAGAGGCGGATCGCCCTCGGCGCCGCCGGTGCACGCACCGCCGGCGAGGCAGAGCAATGCGACGGCGCAAGCAAGAGAGACGGAGACCCCGCGCGATGCAGGGCCTCCGATACGAGTCAGGTAGAGCGAATCGGCCAGGAGCTTGCGCCGCAGAAACGCAACGAAGCGAGTTCTGCAGCGCAAGCTCCCGGGGCGGTGGAGGTTGGGCCCGAACACGGCGCCTTGCGACGGGTTTGGCGGCGCTAGTTGGCCGAGAAGTCGGTCCATCCCGTCCACCAGTCGTCGTGGGTGTTGTCGTCGCTCTCCGGACCGACGGCGCCGATGAAGTCGGTCGTCTCGAAGAACCCGTCATGGGGGGGCAGCGCGGCGCGGACGTAGCCGGTGACCGCCGGCGAATCGTCGCTCGGCGTGGGGTCGGGGCTCTCCAGGTTGAACGGATCGGCCAGCTCGGGGTCGATCACGAAGACGAAGGGGCTGTCGGTCACGATGTCGCGCGTGGGGTACGTGGCGGCCATGTCGTCCTCGTCCGTCCGGTACTCGCCCGTGCAGCCGTCGACGGAGCAGTTGTCCCATAGGATGCCGCTGGCCAGCGTCAGATGGCCATCGAGCGCCTGCGTGAAGGTGGCGTCGTGGTCGATGTCGATCGCATCTTCCTTGAAGCCCGTGACGATGAAGTTGCGGATCGTGCCCGCGGTGCCCTCGCGCAGCAGCATGCCGATGTCGCTCTCGTTGCCTTCGTCCGTGTCCGGGTCGCCGATCAGCGTCACGTTGTAGATGGTCGGGTTCGAGCGGGGCTCCAGGTTGTTGTTGTCGCCGTTGTTGTCGGACTCGAAGCCGTTGTCGGCGTCGTCGCTGCTCTGGATGGCGAGCCAGAACTGGCCCTTGCCCGTCCAGCCGTCGGTCCAGTCGAAGCTGTCGTCGGCGATGCCGAAGCAGATGACGTGCTTGGCCTCGACGGTGCCGCCGAAGAACTCCACCCCGTCGTCCTTGTTGTACTTGACCATGATGTGGTCCACCGTGGTCCCGCTGCCGACGCCCTGGAACGCGATGCCGTTCAGCTCGTTGTCGGGGCTGAACTCGGTGCCGGCGAACTCGACGCGGACGTACTCGAGGATGCCGCTGCTGTCCTCCGGATCGTCGCCGCCGTAGGTGCCGGTGTCGCCTTCGCCCTCCGCCTCGCCGCCCTCGATGTTGAGCGGCGCCCTGCCGTTGATGATCAGGCCGCCCCAGTCGCCCCGGGCGCGCTCGCCGTCGAGCTGGTCGCTGGTCATGACGATGGGCGCGTCGGCCGTGCCGTGGGCGTGAATCTCGGCGCCCTGCGCGATGACCAGCGTGCCGTTGGTCGCCGAATCGCCGTAGATCGTCGTGCCGGCCTCTATCTCCAGGATGGCCGGCTCTTCGATGAACACGGCGCCGATCAGCCGGTACTCGTTATCGGAGGTGAACTCCACGTCCGCCGTGAACGACCCCTTCACGGTGCAGATGTCGTCTTCGCAGTTTACGCCGTCCGCTATCTCCTGCGTGAACACCGGGTTGCTCCAGGCGATGGCCACGGCCATCACGGTCGCCATGAACACGCGCCCGGCCGACTGCCGGACTCGATGGCTTTCCAGCGTCATCAGTCCTGTTTCCTCCACTTGTGATTCGCGTGTGCAACGAATCGGTCCGTCATCGCCCGGACGGCGTCCCGCCGGTCAGGGGCGCCAGGTGATTCCGAAGCTGATCGAGCGTCCCAGGTTGTAGGTGCGCTGGGTCGGGCCGTCCGCGCCCTGCGTGTACACGTAGTCCTGGTCGGTCAGGTTCGACAGGGCGACCTTCAGGCTCGCCTGGTCCCAGCGCGTCGAGAAGACGAGGTCGAGCGACTGGCGTCCCTTCTCGACGATGTCGGGCAGCCCCAGGGAGCCGACGTCGCTGATGCGGTCGTCGAAGTAGTTCCAGAGCAGGCGGCCGGAGAAGCCCGGGCCGCGAACTTCCAACAGCCCGTTGAGCAGGTTGGCCGAAGTGCCGGCAAGGGGCCGGATGAGAGAGGTCTGCACCTGGCGGGACGCGGGCGACAGCGTCACCTCCGAATCGACGTAGGTGTAATTGGCGCCGACGAGGATGAACGGGCCGAGGAGGGAACGCACCTCCAGCTCGAGGCCGGCGTTCTGGGCGGTCTCGGCGTTGGTGAACGACGTGCGCAACTGCGCGGTCGGCTCGACGATGCGCTCGATGGGGTCGTCGAACTGCTTGAAGAAGAAGCTCGCCGAGATGACCTCCTCGGCGCCCGGGAACCACTCCCAGCGCGCGTCGAAGTTCTGGATCAGCGACTGCCGCAGGTTGGGGTTGCCGACCACGGCGCGTCCGCCGACCACGTCGGTGAACTCGAACGGCGAGACCTCGCGGAACTCGGGGCGGTTGACGGTCTGGCTGTAGCCGATCCGGATGTTCTGCTCGGTCGTCGCGGAGTAGACGAAGTTGACCGCGGGGAAGAGGTTCGTTTCGTCGAGCGACGCGGTTAGCACGTCGCCGGTCTGCTGGTCGAGCGTTCCCGCGAACGGATCGAGCGTCTCGACCTGCTGGGAGAACTGCTCGACGCGCGCGCCGGTGACGAGGCGGGTCCGCGCGGAGAGCGGCAGGTCGACCATGCCGTAGAACGCGCCGACGCGTTGCGCGGCGTCGTAGCGGTCGGTGCCGCGGGTCTCTTCCCGCAGCTCGAAGGCGCGGCCGATGTTGGCCGGGGCGAAGATCTCCTCGACCGGGGCCGACAGGTCGACGCCCGCGGCGTTGCGCGGCGTGAAGCGGAGGCGCCGCGACAGGAAATCGCGGTCCCGGTCCAGGTAGCTGCTGCCGAACTTCACCTGGGAGGCCAGGCCGTCCCACTGCTCGAACAGCGTGCTCCAGTTGCCCGAGGTCTCGACGGTGTTGTCGAGCAGGTCGTTGAACTGCCGCAGGCCGCTCTGCGACTCGTCCGCGAGGACGTAGGCCGAGCGGGCCGGGTCGAACTCGTAGAGCGCCTCGCGCAGGTCCGGCTCTTCCCGATCGGCGCGCGACAGGGCGATCTTCCAGTCGAGGCGGCTGTTCGAGAGCGTGGGGAAGAGGTGCTCGCCACCGAAGTGGTGGCTGCTGATCTGCTCCTCGACCCACCACAGCCGCTGGTTGCGGAGGTTCTCGCCGACGTCGTCGTTGTAGCCCTCGAAACGGCGGGTCTCGTTGGTGCCGACGTGGGTCAGGAAGTTCTCGATCGACAGCCGCTGGTTCGGCGTGAACTGGTAGGCGATGTTGCCGACGCCGCCGATGACGCCCGACCGCTCGCTGATCTCGAAGTCGTACGGTCCGTTGAACGGCTCCACGCCACGCTGGCCCACCTTGTAGTACGTCTGCTGCTCGGTGTTGTACTGCGCGCTCTGCGCGTGACGGAGGGTGGCGACGACCCCGAGCTTGCCGAAGCGGCCCCCGAACATCGCGCTGTACGACTGGTCGAGAGGCATGGTCTCCGGCCGGGGGTCCCACACGTTGTCGAACGACCGGCCGATCTCCCGCAGCTCGTCGGGCGTGAATCCGACGCCCGCGGGCGAGAAGCGCCCGCGGCGGGTCAACTTGTTGTCGGGGAAACCGGCCGGAAGCGACCGCGTGCCGTCGTCGAAGCCGGCCCAGTCGCGCCCGCCGCCCGGATAGCCGAGTCCCAGCGCCCCGGTGGTCAGGCTGTTCCAGCCGCCGCCTGCCGATACCTCGAACGAGGTGGCGTCGGGCAGCTTCATCGGGACGATCTCGACCAGCCCGCCGGCGAACTGCGACGGCTTGTCGGGGGTGTAGGTCTTGCTCACCTGCACGCTGTCGATGAGGCCGGTGGGAAACAGGTCGAGGGGCACCACGCGGCGGTCCGGCTCGGTGGTCGGCAGGGTCGCGCCGGCCAGCGTGGTGTTGCTGTAGCGCTCGCCGAGGCCGCGGACGAAGACCGACTGGCCCTCGACGACCGAGATGCCGGTGACGCGCTGCATGGCGTCGGCGGCGTTCGAGTCGTCGTTGGCCGACATCTCGATGGCGCCGATGTTGTCCTGCACGGACGGGGCGCGCATGCGCATCATCATCTGGGCGGCGGCGGTGGACGAATCGGCCTCCAGGGTCGGGGCGCTGACCACCAGCTCCTCGGCGAACACGTTCGAGCCGAGGGCCACCTGCACGGGGGACAACTGGCCCGCGACGACTTCGACGGTCACGTTCGTCTCGGCGTAGCCGGCCATCACGATCCGGATGTCGTAGGTGCCGGGGGGCAGCTCGAGGCGGTAGCGGCCGTCGAGGTCCGTATAGGCGACCTGACCGCTGCCGACGGCCTCCACCGGGACGCCCGGGAGCGTGATCGCGAGGTTCGTGTCGATGACCTCGCCGGCGACCCACCCCACCTCCTGGGCCTGCGCCGGCGCCGCGGCGACGACCGCCGACACCAGGACCGACCCCAGGAGCCCGTGGCAAAACCCCTGCTGCATTCGAGCGGCGCTGCATCCCGCGTGGACTGCGTTGGTTCTCGGGCGAATATGCCCAATATGCTCCCTCGTCGCGTCCTGCCACGCGGGCGCCTCCCAGCTTTCGGCGCCGCACCGGGGTTCACCACGGGCTCCTGGCTCTCTACGCATGTGACTCCGTTCTCCGACGTTGGCATCGCATCCGGCGCGGCACGCGGCGCCGCCGCCGTCACGGTTCCCTACACGATAGCGACGGGGTGTATCCGGTCGATGACCGTTCCGTTAAATCAACGTAAAACGTAGTGCGCGGGGCACTGGCGGAGGCTGGCGGCCGCGCCGATAGGGATCCGAGGCGCCGGAGGTCCGGCGCGTGCGTCCCGCGCTCGGTCGGCGCGTGCGGTCCGCTCGCGGTCGGTCCGGTCGACCGGCATAAAATTGTGTGATTAAAGTGTAATGATTATAACTTTGACTTGCGGCATGCAAGCCACGTTACAGTAGGAGGCATCGCATTCACTCACGCGGGAGCACCATGTCCAAGGACCGATTGATCATCTTCGATACCACCTTGCGCGACGGCGAGCAGTCGCCCGGGTTCTCCATGAACACGGACGAGAAGATCCGGCTGGCGCGGCAACTCGAGGCGCTCGGCGCCGACATCGTCGAAGCCGGATTCCCGATCGCGTCGGACGACGATGCGCATGCCGTAGAGCTCATCGCCCAACAGATCCGGCGTCCGGTGATCGCCGCGCTCGCGCGCTGCAATCCGGCCGACATCGAGCGGGCCGGCGAATCGCTGCGGCCGGCCGAGCGCTCGCGCATCCACACCTTCATCGCCACTTCCGACCTCCACCTGGAGCGCAAGCTGCGGATCGGCCGGGACCAGTGCCTGCAGGCGGTCACCGACGGCGTGACCCAGGCGCGGGGCTACACGGACGACGTGGAGTTCTCGGCCGAGGACGCGACCCGCAGCGACATCGACTTCCTGTGCCGCGTCGTCGAGACGGCCATCGCGGCGGGGGCCACCACCATCAACCTGCCCGACACGGTCGGCTACTGCACGCCGGAGGAGATAGAGGAGTTCTTCACGGAGGTGCGCGGGCGGGTGCGCGGCGCCGACCGCGTCGTCTTCAGCGCGCACTGTCACGACGACCTCGGGCTGGCGGTGGCCAACTCGCTGGCCGCGATGCGGGCCGGCGTGCGCCAGGTGGAGTGCACCATCAACGGCATCGGCGAGCGCGCGGGCAACGCGTCGCTCGAAGAGATCGTCATGGCGACGCGGGTCAAGCCCGACCGGCTGCCCTACACGACCGCCATCGACACGACCCGGCTCGTCCAGACCAGCCGGCTGCTGTCGGAGCTGACGCAGGAGCCGGTGCAGGCCAACAAGGCCATCGTCGGCCGCAACGCGTTCGCGCACGAGGCGGGAATCCACCAGGACGGCGTGATCAAGGACCGCCGCACCTACGAGATCATGACACCGGCGGACGTGGGCGTGGAGTCGACGCTCGTCCTCGGCAAGCATTCCGGACGGCACGCGGTGAAGAAGCGCTGCGAGGATCTGGGGCACGAGCTGAGCCGGTTCGAGCTCGATCGGGTCTACCGGGAGGTCATCGCGCTGGCCGACCGCCGGAAGTCGGTCAGCGACGACGACGTCGCGGCCATCGTCGGACGCCTGCAGGCCGCCGCGCCGGCCGTCGCCGGTGAAGGCGCCGCCTGATGCGCGCCTCCATCGCACTGCTGCCCGGGGACGGTATCGGTCCGGAGGTAATCGACGCCGCGGCGGAGGTCCTGAAGGCCGTCGGCGCGCGTCGCGGCCACGGGTTCGCCCTGACGCGCTCGCCGTTCGGGGCCGCCGCGCTGCGCGCCGGCGGGCCGCCGTTGCCGCCGGCCACGCTCGACACGTGCCTGGCGGCCGACGCGGTGCTGCTCGGCGCGGTGGGCGATCCGGCCTTCAGCGAGGGACCGCGGGAGCGGCGGCCCGAGACCGGCCTGCTGGAGCTGCGCAAGGCGCTCGGCGTCTTCGCCAACCTGCGTCCGGCGCGGGTCTGGCCGGGGCTCGAGGCGGGCGGCTCGCTCAGGCCCGACACGCTGCGGGGCGTCGATCTGCTCATCGTCCGCGAGCTGATCGGCGGCATCTACTTCGGCGAGCCGCGCGGCCGTACCGAGGACGACCGCGAGGCGTTCGACACGATGCGCTACGCGGCGTACGAGATTGAGCGCATCGCCGCCGTCGCGTTCGAGAGCGCGCGCGGTCGGCGAAACCTGGTGACGTCGGTCGACAAGGCCAACGTGCTCGAGTCGTCGCGGCTGTGGCGCGAGGTGGTGACCGAGGTCGCCTCCCGCTACCCGGACGTGAAGCTGGAGCACCAGCTCGTCGACTCGTGCGCGATGCGGCTGGTTTCGGATCCCGGCTCGTTCGACGTCATGCTGGCCGGCAACCTCTTCGGCGACATTCTCTCCGACGAGGCGGGCGCCGTGGTCGGCTCCCTCGGCCTGTTGCCGTCGGCCAGCGTGGGAGGCAGGGGAGGCCTGTTCGAGCCGGTCCACGGTTCCGCGCCGGACATCGCCGGCAGGAACCTTGCGAACCCGATCGGGGCCATCGCCTCGGCCGCCATGCTGCTGCGCCACGCGCTCGGCCTGGCCGCCGAGGCGGACGCCGTCGAAGGGGCGATCGGCGCGGCGCTCGACGCCGGCTGCCGGACCGCGGACCTGGCGCGGGAAGGGGAGTCTTCCCTGAGCTGCACGGAGATGACGCGGGCCATCGTCGAGCGGCTCGATCCCAACGGGTAAACGGTTGTCGGCGCTCGGGCGTCCGTTGAAGGTAGCGGGTCGATTGGGGGGGGAGACTTGCCGTACCACGTCGTGAGAGTCGTTGCCCGCCGCGCCGCGCCGGCGGGGCTGGCGCTGCTGGTCGTATCGTCCGTCCCGGCGATTCCCGCCGTCTCGTTCGCGCAGCTCGCGCGAGGCGCCGCCGCCGTGCTGGAGCAAGGCCCGCTGGCGCACGGCGCCCTGGCGGTAGCCCCTTTCGTCAACATTACCGCGGAGCCGTCCGACGACTGGGTCGGCACCGGGATCGCGGAGACGGTGTCGGCCGATCTCGAGCGGCGCGACGAGCTGTCCGTCGTCGGGCGCGAGGCACTGCTCGACGAGATCTCGGCGGCCGGCTTCGATCCCGACCGGGCGGCGGCCGGCGATGCGGAACGGGCCGTGCGCGAAGCGAGCCGCCGGCTGGGCGCAGCCTGGCTCGTCACCGGCGGTTATCAGCGCATCGGCGATCGGATGCGCATCACCGCGCGGCTGATCGACACGGGGACCGGCGCCGTGGCGGCCGGGGTCAAGGTCGACGGCGCGTTCGGCGACCTGTTCGCCCTCCAGGACCAGGTCGTGCGCCAGCTCGACGCGGCATTCGACGCGGCGGCGAACGGCGGCATGTATCCGGCCGGCAACGGGAATGGCAACGGGAACGGCAACGCCGGCAGGGTGTTCGGCGGGATCGCGCCGAGCGGGCCCGGCGCCCAGCCGCCGGCGGGGCGTGGCGGAGCGGCTCGCGCGCCCGGCCGGCTAGCGGGCCTCCCGCCGCGGACCGGGCGGGGCGGACCCGCGGGCGGACCGGGCGGACCCGCGGGTGGGCGCTTCGCGCCGGCCGTCGCCGCGGCGCGTCCGGCGCCGCTGCCGCCCGCCGAGGTGACCGGCAGCGTCGTGCTGGGGGCGCCGGCAGCGTCGGGCGGCGCCGCGCCGGCCGCCGGGCTCGCCGCCGCCGCCGGCATCCTCACCGGACGCCCGACGCTCCGCCCCACGCGCACGGAGGTGCGCCCCGACATCGACGGCCGCCTCGACGACCTGGTCTGGCGGGATGCGGTGCGCATCACCGAGTTCGTCCAGGAGTCGCCGCTCGAGGGCGCGCCGGCCACCGAGGACACCGAGGTCTGGATCAGCTACGACGACCAGAACCTGTACGTGGCGGTGCACGCGCACTACGAGGATCCCGGCATCATGCGGGCGACCCGGGTCGACCGCGACCAGTCGTGGCGCGACGACAACATCACGGTCTATTTCGACCCGTTCCTCGACCAGCAGCGGGCCTACGCACTGTCGGTCAACGGCTACAACGTGCAGGGCGACGAGATCGTCAACGCGCGCGGCCGCACCGGCAGGAGCGGTGGCGGCGGCCGTAGCGGCGGCGGTGGCGGCGGCGGATTCAGCACGCGGGGCATCCCGTGGGGCGACCGCTCGTGGGACGCCCTGTTCGACAGCGGCGCGCAGATCGTCGACGACGGCTTCACCGCCGAGATGGCGATTCCGTTCAAGAGCCTGCGCTATCCCCAACGGGGCCGCAGTGTCCCGCACCGCTGGGCCTTCCAGATCGTCCGCGAGATCCGGCACAAGGACGAGAACGTGGTCTGGGCGCCGATCTCGCGCGGCGTGGCCGGCTTCCTGCCCCAGATGGGGCTGCTCGAGGGGATGACGAACCTCTCGATGAGCCGGAATCTGGAGATCATGCCGGTGGCCACCGGTATTCAGCTCGGATCGCTCGACACGTCGAACGGGGCCTTCGTGACGGACAAGGCGCAGCCGGAAGCGGGCGTCAACGTCAAGTACGGCATCACGTCGAACCTGACCGCCGACTTCACGCTCAACCCCGACTTCTCGCAGATCGAGTCCGACCGCCCGCAGATCGAGATCAACCAGCGCTTCGCGCTCTTCTATCCGGAGCTGCGGCCGTTCTTCCTCGAGGGCGCCGAGATCTTCAACGTGTTCGGGCCGATCAACTTCGTCCACACGCGGACCATCCGCGATCCCGACTGGGGCGCGAAGATCACCGGTAAGGTGGGCCGCACGTCGGTCGGCTTCCTCGCGGCGAACGACGCCGCGGCCGGTTCCGTGGCCGGCCTCGCCGGTCCGCTTGGCGATTCCGCCGCGAACGTCGTCATCGGGCGGGCGCGCTACGACCTTTACGCCGAGTCGCACATCGGTGCCATGGTGACCAACCGGGACTTCCTCGGCGGCTACAGCCGCATGGCGCTGGCCGATGGCGCGTTCCGGCTGGGCCAGACGCAGTCGATCGGGTTCGCGGCGGTCCAGACCGACAACCGCGACCTTGACGGAATCGACTCCCGCGGCACGCTGTTCGACGTGAACTACCGGCTGCAGGGCCGCCACTGGAACATCTTCAACGGCACGTACCTGCTGTCGCCCGACTTTCGGACCGACGTCGGATTCGTGCAGCGCACCGATCAGCAGCGGAACGTCACGACCCTCGGGTACCGGTTCTGGCCCGAAAGCTGGATCATCAACTGGGGGCCCAGCGTCACCTACGGCCGCAACTGGAACTTCGCGGACGTGCTCGAGGACGAGCAGTTCGAGGCCAGACTGAGCACGACGTTCGCCAACAACATCAGCGGCAGCGTGAGCGTGACCCGCGACATGGAGCGTTACCTCGGCGTGAATTTCCAGAAGTCCGGTTATCGCGCCTTCGGCCGCATCAGCAGCAGCCGCAAGTACTCCATCGGCGGGTTCTACCGCTACGGCGACGAGGTGCGGTACCAGGAGAATCCGTTCCTCGGGCGCGGCGGCAGCGGCGGGATGTTCATCACCCTGCGGCCGGTGTCGCGGTTCCAGTCGCAGATCAACCTGAACACGAGCCGGCTGATCGACCCGCGCGTCGATCCCAGCGTCGGGGACCCGCTGGTCTTCGACGTCACGATCGTGCGCGCCCTGAGCACCTACCAGTTCACCGACCGGCTGGCGTACCGGAACATCGTGGAATTCAACACGCTGCAGCGCACGGCCGGGCTCAACATGCTGGTGAGCTACCGGGTCAACGCGGGGACGGTGTTCTACATCGGCTACGACGACCGCTACCGGCAGGCCGACCGCATCCTGGGCGAGGACTTCGACGGCGACGGCATCGCCGACTACCTGTTCCCGTCGGTCGACACGCTGCAGCGCACCAACCGGGCGTTCTTCACGAAGTTCCAGTACCTGTTCCGGTATTGAGCGTCGTGGTCCGGCGCACGACTTCCGGGCGGGCTGGATCGGAGGCACCGTGTACGGGATACCCTCATCCGCTATGATAGTGGGCTAAATGTCGTCGGCATCCGGCCCGCGAGCAAGGTGGTAGATGTGCGCCATCTGATAGGCATTCTTGTCATCGTCACGGGCACAAGCCTGTTTTCGGCGGTTGTCGGCGCCCAGGAAGGGTTGCCCGTCGTGTCCCCGTCCCGCTGGGCGCCGGTCGAGCCGGGTGCCGTGGCCGTCGTCCCGTTCACGAACATCTCCGCGCTGCCCGCCGACGACTGGGTCGGTGCCGGCATCGCCGAGACGCTGACCGCCGACCTGGAACGGCTCGACGCGGTGTCGGTGGTTCGCGGCGAGGGACTGATCGCCGAGGCGCGTGCACTCGGCGCGGGCATGGCATCGTCGGCGGCGGGCGACGCCGAGCGGTGGATGCGGGAGGTCAGCCGCCGGCGCGGGGCCGCTTGGCTGGTCACCGGCGCCTATCAGCGTCTCGGCGATCGGGTACGGATCACCGCCCGGCTGATCGACACCGCGAGCGGTACGGTTGCCGGCGGCGCCAGGGCGGATGGCGCCGCCGACGAAATCTTCACGCTCCAGGACCGCATCGGGGCCGAGCTCACGGGTGCGCTCGTCTCGCTGGCGGACGCCGGTCGGACCGCCGTGCAGGCGCTCCCCCCGCGCGCGTACCGCGCCAGCGAGTACGGCGCCGGTAACGGCAATGGGAACGGGAACGGGATGCTCCCGCCGCGCCGGATGCCATCCGCCGCCGCCGTCGCGCCGCCGGCCCGGCCCCGCCCCGCGACCGTCGAGACGGACGTGAACGGCGAGATCGCCCTGGGCGGCGCACCGATGTCGGCCGGTTTCGGCGTGGCGGAGGGGGTGGGCATCCTGACCGGGCGTCCGACCATGCGCCCGCCGCGAGCCCGCCAGCAGCCGCGGGTCGACGGGCGGCTCGACGACGCGGTCTGGCGCAATGCGCTCCACATCACCGACTTCGTGCAGCAGAACCCGGTGGAGGGAGCGCCGGCGACCGAGGCCACCGACGTCTGGATCGCCTACGACAGCCAGAACTTCTACCTCGCGGTGCACGCCCACTACTCGGATCCGAGCCTGATGCGCGCCAACCGCAACGACCGCGACCAGGCGTTCGAGGACGACAACATCGCGATCTACTTCGACACGTTCCTCGACCAGAACCGCGCCTATCGCTTCAGCGTCAACGGCTACGGCGTGCAGGGCGACGCCGTCGTCAACGCGCGGGGGTACAGCCGCAGGGCGCGCGGCCGGCGAACCGGCAGCTTCTCCATGTCCCGCAACCAGATCCCCACCGGAGACTCGTCCTGGGACGCGCTCTTCGACAGCGGCGGGCAGATCGTCGACGACGGCTTCACGGCCGAGATGGCGATCCCGTTCAAGAGCCTGCGCTATCCGGAGCGCGACCGGGACATTCCGCACCGCTGGGGTTTCCAGATCGTGCGCGAGGTGCGCGGCAAGGACGAGAACCAGGTCTGGGCGCCGGTCACGCGCAACATCTCGGGTTTCCTTACCCAGGTGGGGCTGCTGGAGGGGATGACCAACCTCTCGATGAGTCGCAACCTCGAGATCCTGCCGACGTTCACCGGCATTCAGCACGGCTCGCTCGACAGCCGGGGCGACTTCGTGAACAAGGACCCGTCGCCGGAGGGCGGGCTGAACGTCAAGTACGGCATCACGTCGAACCTGACCGCGGACGTGACTGTGAACCCGGACTTCTCGCAGATCGAGTCGGACCTGCCGCAGATAGAGGTCAATCAGCGCTTCGCGCTCCGCTATCCGGAGCTGCGGCCGTTCTTTCTCGAAGGGGCCGAGATCTTCCAGATACTCGGTCCGCTCACCTTCGTCCACACGCGGACCATCGTCGATCCGGAGTTCGGCGCGAAGCTGACGGGAAAGGTCGGCAACACGACACTCGGCATGATCGTGGCCGACGACGAGGCGCCGGGCCGGGTCGAGGCGGGCAACCTGGCCTACGGCCGCAAGGCGAACAACTTCGTCGGCCGGGCGCGCTACGACCTGTACGCCGAGTCCTACCTCGGGGCCATCTTCACGCATCGCGGCTTCATGGACAGCCACAGCACCCTGGGCGCCGTCGACGGCAACTTCCGCGTCGGACAGACGCAGGGCGTCGGGTTCAAGCTGGCCCAGACGGACCACCGCGACATGGACGGCGTCAGCCGCCAGGGCCAGATGATCGACCTCAGCTACCGGCTGAACAGCCGGCACTGGAACAGCTTCGTGGCGCTGTACTCCCTGTCGCCCGATTTCCGGCACGACATCGGCTTCGTGCGGCGGGTCGACACCAGGCGCCTCTACAGCCGGCTCGGGTACAACTTCTGGCCCGAGAGCTGGATCGTCAACTGGGGGCCGAGCATCCAGTACGGCCGGAACCACAACTTCGCCAACGATCTGGACGACGAAGACGTCCGTCTCGGGTTCAACGCCCGGTTCGCGCGGAACATCAGCTTCAACGCCGACGTGCGCGAGGAGATGGAGCGCTACCGCGGCGTCAGGTTCCACAAGCGCGCGGTGTCGGTCGGCGGGGAAGTCAACACGAACCGGATGCTGGTCTTCGGCGGCTACTACCGCCAGGGCGACGAGGTCAAGTACCAGGAGAACCCCTATCTGGGCAGGGGGGGCAGCGGCAGCTTCTTCGCCGCGCTGCGGCCGGTCTCACGGTTCCAGTCGGAGCTGAATCTCAGCGTGAGCGACTTCATCGACCTGCGGAACGGCGCGGACACGATCTTCGACGTGAAGATCCTCCGTACCCTGAGCACCTACCAGTTCACCGACCGCTTCATGCTGCGCAACATCGCCGAGTACAACACGTTCGATCGGAAGTTCGGCCTGAACTGGCTGCTCACGTACCGCGTGAACGCGGGGACCGCCTTCTATGTGGGCTACGACGACCACTACCAGCAGGCGGATCGGCTGTACGGAGACGTCGACGGCGACGGGTTCGAAGATCAGTTGTTCCCGACGCTGACGTTCATGCAGCAGACCAACCGCGCCGTCTTCACGAAGGTCCAGTACCTGTTCCGCTACTGACCTGCCTTGCTACGATTACCGGGCAGGACGCCGTTGCCGGGCGCGCCCCGCACCGTTTTGGCTGAACCCGGCACTGTCGTTCCGAACAATCGTCGCCATTTCGCGCCGGCCGGGTCGGCGCACCGAGGTTACGCCATGAAGACTCGCTCTTGCTCGATCCTCTTCGCGCTCGCACTGGCGGCCGCGGCAGCGCCGGTCGCCGCCCAGGGCGATGGCCCGCAGCTCGACAAGCTGACCCTGCCGGACGGCTTCTCCATCGAGGTCTACGCGCCCGACGTGCCGAACGCGCGGCAACTGTCGCTCAGCCCGAACGGGACGCTCTTCGTCAGCACCCGCCGGCTCGGCAACGTCTACGCGGTGCGCGACGACGACGGCGATCAGAAGGCCGACCGCGTGCTGACGCTGGACAGCGGCCTGAACATGCCCAACGGGGTCGCGTTCCGCGACGGCGATCTCTACGTCGCCGAGGTCAACCGCGTCCTGCGCTACGACGACATCGAGGCGCACCTCGACGCGCCGCCCGAGCCGGTGGTGGTCAACGACGAGTTCCCGTCCGACCGGGCGCACGGCTGGAAGTTCATCGCCTTCGGGCCCGACGGCCGCCTCTACGTGCCGGTTGGGGCGCCGTGCAACGTCTGCGACCACGAGGCGACCACGCCGATCTACTCCACCATCAACAGCATGAACGCGGACGGGAGCGACCTGCGCATCTACGCCCACGGCATCCGCAACACGGTCGGCTTCGCCTGGCATCCCGAGACCGACGAGCTCTGGTTCACCAACAACGGCCGCGACCGCCTGGGCGACGAGCAGCCGGCCGACACGCTGCACCACGCGCCGGAGCCCGGCCTGCACTTCGGCTTCCCGTTCTGTCACCAGGGCGACATCCAGGATCCCGAGTTCAACACGCGCCCGTGCAGCGAGTTCCGCCCGCCGGCGCAGAAGCTGGGCCCCCACGTCGCCTCGCTCGGCATGCGGTTCTATACCGGCGACATGTTCCCGGCCGAGTACCACAACCAGATCATCATCGCGGAGCACGGTTCGTGGAACCGGACCCCGGAGGCGGGCCACACCGGCTACCGTCTGACGGTGGCGAAGCTCGACGGCGACCAGGTGACCGACTACGAGGTGTTCTCCGAGGGCTGGCTGGAGGAGGACAATACGTGGTGGGGGCGTCCGGTGGATGTGCAGGTTATGCCGGACGGGGCGCTGCTGGTCAGCGACGACACGGCGGGGGCGATCTACCGGATCACGTACTCGGAGTAACGAGTTGTGAGGGGCACGGCAGCGTGTCCCTCAGGCTCGACTTCCCCTTGCGGAAGTGCAGAAGGGGATAGGAACCGCGGAGCACAAGGCGTTCGTCGCGCGGCTAGCGGAGACGCGGAGCACCACATGAGCCCTCGGGTCGGTTGCGGCGTCGTGAATTCCTGGACGAGGTGGACGAAGCGGACCGCGATGCTCCGAGTCGTGGTGCTCGCCGTTCTCGTCGCAGCGTCCTCGGTAGAAGCGACGGCGACCGGTGAGCAGAGCGTCGGCACCCAGGCTGCGGCGGCCGTCGGCGGCCAGCTCACGCCGGAGCTGATCCGCGCGCGGACCGAGCGCGAGTGGAGCGTCAAGGCCGAGAAGATGCGGCGGCACCTGCTGCCGCTGATGCGGGCGCACGAAATCGATCTCTGGATCATCATGAGCCGCGAGAACGCCCCCGACCCGGCCCTGGAGCTTTTCGGCGGCTACGGGATCACCGGCTGGTACGGCCACCGCAACGCCTATCTGTTCCACGACGCCGGCGAGGACGGCCTCCAGACGACCGTCCTGGGGACGCACCTGAGCGGCCACCTCGCGCCGTTCTTCGACACGCGCACGCTGTACGGCGAGGAAGGGCTCGCGCCGCACCTGCGGCGCTATATCGAGGAGCGGGACCCGCGGCGAATCGCCATCAACCAGTCGCGGACCATCAGCATGGCGGACGGGCTGACGGCGGAGCTGAAGGAATACCTGCTCGACGCCCTGGGGCCGCGGTACCGTGATCGTCTCGTCTCGTCCGAGCCGCTCCTCGTCGAGTACGTCTCCACGCGCACGCCGGCCGAGGATGCGATCCAGCGGGAGGCGTCCGCGGCGACCTTCGCCATCCTGCGGCGGGCGCTGTCGAACGAGGTGATCACGGCGGGTCGGACCACCCTGCTCGACGTCCACTACTGGATCACCGCCGAGTGGAAGCGGCAGGGGTTCGAGTTCAACTTCCCGGCGTCGGTCGATCTGCAGCGCGCCGGCGCCGACCCCCTCGACGACAGCGACGACGCGGTCATTCAGCCCGGCGACCTGCTGCACGTCGACTTCGGCGTACGCAACTCCGGAATCGTGGCCGACCAGCAGAAGATGGCCTACGTGCTGCGGCCCGGCGAGGAGGGAGCGCCGGCCGGATTGCGCGCCGCGTTCGAGCGCTCGAACCGGATGGCGGAGATCATCCTGGAAGAGTTCGTGCCCGGCCGCACCGGCATCGCCATCAAGACGGCGGCGGAGGCGCGGGCCGCCGACGAGGGGATCGACGCGCTGATCTACTCGCACGCCCAGGGCAACTGGGTGCACGACGCCGGGGTCTGGATGGTCTTCGACTGGCCGGACCGCTACGGCGACCACCCCCGGTTCCCGCTGCGCGCCGGGGAGTGGATCTCGCTGGAGTTCTCGGTCACCGCGCCGGCCCCGGAGTGGGAGGGGCAGGCGGTGACGATCATGCGCGAGGAAGACACTCTCGTGCACGAGGACGGCAGGGTCGAGTACCTGTCGGGGCCGCAGACGGTGCTCTGGCTCGTTCGCTGAGCCGATCGCGGTCGGAGGCGCCCCTCCGTGAGGGATTCCCGGCAGTAGCGTTCGACGCGCGGTGCTGTGAGCCGCGATGCGCCGGCGACCGCTACGTCCAGTCGTCGAGGCCGTCCGGCGCATCGAGCGGCACGGCGCGTGCGTCGTCGCCCAGCGGATAAGGGTTCGGGGCCCGGCAGACGATCGACAACGACCGAACCGAGCCAGGCGGCAGTTCGCGGGCGATCCTGCGCAACGAGCTGCCGTCGCGAGCGTCGGGGTGCTCAGTCCACTTCGCGTCCGCGAGGCGAAATGTTCCCGCACGGTGCAGGAGAAAGTCGGCCTCGCGCGCGCGGTCGGCCCGGAAGTGGAAGTCCCAGCCGCCGCGCCGGTTCGACTGCGCGCGGCGGATCTCGGCACAGACGAGCGTCTCCCACAGCGCACCGCTCAGTATGTCGATCAATCGACATCGTGCAAATTTTATGATTGCATCGAATAATCTGCACGTCACGCCGCTTCAGCGGCCGACCACCGGTTCGCGCACGCGACGGATGAGTCTCAACCGTGCTGCACGAGCCGGGAGGCGGGAGCGACGAACCGCCGGTACAGGTCCGGACGTTCCGGCACGGAACCGCATCGACTCGTGAGCGGAGCTCGAGCACCCGCGCCGTGTTGCGAGATCCCGGCGTCGTGGCTATTGTCTCGGGATGCGTTGGCCTCGAACCCGGTGGGCGCTGGTACTGGGAGCCTTCCTGCTCGGCGGTGCACCGGTCTCCGCGCAGAGTGCGGGCGAGCCCGACGTGGAGGCGGTTCTGCAGCGCATCCAGGCCTCCGTCGAGCGCTTCTATTCGCGGGCGCGGCACGTGCTGGCCGACGTGCGCGTCCGCGTGCGGCCGATGGCACGCGACTTTCGCTCCACCGGTCGTGCCAGAAACCTGCTGTACGAGATGCGGGTCGAGTGGGCGGGGGGGACAGGCACGACGACTCCCGAGCCCCTGGTGATACGAAGACTCCTGGAGGCCAATGGCCGGACGGCCGCACCGGAAGACGAGCCCCAGTGCGCCGATCCGGAGCCGTTTTCGGAGGAGCCCCTGGCGATCTTCCTTCCCGCGAAGCGGAAGGACTACGTGTTCACCTGGTCCGGGCGCGATCGCGAGGCGGGCCGGGAAACGGACGTCCTCGACTATCGGCTGCGGCAGGAAGAAGCACCGACCATCGAGTGGGAAGAACTCTGCGTCAGCATCGACCTGCCGGGACACACGCGGGGAAGGGTCTGGGCCGATGTGGAAAACGGAGACGTGCTGCGCGTGGACGAGCGCCTGAGCGGCATGTTCGAGTTCCGGGTGCCGCGCGAGCAGCGTCGCCGGGGCGTGCGGCCGACGATGACCATCGAGAGCTCCCACAGCACGGTCCGCTATCGCCGGGTGGCGTTCTCCGATCCGGACGAATCGCTGCTGCTACCTTCGTCGATGGAGTCGATGACGGTCTGGCGCAACGCGGGCGTCGCGCGCCAGTTCATCACCCACGAGATCGCGAACTACCGGCGGTTCGTCACGGGTGCGCGCATAGTCGGTATTCCGCGCCGTCCCTGATCGTCTCGGCGTAGCGGTCGGTACTCGGTGCGGTTCGGATCACGCGTGCAATACGCCCGTACGCCGTGCGGCAGCGGCCCGGTCCCGGCGCGCCTGGGCAAGCTCGTAACTCGCCTGCATCCGCATCCAGTGTTCGGCGGTGCCCCAGCCGATCTCCTCCAACGCCAGCGCCATGTTCGCCGACACCCCGGCCTTGCCGTTCAACAGGCGCGACAACGTTCCACGCTCGCAGCTGAGACGCTCCGCCGTCTCGGTCACGTTCCAGCCCACATCGTCCATGCTCTCGCGGATCAGTTCGCCCAGGTGCGGCGGGTTCAGCATGGGGCCGACGCGATCGCTTGCGATGTCGGTCATGGTCGGTACTCCCCTTCCGGTCAGTGATAGTCGATCAGGTCCACGTCCACGGCCTCGCCGTCCTCGAAGCGAAACACCACTCGCCAGTTGCCCGAGACGCGGACGCTCCACTGGCCCGCGCGGTCGCCCTTCAGGGGATGCAGCCGGAAGCCGGGTGCGTCGGCGCTGCCTGGATGCGTCGCCTCTTGCAGCCGGAACAGAATGCGCCGGATCCGCGGCACCAGACCCGCAGGCAGCCGCGCGGCATCGTCCCGCTCGTGCAACGCCCGGAGGCCCTTGTACCTGATTCTCACGGCTCACTGTAGCGCGCGGCGTTACGCGCTGCAAGCGCCTATGCTGCCGTTTTGACCTCCGACCGCCCAAGCACCTGCCGGTCCCGCGTGATAACCTCCGTTCCTTCGATACCGCCATGCCCATTCCCGCTGGCCAACCCGCCCCCAACCTCAGCGTTTCCGCCTGGGTGCAGGGCGCCGCCACGAACCTGGAACAACAGCGCGGCAACGTGGTCCTGATCGAGGTCTTCCAGGTCAACTGCCCCGGCTGCTTCTTCAGCGCCATCCCCGAAGCGATCAAGGTCCACGACCGCTTCGCCGGCCAGCCGGTCACCGTTCTCGGCATCGCCACCGCTTTCGAGGATTGGGACAAGAACACCTTCGACAACTTGCAGCGGCTCGCGGAGACCGGCCAGGTGATCGGCGAGACCCGTCTGATGCTGGATCGGGCCGGCCTGCTCGACGACGGCAAGCTCCGCTATCGCATCCCGTTCCCGCTGGCCATGGACGAGCTGATCCCGGTCACCGGCGACCCTACGCGGGAACAGGCCGTGGCCGCCATTCGCCCCCAGGTTCCCGTCTTCGATACGCTTCCCGAAGCGCACCAGAGCCAGTTGATCGACCGGGTAACGACCTACCTGAAGTCCCGCGAGTACGCGCCAACGACGTTCGATCGGTACGCTCTCCAGGGGACGCCGTCGACCATCGTCGTCGACCAGCGGGGTACGCTTCGGGAGATCACCTTCGGCCAGGTCGGCGATCTCGTCCCCACGATCCGGGCCCTCCTCGACGAGTAAGACCGCGGAGCGGACATCAGCGCCGCCAACCTGCCGCGCGGTACAGGCCGTGCGATGATCGCGACCGGGAGTCCGACTCAGCCAACCTCGGTGGCGGGCCGGGATACGAACGTCGGAGCCACTTGATGCCCCGGAAGACACGTACTGGGCGCTCGGCGCCATGGGTCAGTACACGGTCATCGTCCCGTCCCACGATCTCGTGGTCGTCCGGCTGGGACCGAGCCCCGGCGGCCACGAGGCGTACCTGTCCGGGATCATCGGCCAGTTGACCGCGGCGATCGACCGTTGATCCGGATCACGCGTGCAATGCGCCCACGCGCCGCCCGGCAGCGGCCCGGTCACGCCGCGCCTGCGCAAGCTCGTAACTCGTCCGCATCCGCATCCAGTGGTCGGCGGCGCCCCAGCCGATGTCCTCCAACGCCAGCGCCATTTCGCGTGTAGAGTGGGGCGTGGAGGGCATATGTCTGCGATCCGTTGGGCAGTCGTGGTGTGTCTCGTGCTGACTGCGGGCCAGGCGCCGGCGCAGTCGAGCAGTCGCTTCGTCCCGGTAACGGACGAGGTGCTGCAGAACCCCGATGCGGCCGACTGGCTCATGTGGCGGCGGACGCTCGACGGATGGGGCTACAGTCCGCTGGACCAAATCGATCGCGACAACGTGGGCGACCTGCGAATGGTCTGGACGCGAGCTCTCGGGCCGGGTCTCCAGCAGGGAACGCCGCTCGTCCATGACGGCGTCCTGTACATGCCCAACCCGCGGGACGTCATCCAGGCGCTCGACGGCGCGAGCGGCGATCTCCTGTGGGAATACCGGCGGGCGCTCCCCGAGGACGTGGACGAGTTCCTCATCACCGTCCTCGCCGAGATCAACCGCAATCTCGCCATCTACGACAATCTCATCATCGACACCAGCGTCGACGACTACGTCTTCGCCCTCGATGCGGCGACGGGCCGGCTGGCCTGGGAGACCGAGATTCTCGACTACCGGACGCATCCCGCCAATCAGACCTCCGGCCCCATCATCGCCGGCGGCAAGGTCATCTCGGGACGGAGCTGCACCCCGCAGGGTGGACCGGACGCGTGCGTCATCACGGCGCACGACGCCCGGACCGGTGCGGAGCTGTGGCGGACGCGCACCATTCCCGCGCCCGGCGAACCGGGGGACGAGAGCTGGGGCGACGTGCCCTACGAGGAGCGCAAGCACGTGGGCGCCTGGATGGTGCCCAGCTACGACCCGGCCTTGAACCTCATCTACATCGGCACGTCGGTGACATCGCCCGCCCCGAAGTTCATGCTCGGCGGGACCGACAAGAAGCACCTGTACCACAACTCCACGCTGGCCCTCGACGCCGACACCGGCGAGATCGCGTGGTACTACCAGCACCTCAACGACCATTGGGATCTCGATCACCCGTTCGAGCGCCTGCTGATCGACACGGCCGTCGCGCCGGATCCGGCGACCGTGCCCTGGATCAATCCGCGGCTGCGGCACGGCGAGGTCCGCAAGGTCGTGACCGGCATACCCGGCAAGACGGGTGTCGTCTACACCCTCGACCGCGAAACCGGCGAGTTCCTGTGGGCGACGCCGACGGTCACGCAGAACGTCATCAGCGGCATCGACGGCGCCACCGGCGCGGTCACGGAGAACCCGGAGGTCGTCTTCACGGGCAACGGGCAGACGGTGCTGGCCTGCCCGACGCTGGTGGGTGGCAAGGACTGGGAGGCGGGGGCCTACAGCCCGCGGACGGCGTTGATGTACTTCCCGCTGCGCAACGCCTGCGCGCGGATGATGGCCACGGCCGGCAGCGACAGCGTTGCGACCTCGCTCTATGCGCTTGCCGTGCGGAGCGAGCTCTCGCCCGGCACCGACCAACTCGGCACCGTCCAGGCGATCTCGCCGGAGACCGGAGCGCTCATCTGGAAATACGAGCAGCGGGCCGCCACCACCTCGCTCGTCGCGACCGGCGGCGGACTCGTGTTCGGCGGCGACCTCAACGGCCGGTTCCGCGCCCTGGACGCGGAAACCGGGGACGTGCTGTGGGAGGTGAACCTGGGCTCGCCGATCACCGGGTTTCCGATCACGTTCGCAGTCGACGGCCGGCAGTATGTCGCGGTCAGCACCGGCAGCTCGCGCACCCTGGTGTACTTCGCGCCCCTGACGCCGGAGCTGCGCCCGAGCATGGGGAACAACCTGTTTGTCTTTGCCTTGCCGGACTAGTGGTCCGTCGAGCAGCGAGCGCGACCGGGAACCAGTTCGTGTCCGGCGTTGCCGATGAACCGAAGGGCGTCTTGTCGAAGTCGACTGAACGAAAAGTGGAGCGTCGAACGTCATCGCTCCAGTTGATGCGGACCCATCGGCAGCGCTTCGAGCATGATGCGGTGCAGAACGTCGAGCTCGCGCACCTTGGCCGCATCCGGCGCCCCGCCGGCGAAGAGGGCGTCGGCCTCGGCCAGCGCGCGCTCCCGCAGTGCGGGGTTCTTCAGCGCGACGTAGAGCATCGAGGCGGCGATGCTTCCGACGGTCTCGACGCCGGCGAACAACGGCAGCAGGGCCGTCAGCGGCAGGTCGCATTCGGGCAGGAACGTCGGGTCGGCACGGTGCAACTCCAGGATGTTGTCGATCGCGTTGGACTTGCGGCCGCGCTGCTGCAACTGGTGTCGCCGCAGCCACTTCTCCGAGAGCTCCGCGGCGCGGCGGACCGCCCGGCGCAGCCGCGGCGTCCTCGGCAGTCGCGGCAGGTGCAGGATACCGCGGGTCACGGCCTCCTTGAGCACCAGCCGAACGTCGGCGACATACTCCCCGGTCGATGCGCCGGCGACGATCTCGCTCGTCGTCTCGCCCGCCAGGCGCAGTATGGGCGGCAGTCCCGCCAACGGCGTGTGCAGCGGCATCTCGGCGACATGCCGCCGGATGACCTCCACCACCTTCGGTATCTGCGATTCGATGAGCCGGCGCGAGACTCCCTCCCTGGTCTCCCGCCGCATCCGGACGTGGTCTTTCCCGTCCATGTTCAGTACGAAGCGTGAGGCGCCGAACTCGGCGCAGAGCGGATCCCACATGTCCGAGGTGTGCAGGTGCATGCGCTCGGCGCGCGACACGACAGGTTGGCGTCCTGCCCGGCGAGTACAGCGCGCCGTGCGTCGTCTCGCCGGCGGCGATGGCGGCCAGCGTCGGGTCCAGCACATCGTCACCGACCGGTGTCGAGTCGCTCAGCGTCAGCTCGTCCAGGTCCGTGTCGATGCGGTTGGCGAGCTGCAGATCCATCAGCACCGCACCCGCGAGCACCAGATCCTCGGTGCGTTCGGTCAGCGGCAGGAACGTCCCGTTCTCCTCGTCGAGGAGAAAGAGCAGGAGCTCTTCGGCGGAAAGCAGCATCAATCACGCTCCCGGTCGTTTACCCGACGCGCTTCGGCGGCGACCTTGTCCAGCGCCGTGTTCTCGACCCGCAGTCGCACGCGGAGCACCGCCAGGTTCAGCACGGAGGCGGCTGCGGCCAGCTCCCAGGCGCCAAACATCAGCGGCACGACGGCCATTTCGCCGCACACGATGACGTAGTTCGGGTGCTTGAGATAGCGGTACGGCCCGCTGCGGATCGGTGCGGCGCCGGGCAGAACCATCACGCGCGTCGTCCACCGGCGGCCCAGGGTGGCGATGACCCACGCGCGGCCGCATTCGAGCAGCACGAACATGGCCGCCCATGGCAACGACACCGCGGTTTCTGGATCGATCGTCGTTGCGAGCGCGATCAGCCACCCTGTGTGCAGGGCAACGATGGCCGGATAGTGTCCGCGGCCGACTTCGACGGCGCCTCGCGCGCGCAGTGCGCGGTGGTTGCCATGTGCGAGCGCGAGCTCGCCGACCCGCTGCAGCAGGACGAACCCGACGACGAGGTGGAGCGCGGGCATCAGTCGGACTCCAGCACCACGAACCCCATCGAGAAGCCGGGGCCCAGGCCCGTCAGCAGGTGCCGCCTCGCGGTCCCGCGCCGCCCGCTCTCGGCAGGCGCCGCCCCCAGCACGCGCTCGAGCACGAAGAGTACGGTCGCCGCCGACATGTTGCCGTAGTCCCGCAGCACTGCTCGCGAGACGGCCAGGCCGCCGGACGGCAGGCCGAAGGCGCCTTCGAGCGCGGCGAGCACCCGCGCCCCGCCCGGATGGCACACGAACTCGTCGATATCACCCAGCGCGAGGCCGGCCGAAGCCAGGAACGCTTCGACCACGGGCCGCACCCGGTTGCGGGCGATATCGGGGATGCCCCGCGACAACTGCACCTCGAGGCCCTTGTCGGTGACGTGCCAGCCCATGATGTCGAGGCTGTGCGGCCAGGTGTGTTCGCCCCACGCCCGGACTGCCGGTCCCGCTCCGTCGGTGCTCAGAACCGCGCCGGCCGCCCCATCCCCGAACAGCGCGGTGGCGACGATGTTCGCGGTCGTCTGATCGGTCCGGCAGAACGTCAGCGTGCAGAGTTCGACCACGAGGAACAGCACCCGGCTGCCCGGCCTTGCGGTGGCGCATGCGGCGGCGCGCGCCAGGCCCAGCACTCCCCCCGCGCAGCCCAGCCCGAACAACGGCAGGCGCTCGACATTGCGCCGAAACGGCAGCTCCTCCATCAACCGCGCATCGAGCGTGGGCACGGCGATTCCGGTGGACGAGACGATGACCAGCATGTCGACGTCGCTGCACGCAAGGCCGGCTCCGGCGAGGATCTCCACCGTCACCTGCTTCAGCAGGCTCACTGCCTTGTCGACGTACAGGTCGTTCTTCTCCTCGAAGCCGTGCGCGCAGTCGTACCAACGAAGGGGCGCCGCGGCGTAGCGCGTGTCGATCGCGGCGTTGACGAACACCTCGTTCAGACGCTCGCGCCGGGTTTTCGGAATCTCGAACGAGCGTTGGAAGAACTCCATCGCCTCGGTCTGCCCGACCCGGTAGGGCGGTACCGCGGTAGCCAGCGACACGATCCGCGCGTCGGGTTGCTTCGACTCTCTCGTCATTGCGTCGAATCCGCTCGCGATGGATGAGCAAGACCGGATCGCCAACGGTCGTCACGCGGCAGCATGCGCATCTCCAATACGCGCTTCCCCCGAGCGACATCGGCAGCATCCTTTGGTCGCATCACGGCCGCGAGCATTACCGCCACCTCCGCCTCGGTTGGCGTCAGTCCCAACGCCGGCCCCACCAGAGCGGGTTCGATCCGTCCACCTTCCCCGAGTCGTCGCCGACGCCGATGAGGTTTCCCTTCGTTCGGCAGGCCTCGTCGATCAACCTGGCTGCCCTGCCCCAGCGCGCGTCGTCGAACATCGCCTCGTGAAGGGAAGCGATGATGCGCTCGAATGCGTCCTGGTCGCTCATTGCGGCCGCGGCCCTTGCCGCTCTCCTCCCCGATGCATCCAGTGGCGCCGCCGAACGGCGCCCGGCGTCTCGGACAGCCCACACGCCGATTGTCGCCGCCGGGCGCTATCGCCTCCCATGCTTGCGTTCCAGGTACTCGAGTGCCGCCCGCATCTGGCCGGCGTTCCACGTTGTCCAATCGTCGCTCTCGCGCAGGTCTGTCGCGCCGGTCATCCGGTCGACTTCATTAGTTCAGACAACCTCGTGGGGATATCCGCTGTGCTCTGGCTTCCTCGTGCGCTTCCCGCCTCTGGCGATGGTTCTTCTCGCCGTGCGGTTTGCTCGCGCCCATCGGCCTCGCCGCCCGGGTGATCACGCTTCCGTGCTCTGTTGCCGGAGCGGGCCGCGCTTCACCTGCCGCTACTGGTCGTCGTGTCGTGGTCGAGCGTCACTGGCGCGCGTCTCGATGGGCCGGACGACTCTTCCATCATCTGGAGCCTCCGCGATCCGGCCGCCTCGGATGGGTTGGGGATCTGCGCGGATCGCGATGGTCGAGGGGCTGCTGTCCCATCTCCGGCAGTTCGTACTTCAGATTCAGTGCGTTGCGGAAAGATGGGTGGCGGTGAGGCAGGGATTCGAACCCTGGGAAGAGGTTATTGCCCCTTCAACGGTTTAGCAAACCGCCGCCTTCAGCCTCTCGGCCACCTCACCGCACGGGAGAGCGCGGTCCGGAACGCCCCGGAGCCGACCGCACCCTCTACGATACCGCACATCCCGCGACGCGGAAAGCTGACGAGCACGGCCAGCCCCGGCACCCCACCTTGCCGACAGGCGAAAAGCCGGGGCCGCGTGAGCGTGGCTTGTCGCCGACTCGTCGCGGCCGGCGGGCATCCTCGTGGTCGGCGTCGCGCCCGGCATTCCCGGATACGATGATCCATGCGATATGCATTCCTCGTGGAGACGTACGAAACCGAGCGCCTCAAGGTGCTCAGTGTCTGGAGCATGTTCCGCGACGAGGACCTCCCGGTGCGTCCGCATGCCACGGACAGGCGTGGTCGCAGCGTGCACGAGCAGATGGTGCACCAGTGCGTCGGCGAGGACCTGTGGTTTCGGACGATGCTCGATATCGAGGTCAGCGTGGCCGCGCTGCCCGAGATCGAGAGCAGACTCGACTTCATCGAACGATATGCCGCGAGTTCCGCCGAGCGGCTGGCCGCGCTGCGGTCGCGGCCGGAATCCTGGTGGGAGGGCGAGACGCGCTTCTTCGATACGGCCCGGTCGCGGGCGTGGGTCGTCGTCCGGCGCATCGCGCACACGTCTCACCATCGCGGTCAACAGATGGCAATGCTGCGGATGGTCAACCGCGACCTGCACAGCAACTATGGGCCGACCGCCGATACGGGTGGATTGATGAAGAACCACGCCCCGGTGGTCTACGCCTACCCGGATCTGGAGGGACTACTGGCGGGCGAGCGCGCGGGCGGACGCAAGGCGATGCTCCCGGGCCCGGGAGAACAGCCGCCTACCGAGCGGCCCGGGAGCTAGCAGCCCGTGCAAAGCCCCGCTGCATTCGAGCGGCGATGCATCGCGCATGGACTGCGTTGCTCCTCGGTCGAATATGCCCAATATGGTCCCTCGTCGCGCCTTGCCACGCGGCAGGCCGCGTCTTCCGTTGCGCCCGCGGCTTGGCGATTGAACCGGCGCGTGCAAGGCGTTAGGATCAAGGGCTATCGCTTCCGGCGCCCGGGCCCCGCGCGAGGCGGGGCGGCACGGCGCCGAAGATTCGGCAAACACCGTCTGGAGATCAGACTGATGACGCGATTGGTCGCACTGTCCGCCGGCGTCGTGATCGCCCTGCTACTCGCGGCCGCCCCCGCCGGCGCGTCCGAAGGAACTCCCACGTACAACGAGCACGTCGGGGAGATTCTGCTGAACAACTGCGCGAGCTGCCACCGGCCGAACCAGGTGGCGCCGATGTCGCTGCTCTCGTACCGCGAGGCGCGGCCGTGGGCGCGGGCCATCAAGGCGAAGGTCGTCTCGCGCGAGATGCCGCCGTGGTTCGCCGACCCGCGGTTCGGCGAGTTCTCCAACGACAGCAGCCTGAGCGACGAGGAGATCGAGACGATCGCCGCGTGGGTCGACGGCGGCGCGCCGCAGGGCGACGGGCCGGCGCCCGAGCCGCCCGACTTCGCGGCGGCCGGCTGGAGCCATCCCGACGGCCTGGATCCGGACTACGTCATCGAGTTCCCCATCGCGTGGAAGATCGACGCCGAGGGCGAGACGCCGAACTTCAACCTGTTCACGCCGCTGCCCTTCGACGACGTCATGCGGGTGTCGGCGACCGAGGTGCGGCCCGGCAACTACGCGGTGACGCACCACATCACGACCGGTCTGGTCGACCTGCCGCCGGGGACGAAGCTCGGCCGCGGGCCGGCGTGGCCGGGCGGACCGCTGGTGGACTACGTGCCGGTGGAGGATCCCGACTACGTTTCAGAGGACACCGACGCGGAGGACGAGGCGTCCGGAGATGACGAGGAGGCCGAGGAGCGATCCGCCGAGGAGCTCGAGGAGCGCCGGCGGGCGCGGGCCGGCTTCGGCCCCTACATCCCGGGCGTGGGCACCAGGGTGGTCCGCGACGGTCAGGTCCGCGAGATACGCGGCGACCTGTTCGACTACATCATCTGGAACCTGCACTACCAGGCCACCGGCCAGCCCGAGGTGGCCCGGCCGTCCATCGGCGCCTGGTTCGCCAACGACACGGACGGCAAGTACCAGCGCACGCTGTCGCTGCGCGAGTACACCTCCGAGAACGAGCAGCTCGTCGCGCCGCCCCCACTCACTCCCGAGGAGCGCAGAGCCGCCGCCGCGGATCGGCAGGCGGGGCAGGGGCTGAATCCGCTGCTGGCGCCCATCCCGCCGCACGATCCGAACTGGACGGTCACCGGCATCGGGGCGTTCCAGAACGACGCCGTCCTGCACAGCCTGTTCCTGCACATGCACGTGCGCGGCAAGGACGTCACCTACGTGCTGACCTACCCGGACGGCCGGGAGGATATCCTGCTCCGGGTGCCGAACTACGCCTTCGACTGGCAGTTCGAGTACGACCTCGTCGAGCCGATCCGGGTGCCGGCGGGGAGCACGGTGAAAGCGATCGCCCGCTACGACAACTCGCGGGCCAACCGCCTGAATCCGGCTCCGCACAAGGAGGTCTACTGGTCGGAGCAGAGCTGGGACGACATGTTCCTCGCCAACGTCAAGTACACGCTCGAGGACGAGGACACCGAGGGCGACAACTAGGAGCCCGGATACCGTCCGTGGCGAGAGAATCCGGGAAGGGCCGCGCGCCGCGTTGCGCCGGCCCTTTTTCTTCCCCGCCCAGGAGTCTGTGTCGTGGAACGGAGCAGACTCCTGGCATGGTTTGGTTGGGCGGAAAGCGGAGCCGCAAGGCGACGATTTCCGGGCGAGCCTGGAGCATCGAGACATGTCGTACGGGAAGACAGCGGTCCTTCTGCTGACCGCGGCCGTCTGGTTGCCGCCGGCGCCCGCGCTCGGCCAGACAACCGCGACCACCGACGAGCCCGCGGTGGAGATCGTGCACACGGTCGGTTGCGTCGAGCGCCGCACGGGGGACGCCGAGTGGTGGCTCGCGCGGGCAGCGGAGCCGACCGTCGCAGACCCGGGCGTGTTCAACCAGGACGAGGTGGACGAGGCCCGCGAGCAGGCCTTCGGCACGCACGAGTTCCACCTCGTGGGCGTGGCCGACTTCCTCGGCGCCGAGGCCCTGCTGCGCTCGTTCGAGCGGTCGTCGTTCACGACCCCGGACCAGGTGAACGCCACCGGCGAGTTGCGCGAGGGTCGAACGGTTCTCGTGAAGGGACTGCGGATAGCGGCGGAAGAGGTCGAGCGGATCAACCTGTTGGCCGTCGTCGGGCTGGCCGACACCTGTGGCGAGTAGGGGCGAGTGAGGGAGCCGTTCCGATGACCAGGCTGACTGCGTGCACCATGTTTCTGATCGCGGCGGCGGAGCCGCTCGCCGCGCAGACGAGCGAGCAGATCGAGGCGGAGCCGCTCGTCAGGCTGCAGCAGGGCGAGACGATGACGCCGGACCAGTGCCTGTCGCAGCAGGAGCTGGAGCTGATCGGCGCGCTGAACGCGCTGCGGCGGCCGACGGTCGGCGTGGAGCGGGACGGCGGGGGTGACGATCCCGCCCCGTTCGACCCCCACTACCTCGTCGGCACCTGGCGCATCGAAGGGGTGCTGCCGGAGTCGCCGCTGGCGCCGGCCGGGTACTTCGAGGGCACGGAGACGGTCCGCCACGTTGGCGGTTGCACCTACGAGAGCACGGTCGAGGCCGCGGTGGACGACGCGCCGGTGACGATCGAGGCGCTCATGATCTACGACCGCAGCGCGACCTACCTGGTGCGCATCGAGGACGACAGCCGCGGTTTCCGCCTGGTGAAGGTGGGCCGGGTCGGCGGCGACCCCGGCGGGTACTTCTCGCACCACTGGGAGGCGGCGCCGATCACGCGCGAGGGGGCCAGCATCCGCCTGCGCGGGCGGACCTACATGACGTCGCCGTTCGCCTACCAGGTCCGGACCCGCATCTCGACGGACGACGGCCCGTTCGTCAACTTCGGCAGCGTCTGGTGGGACCGCGCCGAGACCGAGCCATAGCGCCGCCAAACCCGTCGCAGGGCTCCGTGTTCGGCCCCATCCCCCACCGCCCCAGGAGCTTCCGCCTCGGAACGCACTTCGTTGCGTTCTACGGCGCAAGCTCCTGGACGGGATCGTTTCTTCGCCCCGGCACGTTCGAGAACCCGCTGGGACCTCCGCGAGCGTGGTAGTGCCCCGCAGCCTGCACGCCCGAGAACCCGCTGGGGACCTCCGCGGGACGACCCGGCGGCGATACGACGTCGCGGCGGGAGCGGTTCGCAGCGCGGCTGTTCGTGCCTGGTGTCGAGAAGGGTGCCGGGCGGCGTGCCCCGCGCTTCCTCTACGGCTTCGAGCGCACTGTGCGTATCGGCCGCCTCCTTCGTATTCGCCGCGCAGTATTCCGTGCAAGTACCTCATGCGGCTTGACTTGCCGGCGCGGCCCCGACCCATGCGCGGTCGCCGGCGCACGTTTCCGCATCCGGGATCCCTGCCGGCCGGGGTGCGGCGGACCTGCCTGCTCGTCTTTCCACAAAAGTTGTGGAAAACCCTGTTGAAAGATCATCGATTCCATCGAAGACGATGTGTCGATTCGGACCCGATCAGCGATTTGCACCATCGCGGTGCGTCGACGCCCGCGTAACGTGAAAGCACGAATGCAATGGGGCTCACCGCCCTTGCCTAAGCCGCCGCCGCCCCCGGCCGTACCCGGGCGCGGCCGGGCGCCGCAGCCGTGGTATCGTCCGAATCGACGGAGCCGACACGCTTCGAATCGCCGGCCGGGACCGCTCCCGTGAGCCCACAGCGTGGTATCGTCCGAATCGACGGAGCCGACACGTTTCCGCGGTCATGCGCCGCAAGCCCGGAAGGGGAGTCCACGATGACTCGTCTCGCTGCGTTCGTCACGCTCGCCGTTCTCGTTCCCGCCGCTCCGGCGGCGGCGCAGGCGCCCGCCGTCAGCCCGGTCACGGATGCGGTGCTGGCCGATCCCCCGCCGGAGAGCTGGCTCAACTGGCGTCGGACCCTCGACGGGTGGGGCTACAGCCCGCTGGCGCAGATCGACCGCGACAACGTCGGGGACCTGCGGATGGTCTGGTCGTGGGCGATGGAGCCGGGGTCGCAGCAGACCACGCCGATCGTGCACGAAGGGGTGATGTACCTCGCCAGTCCGGGCAACATCGTGCAGGCGCTCGACGCCGCGACCGGCGACATGCTGTGGGAGTACCGCCGGCAGTTCCCGACCGCGCGGGGCCGCGGGCGCCCCAACCGCAACATCGCGATCTACGGGGACAAGATCATCGTGAACACCGCGGACGCGAGCATCGTGGCCCTCGACACGCGGACCGGTGAGGTTGTCTGGGAGACGGACGTGGCCGACACGTCCAAGGGGTTCTTCTTCAGCAGCGGCGCCCTGGTGGTGGACGGCGTGGTGATCTCCGGCATGGCCGGCTGCCTGCGGTTCTGGGAAGAGGGCTGCTTCATCACCGGGCACGACGCCGACACCGGGCGCGAGCTATGGCGGACGTCGACGGTGGCGCGGCCGGGCGAGCCGGGCGGCGATACCTGGGGCGACCTGCCGATGATGTTCCGCGGCGGAGGCGACGCCTGGATCGCCGGCAGCTACGATCCGGATCTCGGCCTCACCTACTGGGGCGTGGCGCAGGCCAAGCCGTGGGCCCAGGTGAGCCGCCGCACCGACGCGGACGCGCTCTACACCAGCTCGACGCTGGCGCTCGATCCCGAGACCGGCGAGATGCGCTGGTACTTCCAGCACCTGCCGGGCGAGTCGCACGATATGGACGAGACCTTCGAGCGCATCCTGGTCGATGTCGACGGGCGGCCGTCCGTGTTCACGATGGGCAAGCTCGGCATCCTGTGGCAGCTCGACCGCGAGACCGGCGGGTTCGTCAACGCGACGGACCTCGGCTACCAGAACATCGTCGACATCGACCCGCAGACCGGACGCATGTCGTTCCGGCCCGGTATGATGCCGGTGCTCGACGAGGAGCTGTCGTTCTGTCCCAGCCACTCGGGCCTGAAGAGCTGGCGGGCGATGGCTTACAGTCCCGAGACCGAGGCCTTCTACATTCCCCTGACCCTCAACTGCCAGCGGACCATCTACAGCGAGGTGGAGTTCCGGGAGGGCGGCGGCGGCGCCGGGATGGTGTTCCGAGAGAACTTCCTGCACCCGGACAGCGACGGGAACATGGGCGAGTTCGTCGCGATGCACGTGAGCGGCGAGATCCTCTGGTCGCATCGCAAGCGGTCGCCGTACATCTCGGCGGCGCTGGCGACCGCCGGCGGCCTGACGTTCGTCGGCACGTACGACCGGCGGGCGTTCGCCTATGACGTGGCGACCGGCGACCAGCTCTGGGAGACCCGCCTGCCGACCGCGGTGCAGGGCTTCCCGATCACCTACAGCGTGGATGGCCGGCAGTACGTCGCTATTGGGACCGGTACCGGGGGCGGGAGCTGGACGACGATGCCGGCCGAGCTGATCCCCGACGTGCGGCGTCCGAACGGCGGCAACGGCTTGTTCGTGTTCTCGTTGCCGGCCGAGCAGGAATCGGCGCCGTAGAACGGCGCGGATTCCTGTAGGGTTGGATGAGCGGCAGGCGGCGGTTTCCGGGCCGGGCAAGGGTTGAGGAGAAGTGTAGATGGCGGAGTACACGTACGAGGAGCTGAAGCACAAGACCATCGCCGATCTGCGCGACATCGCCCGCGGGCTCGATCACGAGGCCGTGCAGGGCTTCTCGCAGCTGAACAAGGAGCACCTGCTGCCGGGGCTCTGCAAGGCGCTGGGCATCGACACCCACGAGCACCACCACGTGATCGGCGGGTTCGACAAGGCGGCAGCGAAGAGGAAGCTGCGGGCGCTGAAGGCCGAGAAGCAGTCGGCGTTCGAGTCGGGCGATCGCGCGCGGGCGAAAGCGCTGCGGCGCCGGATCCACCGGATCAACCACCAGATCCGCGCGCACGTTCGCTGAGCCGTCCTACCCGATGCTCACCAGCTCGACCTCGAAGAGCAGGGTGGCGTCGCCGGGAATAGTGGGTGGAACGCCGTTGTCTCCGTAGCCGAGATTGGGCGGAATGACGATGCGCCGCAGGCCGCCGACCCGCATCCCGAGCAGGCCCTGGTCCCAGCCCTGAATGACCTGGCCGGCCCCGAGCGTGAACGGGATGTTCCCGGAATCGAACTGCGTGCCCTTGTTCTCGGGGGCGTTCGGGTCGTAGAGCCAGCCCGTGTAGTCGACGGACAGTTCGTCGCCGTTCATCGCTTCCTGCCCCGTGCCCACGCGGAGATCTTCGATGCTGAACGACACGTCGAGCCCGACGCTGGGGGACGTGGGCGGGGTGGGGGAGGCGGGACCGCCTCCGCCGTCGTCGCCGCCGCAGGCGAGGGAAAGAAGCAGAACCGGAATCGAGAGAACGAATCGCCGCATCATGTGTGTGCCTCCACGTGATAGCGTACAACGATGCGGGGGCTGCTCTTTCTCTGCGTCGCCAACTCCGCGCGCAGTCAGATGGCCGAGGGGTTGGCGCGGGCGCGGTTCGGCGACCGCGTGCGGGTGGCCAGCGCCGGGTCGTCGCCGGCCACGGTCAATCCGTTCGCCATCGCGGCGCTCGACGAGGTCGACATCGACATCAGCGGGCACCGGTCGAAGCGCGTGGACGCGATCGAGCCGGCAGCGGTCGATCTCGTCGTGACGTTGTGCGCCGAGGAGGTGTGCCCGGCGTTCCTCGGCCACGCGCGCCGGCTGCACTGGCCGCTCCCCGACCCGGCGGGAGCGGCCGGGTCGGACGCGGAGCGGCTCGCGGGATTCCGCGCCGTGCGCGACGAGATCGCGCGGCGGCTCGACACCCTGGACGCGCTGTTGCCGCGCGCGCGGGCGGAGGCGTCCCCGAACGGCTGAGCCATGTTCCTGCCCCTCGGCGACGAGCCGAACCCCCGCGGCGTCCCGGTCGTCACCTACACCCTGATCGGCATCAACGTCGCGGTGTTCCTTTTCGTGACGCTGCCGCTCAGCGGGGTCCGCCCGGCGCCGGACGATCCCGTCCTCTGGGAGTACCTGACCGCCCTCGGCCCGCAGCTCTCGCCGCGGATGGAGGAGCGGCTGCTGCTGCAGCTCTCGGCCTACGATCTCGTGGTCTTCTCCTACGGGTTCCGTCCCGCCGCGCCGGACGTGATCGCCCTGCTGACGTCGCTGTTCCTGCACGGCGGGTTCATGCACCTCGCCGGCAACATGCTGTTCCTCTGGATCTACGGCGACAACGTCGAGCACCGGCTCGGTCCGGCGCGCTACCTGGTGGCCTACCTGGGGACCGGCATCCTGGCGACGCTGTCGCACGCGGTGCTCGATTTCGGGTCCGTGATTCCGATGGTCGGGGCCTCCGGCGCCATCTCCGGGGTGCTCGGGTTCTACTTCATCTGGTTTCCGAGGAACCGGGTCCGGCTGTGGATCATGCTGTTCCCGTTCTTCATGCACGTGGTCTACGCGCCGGCGCGGCTGGTGCTCGGGATGTACCTGGTCATCGACAACCTGCTCCCGTTCCTGGCGACGCGCGGGGCCGGCGGGGGCGGCGTGGCCTACGGCGCGCACATCGGCGGCTTCATAGCGGGACTGGCCTACGCCCGGTGGAGCCAGGGCCGCGAGGTGCGGCGCCGGCCCGCGGACTTCGAGCCGGAACCGGTGGACACGACGTCGGATTCGGATCCGTCGACGGTCCGCGGCATTCGCCAGTTGATAGCGGCGGGGGAGCACGAGCGGGCCGCGCCGGGGTACTTCGGCCTGAGCGCGGCGCGCACGGCGCGGCTGCTGATGCCCAAGGAGTCCATCGACTTCGGACGCTGGCTGGCCAACAACGGCCATCCCGACGCGGCGCTGGTGGTGTATCAGCGCCACCTGCGCGACTACCCGCTCGGCCCGTACGCCGCCGAAGCGCATCTGGGCGCGGGACTGGTGCAGCTCTACGCGCGCGACCAGCCGACCGCCGCCTACCAGCACCTGGTGGCCGTTCTGGACGCGGATCCGCATCCGGAGACAGAAGGCTACGCCCGCCGGGCTCTGGTCGACATCGCGTCGCGGCAGAAGTTCCGGGTCCACAGCGTGCACTGAGCCGGGGAAGGCGCGCGGCGACTCCGGTTTGTCGGCCGGCAGCGGCAGAAGTTCCGGGTCCACAGCGTGCATCGAGCCGGGGAGGCACGCGGCGACCCTGGTTCGTCGGTCCGGCAATCGCGTCGATTCCTTCCGATCAACGCCGGGGAATCGGCTCGGTGAGATAGCCGGTCAGCTCGCGCGTCCACCAGTCCCCGTCCGCTGCGTCCTCGGGCGTCGTGAACCGATAGCGGTACAGCGCGAGGCGGATGAAGGCGGGCGGCTCGTGCGGGAACGGATTCGAGTCCAGCAGCCCAAGGGCGGTCGGATCGTTCTCCAGGAGCCGGTCGACGAGGGCGAACAGCCAGTGCGCCTGCCGCTGCGGATCGAGCGCCGCGAACCACATCTGCCAGTCGAGTCGCGGCATGTGCGGTTGGACGAATCCCGGCGCGCGTGCCGGTTCGCCCGCCTTCCACGGGAACGGATACTCGAGCCACGTCTCGCCGTCCGCGGATCCCTCGATGACGATCTCCGGCCGCTCGGTCGTCATCACGCGAAACAGACCGTAGCCGCTGACCGACCGTAGCGGGGCCACCGTCCCGAGGAGCGCGTTGGACCAGTCCGGCATCGGCGCGGGGCGTCTGATCTCACGGACGAACGTCAGCGCGCTCAGCAGCGCCATGGCCGCAATCAGAACGGCCGCGGCGGTCCGCCCCGGTCCGGGTTGCGGGGCCCTGTGCAGCGCCCATCCGGACGGCCTTGGCAACCACGGCAGCAGGCGGGCAATGGTGGTGTCGTCGAGCAGGGAGGCGTAGAGCACCAGCGTCAGCAGGTTGAAGAACCCGTAGTTTCCGGTGAGCGCTATCAGGACCTGCAGCAGGCAGAGCAGCGCGCATCCGGTGTTGCGGACGACCCGGAAGCGGGGCGGGACGAGGATGACGAACGGCACGGCCAGCTCGATGAAGAACATCACCCCGACCGAAAGCGTTCCGAACCAGTCGGGGGCGTTGTGCGCGTACCATCCCGCCCAGGTCGGGATGGGCTGCGTCTCGTAGTGGTAGCGAAGCGCGGTCAGGCTCGACCATGTCTCGTCACCGCTCAGCAGTTTGGTGACGCCCGACAGGAAGGTCAGCTTGAACGCGAGGCTCCATACGAGCCAGCGCGCCGCGGAACTGGGCGCATGGCGTGTTTCCAGCGGCGGCCACCAACCCGCGGGCGCATACAGCATCGCCAGAACGCCGGTCTCCAGCAGCAACAGGTCCCACTGGAAGAACAGGAAGTCCTGCCCGGCGACCGTGAGCGACAGGTAGAGAGCCCATAGTGACACGAAGACGGCAATTGGCATCATGCCGAGCATCGCCGCGATGGACAGGGCTATCCCGAGCCAGTAGAGCGACGTGAGAAGCGCGTCGCCCGGCCAGAGCCACAGCAGCGTGGGAAGCTCCAGGTAGGCATCACTGCCCCAGAGATCGTACGCCCGCTCCAGGTAGCCCGCGGCGGGGAGCAGGCCGTCGGCTCCGATCAGGCCGAGGAGCTGCGGGGCGAGCGAGGCGAACGCAACGAAGTAGACGAATCCGAGCAGCCGCAGGAACAGCCCGCGGGACAGCGCGTAGCGGGGCGGCTCCCGCGAGAGGAAGAGCTGGCCGCTGACGGGCACGGCACATTCTATGTTGATAGTCTATGTACATGAAAGCCGTACAGGTCATGATGGACGAGCGACTGCTGCAGCGCCTCGATGCCGACGACGAGGTCAGACGCGTCGGCCGGTCCGCCGTTCTCCGGCGCGCGGCGGCCGAGTACCTGCAGCGCCGTCGGGCACGCCGGGTATCCGACGCCTACGCGCGCGCCTACGGACAGGGCAAGGGACTCGACGAGGACTTCACGGGGTGGGAGCACGAAGGGGCATGGCCCGAAGCGTGAATCGCGGCGACATCTGGACCTACCGGTTCGCCGGCCCGGACAAGCGCCGGCCCGTCGCCGTGCTCACGCGACAGGAGGTCATCCCGCTGCTGCGCACCGTGATGGTCGCGCCGGTCACCTCTACCATCCGCGGGGCCCCGAGCGAGGTGCCGGTCGGACTCGAGCACGGCCTGCAGCACGCCTCGGCCGTCAATCTCGACCACGTGCAGACCGTCGAGCGCTCGCGTCTCGAACGCCGCATCGGGCGCCTCGGCCCGCAGGAGATGCGCGAAGTCTGCCGCGCCCTGGCCCTCGCCGTCGGCTGCGATTCCTGACTCGGCGCCCGAAGCGGCGCGAGCCCGCGGAGTGCCTGATTCCTTGCCTCCCGGCCTGCTACAATAAGTGGTTGTCGCGTGCTGCGCCTTCGTGCTGGGAGGTCGTTCAACGGTAGGACACGCGGCTCTGGACCGTGGAATCGGGGTTCGAATCCCTGCCTCCCAGCCAAATCTCGCCACAGCTCCATTCGGCTGGTAGCCAGTGATTCAGGCGCTTCGCCGCTCTCGCGTCTTCGGGCACGAATCCTCCCGGCATCTATCCGGCTGCGTCCAGCTCGATCTCCGCCGCGAGGCGCGCGGTGACCCCGTCCCCGCGGAACGTGCCGGTGACGGGAGCGGCGTCGCGGGGGTCGGCGGCGGCGGCGATCGTGACATGCCGGTCCGCCACGGCAAGTCCCTGGCTGGGATCGTAGCCCCGCCAGCCGCCGCCGCGCAGGAACACCTCGCCCCAGGCGTGCAACTCGGTCGCTGCCGCCTTCTCGCTGTGGGCGTAGCCGCTGACGAAACGCGCCGCGAGTCCCATGGTCCTGCAGCAGGCCACGAACAGCACGGCCAGATCGCGGCACGCGCCGCGACCGGCCGCAATCGTCGCCTCGGGCGCGAGCGGGGGGCCTTCCGGCCGGGTTTCCACGACGAATTCCGCCCGGATGCGTTGCGCGAGCGCGAGCGGGAAGCGCGCCGGGTCGCGTTCCGATTCCGCGCCCGCGGCCTGCGCCAGCTCGCGCACCGCGGGGTGCGCGGCGTCGGGCGGACGCCGGTACAGCGCCAGCCGCTCGCAGAGGTCGGGCGCATACGCGTAGGGCAGCGGCCGGTCCGGCTCGGTGGCGAGAAACCCGAACGGATTGGCGAGCAGCGTATCGACGACGGCGCGGGTGCGGAGCGTCAAGCGTGACCACTGGCCCTCGAACCAGGCGCGGGTGATGACGTTCCCCTCCGGATCGAGGTTGTCGGTGCGCACGACCGGGTCGGGAGAGATGTCCAGCGCGAAGTCGACGAGCCGGATCGAGCCGTCGGCCCGCGGCCGTAACCGGACCACGTGCGGCTCGAGGAACGCCGGCGCATCGAAGGCATACGACGTGCGATGGCGGATCGTGATTCTCACGAGACGGTGGAGACGGGGGCCGGCGGAGCCGTCTCGATCTCGTCGTAGGCGCGGTCGAGGACCTCTCCCGGCGTCTCGTTGATGGCGCGCCGGATGCGCTCGTCCCACCAGCGCGAGAGCTCCTCCAGATCTTGCTGCTGAAAGCGGTGCTCGATGATGCGGAAGGAGTTCTTCCGGTACAGCACGACGTCGATCGGAAAACCGACGTCGGCGGCGCTGATCCGGGTGGAATCGAAGGAGAGGCAGGCGACCTTGAACGCGTGCCGCATGGAGTCCTCGACCCGGAGGGTCCGGTCGATGAGCGGCTTGCCGTAGCCCACCGACCCGATGACGTGATACGGGGTCAGACGGCCCGTGTCCACCCAGTTGCCTTCCGGATAGAGCAGGTAGAGCTTCTGCCGCGCGTCCCGTTCCATCTGCCCGCCGATCAGGGCGTGGATGTTGAAGGCCATGCCGCTCTCGCCGAGCGCCGCCTTGTCCTCGTGGGCCACCGTGCGCACCTGCTCGGCCAGCAGGTTGACCGCCTGGTAGACGCGCTCGAACGGCTCGTCGCGGCTCGCGCGTTCCGCCAGCCGGTCCTCGAAGTAGGTGAGCGTCTTGTCCCGCAACGACCGGAGCCCGGACGTCATGACGAAGAACGTGCCGCGCGGAGGCGAATAGACGTTCACCTTCCGCAGCGTGGTCACCTCGCGGCCCGACGTGATGAGCGTGTCGGACAGGGCGACGATCCCGTCCTCGACGTTCATCGCGACACAGTAGGTCATCGCAACGGTTCTTCCTGCCGGCGCTGCGCAAAGAACGTGTGCGTAATCTCGTCTCCGACGCCGTTGCGCTTGTCCTGGATCGTGTCGAGGAAATCGTGCAGGCCCGAACGGACGTCGCCGATGTCAGTATAGTCGAGTTCCGCCGCCGGCCGGGTTCGGTCCCGAGGCCGGTCGCGAGCATGTACTATGGGGTTGGGCACGTGGGATCGCCGCCGACTTGCGGAGCCCGTCGCGCGGAAGAACCCTGCATGTACTCTCTGCGTCGCCTTCTGAGCCGGTTGCTGCGCCGCTGGGACCACGGCGTCACGGACGACGATATCTACTTTTGCTATCGGTTGTTCCTGAGACGCCCGCCCGACCCGGCCGGTCTTGCGCACCACAGGCGCGAAATGGCTCGCGGCGTGTCGCTCGACGAGCTGGTCAGCGGCTTCATCAAGTCCGAAGAGGCCCGCGGGCCGGCGGGTCGCGGGCCGACGGCGGTGGATCTGGGTGGGTACCGGGTCTGCATCAACGAAGAACTGGAGACCGAGCCGTTCCTGCGCCGGATCGTCAACACGCGCGAGTACGAGCCGCACGTGCGGCAGGCGCTCCGGGGCCGGGTAGAGGAGGGCGATGTCGTCCTGGACGTCGGCGCGAACGTCGGCTGCATTGCCCTGCTGGCGGCGATGCTGGTGGGCGAGCAGGGGCAGGTGGTCGCGGTGGAGCCCAGTCCGGACAACGTGCAGTTGCTATACGCCGGCATGATGCTGAACCAGGCGCACAATGTTCGCGTGCTGCCCTACGCGGCATCCGACCGCTGCGAGGTGGCCTCCATCACCGGTGGCTCGAACACGCATCTCGTCGCCGCGCGGCGGCCCGGCGCGGCGACCGTCTACACTCAGACGGTAGTCCTCGACGAGGCGCTCTCCTGGCTTCCCCGTCTCGATCTCGTCAAGATGGACATCGAGGGACACGAGCTGATCGCTTTCGATGGCTGCCGGGAACTCATCGAACGACACCGCCCCGCGCTGATCGTCGAGTTCAGCCCAACCTGCATGATCAACCATGGCGAGCAGGATCCGGAGGTCCTGCTGGATCGGATCCTTGCGCTCTATCCGGTTCTGCGGGCCACCAGCGAGCATGGCGACGACGCCGTATTCGACAAGGCCGCCGACCTGATGGCCTACTGGGATCGGCGGAATCGCGAACTGAAGAACACGAGCCCGATGGCGGAAGATGCGCTCCACTTCGACCTGATCGTCGAACGCGGCCGGCCCCGGCCGCCGGCCTGAGGGGTCTCCGGCACCCGCGTTTCGTACCCAGCGCCCCCCACCCCCCGGTGCGTCAGCCGCTGATGCGCGCTTCGATCAGGGCGACACCGCCGAGTTGCGTCATCTGGGCGCGGATCCACGCCTGTCGTCGCCGGACACGCCGCGACGGATCGTCGACGCGCCATCCCGACGGATACGGGAGCACTGCGGCCAGCAACGCCGCCTCGTCCGCGGTGAGCTCCGCCGGGCGCTTGCCGAAGAACCGTTCGCTGGCCGCCGTGATTCCGAACACGCCGTTTCCGAACTCCGCGATGTTGAGGTACACCTCCACGATCCGCTGCTTGCTCCAGCAGAGCTCGATGAGCACCGTCAGGTAGGCTTCGAGACCCTTGCGGAACAGGGTGCGGCCGGGCCACAGGAACAGATTCTTGGCGGTCTGCTGGGAGATCGTGCTCGCCCCGCGCAGCCGCCCGCCCTGCAGGGCGTCGCCCAGCGCCATGCGGATGGCCTCGACGTCGAAGCCGTGGTGATCCGGGAACTTCTGGTCCTCGGACGCGATGACCGCCACCGCCGCCTGGGGCGCGATGTCCTCCCAGGGGGTCCAGCGGTAGGGCATCCGCTCGGTTTCCGCGGTCCGGTTCGCCGCGGCCAGCTCGTCCCGCAACATGAAGGCCGTGGTCGGCGGCGGCACCCAGCGCAGCAGGAGCACGAGCGCCAACGGAACGACCAGGCCGGCGGCCAGCAGCAGCAGGAGGATGCGCCCGCAAGCGCGTCTGAGCCGGGCCAGCCCGCTCCGGCGCGGAGGCTTGCGCCCGCGCCTGGCGGGCCGCGTGCGGCCAGCCGCGGCCGGGGATGGTTTCTTCGTGCGCGCTTTATTCATTGGTGTTCGTTCGATGGGCCGTGGGTATATTCGAGAGTGCCGCTGCGAACGAAACTACAAGCGGGTACGGCAACGCGTCGAGCGTCCGGAGCGGCGCCTTCTCGTTTCTTGTCGGTCGCTCCGCGTGAGACCGTTCGGCATACCATGGATCTCGTCACGGCGACGTGTCCAGCGCAAACACGCATGACCCGCATCGACCTCTCCGCCCGTGCCGCTTTCCGACTGCTGACCGCGGCACTGCTGGTCCTCGCCGCTGCCGGCTGCGGCGCCCGCTCCGGCCGCATGGCGACGACTGCGGTCGCCGACGCACAGACGGCCGTACGGGTCAAGACGGCGCTCGTCAACGATGCGGTGCTCGGCACGCTGCCGATCGACGTCCGGGCGGAGGACGGGATCGTGACTCTCCAAGGCAGCGTGGCCTCTGCCGGGGAGGTGGATCTGGCGCTGGCGCTCGCACGCGGCGTGGCGGGGGTCGTGCGGGTCGAGTCCGCGCTGACGGTCGGCGCGCCGGATGAAACTGCGGAGGATCGGCGCCGGTGGACGCGCCCGGCGGACCCGACGGTGGCGACCCGTCCGCGGTTGCCCGCGTTGGCGCCGCGGCCGGAGGAGGGTCCCGCGCGTATCGTCGGCCTGGGCGGCTCGGTGCGGCTGACGCGCCCCTCGGAGACCACCCTGGAACGCACGCTGGTGGTGGGACCGCTGCTGCGCCTGCGCCCGCGCAACGGGCTGGGGCCGACGGTGGCGTTCAACTGGACCAACACCGGGATCGAGACCGGTCCCGGGGGACGGCCCGGACTCGCCGCGATCGGGTTGCGGCCGGTGATGGGGGGCGTCGAGCTCGGCTCGGTCCGGGGCCGGTTCTGGGCGGGCGCGTCGGTGGTGGCGGGTTATTCGTTCAACAAGCTGAACGTCGACACGGCCCGGGTGGGACCGGGCCGGGCCATCGCCGTCGGGAACAGTTTCGTCTGGCGTCCCGGCGCCGCGGTATGGATCGACGTCACGCGGCGCATCGGGATCAACGTGTTCGGCGGATATCTGTTCACGAGTCCGAAGGTCACTTTCGCGAGCGACACGTCGATCGCCACCGAACGGGTCGATGCGGGTTCGGTGGTCGTGAGCGTGGGCGTGGCGTACTGGATCTTCTGAGGCAACATCCGCCCGCGCAGCGGCATGCGGCAGGCGACGGAGGACCTGATGTCCGGCTTCGTGCGTGAGGTCATCGTGACGCGGCTGGCGCGGGGGGGGCACGCGGTGACCTTCGCCGGACGCGCGCTGCGCGACATGTTCCGGCCGCCGTTCGAGCTGCAGGAGACCGCGCGTCAGATCTACGAGCTCGGCTGGCGTTCGCTGCCGCTGATCGCCGCCGCCGGCTACGCCGTCGGCATCGTGATGTCGATGCACACGCGGGCGTCGCTCGAACGGTTCGGCGCCGAGGCGCTGGTTCCGGCGGGGCTCGCCCTGGCGCTCGTGCGCGAGACCGGACCGCTCGTGTGCGGGTTGCTCCTCTCGGGCCGGGTCGGGGCGGGCGTCGGGGCCGAGCTGGGTGCGATGAAGGTGACCGAACAGATCGACGCGCTCGAGGCGGTGGCGGTCGATTCGTTCAAGTTCCTGGTCGTCACGCGTGTCGTCGCCTGCATGATCGCCATGCCCATCCTCACCGCGGTCATGAACTTCATGGGCATGCTCGGTGGCTGGACGGCGGAGTCGGCCGTCTCCGGCATGGGCTTCGAGGCCTATTTCCGGGCCGCCTTCTCGCTCCTGCAGTTCAGCGACTACGTGCCCGGCACGCTGAAGACGATGGTCTTCGGGTTCATCATCGCGGTCACCGCGTCGTATCTCGGCGTCCACACCTCGGGCGGCACCCAGGGCGTGGGCTACGCGGCGACTCGCAGCGTCGTCACCGCGTCGATCCTGATGATTGCGGCCAACGTGGTGCTCGTCCGGCTGATCTTCTTCATTTTTCCGGAGATGGCGGAGTGAACGAGCCGGTCCCGGCCATCAGGCTCGATCACGTGTCGAAGGCGTTCGGCACGTTCCGCGTGCTCGACGACGTGTCGATCAGCATTCCCCGCGGGCGCGCCACCGTGGTGCTCGGCCGGAGCGGGACCGGGAAGAGCGTGACGCTGCGGCACATCGTCGGTCTGCTGCAACCGGATTCGGGCCGCGTGTTCGTCGACGACGACGAGATCACCGCGCTGTCGCCGTCCGCGCTGGCGGCGGTGCGGCAGCGCATCGGCTTCCTGTTCCAGAACGCGGCGCTCTTCGATTCGATCACCGTGGCCGAGAACGTGGCGTTCCCGCTGCGGCGGCACTCGACGCTGTCCGACGGCGAGATCCGGGCGCGCGCGTTGGAGAAGCTGGCCTCGGTCGGGCTGGCCCGCGCGGCCGAGTCGATGCCGGGCGCGCTCTCCGGAGGCATGCGGAAGCGGGCCGGCCTGGCGCGGGCGATGGCGCTCGATCCGGCGATCCTGCTGGTCGACGAGCCGAGCGCCGGGCTGGATCCGGTGACCTCGGAGGAAATCGACGACCTGCTCGTCGAGTTGAAGCGGGAGCAGGGCACGACCCTGGTCGTGGTCACGCACAACATCCCGAGCGCACGGCGCATCGCGGACACGATGCTGTTCCTGCACGAGGGGCGGGTGCTGGCTCGCGGCACGGCGGAAGATCTGGAGCGGAGCGAGCACGAGCTCGTGCGGAAGTTCATGCAGTCGGAGGCGGGCGGGTAACCGCTGGCCGCGCGACAGAGAAGCCCCGAGAGGCGGACGGTTTGGTGATGCGGCGTGCGTCAGAGGACGATGGAACCCGCAGGCGCGCGCGGTTGATTCGCAGGAGAGGGAGGTTCTGATGGGGTCCCCACGCCTGGCGCTGGTCGGCGCGTTCGTCATCGGCGGGCTGCTGCTGTTCGCGGTCGGCCTGTTCCTGATCGGCGACCGCCGGCTGCTGTTCAGCGAGCAGTTCGAGATAGAGGCCGACTTCGGCAACGTGGCCGGTGTCGAGATCAGCACCGCCGTCCGGTTGTCGGGCATGCCCGCCGGCGAGGTCATCGGCATCGAGATTCCCGATGCGCCGGGCGGCCGGTTCATCGTGCGGATGCGCGTTCGGGAGGACCTGCACGCGCTGGTGCGCACCGACTCCGAGGCCGCGATCCTGTCGGACGGCCTGCTCGGCTCCGCGTTCATCCAGCTCCGCGCCGGCAGCGAGACGGCGCCGCTCATTCCCGACGGCGGCGCGCTCAGAGGCGTCGACGCGGTGGAGATTGCCGACCTCATCGCGGAGGGACGGGAGACGTTCCGCATCGCCGCCAACGAGATGGTGCAGATGCGCGCGGAGCTGACGGAGAGCTTCGGCGGCTTCGAGGAGACCATCGAAAGCACGACCCGCCTGATCGACGGCATCGGCAGCGACGCGCAGCGGGTGACCGACGCCAGCGCGAGCCTGGTCGACGAGACGCGGGGCATGGTCGCCGAGGTGCGCAGGGTGATGAGCACCGTTACGAGCGGTCAGGACGCCGTCGAACGGGTTCTCAACGAGACCGAGGGGACGATGCGGGCGGTGCGCGAAAGCGCCGAGCACGTCCAGGACGCGATCGCCCGCTTCACCGGTCCCGACAGCGCCACCCAACGGCTGCTCGTCGAGGCGGGGGATGTCATGGGCAGCGCCCGCGAGGCGATGGCGGACGTCGCCGACAACACGGAGGCGCTGAAGCGGAACTGGCTGTTCCGGGGTTTCTTCTCCGAGCGCGGGTTCTACAACCTCGACGAGCTGACGGTCGACGAGTACCGCACGCTCCTCGGTGACGACCGCTACGTGCCGCTCCGGATCTGGCTCGCCGCCGACCGCTTGTTCGAGACCGATCCCGACGGCGGCCTGGCACTGCGGGACGGCGCCGCACGGCGGATCGAGGAAGCGATGGGCGAGCTGCTCCAGTACCCGCGGACCAGCCCGATCGTCGTGGAGGGCTACGCCACGGCCGGCGAGATGGGACCGCGCATGCTCGAAGCGCTCTCACGCGCCGAGCTGGTGCAGCGATATGTCGTGCGGACGTTCCGGCGAGCAGGCGCCGTCGGCACGATGACGTTGGGCGCCGAGGCCGCCGAGAGCCCGTCCGGCGACGGCCGCTGGGACGGCGTGGCGCTGACGCTGTTCGCGGATCCGGAGCAGCTCGCGCGCGGTGGTAGCGCGGCCGCCCAGTGACTGCGAGGTCAGTGCTTCGCCGCAGTTCAGGCTGGTCGTGGATGGAGTACGATGAGAGTCGACCGCCATGAACTTCGCCATCAAGCAGCGGGAAAATCGAGCTCGAGTCCACTTTCGCCCCGAGATTGTGGTCTGTCGTCCATGACGTTCCCGTACTCTACGATGCCCTCTTGGACAGACTGGCTTCGGTTGGGCTCTCCAGCGCGGATCTGCGTCCAGAGGCGGGCAACGGCTCGGTTGGGAGCACCGGAATTGGGTTCTGGTTGTTCGGCAATCAGGCAAATGTTCAGATCAGGCTGAACAGTTTTCGGTTTCGTACGTCGTCGCTTGATGCAAGCGTCCTGAGTTCCGCAGACGGAGTGGTGGACGCTCTTCGGAAGGCGATGCGCGATGACCTTCGCTTCACCACACATGCCGTCTCTTACGCCTGCCATGGATCAATCGAGGAAACGACCGCGGCTGATCTTGTCCGCCAGTTGGTTCCGAATCCGCCGGCGATAGAGGGCTTCGGAGAGCATCTTGGCACAGGAGTGGCACTCTACTTCGGCGAGGCCCCGCCTACGATCAGCTCGACATTGACGCTGGATGCATCGCAGGTGGTTCCTGATGGCCTCTTCGTCAGGGTCTTCGTGGTAGTGGACGGGGCGGTTGGCACGATTCCTGAGGTGCGGGATCTCGCAGAGGAGCGAGTCCGTACCGCGTTGGCATCCGTGGATCTGGAGATTTCTTGAGAATGCGGATGTCCGGACAACAACTCGGGCGAGCCACGGCCTCGAGTCTCGCGTCCAGAGAGTCGTTCCCGGACGACGACAGCAGTTCTGTTCTCTCGCAGCAGATTGAACGGGCTGGGTTCAGTGAGGGCCGTAGCGGGTTCTCGACTGTCCGAACTGGGCGTGGCATCACAGGTGCTTCTCCCAAGGAACGAGACGCGTTTGGGTTTCAAGCTGGATCTCGCCTGGAGAGGTCTCCCGACGAGCGTGCCCTAGGTGGTCCGGCGACGCTCTCGGGGGAGCTGGGGGCACTGCGGACCAGTGTCGCGATCGAGACGATGGTCCGTCAGCTTCTGGCAAGGGAGCGTGTCCTGGCAGCACGCAAGCTGGTCGCTGCGGTTCCTTACGACCATAGTGCCGACGAGACGCTTCGACGCCTGCGTGTGGTGTTGGCCGAGCCGGTGGTGCGACGCCGACTGCCGACGCGGACCAAGCACTCCAGGGACATCGATTGGCTGCGCAAGAACGCCGCAAAGTACTCGGGAAAGTGGGTCGCCGTGGCCGACGGCGAACTGCTGGCAGCCGATGAGTCACTGGCGAGCTTACGCCGCAACTTGAGAAAGTTCGCCCCGAGTGCCAGGCCTCTCCTGCATCGCCTGTAGCCACGACGATGCTGGTCTGGCGTGATACCCGGGCTCCAATTCGTTTGTTTTCGGTGCACGTTGATCGAGTCTGGTGCACCCGGAGCCGCGTTCAGGTCCGCGCACGGGTGTGTCGCGAGTACGGCAGAGCGAGTGAGCGGCTCATTGCAGGACGACGGGAAGCCGCGCCGGTTCGCCGTCCCCCCGCACCAAGAGCAGGTACTCGCCCGCCGGCCAGCCGTCGCCGAAGGGCGATTCGAAGAGCACGTCGACGCGGGCCGCGCGGAAGCGGTTGACCGCGACATAGCCGTCGGCGGTCCCGACAGTCCAGAACGATCGGTAGTCGCAGGCGTCCCGGCCGAGGCCCCCGGACCATCTGCGGATTCCTGGCCGAACGACAGCATACCTGCAGCCGAATGCGCCTTCCACGACCGTGGTTCGCATCGGACGCGCCCGCTGCAGCATGGCCATCGCCTCTCCACGCCCGCGGCGCCACTCGGTTTGGGTAGGCGTCTCGATGACGCGACCGTCGGGCAGCGCCAGCGCGAAGTCGTCGGGTCTCAGCCAGCGGTCCCGCTGGGCGGTCACGCCGACATCGAAGAGCAGCCAGGGTTCCGCGTGCTCACGCTGCGAGTAGTCGTAGGCGGCCACCACGCGCAGGTTGTCGTCCCGGTACTCGACCGTAGCGCGCCCGAGTTGCGTGATGTCGGATGTGGCCCAGAGCGCGGACCCGGCAAGGAGAGCCATTGTCCATGTCAGTGCGAACCGCATGTACACATCCTGTCTCCGAAGCAACGCCGGGGTCAACCCGGCCGGCGGGCCGCTCGAACGCAGCGGGATTTGGCCGCGGTCTCCTAGGCGAGCAGCCGCCAGACCTGGGTGACCACGAAGCAGACGGCGATGCCCATCGCCACCGGCAGCAGCGAGGCGACGGTCGTCCAGCGGGCGCTGCGGGTCTCCTTGTAGATCGTGTAGATGGTCGTCGAGCAGGGGTTGTGGAGCAGGCTGAACAGCATCAGGTTGACCGCGGTCAGCAGCGTCCACCCGCCGCCCCGCAGCAGATCGCCGGTCGCCGCCACGCTGTCGAGCTCGAACATCACCCCGGTGCCGGCCCCGGTGCCGGTCGCGGCGCCGCCGGCGGTCAGGACCGTGAGCATGAGCACGGTCGGAATGACGATCTCGTTGGCGGGAATCGCCACCACGTAGGCGAGCAGGATCACCCCGTTGAGGCCGATCAGCAGACCGAACGGGTCGAGCCAGCCGACCGCGTGCTCGGCGATGCTGGCGCCGCCGAACGTCAGGTTGGACGAGAGCCAGATGACGGCGCCGGCCGGGACCGCGAACACCACCGCGCGCCACAGGACGATGAGGGTACGGTCGATGAGCGAGGTGTAGAGCGTCTGGAGCACCCGCGGCGGACGGTAGGGCGGCAGCTCGAGGCTGAAGCTGGTCGCCTCGCCGCGCAGCACCGTGTTCGACAGGAACCACGACGCCAGGAACATGGCGCCGATGCCCAGCACTGCTATACCCACCACCGCCGCGGCCGACACCAGGCCGGCGAGATGCGCGGGGGCCAGGGCGCCGATGAAGATCGACGCGATCAGGATCTGTGTCGGCCAGCGCCCGTTGCAGAGGGAGAAGTTGTTGGTGATGATGGCGATGAGCCGTTCCCGGGGACTGTCGATGACCCGCGTCGACACGACGCCGGCCGCGTTGCACCCGAACCCCATGCACATGGTCAGCGCCTGCTTGCCGTGCGCCCCGGCCTTGCGGAACAGCGCGTCGAGGTTGAAGGCGACCCGGGGCAGGTAGCCGAAGTCCTCCAGCAGCGTGAAGATCGGAAAGAAGATGGCCATCGGCGGCAGCATCACCGCGACGACCCAGGCCGTCGCCAGGTAGACGCCGTCGAAGAGGAAGCCGTTCAGCCACCACGGCAGGCCGACGGCATCGCCGGCCGCCTTGAGCGCCGGGTGCGTCGTGTCGATCAGCAACGCGGCCAGCAGGCCCGACGGCACGTTCGCGCCCTCGATGGTGATCCAGAAGACGGCGGCCAGAATCGCGAGCATCATCGGGAAGCCGAGCCAGCGGCTCGTCAGCAGCCGATCCAGCGTGCGGTCGAGGTTGAACCCGGCCTTGCGCAGCCCGCGCGCCTCCGCACGTCCGGCGATATCGTGCGCGGCCGCGTAGGTGCGTTCCATCAACGTGTCGTGGAACGCCGCCGGCACGTCCCACTGCAGGCGCTGTGCCGTTTCCAGAACCCGGGTCCGGGCGGATTCCGGGGGTGCGGGGGACGGCGGCGCGCCGGTATCGTCGTCGCCGAGTCGGCCCAGCTCGCCGGAGCGGACGGCTTCGGCAACCGCGTCGTCGGCGTTCAGCAGGCGCTGCGCCACCCAGCGGCTGCTGGGCACGCCCGGAAAGACCTCGTCGACCACCTCGGCCAGAGAGGTAACCGCTTCCTCGACGTCGGGAGACTGCTGGGCGAGCCGGAACGGCCTCGTGCGCGTCCGGCCGGTGGCGATTCCGTGAGCGGCGTCCAGCAGCGCGTCGATGCCGACCGATGAGCGGGCCGAGCCGGCCACGACCGGCACGCCCAACTCCCGCTCGAGCCGCGCCGCGTCGATCGCGATGCCATGGCGCCGGGCTTCGTCCATCAGGTTGACGTAGACGACCGCGCGATCCGTGATGTCCAGAATCTGCAGCACGAGGTTCAGGTTGCGCTCGAGGCGCGTGGCGTCGACGACCACCACGGTCACGTCCGGCCGGCCGAACAGGATGAACTCGCGGGCCACCTCCTCGTCCGCGCTGCCCGCCTGCAGGGAATAGGTGCCCGGCAGGTCGACGAGCTTCACGCGCGAGCCGCGGTGCGCGAACGCCCCTTCGGCGCGCACGATGGTCTTGCCGGGCCAGTTGCCAGTGTGCTGCCGCAGGCCGGTGAGGGCGTTGAAGACGGTGCTCTTGCCCACGTTGGGGTTGCCGGCTAGCGCCACGAGAATGTCCCAGTTGTCCGGGCGCAGGCCGAGCCGGATCAGGCTCTGGGTACGATGCTCGGCGCGGCTGCCGCACGCCGGCGCGGGCAGGGCCATCAGGCGACCTCCTCCACTGCGTGCGGGGTGCTCGTGCCGCCCTGGGCCGTGGCGCGTTCCACGTGGATCCAGGCCGCCTGGGTCCGGCGCAGTGCGATCAGGGCGCCGCGGATGCGGTAGGCGACGGGGTCGCCGGCCGCGCTAGCCAGCTCCGGCGTGATGGGCGTGCCCCGCACCACCCCGAGGTCGAGCAGCCGCCGCCGCTGGGTGCCCTGGCAGGCGCGGGAGATGCCGGTTACGTTCACGGTTTCGCCGGCCGCCGCGTCGAGCAGCGTGGTCCGGCTGGTTTCCGCCCGCTCGCCCGGGGGCAGGTAATGCACCGTCACGTTGCCGGCGGCCACCGCATCGATCTCCCACTCGCGCCCGCCGCTCCGCACTCGGACGGCGCTGTCGGTGCGCGCGAGGACGTCCAGGCGGCCGCCCAGGAGGAGCCCGTCGCGGGTGAGCGCGTCGTAGATTTCCCGCGGCTCGTCCTCCAGGTGCAGGATCTCCACCGTGCGTCCCGGCTCCGCCGATACCAGACCGAGTCCCTGGTCGGGCGGGACGTCGCCGCTGGGGGTCGGAATCGGGTCGCCGTGCGGGTCCCAGCGCGGGTGTCCCAGCCGGGTGTCGAGCGCGTCGACCTCCGCGGCCGACAGCGCATGCTCCATCCGCTCGGCCTCGTCGTGCCACTCGCTGGCCGGCACCCCGGTCCGGTCGGCGAGGTAGCGCTCCCACATGCGGTGCGTGCGCACGAGCCGGAGCGCCGATTGACGCCCTTCAGCGGTCAGGGTCGGTCCGTCGCCGCCGGTGTGGACCAGCGCCATCGCGGTCAGGCGCGAGAGCAGGGCCGCCGCCCGCGTTCGGGAGACCTCGAGACGGCCGGCGAGGCTCTCCAGGGAGCAGGCGCGACCGGTACGCTCGCAGGTGTAGATGTGCTTGACGGCGTCCTCGAGGAGGACCCGTTCGCTCAACAGCAGCAACCGTCGCAGGCGGGGCGCCAAGCCGATCCGGGGCCAGAACGACGCCGTTGCGCCGGCTGCCACGATGCCGAACACGAAGAGCGCGAATGCGGGGTCTGGCATGAGAATTTGAGTACTCAAAAAATGGATCTTGGTTAGTCTAAACCACCGCGCCGCGCCCGTCCAGCCGCAATGTCCTGTCTGCTTCGCCCCTGCGCCTGACACGAGTACAAGCGCGCGCAACTGGAGGTACCCGACGCCGCAATGTCCTGTCTGCTTCGCCCCTACGCCTGACGGGTGCGGCACCCGCCCTGTACTACGGCCGGCACGGCCCCGGCCACCCGCACGGTCGCCGTGCGTCGCGCTGCTGCTATGATCCGCGTTGCCCCTGAACGAGATTCCGGAACCATCGGAGGAGGCTCCTGATGCACCGCTGGATCACCCGCTCGCTCGCGCTCGCCGTCGTTTTCGCTGTCGGTCTGCCGCTCGCCGCCGGCGCCCAGGAGCTCGTCAAGCGCGGCGCTGCCATCGGCGACTCCCCGGTGGTCGACCTGGCGCAGGCGCTGCGGTCGATCGCTTCCTACGCCGACCGGACCGTGACGGTCGAGGGCACGGTGAACCGCGTGTGCCAGATGAAGGGCTGCTGGATGGAGCTGGTGCCCGCCGGCGCGGACCGCGGCATCCGGGTCACTTTCAAGGACTACGCCTTCTTCGTGCCGACCGATTCCCGCGGCGCATCCGCTCGACTGGAGGGGATTTTCGAGCGGAACACGTTCTCGAAGGCGGACGCCGACCACCTCATCGCCGAGGGTGTGGCCCTGACGCGCAACCCGGACGGGACCGCCACCGAGGTCAGCTTCCTCGCGCAGGCGGTGGAGCTGCGGAGATAGCCGCCGGGACCGGTCAGCGCACGGTCACGTCGACGAAGGTCGTCGTCCAGCAGCACTGATCTCCGCCGCCGCCGTTGCCGGAGATGTCGTTGGCGGTGACCATCAAGCGGTAGTCGCCCGGCTCCGTGAAGGTGGCGAACGTGGTGGTCTCGCCACCCGTCAGATCCGTGAACTCGTGGCGGCCGTTCGTGCCGTCCTCGGCTCCCGACTCGAGGATCACCTCGGCGGGTCCGCGATAGAGGCGCCACGTCAGCGTCAACGGCGGTCGCGGGCGTCCCCGCCGGCGCGGCGGCGGGGGATTGGTCAGCGGCTCGTCGCGTGCCGACGCCTTCAGCTCGATGGTCTCGCCGACCGCCGCGGTGTAGGTGGCGGCAACTCCCGTTACCGGCGGTCCTTGCAGCTCCTTACCGTCGCCCACCGTGAGCCGCGGCGGCGTATTGCCGTTCGCGCGGTTCAGGAACGGGTTGACGAAGTAGGGCGGATTCAACCAGAACGACACCTCGGAGCGCTGGTTGTTGGCGGTCAGGGCCCAGGTGAGACGCTGCTCGCCGAAGTCGGCCGGGACGTTGATCGCGAACACTCCCCAGGCGCGGCGGGGCAGAAAATGCGTCGGCTGCCCGAGGTCGGGACCGCCGGGCTGAATCCGGTTGTCGAGACCGATGGGAATGTCGACCGGGTCCTCGTTTCGATTGAAGTATCCCAGCAGGATCGTGAACGACCCGTCCGGGTTGCGGTACCAGCCCTCCACGGCCGGGAAGATCGCTTCGCCGCGGCTGCCCTCGGGTTCCAGGGGGAGCGGGGCGCGGGGCGGCTGCGCGGATGCAACGGCGCCGTACAGCAGCACGGCAGCGAGCGCCGCCGAAAAACCAAGCCGAAGCGTGTAGCGCTGCATCGGTATCTTTCCCCGGAGCAGGGCGAGGGCGTGACGCTGGGTTCCGGACCGCCCGCCCGTGGGAGCGGCGGCCCGGGCCGGACCGCCGCAATCAGTCGTCGTTGTCGGTCAGCGCCGCGCGCGCCGCGACCTCGGCCTCGTAGTTCTCGTCGGTGAAGTAGGTCACGTTGACCCACGCGTGGGCCATCTCGTCGACCGTCCGGTCGCCGTAGCCGACCCAGACGTTCGGATCCGGGTTGGCGCGGTTGGCCGCCGTGTTGTCGTGCCACGCGGTGATCTTGATCAGCGTGCCTTTCGGCAGCAGCGGCGCGGCCCCGTCGGCGTAGACGTAGGTGTTGTGCCAGTTGAAGTTGAAGTCGCCGACGTGGCTGAGGACCTCGCGCCGGCCGGTGGGCAGGATGGCCTCCATCGCCATCGCTTTGCCCCGCAGGTGCATGTGCGGCTGGAAGCTCTCGATGCGCGCGGCGCGCTTCAGCGGGAAGAACCCTTCGGTGACCGAAACGGTGTTCGGCGGGATGTCGACGCCGCCGGCCCCCATCAGGTGCAGCACCTGCCGGTGCTCCGGCTCCTCGCCCCGCGGGTAGAAGTAGATGCCGAGCTCGACGTGATCGGTGATCTCCTCGCCCGCGGCCGAGTAGTGGACGTCCCAGACGATCCGCGAGCCCGGCAGCATCAGCTTGCCGCTGCCCGGACGCATCAGCTCGCCCTGCTTGCCGACCGCCCACTCCATGAAGAGACCGGAGTTGTTCAGCGGATCGTCGGCGCCGGTGGCCGCCGCGTTCCGCAGCAGCGGATCGGTCTCCTCCTGCTCGAGGCGGGCGATGGCGTGGTGGGTGATCCGGCGGCCGGCCGTCGTGGCCGGCCGGAGCTCGATTGCCCGCACCCAGCGCGGCTCGGTCAGGCCGGTCTCGGAAACCGGTTTCCACCAGGCGTCGTTCGCCTCGGCGGGCATCGTGTAGGGCTCGGACCCAATCACCAGGTCCGGCGGTCCGAACAGCTCCGCGAAGTACCACTTCGACGCGTCGGGCCAATCGATCGGCGGGGGCATGTCGGCCGGGTTGCCGCGCGGCGCCCCGCCGTCGACCCAGCGGACGATGGTGTCGAGATCGGCGTCGGTCAGCGAGCGGTCGTTCGTGAACTCGGAGATGCCCACCGTCCGGTCGATGTGCCAGGGCGGCATCTGGCGTGTCGACACGCGCTCGCGGATCGAGCGCGCCCACGGACGGGATTCCTGGTAGGTAACGAGCGACATCGGCGCGATGGAGTTGGCCCGGTGGCACGCCTCGCACTTGGCCTGGAAGATCGGGGCCACGTCCTTCGTGAACGTCGGCGCCTCGTCGTCGGCGGCGACAGCGGTTCCGGGAACGAAGGCCGCCGTCCCGGCAAAGATCACCAGCATGCCCAGGATTCTGGTCCGCATCGCGTCCGTCCTTTCGTTCTCTTTCCGTGACCGCGGCGGCAGCCACCCGACCGCCGGCGACTCATTATAATCGCGGGGCAGCGGACGCCATTCGCGCGTGGGAAGCCGGGCGCTCCGGCGGTCGCAGCCGTGGGGTGGAATTCCGACCGGACCGGCGGGCGCCGGCTCCCTGATCCGTTAAGACGAACAGCGAGGTCGAGACGTTCATGCGCAAGACGACTTCGATCGGCGTAGCGGCAGCAATTCTCCTGGGCGTCGTCGCCGTCACGTCCGTCGCGGGCCAGCGCGGCGGTGCGTACCGGGCGTCGCGCGATCACCCGGCTATCCTGTACACGAACGGCGCGGTCGACAACGCCGTCGAGGACCTGAACCGGCGGCTTGAGGAAGGTTCGGCCTCGCTCGCCTTCGAGGGCCGGAACGGCTATCTCCGCGCGTTGCTCGACGCGCTCGACATGCCCGTGGAGTCGCAGGTGCTCGTCTTCTCGCCGACGAGCTTCCAGGAGGACTGGATCGACTTCGACAACCCGCGCGCCGTCTTCTTCCGGGACGACGTGGCGCTCGGCTGGGTGCGTGGCGCCGACGTCATCGAGATCGCGGCCCAGGACCGGCGCCAGGGAACGATCTTCTACTCGCTGGAGCAGACGCCTTCGGCGGCGCCCCGCTTCCGGCGCCGCGAGACCTGCCTCGCCTGCCACCTGTCGTGGGACACGCTCGGCGTTCCCGGCCCGCAGGTCCTCAGCATGTTCCCGATGCCGGACGATCCGAACGCCTACGCGAGCGGCCACCCCACCGACCACCGCAGCCGCCTGGAGGACCGCTGGGGCGGCTGGTACGTTACCGGGTCGCACGGCGGGGTCGCCCATATGGGCAACGTCGAGGTGGAGGCCGTCGAGGACCCGCACGCCACCTTCGGCGTCGTGCCGCCGGTCATCGACTCGTTGGAGGGGCGTTTCGACCTCGACGGGTTTCCGTCGGCTTACAGCGACATCGTGGCGCTGATGGTGCTGGAGCACCAGGCGCACATGACCAACCTCATCACGCGCATCGGCTGGGAGGCGCGGCGGGTGGAGCACCGCGCGGAGATGGTGGCTCCGGCGGACCGCGGCCGCTCGACCGACGACGGCCGCTTCCTGGAGATCGTCGACGAGGCCGCGGTGGAACTGGTCGACTACCTGCTGTTCGTCGACGAGGCGCCGCTGCCGCCGGGCGTCGCCGGCGGCTCGGGCTTCACCGAGCTGTTCTCGGCGCACGGTCCCCACGACAGTCAGGGGCGGTCGCTGCGGGAGATCTCGCTCGACGGGCGCCTCTTCCGCTATCCGTGCAGCTACATGATCTACACGGAGGCGTTCGACGCGCTGCCGGAGACCGCGCTCGATGCCATTTATCAGCGCATGTGGGCCGTGCTTTCCGGGGAGGTCACCGAGTCGCCCTACGACCGGCTGGCGCTCGCCGACCGGCAGGCGATCGTGGAGATCCTGCGCGACACCAAGCCGGGCCTGCCGGATTACTTCGGGGCGGTGACACGGTAACCGTGCGCCGAGGCGCTACACCACACCGTAGGCGATCATCGCGTCGGCGACCTTCCGGAAGCCGGCGATGTTGGCGCCGCGCACGTAGTTGACGAACCCGTCCGCGTCGGTTCCCTCCGCGCGGCACTTCTCGTGGATGTCGTGCATGATGGTCTGAAGCTGCCGGTCGACCTCCTCGCGCGACCAGGAGATGCGCAGGGCGTTCTGGCTCTGCTCGAGGCCCGAGACCGCCACGCCGCCGGCGTTGGCGGCCTTCGCCGGACCGAACAGGATCTTCCGGCCGAGGAACGCGCGGACCGCGCCGAGGGTCGACGGCATGTTCGCGCCCTCGGACACCGCGACGAGTCCATTGTCGATGAGCGCTTCCGCGTCGTCGGCGTCCAGCTCGTTCTGCGTGGCGCAGGGCAGGGCGAGCTGGCAGGGCACGCGCCAGGGCCGTTCCTTCTCGTGGTAGGCGCAGCCGAAGTGCTCGGCGTACTCGCGCACGCGTCCCCGGCGTACCTCCTTGAGCTCTTTCAGCCAGGCCAGCCGCTCGGCGTCGATGCCGCGCGGGTCGTGGATGAAGCCGTTCGAATCCGAGGCGGTGACCACGGTGGCGCCCAGCTCGTGCAGCTTTTCGATGGCGTAGAGGGCGACGTTGCCGGAGCCGGAGACGACGGCGGTCCTGCCGGCGATCTCGTCTCCGCGGGTCGCCAGCATGTTCTGCAGGAAGTAGACCGCCCCGTAGCCGGTCGCCTCGGTCCGCACCAGGCTGCCGCCGAACGCGAGTCCCTTGCCGGTGAGGACGCCGGTGAAGCGGTTGGCCAGCCGCATGTACTGGCCGAACAGGAAGCCGATCTCGCGCGTGCCGACGCCGATGTCGCCCGCGGGGACGTCGGTGTCCTCGCCGATATGGCGGTGCAGCTCGCGCATCATGGCGTGACAGAAGCGCATCACCTCGTTGGTGCTGCGCCCGCGCGGGCTGAAGTTGGAGCCGCCCTTGGCGCCCCCCATCGGCAGGCCGGTCAGGCTGTTCTTGAGGATCTGCTCGAAGCCGAGGAACTTCAGCACGCTCTGCGTGACCGTGGGGTGGAAGCGAAGTCCACCCTTGTAGGGGCCGATGGCGTTGTTGAACTGCACGCGCCAGGCCCGGGCGGCGCGCACGCCGCCCCGGTCGTCCTGCCAGGTCACCCGGAACGTGATGATCCGGTCGGGCTCGGTGAGCCGTTCCAGGATGCGCGCCTCCTCGTACTCGGGGTGCTGCATCACGAGCGGGACGATGCACTCGGCCACTTCCCGCACCGCCTGGTGGAACTCGGGCTCGCCCGGGTTGCGGCGGACGAGACCGGCCATGAATTTCTCCAGCCGCTCATGGACGCCCGGAATCCGGTGCATGTCCCTGCCTCCTCGGTCTCGGCTTTCCCGGTCTCATTACCCGCGATGCGATTCGTTCTGCGATGCGATACGGCTTCATGCGGAAACGGCGCGATTTCACTTGTCCCGCGGCTTCTTGAGGAGCGCGGCCAGGTCGCGTGACTTGCCCGGCCGGCGGTCGTCGCCCAGCGACAGCATCCAGGCGGGGTAGGGCGCCGGGGTGGCGCTCACCTCGTCGAGCCGTTCGAGCTCGTCGTCGCTGAGGGTCAGTCCCACCGCGCCCAGATTGTCCACGAGCTGGTCCATCCGCTTGGCGCCGATGATGACGCTGGTGACGGCGTCCTTCGCCAGCAGCCAGGCCAGCGCCACCTGCGCCACCGACGCGCCGTGGCTATCGGCAATCGGCCGCATGACGTCGAGGATGTCGAAGGCCTGTTCCTTGTCGAGCGGCGGGAAGTCGAACGCCACCCGGCGCGCGTCGGCGTCGCGGGCGCCCTCGCGGGTGAACTTGCCCGAGAGGAATCCGCCCGCGAGCGGGCTCCAGACCAGCAGGCCGAGCCCCTGGTCGCGAAGGAGCGGAATCGTGTCGCGTTCGATGTCGCGCCCGGCCAGCGCGTAGTAGGACTGCGTGCACTGGAACCGCTCGAAGCCCCGCCGCTCTGCCACGCCGAGCGCCTTCATCAGCTCCCACGCTTCGAGGTTCGAGCAGCCGATGTAGCGCACCTTGCCGGCGCGGACGAGGTCGGTCAACGCGCTCAGCGTCTCGTCGATGGCGGTCTCGGGGTCGGCGCGGTGGATCTGGTAGAGGTCGATGTAATCGGTGCCGAGCCTCTCAAGGCTCGCCTCGCACGCGTCGATAATGTGCAGCCGCGACAGGCCCACCTGGTTGGGGCCGGCTCCCATGCGCCCCCGCACCTTGGTCGCAATCACCACGTCGCGGCGTCGGCCGGCGAGCGCGCGGCCGAGAATCTCCTCCGAATCGCCGGTGGAGTAGACGTCCGCGGTATCGAAGAAGTTGATGCCGGCGTCAATCGAACGGCCGACGAGGGCGTCGGCCTCCTGCTGGCCGAGCGCGCCGATCATCTCCCACTGGGCGCCGAACGTCATCGCCCCCAGGCACAGCTCCGAGACGTAGACCCCCGTCGTGCCCAATCGCCGGTACTTCATCCGACCATTCTACCGGGCCGGGGCGATGTTTCGTTGTCCCGTCAGCTCAGCGGCCGTCCCACTGTGCGAGCATCCAGTCGCCGGCGTCGCGCAACGATCTGACGTAGCCGCCCATCGCGTAGTGACCCACGCGGTCGAGCGCCGTGAATTCCACCTTGCCGCCGGCCTCGCGCAACTGCCGCGCCGCCTCCTCGGCGGGGCCGAACGGGACGACGTCGTCCGCGCGGCTGTGGATGATGTGCACGGGCATGTCGCCGAGCGAATCGAGCGGCTCGTCGCCGGGGCGGCCGGCGATGGGAATGGCGCCGGTGAAGAAGTCCGGGTGCCGCGTCGCGAAGAACCAGGTGCCGCGCCCGCCGAGGCTGAAGCCCGTCACGAGGATGCGCGCGCGGTCGATGTTGTAGGTCTCGAGGACCTGCTGCAGCAGCGCCATCACGCCGCGGTCGGAGACGTCGCTCGTCCAGCGCCGGGTCGGCACGTCCGGGGCCACGACCACCGCGTTCAGGCCGCGCAGCGCCGGCTCGAACATCTGCCGCATGTGGAGGCTGCCGTAGTACGACCCCTGCTTGCCGCCCGGATGCAGGGCGAGTATCAGCGCATGCGGCGTGGCCGGGTCGTAGCCGGCCGGCACGGCCACCGCGTACGGCATCTCGCCGTGCCCCTCGATCTCGAATGTCAGGTGCTCCACCGCCGGGCGTCCTCCCGTCTGTGCGAGCAGCTCGACCTGAGAGCCGGACATCGTCGCCAGCCCGACCAGAGCCGCCGCCGCGACCACCGTCATCAGAGTGCGCATGGTAGGAATCCTCTCTGCCGTGCAGCGGTCGCCGTCTTCCGCGCACCGGTCCCTGCATAATATCCGAGCGTTACGCCGCGCGAGCCGCGGCGCGCCGTGGACCGGCGGTTTCCTGCGAGTCGCCCGAGAGAGTCCAGTCACTGTCCTTCAGGTACAAAAGGTATGTCCGTTCGCACCCGATTCGCTCCGAGCCCGACCGGCTATCTCCACATCGGCGGCGTCCGCACGGCGCTGTTCAACTGGCTGTTCGCCCGCCGGCACGGCGGGCAGTTCATCCTGCGCATCGACGACACCGACCGGCAGCGCAACGTCGAGGCGGCGCTGCGGCCGATTCTCGACGGCTTCCGCTGGCTGGGCATCGATTGGGACGAGGGGCCGGAGGTGGGCGGCCCCTGCGCGCCGTACTACCAGTCGCAACGCACCGAACGCTACCGTGCCGCGGTGACGGCCCTGCTCGAGCGCGGGCTGGCGTACCGCGACTACGCCACGGCGGAGGAGACGAACGCCGAGCGGGAGGCGGCGCAGCGCGAGAAGCGGCGCTTCCTCTACAGCCGCCGCTGGATGGCCGAGACCGACGCCGACGCGGCGCGCTTGGAGGACGAGGGACGCACCGCGGTCGTGCGCCTCAGGATGCCGCGCGAGGGCGCCTGCCGCTTCGACGACCTGGTGCGCGGACCGGTCGCCTTCGACTGGGCGCTCGAGCAGGACCACGTCATCCAGCGCGCCGACGGCACCCATCTCTATCATCTGGCCAGCGCGGTCGACGACCACGACTTCGCCATCTCGCACGTCATCCGCGCCGAGGAGCACCTGTCGAACACGCCGCGGCAGATCTTCATCGCCGACGGGCTCGGCTACGAGCGGCCCCGCTACGCGCACCTGCCCTACGTGGCGGCGCCGGGCGGCAGCGAGAAGCTGAGCAAGCGGAGACTCGGCAAGTACCTGTCGCAGCCCGAGTTCAGGAAGGTGTACGACCACGGCGCCGGCATCCTGGCCGCGCTCGGCGACGAGGTGGCGCCGGAGCGCTTCAATCCGGTGCTGGTGGAGTTCTACCGCGACGTCGGCTACCGGCCGGAGGCGCTGGTCAACTACCTGCTGCTGCTCGGCTGGTCGCTGGACGACCGCACGGAGGACTTCACGCGGGAGGAGATGATCGGGCACTTCTCGCTGGAGCGGGTGAACCGGTCCGCCGCCAGCTTCGACCCGCAGAAGATGATGGCGTTCGAGGAGCGGAGGATGAACGCACTGTCGCCGGCCGACAGGGTGGCGGCCGTCTCGCCGTTCCTGGTGCGGCTGGGACTGTTGGCAGCGGATCCGAGCGGGGTGGCGCGCGGACGCGTCGCGGCCGTGGTCGCCGCGGCCCGCGATCGGATCAAGGTCGCGGGGGACATCGTGCACTACGCGGAGTTCTTCCAGGACGACGCCACGTTCCCGTACGATGAGAAGGCCTTCCGCAAGCGGATTGGCGCGCCGGAAGCCGCGGACCGGCTGCGCCGCTTCCGTCCCGTGCTGGAAGCCGTCGATCCCTTCGATGCGGGGACGCTGGACGCCGCGCTGCACCGGTTCGTGGCGACCGAGGAGATCAGGATCGGACAGATCATCCACGCCGTGCGCGTCGCGGTGACCGGCAAGGGTGTCGGATTCGGCCTGTTCGACGCCCTGGAGATTCTCGGCCGGCCGGCGTGTCTCGCTAGAATTGACCGGGCGCTCGCCGCCGCGGAGGCGGAGTCGGACGCCGACTGAATTCCAGGAGCGAGGACACACGCGTGAGCATGCCCGACACCGAAACCGCCGGACTCGACTTCATCCGGGAGATCGTCACCGCGGACCAGGCGGCGGGCCGGCGCGGCGGCCGGGTCCACACCCGCTTTCCGCCCGAGCCGAACGGCTACCTGCACATCGGCCACGCCAAGTCGATCTGCCTGAACTTCGGCATCGCGCACGAGTACGGCGGGATCTGCAACCTCCGGATGGACGACACGAACCCGGAGACGGAGGATGTGGAGTTCGTGCGGGCCATCGAGCAGGACGTCCGCTGGCTCGGCTTCGATTGGGAGGATCGCTCCTACTACGCGTCGGACTACTTCGAGCGGCTCTACGACTGCGCGGTCACGTTGATCCGCAAGGGGCTGGCCTACGTCGACGACCTGCAGGGCGAGGAGGTGAGCCGCTACCGGGGCCGCTGGGACGAGCCGGGCCGCGACAGCCCGTGCCGCGACCGGCCGGTGGAGGAGAACCTGGATCTGTTCGCGCGGATGCGGGCGGGCGAGTTCGAGGACGGCGCGCGGACGCTGCGGGCGAAGATCGACATGGCGGCGCCCAACATGAACATGCGCGATCCGACCATCTACCGGATCCGCCGCAGTCCCCACTACCGGCAAGGGGACGACTGGGTCGTCTATCCGACCTACGACTTCACGCATCCGCTGTCGGACGCCTTCGAGCGCATCACGCACTCGCTCTGCACGCTGGAGTTCGAGGACCACCGGCCGCTCTACGACTGGTACCTGCAGGCGCTCGACTTCGAGGATCCGCCGCGGCAGATCGAGTTCGCCCGGCTCAACCTGACGCACACGGTGCTCAGCAAGCGGAAGCTGCTGGAGCTGGTCGAGGGGAAGTACGTCGACGGCTGGGACGATCCGCGCATGCCGACGCTGGCCGGCATGCGGCGGCGCGGCTATCCCCCGGCTGCCATCAGGGACTTCTGCGGTCGAATCGGGATTGCCAAGGCCAACAGCGTCGTGCAGATGGCGCAGCTCGAGGATGCGGTCAGGCAGGAGCTCAACCGAACAGCCCCTCGCGTGATGGCGGTCAACCTACCGCTGAAGGTGGTCATCGAGAACTACCCGGAAGACCGGGTTGAAGAGCTCGAAGCGATAAACAACCCGGAAGACCCCAGCGCCGGCACGCGCAAGGTTCCGTTCTCGCGGGAGCTCTACATCGAGGACGCGGACTTCGAGGAGAACCCGCCAAGGAAGTTCTTCCGCCTGGCGCCAGGGCGGGAGGTCCGTCTCCGCTACGCCTACTTCCTGACCTGCCGCGACGTGGTCAAGGACGGCGCCGGAAACGTGGTCGAGCTGCGGTGCACCTACGACCCGGAGACCCGCGGCGGGTATGCGCCCGACGGGCGCAAGGTGCGCGGCACAATTCACTGGGTGTCGGCCCGGCATGCCCTTACGGCCAGGGTGCGTCTCTACGAGCACCTGTTCAGTGTGGAGCATCCTGAAGACGTGCCCGAGGGGACGGATTACAAGGCCGGACTCCAGGCGTTTGAAACACGAGAGAGGAGCCGCGTCGAACCGAGTCTTGCCCGTGCGGCCCCGGGTACGGTCTACCAGTTCGAGCGCCGGGGATATTTCTGCGTCGACAGGGATTCGACGGGTGCTGACCTGGTCTTCAATCGGACCGTCGGATTGCGGGACACGTGGGTGAAGATCCTGAAGAAGCATCGCAAGTAGCCGCGAACACCGAATCCTGCCCGCAGTCAACTTGCCCTGCCGCCATCGCGGGGAGGGAGCGATGCATGAGCACGACGCCGTTCTTCATTCCGGCAGCGCGAAGGACACGTAGGCGTCTCCCGACGGCGGGATAGCCGTCCGAGCGCGGCGCCATACGGCGTGATGCGTGACATGCGGGCTCGAGGTTGGCAGGGCGAAACCCCGTTTGGCATCGAGAGCGGCGGGACTGCCATGATGGGATGGACTCCTCCGGTTTACGATGCGCCAGGCAAGATTGGTGCATCAGCTGATCCCCATCAGCACAACCAGGAGGAGACCGAGATGGATGGTACGACAGTGGCGGTGGACCTCGCAAAGACGGTGTTCGAGGTGGCGGTGGCGGATGAACGCGGACGGATTATCGAACGGAAGCGGCTGGGACGGCCGCAGTTCGCGCGTTTGCTGAAGACAGGGGCTCGTGCCCGGGTGGTGATGGAGGCCTGTGGAACGGCGCACTACTGGGGTCGTCTGGCCCAGGACCATGGGCACGAGGTGACCTTGTTGCCGCCGGTCTACGTCCGTCCATTCGTGCGCCGGAACAAGACCGACCGGGCGGATGCCGAGGCGTTGGTGGATGCGGTGCGCGCCGAGCGGATTCCTGCCGTGCCGGTCAAGCGTGTTGAGCAACAGGCGCTGGTCGGCCTGCATCGGGTTCGCGAGCAGTGGGTGACGACACGCACGGCGCGCATCAATACGCTGCGCGGCCTGTTGCGGGAACATGGGCTGCATCTGCCGGCCGGTGCGCAGGCTGCGGTGCAGGCGGTTCCGGCGCTTCTCGATGCGGCCAGCGAGCTGCCGGCAACGCTGCGGCAGGTGTTGGCCAGCATGCAGGAAGAGATCCGGGCACTGGAGACGCGGGTCGCCGAAGTCGATCGCCAATTGCGGGACCTAGCCGCGGCCGACCCGGTCAGCACGCGTTTGCAGACGGTGCCCGGTGTCGGGACGTTGACGGCGACTGCGCTGGTCGGCGCCGTCGGTCACATACACGCCTTCGGGCGCGGGCGGCAGTTCGCGAGCTGGATCGGATTGACGCCGCGCGAGTACTCCAGCGGCGGGCGCCGTCGGCTCGGGCGTATCAGCAAGCGCGGTGACCGCTACCTGCGGTACCTGCTGACCCATGGCGCCCGCGCCGTGCTGGTGACTGCGGCCCGGCGGCAGCGGGCCGGCCAGCCGCTGTCGCGTCTGCACCAGTGGGCGCTGAGGATTCGCGACCGTTGCGGCTACAACAAGGCTACGCTCGCGGTCGCCAACAAGCTGGCTCGGATCGTGTGGGCCGTCTGGACCCGGGACGTCGCCTTCGCCGCGTGAGCAACCGACCGCCACAACTGCTGAGTGCTGGAACGACGACATGGCGCCTCGAACCGACCGACACCGCACCAGGCCGATAGCAGCCCCGGCGCCCGACGCCGACGCCACGTGTGGCCCGCGGTGTGCGACTTCCATGGTGGCCCGGAGACTGGCGTCTCCACACAGAGGCCGGATATACGACTGCAGTCGATTCGACGCCTCGCCTCGTCGTCCTCGCCAGCACGCGGCGCCTGCGGAAAGGCACGCCGACCCAGGGCCTTGCAGGGGACGCGACGGGGTGAGAGCCACTGCGGCGGGTGGCGCGTCAAGCCGCGCAAGCGCGGCTCCTCCACTTCGTTGCGGCCCTGCGGGTGACCCGCCACCCGCCGCGGTGGACGGGCAATTGTGGCCGGAAGCACGCTTCCGGCCAGGAACTGACCGGCATCGACCACGATCTGTCCCACGCCGTTCGCGGCGTTGTCGTTCGCGGCGTTGCCGGTTGCCGCCGGGCAGTACTGACCGATTCAGGTGGACAACGTGGAGGAGTCCATATACGGGCTGCTAGAAGCTAGATGCCGGTGGCCGAGCCGAGGCCCATCGCGCGGCGCCAGGCGGTGATCTGGCCCAGGTGGTTTCCCTCGTGCGACGTGATCAGGAAGACGGCGTAGTCGCCTACGGTCGGGAACCGCTTGCGGGCGCCCTCGCTCGGATGCTCCCGTTCGAAGATCGCAGGATCGGCGGTCTCGATGGCTTGCGCCAGCCGCTCGTGCTGCGCGGCGAGCTCGGCCAGGAGCTCGTCCTTCGAGGGAAAGTCCGCCGGGTCGCCGCTCGGCGTGCCGCCGCTCCTGAAGGTGTCGCCCCACGCGGCCGGGAACGTCGACCCCAGGCCGAGCATCTTCGCCAGTTGATTCGACGTGGCGGCGAGATGGCCCAGGAGCCAGGCCGGGTGATTCACCACGCCGTGCGGCTGCCGGGTCATCTGCTCGTCCGAAAGGTCGCGGACCAGCGTGCGGGCCCGGTCGAGATTGAACTGATACGCGAAGAGGAGGTGCTGCAGCATCGGTTCGCTCCCGGTCTTGCGGACGGAACGGTCCAGCGGGCTTGGCCGGCGTTTGTACAGGCCTGACGGCACGGACTCCTATTCGGCGTTCGACGGCAGCCCCATCGCTCGCCGCCACGCGGCGACCTGCCCGATGTGGTTGGCTTCGTGCGCCGACAGCAGGTAGTCGACGAAGTCGCCGATCGTCGGGAAGTGCTTGCGCGTTCCCTCGTCCGGAAACTCCTTGGCGAACACTGCCGGGTCCGCGTTGGCCACCGCCTCCGCCACGCGCTCGTGCTGCTTCTTCAGCTCGTCGACCAGCGCTTCCCTGGAGGGATAGTCGGAAGCGTCGGCGCTGGGCACCCCACCGGTCTTCGCCGCCGCTTCCCAGTCCGCCGGGAACGTCGATTCCAGGCCGAGGGCCACCCCCGTGTGGTTCGCCGCCGAGGCCAGGTGGCACAGGGTCCAGGCGGGGTGGTTGACCACCCCGTGGGGCTGCTGGACCATCTGCTCGCCGGTCAGGTCCTTGACCAGCGACTCGAGGTGACCGAGGTTGAACTTGAACGTGAAGAGGAGGTGCTCGCGCATGGGTGCTCCAAGTAGTAGTGGGCGACGGGCGTGGACGAATGGACGTGAATCAGCCGCCCAGTATACTCCCAGCCTGGGAGCGCGTACCGCAGACGAAAGGGGTCCATGACCGCCGCAACGAACCGTCAGATCCGCCTCGCCGCCCATCCCGTGGGCTTTCCGTCGGAGAGCGATTTCTCACGCGCCGAGGCGCCCGTTCCGGAGCCGGCGGCTGGCCGGATGCTGTGCCGCACCATCTATCTCTCCCTCGATCCCTACATGCGCGGGCGGATGAATCCGGGTCCGTCCTACGCGAAGGGGGTCGATCTCGGCGAGGTCATGGTGGGCGGCACGGTTTCGCAGGTGATCGAATCGAAGCTGGCCGGGTACGCCGCCGGTGACATCGTGCTCGGCGCGAACGGCTGGCAGGACTACGCCCTGTCCGACGGGACCGGCGTCCGCAAGCTCGACGCGGCCGACGCGCCGATCTCGACCGCCCTGGGCGTGCTCGGGATGCCGGGGCATACGGCCTACGTCGGGCTGCTGGATCACGGGCGGCCACAGCCCGGCGAGACGGTGGTCGTCTCCGCCGCGTCCGGCGCCGTGGGGGCCGTCGTCGGGCAGATCGCGAAGATCAAGGGTTGCCGGGCGGTGGGCATCGCCGGGGCGCCGGAGAAGTGCGCGTACGTGACGGACGATCTCGGCTTCGACGCCTGCGTCAGCCACCGCGGGGACGATCTGCCCGGCGCACTGCACGATGCGTGTCCCGACGGCATCGACGTGTACTTCGAGAACGTGGGCGGCAAGGTCTTCGAAGCGGTCCTGCCGCTGCTGAACGACTTCGCGCGCATCCCGGTCTGTGGGCGGATCGCCAACTACAACCTGACCGGGCCGCCACCCGGCCCCGATCAGGTGGCCCGGCTGATGGGGTTGACCCTGGTGCGACGGCTCACGTTCCGGGGTTTCATCGTGTTCGACCATCTCGACCGGCAGCCGGACTTCCTCCGGGATGTCGCGGCATGGATCCGGGACGGGCGGATCCGGTACCGAGAGGATGTGGTGGACGGGCTCGATCGCGCGGTCCCGGCGTTCCTGGGCCTGTTGCGGGGTGAGAACTTCGGGAAGCTTCTGGTACGCGTGTCGGACGATCCGACGCTGTAGGCTCCGGGGCTTCCGGCTCCGGGGCTCGACGGGTTCCGTCACAATCGGGCAAGACAGCCAGTGTCACCACGCCGCCGCGTTCCCGACGCACTCGTTCTCATCTTCGCGCTGATCGTGGCCGCGCAGCTCGCGAGCTACGTGCTGCCGGCCGGCGAGTTCGAGCGCGACGAGCGGCGGGTCGTCCCGGGCACCTGGCGCGCGGTGGACGCCGAGCCGCTCCCGCCCCTCGCCTTCCTGACGTCGATTCCCGCGGGGCTGGCCGCCGCGCAGGACATCATCTTCTTCGTCTTCATCGCCGGCGGGATCATCGGCGTCGTGCGGGCCACGGGTGCGATAGACGCGCTGATCGGCGCCGCCATCGGCCGGCTGGCGTCGAAGCCGGGATGGCTCGTCGCGGGCATGGTCGGACTGTTCGCGCTCGGCGCCTCGACCGTCGGCATGGCCGAGGAGTACATGCCGTTCGTGCCGATCCTGGTGACGCTGTGCCTCGCCTCGCGGCTCGACGCCGTGGTGGCCGTGGGCATCATCTACGTGGGCGCCGGGGTCGGCTACGCGTGCGCCGCGCTGAACCCGTTCACCGTGCTGATCGCCCAGGACATCGCAGGACTGCCGCTGACCTCCGGCCAGTCGGTCCGGTGGGGCCTGCTGGTCGTCTGCGCGGCCATCGGGGTTCACCACATCCTGCGCTACGCGGCCCGGCTCCGCGCGGCCCCGGCGACGAGCCTGGTGGCCGACATCGACTACTCGAGCGGCTTCGATCTTCCCGAGGACGTGCGGTTCACGGGGCGGCGCGTTGCAGTGGTGGCGGTGCTCGCCGGCGGCATCGGGCTCTTCGTCTACGGCGTGGCGGCCCGGGGCTGGTACCTCGCCGAGCTGTCGGCGGTGTTCCTCGGCATCGGGCTGCTCGCGGCGGGGGCCGGCGGGCTGGGTCCCGACGGGGCGGCCCGCGCGTTCATCCGCGGCGCGTCCCAGATGACCGCCACCGCGCTGCTGATCGGCTTCGCCCGGACCATCCAGGTGGTGCTGAGCGACGCGCAGGTGATCGACACGATAGTGAACGCATTGGCCGACTCGCTTGCGGGCCTGCCCGCCCACGCCGCGGCCCTCGGCATGCTGCTCGTGCAGACGGTCTGCAACCTGTTCATCCCCTCCGGGTCGGGGCAGGCGTACGTGACGATGCCGATCATGGCGCCGCTCGCGGACCTGACCGGGGTCACGCGGCAGACCGCGGTGCTGGCCTACCAGTTCGGCGACGGCTTCACGAACATGCTGGTCCCGACCAACGCCCTGCTGATGGGGATGCTCGGGCTTGCCCGCATCCCGTACCAGCGCTGGGCGGCTTTCGTCGTTCCCCTGCTCGTCAAGCTGTATCTGGTCGCCGGAATGGCGCTGGTCGCCGCAGTCGCGCTCGGCTACCGATGACGGTCGAGCGATCCGGGCACGCCGCGGCCGGCCGCGACGCCGGGGGACGTGCTCCGGGGCGTGCCCGGACTCGCTCGGCGGCCTCGTTTCCGCGCAACCGGCCGCTTCGGGGCGCTACAATGAACCGTTCCGGTCAGCAAAGGAGTTGCCGTGTCCACTCGCCATTTCGCGGTGTTGCCGGTAGTCGCGATTCTCTTCGCCGCCGGGTGCGGTCCGTCGGCGGTCGATGCCCCGGGCGGCGGCTGGACCGGGGGCGCTCCCGGACCCCCGCCGCTGTTCGACACGCCCGAGGGCGGTGTGACGCTCCGCTTCGTGGACGCGCCGGCCGAGGTCCCGGAACTGACGATGGAAGCGCTGGACGGCCGGACCATCTCGATGGCCGATCAGCGCGGCAAGGTCGTGCTCGTCAACTTCTGGGCGACCTGGTGCGGTCCGTGTCGCGAGGAGATCCCGTACCTGGTGCGCCTTGCCGAGCGGTATCCCGACCACCTGACGGTGATCGGCGTATCGGAGGATCACGGGTCGCCCGACGCCGTCGCCGAGTTCGCGGGACAGTACGGCGTCAACTACCCGATCGTGATGTCGACGCCCGAGATCAAGCGTGCGTTCCCCGGCGTGTTCGCGCTGCCGACCTCGTTCGTCGTCGACCCCGACGGCCGCATGGTCGAGAGCCATGTCGGGCTGATCAGCCCGGTGATCCTGGAGCAGGAGACGCGCTACCTCGCCTCGCTGACCCACGACGCCACGGTCGAGACGGCGCCGTCCAACGACCAGATCCGCCTGGCGAACGCCGCGCAGGCAACCGAGATCCCCGGCGTGGATCTCTCGGTGCTGACGCCGGAGCAGCGCGAGGAAGTGCTGCGCCGGGTGAACGAGGAGGGCTGCCCCTGCGGCTGCTCGCTGACGCTGGCGCAGTGCCGCATCAACGACTCGTCCTGCGGCATCAGCCCGCCCATCGTCGACCAGCTCGTCGCCGAGGTCGCCGGGGCCGAGTGAGGTCGGCCGCCGGCGTGGAGTGAGTCGCCGTCAGGACGACGCCTCGGCGACACGTGCGGCCGCCGCGGCCCCTCCATCCACCCCTACCGTGGCATCTTCCTGGTCCACCGGAAGGGCGGTCGGCGTTCCCGATCCGAAGATTCGCCGCAACGTGCGCTGCACGTCGTCGAGAATCAGGTACGAGATCGGCACCAGGATCAGCGTGATGAAGGTGGCGAACAACACGCCGAACGCCAGCGATACAGCCATCGGGACGAGGAACGCCGCCTGCATGCTGCGCTCGATCATGAGCGGCGCGAGGCCGAAGAAGGTCGTCAGGGACGTGAGCAGAATCGGCCGGAAGCGGTTTGTGCCCGCCTCGCGGATCGCGAGCTGCAGTCCCGCGGACTCGAACGCGTGGCGGCTCTGCTGCGTTCCGCCTGCCTCCCGGATGCCGAGTCCGAGCTCGGCGTGCTCACGCCGCGCGCGGTTGATGAAGTCGACCATGACCAGGCTGTCGTTGACGACGACCCCGGTCAGCGCGACGAGGCCGAACATCGACATCATCGTCACGTCGAGACCCATGAAGATGTGCCCCCAGATGGCGCCCACGAGGCCGAACGGGATGGCCGCCATGATGATGAGCGGCTGCACGTACGACCGCAACGGGACCGCGAGCAGCGCGAAGATCATCAGTAGCGCGAGGATGAACCCGCGCTGCAGGCCGCCGACCGCGTCCACCTGCTCCGCCTGGGCCCCCTCGAAGGTGTAGAACACCCCCGGATAGCCGGCGAGCACCTCCGGCAGAATCCGGGTCTGCAGGTCGGTGATGACCGCGCCGGCCGACGTGATCGCGGGGTCGACCGAGGCGGTCACGTTGACGGCCCGGTTGCGGTTGACGCGCTTGATGGACGCGAAGCCGCGTCCCGGCTGCACTTCCGCCACCTGGCTGAACGGGACTTCCCCGCCGTTCGGGGTACGGATGCGCATGTTCTCCAGGTCGCCCAGCGACCGGCGGTCTGCCTCGGGATAGCGCACCATCACCCGGATGTCGTCCCGCCCGCGCTGGATGCGCTGGGCCTCCTCGCCGTAGAACGCCTGCCGGACCTGACGGCCCAGATCCTGCAGCGTGAGGCCGAGCGTCTCCGCCGCCGGCTTGATGCCGAGCTGCATCTCCTCCTTGCCGGCGCGAAACGAATCGGAGATCTCGTAGACGCCGGCGTACGCCGCCAGGCGCGCCTTGACCTCCTCGGCGGCGTCGCGCAGCCGCTCGATGTCCGGCCCCGCGAGCTGCACGTCGACGTCGTCGCCGGGGTTCATCATCGACATCGAGAAGTTGACCTCGACCGCCTCGGGGATCGCGTCGGTGGCCTCCCGCCACAGGTTGCCGAGCTGCTCGCTGGTGAAGGAGCGCGTCTCCGCCGGCGCGAGCTCTATGGTCACCTCGCCCACGTTGGCGGCCGACACCACGTCGACCGGACCCATCGGTCCACCGCCGCGCGACATCATCGGCTGGTCGCCGACCGATGTCGAGACGTGCCGGAAGTAGTCCATCCCGGTCTCCTGCTGCAACTGCGTACGGAGACGAGTGGCGCCTTCCTCGAGCCTGGCGATCGCCCGCGACGTGACGTCGACCGGCGTGCCCTGCGGCATCGTCACCGAGGCGGACATGAAGTCGGCCTCGATGGACGGGAAGAAGTGGAAGTTGGCCCATCCGCCGAGCACCATGCCGCCGGTCAGGATCAGGGTCGACAGACCTATCGCCGCCGTCACGTAGCGCCAGCGCAGCGCGGTTTCCAGGATCGGCGTGTAGACCCGTTGGATGAACAGCTTGAGGCCGCCGGAGAAGAGTCCCTGGAAGCGGCGCCACGGGCCCGGCTTGCCGCGCCTGGGAATGTGAGACAGGTGGGCGGGCAGGATGCCGAGCGACTCGATCAGGGAGAAGAGCAGGCAGGGAATGACGATGAGCGGAATGACCCGGAAGATCTTCCCCATCATTCCCGGCACGAACATCAGGGGCATGAACGCGGCCACCGTGGTCAGGACCGCGAAGGTGACCGGTTTGCTGATCTCTCTCGCGCCTTCGATGGCGCCCCGCAACCCCTCGCCGTGGTTCTCCTGGTGCCGGTAGATGTTCTCGCCGACGATGATGGCGTCGTCGACCACGATCCCGAGCACCAGGATGAACGCGAAGAGCGAGATGACGTTGACCGAGACGTCCAGCCCCGGCATCAGCGCGATGGCGCCGAGGAAGGAGATCGGGATGCCGAGGCTGACCCAGAAGGCCAGGCGCAACTCGAGGAAGAGGGTCAGGACCACGAAGACGAGCAGGAACCCGGTGGCGCCGTTGCGCAGCATGAGCGTCAGGCGGTCGTCGAGTATCTCCGCCTGGTCCTGCCACAGCGTCATCGAGATGCCCTCGGGCAGTCGCGGCAGGGTGCGTTCGACATAGAGGTTGACGGCGGCGGCGATGTCGAGCGCGCTCTGATCGCCGGTGCGGAACACCGACACCAGCACGGTCGGCTGGTGATCGAAGCGGGCCTGCTGATCGGTCTCGGCGAAGCCGTCGACCACCGTCGCCACGTCGCCGAGGCGCAGCCGGCTGCCGTCGGCCCGCGTCCAGAGCACGAGGTCTTCGTACTCGGCGCCGCGGTAGGCCTGCCCGATCGTGCGCAGGAGGATCTCGCCGCCGTCGGTGCGGACCGAGCCGCCGGGCAGATCCAGGGACGAACGGCGCACGGCGTCGGCCACCTGGTCGAAGGTCATGCCGTGCCGGCGCAGCGCGCTCTCCGATACCTCGATGGAGATCTCGTAGGGCGGCGCGCTGACGACGTCGACCTGCGTGATCTCCGGCATCGCGGTCAGCTCGTCGCGCACCCGTTCGGCCAGCGCCTTCAGGGCGAAGATGTCGGTGTCCCCGGCGATGGAGATGTCGGTGACCTGGTTGCGGGCGGTCATCTCCCGGACGATGGGTTTTTCCGTCTCGAGGGGGAACGTCGTGATCGCGTCGACGTTGTTCTTGACCTCGTCCACGACCCGGCGGGGATCCGCGCCGAGCTCGAGCTCGACCATGACCGAGGCGTTGCCCTCCGAGGCGGTGGACTGGATTTCCTTGATGCCGTCGACGCCCTGAATCGCTTCCTCGATCCGGATGACGACCCCTTCCTCCACCTCTGCCGGCGCAGCCCCCAGGTACGGCACCTGGATGCTGATGCGGTCGAGCTCGACCTCCGGAAAGACCTCTTCCTTGACCGTCGTCGTGGCGATCAGGCCGCTCACCATGATGAAGATCATCGTGAGGTTGGCGGCCACCGGATTCCGCGCGAACCAGGCGATGCCACTGTTGTTCATGACCGTCTCCCTTCCGGCCGCGTGGCCGCGTCTCTCCCGGGGTCGACGCCGGCGACCGATGCTCCGGTCAGCGCGCTGCGCACGCTCTCGACCATCACCGCCGCCACGCGCGACCGCAGATCGGCGAGCTCCTCGACGGTTCCGTCGACCTTTACCGCGGTGACCACCGTGCCGTTGCGGACGTCGGTCAGCCGCGCTGTCACGCGGATCAGGGAACCGATGCGCTGGATGCCGCCGCCGATGGCCCACGCGGCTTCTTCACCGGGCGTCACGACCGCCACCGTGCGCAGCGTGGCCAGCTCTTCGGCGATCGCCTCCGAGATGGCGGTTCCCAGGTCCACGCCGAGGTGGGTTGCCGAAGCGGCGCTGAGATCGTCGAAGGGCAGCACGGCCAACGGGCTGGGAGCACCTCCGGCCGGCAACGCGCCGGCCGCGGCCGGGACCGCACCCGACGGGGAGCGAGCGGCAGAGAGATGCTCGATGAGGACTTCCACGATGTCGGTTTCGAGAGCCTGTCGATCGTTGCTCGTCCCGTCGACTGTCGCGGCGTGGAGCACCGCGCTGCTGTCGGTGTCCACGATCCGCGCGGTAACGCGTACCAGGGGACCGACCTGTTGCACCCCGCCGCGGACGACGTACCGGGCGTCCGACTCCGCGGCGACCGAGAGGCCGTCCGCCGCCGCCAGCCGCGTCGACACCGCCCGGTTCAGCGCCGCCCCGAACCCGTCGTCGCCGGTGCCCCGATTGAGGTTCGTGAAGGCGACCGCCACGGTGGCCGCTGCAGCGGGTGGGGCCGGCGCTCCCGGGGCTGCGCGTCGCGTCGCGGCTTCCGGAGGCACCACCGGCCGTGGGTCGCGGACGGCGCCCGGCGGTTCACGGTCCCTCGGTCTCGTGCGTCGGACCTCCGTCGTCAGGCGGGCCTCGCGACCTGCCGACGCGGACGCCCGCGGCACGGACGCTCGACGCGGTGGTGGTGTTCCACGAGACGACAGGTTCTCCTGCAGGATCGACAGAAGCCACGCCGGGCGGTCCTCGCTGCCGGCAGTCGCCGCCGCCTCTTCGCGAGGCGCCGGCGGGTCGTCGGGGACGATCGCGGTACGTGCGGGCACGCTCGTTGCGGTGGCGTCGGCGGCCGCCGGCGGCGCCATGGCGAACGGCTCTCCCGCTGCACGCGTCGCCGCCGGGGACTCGTCCGCCGCCGCGTCCCGGAGCGGGGCCGGCGCATCCGCCGCGGCGGCGGAAGTCGGAGCGACCTCCACCGGTACTGCCGAACCGTTCGTTGCGCTTCCGGCGGCGGCCGCCCGTCGCGCGAGCAGGTCGGGTTCGGCGTCGGCCAGTTGCACGCGCATTCCGTCGGTCGGCGTGTCGAGCGGCGAGATGACCACGAGCTCGCCCGCCTGCAGCCCGGTCCGCACGATGACGGACTCGGTCGAGGTACGCAGAACGTCGACGGTACGGAAGGAGAGCCGGTCGTCCGGTGTGACCATCAGTATCTGGTCCCGGCCGCGCAGCGCCTGCCGCGGGAGCACCGCCACGTCCCGCGCGGTGCGCCCGCTGATGTCGGCCTCGACGTACATCCCTACCGCCAGCGGGGGCCGGTTCGGATTCGGTCCGGGGGCGTACGGGTTCTCGACTTCGGCGATCGCGTGCACCATGCGGCTCACCGAATCGATCTCGCTCTCGGTGCGCACGATGCGTCCGTTCCAGGTGTGTGCCTCGCCGGCGAACGTCGCTCGGAGCGTCACGTCCGGTTGTGCCTGCCGCTCGACGCCGCGGTAGGAGAGCGGCAGGTCGAGATAGGCGAGCTCGTCGTCGGGCAGCGGCAGCCGGATCTCGGCGATGTCGACCGCGTAGACGGTCGCCAGGTTGTCGCCGACGCGGACGTACTGGCCGATATCTACGTTCTTCGTGCGGACGCGACCGGCGTACGGCGCCACGATCTCCGCGCGCTGCAGATCCCGCGTGGCGCGTTCGACGCCGGCCTCGGCGGCGGCGACCGAGGCGCGGGCGTCCTCGAGCTGCGGCTTGCGCAGCGCAAGCTCGCGCGGGTCGCCCCGGCCCAGCGTCTCCCATTCCCGCTGCGCCACTTCCGCCTCGGCCTCTTCCTCGGCGAGCCGCAGCCTGGCCTGCGCGAGCTGCGATCGGGCGCTGACGAGCGCCTGCTCGTAGTCGAACGGATCGATCTCGACGAGCACGTCGCCCGCTTCGAAGAATCCGCCCTCCGCGAAAGAGGGCGCGACCCAGGTGACGCGGCCTGCGATTTCGGGCACGAGCTGACTCTCGGTCCGGGGCTGGACGGTGCCCTGGCTGGCGACCGCGAGCGGTACGTCCCGGAGCGTGACCTCGTACACGCGGACGCCCGGGGGTTCGATCACCGGCGTCAGGGTCTCGACCGGGGGACGGTTCATGATCATCCTGATCGCGCCGAGGCCGGCGACGACGATGATGATCACGGGCAAGAGGGCCTTGAGTATGCCGACAAGTGCACGTTTCATGACTGCTTCCTGTCCAGTGCCGCGATGGCTCGGTTGTTGGCGTCCAGACCGGTCATGGCGATCGGCGGCTCGAGCTGCTCGAATCCGCCCCCGAGGGCCAGATAGAGATCCACCCGGTTCTCGAGGCGCAGGCGGCGCGCCGCGATGAGTTGAGATTCAGCCTGGAACGCCGAGCGCTGCGAGTCGAGCACGGTGATGTACGTGTCCAGCCCGGTGCGGTACCGTTCGTCGGCCAGGCGTTCCGCGGCGCGGGCCTGCTCGACGGACGTCGTCAGGTGGACGACCCGTTCGGCGAGGTACTCCTCGGCGGCCAGCGCGGTCTCGACCTCGGAGTACGCAAGGAGCGCGGTGTTGACGTAGGTCGCCAGCACCTCGGCGACCCGCGCTTCGGCGCGGCTGATCTCGGCGCGCAGGCGTCCTCCCTGCCAGAGCGGGGCGACCACGTTGCCGACGAAGCTCCAGACCCGGAAATCACCGTTGAGCAGCGTACGCAGAGCGTTCGTCGACGTGCCCAGAGCCGTCGTCAGCGAGACGTTGGGCAGCAGTTCTCGGCGCGCGACGCGCAGTCGCGCCTCGGACGCGGCTACCTGGCGTTCCGCCGCGGCCAGATCCGGCCGTCGCGCCACCAGCTCGGCGGGTACTCCGGCCGGCACGGTCGGCGGCATGCCGGGCAGGTCGGGCGGGGCGGCCGTGTCGCCGCCCGCGTACCGCGCCAGCAGCACGTCGATCTGGCGCATCGATGCATCGAGCTGCTGCCGCCGCTGCGCGAGATCGGCCTGGGCGTTGGACAGGTTCAGCAGGGCCTGACGAAGATCGAGCGCCGGCCGCACGCCGGACTCGAACCGATCCCGGACCCGCGCCACCGATTCGCCGAAGTTCTCGACGGTCGCTTCCGACAACAGCACCTGCTGCTGCGCCTCGGCGACTGCGAACCACGCCTTCGCGGTCTGGCCGGCGATGGACAACTGTGCGCCCCGCAGGTCGGCCGCGGAACGCTGCAGGTCGGCCAGGGCCGCCTGTCCCGTGGTCCGTAGCCTGCCCCAGAGGTCGACTTCCCAGCTCGTGTCCAGCGAAGTCCCCTGGTTCGTGAAGACGGTGCTCAGCACGCGGTCTTCCGCACCCGGGATGGGGAAGCCGACGAAGTTCTGCCGCCGGCGGATGCCGCTGTACGAGGCCTGGATCGATGGCCGCAGCGCGCTGGACGCCGCTCTTGCGTCGGCCGCGGCCTGCTCGAGGCGCGCGGCGGCCGCTTGCAGATCCAGGTTCCGCGCGAGCGCCGTCTCGATGGTCGCCGTCAGGTCGTCGTCGCCGAAGTCCGTCCACCAGTCCGGGCGCATGTCGCCCGCCGCAACTTCGGCAGCCGTCCACTCTGCCGGCAGCGGCACCTCGATCTCGGGGCGCTCCACCGGGAGCACGGTGACGCACCCGGAGCCCGACACCGCGGCCGCCGCGACCAGAGCGATAGTCAATCCGGGCATTCGCGAAGCGTGTTTCAGCACGGGCACGTCGACACCTTCACCGTCCCGCCACTGCCATGACCGGTACGCCGAGCGGCGCCGGCGCCGCCATGCCGGCCGCGGCATACAGCACGAGAGATTCGAGCAACTCCTCCGGATCGCGCGCCACCCCGGACTCGCGTGACACCAGGGTCGGGCCCCACGACATCGTGAACGCCATCGATCCGACCATGAACAACATCCGCCAGCTCAGGTCGGCCTCGTCTAGTTGCGGCAGCGCGCGGTGGAGGGCGGCCGTGAACCGCTGGATGACCGCGTCGAACTGCTTGACGAAGGTCGCCCGGAACTCCTCGTTCGTTTCCGCGTGGATCCGCCCCACGAGCCGGAGAAAACCCCGGCCCTGCTCGCCCCAAACGCGCTGCATGTGGAACGGCGGGGTAAGGAATGCCCGGACGACCGCATCGAGCGGCGGCGGCCCGCCGCCCGCCTCCGCTTCGACAGCGTCCAGCAACTGCAGGCGGCGCTCGTTGATCGGCTTCAGGCGCCTGTCGAGCACCTCGGCGAGCAGAGCTTCCTTCGAGCCGAAGTGATAGTTCACCGACGCGACGTTGGCTCCCGCCTCGGTGGTGATGTCACGCAGCGAGGTCGCCGCGAATCCACGCTCGCCGAACATCCGCTCGGCGACGTCGAGGATGCGGTCGCGCGTGTCGATGGCCATCGGGTGACTCCTCTACTCAAACGTTTGTTTTAATCATACGTATGAGCGGCTCGAATGTTCAACGCGGGATCCCGCCCGGTTTTCCGCAGGGTTCACGGTGCGCGGCGACGCTTGACCGTGGCGACAGGCGCCCCGCAACGCCTCGCCGACGAAGCGTCTCGGCCCATCCGCCCGCTCCATGACCTTGCGCCTCGGCACTTCGCTTCGCTGCGTTCTGCGGCGCAAGCTCCCGGCCGGCTCGCAGCGGGTCCGCGGGAGTGGGAAGTACAATCGCCTGCGCGCGGCGAGGTCGCGGTTTGCGGGTCTCGTGGGCCTTCGGCGGGGTGCTGCGACCTCCCGCGGAGAGGACGAAAGGCATGTGGACGAACCGGCAGGCGGGACAGGGCAGGCGGCGGCTCGCCGGCGCGGCCGTGCTCGCCGCTCTCTCGGTGGCGGCGGTGGGCGCACTGCAAGGGTCGCCGGCACGGAGCGGACCACCCAACGTCGTCATCATCTTCGCGGACGATCTCGGTTACGGCGACCTGGGCGCCTACGGTCATCCGACAATCCGGACGCCGAACCTCGACCGCATGGCGGCGGAGGGGCAGCGCTGGACCAGCTTCTATTCGCAGGCGCCGGTCTGCTCCCCGAGCCGGGCAGCGCTGCTGACGGGCCGCATTCATCTGCGGAGCGGAATGTTCGGACGCCGGCAGGGGGTGTTCTTTCAGGATTCGCACCACGGACTGCCCGACGGCGAGGTCACACTGGCCGAGGCGTTGAGAGAGGCCGGTTACGCGACCGGCATCGTCGGGAAGTGGCACCTCGGCCACCAGCCCGAGTACCGGCCGCTGCGCCACGGCTTCGACTCGTGGTTCGGGATTCCCTACTCGAACGACATGGACTGGCAGGTGCCGCCGGGCCGCAACGCGCGCCGCGCCGCGATCTTCGACCCCGCCATCGACTACTGGCACGTGCCGCTCATGCGGAACGACGTCGAGCTGGAGCGGCCGGCGGACCAGACGACGATCACGCGACGCTACACGGAGGAAGCGGTACGGTTCATCCGGGAGAACCGCGGTGGACCGTTCTTCCTCTATGTCCCCCACACCATGCCGCACGTCCCGCTCTTCCGTTCCGCAGCGTTCGCGGGCCGGAGCGCGGCCGGGCGCTACGGCGACGTCATCGAGGAGATCGACTGGAGCGCCGGGCGCATTCTGGACACGCTGCGCGAGGAGGCGCTGGCCGAGCGCACGCTGGTGATCTTCTCCAGCGACAACGGGCCGTGGCTCTCCTATCGGCAGCACGGCGGGAGCGCCGGCCTGCTCCGGCAGGGCAAGGGGACGACCTGGGAAGGCGGGATGCGGGTGCCGGGCATCTTCTGGTGGCCGGGGACCATCGAGCCCGGCGTCGTGCAGGAGATCGGGGCGACCACCGATCTCTTCACCACGATCGTCCCGCTGGCCGCCGGGAGGGTGCCGGACGACCGGCCTCTGGATGGCGTCGACCTGTCGCCGGTGCTGTTCGGGACGGGACCGAGCCCGCGCGACTGGATGGCGTACTACCGCATGGGAGAGCTCTATGCGTATCGCCGGGGGCCGTACAAGCTGCACCTGGTGACCGAAGGGCGCTACGGCCTCGGGGCCGAGCGCACCGAGCACGACCCCCCGCTGCTCTTTCACCTGGGTGAGGACCCGGGGGAAAACCACGACCTCGCGGCCGAGCGCCCCGACGCGGTGGCGGACCTGCAGGCCGCGGTGGATGCCCACCGTTCCGGGATGACGGCCGCCGAACCGCTGTTCGACGCGCGCGGGCCGCGATGATGGCCGGACAGGTGCGCAGGCGACCCCCGCGGCGCGTTCTCGCGGGAAGCACCGGTCGAATGCAGATTGGGTCTCGCCGCGCACTCCTCGGTCTTGCGGCCGTCGCCTGCATCGTCGTCGTGCCGGCGCAGGCGCGTGACGACCTGACGCTGGCGGGGAAGGCCCGACTGTTCGATGTCGACATCGCCGAGCGCTTCCTGGCGGAGGACGGCCAGGTGCGGGTCCGTCGGCGGCTGCCCACGGCCGATCTCCCGTACGTCACCTACAACATGTCCGACACGGCGTACATGACCGGTCTGTACTGCGCCGCGCAGACGTGGCGTTATCTCGCCACCGGCGATCCCGAGGCGGCGACCCGGGCGCGGGCGGCGACCCGGGCGCTCCGGCATCTGGCGGCGGTGACCGGGCGCCGCGGACTGCCGGCGCGGGCTTCGGCGCCGATCGACGAGCCGTGGCTCGACGACGGGATCTGGCGGGTGAGCGAGGACGGCCGCCGCCGCTGGCGCGGCAACGTCAGCTCCGATCAGGTCGACGCCATGATGTTCGGCCTCTTCGTGTACGGATCGCGGATCGCGGACGCCGCGGAACGGAGCGCCCTCGGCGGCACGGTGGCCACGGTGGTCGATGCGATTGTCCGCGATGGCCTGCGGATAGTCGGCTACGACGGAAGGCCTACCCGCTGGGGTCGCTACGAGCCGGACTACGTCGCGAACGAAGAGCCGATGAACGCACTGCTGATGCTGCAGATGGTCAAGGTGGCGCAGGCGCTGACCGGACAGCCCCGTTTCGGCCGGGAGTACGACCGGCTGGTGCGGATGGGATACGCCCGCATCGGCGAGGGGGCGCGACTGGACCGTCCGCCGCGCGAGGCCAACCACTCCGACGACGTGCTGATCGCGCTGGCGCTGTACCCGTTGCTGGAGCTCGAGGAAGATCCCGCGATCCGCGTGCACTACGAACGCGCCGCCGATCGCTGGTTCCATGGGCGGAGGTACCCGGGCATCGACGTCGAGGCGAATCCGTTGGCGTCGTTCCTCCACCGGCATTGGACGGGCGACAGCTCGTACGACGCGGCAGCGCTGCGTACCTTGCGGCGCGTGCCGCTCGACATGAAATGGAACGCCGACACCATCGCGGCGTACGTGCGGCGGTTCGGATTCTCTTTCGTGCCGGACCCGGTCGTGCCCCACGTCGGTGCGGGGCCGCTGCCGGTCGAGCAGCGCGGACGAACCTGGAGCTTTCTCGTCCACAATCCGTACCGCACCGGCGGCGACCGTCTTGCGGACGCGGCGTTCGAGACCAACGGCCTCGACTACCTGCTGAGCTACTGGTTCGGTCGGGCGCACGGGATGATCCGGCCGACGGACTGATCTCGACACGGGACGGTCGGTCGCCAGCGGCCCGTGGCAGAATCCCCGCTGCATTCGAGCGGCGCTGCATCCCGCGTGGCTGCGTTGCTCCTCGGTCGAACATGCCCGCCATGCTCCCTCGTCGCGCCTTGTCATGCGGGCGCCTCGCCGCTCTCGGTGCGACGCGGGGTTTCACCATGGGCTGCTCGCCGCGGCGTGGTCCCAGTCCGGCGCCGGCGGTCCGGAGTCCGCCGAAGTGCGACCCAATCTCATTTGCAAAGACGTGGTGTGGACCCCTCAACTCTTTTGAATACAGGGACTTGCACCTGGTTACCAGCGGTGCTCAGAAAGTCTCGTGCGGGGGGTTGGCATCCGGGATTTCCGATGCTAGACTTCGCTCCTCGGGAGAGGTATTTCTTCCCTCTGGTTCCTGGCGCGCCGGGGCGCGCGACGAGGAGGTCGTCTCATGGGAGACGTGGCAGGCACGCAAGTGCAGACAACCACAGAGCAGCAGGGCGTTTCTCGGCGGGGCTTCATCAAGGGAGTGATCGCCACGGGCGCCAGCGTATCGGCGTCGAACTACGTGCTGCGCAGCGGCCACGGGGTGGCCCTCGCGCAGGCGCCGGGCGCCGTCGAGCGCCTCGTGACGTTGAACGTCAACGGCCAGCAGCGCCGCGTCGACGTCATGCCGCAGGAGACCCTGGCCATGACCCTGCGGTACAAGCTGGGTCTGACCGGCACCAAGATCGGCTGCGACCGCGCAGAGTGCGGCGCGTGCACCGTGCTGGTGGACGGCGTCCCGCAGTATTCCTGCTCGACCCTGACCCACCAGGTTCGCGGCCGGGAGGTTCAGACCATCGAGGGTCTCGAGAGCGCGGACGGCACGCTGCACCCGGTGCAGCAGGCGGTGGTCGACCTGCAGGGCTTCCAGTGCGCCTTCTGCATGCCCGGCTTCGTCATGAACATGGTCGCGCTGACCGAGGAGAACCCCGACGCGACCCGGGGCGAGTGCGCGCACCATCTCGCCGGCAACATCTGCCGGTGCATCGACTACAACAAGATCCTCAACGTCGCCGAGAAGGCGTGCGAGTACACGCGTAACGGGATGAGGAGCTGACGATGGCTGACTACAAGCTGATCGGCAAGAACTACACGACGCCCGACATTCTCGCCAAGGTCACCGGGCGTGCGAAGTACGCCGAGGACTTTCGCGCCGAGGGCATGCTCTTCACCAAGCTGCTCGTCAGCCCGATGCCGCACGCGCGTATTCGTCGCATGGACACCAGCGCCGCCATGGCGATGCCGGGGGTCGAGGCGATTCTGACCGCGGACGATCTGCCGGAGGCCGAGGCGCCGCAGGAAGCGGGCCTCACCAACGAACCGTTGTACGAGGGCGAGCCGATTCTCGCCATCGCGGCGGTCGACGAGGAGACCGCGGCCGAGGCGGTCGAGGCGGTGCAGATCGACTTCGAGCCGCTGCCCTTCGTGCTCGACCCGATGGAGAGCCTGCGTCCGGGCGGACCGAACGCGCGGCTCGACGGCAACACCATGGCCGGCCGCGACCTGTCGACGATCAAGTGGGACAACGTCGACTGGAGCGAGTTCGACCGTGGCATCATGCCGACCGGCGGCGAGGTGACCGACGAGTGGCAGGTGGGCGACGTCGAGGCCGGGTTCGCCGAGGCGGATCTGATTCTCGACGAGTCCGTGTTCTCCGCGTCGCTGTCGCACCAGCCGCTCGAGACGCGGACCGCGATGGCCTACTGGCAGAACGGCAAGTGCTACATGCACTGCTCGACCCAGAGCACGGCCCGCACCGAGGCTGGCATGGCGCGCTGGATCGGCATCGACCCGACCGACCTCGTCCTCATCGGCGAGTACTGCGGCGGCGGGTTCGGCAGCAAGATCTCGGCCTCCATCCAGGCGCGGATTCCGGCGCTGCTCTCGCGCAAGGCGGGCAGGCCGGTCATGATGCGCGTCACCCGGCAGGAAGAGAACTTCTTCGGGCGCGCCCGGCCGGGCATCCAGGCCCGCGCCAAGTTCGGGTTCAAGAGCGACGGCCGGATCGTCGCCATCGACCTGACGATGGTTCAGGACGGCGGCCCGTACGGCCGGTCCGGCGACTACATGTCGTGCGGCGACCAGGCTTCGCTGATGTATCAGCCGGCGAACATGCGAGTGCGCGGCGTGACCGTCTACACGAACACGCCGCCGCGCGGTGCGCAGCGGGCGCCGGGCGGGGTCCAGGCGGTCGCGATGTTCGCCCCGGTCGTCGACAAGGCCGCGCGGCAGCTCGGCCTCGACCGGCTCGACATCATCCACACCAATGCTCCGCAGGGGCAGGCGCTGTTCGGGCGCCCGCGCCAGGGGCAGCAGGGTAACGTGTCGAGCGCCTTCCCGAAGGAAGCCATCGACAAGGCGCGCGAGGAGTTCGACTGGGAAGGCATGAAGGCGCGCAGCGGCCAGCGCAACGGTTCCAAGGTGACCGGCGTCGGCGTTGCGATCAGCTCCTACTCCGCCGGAACGTCGGGCGTCGACGGCCTGCTGGTGATTCGGCCGGACAGCATGGTCGAGATTCACACCGGCGTGGGCAACCTCGGCACCGAGTCGTTCTCCGACACGTCGCGCGCGGCGATGGAAGCGCTCGACACGCCGTGGGAGCAGGCCGAGGTGGTCTGGGGCGACACCAGCAAGCATCTGCCGTGGAGCGCGATCCAGGGCGGCAGCCAGACGACCCACGGTCACACGCGCTCGAACTGGGCGGCCGGTCTGGAGGCCAAGAAGCGCCTGCAGGAGATCGCGGCGGATCGGTTCGGCGGCTCGCCGGACAGCTTCGACGTGGCGGACGGCCGTGTCTTCCGTCGCGGCAACCGTGGGCAGGCGATGACGTTCGGCCAGGCGGCCGAGCGCGCCATCCAGCTCGGCGGTATCTACGACGGATCGCAGTTGCCCGAGGACCTCAACGAGATGACGACGCGGTCGGCCACTGCGCTCGCCGGTCGGGGTCTCGTGGTCGCCGCCAAGGACAACTTCGAGACCGGCGGACGGAACATGTCGTTCTGCATCGGCTTCGCCGAGGTCGAGGTGGACACCGAGACCGGGGCGGTGGTGCTGAAGGACTACAAGGTGGCCTCCGACGCCGGGACGATTCTGCACCCGCAGAACTTCGCCGGACAGGTGCACGGGGGCGGCATCCAGGGCTTCGGCGTGGCGCTCGGCCAGAAGTGGGTCATGGACCCGCAGTGGGGGCTGCACGTGGCCAAGCGGTTCTACTCGAACCGGCCGCCGACGATTCTCGACGCGCCGCACGACCAGGAGATGGCCTGGAGCGCCTCGGACAATCCGGATCCCTTCAACCCCCTCGGCGCCAAGGGCATCGGCGAGGCGCCGGTCGGCGCGGGCGCGGGGGCCGTGCTCAACGCCATCTCCGACGCGCTGGGCGGCAACGTCGACTTCAACCGCTCGCCGATCATGGGCGACATGATTCTGACGATGCTCAATTTCGAGCTCGACGAGGCTCACAACAAGCTTTCGACGCACGTCTAGCGCCACACTGGGAAGGTAAAGGGAGAAGAAACAATGGCCGTGATTCGCGACAAGATGCCGGCATTTCAGCTCTTCCAGCCTGCCAGCACGGACGAGGCGCTGGGAGTGCTCGATCAGTACGGAGCCGACGCCTGGGTGCTCGCGGGTGGGCTGGACACCTGGGACTGGTTGAAGGACCGCGTCAAGAAGCCCGCCGCCGTCGTCGATCTGGGTGGGGTCTCCGAGTTGAGTGAGATTCGCTCCCTGGCCGGCGGACTCGAGATCGGTGCGATGGCGACCTTGCGCGACGTGATCCGGCACCCCGAGGTGTCGGAGCAGTTCAGCATGCTCGCCGACTCCGCGTCGCAGGCGGCGTCGCCGCAGATCCAGAACCAGGGCACCATCGGCGGCAACGTGGGCCAGGACACCCGGTGCTGGTACTACCGGGACGGCTGGAGCTGTTATCGCGCCGGCGGCAACATCTGCTACGCGGATACGCCGACCGCGATGAACCGCGAGCATGCCATCCTGGGCGCGAGCCGGTGCGTGGCCGTCAACCCGTCGGACACCGCCCCGGTTCTGGTGGCGCTTGACGCCGAGATGGTCGTGCGCAACAGCACCGGCGAGCGGGTCATCCCGGCGCAGGACTTCTTCATCGGTCCCGCGGTCGACATCATGCGCATGACCGCTCTGCAGCCGGGCGACATCCTCACGTCGATTCGGATTCCATGGACCTTCGCGAACACGCGGTTCTACTTCGAGAAGGCCAGGGATCGGGCCGTCTGGGACTTCCCGCTCGCCAACGTGGCATCCGCGGCGAAGGTCAGCAACGGCGTGGTCGAGGACATCCGCATCGTGGCCAACGGCGTGGCGCCGTATCCGGTGCGATTCATCGCGGCCGAGGATGCGGTCCGGGGCCGGCAGGTCAGCCAGGCGGTTGCGATGGAGGCGGGCGAGATCGCCGTCAACGGTGTTCGTCCGCTGCGGCACAATGCCTACAAGGTGACGTTGCTGCGCAACCTGGTGAAGCGTTCCGTTCAAGGTGCCGAGGCGTAGATGGAACTGTTTCAGTGGGGAACCAACCCGTGGGGCCAGGAGACCCTGATCAGGGTCTCCTGGGATCTTCTCTACCTGTTTTTCTGGGCCGGCATCGCCTTCATCGTCTTCCACGTCGTGTACGCGGCCGTCTGGCTGCCGAAGCTGGCGAGGGCGAACGGCGGTCAGGAGGAGGCTGCGGCGGGCGTCCCTGAGACAATCGAGCGGCACACCCTGTGGGCCCGCATTTTCCACTGGGTGATGGCAGCGGCGATGCTGGTGCTGCTGGTGACCGGGTTCTTTCCGATCATCGGCATCCAGTTCGCGTGGGTCACCATCCACTGGATCGCCGGCATCGTGCTGACGATCTCGATTCTCTACCACATCGTGCACGCGACCTTCTACCTCGACTTCTGGTCGATCTGGATTCTGCCGGACGACATGGACGAGGCGGTGCAGAGGGTCAAGCGCCAGATGGGGCAGGAGGCCGGCGAGATAAAGAAGCACGGGAAATACCCGATTGACCACAAGCTGTACCACACCGCCGTCATGCTGGCGGGACTGGCCGTGATCGGAACCGGGCTCGTCATGATGTTCCGGATCGAGAACGCGCTGATTCCCAGGAACGCGTATCTGCTCTCGGAACCGACCTGGGGGTTGATGTACACGCTCCACGGCCTCGGCGCGGTGCTGTTCGTGATGTTGACGCTGACCCACATCTACTTCGCGATTCGGCCCGACAAGTTCTGGCTGACGAAGTCGATGCTCTTCGGATCGGTCGATCGCCAGCACTATCTGGATCATCACGACCCGGAGCGCTGGGACGTGTCGAAGGAATCGACGTCGAAGGGATAGCTGCCGTCAAGGTCGATTGGCATCCATGGGGCGGCGCCTGGCCGAGGCCTGGCGTCGCTCCTTTCTTGTACGGCGCGGCAGAATGGCGCCGGGGCGGATGAATCGGTGAGGTGTCTGTGATGTCGGAGTCCGGGACCGAAGCGCTGCAGGCGCACGTCAATGTCGTCGAGGAAACGTACGAGTTCTGTCTCGCCTATGCCGCCAAGGGCGTCAACGCGCAGATGGCGGCGTCGAACGACAGACTGGTGCGCGAGCGCCTGGAGAAGCTGGCGGCGACCCTGGAGGAGTTGCCCGGCGCGTTCCTGGCGCTGGCCCAAGAGCAGGGCTCGCAGGACGGCGACCGCTACCACGCGTTCATCGACGTCATGCGGCGCGACTCCGCCGCCGGCCGCGCCGCCGTGCAGCTCGTTCTCGCCCAACCGGGAATTACGTCCCAGATGGTCGACAATCTCAACGGGATGATCCACCTCCGTGCCTTGTTGACCGACGTGTTCCTGCTCGACGAGATTCTCCGACCGGACGCCGTGCAGGCGCCGCATACGCCACCGGCGGACGATACGGAACAACCTCCACAGACGCCACCCGGGGCAGCGGAGTAGGTCGGAGCGATCGACGACGCCGCTCTTCTTCGGGCGGTCGGACCCGCGCGTCCGGGTCGGGGAGCCGCCGCCGGGTGCGGTCGCACGGCTCCAGGACGTTGCATCATGGATCTCGCCGGCAAGGCCGCGCTCGTCACCGGCGGCAGGCGCATCGGCATCTCGGTGGCAACGAGGCTGGCGGGCCTCGGAGTGGATGTCGGGCTCTCCTACAAGCGATCCCGGGAAGAGGCCGCGCTGGCGGCGGAGCACGTTCGCCGGGCGGGTCGTTCGGCAACCGTCGCGCAGGCGGACCTGACGCGACCGGCGGAGGTTGAGCGGCTGGTCGACGCAACGGCGGCCGGGTTCGGGCGCCTCGACATCCTCATCAACATGGCCTCGGTCTACCGCCGTGCCCCCTTCGACGCGCTGACGGACAACGACTGGACAGAGACGCTGGATGTCGATCTCTCCGCGGCATGGAGGCTCGCCCGAGCGGCGGTACCGCACCTGCGGGCGGCGGGCGGCGGGCGGATCGTCCATTTCAGTGACTGGACCGCGGCGAGCGGCCGACCCCGCTACGCCGGCTATCTTCCCTATTACGTGGCCAAGCGAGCCGTGATCGGCCTCACCGAGGCGCTGGCGCTGGAGCTCGCCGCCGACGGCATTCTCGTGAACGCCGTCGCACCCGGCCCGATCATGCCGCCGCCGGGCTTGAAAGCCGACGAGGTCGAGGCGGTCGAGCGGGCCACCCCGGTGGGGCGCTGGGGCGGTGCGGAGGCGATTGCCGATACGGTCGTCGGCGTGCTGCGGTCGGACTTCATCACTGGCGAGACGATCCGCGTGGACGGAGGCCGGCACCTGAGGTAGGGGACCGAGATGCCGATTCTGATAGAGCGTCCGACCGCCGTGGAGGCTGCCGGCACCAAACCGAAGCAAATTCAGGAGTTCGCCGGCAGGGTCAACTCGGGCCACCGGCAGGTGAGCGTGGCGCGCATGGTTTCGCCCGAGGGTTGGGAGGAGCCTGGACAACGCCCGGAATTCGAGGAGATCACCGTCGTGCTCCGCGGGACGCTCCGCGTCGAGCACGAGGGTGGCTGCCTCGACGTGGCGGCGGGCCAGGCCGTGGTGGCGGCCCCCGGCGAGTGGGTGCGCTACAGCAGCCCGGAAGCGGGCGGCGCGGAGTACATCGCCGTCTGCCTGCCCGCCTTCTCATCCGCCACGGTGCACCGGGACGACGAGAGCTGATTGGGACTGAGCAAACGTCCCGCCGTTCCGGCCTGCGGGAGACCGGGCACCGTTTGAGGCCTCCGCGGCGGCAGCTTGCGACCCGCCCCGGGGGCATCGCCCGATCCGAACCGCACGCCTCGATATAATGCGAGAACCAGCTAACGGCGCAAACCCGGCAACCACCTGGGAGGAGTGAGATGCGCACCCGGAGTCTCGCTGTGTGGTGTACGGTAGTCGTGGTCCTGTCGGCGCTGCCCTTGCCTGTTGCGTCCGGCGGCTTCGTCTCCGCGGCGGAGGCCGCGTCACCCGGCGGCCAGGACGGTACGGCCGGGATTGCCGAAGCGGCCGTTGCGCGCACCCCCTGGGGCCACCCGGACCTGCAGGGGGTCTGGGATTTCCGGACCATCACGCCGCTGGAGCGCCCGGAGGAGCTCGGCGAGCGGGCCTTCCTGACCGAGGAGGAAGCGGCCGCGCTCGAGCGCCAGGCGGTGGACCGCGTCGAGCGGCTGGCCGAGCCGAGCGTCGTCCGGACCGCACCGCTGCCGGCCGGCGGCAGCGTCGGGTCGTACAACGACTTCTGGTTCGACCGCGGCGTCAACATCGTCGAGTCCCGCCGCACGTCGCTCATCGTCGACCCGCCGAACGGGAGGATCCCGGCGCTTACTCCGGAGGGCCAGCGGCGCGTCGCCGAGCGCGCCGCGGCGCGAGCCCGGCCCGCCATCACCTGGGAGGACCGCAGCCTGTTCGAGCGCTGCGTCACGCGCGGTCTGCCGCGGCTGCCCGGCGGCTACAACCAGAATCTGCAGATCCTGCAGACCCCCGAGCATGTCGTGATTCTCTACGAGATGATGCGCGAGGCGCGGATCATTCCGCTCGACGGACGGCCTCACCTTCCCGCCGGCGTCCGGCTGTGGCACGGGGACTCGCGCGCCCGGTGGGAGGGTGACACGCTGGTGGTCGAGACGACGAACATCAGTCCCAAGGCGGACTTCAGGGGCTCTGCCGGCGAGCTGCGCCTGGTGGAGCGCTTCACCCGGACCGGTCCCGGAACGATCGCGCACGAGGTCACCATCGACGATCCGACCACCTTCGTCCGGCCCTGGACGGCCTCGATTCCCCTGCGGCGGACGGAGGCCCGGATGTTCGAGTACGCCTGCCACGAGGGCAACTACGGCATGGAGGGCATTATGGCCGGCGCCCGGGCGGACGAAGCGAGATAGCTCTAGGCCCGCGGGCGTCTCGCCGCTCCCGGTGTGACGTGGGGTTTCACCACGGACTCCTAATCGTTTGACCCATCGGTAGCGCCGGCGTGGCTCTCCGGCCGCAGGTGCTCGACGACGAACGCCAGCATCTTCTCGCGGCGGTGCAGCTCCAGGTCGGGACCGCCGAGCCGGTGCCGCGACCGGGGGTAGATCATCATGTCGAACGGTTTGCCGGCCCGCTGCAGCTCCAGCGCGAACTGCAGCGTGTTCTGCATGTGGACGTTCTCGTCCATCGTGCCGTGAACGAGCAGCAGCGCGCCGTGCAGGTCGGCGGCGTCGAAGCGGGGTGAGCTGCGGCGATAACCGTCCGGGTTGTGCTGCGGCATCCGCATGTAGCGCTCAGTGTAGATGGTGTCGTAGTCGCGCCAGTCGGTCACCGAGCCGCCGGCGATGCCCATCGACCAGCGCCGGCTGTGGGTCAGCGCGTAGCTGACCATGAAGCCGCCGTAGCTCCAGCCCTCGATGCCGATGCGGTCGGGGTCGACGTAGCCCTGCCCGACGAGCCAGTCGAGGCCGTCCTCCTGGTCGCGGAGCTCCAGCTCGCCGAACCGCTGGTAGACCGGCCACGTGGAGACGGCGCCCTTGCCGCTGGCGGTACTGTTGTCGAGGACCCAGACGAGGATGCCGCGCTGGGCGAGGAGCTGCCAGTACAGCGTCTCGCGGCTCCAGGCGTTGCGCACCCGCTGGACGTGCGGACCGCCGTAGATGTGCTGATAGACCGGGTAGCGGCGCGACGGGTCGAAGTCGGGCGGCTTGATCATCAGCGCTTCCATCCGGAACCCGTCGCGGTTGGCGACTTGCAGGAACTCGGGCGCCGGCAGGTCGAAGTCCCGGAGCGCGCGCACCTCGTTCGCGGCCACCACCCGCGCCACGGACCCGTCCGCCGCGTGGACGCGCACCTGGGCCGGGGTGGAGATGTCGCTCCAGCGGTCGATGTAGTGCGTCAGGCCCGGGTTGAAGGTGGCCCCGTGCGTGCCTGGCGCATCCGACAGCCGGTGCAGCCCGGAGCCGTCCAGATTCACCCGGTAGACGTCGAGCCCGATGGGGCTGCGTCGGGTGGCGGAGAAGTAGACGACGCCGTCGGCCTCGTCGACGCCGTGGACGCGCCGGACCTCCCACTCGCCGCTCGTCACGGCGCGCTTCACCGCGCCGGATCGGTCGACGTGGTACAGGTGCTTCCAGCCGGAGCGCTCGCTCTGCCAGAGGAAGGTTCCGTCCTCCAGCCAGATTGGCGGGCCGTTGACGTTGACCCACGCCTCGGTGGTCTCGCGCAGCACCTTCTCTACGGATCCGGCTTCCGGGTCCGCCAGGACCAGATCGAGCCAGGTCTGCTCCCGGTCCTGCACCTGGAAGACGACGTGCGAGCTGTCCGGCGTCCAGTCGACGTTGACCACGAGCGGGTCGGACGGCCGGTAGCCGGCCAGGTCGGCCCACGTCGTCGCGCCGCCGGCCGCGCGCACGATGCCGAGCCGGACCACGGGATTGGTATCGCCCGCCTTGGGGTACTCCCAGTGCTCTACCTCGGGGTGATAGGGGATGTGGTCGAGCACGGTGAAGGTCGGTACGGCGCGGTCGTCGAGCTGCAGGTAGGCGATGCGTGAAGAGTCGGGGCTCCACCAGTAGCCGCGGAAGTTGCCGCGGCCGTAAATCTCCTCCTGGTACACCCAGTCGAGCTGCCCGTTGCGGACCCGCTCGCCGCCGTCGGTGGTCAGGGCGTGCTCGCGGCGGTGCTCGACATCGACGACGATCAGGTTGCCGCCGCGCACGAAGGCGACGAGCCGCCCGTCGGGGCTCAGCGACACCTCGGCCTCGGCCTCCGGGGTGGCGGTGAGGCGCCGCGCCTGCTCCGTGCCGGCGTCGTAGTGGTAGAGGTCGTCGGCGAACGCGAAGACCAGCGCCGTGCGGTCCGCGTTCGTCACGTGGCCCGACTGCCGGGCGATGCGCGCGGCGTCGGCCGCGCTCAGGCCGGGCAGCGCCGCCACCGCCGCTTCGAACGCGGCGGCATCGTAGAGCGGCGTCCGCTCGCCCGTGAGCGCGTCCACCCGGACCAGCGGGCCCGCGAAGCCGTCGCGTGCGGACCGCCGCGCGACGTAGTGCCGGTCGTCGAGCCAGGTCAGGCCGAACGGGGCGTTGCCGTCGAAGTTGACCCGCCGCGCCGGGTCGAAGATGTCGGCGATGGTCAGCGCGCGCTGCTGGGCATCGATCGGGACCGGAAGAACGGTGAGACACGCGGCCGCCAGCATGACGAGCAGCGCGGCCGCGAACGTGCGTGGTCGCCCCTCCGCGCCGAGGCGCTGGTCGGGTCCCTCGTCGCGCCCTGCCACGCCGGCGCCTTGCCGCTCCCGGTGCGACGCGGGGTTCCACCACGAACTGCCACGAACGACGCGGTCGACGGGTCGTGCAAGACTCATGGGACAGCCTCCCGGCCGGTATAATTTCGCGAGACACTGCATTGTATAGCGCCCGGTTCGCCGGCGCCGGAGGAACCCCATGACCTGCCTGCGATTCCTCGTCCTGTCGATTCTCGTGGCCCTCGGCGGCGTCGCGTCTCCGGCTCTCGCCGAACCGCACGAAGCCCCGTCCGCGGCGACCGCGCAGGAGGCCGAGCGCCCGTACCTGCTCGAGCGCATCGACGACGCCGCGATCGGTCAGATCTACGCCGACGGTTTCGAGGGGCTGGACCTGCGCGAGAAGGTGCTCATCTGGCACCTGTACAACGCGGCGCTCGCCGGACGCGACATCTTCTATGACCAGCGCTACGTCCACAACCTGGACATGCGCGAGACGTTCGAGGAGATCCTCACGCACGCCGACGGCGTCGAGGGGGCAACGCTCGAGGCGCTCCACCGCTACGCCAAGCTCTTCTGGATCAACACCGGTCCGTACAACAACCTCACCGCCCGCAAGTTCGTGCTGGAAGTGACGCCCGAGGCGTTCCGCGCGGCGGCCCACGCGGCCGCTTCGGCAGGCGCCGGCTTCCCGACCCGTGACGGCGAGAGCCTGGACGCGCTGCTGGACCGACTGGAGCCGCTGTTCTTCGACGCCACCGTCGATCCCATCCTGACCAACAAGACGCCGGCCCCCGGTGACGACATGCTGCTGTCGAGCGCCAACAACCTGTACGCCGGCGTCTCGATGGCCGACCTCGAAGGCTTCGACGAGCAGTATCCGCTGAACTCGCGGCTGGTCAAGAGCGACGGCGAGCTCGTCGAGGAGGTCTACCGGATCGACGGCGGCGGCAAGTACGCGAAGGAGCTCACCGAGGTCGTCCGCCACCTGGAGGCGGCGACTCCCTTCGCGACCGAACCGATGGCGGCGGCGATCGAGGCGCTGATCACCTGGTACCGCACCGGCGAGCCGCTGGACCGGCGGGCCTACGACATCGCCTGGGTCGCCGATCAGGCGTCGCCCGTCGACACCATCAACGGCTTCACCGAGGTCTACATGGACGCGCGGGGCGCCAAGGGCGCGTGGGAGGCGCTGGTCTACTACGTCAATCGCGAGAAGACCGAGGCGATCCAGACCCTGGCCGAGCACGCGCAGTGGTTCGAGGACCGCATGCCGTGGGATCCGCGCTACCGCAAGGCGGGGGTGCGGGGCATCACCGCCAATGCCATCGACGTCGTGATCGAGATCGGGGACGCGGGGCCGGTCACCCCGATCGGCATCAACCTGCCGAACGACCAGACCGTGCGGGAGCAGTACGGCAGCAAGTCGATCTCGTTGTCCAACGTCATCGAGGCCTACGACCTCTCCGCGCCCGCGGCCTACCGTGCGGAGTTCACGTGGGACGAGGCCGAGACCGCCCGGGCCGAGCGGTGGGGCAGCCTCGCCGGCGACATGACGACGAACATGCACGAGGTGATCGGCCATGCCTCCGGCCAACTCGCCGAGCGCCTCGGCGGCAACGCCCAGCCGTTCCTCCGCGAGCAGTACTCCGCGCTGGAGGAGGCGCGGGCCGACCTCATCGCGCTCTACTTCATCGCCGACCCGAAGCTGGTCGAGATCGGCATCTTCGACGCCGAGCATCAGGCGGACATCGTTCTGACGGAGTACGAGGCCTACGCGCGCAACGCCATCCTGCAACTCCGGCGCGTCCGCGAGGGCAACCAGTTGGAGCAGGACCACATGCGCAACCGGCAGATGGTGGTCCACTGGCTCATCGAGAATACCGACGCGATCGAGGTGCGCCGGCGGGACGGCAGGACCTACAACGTCGTGACCGACGCCGAGGCGTTCCGCGCCGGGGTGGCCACCTTGCTGGCCGAGGTGCAGCGGATCAAGTCGGAGGGCGACTACGACGCGGCCCGGTCGCTATTCGAGACCTACGGCATCCGCTTCGACCCGGCGCTGCGCGACGAGGTGCTCGAGCGGGTGGCCCGCGTCGACCTGCCGTCCTACACCGGCTTCGTGATGCCGAAGCTGGAGGCGGTGACCGCCGCCGACGGCTCGATCTCCGACGTCGTCATCTCCTACCCGCGGGACTTCACGCAGCAGATGCTGGAGTACTCGGGCAAGAGGTAGGAACAAATCCCGGGGGGCGGCAAGCGCCCCCCTCTGGCGGCCGCGTTTCCGGCTACCGCCCGGTCAGCAGTTCGCGCAGCCGCAGGACGCCCTCGCTCGCCGGTCCGACCACCGGCGCCGGGTGCGCGGCCGCGCTGCCGGGGAGGATCCGCTCCATCGAGAACTGTGCGAACAGGATCGCGGTCTCGTCGTCGATGGCCCGGACCGCCTCCAGCACCAACTCGTCGTGGCGCTCGGGGTCGCCGCCCACCAGCGCATCGAGCGCGCCGTCCACCGCCGAGCGGGTGATCGACAGCGGCTGCGACCGCCGCGCCGCCTCCGTTTCGATCTCCGCTGACAGTAGCGTGGAGGAGTCCGGCGCCGTCGACATTACGTGTAGCGGCCGGCCGAGGGTGAACGCGCGCTCGACAATGCCGTCGAACGAGGTCATCACCGGGATGTCCATCCCCTCGCGGGCCCGCTTGGTCATGTCGCCGAAGAACGAACCCGTGACGATGATCGCCTCGGCCCCGGTCGACGCGCTGTACTTCACCAATCGGTCGACGCGGGCGCCGAGCTCGGCGTCGTCGGCCGATCCGCGGCTGCGGTCGAGGTAGAGCGATCCGTCGAGCAGGTGGGCCACGTCGGCGGCCGACCAGTTCCGGTCGAAGGCGGTCTGCGTCGTCGGGATCGCGTTCATCAGCGCGTGGATCGCGCCGATCCGATAGCGTCGCTGCTGGGTCATGCCGTGCTCCAGTCCTCGCCGGGCCCGCCGCTCAGTCCGCTGCCGCGTACGACTTGCTGAAGCCGTTGCGGCTGTTCGTCACCGTGAACGTGCCGTCCCGGCGCGCCTCCACCTTGATCCAGTTCGCGGGGCCGCTATGGACCGGCGGCGGCGCGGCGTTGGAGCCGCGCCGCGGCGGCGGGACCGGCGCCAGCGGCATCGCGTCCGGCTGCTCGTCGAAGAGATTGGCGATGAAGACACCGGGCACGGTGTACTCCTGGCCGCTCAGGACCGAGAAGTGAAGCTGCCACAGGTCCATCAGGCGCGGGGCCGTGTGCAGCGTGGTCATCGTGTCGGGGGTGCCGCCCTTGCGGGTGCCGTTGTTCATGATGGCTACCCGCGGCGCGACGCCGTGGACGAGCACCTGCGAGTTCGAGGTGTTGAGCCCGTGGTGCGAGACGATGTAGAGATCGACCGAGCCGATGGGGTTGTTCGGGCACATCAGCTCGAACTCCTTGTTGACCGTCAGGTCGCCGAGGTGCAGCGCCCGGAAGCGCCCGAACCGCAGGTGCACACCGGCGGACTGGGCGTTGTCGCCCAGGTCCTCCGCAGCGCGCTCGAAGTCCGCGCAGTACGGGTTCGGCTCGCCGGCGCCCGGCAGCGGCTCGTCGACGACTTCGCCCGCCGAGGCCATGACCCGCACGTCGACGCCGCGCAACGGCACCGTGTCGCCCGGGGTTACCACCGTCCGGCGGGCAGCCTCGTACAGCTCGCGATACGGGCCGTCGAGGAAGGACTGCACGGTCTGGTTGTCCTCCACCGTCGGCCCCTTGTCGATGTAGTGCCCGATGGGGATGCGCGTGGCGAGCTCGGCCAGGCCGCCGTAGTGGTCCCCGTGCCAGTGGGTCGTCAGCAGGTGGTCGATGCGCTCGAGGCCGGCGTCCTCGGCCGCCGCCATGATGCGGCCGACGTCGCGGTCGGCATTGGCGCCGCCGTTGCCCGTGTCCATCAGCATGGATTCGCCGGTGGGCGAGACGAAGAGCGTCGCGCCGCCCCCTTCGACATCCACGAGGTAGATGCTCAGCACGTCGCCTGCCGGCGATTGCGCCGCCGCCGTGGCGCCGAGGACGGTCAGGACCAGCAGCGCGCGGAGAGCTGACTTCATGGAACTGTCCTTTCGGTGTGGCAACGCAAGTTGTCGATTATAGGCGGATCGCGCAGACTACCGCAGCCACCCCGGGGGTACACCGGCGCGGCGCGCCTCTTCCTGAATGTCGCGGATGTGCTGGTCCAGGCGCTCTGCTTCCGCCCGCGTGCGCTCCAGCTCCTCCAGGGCCTCGGTTCGTTGTCTTTCCACCACGCTGCGCCGCGCCGGATCGTCCATCGCGGTGAACTGCGCCCACAGGCCGTCCGCCCGGTTCCGGAGCGCGGCCGCCGTCAGCTCGGCGCGCGCCAGCGCCTCCTGCGCGGTCGTCATCCGCGCGCGCCACTCGTCCTCGCCGGGGATCTCACCGGCTTCCGGCTCGGCAGGGTCATCCCGCGCCGGCGCGATGCCATGCGCGGCGCGTCCGGACCCGCCGTTGGCCTCGGCCACGGCCGCGGACGGGCGCACCCCGATGGTCAGTCCGCCACTGTCGCGCAGGTCGTCGTTCGTATAGACCCGCGAGCGGTCCTCCGGCGCGATGGCGGCGCGCCGGGCCTGCTCCTGTCGGGCGATTTCGACCAGCGACTGCGCCGGTGCCGCGGTCGCGGTCAATAGCGGCAACAGGACCGCTCCCGCCGGCACGGTGAGCTTGCGCTTCAAAGAGCGTCCTCCTCGGATCTCCGTCGTGATGCAGAACTCGTGCCGGCTGACGCTGCTCGCGACAATCCGTCGCTTCTTCAAGACGCGGCACACGGGCAACCGCGTCCGCCGGCGGGAGTTGCCGAGCCGGCACCGTGCGAGTGTACCGGGTCCCCTGGAAGCCTGGTTGCAGCACGGTCATGCTACCGGCAGGCCGAAAAGCGATGCCGCGCCAGCGCCGCGAAACACCGCGCTTGCTCGGCGTCTCGGCCCATTCCCCCTCCGGCTCCATGAACTTGCGTTTCAGAACTCCGCTACACTGCGTTCGGCGGCGCAAGCTCCTGGAATGCCGCGACCGCCGCCCGACCGGAGGTCGACGCAACGCTACGCTTGCGGCAATCGTCTATTGCGTTCAGACGTCCTGCCGGGAAGCATCGGCCCGGTCGGCGCATCGAAGACCACGCCTCATGAACATCGGCATCGTTTGCTATGCGTCCATCGGCGGCAGCGGAATCGTCGCCACCGAGCTCGCCAAGGGGCTGGCGCGGCGCGGCCACGAGGTGCGGCTCATCAGCAGCGAACCCCCGGTGCGGCTGGGCGACTTCCAGGCCGGACTGGCGTTCCACGCCGTCCGGACACCCGGCTATCCGCTGTTCAGGGAGCCGCAGTACCTGTTGACGCTCGCCAACAAGATCGTCGAGGTCTGCCGCGGAGGCCGGCTCGACATCATTCACGCGCACTACGCGGTGCCGCATGCGACCGCCGCCTATCTCGCCCGGCAGATCCTCGCCGCTTCGGGAGACGGCCATGTCCCGCGCGTCATCACGACGCTGCACGGGACCGACGTCACCCTGATCGGGAGCGATGCGTCCTATCTGGAGACCGTCGCGTTCTCCATCGACCAGTCGGACGGCGTGACCGCGGTTTCCGGTAGCCTGCGGGACGATACCTACCGTCAACTGCCGGTGCGCGCCCGGATCGAGGTCATTCCCAACTTCCTCGATTGCCAGGTCCACCGGCGGGTTGCCGACCCGGGCCTGGCCGCGCGCTACCGCGGCGGCACGACTGACACGAAGCTGGTGATTCACGTCTCGAACTTCAGGCCCGTGAAGCGGGCGAACGTGGTGATCGAGCTGTTTCGCCGCGTCCGCGAACGGGTCCCGGCGCGGCTGCTGCTGGTGGGCGACGGCCCCGACCTCTCCACGGCCTGCCGCCGGGCGCGCGATCTCGGACTGGCCGGCGACGTCGAGCCGCTCGGCGAGCAGGAGCTTGTGGCGCCGTTGCTGTCCATCGCCGACCTGTGCCTGCTGCCCTCGGCGCAGGAGAGCTTCGGCGTCGCGGCGCTCGAGGCGATGGCCTGCGAAGTGCCGGTGGTGGCTTCGCGGGTGGGCGGACTTCCGGAGGTGATCGCCGACGGCGAGTCCGGATTCCTGCGCGATCCGGAAGACCTCGACGGCATGGCCGCATGCGCGGTCCGGCTGCTGACCGATCCTGCACTGCACCGCCGCATAGCGGCCGGCGGTTGGCAGACCGTGCACGAGCGATTCTGCGCCGACGAGGTCGTGCCGCGCTACGAGGCGTTCTACCGGGCAGTGCTCGAACGCGACGCGCCCGCGGTGCGGGACGGCGCACCGATCCCGGCGCGGTCTCGGGTCGGTCCCTGACGTTCTGGTGCCCGTTCCGACACCGCATGCGGACCGGCCGGGACCGGCTCGTTGTCACGGCTGCCCGCTATACTGGAGGCACCATGCACGCCTATCGATTCACTGCATTTGCCGTATCGCTCCCGGTCCTCGCCGGCGTCTTCGGGACCGCGGTCCGGGCCCAGCCGCTCGTATCCGGCGAGGGCCGGGAGGAGCTCGGGGTGGCCCTGCGCCAACTCAACAGCACGGGCGTCTTCCTGTCGATCGTGGCCCATCCCGACGACGAGAACAACGCGTTGCTGGCGCAACTGTCGAAGGGCGAAGGCCACCGCACCGTGCTGCTCTCGGCAACCCGCGGTGACGGAGGCCAGAACGAGATCGGCCCCGAGCTGTTCGACGCCCTGGCCGTGCTGCGGACCGAGGAGCTGCACGCCGCGCACCGCCTGGACGGCGCCGAGCAGTACTTTACGCGCGCCGTCGACTTCGGGTACTCGTTCAGCATCGAGGAGACCTTCGAGCGGTGGGGCCGGGAGGAGATCCTGGGCGACTTCGTCCGGATGATCCGCACCATCCGGCCCGATGTGGTCTCCGCCATGTCGCCGGAGGGGCGCGGCGGCGGCCAGCATCACCAGGCGTCGGCGGTGCTGGCGCACGAGGCATGGCACGCGGCCGCGGATCCGGATCGCTTCCCGGAGCAAGTCGCCGAGGGACTGGCGCCCTGGCAGGCGCGGAAGTTCTACTTCCGCGTCGGATTTCCCTTCGGCATGGGCGTCGGCCCGCCGGGATTCCGCTTCCGGTCGGCGTCGGACGCGGACGTGGCCACTGTCGATCTCGGTGGCTACGACCCGCTGCTCGGCGCGACCTGGGCGGAGATCGGCAGCCTCGCGCGCGGCATGCACAAGTGCCAGGGCATGGGGCAGTTCGTCGCCCTGCCGTCCGGCCCGGCCGGCGGGCGCTACCGTCTCGCCGAGACGACCATCGACGGCCACTCGGCGGCAGAAGAGACCTCGTTGTTCGATGGGGTGGACACCTCCATCGCAGGGCTCGCACGCTTCGCCGGCGAGAATCCGCCCGACGAGCTCGTGTTCACGCTGGAACGGATTGACGGATATGCATCGCGCGCTCTGGCGGCCTTCGGGCGAGGGCAGGGACGGTTCCACATGACCGAAGCGGTGCCGTTCCGCGGTATCGGCTCGTGGGACGAGCCGCTGATCTCCGGTCTGGAGACAGTGCGCGATCTGCGCGCCCGCCTCGCCGGACTGGGGTTGTCCGACGACGCACGACGGGAGATCGACTACCGGCTGTCCGCCAAGGAGCGCCAATTCGAGCGGGCGTTGCTGCTCGACTACGCCGTGCACATCGACGCGTTCGCGGACGACGGTGTCGTGACGCCCGGCCAGCCGGTGCAGGTGACCGTGCGGGCGGCGAATCACGGCGCCGGCGGCAGCGGCTCCCGGGTGACCGTCCGTGACGTCAGCCTCGTCGGCCTGGACGGCGAGACGGCATGCAACAGCGGCCCAATCGACGCGGGCGGGGTGTACGTCTGCGATCAGCAGGTGCGGATTCCCGACGCCGCCCGGCCTACCGACATCCACTGGAGCCATGTCGAAGGGGCGGATCGCTACGTCCTGGATCCGGACGTGCCGTTCGGACTGCCGTTCCGCCCGACGCCGTTCCGGGCGCTGGTCGAGATCGAGCTGGGCGGCCGGGCGCGCCTGACGGTGGAGCGGCCCGTCCGTTACCGCTACGTCGACGACCTGTTCACGGGCGAGAAGCGGATGGACCTGCAGGTCGTGCCGAGGTTCGCCGTCTCGATGACACCCGACGTCGCCATCATTCCCACCGGGTCCGGCACCGCGCGCGAAGTGCGGGTGACGGTCACGAACACCGGACCGGAGGCGGCAGAGGGGGCCGTGTCACTCGATCTGCCCGGGGGATGGACCGCGGCTCCCGCGAGCGTGCCCGTGCGGCTGTCGCGCGAGGACGAGTCGCGCACGGTGCGCTTCAGCGTGTCGGCGGGTGGAGCCGCGGCTGGCGAGTACACCGTGAACGCCGTGGTCGAGCATGCAGGCGAGCGGTTCGAGCGCGGCTACCAGGTGATCGAGTACCCGCACATCGAGCGGCGCCATATCGGCCGCCTGGCCGCCGGCACGTTCAAGATCATCGAGGTCGCTATCGCGCCGGACCTGGCGGTCGGCTACATCGAAGGCGTCGGCGATGCCGTGCCGCCGGCCATCGAGCAGCTCGGCGCACGCCTGGAGTTCATCGATGCCGACGATCTGGCATGGGGCGACCTGTCCCGCTTCGACGTGATCGTCACCGGCGTGCGGGCCTACGAGCGGCGGCAGGATCTGCGCGCCAACAACGACCGTCTGCTGGAATATGCCGACAACGGCGGGACGGTCATCGTGCAGTACAACAAGTTCGAGTTCAACCAGGCGCAGTACGGTCCGTATCCCGCCGTCGTCAGCCGCAACCGGGTGACCGACGAGGCGGCGCCCATCCGCGTTCTCGCCAACGATCACCCCGTCTTCGCCTGGCCCAATCCGGTTGGCCCGGCCACCTGGGATCAATGGGTGCAGGAGCGCGGGCTCTACTTCCTGGGCGAGCGCGACGACCGCTACGCCGATCTGGTGGAGCTGGAGGACACCTTCGAGTACAACCCGGGTCTGAAGCGGGGGGCGCTCGTGGAGGCGCAACCGGGCCGCGGACGCTGGATCTATGTCGGACTCGGGCTCTGGCGCCAACTGCCGGCGGGCACGACCGGCGCGTACGCTCTGCTCGCCAACCTGCTGAGCCTGGGAGGCGAGCGGTAGTCGTTCGATCGCAGGACGACCGGCCAGGCGGCCGGGCCTCGGGCTCAGGGTCGGCCCAGGAGGTAAACCTCGCCGCCGGGACTCGCGGCGCCTCCCGCGGGTTCCAGCGTCACTGCCGCGGGCACTCTCTCCGTTACGCCTTCCGGCGGCGTGACGGTGGCCATTGCGCGGCCTGCGGCGTCGACCGACAGCAGGGCTGCGCTGATCGGGGTCGCTTCCGGGATGAGCCACAGTTGATAGATCCGTCCGGGGGGCAGGGGCGGCAGCCCGGTCGTGGCGAGCAGTGCGCCCCCGGTCGCACTCCAGAACAGCCGTCCGCGTGCCTCGGGCGCGGACGGCTGGCCACCCAGCTCGAGGGTCTGCACGTCGCCGGCCGTCAGGACGCGGGCCCCCTCCTGAAGTTCACCGGCGATGCGTCGTGCGGCCGCGGTTTCCAACTCCGCTATTCGGGCCTGGGTATTGGCCGCGTCGAGGTTCTCCTGCAGTGCGGTTGCCAGCCGGTTCTGGCGGGCCGCTACCAGGCCGAGGCCGGCGGCGACGACGAGGCTTCCGGCGACGAGCGCCAGCAACGCCCGACGCCCCGCCTTCTGCTGCGCGCCTGGAGTCGGTTTCGGCATGTCGAGAGTTGCTTTCTCCACGGTCGGAGTGGTCTGTTCGCCGGCGGGCGACGCCGATTTGGCGACGTCTTCTTCCACGGGTACGGCGTCGAGAGCTGCAGCACGTTCGGGGGGACTGCCCGCTTCCGAAAGTCCGGGACTGTGGTGGGTGTCCGCGGGCTCGGAGCTGCCGGCGCGGTCTTCTGGTGCCGACCCGCCCGCGGTCGCGGCGATGCGGGGGCCGTCTCCATCGTCCATGGGTTGCGAACTCTCCGCCGCGCGGGGCTCACGGGTGGCGTCGGCCGCCGGGGGCGGGGCGGATTCGGTCGCTTCCCGTTCCGGCGAGCCGGGTAGCGGTGAGCCGGTCACGGTTTCCATGATCCGTTCGCGCAGGCCGGGCGGCGGCTCGTGCGGTGGCACCGTCCAGGCGAGACGCCGCGCGACGGGCAGCAACGAGAGCACCTCGTCCACCGATTCGCGGTCTATTTCGAGGTGGGCGTCGAACGCCGCCCGCTCGGTCGCGTTCAGCGCACCAAGCGCATAGAGGGCCGCCAGCTCACGGGTCGGGGGCATGTCGTGACGCGTTTCGCCCATGCGCGGTGCTCCAACGCTGCCTGCGAGACGCTGCAGACCGGTCCGGATGCGCGCGTTGGATGCGTCCGGGGCCTGTTCCAGCCGCGTCGCGATCTGGGAGATGGTCAGGCCCTCGAAGTACGCGAGCTCGATGGCCAGCCGCTCGAGCGGTGGCAGTTCGCGGAACGCCGAGCGCATACGCGGCACGTGGTCAGGATCGTGCTCGTCGGTCGTTCGACCCCGCGCCGGGTCGGGCAGGTGCAGCGTCGCGATGTCTCCGGGTCGGGCGCGGGCCGGCACGTCGTCGTCCGCCACCTTCTGGACTGCCGGCGTCGACGCGCCCACCGCGCGCATATGGTCGATGGCTCGAACGCGCGTCGTCGCAAGCAGCCAGTGGACACTCGGCGCGTGCCCGCCCGTCTGGCGGCCGGTTTCCGACCAGGCTGCGGCAAAGACCCCTTGCAGGATCGCTTGCGCGTCTCCGGGCTCGCCCGCGATCCGCATGGCCAGCGAGTACATCGCACCGGCGTGCCGGTCGTACAGTGCTGCGAGCGTTCCGGCATCGCCCGCCTCGATCCGCACCGCCGACGTTCCGGCATGCGGTGGAGGCGTATCGGGTCGTTGGCCGGCAGCGGGGTGCATCATCTCGAAACGACCACGATTCTATCCGAACCGCCGTGTTTCTCGTGGACAGGGTGGACTCGGGAACGCTACGCTGTGGCAGATCGGATGCCGGAGAGAACGATTCCAGTGGCGGAGCAAGCGATGAGACGACGAGAGTTTCTGGAAAGTGGGTCGGGTGCGCTCCTGATCGCGGCGTTCTCGCGCACGGAGGCGTTCGCGGCCTTGCCGCCGCGCCAGGAGTTGAGCGAGCGAATCCGCGGTGTGCGCGCGATGACCTTCGACGTTTTCGGTACCGTCGTCGACTGGCGGACCAGCATCACCCGCGAGGGCGAGGCCGTCGGCCGGGCCAAGGGCATCGACGCGGACTGGGCCGCCTTCGCCGACGAGTGGCGGGGGGGGTACGGGCCCGCGATGGGGCGGGTGCGCCGCGGTGAGCTGGGGTGGACGAAGATCGACGACCTGCACCGCATGATCCTTGACGAGCTGGTCCCGAAGTACGGTCTCGAAAGCCTCACCGAGGAGGAGCTCGACCACCTGAACCGGGCCTGGCACCGGCTCACGCCGTGGCCGGACACCGTGGAGGGGCTGACCCGGCTGCGGACGCGCTACGTGCTGGCGTCGCTGTCGAACGGGAACGTGGCGCTGCTCGTCAACATGGCCAAGAACGCCGGGATCCCCTGGGACGCCGTGCTGTCGGCCGAACTGGCGCGCCGCTACAAGCCCGATCCGGAGGCCTACCTGACGGCGGCCGACCTGCTGGGGCTCGACCCCGAGCAGGTGATGATGGTCGCGGCGCACAAGGGGGACCTCCGGGCGTCCGCGCGCCTCGGCTTCCGCACCGGCTACGTGCCGCGTCCGACGGAGTTCGGGCCGAACGTCGAGCGGGATCTGACGCCGGATCCCGATTTCGACCTGGTCGCCACCGACTTCAACGACATGGCGAGCCAGCTCGGTCTCTGAACCGTTCACCCGGTTCGTCCGATCGGCGGGGTCGGCAAACGGCCCGATCAGTATTGCGTCGTGCGCTCGACCCACGCGCGCACGTCGTCGAGCGCATCGGCGAGCGCCTTCCGCCGCCGACGCAGGGCGCTGCGGGCTCGAAGCGGCATCTGGCGCAGGGCAAAGAACGCGCGTGCCGTGCGCCAGACGGCCGCTTCCCGCTCGATCGCCAGCGTGCCGAGGACGGCCAGCGCCACCAGCCCGAGCCCGGTCGCGACGCCGGCGGCCGTGCCGAACCCGTCGCCCGCGAGGGAGGCGAGCATCGCGATCCAGGTGGCGTGCAGCAGCCCCCCGCCGATGATCTGCCAGACCGCGCGGCTCTGCAGGTTGGGCGCCCGCCGGCCGATCCAGTCGGTCAGCCGATAGGGCGCGGCGAAGACGACGACGCTGGCCAGGGCCACGGGACCGAGGAGCAGCGCCAGGAGGCCCTCCCGCAGCGCGAAGCGAACGACGTCGGCCGCCGGAATGCGCTGCTCCAGGTCGCGCTCGCGGAGTCCGAAGCGGGCCAGGCTGGTCAGGTACTCCTCGACGTGCGCTGTGAGCTCGGCCAGCCGTGCCGGGTCCTGTTCCCGCAATCTGGCCATGCCCGCTGCTATCAGGCGGCGGCGGCCGAGCCTCTCTCGCGCGTCCCGCGAGGCGCCGCGGGCGGCCGCGTAGAGTCGGTCGATGCGCTCGACGATGGGCAGATCGTGCCGCGGCTCCGCCTCGACCATCAGGTGCTTCAACCTCTGCTCGATGCGGTCGGTGAGTTCCCGGACCGCGGCCACTTCGTCCTCGGCATAGCTCTCCGCCAGGTCTCGGTACTCCACCGGGCGTCCGAAGACCGTCGTCACGCGGGAGCGGAACCGCGCGAGTGCGTCGAAGTTGAGCCCGACCGGCACGATGGTCACCGGGTGCCCCGCGGCGCAACTGTTGAGCACCATGCGGGCGGCGCCCGTACGCAGCGGCTCGAGCCGGCCGCGGGCGTGGCTGGTGCCCTCCGGAAAGAGGCAGATGGCCTCGCCCGCAGCGAGCGACGCGGCGACCGCCGCGAACATCTCCACGTTGCGCGAGGTGTCCACGCCCGGATCCATCTTCCGGTACACGGGGATCGCCCCCGAGCGGCGGATCAGCGGGCTGAGCGGATGCCACGCGAAGAGGGTGGACTTGGCCAGGAACCGGATGCGCCGTCCCGCGGTGGTCTGAATGATCGCCGGGTCGATGAGCGTGTTGGGATGGTTGGCGACCAGCAGCAGGGCGCCCTCGGGCAACTTGCCGCCCACGCGGTCGACCTTGTAGTAGGCGTGCACGGCGATCCGGCCGAACCCCCAGACCCACGTGCTCGGCGGCCTGGTTCCGGCGGGCGCGGTCGCTGCGGTGGTCATGGGCTTCAGTAGCGTCGGGTGGCCGCGAAGCGAAGCCGGACGTAGTCGGCGACCCAGCCGCCGTCGGGCGCCCTCAGTACCGGATCGAGCCGCTCGCGCATCTCCGAGAGGACGGTCGGCCGCTCGCTGTCCGAGACACCCGCCAGGTAGGGCTGGGCGAAGATCCGCAGCCAGTCGGTCAGGTCGGACGGCAGCGGCGTCGGGCGCGGAAACAGCCGGATCGAGTCGACGTCGAAGCCGTTCGCGTCGAGCCGCTCGGTGTACGCCTCGGCGGTCGGGAAGTACCAGGGATTGAGCCGCTCCGCGTCGATGCCGCGCCGGGCCAGGACCTCACCGAGGGCGGCGCGGATCGATGCGACGCAGCCGTGGCCGCCCAGCTCCGCCACCAGTCGGCCGCCGGGCGCCAGCGCCCGATGTACGGATCGCAGCGCCGCGTCCGGATCGCGGACCCAGTGCAACACGGCGTTACTGAACACCGCGTCGAACTCGCCGCAGAAACCGAGAGCCGTCACGTCCGCAACGCGCGCGTCGAGCCCGCGCTCCCGCGCCGCTCGCACCTGTTCCGGACTGGCGTCGATGGCCACGACGCGGCAACCGGCCGCTACCAGCTTCTCGGTCAGCGCGCCGTCGCCGCAGCCGACGTCGAGCACCCGTTCGCCCGGCCGCGGGTCGAGCAGCTCGACCGGTCGAGCAGCTCGACACGGGCGCGCCGAGATCGGACACGAACCGGGCGTGCGTGGCGTACTGTTCCGGGTTCCAGACCTGCATCACATGCCTCGGCGATTCATCCCTCGTCCGCGCCCGGCGGGGTGGCGTGGAGGCGGCCGGTGTAGATGGCCATGCCGACGACGGCGTCGATACCGGCCGCGTCGAGCCGGTCGATCTCCTCCTGCGTGGTGATTCCTCCGGCGGCGGTCAGGCGGCGCGAAGTCGCGTTGCGGACGGCCAGGATGGCCTCCATGTCGGTCCCCTGCATCAGCCCCTCCTTGTCGACGTGCGTGTAGAGGAACTCGCCACACCACGGCTCTAGCGCGCGCACCGCTTCGACCGCGGTCAGCGGCGTCGCTTCGCGCCAGCCCTTGACGACGACCCGGCCGCCCTTGCTGTCGACGGCGGCGATCACGCGCTCGGCGCCGATCGCCTCGGCGAGCGCCGCCGCGAAGTCCACGTCGGGCCGGCCCGCCCGGAACAGCGACGAGCCGACGATGACCGCCGTGGCGCCCTGGTCGAGGACGGTGCGGGCGCGCTCGATGGTGCGGATACCGCCACCGACCCGGCAGGACAGCCGCGGGGCGATGGACCGCACCAGCGCATCGTTGTCGCCGGAGCCCATGGCGGCATCGAGGTCGATCACCTGCACGCGCGGGAAGGCCTGGAACTTCCGCACCCAACCGTCGATGTCGTCCGAGGCGATTGCGGGCCGCTCCCCCTGAATGAGCTGCACCACCTGTCCGCCCTTCAGATCGATGGAAGGAATCAGCACGAGTCGTCCCCGGTCCGCGCCCAGTGGCCCATGCGCACCGGGATCCCGCGGTGGTGGAGGTGCTGCTTCAGGTCGGCCACCGCGTGCTCGGCGTAGTGGAAGATCGACGCCGCGAGCGCCGCATCGGCCCTGCCGGCGGTGAACACGTCGACGAAGTGATCGAAGGTGCCCGCGCCGCCCGACGCGATGACCGGGATGGAGACCGCCTCGGAGACCGCCGCGGTCAGCTCGCAGTCGAACCCGCTCTTGGTCCCGTCGCGGTCGATGGACGTCAGCAGGATCTCGCCCGCGCCGCGGTCGGCCGCCTCCCGCGCCCACTCGACGGCGTCGCGCTCGGTCGCCTGCTGCCCGCTGCGCACGTAGATCCGGAACCCGCCGCCCTCCCGCTTGGCGTCGATCGCGACGATGACCGCCTGGCTGCCGTAGCGCCGCGCGAGAGCGGTCAGCAGCTCCGGGCGCGCGATGGCAGCGGTGTTCAGGCTCACCTTGTCGGCGCCCGCCTCGATGGCGGCGTCGGCGTGCGCCTCGTCCTTGATGCCGCCGCCGACGCACAGCGGCAGGAAGATCTCCTGCGCCACGGCGTGAATCGTCCGCGCCATCGCCTTGCGCTTCTCGATGGTGGCGGTGACGTCCAGGATCACCACTTCGTCGATGCCCTCGCGGTTGTAGCGCCGGGAGAGCGCGGCCGGATCGCCGGCCGAGCGCAGCCCTTCGAAGTTGATGCCCTTGACGACCTGCCCGTCGCGGACATCGAGGCAGGCGATGATGCGCTTGGACAGCATCAGGCGGCCATCCGATCCAGGACGTTCTTGAACAGACGCAGCCCGACGTCGCCCGACTTCTCCGGATGGAACTGCATGCCGACCAGCCGCTCGCGCTCGACGACGCTGGCGAACTCGATGCCGTAGGTGGTCGAGCCGATGCAGCCGGGTCCCACGGGGGCGGCGTATGAGTGCGTGAAGTAGACCTGGTCGCCTTCTTCCACGCCGTCGAGCACCCAGGAGTCGCGTGTCCGGTGCAGGCTGTTCCAGCCGACGTGCGGCACCTTGAACAGCGCGCCGTCGGCCGGGCCGGCCGGGTCGGGACGCTCGATGAGCCGGCAGCGCCCCGGTAGTGCGCCGAAACCGGGTACGCCGGGTGCCTCCTCGCTGCCTTCGAAGAGCCACTGCAGGCCGACGCAGATGCCGAGCAGCAAGCCGCCGCGCTCGAGCACGCCCGCGATGGCGCGCCGCCAATCGGCGTCGAGCGCGGCCGTTACCTCGAAGTTGCCGACGCCGGGGACGATCACGGCGCGCGCGCCGGCCAGGGCAGCCGGTCCCGCCGGCGTATCGAAGCGAGCGCCGAGGTGAGTCAGCGCCTTGCGCACCGAAGTGAGGTTGCCGGCGTCGTAGTCGATCAGCGCGATGCGCACGGCTAGAGCAGCTCCTTCGTGCTCGGCAGCATCTCGCCGAGCTGCCGGTCGCGCGAGCAGGCCACCCGCAGCGCACGCGCGAACGCCTTGAACAGCGCCTCGATCTGGTGATGGCTCGACCGGCCGTAGAGCACCTTCATGTGCACGTTGGCGCGCGCGCCCTGGGCGAATCCGTCGAAGAAGTCGTGGACCAGCTCCGCCTGCAGATCGCCGACGCGCTCGACGGCCAGGTTCAGGTCTGTGACGGCATGCACGCGGCCGCTCAGGTCGACCGCGGCCACGCCGAGCGTTTCGTCCATCGGCATGACGAAGTACCCGGCCCGGTTGATGCCCCGCTTCGACCCGAGCGCCTGCGTCACCGCCTGCCCGAGCGCGATGCCGACGTCCTCGACCGTGTGGTGCTGGTCGACGTCGAGGTCGCCGGTCGCCCGGATCGTCAGATCGAACGCGCCGTGCCGGGCCAGCAGCTCCAGCATGTGGTCGAAGAAGCGGATGCCGGTGCTTACCGTGTAGCGCCCGCTGCCGTCGAGGGCAATCCGCATCGCAATCTGCGTCTCGGTCGTCTCGCGGGTGATCGACGCCTGCCGCGGGTCGGCCGTCGTTTCGTTCGCGCTCAACTGCCCGCTCCCTTGTCGCTGCGCCCCGGCGCCGAGCTCCTGGCCCGCGGCACGTGCAGCACCCGCCTCGCCACCGATCCGGCGTGCGCGCGGAGCCCCTCGGCGTTGGCCAGCGAGATCACGCTCGGCGCCAGTCCCTGCAGGCCCCGCCGCGTCAGTCGTTGCACGCTGTTCACGCGCACGAAGTCGGCCGCGCTCAGTCCGCCGCGGACGCGCGCCACGCCATCGGTCGGCAGGACGTGGTTCGACCCGGTGGCATAGTCGCCTGCCGCCTGGGCCCCGTACGGACCGGCAAAGACGGTGCCGGCCCGGATCACCCGGCGGGCGACGTCGAGCGTGTCGGTGACCGCGTGCTCCGGCGCGATTGCGTTGGCCAGCTCCACCGCCTCGTCGAGGGTGGTCGTCACGACGGCCACGCCGTGCGTCGCGATCGACGGCGCGGCGTCCGGATGATCCTCGATCTGTGCCGCCACGGCGCGCGCCACGGCGCGGGCCAGGGGCCGTTCCGGGGTCAGCAGGATCGCGCGCGCATCCGGATCGTGCTCGGCCTGGGCCACCAGGTCCGCCGCGATCCATTCGGGATTGCCGTCGCTGGAGACGACGACGATCTCGGTCGGTCCGGCGTAGAAGTCGATGGGGCAGTCGCGCGCCACCAGCGCCTTGGCGGCGGCGACGTAGGCGTTGCCCGGTCCGACGATCTTGTCGACGCGCGGGATGGTGGCCGTGCCGTAGGCGAACGCGGCGACGGCGTGCGCCCCGCCGATCCGGAAGAGGCGCGTCACCCTGGCTTCGACCGCCGCCGCGAGCACCGCCGGGGCTGGGTTCGGGCACGTCGCGACAACCTCCGGCACGCCCGCGGCACGTGCCGGTATGGCCGTCATCAGGAGCGACGACGGCAACGGGTGTCTGCCGCCCGGAACGTAGCAGCCGACGCGGTCGAGCGGCGTCACCCGCTGCTCGATTACGACGCCCGGCGCGACCGTGGTCCGCCAGCCCTTCGGGACCTGCTTCACCGATACCCGGCGAATGTTGCGCGCCGCGGTTCTGATCGCCGCCCGCACCACGGGCGGCGCCTCCTGCGCGCCGCGCCGGATCTCTTCCGCGTCGAGCTCGACTGGCCCCTGCAAGCGGTCGAACGCCCGAGCGTACTTCAGGACCGCCCGGTCGCCCCGCCGCCGCACGTCGTCGACGATCTCCGCCACCCGGGCACCGACCTCCGCGTCGGGCACCCGCCCGCGCTCCACCAGGGCCCGCACCGCCCGCGCCTGCGACGACGCGATGATCCTCATAGGACGATCTTGTTCAACGGATACTCGACGATCCCATGCCCGCCCGCCGCACGCAGCCGTGGCATGAGCTCGCGGACGTCGCGTTCCTCGAGCACGGTGGACACCGCGACCCAGTCGGCGTCGCTCAACGGCGCCACCGTCGGGCGCTGCAACGCGGGCAGCAGCGCAAGGATCGCGTCCAGGTCGGTGCGCAGCACGTTCAGCATCAGGCCCACGCGGCCCTGCGCCTCCATCGCCGCCCGCAGCAGCAGCGCCATGTTCTCGATCTTCGTCCGCTTGGCGTCGTTCCCCAGGGCCCGCCGGTTGGCGATGAGCTGCGGGTTCGATTCGAGCACGGTGTCGATGATGCGCAGGTGGTTGGCGCGCAGCGTCGACCCGGTCTCGGTCGCTTCGACGATTGCGTCGGCCAGATCGGGCGGTTTCACCTCGGTCGCGCCCCACGAGAACTCGACGTTGACCTTGACGCCGAGCCGCGCGAAGTACCGCTCGGTCACCCGCACGAGCTCGGTCGAGATGCGCGCGCCTTCCAGATCCCGGGGCGAACGGTACTTCGATTCCTCCGGCACGGCCAGCACCCAGCGCACCTTCCGGAAGCTCTGCTTGGAGTAGACCAGGTCGGTGACGCTCACGACCTCCTCGCCGGTGGCCGCGTGGTGCTCCTCGATCCAGTCGATGCCGGTCAGCCCCGCGTCGACCGCCTCGTCGGCGACGTAGCGCGCCATCTCCTGCGCCCGAATCAGCGTGCACTCGATCCCGGGGTCGTCGATCGTCGGGTAGTAGGAGCGGGAGCCGACGTAGATGTTGAAGCCGGCGCGCGCGAACAACTGCACCGTCGACTCCTGCAGCGAGCCCTTCGGGATGCCCAGGCGCAGCATCATCCCGCCTGTTCTGCGGCCTGCCGCTCCGCGTCCACGGCGCCGCCGTCGAGCGTCTTGAAGAAACAGGTGCGCTCGCCGGTGTGGCAGACGTTGCCGTCACCCTGCCGCTCGACCCGGAGGAGCACGGTGTCGTCGTCGCAGTCGATCAGCAGCCGCCGCACCTTCAGCCGGTTGCCCGACGTCTCGCCCTTCATCCAGAGCGTGTTACGGGTTCGGCTGAAAAAAGTGGCGAATCCCGACGAGCGGGTGCGCGCCAGCGCTTCCTCGTTCATGAAGCCGACCATCAGCACCTCGTCGCTGTCGTCGTCCTGTACCACGGCCGGGATCAACCCGTCGAGCTTCGAAAAGTCCATCTCCATCCCTGTCGCACTCCCACGTCGCGCGGCTGCTTCCCGCGCCGCGCTCCAAGCGTCGCGCAGCCGGCTCGGCCCCCGGCCGCGCTCCAAGCGTCGCGCAGCCGGCTCGGCCCCCGGCCGCGCTCCAAGCGTCGCGCAGCCGGCTCGGCCCCCGGCCGCGCTCCAAGCGTCGCGCAGCCGGCTCGGCCCCCGGCCGCGCTCCAAACACAAAAAAAGCCTCGCCGCGTGCTCGGCGAGGCCTCGTGGTGCGTGGGCGTCTCCGGTCCGGTTACGTCACGCGCAAGTCCACAGGCCCGCCCCGTTGCGGGTATGACGATGATGCGCGTGATGGACGCTCCGCCGCATTATCCGCTAACGATATCCCAGCCGTGTGAACTCCGTCAACCGGCTCCATCTTTATTGCGGAGAGCTTAACGTCGCGGGAACATCTGTGAGACTATTCGAGCATAAGCTGGACGCATCCCGAGGTGCGGGAGGTGAGACGGCAGCCGCATCGTCCTTGCGCGGCGATTTTCGACCGTCGGTGACCGGGGGCAGGTGATGACCAATAGCATCCGTTTCGATTCGTTGCTCCAGCGTCGGTTGGACCGCCGCGATCTGTTGACCGGCGGTCTGGCCCTGCTTGGCCTCGGCGCCGCCCGCCGCGCCTCGGGCCGCTCTCTCTTGCAACCGTCCGCCTTTCCGCTCGGCGTGGCCTCCGGCGATCCGACGCCGGACGGCGTCGTGTTGTGGACGCGCCTGGCCCTCGATCCGCTCAACGGTGGCGGGATGCCGCCGGAGGACGTGGAGGTGGTCTGGGAGGTGGCGCGGGACGAGCGGATGGCCGATGTGATGCAGCGCGGCACGACCCTCGCCGCCGCGGCGCTCGGGCACAGCGTCCACGTGGAGGTGGACGGGCTGGAGCCGGGGAGCTGGTACTGGTACCGGTTCCGCAGCGGGGCCGACGAGAGCACGGTCGGACGGACCCGCACGCTGCCGGCTGCCGGTTCGCCCGTGGACAGGCTGCGGTTCGCCTTCGCCTCGTGCCAGCACTACGAGCAGGGCTACTACACGGCCTACCAGCACATGGCCGAGGATGATCTGGACCTCGTGTTCCACCTCGGCGACTACATCTACGAGTACGAGGGACGTGAAGGGCGCGTACGAATGCACACCGGCGACGAGATCGAGCTGCTGGACGACTACCGCAACCGGTACGCGCTCTACCGGAGCGACCCCGACCTGCAGGCGGCGCACGCGGCGTTCCCCTGGGTGGTGACGTGGGACGACCACGAGGTGGACAACAACTACGCGAACGACGTCTCCGAGGAAGAGGGTCTGCCCGCCGAGCTGCTCCTCCGGCGGCGCGCCGCGGCCTATCAGGCCTATTACGAGCACATGCCGCTGCGTCGTGCGTCGTTGCCGAACGGTCCCGACCTGCAGCTCTACCGGGCCTTCGCCTGGGGCGATCTCGCGTCGTTCCACGTGCTCGACACGCGCCAGTACCGCACCGATCAGCCCTGCGGCGACCGCCGGGGAGTCGTTTGCGACGGCATTTACGACCCGGCGGCCACCCTGCTCGGCGAGACGCAGGAGCGCTGGCTGATGGACGGGCTCGACCGGTCGGCGGCGCGCTGGAACGTCATCCCCCAGCAGATCATGATGGCGCGGGTCGACTTCACGCCGGGCGACGGCGAGTCCTACGCCATGGACGTCTGGTCCGGATACGAGGTTGCTCGCCGCCGCCTGATGGAGTTCCTTGCCACCCGACAGCCGGCGAACCCGGTCGTCCTGACCGGCGACATCCACAGCAACTGGGTCACCGACCTCAAGGTGGACTACGGCGACGCGGCTGCTCCAGTGGTCGGCACCGAGTTCGTGGGCACGTCCATCAGCTCCAGCGGCGACGGTGCCGATACGGGCGATACCACCGCCGCACTGCTCGCCGAGAACCCGTGGATACGCTTCTACAACGGCCAGCGCGGCTACGTGCGCTGCGAGTTGACGCCGGAGCGGTGCCGCGCCGACTACCAGGTGCTGGAGTACGTCACCCGTCCCGGCAGCCCCATCGCGACGCGTGCGTCGTTCGTGGTCGAGGACGGGAGGCCCGGCGCGCAGCGGCTGTGATCTGGACGGGCACGGCTCTTGCGTATGGTTCGGACCATGGCAACCTCCGGATCGGCGCCAGGTAGTGACGCTCGCGCACAGTCGTCGCAATCGGACGGCGAACTCCAGTCGATTGCGTCCGGGCCGGCACAGTTCGTGCTTCAGTCGATAGGCGGCATGCGCGAATCGATAGGAGGGCTGAAGCAGGCCGTCGAGACCCTCACGGCGCAGTCCAAGGACCAGGCGAAGAAGCTCGACACATTGAGCCACAGGATGTACGCGGCTGGCGCCGTTCTCGCGGTCCTTACCGCTGTGCTCGCATGGATAATGAACAATCTCGCGAGTGTGGTGCGGTGCCCTCGAGACGTTGGCCAGCACGCCTCGATGAGTTTCCACCCCGTTCCCGCGACAGGAGCGGGCATCGTCGATGCTGCGGACCGAAGCGTGAAGGCGCGGACCGTGCGTCGGCCGCCGCGACAACCCTGGTTGACTTCGAGGCCGCAGGTTCCGGTTGCGGCCCGCGGATCGGCGCTGGGCAATCGCTGCGTTCCGGGCGGGGCTCGGCGCTCAGTCGACCGGCTCGATGCGCAGCAGGGCGGCCGCCCCGCGCTCGGGGTCGCGACCGAGGAAACTGCCCCCCGTGAGCACGTACAACAGGCCGTCGGGGCCCTGATCCACATCGCGGATGCGTCGCCGGAGGTCGGCGAGCAGCCATTCCCGCCGCTCCTCCATACCCTGCCGGTTGAACTCGATCCGCTCGACGTGGCCGGTCCGATCGATGCGGCCGGTCATCAGCGAGCCGGCGAAGAGATCGCCGCGCCAGGCGGGAAACCGGTCGCCGCTGTAGAACACCAGGCCCGAGGGGGCGATGGAGGGGATCCAGACGATTTCCGGCTGCTCCATGTTCTCCTGCCAGGGCCGCTCCGACACGCGCGGGCCGTAGTACTCCCGCGAGTAGGAGACCACCGGCCAGCCGTAGTTGCGGCCGGGCAGGATGAGGTTGACCTCGTCGCCGCCCATGGGGGCGTGCTCGCTCGCCCACACCGCGCCCGTCTCCGGATGAATCGCGATCCCCATCGGGTTGCGGTGGCCGATGGAAAACACCTCGGGTTGCGCCCCGTCGCGGCCGACGAACGGATTGTCGTCCGGCGCGGTGCCGTCGTCCCTCAGCCGCAGGATCTTGCCGACGTGGCTCGCCGGATCCTGCGCCAGCGGCCTTCGCCCGCCGAAGGCGCCGCCCACCGACATGTAGAGCGTGCCGTCGGACCCGAATGCCAATCGTGAAGCGCCGCCGTTCATCTCCGCGTCGGCGACGAAGACGTCCCGGACCTCGGACAGCGCCGCACCCTCGAAGCGGCCTCGGGCGAGCGCGACCGTCGACCCGTCCGCGGCCGGCTTGGAGTAGGTGAGATACACCAGCCGGTTCTGCGCGAAGTCCGGGTGCACGGCCACGTCCATCAGGCCCTCGAGCTGCCCCTGGAGCGACACCTCGGGGACGCCGGCGATGGGGGTCGGGTCGAGCACGCCGTCGCGGATCCGCCGCAGCGTACCCAGGCGTTCCGTGACCAGCACGCTGCCGTCCGGCAGGAACGCGAAGCCCCACGGGTAGGTGAGCCCCGCCGTGACCACCGAGACGCGGATCCGCTGGCGCTGGGCAGTGTCATAGACGACCGGTTCGTCCGGCAGGGGCACCGGGGGGATCCCGTCCGCGGCGAACGGCTCCGGCTCGGGCGGCTGCTCCGCGGGTTCCTGTGCGTCGGAAGCGGCCATCGGGAGCATCACGCACGCCGTGGAAAACAGGAGCACGGAGACAGGTCGATTCATGGTCGTTCTCCCGCCGGCTCAGCCGGCCGGCGCAATGTCGAATCCGAGCGCCACCGCGTTGTCGCGGATGCGTTCGTCCAGCGACAGGACCTGCAGCTCCGTAACCAGGTTGCGGGCCACCAGCGCCGTGGACAGGTGAACGGCATCGAGCGACCGGACCGGCTCGCGCGGGAAAGCCTGCCGCGACCGTGTCACGACATCGCTGTCGATGGCGAGCACGACCCAATGCTCGGATGCCGCGCCGAGCGTCGCTCGGCGCCTGCCGACGTCGGCGTGACTGCGTTCACCGAGAGCCGCCGCGCGGCCGAGAACGCGGTCACATTCGATCAGCGTCAGGTCGGACGTGACCACGAGGTCGGCGTCGCCCAGCGCCTGTTTCGCCCCGCGTCCGGAACGCTCGCCGAGCAACCAGGCCAGGACGGCGCTCGACTCGGCGTAGATGTTCACCGATCACCCCGTTCCTCATCGAGCAGTCGCCGCGCGGATCCGGAGGGCAGGAACGGGTCCTGGGAGGGATACAGATCGCGCCGGTTCGGACCGCCGATGCGCGCCTTGCCGGCGCGGGCGTGGCGTGCGAGCCCGGGGTACGCGGCGGCCGCCGGCACGCGGGACGGCTGACGCAACTCGGCCACGACTTCGCCGCGATGCGTGATCAGTATCTCCTCGCCGCGGCGCACCATCCGCAGATGCTCGCTGAGGCGGTTCTTCAACTCCCGAACGCCGACCGTGATCATGCGCCTATTGTAGTCTCTTGTGGCTACAACAGGTGAAGTTTCACTTCGGATTCTCCCGGCCGATCATCACCTCGGTCGCCTTGACGATGGCGGTCGCCTCGTCGCCCCGCCGCAGGCCCAGCTCGTCGACCGCGTCACGGGTGATGACCGCGGTGAGCTGCTGGTCGCCGATCCGGATCCGGACCTGCGCGAGCAGGCCTTCGCGGCGCACCTCCTCGACGATGCCGCGCAGGCGATTGCGGCCGCTGAGCGAGACCAGGACGCCGCCCGGACCCCGCCGCGGGTCCCGGCGGGGAAGCGTGCCGCGGGCGGCCAGCAGCCGCGCGACCTCCTGCTCCGAGATGCGGTAGTGTCCACCCTCGGTCCGGGACGTGCGTACGCTTCCCTTGTAGATCCACTGCTTCAGAGTGGAGTAGCCCACGCCGAGCCGTCCGGCCGCTTCCCGCACCGTCAGGAATCCCATGCTTGCATGCGAACCGCTCGGGCGAGTGTAGCCTCCACGCAGAGGGCTGCTCCACGTTGGCGGGTCGTGCGTCACGAAGCCACCCGCACGATCTCGCGGATGTCCTGCCGGTCGACCTCGCGGTCGAGTCGGCGCTTCTGATCCAGGAGTTGCGCATGCGGCATCACCGGCGCGTCGACCTCCAGGACCCGCAGAAGCACGGACGACGTGACGTCGATGCCCGCGTCGCGCCACGCCCCCGTTGCCGCCTCCTTGAAGCGCGCGGTCTCGATGACGCATACGTCGATTGTCGTCCCGTCGCGCGACAGCGTCAGGGCTACGCGATCCCAGGCATCGTCCATCCGGCGCCAGGGGTAGTCGACGACGTGCTCCTCGGCGGCCCGCAAGAGTGCGGGCACGTGCTCGGCCGCCACGAAGAGCTCCACGCTGCGGATCGGACGTGTGGCGCCGTGCGCGGCCGCAGCCACATCCCCGGTCAACTGAAACGGAATGCCGGAGGCGTCGAGCAGACGGCACACCCAGCGCAGCGCCGCGGCCGGTGGCTCGGCGGGCGCCACCGCTCCATCGGCCGCCGCGGTCATCCGGGTTTTCCGCCCCCGTGCGCCTGGAGCGCACGTTCGAACGCCGCCCGCACCCGTGGCTCGAAGCAGACGAAGTCGGCACGCTCGACCGAGGCCGCGCCGGCCAGTGCCTGCACCACGGCCCGGACCGCAACCGCCGCCGCCTGTTCCGGCGGGTATCCGTAGACGCCGCAACTGATTGCCGCGAAGGCGATGGTGCGTAGCCCATGCTCGTGGGCCAGCTCGATCGCCCGTCGATAGCAGCCGGCGAGCTGCTTCGGCTCGCCCCTCGATCCGCCGCGCCAGACCGGGCCGACGGCGTGGATCACGTGGCGTGCCGGCAGGTCGTACCCGGCGGTCAGCTTCGCGTCGCCGGTCGCGCAGCCGCCCAGCTTGCGGCATTCTTCCAGGAGCCCGGGTCCGGCGGCGCGGTGAATTGCGCCGTCCACGCCGCCACCGCCGAGCAGGCTCGTGTTCGCGGCATTGACTATCGCGTCGACGTCGAGCGTCGTGATGTCGGCGGCAGTGACGCGCAGGCGCTCGCTGAGCATTGGAATCGGATGGGGTTCACGCGGATTGGCGCTCCGAGTAGTATACGGAGGTAAGGAGCCGGGGCGATGAAGCTCTCGATCACATACTGCACCCACCTTCCCAGGGCCTCCAGTCTGGCGGCCGAGATCAAGAGCGCGCTCGGTCTGGAGACCGAGTTGATCGAGGGAACCAACGGGATATTCGACGTCGTCGCGGACGGCAGGATGATCTTCTCGAAGCACGCCGAGCAGCGGTTTCCGGAAGCGGACGAGATCATCACCACCCTGGGCGCGCTCAGCGCCGCGCAGGGGACTGCGCCGTAGAACGGCGTAGCCGGCGTCCGGTTCGGTCGTTCGTCTCACGGGGGAGGGCCCATGCCGAGAAAAGTCACCCGTCGGGATCTTCTGGCCGGCGCGGCCGGCGCCATCGGCGCCGCCACGCTCGCACCCGAGAACCGCGTCCACGCGCAGGACACGACCAGGTCGCAGGGGGCGCCGTCGAGCGAGCTGGGAGCGCGCTCGCCCCACGAGCCGCTGGTGCGGGGGGCGGTGACCGGCAGCTCGTCGCGCACGCCGCTGCAGGACCTGCACGGCATGATCACGCCGTCGGACGTCCACTTCGAGCGGCACCACGGCGGCGTTCCAACGATCGATCCCGACGACTACCGCCTCCTGATCCACGGCATGGTCGAGCGGCCGACGATCCTGACGCTCGCGGACCTCAAGCGCTTCCCGGCCACCTCGCGGATCTGTTTCCTCGAATGCTCCGGCAACTACCCGCAGGCGGCGGGGCCGGAGACGAAGCCGGAGAACGTCTGCGGCATGACAGCGACCACCGAGTGGACCGGCGTCACGCTCGCCACCCTGTTCCGCGAGGTGGGTGCGAGCCCCGACGCGACGTGGTTTCTGGCCGAGGGCCAGGACGCCGCGGTGATGACGCGCAGCGTTCCGATGGAGAAGGCCTGGGACGACGCCATGGTGGCCTACGCGCAGAACGGCGAGGCGCTCCGGCCGCCGCAGGGCTACCCGGCGCGGCTCCTCCTGCCGGGGTGGGAGGGCAACTCGAACGTCAAGTGGCTGCGCCGCATCGAGCTGGCCGACCAGCCGTTCATGACGCGGGAGGAGACCTCGAAGTACACCGATCCGATGGCCGACGGCACGGCCCGGCAGTTCAGCTTCGTCTTCGACGCCCGCTCGGTCATCACCTCGCCCGCCTACCCCGACGTGGTCGAGCCGGGCTGGATCGAGCTCCGCGGCATCGCCTGGTCGGGGCGGGGCACCATCGCGAGGGTGGACGTCAGCACCGACGGCGGCCGGACGTGGGAGGAGGCGCGCCTGCAGGAGCCGGTCCTGCGGCAGGCGCATACCCGCTTCCGGCACCTGTGGCGTTGGGACGGTTCGGAGACCGAGATCATGAGCCGGGCGACCGACGACACCGGCTACGTGCAGCCGACCCGCGCCGCGTTGCGCGCCGCCCGCGGGCGCCGGGCGCGCCGGTATCACCTCAATCCGATCACCGCCTGGCGCATCCAGCCGAACGGGCAGGTCTACTACCGGGAGGAGCCGCCGTGGGACGCCTGACGTCGAAGGAGATGTTCACCACGCCGTTGCTGGCCGCCGCGCTCGCGCTTGGCGGCGCCGGGCTCCTGCTCGCGGAGCCGGCCGCGGCACAGAACGGCGGCGGGGCGGCGCAGGGCGCGCCGGAGCAGTTCGGCTTCGGACGCGCGGCCACCGCGGAGGAGATCGCCGCGTGGGACATCGACGTCATGCCCGACGGAACGGGACTCCCCGAGGGCGAAGGGACGGCCGCGAGCGGCGAGCCGATCTACGCGCGGCAATGCGCCGTTTGTCACGGGCAGTCCGGTGAGGGGGGCATCGCGGACCGGCTCGTGGGATACACGCCGGAGACCGCGCCGCCCTTTGGGCCGCGCTACGAGGAGTGGCGCGGCGACGGCCCCGACGTGCCGTACTCGGTCGGCAACTACTGGCCCTACGCCACGACGCTGTTCGACTACATCCGCCGCGCGATGCCGTCGAACGCGCCCGGCACGCTGGAAGCCGACCAGGTCTATGGTCTCGTCGCCTGGATCCTGGCCGAGAACGGCCTCATCGGCGCCGACGAGGCGATGAACGCCACGACGCTGCCGGCGGTGGAGATGCCGGCCCGCGACATCTTCGTCCCGCAGGAACGCTGACCATCGAGAAACGCAAGCTGCCCATCGGGATACAGACGTTCCGCGAGATCCGCGAGGAGGGCTACTACTACGTCGACAAGACGGCCTGGGCGCGGCGGATGGTGGAGGGGGGAAAGCACTACTTCCTCTCCCGCCCACGGCGCTTCGGCAAGAGTCTGTTCCTCGACACCCTGAACGAGCTGTTCGAAGGCAACGAGCCCCTGTTCGAGGGCCTTGCCATCCACGAGCACTGGGACTGGTCCGTGCGCCATCCCGTCGTGCGGCTCGACTTCGGGAGCGGGCGTTTCCGCAACCCCGACGGCTTGCGCGACGATGTAGCGGCGCAGCTCGACGCGATTGAGCGCGGCGCGGGGGTCGATGCCCGTTACGACGCCGCCCACGCCCGTTTCCGGCACCTGTTGCAGATGCTGCACGAGCGCACCGGACAGCGTGTCGCGGTGCTGGTGGACGAGTACGACAAACCGATCCTCGACGCCCTGGATACGCCGGAGGTCGCCCGCGCCAACCGCGATTTCCTGCACGGGTTGTATTCGACCATCAAGTCCGGCGACGCGCACGTCGAGTTCACGCTGCTCACGGGCGTGAGCAAGTTCTCCAAGGTCAGCCTCTTCTCCGGCCTCAACAACCTGAAGGACATCACCCTCGATCCGCGCTACTCGGCCGTCTGCGGCTACACCGACGCGGACCTGGACGTGGTCTTCGCACCGGAGCTTCCCGGCCTGGACCGGGACGCGATCCGCGACTGGTACAACGGCTACAACTGGCTCGGCGAGGAGCGGGTCTACAACCCCTTCGACATCCTGCTGCTGTTCGACCGCCGAGAGTTCGAGGCGTGGTGGTTCGAGACCGGCACGCCGTCGTTCCTCGTGGACATGCTGGCCAGGCGACGGATCGGCTCTGCCAGGCTCGATAACATGCTGAGTCAGCGTGACCTGTTGTCGACCTTCGACGTGGACGACATCGCCACGGAGGCGCTGCTGTTCCAGACCGGCTATCTGACCATTCGCGGGGAAGAGCGCCGGGGCGGCAAGATGTACTACAGGCTCGGCTACCCGAACCGGGAGGTTCGGCAGAGCCTGAACGAAAACCTGCTGCGTCACATCACGGGACGGCCGCCCAGCCTGGCAGAGCACACGGCCCGTCTGTACGACCTGCTGCTGGCCAACGACTTCGCGGGCCTGGAGACGCTGTTCCGGGCGCTCTTCGCCAGCATCCCCTACGAGTGGCACACGAAGAACGAGATCGCCCGCTACGAGGGCTACTACGCCAGCGTCTTCTACTGCTCTTTCGCCGCGCTCGGCCTCGACGTCACCGTGGAGGACAGCAGCAGCCACGGCCGCCTCGACCTGGCCGTGCGCTTCAACGACAATGTCTACCTGTTCGAGCTCAAGGTGGTCGGTGGAGGAGCCGGGACGCGAACGACCGCCTCGCGTGAACGAACGGACGCGCTCCCATCCGACGACGCGTCCACGGGCCGGGCGATGGCGCAGTTGAAACAGAGGCGCTACGCCGACAAGTACCGCCACCTGGGCCAGCCGATCCACCTGATCGGCGTGGAGTTGGACCGCGAGGCCCGCAACGTGGCGTCGTGGGAGGTGGAGCATGCGTAAACGCGGCGGCAGATCGGGTAACGAGCCCGAACGTCCCGAAAGCGAGAGGCCGCAGACGGACATTTGGCAGGCTATCGAGCACTGGCGCGCGCGGGCGACTTTCGACTGGCCGGAGTTGACGCCGGAAGAGGTGGACGGATGGCGTGACCGACGCCCGGGCCGGGAGTTTTCCTGGCCGGAGTGAGATGTCCTCACGCATCCATCAGCAGGTCGTAACTCGTGCTGCGCCCGCCGCCCGGATTGCGGACGAGGACGCCGTGGTCGATCAGGAACGCGATGTCCCGCAGGGCGGTGTCCTGGGAGCACTTCGCGAGCTTCGCCCACTTCGAGGTGGTGAGCTTCCCCTCGAAGCCGTCCAGGACGCGGTTCAGGACAAGGCGCTGGCGAGCGTTCAGCGCGAGACCGGCTGCGCGTTCCCAGAATCGCGCCTTCGCCAGCACGCCGGCCAGGGCTGTTCCTGCACTGTCGATGGAGCGGCCAAGGCAGGCGAGAAACCAGCCCATCCATTCTGTGACGTCGGTCGTGCCCCGTTGCGTTCGCTCGAGAACCTCGTAGTAGGCGCTGCGCTCCACGCGGATCTGCGACGACATGCTGTAGAAGCGCTGCGGGCTGCCCTCCGACCGGGCCAGCGCCATGTCGGCGACCGCGCGCGCGATGCGGCCGTTACCGTCGTCGAACGGATGGATGGTCACGAACCGAAGATGGGCCAACCCCGCCTTGAGCACCGGGTCGGTTTCCGGCGGCGCCTCGAACCAGTTCAGGAACGCTCTCATCTCGCCGTCGAGCCTGGCGGCAGGCGGCGCCTCGAAGTGCACACGCTCCCGGCCGGCCGGGCCGGAGACCACTTGCATGGGGTCGGAGTTACTGTCGCGCCAGGCGCCCACGGTGATCCGTCTCATGCCGCTACGGCCGGTCGGGAACAGGGACGCATGCCAGTCGCACAGCCGCTCCGCGGTCAGGGGTTCGTCGTAGCGCCGAGTCGCATCCAGCATCATCTCGACGACACCGTCGACGTCGCGGTCCGCCCGCCCGGTGCCGCCGACGTCCATGCCGAGCCGCCGTGCGACCGAGGACCGGACCTGCCCCACGTCGAGCTTCTCGCCCTCGATGTCGCTGCTCTTGACCACGTCCTCGACCAGCGTTCCGAGCACCGCCTCGCGCCGGAGATCGAAGCCGAGGGCTTCCATGTGGCCGATGAGGCGTCCCTGCTGGTGCCGGACGTCGGCGAGGAGTCCGGCCAGTAGTTTGTCGTTCCACTGAAGGCGCGGCCAGTCGGGCTGTTCGTGGATGTATATTCCCCGCACTTACTGCGGCGATTATGACACGGATTCTCCGGCTGGCGCCCATCACGGCGTGGGAAGTCGCGATGCTCGTGGCGAAGAGCAGAATGGCGCTTGCGCTCGACCCGGCTCTTTGGTTCGAGCGGTTCTGCGACCTGCCCGGTGTCACCCTCGCGGCGATGCCACCGTCTGTACTTGTAGCATCAACCACTTTGCCCGGTCAGCCGCCCGGCGATCCGGCGGATCGCATACTCATCGCAACAGCCCGGGCGTTCGGGTACGTTGTCGTCACGCGTGACGACAAGATCCTGGAGTACGGCGCCCACGGCCACGTACAGGTCTTGGCGTGTTGACGTGCGTCGACTCGATTTCTTTCGCGGTCGCCCGCCGATCTTGTCGTGAATCACGGGCTCAGTACCCGATCACCTGCCCGTCCTTCCGGGGGTCCGTGCCCCCGTGCAGCATCCCCGTCTCCGGGTGGATCATGATCGCCTGGTAGCCGCCCATGCCGCCGCCGCCCTGGCGCTCGACGTGGTGGCCGCGGCGCCGGAGCTCGGCGATGACCTCGTCGGATACGCCCGGCTCGACGGCCACGGTGCCGCCGGGGCGCAGGCTGGGGCTGTGGCGCACGCGAGCGGCGTCGCCCGCTTCCTGCAGGTTCATGCCGAAGTCGATGATGTTCGACAGCACCTGCCAATGCCCCTGCGGCTGCATGGAGCCGCCCATGACGCCGAACGACATGAAGGGCTTGCCGTCCCTGGTGACGAAGGCGGGCATGTTGGTGTGCAGCGACCGCTTGTGGGGCTCGAGCGAGTTCAGGTGCCCCTCTTCGAGCGAGAAGCCGGAGCCGCGGTTCTGGAGCGCGAAGCCGAGGTCGCCGGGGACCACGTCGGAGCCGAAGCCGCCGAAGATGCTCTCGATGAGCGAGATGGCGTTGCGGTCCTTGTCGACCACGGTGAGATAGACCGTGTCGCTGTGGTCGAAGGGCTGCCCCGGCGTCACGTCGAGCCCGGCGCGCTCGGGATCGATGAGCCGGCGGCGCGCGTCGGCGTAGGACTTCGTGATGAGCGGCAGCGTCGGCAGCTCGTTGGCGTCGGCGTCCGCCACGTAGGTGTTGCGGTCGGCCCAGACCAGCTTCTTCGCCTCGGCGTAGAGGTGGATGGCGTCGGCGGAGTTGTGGCCGAGAGCGGGGACGTCGTAACCCTCCATGAGATTGAGGATCATCAGGGCGAGGATGCCGGAGCTGTTCGGCGGGACCTCCCAGACGTCGTAGCCCCGGTAGCTGGTGCTGACCGGCTCGACCCAGACCGACGAGTGGTCCTCGAAGTCGGCCATCGTGAAGTAGCCGCCGTTGCCCTCGCTGAAAGCGACGATGCGGCGGGCGATGTCGCCCTTGTAGAACGCGTCGCGGCCGCCTTCCGCGATCGCCTCGTAGGTGTCGGCGAGCCGCGGGTTCTTGAAGACCTCACCGACGCGCGGCGGCCGTCCGTTCGGAAGATAGGTAGCCGCCGAGTCGGGCCACTGCGCCAGGGCGAGGGCCGAGCCGGCCCACTGCCTCTGGATGATCTCGCTCACCGGAAAGCCACCGCGGGCGTAGGCGATGGCCGGCGCCAGTACGTCGGCGAGCTCCAGCGTCCCGAACCGCTCCAGCAGCTCGTGCCACCCGTCCACCGCGCCCGGCACCGTCCACGTCAGCGGCCCCTTGCCCGGCATCCGCGTGTAGCCCTGCCGCACCAGCGTCTCCCGATTGATCTCGTACGGCGCGCGCCCGGTGGCGTTCAGCCCGTAGAGCTTTTCCGTCTCCGCGTCCCAGACGAGGGCGAACAAGTCGCCGCCGACGCCGTTCATGTGCGGCTCGACCAGCCCGAGGGCGGCATTGACCGCCACCGCGGCGTCGATCGCGTTGCCGCCCGCCTTGAGGATGTCGATGCCCACCTGCGCGGCGAGCGGCTGACTCGCCGCCACCATCCCGTGCGGGGCGATGACCTCCGAGCGGCTGCTGTGCGGACTGCGGGCCGGCCGGCTGTAGCCGTGGCCCAGCGCCTCCTGCGACTGGGCGCGCATCGCCACGTCGGCGCCGAGCATGGTGATTCCAAGCATCGCAGCCACCGCCATCAGGGTAACCCGACCGTTCCAGACCGACGTACGACGGGATCGCAGCTTCATGTCCATGACTCCTGCCTCAACGCTGTCAGCAACAGGCCGCCGTTGCCCTTGAACGCGCATCATGACCGGGATCGACGGTCGCACGCAACGTCGATGCGCGAAGGGCGCGGTCACCATTCGATGGCCGGTCTGCCACCCTGGCACGCGGGACACTTGCGTTGGAATCTGAATTCGCCTCCCATCGAGCTTCACCGGTCCGACCCATGCACGAACTGCCGCCCGCCGACCTGCCGGCGCACGGCGGCGGCGATGCAGGACGCCGAGATCCCGAATCGCTGGAGCAGCTCGTCGGGCCGCCCGCTGCGCGGGATCTCGCGCACGGCGAGGCGCTCCACCACGATGCCGTCGGCCGCCACCGCCTCGCTGACCGCGTCGCCGAGACCTCCCGCTGCATAGTGGTCCTCGACGGTGATGAGCCGGTTGCCCGTGCGTCGTGCGGCGTCGACGAGGGTCCGCCGGTCCACGGGCTGCACCGAGTAGGCGTCTATCACCCGCAGGGAAATGCCCTCGACTGCCAGCAGGTCGTGTGCCCGCAGCGCCTCGAACAACGTCACGCCGGCCGCCACCACCGTCGCCGCGTCGTCCGCCGATTCGCGCACCACCTTCGCACCGCCGATCGGGAACTCGTCGTCCGGCCCGTAGATAACCGGCGTCTTCGGGCGGGAGGTCCGGATATAGACCATGCCGTCGCAGCCGGCCGCCGTCTCGACCAGGCGCGCGGTGCTCATCGCGTCGCACGGGTAGAGGACGGCGCAGCCCGGGACGGCGCGCATCATCGCGAGATCCTCGAGCGCCATCTGCGAAGGCCCGTCCTCGCCAATCGAAATCCCGGCGTGCGAGCCGGCGAGCTTGACGTTCATCCCGCCGATGCCGGCCATCCGTACGAAATCCGATGCCCGCGTCAGGAAGGCGGCGAAGGTCGACGGGAAGGGGATGGCGCCGCGGCTGGCCAGCCCCATCGCCGCGCCGATCATCGCCTGCTCGGCGATGTAGGTCTCGAAGAACCTGTCGGGATGTGCGCGCTCGAACGTCTGGCTGAACGTGGAGTTTCCCACGTCCGCGTCGAGCGCCACGATGCGCGGATCGGCGGCGCCCAGCGCGGCGAGCGCGTCGCCGTAGGCGGTTCGTGTCGCCACCTGACTCCCCCGCTCGTAGGCCGGCGGGGAGGGCAGACGCGGCGGGCCGGCGGAAACACGCGCCGCTGCATCCGACGGCACCGGCGGCGGAATGGCCGGAATCGCCGTTCCCGGCCCAAGCCGGGCGCGCAACTCGTCGAGCGCGGCGTCCAGATTGGCCCCGGCCTTGATTGGCTTGCCGTGCCAGCCGTCCTTCCCCTCGATCAGCGATACCCCCTTGCCCTTCACGGTGCGGGCGAGGATCATCGTCGGTCGCCCGGTCGTTCCGCGTGCTTCCTCCAGCGCCGCCACGATCGCGCCGACGTCGTGGCCGTCGACGACGATCGCGTGCCAGCCGAAGGCCTGCCACCGGTCCCGGTAGGCGGCCATGTCGTGACCCCACTGCGTGGCCCGGCTCTGGCCGAAGCCGTTGACGTCGGTGACGGCGCACAGGTTGTCGAGTCGATAGTGGTCCGCGACCTGCGCCGCCTCCCACACCGAGCCCTCCGCCGACTCGCCGTCGCCGATCAGTACATAGGTGCGGTAGTCGGAGCCGATGCGGCGGGCGTTGAGCGCGATGCCGACCGCCGCGCAGATGCCCTGTCCGAGCGAGCCGGTCGCCACGTCGACGAACGGCAGGCGCGGCGTCGGGTGCCCTTCGAGGTCGCAGTCGATCCGCCGGAGCTTCAGCAGGTCGTCCGGCGGCACGAACCCCGCCTCGGCCCAGGCGGCGTACAGCAACGGAGCCGCATGCCCCTTCGACAGCACGAAGCGGTCGTTGTCGTCGTTCTGCGGATCCCGCGGGTCGAACCGCATGTGGCCGAAGAAGAGCGCCGCGACGATGTCCGCCGCCGAGCAGCAGCTCGACGGATGGCCGCTGCCCGCTGCACTGGTGGCGCGTACGGAGGCGATGCGCAGACGAGTCGCGACCCGCTCCAGGCCGGGAACATCGGTGGAATTGGAAGGCACGGGCTGCTCGGCGCGGGAAGTCTAGCACGCCGGCCGGCGTCCGCTCGGACGCGAATGCGCGTCCCGGTTGGCCAGTCTCAGGCCTCCCCTTCCAGCAGGTCCCGCACGGCCAGGGCATAGGGCGCCGCGTCGACCCCGTAGGCGCGGGCGGCCGCCGTCTGCGCGGCGAGCGTGGCAGTGGCGCGGTCCCGAAACGCGGGATCGCTCGTCAGGTCCGCCAGTCTCAGGAGCACGCGCGCGGCCTCGCAGTTGGCGGCGAACGGACGTACCCGTTCGCGCAGCAGGCCGATGTCGTCCGGACCGTGGACGCGGTCCAGGAATCCGCCCCCCGCCGCGTCCCACAGGTGGTGGAGCGCGAAGTGCATCAACTCCTGGGCCATGTCCAGGTAGACCTCGCGGCCGGTGAGCTCGTGCAGGTCCAGCAGCGCTGCGCCGGCCCGGACCTGGTCGGCGAGCAGACCGCGCACCCCCGTGCGTTCGCCGGCCCGGTGGGCGATTCCGCCGCCGCGTTCGTAGGTGCCCGCCACCACGTGCTCCATCGCGTCGACGGCGAGCTCCAGCAGCGACGAGTCGCCGAGCGACGCTGCCGCCGCGGCGAACGACTGCGCCATGAGCGCCGTGCCGTCGGCGTAGATCGCGCGGTCGACCGGAGGAGGCCCGGCCGCGGGTGCGTCCGCCGCCGCCCGCGGCCGGTAGTAGTCCGGGTAGCGTTGCTGGCTGGCGAAGAACCCCGCGCGGTCCGGGGTCAGGTTGGCGAGCGTCCGACGCACATAGCCGACGACGCCGATTGCTCGGTCGAGACAGTCATCGTCTTCGGACAGCAGAAAGAGGCGGAGCGCCTCCGCGTTCACCTGGAGCAGCTTTTCCGTCGCCGGCTCGGTCCAGTCGCGGCGCGCACAGTAGCGGAAGATGCCGCCCTCGAGCTCGTCGTACAGCCCGCCCCGGGCCATGGCGCGCAGCGTTCGCTCGACCACCGTCGCAAACGCCTCATCGCCGGTTTGGGCACGACGCCACGCCAGTTCCAGCGCGGCCGCGTGCACCCGCTTCGTCCCGGTACCGAAGCCCGCGTGCTGCTCGTCGAACTGGGAAAGAAGATGCTCGCCGAGCCAGGCATCGATTTCCGACGCGGGGCCTTCGCCCCAAGCGATGGGAGGATGCGGTTCGCCCGTTGCACGCTGCTCGGCTATCGCGTCCCGCTGCTCCTCGAACGCGTCGGCGACCCGCGGCAACAGGTTGCGCATCCGCTCCGTCGTCGCGAAGGTCTCCCCGCCGAGCACCCAGCCGTCCGGGGTCAGGAAAGCGGTGGTCGGCCACGCGCCGAGGTTGTAGCGCTCGGCGATGTCCGGGCGCGCGTCCACATCGACGCGGATCGGGACGAACCGATCGTCGAGCAGCTCGGCCACGCGCCGATCGGCGTACGCGCCGCGCATCATCGCCGCGGTCGCGGGGCACCAGTGCGCGCCGATCGCCAGCAGCACCGGCACCTGCTCGGCGCGCGCCTCGTCGAAGGCGGTTCTTCCCCACGAACGCCACTCGACGAGCGAGGTCGTCGCCACGGGAATCTCCTCACCGGCCGGTGCGGGCGCACACCGAGGCGCGCGTCGGGCGTTCCCCGCTCATCCCGTCGCGTGCCGAATGCCAGCCGTCGGCCGGCCTACTCCTCGGTGATGTTCGCCTCGATGTCGAGATCGATGCAGCCGGCCACGCTGTTGGCGGCGGGACACCCGGTCGGATGCCGTTCCACGGCGCGCTCGGCCGCCTCGCGCTTCCCCTTCGGGACCTTGAGGTCGTAGCGGACGCGGATGCGCGTGATGCGCAGCACCTTGTCGATTGCTTCGATGTCGCCTTCGACGGCGGCGGTGATCTTGTCGGGCGGCGCCGGAATCTCGCGCACCTCCAGTGCGCGTGCAAGGGTGCCGAGCAGTCAACCGCCGACGGCGCCGACCATGTAGTCGAGCGTCGCGGGCACGTCCTCGTCCGGCTCCACCCCGTAGAACTTCTTGATGCCCCCGTGCACGCCGAACCGGATCGGCGTGTCGAATCCCTCCAGGAACATCTCGCGGATCGGGCCCTTGACCCGATCGATCCGCATGCGGCTGGTATGTACGACGTCTGGCACTACCGGCTCCTTCCGCCTCCGGCCGCGGTCGCGCGGCGCCGGGCATTCCTCGTCCCCGATGCTACAATCGGGGACCATGCAAGAGTCAAGAATCGGTGTCGTTTTCGTCCTGTTCGCAGCCGCGCTTCTGCTCGCCGGAAGTGCGCTCCCGGCCGGCGCGCAGGCGCCGAGCTTTCAGGCGGAAGAGGGTCCGGAAGGGGTCCGCAACTACACCCGCGTAGACGCCACCGTGGCCTGCGCCGGGGCCACCCCGGTCGAGGCGTTGGCCGTGCTGCGGGAGCGGGGCTTCAACACCATCGTCAACTTCCGCACCCCGGGCGAGCAGGGGGCCAATATCGACGAGAGCCGCGCGGCGGCCGAGGCGGCCGGGCTCAACTACGTCCACCTGCCGTTCCGCACGCCGACGGCCGAGATCGCCGAGGCGTTCCTGGAGACGGTGGCCGAGCCGTCGAACCAGCCGGTCTACATCCACTGCGGCTCCGCCAACCGGGTCGGCGCCATGTGGCTGATCAAGCGGGTCAAGCAGGACGGCTACTCCGTCGAGGACGCGACCGCCGAGGCCGAGGCGATCGGGCTGCGCAGCGTCCCGCTGCGGAACTTCGCGCTCGAGTACGTCGGCGCGGGCAACTGACGGACCTCGGGCCGACCGCGACACGGTGGCCGACGATACGGAAGCAAGCGGCACCGTGGCCAGCAATGACCCGGCGCGCCTCGGCGACATGGACGCCGAGGCGTTCCGCCGGCACGGCCACGCCCTCGTCGACTGGATTGCCGACTACCTGAACGACACCGAGCGCTACCCGGTCCTGTCCCGGAACGCGCCGGGCGCCGTCCGCGACGCGCTGCCGCCGTCACCGCCCGCCAAGGGCGTCCCTTTCGACGCGATCCTCCGCGACTTCGAGCGGGTGATCCTGCCCGGGATCACCCACTGGAACCACCCGGGCTTCTTCGCCTACTTCGCCATCTCGGGCGCCGCGCCGGGGGTGCTCGCCGAATTCCTCTCGGCCGCCCTGAACGTGCAGGCGATGCTGTGGCGGACGTCGCCCGCCGCCACGGAGCTCGAAGAGGTGACATTGGGCTGGCTACGCCAGCTTCTCGGTCTGCCCGACTCGTTCGAGGGGGTCATCTACGACACCGCGTCCATCTCTAGCCTGCACGCGCTGGCCGCGGCCCGGCACCGTGCGGTGGCCGACGTGCGTACGCGCGGACTGGCCGGGCGCCCGGATCTCGGCCCGCTGCGCGTGTACGCCTCCGAGCAGGCCCATTCCTCGATAGACAAGGCGATCATGACGCTCGGGCTGGGCCACGACGCGCTGGCCCGCGTCCCGGCCGACGCCGGGTTCCGGATGCGGCCCGACGCGCTGCGGGAGGCCATTGCCGCCGACCGTGCGCGCGGCGTGACGCCGCTGGCGGTGGTCGCCACCGTCGGCACCACCTCGACCACCAGCGTCGACCCGGTGGGTCCCATCGCGCGCATATGCGCCGACGAGGGGCTCTGGCTGCACGTCGACGCGGCCTACGCCGGGGTCGCGGCCCTCGTGCCGGAGACGCGGGACGTGCTGGCCGGCTGCGAGCGGGCCGATTCCTTCGTGGTCAACCCGCACAAGTGGCTCTTCACGCCGTTCGACCTCAGCGCGTTCTACTGCCGTCACATGGACACGGTGCGCGACGCGTTCTCGCTGACCCCCGACTACCTGCAGACGCTGGAGGCGGTGGAGGTCCGCAACCTGATGGACACCGGGGTCCAGTTGGGCCGCCGTTTCCGGTCGCTGAAGCTCTGGGCCATCCTCCGGCACTTCGGATCGGAGGGTATCCGCGACCGGCTCGCAGAGCACATGCGGCTGGCCCGGCTGTTCGCGGCGTGGGTCGACGAGAGCCCGGAATTCGAGCGGCTCGCGCCCGTCCCGTTCAGCGTCGTCTGCTTCCGGGCGGTGCCTCGCGGCAACGCCGTGGCCGGCTCGGGTGAAGCGGGGACCGAGAAGGCGACTCCGGCCGCGTCCAGCGCCATCGATGCGGAGACGGATGCGCTCAACGAGCGGCTTATGGAGGCGGTGAACGCCACGGGCGAGGTCTTCCTGTCCCACACGCGCCTCAACGGGCGCTTTACCATCCGCCTGGCCATCGGGCACGTGCGCACGGCAGAGCGCCACGTGCGGCGGGCGTGGGAGCTGCTCAACGAGAAGCTGCGCGCGCTCCGCTGATGCCGGGGTCACGAGGATTCGTGCGAGCGTGGTCCGCGACATCGACAACTCGCTGTAGGCTTGCGCCATGATCCGCCGCATCCAGGCTCTCAACTACCGTTGCCTGCGATACGTGGACATCGCCCTGGACCGTTTCCACGTCCTGGTCGGCCCCAACGCCAGCGGGAAGAGCACCTTGTTGGACGTCGTCGCGTTTCTGGGGGATGTCGTGGCTTCAGGACTGGAGGAAGCGGTCGAGAAGCGCACCCGCAACTTTCAGGACCTGGTCTGGAAGCGGCCCGCGAAGGACCTGGGTTTCGAGTTGGCCGTCGAGTTCACGGTACCGGACGCTCTGAAGAAACAGCTTCCTCAGGAGAAGAGATTCGAGTTGTTTCGTTACGAAATAGCGATCACGGAGAACTCCGGAACAACGCGTATCGATTCCGAAAGAGGCCTGCTGATGCCCTGCGGAAGATCCGCTGCGCCGGCACAACAGGTTCTGAGATTTCCCGATCCTCCGAAGGTCCCTGCAACGATTCTGCTCGGGGGGGGCGGCCCGGGTCGAGAACAATACTGAGCAAGTCCCGTGAAGGACGAGACAACTTCAACATCGAGGTATCGAAGCAAGCAGGCAAAGGATGGACGATCGCCATTTCGTTCGGGCCTGCCCGTTCGACGCTGGGGAACCTCCCCGAGTCGCCGGAGACCTTCCCGGTCTCCACCTATGTGAAGCGATTGCTGGAAACAGGTACGCAGCGGCTGTTCCTCGACAGCGTTCGAATGCGCCAGTCCAGTCCACCGGAGCGGCGGCGGGAAGCTTTCTTCTCCGACGGCTCCAATCTTCCGCAGGTCATCCGCAAGTTGCGTGCAGAGAACGATACGGCCTTCAGGGCATGGCTCAATCACGTTCGGTCCGCGCTTCCGGAAATCCAGGACGTGCGCGTGGTGGAGCGGGAGGACGATCGCCATTGCTATCTCATGCTTCGCTACTCGTCGGGAGTAGACGTCCCGTCGTGGACGATTTCCGATGGAACCTTGCGGCTTCTCGCACTTACGCTTCCGGCGTACATCCAGGAGCCCGGCAAGATCTACCTGATGGAGGAACCAGAGAACGGGCTGCACCCCGGCGTCATTCAGGACGTGTATGATGCGCTGTCCTCGGTTTACGACTCGCAGGTACTACTCGCGACGCACTCCCCGATCTTTCTGAGCCACGCGGACCTTGAGCACGTTCTGTGCGTCGGGAAGAGCTCGGAAGGCGCCACGGACATCATACCGGCGTCGGCACATCCCGGGCTCAAGGACTGGCAGGGGTCTCCGAACCTCAGCGTGTTCTTCGCGGCAGGAGTGCTTGGGTGAATTCCGGCACACCACCCCAGGATCTCATTGTCCTGGCGGCGGACAAGCACATCTCCGCCTGTGTGGAGACGCTGCTTCAGGTGCGTCGGACCGAACTGGCAATTCGCGCCGTATCGTTCGACATCCACCGGCACCCGCATTCCGATCCAGGTTGTCGAACCAGTGCCGCGGAGTTCCTCCGTCCGTTCATCAATGGATACCGGTACGCCCTCGTCGTCTTCGACCATCGAGGATGCGGCAGCAATGAACCTCCCGACGTGATCCAGCGGGAGGTTGAGGGGCAGCTGGAGCGCAACGGCTGGCGGGACTCGAGAGCAATTGCCATCGCCCCGGAGCTCGAAGCCTGGATTTGGAGCCCTTCCAGGGAGACCGCACGGATCCTGGGATGGGGCCACCGCTTCAGACCCCTTCGGGATTGGCTCGGGGAACAGAATCTATGGCCTGCAAGCCACGCGAAGCCCGCTGAACCGAAGAAGGCCCTGGAGGAGGCCATCCGACAGAAGAAGAAAGTGCGTTCCTCGGCGTTGTTCAGGGAGGTGGCAGCGGTCTCGACATTCGACGGATGTACTGACGCCGCCTTTGGAGAGCTGAGAGAGACTCTGCAAGCCTGGTTTCCCGCGGACAGGAAGTGACGGAACCTGACGACACCGCCCGAACCGTCTGAGACACACCAATGCCTGGACTCCTCGCCGCCATCGACAGGTTCCCGCGGGTGCGGCTCGGCCACACGCCGACGCCGCTCGATTCGGCGCCGAGGCTTGGGTCGGCCCTCGGGATCGAGCTGTGGATCAAGCGCGACGACTGCACCGGGCTCGCCTTCGGGGGCAACAAGGTGCGCCAGTTGGAGTTCTACCTCGGTGAGGCGCGCGCGCACGGCGCGGACACGCTGGTTACCTCCGGAGCCGTGCAGTCGAACTTCGTCCGTGTCGCGGCGGGAGCGGCGCGGCAGCTCGGCATGGACGTCCACGTGCAGCTCGAGGATCGCGTGGAAGGAGGCGACGACCTCTACCGCAGCTCCGGCAACGTGCTGCTCGACCGGCTGCTGGGGGCGACGCTGCATCCGTTTCCGGCGGAAGGGGACGAGGCGGCCGCGGATGCGGCCCTCGACCGCCTCGCGGAGTCGCTCGCGGGCGCGGGCCGCAAGCCCTACGTCGTGCACAATGGCATCGACCGCCCGCCGCTCGGCGCGCTGGGCTATGTCGTGGCGGCGAGCGAGGTGCTGGAGCAGGCCCAAGCGCGCGGCTTCGGGTTCGACGCGGTGGTCTGCGCCTCGGGCGGCGCCCTGACCCACGCGGGGCTTCTGGTGGGCATGCGGGCGCTCGGCGAGCGGATGCCGGTGCACGGCATCTGCGTGCGGCGCGACGCGCGGCAACAGCGCCTCCGAGTGGCGCGGCGCGCGACGGAGCTCGCCGCCCTGATCGGGTTTCCGAAGACGTTCGCCGCGGATGACGTCCACGCAAGCGACGAGGTGCACCCGCCGGGCTACGGCCTGCTCAACGAGGCCATCGGCGAGGCGATGTCGATGGCGGCACGGCTCGAGGCGCTGCTGCTCGACCCTGTGTACACGGGTAAGGCCATGGCGGGCCTGATCGCCCTGGTGCGGGCGGGGCGCATCGCCGCTGGCAGCCGCGTGCTCTTCGTGCACACCGGCGGACTGCCGGCGATTTTCTCCTACGCGAACCGGCTCGAACCCTGGCTCGCCAAGGCGCCGCCCGCCACGCCGTAGCACGCTCGCGCCGCCAAACCCGGTCGCGAGACTCCGTGTTCGGCCCATCCCCCACCGTCCCAGGTCCTTGCGCCTCGGAACGCACTTCGTTGCGTTCCACGTCTACGTCTACGTCTACGGCGCAAGCTCCTCGCTCTGGCGGTGTCGCTGCCCGTGCGGCGGCATCGTCACGCAACTCGCCCCCGCCCGCGCGTACTCCGGATCCGCGCTGGACACCCTGTTCGTGGCGAGCCGCCGGTGCTCGCCTGCCCCGACGGAACGGCGCCGTCAGCCGCCGGCGTCCGGCTCGAGCCGCCACGCCTCCCGCCAGCGCGTCGGGTCGCCACCCGGATCCGGCTCCAGGGCCACCACGCCGTGCGGCGGGAATTCCACATCCTCGCCGACGCGGCCGAGCAGGCGCCGCAGCAGGCGGGCGATGTGCGGCATGTGGCCGACCAGCAGCAGGTCGCGGGTCTCGCCCGCGAGCCGGTCCGCGAGGATGTCCGATGGGTCGGCCGGCTGCAGGCCGCGGACCATCGTGAAGGCGGCCAGCGGATTGCACGCCAGCCGGCACGCCTCGCCGGTCTGACGGGCGCGCAGCTTGCCGCTGTGCCAGATCTCGACCGGCGCGACGCCGCGCCCGGCCGCCTCCCGCGCGAGCCGTTCGACCGCCGCGCGGCCGGTGTCCGTCAACGGCCGTTGCGCGTCGATGCTGGAGGGTACCGCCTCACCGTGGTGGACCAGGTAGATCACAGGGGCTCCTGAACCTCGATCCCGTGCGCGTCGACGCTGGAGGGTACCGCCTCACCGTGGTGGACCAGGCAGATCACCGGGGCTCCTAACCCTCGATCCCCCGCCAGTGCGCGCCCGTCCAGACCTCGGGCCGCAGCAGGGCGAGCACGGTCACCACCTCGAGGCGCCCGATCCACATGGCCGCGGTCAGCGTCAGCTTGCTCGCCGGGTGCAGCCCGGCGTAGTTGGACATGGGGCCGACCTCGCCGAAGCCGGGACCGATGTTGCCCAGCGTGCCGGTCGTCGCGGTCACCGCGGTCTCGAGGTCCGCCCCCAGCCCGATGACCACCGCCGTGCAGACCGCGAACACGAGGACGTAGAACAGGAAGAACACCAGGACCGATCGGATGACCTCGTCGGGCACGACCTTCCCGCCGAGCTTCACCGGCAGGACGCCGCGGGGATGGAGCGTCCGCCGCAGCTCCAGCAGCGTGAAGCGCCCGACCAGCATGTGCCGCAGGACCTTCGGCCCGCCGGCCGCGGAGCCGGCGCAGCCCCCGATGAACATCACGGCCAGAAGCACCAGCTTGGTCCGGTCGTTCCACAGCTCGAAGTCCGCCGTGGCGTACCCGGTGGTGGTCAGGATCGACAGCACCTGGAACGTCGCCCGGCGCAGGGGCGCGCCGTCGCTTTCGACGGTCCACAGCAGCAGGGCCAGCGAAGCCGCCGCCAGCGCCACGATGCCCGCGTAGGCGCGGAACTCGTCGTCCCGGAACAGGGCGCCGGGACGGCCGAGCAGCGCCCGGTACTGGAGCGCGAAATTGGCGCCGGCGAGGAACATGAACAGGCAGATGATCCACTCGATCAGGGCGTTGTCGTAGCCCATGATCGACTGCGCGTTGGGCGAGAATCCGCCCGCCGCGAGCGTGGTCATGGCGTGGCAGACCGCATCGAACCACGGCATGCCGGCCAGGCCGAGCGCAATCACCTCGGCCGCGGTCAAGCCCGCGTACAGCCGCCAGAGCGAAGCCGCGGTCTTGCGGATCTGCGGCGCCAGCTTCTCCTCCGTCGGACCCGGCGCCTCGGCGAAGAAGAGCTGGCGGACCTCGCCGGCGAGCCGCGGCAGGACGGCGACCACCAGCGCGATCACGCCCATGCCGCCGATCCACTGCGTCATCGCCCGCCAGAAGAAGAGGCCCCGGCCCGGCGCCTCGAAATCGGTCAGGATCGTCGCGCCGGTCGCCGTGATTCCCGACATCGCCTCGAACAGCGCGTCGATGACCCCGAAGCCCACCCACAGGTAGGGGATGGAACAGAGCACGGCGAAGAGCAGCCAGACGCCGGAGACGACCGACAGGCTCTCTATCCGGCGCAGCTCGTCGTCGGCGCCGCGCGAGACATGCAGGAGCGTCTGCCCGATGGCGCCGGCAAGGAGGCCGCCGATGAGGAAACCGGGAATGTCGGCCCATTCGCCGTAGAAGGCGGCCACGAGCGCGGGCGCCGCGAACGCGGCGCCGAATAGCCGGCAGATGCGGCCGGCGACCTGGGCGATGTTGGTGAATCGCATGGACGGCCGTTCAGCCCCGTACGAACAGGTCGCGCACGCCCCGCACGGCGGCGTCCTTGCAGCAGACGAGCAACGTGTCGCCTTCCCGAACCACGTGGCCGCCGCGCGGCACGATGACCTCGCCGCCGCGCAGCACGGTGCCGATGATGGAGTCCCGCGGGAGGCGCAGGTCCTTCACCGCGGTGGGCGCGAGCCCTGCCGGCGCGGTCAGCTCCACCACGCGGGCCTGCCCCTCCTGCAGGATGGCGAGCAGGCTGGCGCGCCCGCCGTCGATCTGGTGCACCACCGACGTCACGGCCGCGCCGCGGGCGGACAACGCGACGTCGATGCCGACGCGCTCGAACAAGCGATGGTTGGCCCGCTTGCTCACGCGGGTGATCACCTTCCCGACGCCGAGCTGGTGTCCGAGCAGGGAGGCGAGCAGGTTGCGCTCGTCGTTGTCGATGACCGACACAAGGACGTCGCTGCGGCCGATGTCCTCGTTCTCCAGCAGCTCCAGGTCCGTGCCGTCCCCGTGGAGGACCAGGGCGCGCGACAGCGCCGCCGCCAGCATCTCCCCCCGCGCGCGGTCCCGTTCGATGACGCGGAGTTGAATGCCGTCGGCGCGTTCGAGGTGTTGCGCCAGGCGGTAGCCGACGTCGCCGCCGCCGATGATCGTCACGAGTTGCGTTCCGGCATCGCCGGCGGCCGGCGCCATCAGCGCGCGCAGTTGCGCCATGCCGTCGCGGTTGCCCATCAGGACCACCCTGTCGCCCGTTGCGAGGCGCGTGTCGCCGCGCGGGATGGAGGTCGACTGCTCGTGCTTCACCGCGATGACGACCACCCCCGCCGGCAGGTCGAGCGACGCCAGCGGCGGTCCGACCAGCGGCGAGGTGGGGTCGAGCCGGTACTCCAGCATCTCGATGCGGCCGCCCGCGAACACCTCGGCGTCGGTGGCGCCCGGGGCCATGATGATCCGCTCGATGTCGGCGGCCAGCTCCCCCTCGGGCCAGATGATCTCGTCGATGCCGAAGTGGCCGTGCAGTCCGTCCGCGCCCCCGACCAGCAGGTCCTCGCGCGTGGCGAAGCAGATTGTTCTCCGGGCGCCCAGCCTGCTGCCGAGCGCGCAGGCGACGATGTTCACCTCGTCGAGCTGCGCCGCGGCGATGAACAGCTCGCAGCGCTCGACCCCGGCGCGCCGCAGCACGTCGGGATTGGCGCCGCTGCCCGCCACGAACTCCACGTCGGCGTCCGCGAAACGCTCGCCGACCAGCGGATCCGAATCGACCACGAAGACGTCGTGCGCCGGGCCGAGGGCTTTCGCCAGCGGGTACCCGATAGCCCCGCCGCCGATGATGATGATGTGCATCCGATCGCCGCCGCTGGCGGCCGTCTTCGGCCGCCGTCCGCCGCTTCTTCCATCCTACTCCCGCCGCTGCGCCCGCGCGTGCCCGGCCGCGTAGGCCGGCCGCGCACGAACCGGTGCGTGCGGCGCGGCGGGAGGACCGACGTCGTGACGATGCACGTCCGCATCGCCGTCTCCGGTAGAGATCCACGCCGCCCCGAACCGGATATACTGCCGGCCCATGGATGCCGCCACCCTGTCTCTCGGCGCGCTGGCCATCGCCATCGTGGTCAGTTGCACCATCCGGCTGCACGTCGGGTTCCTCGCCATCTCGCTCGCCTGGGTCGTCGGCGTCTACATCGCCGACATGAGCGCCGCCGAGGTGATGAGCGGCTTCCCGACCCGGCTGTTCCTGACCCTGGCCGGCGTCACGCTGCTCTTCTCGCAGGCGCAGGCCAACGGCACCCTCGATCTCATCGCCCACAAGGCGGTGCTGCTGTGCCGCGGCAACGTCGGCGTCATGCCGATGATGTTCTTCGCGCTGTCGTTCGTGCTCGCCTCGATCGGGCCGGGCAACATTGCCTCGGTCGCCCTGATGGCGCCCATGGGCATGGCCGTCGCCGGGCAGGTCGGCATCCCGGCGTTCCTGATGGCGATCATGATCGGCAACGGCGCCAACGCCGGCTCGCTCTCGCCGATCGCCCCGACCGGAGTCATCGTCAACGGTGTGATGGACGAGATTGGGCTCAGCGGCTACGCGCTGTCCACCTACCTCAACAACATGATGGCCCACGCCGTCGTCGTCTTCGCCGCCTACTTCCTGCTCGGCGGCTGGCGGCTGCTCGGCCGGTACCACGAGGGGGCGCTCGTCGTTCCGGGGCGGGGAAGCAGCGACGGCGCCGAGGGCAAGGCCGGGGCGGACGACTTCCAGCGGGAGCACTGGATTACGATCGGCGTCATCGCCGCGCTGCTGGTCGGCGTCATCCTGTTCGGCGTGGACGTTGGGCTCGGCGCCTTCGGCTGCGCCATCGTGCTGGCCCTGCTCAAGGCGGGCGACGAGTCGGAGGCGGTCAAGATCATGCCGTGGCGCGTGATCATGATGGTCTGCGGCGTCACCGTGCTCATCTCCGTTCTGGACGAGACCGGCGGCCTGGAGCTGTTCACCCGCGTGCTGGCCGGTGTGTCGACCGCCAACACCGTGACCGCCGTCATGGCGTTCACCACCGGCTTCATCTCCATCTACAGCAGCACGTCCGGCGTCGTCCTGCCGGCGTTTCTCCCCACCGTGCCGGGCCTGGCCGCGCAGGTCGGCGGGGTCGAGCCGCTGGCCATCGCCTCGTCGATGAACGTCGGCGCCCACCTGGTCGACGTCTCCGCGCTCTCGACCCTGGGGGCGCTGTGCATGGCCGCCGCGCCGAAGTCCGAGGACCCGCGGAAGCTGTTCAACAAGCTGATGGCGTGGGGCCTGTCGATGACCATCGTCGGCGGGTTCACCTGCTGGCTGCTGTTCACGGTGCTGCGCATCGGGATCGGGTAGCATTCGCCAACCCCGGAGCGATACGCCGCGCATCCCGCGCGGCAAGTCCCATGATTCAGGATCTCAAGATCTCGAACTTCAAGTGCTTCCACGACGTGCATCTCCGCGACCTCGGCCGGTTCAATGTCATCGTCGGCCGCAACGGCGGCGGCAAGACGGCCTTCCTGGAGGCGCTCTTCCTGCTTGCCGGTGTCGGACCGGAGCTGGTGCTCAAGATACGACGTATGCGCGGCCTTGGAGACAGCGTCTCCATTTCTGCGGAACGCGGGTCCTTCGAGTCGCTTTGGCGCGACCTGTTCTTCGATTTCGATCAGACATCGACTATCGCGCTGCGTTCCGTCGGGACCGACGAGAACACGAGGTCGCTGACCGTGTCTTACGGTCCCCCGGCGGGCACCACCCTGCCGTTCGGGAAGGGATCGGTCGAAGAACGCATGCGGCACGCTACCATCGACTTCGAATATGGGCTCGCCAACGGTGACGCAGTCACGTGCCAATCAGCGCTCACCAGTCAGGGTTTGTCCTTCGGAACGGTGGTTGAGACGTTCCCCGCGATCCTCCTGTCCCCCGTGGTCCGCGAAGGTCCAGAGCACAACGGCCAGCGGTTTTCTTCGCTGAGCAAGAAGGACGAACACAGAGCCGTCGTCTCTGCTATCCGGAAGCAATTCCCGTTCATCGAGGAGTTGAGCGTCGAGTACCACGGCGGCACGGCCATGGTGCACGCCAAGCTGCGCGCCGTACAGGAGAAAGTACCCTTGCCCCTGGTGTCCGACGGCGTCAACAAAGTGCTGTCGATCCTGCTCGCCGTGCATCATTTCTCACGCGGGATCATCCTTATCGACGAGATGGATAACGGCCTGTACTTCGACCTCATGGGCCGCGCGTCGGCAACGATTCTGGATGCCGCCAGGGAATCGAATACCCAACTGTTCGCGACAACCCACAGTCTCGAGTACCTGCGAGCGCTGCTACCGGTAGTTCGAGAGCATCCTCAGGAATTCCGGCTGCTGCGCACCACGAAGGACAACGGAGCCAGCGCAATCGATTGCTTCGACGGCCGGCACTTCGCTTCCGCTTTGGAAGAAGGTCTTGAAATCCGGTAGTCGGTATGGCAGACAAGGAGGCGGATCCGTTCCGCATCGACAGCCCGATCTATGTGCTCTGCGAGGGTCCGGCCGATGTGCGCCTGGTCAGACGGCTGCTGGAACGTGAGGACCTCGAGAATTTCTCGGTCAACTATGCAAAGGGCTACGAGCGCTTCGCGCGGCATGTCCAGGGTCTCAGAACAAGCTCGGATTGGCGAAAGCTCAAGCGCCTCGTCATCATTGGCGACAACGACACGGATCCGACTGCGCGGTGGCGGAATGCACGAAGCGCCCTCACTCAGGAAGGGCTGCCTGCTCCCGACAATCCGGTAACGATCGTCGACGGTACGCACGACAGCCCGTCCACGGGCATCTACATGATGCCGAGGGCCAAAGCGATCGGAGCGCTCGAGACGCTTCTTGTTGAGGCCATCCTTCAGGAGCACGAGGGCCTTACAGAGTGCCTGCAGCAATTGGACGCGTGCCCTGCGACGGACTGCGGCGGATGGGACGCAGTGAAGCGCGCCAAGATGCAGTTCCAGACCGTAGTGGCCATCACATGCCGGGACGATCCGAGTGCCGGAGCTGCACACATCTGGTCGAAGACGCACAATCCGGTTCCGGCTGCGAGTCCCGTGTTCGATGAACTGGCCGAGTTCCTGCGACGCGTAGCGGAAATCTGAGATCCGGCGGCAGAGACACGGCAGTGACTGACGCGATTTCCTGGTACGACGCGCGCGCGGCACAGCTCGCAGATCGTTACGAGACCGTGCCCGCCGGACGGATCCACCACTGGCTCAAGGACCTGCTTCCCTCGAAGACGGGGACCGTCCTCGACGTCGGTGCGGGCAGTGGTCGTGACGCCGCGTGGCTGGCGTCGCAGGGTTACGACGTCGTCGCGGTCGAACCGTCAGGCAACATGCGGACGGCCGCACGACAGCGGTACGAAGATCGACCGATCCAGTGGCTTGCCGACTCCCTGCCGAGGCTCGAACGGACGTTCAAGAGCGGTCTCTCGTTCGACGTCATTCTGCTCAGCGCCGTCTGGATGCACGTCGCGCCTTCCGAGCGGGCAAGAGCGTTCCGAAAACTCATTACCCTGCTCAAGCCGGGCGGGTTGCTCGCGATCACGCTGCGGCATGGTCCGGCGGAACCGGAACGGGGATTCCATCCTGTCTCGGAAGATGAAATCCGTAGACTGGCCCGGGATCACGGCGCCTTCATCGAGAGGCACGGTGCCGCGGACGACCACCTGGGCCGGACCGATGTCCAATGGACGCACCTGGCAATCCGGCTGCCGGACGACGGGACGGGCGCCTTGCCGCTCTTGCGGCACATCATTCTCAACGACGACAAGAGCTCCACCTACAAGCTGGGCCTCTTGCGGACGCTGTGTCGTATCGCCGACGGCGCTGGCGGCATAGCAGGGTCGGCCGATGACGATCATGTCTCCATCCCAATGGGTCTGGTCGCCCTGACCTGGATTCGTCTGTACAAGCCATTGCTCGCCGCGGACCTGCCGCAGAATCCCTCGAATCGCGGCTGTGAACGGCTCGGATTCGCAAAGGCTGCCTTCAAGAAACTCGGGGAGGTCTCGCATCACGACCTGCGGGTGGGCATGCCGTTCACCGGGCACACCGGCGCGGCGCTTCACCAGGCCATCAAGGATGCGGTGCGGACCATCGTCCAGATGCCCGTCCGCTACATGACCTATCCCAACGGAACACGTCCCATCCTTCCCGTGCGCGGCCCGGTCACGGCTTCGCGTGCGCCGGCCGGGTTTCGGCTGGACGGACCCTATCTCTCCAGCTTTGGAGCGATGCGCGTGCCGGCTCACCTGTGGGCGGCCATACAGCGCTTCAGCGCCTGGATCGAGCCCGCCATCATCGCCGAGTGGATACGCGTGACCCAGCGTTACGGAGCCACCCAGGGACGATTACTCGACGAAGCTCGGCTGGCCTCGGCCATGACATGGTCCGATCCGTGCCGGGACGTGAGGGTTCCGCGGGAGCGTGCCGAGCAATTGCTCGCCGCACGACGTCTCCACTGCGTCTGGAGCGGCAAGCGGCTGACCACCGCCAACCTCGACATCGACCATTGCTTTCCCTGGACGGTCTGGCCCTGCGGCGATCTCTGGAATCTGATGCCTGCCCACAGAACGGTGAATCAGCGCGAGAAACGCGATCGGCTGCCGGCCGACCCGTTGCTGCGAACCGCTCAGGAACGGATCCTCGACTGGTGGAGCGCGGCGTATCGGGAGAATCCGGACCACCCGCTGGCGCAGCGCTTCGCGTTGGAAGCGTCGGTCAGCCTGCCGGGCGTCGTTCAGGCAGATGCGGATCTCGACAGCTACTACTCCGCCCTGAACCTCCAGCGCCTGCGGCTCAGACAGAACCAGCAGGTTCCGGAATGGAGCGGCACGCCCTACCTGTGACGCGGACGTAGAGCGCTGTCATCCTTGCCCCCGCGAGCGGAGCAGCACGTTTCAGTTCTCGCAATCTACGGAACCCCGAAACCCACGAGTTCGAGCAATAATCAGCGGGCAGCACCGGATTCTGGTATTCACCGCAGCACGTCGAACACCGTCCGCGCATCGATCACGTGCACGCCGGTGTCCACGGCGGGATCTGCCGCGCCCAACGGCGCGAACACAACCGGCACGATCTCCAGCTCGCCGACGCCCGGAATCGCCGGAGCGCCCGGACGAAACCGGAGCGCCGCCGCCGACAGCGGCCGCGAAGCCGACTTCGCCTCGCCGATGAGCAGGCGCCGCCCATCCACCGAACGCGCGACTACATCGTACTCCGGCTCGTTGCGCCGCCAGTAGCGCTGCGCCGGCTCCCAGCGACCGAGGTCGGCGAGGGGCGATCCGGTACGGTGCAGGAACGGCACGGCCATGCGGCACAGCTCCTCCCAGGCCTGCGCTTCGAGTCCGGCGCGGTGACGGCGCCAGTACTCCAGCCGCGTCTCGCGCGGCGCCTGGGCGAGCGCGGTTCGCCCCGGCGCGACGACGCGGAACCAAAGCCGCAGGAACGGGTCGTCGATCCGATACAGGCTCCGTTTGCCCGAGCGGGGCTCGCTCCCGAACGGCGTCTCGCGACGCACCAGGCCCATCTCCGAAAGCGCCGCCAGTGGCCGCGACAGGCTGGAAGCGGGCGATCCGAGACGACCCGCAATCTCGCTGACCCGGTGGGCGCCGCCGCCGATCACGTCCAGCAGGGGACGCAGCGCCGCGGCCGGCGGGACCTCCTCCAGAAGCAACCGGTCCGGCTCCAGGTGCAACGGGCCGGCCGGGTCGAGCACCAGGGTGTCGACGGCGCGCTTGAGGTCGAGCCCGAACGGCTCGGCGAGCTCCCAGTAGCGCGGCATCCCGCCCCACGCGGCGTAGAGCGCCAGCAGGTCGCGGCCTCCGGCCTGAGGGAAGAGGTCCGCGAGATATCCCGGTCTCAGCGGACGCACGGCGAAGGCCTCGCGTGCGCGGCCGTAGAGCGGGGCACCGGCCGAGAGAATCGCGCCGTGCATCATCCGCTGGCTCGAACCGCTGACCACCAGATTCGGACGCCCAGGCGTCGTGTCGACCCACGCCTGCAGGACACCGGCCAGGGTCGGGTCCGCGGCGAGCAGGTAGGGCAGCTCGTCCAGCACGAACGGCCCGGGCCAGCCGTTGCCGGCCGCCTCGCTGGCGAGCCGCGACAGGAAGGACCGCCAGTCCGGATACTCCACGTCGGCGAATCCCGGAAACCGGTGCTCGACCGCGGCGGCCAGATAGCGCCGCTGCACCGCGGGCGCCGATGGTTCCGCCGCCGCGTACAGGCCGTCGTGGAGCTTCGACCACTCGATGAGCAGGCGCGTCTTGCCCACCCGGCGCCGGCCCCAGATGACGGCGAGGGCGCCGGGATCGGTCAGCGCGGCGTCGAGCCGCCGCATCTCGTCGGCGCGGTCGATGAAGCGCACGCAGAAATTATGTTACAAAGCATTATTTAGTAGTAGCACATAATATCAACGTGTGCTGTCGCAGCAGGCAAGGGCCGTCCGCTGCCGGGCCCACCGGCACCGTTCCGCCGAACCAGTGTAGTCGAACTGCGGAATACCGAAGTATGTCCATACTCTGGTAATATGGGAACATGAAGGTGGACAAGATGAGCGTCTCGTTCGATGCCACGCTCGGAGACGAGATTCGGCAGGCCGCGCGGGAGGGTGGCGTCGGGCTGTCGTCGTGGCTGGCGGAGGCGGCGGCCCGGAAGCTCCGCGCCGACGCACTGCGTGAGTTCCTCGACGAATGGGAGGCCGAATTCGGCGCGCCGACTCCCGAAGAGCTGGCCCAGGCGGAGGCCGATCTTGGTCTGGGCCCGGGAAAGCCGGAAGCATGAGCGCGCTGGTGCTCGACGCCGGTGCGTTCCTGGCTGTGGAACGCGGCGACCGAGCGGTGGGGACTCGTTTGCGGGTGGCTGTACGGCAGCATGTCGACTTGCGGACGAGTGCCATCGTGCTCGGCCAGGTTTGGCGGGATCCCCGGGGACGCCAGGCGCGCCTCGCGCGCCTGTTGCGCGCCGTGGAAGTCCGTCCCGTGGACGAACAGATGGGGCGTCGCGCCGGCGTTCTGCTGGCCCGAGCGGGAACCAGCGATCCGATCGACGCTACCGTCGTGCTGGTCGCGGAGAGCGGCGATCGAATCGTAACGAGCGATCCGGTCGACGTCGGACGTCTCGTGACCGCGGCCGGCACGCTGGCTGCCGTCATCCCCTGCTGACACGCCTCGTCTCGCCTCACGTGCCCTCCGCCCCCGAAACCGGGCGCTCGGCACGAACGGCGGGGGGCACTCGCCGCTCAACGTATGTCCTGGAGTACCTTGGCGGGCGCTCCTGAGCGCACGGCACGCCCTGCCTCCAGCACGATCGCCCAGTCGGCGACCCGGTGCACCTCGTCGGCCACGTGCGAGACGTAGATCATCGGCGTGCCGAGCTCGTCGCGCACCCGCTCCAGGTAAGGCAGGATCCGGTCGCGCAGGCCGAGGTCGAGCGCGGCGAGCGGCTCATCGAGCAGCAGCAGGTCGGGATCGGTCATCAGGGCCCGCGCGAGGGCGACGCGCTGGCGTTCCCCGCCGGACAGGCCATCCACCGAGCGCGACAGGAGCGTGTCGATCTCCAGCAGTTGAAGCACCGACGCGTGGGTGCCGTGCGGTCCCGGCGTCCCGCCGCCGGCGCCGAGCTTCCCGGTGTCTTCCCCTCCGGGACCGCGGTCCACCGGCCTGCCGCGGGCGCCGTACAGCACGTTGCGCCGGACGTCCAGATGAGGAAACAGAGCCAGGTCCTGCGGCACGTAGCCGACGCGGCGGTCGTACACGGGCACGTCGACGCCGAGCCGGGAATCGAACAGCACGTGGCGGCCGATCCGGATCAGGCCCTCGTCCGGCTGGCGCAGGCCGGCGACGGCGTCCAGTGCGGTGGTCTTACCGGATCCCGAGGGCCCGAACAGTGCGACGGTACGTGCCGCGATGGTCTCGCGCAGGTCGAGGGAGAACGCGCCGGCGCGGAGCCGGACATCGATGACGACCGACGCCTCGTCGCCGCTCACGACGCGGTCCCGAGGCGGTTCGAAAGGTAGACGGCCGCGAAGCCTATGGTCACCGCCGCGGCAATCAGCGTCATCGCCGCCGCGTCGCGCCCGAGCTCGGCGTTGCGGTAGATGGCGACCGACAGCGTACGCGCCCCCGGAAGCGCGCCGGCCAGCATGATCGTGGCGCCGAACTCCCCGATGGCGCGCGAGAAGCCGAGCACTGTGCCAGCCAGCAGGCCGCGCCGGGCCAGCGGCAGACTGACGGTCCAGAAGACCCGCCACGGTCGGGCGCCGAGTGTGGCGGCGATCGCCTCGTAGCGCCGGTCGGCCTGCTCGAACCCGGCCCTCGTCGCTCGTACGAGGAGCGGCAGCCCCATGACCGCCATGGCGACCACCACCGCCTTCCAGGTGAAGACGATCTCGAGCCCGAGCGGCTCGAGCAGCGCGCCCAGGGGCCCGCGACGCCCGAAGAGCTTCAGCAGAATCAGGCCGGTCGCCACCGGCGGCACGACGAGCGGCAGCGAGACGAAAGTCTCCAGGACCGCCCGTCCCGGGAACTCGCGCCGCGCGAGCAGCCAGGCGATGGCGACCCCCGGCGGCAGCATGACGAGGGTCGCGACGGCCGCCATCAGCACGGTGAATCCGGTCACCTGCACCAGCTCCGCCGTCATCGTGCCTTCTCCGGGACCGATTGGCCGGCCGCCGGCAGGCCGATGAAGCCCGCCGCTTCGAACTGCAGCCGGGCGCCGTCGCTTTGCAGGTAGTCGAGGAAGCGTGCCGCGACCGCTTCGTTGGGCGCATCGCGGACAACCGCGGCCGGATAGACGATGGTGGGGCCATCCTCGAGCGGCACGGCGTACGCGATGACGGCGTCCCCGGACGCCTGTACGTCCGTCCGATAGACGATCCCCGCGTCCACCGTACCCGCTTCCACCGCGCGCAACGCCGCCCGCACCGAGCTCGTCGGGACAATCCGGGTCTGGAGCGATGCCCACAGCCCCTGCGACTCGAGGTAGCGGCGGGCGTAGACACCAGCCGGCACGGCTACGGGATCGCCAAGGGCGATTCGGCTGATCGCGGTGCTTGCAAGGTCCCGCGGCTCTCTCACCGTGCCCGTCCGGTCGGAGGGCACCACGACCACGAGCTGGTTCGAGAGCAGGTCGATCCTCCGCGCCGGGTCGATGCGGCCCTCTCCCGCCGCGCGCTCCATCTGCAGCACGTCGGCGCTGATGAAGACGTCGGCCGGGGCGCCCTCGATGATTTGCGACGCGAGCACTTGCGATCCGGCGACGTTCAGCAGGATGCGGATGCCGTGCTCGTCCTCGAACCGGTCCGCGACCGCGCCGATCGCTTCGGAAAGGCTGGCCGCGGCGGACACCAGCAACGTCGGCGGCTCGGCGTCGCCAAGGTCCTGTCCGTCCGTACCACACGCGGCGGCGGTCGCCAGGGCGAGCGCCGGGAGCACGGGAAAGCGGTCTCTCTTCACGACGCAAGACTCCCCTGAAGAAAGCTGATTCAATAGCATTTCAAGCGATTTGGCAAACGATTCAAAGCATTAACGGGACGTGCCGGGATCCGGCCGACCGATGCTGCCGCGGGTGGCGCACCGGGCCGGTGGTATCCGTTTGCCGCTCGTGGCGCGTGCGGGCCGTGCCGGGGAGGCCGGCTCGACGGTCGCTCTGCGGCCCGCCGTTCGTTATGCTGTACAGGCGTGGGTCGGAAGTCTGCGCCGCAGAATGGCGCTGGCGCAGACGACGCCAGCCCGCGTCGAGGAGGGGACGATGCTGTTCGCCAATCCAGCCAGTCTGCGGATGCCCGCCGCGGCGGAAGCGCTGCCGGGTCGCGACGAGCCGCTGCCGGTGCCGCCGGGGCATTTCGTGCACGGGCGTCCGATAACCCGGCCGTTTCCCGAGGGAACACGTAGTGCGGTTTTCGGTCTGGGCTGCTTCTGGGGTGCCGAGCGCACCTTCTGGAAGCTCGAGGGCGTCTATTCGACGGCCGTCGGTTACGCCGGGGGGTTTACGAAGAATCCGACCTACGAAGAGGTCTGCAGCGGGGGGACGGGACACTCCGAGGTGGTGCTCGTCGTCTACGACCCGCGGGTCATCGACTTCGAGGGGCTCCTGCGGGTCTTCTGGGAGAGTCACGATCCGACGCAGGGCATGCGCCAGGGCAACGACGTGGGGACGCAGTACCGCTCGGTGATCTTCGTGGAGGACGACGAGCGGCTGCATGCTGCCGAGGCGTCGCGGGATGCGTACCAGCCGGGTCTGACCGCGGCCGGATACGGGCCCATCACGACCGAGATCCGTGCGGCGCCGCCCTTCTACCACGCCGAGGGTTACCATCAGCAGTATCTGGCGAAGAACCCCGGCGGTTACTGCGGCCTCGGCGGGACCGGTGTCGCCTGCCCCCGGCCGGCCGAAGCCTCGCAAGTCTGAAGGGGAAGCTCCAGCGGGCCGGCCGTCCGGCCGATAGATGGAATACGGCGTCGGTCGGACTCCTGCTCATGATCGACTGGACCGCGTACGACGCGGTACTCTTCGACCTCGACGGCGTACTCACCGCCACCGCCAGACTCCACGCCGCGTCGTGGAAACGGATGTTCGACGACTACCTGCGCGGTCGGGCGTCCGCGCGCGGCGAGCCGTTCCACCCATTCGAGATGCCGGGGGACTACGCGCGGTTCGTCGACGGGCGCCCGCGCCACGACGGGGTCAGAACCTTCCTCGGCTCGCGCGGCATCACGCTGGACGACGGTGTTCCCGACGATGCTCCCGGCGTGGAGACCGTCTGCGGTCTCGGCAACCGGAAGAACGCGATGTTCACCGACCTGCTGGCCAGCGAGGGGGTCGAGGTGTACGACGGCTCGTTGGCCGTTGTGCGGCACCTGCTTCGCAACGGCGTGCGCACCGCCGTGGTCTCCTCGAGTCGTAGCTGTCAGGTCATCCTGGATGCCGCCGGGCTCGCCGACCTGTTCGAATTGCGCGTCGACGGTCAGGTTGCCGCGCGCCACGGGCTGGCCGGCAAGCCCGCACCCGATACCTTCGCCTACGCGGCGCGCGTGCTCGGCGTGTCGCCGACGCGGGCTGTCGTGGTGGAGGATGCCATCGCCGGCGTCGAAGCCGGCCGTGCCGGGGGATTCGGGCTGGTCGTCGCGATCGATCGCAACGGCGAGCCGGCCGCGCTCGCGCGGGCCGGCGCGGACCACGTGGTGAGCGACCTGGGCGACACGCTGAGAAACGGGGAAGAGGCCGGACCCACGGAGGCGCCGTGACCGATGGTTGACAGCCACCGCCAGCATCCACCCCGGCACATCTACGCGCGCGATCCCTGGCGCCTGGTGGAGACGCGCTTCGACGAACGCTATCTGGCGGCCGCCGAATCGCTGTTCGCCACCGCGAACGGCTACCTGGGGATGCGTGGAACGTGTGACGAAGGACAGCCGGTGGTGCACAGCGGCACCTACGTCAACGGCGTTCACGAGACGTGGCCGATCGTCTACGGCGAGGAAGCCTACGGCTTCGCCAAGCTGGGGCAGACCATCGTCGACGTGCCGGACGCCAAGATCATCCGCCTGTACGTCGACGACGAGCCGTTCTTTCTGCCGACCGCGACCCTGGAGGGATTCGAGCGGGCGCTCGACATGCGGGCCGGCACGCTCGACAGGGAGCTCGTCTGGGCGCATTCTTCGGGGCAGCGCGTCGCCATTCGGTCGCGCCGCCTGGTCTCTCTCGAGCACCGGCATCTGGCCGCAATCGAGTACGAGGTCACGCTCCTGGCGAACGACGCGCCCGTCGTCATCGTGTCGGAAGTCGTCGACAGCGAGCGTTCCGCGCCTGCCAACGGCGACCCCCGCACCCGGCAGTTCGGCTGCGAGGTGCTCGACGTGGAGGTGAGCCGCACCGGGGACGCGCGCGTGGTGCGCGGCTACGCGACCCAATCGAGCGGGATGACGCTGTCGTGCGCCATCGATCACGAGGTGCGGACCGACTGCTCGTTCCGTGTCAAGGCAGCGGCCGACGAGTCCGCCGGGCGCGTGGTCTATTCCATCGACGGCACGGTCGGAACCCGCATCCGGCTCATCAAGTACATCACGTACCACTCGTCGCGGCGCCGCCAGGTCGAGGAGCTCTGCCAACGTGCCGAGCGGGTTCTCGACCGCGCGGTGGAGAAGGGGTTCGAGGATCTCCTCGCCAGCCAGAAGCGCTTTCTCGACGACTTCTGGGATTGCAGCGACGTGGAGGTGCGCGACAACCCGGAGTGGCAGCAGACCATCCGGTTCAACCTGTTCCACATGTGCCAGGCGACGGCGCGGGCCGAGGGCGTCGGCGTGCCGGCCAAGGGCCTGACCGGGCCCGGATACGAGGGGCACTACTTCTGGGACACCGAGATCTACGTGTTGCCGTTCCTCACCTATACCAAACCGCGCATCGCGCAGAACCTGCTCCGGCAGCGGCACGACTTCCTGGAAGAGGCGCGGCGGCGTGCGCGGGAGGTGAACCAGCGCGGGGCGCTGTTCCCCTGGCGCACCATCAACGGCAACGAGGCGTCCGCGTACTACGCGGCCGGAACGGCGCAGTACCACATCAACGCGGACATCGTGTACGCGCTTCGCAAGTACGTCGACGCCACCGGCGACAGGGACTTCCTGAAGGAGGTCGGCGCGGAGATCCTGATCGAGACGGCGCGCCTGTGGGTCGACCTCGGCTTCTTCGGCCGCCACGACGGCAAGTTCCGGATCAATGGGGTGACGGGGCCGGATGAGTACAACACGGTCGTCAACAACAACCTGTACACGAACCTGATGGCGCGCGAGAACCTCTGGTACGCCGTGGAGACCATTCGCGCGCTGGCGGAGAACGATCCGCAACGATTCGCGTCGCTGACGCGCGACACCCGACTTCGTCAGGGCGAGGTCGACGAGTGGCGGCAGGCGGCCGACCGGATGTACCTGCCGTACGACGAGCGCGACGGCGTGCACCTGCAGGACGATTCCTTCAAGGACAAGCAGGACTGGGACTTCGACAGCACGCCCGCGGAGAAGTACCCGCTGTTGCTGCACTACCACCCGCTGGTGATCTACCGCTTTCGCGTCGTCAAGCAGGCGGACGTCGTGCTGGCGATGTTCCTGCTCGGACACGAGTTCTCGCACGACCAGAAGCGGCGCAACTTCGTGTACTACGACCGGTTGACCACGCGTGATTCGTCGCTGTCGTGCTCCATCGAGAGCATCATCGCGGCCGAGGTGGGAGAGATGGACAAGGCGTTCAGCTACTCCATCGACGCGGGACTGATGGACCTGGCCGACGTGGCCGGCAACGTGCAGGACGGATGCCACGTCGCTTCGATGGGCGGGTTCTGGATGACCCTCATCTACGGCTTCGCGGGGATGCGCGACACCGGCGGCCGCATCAGCTTCGCGCCCAAGGTGCCCGAGCGCCTCGGCGGCCTGCGGTTCCCGCTGCAGATCCGGGGGCAGCGCCTGGAGGTCGATCTGACCCCGACGTCCGCCACGTACACCCTGAAAGGGGCGGCGCCGCTGACCATCGTCCACGAGGACGAGATGGTCGAGCTGGCGCCCGACGTCCCGAGCACTTGCGAGGTGCGGCGGCGTCCGCAGGCTGCGGGCGATGCGTCGTCCGCGACCGCCTCCTCCGGTGCAGAGACTGCCGCGTCGGTCGGCGAACCGTAGTAGCCGGTGCCGACCCGACGTGGACCTCGCGCGCCTGCCGCCTGACAGGGGCGGAAGCTCCGAAAGGGGCTACCGAATGGTCTGCAACTGGTTGTCGACCCGCAGGACGCCCTGCGTCTGGGCGACGATGCGCTGCATCTCGATGTACTCGATCCGGCTCTGCACGTAGCCGATGAGAGTGACCACGCTGTTGTTCACGATGATGTGGAACGGCGGATTGGGCATCGATACGAACCGCTGGAAGTGCTCGCTCCTGGCGAGCTGGCGGCCGATCGCGTTCCGGAGCCGGTTGTCCGAGCTGCTGGGAGAGAGCGGGGTGAGGTTCACCTGGACGTCCTGGACGCCGCGCACCTTGGCGATGCGCTCGAACAGCTCGCCCGCCTTGTCGCGCTCCGGCGTCACCTGCCCGAAGATGCTGACGACGCCGTTGTCTATGCGCCCGTCGATGTAGTCCCAGACCCGGTAGTGCGGATAGCGCTGGATGGCGCGGCTCACGTCCTCGACCAGCTCTTCCTGGTCCTCCTGGACCGGCACCTCGATCTCGCTGACCACGGTGCCGACGCCGCGCACGCCGAACGTGCGGCGGAGCGCCTCGTTCTTGTCCCAGAAGTGGCGCACCCGCCCGCGCAGCGTGACCTCGTCGCCGGCCGCCGACACGTCGAGCCGGCGCAGCGCGCGGTCCCGGCGCAGCTCCCGCTCGACGGCCTGCTCGAGCTGCTCCGGCGACTGGCCGGCTGCTTCGGCGCCGGCGGCAATCCCGACAAGGACCGACAGAGCGATGCCGGCGCTCACGAAGTGTCTCTGAATCGCGTGCATGCTTGATCTCCCGGGCAGGCGGGCCCTCTCACTCACTTGTACCACACTCGGTGGATTCAGGGCGCGCCGGCGGGCGGCGCAGGCCGTGCGGCGTCGATGACACGTGCTCGCGCGACGTAGGTGGGGTGCGCGAGCTGGTCCTGGAAGTACGCGGTCTGCGACGCCCAGGCCACGAGCATCGCGAGGAGATGCGCAGCCGGATAGAGCTGTGCGACGAAGAACGGTCCCATCCGGCCGAGGTTCATCGCGGCCGGCGCCACGAGCGAGCAGCCCGCCAGCAGCAGCACGAGCAGGAGCGCGTTCAGCAGCCAGAGAGCGGCGACCGCGGCGGGGCGGCGGACCATGAAGCGGAGCGCGGCCAGGAGGGCGCCGATCGCGCTCCGGCGGTCCTCGACCACGGCGCGGACCCGTGCGTAGTCGACGACGAGGCCGATACCCGCACGCCCGGCGGCGAACAGCCCGTTGAGCGCGAGCCAGGCCGCATCGGCGTTGGCCGCGCTGGCCGGCCCCGTCGCGGATGCGCCGGGAGCGCCGCTGGAGAGCCAGGGTCGGAGCAAGCCGAACAAGAGCCAGTACAGTGCACCGGCCAGCAGGGCGAGCCGTGTCAGCGGCCACACATGATGACGGCACGCCGCGAGAAACCCGGCGCCTCCCATCCACCGCTGCCGGGCCAGCCGATCCAGGGCGCCGCCGGCCAGGAACGTCCAGAAGACCATGCCGGCCAGGGCCAGCGCGGCGGCGCCGGGCTGCGGCACGCCCCTGGCCAGACTGCCGAGGGCGGCGACCACCGCGAAACCCGAGGGGTCGGACCCGACGGCGTGGGTGATGCCGACGGGCGCGCCGTCGCCGGTGGTTCTGACGGATTCGACGCCGGCGGCGCCTCCCTCGGGTGTGACGGATCCCAGCGCCAGCGCGGCGGCGAGAGCCAGGCTGTACAGGAGAAGGAACAGCAGCGGAGCGGCTGCGACCCGACGCATGCCGTCGACGAAAGCGCGGAGAGCCATCGGGAGATCGTAGAACGCGAACGCGTGCCTTGGCGCCAGGGGAGGGCCCCGGCAGGCTCGTCAGGCGGCATCGGGGCCGCCGGCTACGAGCGTCGGACGGCGTGAGACCGACCGGATTGGGAAGGCCGGGCACCGGAACCGGACGCGCTCGCCGATGCGCCCGGTTCCGGTCCGTGTCCGTAACGGCAGGTCCCGCCTAATCGGCGAGGCCGAACGTGAAGACGACGTTGCCGGCCGCGATCGAGACGTACTGCTGCCCGTCGACCGCGTAGCTGATCGGCGCCGAGTGCACGCGGGCTCCGACCGTCATGTGCCACAGCTCCTCGCCGCTGACCGCGTCGATGGCGAAAAAGTAGCCGTCCACGGTGCCGCCGAAGACCAGGTCGCCGGCGGTGGACATCAGGCCGGAGGTCGACCGCGGCGCGATGGGGTACTCCCATTGGACGTCGCCCGTCGCCGGATCGATGGCGCGGACCGCGCTGTGGTAGTTGTCGATCGGCCCGGCGCTCTCGCCGCCGCCCCCGAGGTACTGCTCGCCCTCGACGTACTCCTCCTCGCGGATGAAGTAGATCTGCTCGCCGTCGAACGCGTTGACGTAGAGCAGGCCGGTGCGCGGACTGAAGGTCGGCGACCACCAGTTGGTGCCGCCGCCGATGGTCGGCGAGACCAGAGTGCCCTCGACGGACGGCTCCATGTTCGGCACGCGGATCGGGCGGCCGTTCTCGTCGAGCCCTTCCGCCCAGGTCTGCAGGGCGTACGGCTTGCCGACCAGGAACTCGCCGGTCTCGCGGTCGAGCGTGTAGTAGAAGGCGTTGCGGTTGGCCCACATCATGACCCTCCGCATCTCGCCCTCGTACATGATGTCGGCGATGATCGGCACCTGGATGGCGTCCCAGTCGTGGATGTCGTGCGGCGTGAACTGGAAGTACCACTCCAGGTTGCCGTCCTCGCCGTTCAGGGCGAGCACCGAGTCGGAGTAGAGGTTGTCGCCCAGGCGCACCTCGCCGTTCCAGTCGGGGCCGGGATTGCCGGTGCCCCAGTAGATGAGATCGAGGTCGGGATCGTAGGTGCCGGTGATCCAGGTCGGCGATCCGCCGGTCCGCCACGATTCGCCGAGCCAGGTCTGGTTCCCCGGCTCGTCCGGCCCGGGGATGGTGTAGGTGCGCCAGTTGCGCGCTCCGCTCGCCGGGTCGTAGGAATCGAGGAAGCCGCGGATGCCGTACTCGCCGCCCGCGATCCCCGTGATGACCTGGTCCTTGACCACCAGCGGCGCCGCCGTCTTGCTGTAGCCGCTGTCGTGCGGGGCGGTCTCGGTGTCCCAGACCACGTTGCCGGTGCGCGCGTCGATAGCGACGATATGCGCGTCGAGCGTGCTCATGAAGAGCGTCTCGCCCAGGATGGCCACGCCCCGGTTGTTGCGCCCGCAGCAGATGCGCAGATCGTCCGGCAGCTCATGGTCGTAGCGCCAGTACTGGCGGCCGGTCGCCGCGTCGAGGGCCACCACGTTGCTCGGCGCCTCGGTGACGAACATCACGCCGTCGACGACGAGCGGCGTGGTCTCGGCCCGGTCGATCTCCGGGATCTGGTAGGCCCACTTCAACACGAGATTGCCGACGTTGCGGTTGTGAATCTGATCGAGTCGGCTGTACCGCTGGCTGTCGAGCGTGCCGGAGTACATCAGCCAGTTCTCCGGCTCGTCCGCCGCATTCAGCAAGCGCTCCCAGGTAACCGGGCGCAGCGAGGGACCCTCGTCGTCCTGGGCCGGGGCCGTCGCCGGCAACGCCAGCGTAATCAACACGAGTACCGTCGCGAATCGTTTCATCTTCAGCTCTCCCTGCGCAGCGAGAAGAGGTAGGCGACCAGGTCGTCCATGTCGCTCCCGCTCAGATCCTCGGCCGCCGGCATGGTGGAGGTCTTGACCTGCTCCACCGAGCGGACCTCGCTCTTGATGAAGCTCCAGAGGTTCTCGTCGGCGTCCATGATGCGGACGGTGAACGTGTCCTCGTTCATCCGCAGCCCTTCTATCGTCGAGCCGTCGGCCCGGTTGATGCGCATCGTCCACCAGCGTGGAGCCACCTCGGCGTCCGGGTCGCTGAGGGAGGTCGCCAGCTCATCCGGGTCGAGCCGGCTGCCGACGGTCGACAGGTCGGGACCCGTCCGGCCGCCCTCGCCGCGGATCATGTGGCAGGTCGCGCAATTCGCGCCGGCGTAGACCTGCTCGCCGCGCGCGGCATCGCCGGGCAGGTCGTAGTCGCCCGGATCGAGATTCAGCGAGTTGATGTAGGAGACGATCTGCCAGACCGACTGATCGGACGCCCGGGGGCTGATGCCGATCATCGCCGTGCCGTCGATGCCCTCGCGGATCACGTCGAACATGCCGGCGTCGGAGCTCACCCGGGAGAACTGGCCGGTCGTCAGATCCGGCGCGCCGGTCTCGTCGTTGCCGCGGCCGTCGCGGCCGTGGCAGCGGCCGCACTGGGCGCGGAATACCCGCTCGCCCATCCGGACGTCGATCGGCGTGACGTACTGGTTTTCCTGGGCCTCGGCCGGCGCGGCGGGCCCGGCGGCGACGACCAGGGCGGCGACCAGCGCGGCCTGGATCAGCGCGACGAAGAGTGCTTTGCGCATCCTGCTACCTCCGAGGAACAACGTGCAGGGAATGATAATTCAGAAACCCGCCGCCGCCGACAGCAGGACGCCGCGCAGCATCCGCAAGGCGAACAGCAGCACGAGCGGCGAGAAGTCGAGCCCGCCCATGTCGGGGAGCACCGAGCGGATCGGGCCGAGCAGGGGCTCGGTCATGGAGTACAGGAAGTTGCCGATGGGGTTGTCGGGCGGAATCTGGACCCAGGAGGCGATTACCGCGCCGAGGACGATCATCGAGTAGATGTCGAGAAGACCTATGAGCATGGCGATTCAGGACTGGACGACGATTCCGGGCTTGCTGAATCCGAATCCATCACGGATCATACAAGGCTTACGTCATGAAGACGCTGCTGGTTCTGCGGCACGCGAAGTCGAGCTGGAAGCACCCGGAGACGTCCGACCATGACCGGCCCCTGAACAAGCGCGGCAAGCGGGACGCGCCGCGGATGGGGCGGCTGGTGGCCTCGCAGGGACTGCGTCCGGACGTCATCGTCAGCTCCACCGCGAAGCGCGCGCGCCGGACCGCCGACGAGGTGGCCCAACACGCCGGCTACGAGGGGGCCGTGCAGCTCGATCGTCACCTGTACCTCGCCAGCCCGGACGAAATCGTCGATGTCGTGCGCGGCATCGCCGGCGGCGCGCGGCGCGTCATGGTCGTGGGCCACAACCCCGGCCTCGAGGATCTCGTCGCGCGCCTGGCGAAACGTTCGGAGACGCTTCCGACCGCCGCCCTGGCCGAGATTCGCCTGTCGATCCGGTCCTGGAAGGAACTGAAGACGTCGAGCCCGGGCACCCTGGCCGGGCTGTGGCGTCCCCGCGAGCTGCCTGACGAAACCTGATCGCGAGAGCGGCGAGGCGCCCGCGTGGCAAGGCGCGACGAGGGAGCATATCGGGCAATATTCGACCGAGGAGCAACGCAGTCCACGCGGGATGCATCGCCGCTCGAATGCAGCGGGGCTCTTGCCACGGGCTGTCAGGGCCCGCTTGGCCGAGTCCCTGTCTCATCGACTTCGTCTTCAGCTTCGGCCGCGGCCGCTTCGCGAGCCTCTTCCCGTTCCACCGCCAACTCGTCGTACAGGTCGGCAAAGCTCTGCGATGCGAATGGACCCTCGGGCACGAACGGCCAGTCGAGGTCCGCGGTTTGCAGCAGGGGCAGCGCCGCCTCCCGCGCCACGTTGCGATACAGGAGCTGCATCGTGCGCATCCGCAGCGTGACGAGACGATCGCGGAATACCTGCACGTCGCGTCTGGTCAGGGGCGGCCCGGCTCCCGGAATGGCGATCTCGAACTCGAGAGCGAGAATGCCGTCCAGCGATTCGACCCATCCGCGGCTGCTTCCTCCTGCCGCGTAGTCGATGAAGGGCATGCCCCGGACGACGAGATCGCCGGCGTAGAGCACACCCAGATCGGGGAACAGGACCGCGGCGTCGCCGGCGGTGTGCGCCGGGGCGAAGTGATGGAGCTGAACCTCGGCCTCGCCCGGGAACAGCGCCAGCCCGCGGGTGAACGTCAGGTCCGGGGGCTCCGCCAGCGTTCGGACGCCGGCCGCCGGGGGAAGGGACTCCGCCAGCTCGGGAGCGACGATCTGCGCATTCCGCCAGGGTGCGGGCAGGGCCACCGGCCCTTCGACGTGCCGGTGCGTCCGGAGCATGTAGCGGACCGGCCGGTCGGTGACGCCCGCGATCCGGGCGGCGATCGTGTCGGCCGCGTCCGTCAACTCGCCCGCGATGACGACGCCTTCCGCGGTGACTCGCGCCACCAGGTTGCCGCCGTACCCGGTGGCGAGGTACAGGCCTTCCACCAGCTCTTCGACTGCCGGCGCAGGTGGCCCGACCAGCCACGGCGGCTCCGGCGGACCGACGAACAGCATGGGGTCGAACCTGTCGCCGGCGTCTCCATCGTCCGGCTGCGCAGACGCACCGGGCGCGGCGCTGCCGTCCACGGCTCCGGCCGGCGGTGTCCGCTCGTCGTTCGTGCCGCTGGTGGTTGCCGCGCCCGCGGCGGCCTGCGCTTCCGCGGATGGCCCGGTGACGGCAACCGGCGGCTGCGGCCGCGGGGCGGGACCCGCTCCGGCGGCCGGGATGTCCGTGCCCGAGGCGGCCAGCACAACGCCGATCGCGCAAGCCAGCCGGTGCACAACCGGTGCGCGGACTACGCCGCCCGCGCTGGAACGGCCGTCAGTTCGCGGTCTTGACATCCTCGTACATCAGCTCGCCCTGCTCGTCGAAGAAACGGAACGCGGCCGTTGCCGGGTCGCCGGGCGTGATCACGACATTCAGGAAGCCGCCGGTCGGCTCGTCGTAGGTGTAGTACTGCATCACGAGCGCGTCCGGATCGTTCGAGTCCGGGTCCCCCGGGGCGCGTCCGACGCGCGAGTTGGCGTCGACGAGGGCGCCGGTCGAGAACTCCTCGAAACCGGTCGGGTCGAGCGAGTGGTACTGCCAGTGGCGGTCGCCGGTCACGATGTAGAAGTTCTTCTCGAGGAAGCCGTTCTCGATGAGCCAGGCGAACAGCTCGTCCCGCTCGTGCCGGAAGCCGCCCGGATTCGAGTGGTTGTCGCGCTTGACCGGATCGTGGTTCTCCGCCGCCCGGCCGGCCTGGTCGGCGTCGTCCGGGCCGACCATCGGCGTCGGCGAGATCAGGATCTTGAACGTCGCGTCGCTCTCCAGCAGGGTCCGCTGGAACCACGCGACCTGCTCTTCGCCCCACAGCGTCTTGCCGGGACCCGGCTCCATCATGTTGGGGCTGCGGTAGTCGCGCCCCTCTACGAGCCAGATCTGCAGGTCGCGGCTGACCCGGTGCGTGCGATAGGTCACCGGATCCGGATCGTTCGGATCCACGATCGGCACCTGCTCCAGGAACATGCGCCGGCCGAGATCGGGGAGCGGCGCCGCGTCGCTCGTGTTGTCGCAGTCGTTGTAGCGGTAGTCGTGGTCGTCCTTCTCCCAGTAGGTCGGCGTGTCGGTGAAGAAGTCGATGAAGCGCTGCTTCGAAAGCTGCTGGTGCCACTTCCGGCGCATGGTGGGCGCCGTGTCGGCCCGCCCCTCGTATGGTGCGTCGTAGTAGACGTTGTCGCCGGTCGCGACGAAGAAGTCCGGCTCGAGGGCGAGCATCGATGCCAGTCCCGGGAAGCCGAGATCCCGGTCCGGTCCGGTGTAGGCGCGGTTCGGGTTGTCGTAGAACTGGTAGTAGTTCATGCCGGTGACGACGGTGAAGCTGGTGCGCGCTTCGCCGTCCGCCCCCGGATGCGTCGCGAACGACCGCGTCGCCCCGCTCTCGGTGTGTTCCGGGTCGGGGCCGTAGACCACGCGGTAGAGATAGTCCGTACCCGGCGTGAGCCCCTCCACTTTCACCTTGACGATGTGGTCGGTGTCGGCCGTGGCGGCGAACCACTCGGTCGTGGTCGGATCGGCGAAGTCGGGGCCCGTCGCCACCTCGAACCGCGCGACCCCGTCCACGCCGGGAAGGTCGCCGTCGACCCAGCCCGCCTTCGACGTCAGGCGCGTTTGCAGGATGACCGACGTGGCGGTCACCTCGCCGGCGATCTCGCCCTGGCCGTTGGTCATCGTGATCTCGACGGGCTCCGTCCCGCCGCAGGCGGCGAGCACCGCCGCAACGACGAGTGCGATGCCGGAAAGGCGCAAGCGTGTCATGTGGCTCTCCCAGTCCGGCGGGTAGCCCGTCCCCGGCTCCTATGTGGCTCTCCGGTTGGATGATGCGGCAGGGGCTGCCCGAACACGCATCATACCGGAGTCTGCGGTCGTGTCGTCCCCCGATTTCAGGCAACCGGTCGTCTAGAATCACTGTGTGGGGCTCTTCACACCACTCTTCGGAGCATTGAACGCCCGCGATGCGCGCTACGTAGTGGTCGGCGGGTTCGCCGTCGTCCTGCACGGCCACACCCGGCTGACTCTCGACGTCGACCTGGTCGTGGATCTGGATCCGGCGCCGGCGCGCGAGATCGTCGACGCGCTGACCGAGCTCGGCTTCATCCCGCGGGTGCCTGTGCAGGCGCGCGATTTCGCGAACTCGACGAATCGGGATACGTGGGTCGAAGAGAAGGGAATGCAGGTGTTCACCATGGTCGACCGCGCGAACCCGCGGCTGGTGGTCGACCTTTTCGTACGTCACCCCGTCGACTTCGAAGCGCTCTGGACCCGCGCCGAGACGATAGAGCTGGACGGCGTACCGGTGCGCGTCGCCGCCATCGACGATCTGATCGCCATGAAGCGGACAGCCGGCCGCGCCCAGGATCTGGACGACATCCGCCACCTCGAGTGGATTCGCGCCAAACGCGGGCGGCCGGGCTCGTCCCGTCTCAAGGATGCGGCCAGCGGCGACCCGTGGCGGTCGTCAACTTGGGAGGGCGCCCGCGAGGCACATCTCGACGCGGGGCTCGCGGCCACACCGGCGCAGCGGTCGGAGTGGCTGGAAGAGGCGCTGGCACTCCTGGGGAGAGTCGCCCGCTACTGAGTTCCGCCGTCTTCTAGCGGACCTTTCGAAAGCGGTAGCCGTACCGATGCCTGGTCTGCACGAACTTCTCGCCGGCGATAATTCTCTTGCGGAGCTTGAACCGCAGACGCCACACAGCCGCGTTGAGGGCTGATCCCTGGAACTCCTCGTTCCATTGCGCCTGCATGGAGGCGAGGACCTGCTCCCGTGTCTTGTACGGAACGCATCTGTCGTGGGCATCGAGGTGGCCGGGCGTGTCCTCGGCGAGAATCGTCAGTAGCGTGCGATCCTGACGCGACAGGACAACGGGTGGGCACCCATCGAGGTACACGCTCGCGCGTCCCTTCGAGTCTTCATCGCCGGTCCTGATTTCGCGGATGGCCGGTAGAGAATCGGACCGCGACGCGCCCGGGACTGGATCGGCAGCCGGGCGCGGTGACGGTCGGGGTTCTGGTGCGCGGCTCGAATCAACATCCTGGTTCCCCGCCGCGTCGGCGGCCTCGAGATCGGGCGGGGCCACGACAAAGTCGATGGCGTTCTGAAGCAGGTCGAGATCCTGCTGCGATTCCCGATGCATCTCCTCGGCATCGTGCCTCAGCTCCTCGGTGAGTTCCTCGGTGCGCCGAATCAACTTCCGATAGCGCTCGTTGACGCGCTGCTTCAGAAGCGTGACCGTGTCGTCTAGGTGGTCGGCGTTGGCGGCCATGGGCCGGTCCGGATCTTCGCGGCGGCCACTCGAATACCGCGCCATGCCTGGTCCTTAGCGCGTCGCGCCTGCAAGTCGTGACCGCAAGGCCGGCTTTGCGGTTGCCGTCGATCATCGCCGTACGCGGTGCGGCCTTCGCGCACGGTTCTGCACGACGAGTCACGTGTGCGTTTAACACATCCTCACAAGGGGGACCGTTATTCTTCGTTATTGGAACAGGCAGGGATACAGGCTCAGGACCTCGCCCGGCCGGAGTATGGCCATGATGTTCGATGGCGTCTCGTGCCACGTGGCATCGGTGACGCACTAGCAGTCGCCATGCCCCATGGGTGTGGGGTATCCAAGGGGAGGAAACCGATTTTCGGGGACAGCGCCTCGCCACCCGGGCGCCTCGCCGCTCTCGATGCTACGCGGGGTTTTCGCCACGGACTGCCAGGTGAGCCTCGCTGACGAACTACCGTTATCGAGCGGCACGATAACGAGTGCGGTTCGCACGTGTGCCAAGGTTCGGTCGTCGTGCACGCATACGCGCTCCCGTCGACAACTCCGCGACGCAGCTTGAGGAGGGCGACCATGTCGGCACTGTCGGCCGAGATCTTCACCATCCCGTTGGATGAGGGGCGTTGGATCGTCTACGCGCCGCTGCGTCGGGCCGCGTTCGTCGCCAACGCGGAGACGGTCAACGCCATTGCCGACCTGAAGGACGGCCGGTGCGACGCGGCTGGCGTGGATGGCGCCCTCATCGAGTTCCTGCGGCGGCTGGAGATGGTCGATGCGCCGCCGGAGGCACGGCCCGTCACCCGCTGCGCCGGCGTTCCCGAGCCGACCGCCGTCACGCTGTTCCTGACGACCGCGTGCAATTTGCGCTGCACCTACTGCTATGCGTCGGCCGGCGACACGCCGGCCCGCAGCATGCGGATCGAGGTGGCGCGGCGCGGCATCGATTTCGTGGCGGCCAACGCTGCGCGGCGGCGCGCCGGCACCTTCGAGATCAACTACCACGGTGGTGGGGAGCCGACGGGCAACTGGCGCGTCCTGACCGAGTCGTTCGCCTACGCGTGCGACCGCGCCGCCACTCTCGACCTCGAAAGGCCGAAAGCGTCGGCGGCCAGCAACGGGGTGCTCCGGGACGACCAGATCGACTGGATCATCGCCCACCTGAACGGCGGCGTGAGCGTTTCTTTCGACGGCCTGCCGGCGGCCCACGATCGGCATCGGCCGACCGCGGGGGGGCAGGGGTCGAGCGGGCGGGTCATGCACACCCTCGCGCGGTTCGACGAGGCGGGCTACCCGTACGGCATCCGTGTCACTGTCACCGCCGATCAGATCGCGGCGCTGCCGGAGTCGATCGCGTTCATCTGTTCGCGTTTCGGAACGCGGCGGATCCAGGTGGAGCCGGCCTACCAGTTGGGCCGCTGGAAGGACGCGCCGTCGGCCGAGACCGAGGCGTTCCTGGCCGCGTACCGTGCGGCGCAGGCGCGCGCGGCCGAGCACGGGCGGGACATCTTCTTCTCCGGGGCGCGGGTGGGCGTGCTGAGCAACCACTTCTGCGGGGTGACGCAGGACCTGTTCGCGCTCTCGCCCGACGGCAACGTCTCGGCCTGCTACGAGAGCTTCTCGGAGGACAACCCCTGGGCCGCCACCTTCTTCTACGGCAAGCCGGCGGGTGACGCGGGCGGCTATCGCTTCGAGCTGCCGGTGCTGAATCACCTCCGGGGCCAGACCGTCGACCAGCGCGACTTCTGCCAGGGCTGTTTCGCGAAGTGGAGCTGCGCTGGAGACTGCTACCACAAGGCGGTCAGCGTGACCGGCGATCCCGAGTTCAAGGGGACGGACCGGTGCCACATCACGCGCGAGCTGACGAAGGACCAGCTTCTGGCGCGCATCGCCGACGCGGCCGGCGTGGTCTGGCATGAGCCGCCGGCGGGGCCGAGGGATGACGCGCGACCGGCGCGCGGGGAGGAGGCGTTGCCGTGAGCCTGCGCAAGCCGGAGTTTCATCTGACCCGCGTGCTGGAGGACGGCCCGCGAGAAGCGCCGCAGGTCGTCCCGGTGACGGCCCTGCCGTGGTCCACCGGAATGGACCGGCGGGGTGCGCTCGGCGTGGGGCTGGGTCTGACCGGGGCGCTTGCCGCGCTATCGAGCTGCGCGGAGCGGACTGCCCCCATCGCGGCGCCGGAACCGCCGGCGCCGGAGCCGCCCGCAGCAACGCCGCCCCCCGAACAGCCGGCGCCGGCGGCGGCGCCGGCCGACTGTTCGACACCGCACGAGACCTCGCAACTCCTGGCCCACCGGGAGGCGGTGGGCGCGATCGCGGTGTCATCCGACGGGACCCTCCTCGCTTCCGGCAGCGAGGATCACACCGTCAAGCTGTGGGGCCTGCTGGACGGAGGAATCCGCCGGACACTGCGCGGCCACAGCAGCCCGATCAGGGCGCTTTTCGTGACGCCCGACGGGGCGAACCTCGTCTCCCGAAGCCGCGACCAGACGGTCAAGCTCTGGAGGTTGCCCGAGGGCAGGCTCCTGACCACCCTCGAGGACCTTCCGATGGCCGCGTTTGCCGCGACACCCAACGGGTCGAAGGTGCTGGCCTCTGCCGGGAGGGACGGCGCCGTCGAGCTCTGGGGGCTGCCCGACGGGGAGCTGCTGACGACGCTCGACAGCCACCGGAGCCCGGTTACCGCGCTCGCGGCATCGCCCGACGGCACCATGTTGGCATCCGGCGACCGGACGGGCGCCATCAGGCTGTGGGGCCTGGTGGACGGAAAGCCGCTCGCGACGCTCGATGGTGAACAGCCGATTGCGGTGCTCACCGCGTCCGCCGACGGTGCGGTCCTCGCGTCGGGCCACGCGGACGGTGCCGTCAACGTGTGGAGGCTTCCCGACGGGGTGCGGCTGGCGAAGCTCGATGGCCACCGCACCATGATCATCTCTCTTCGGCTGACGCCAGGCGGGTCGCTCCTGGCGTCTGCCGGTAGCGGCGACAACGCGATCAAGCTGTGGGAGCTGCCGGGCGGCAGGCTCACGGCCAACCTGGATGGCCACCGACGCCCGGTCACCGGGCTGGTGATGGCGCCTGACGGGCTGACCCTGGCATCGCGCGCCATGGATGGAACCATCCGGCTGTGGGCGCTAGCAGATGGGACCGCCCTGGGCGACCTCCGTGAGGATGGCGCATCGATTCGGACGCTTGCATTCGCGTCCGACGCGGCGATCCTCGCGTCGGCCGGCGAGTCTGCGAGCGGCGGCGGAAGGATCAAGCTCTGGCGCCTGAACACCGCGACAAGGTGTCCCGAGCTCTACGCGTCGCTGTTCGATCCGGCCGCGAACGCCGCGGATGTCGAGGCAGTGTCCTACAACGTGTACGACACGATCACGGGCCGGCTCGTGACCTACACGCTGCCGTGCGGCAGCCCAATCCCGCCCGGTGCGACCTGTACGTGCAACTGCGTGCCGGGGACGTACTCGCCCCCTGCGCCGCCGCGACGCTGGAGAGGGGGAGGGGGTGGAGGGGGGACGTTCTGCTCCTGCAACCGGATCTGTACCTGTGTGCCTATCGGCTGAGGCCTCGATGAATCGCCGTGCCGGCCTGAAGCCCCTGGTGGCGCACGTCGCCGTGGCTGCCGCCTGCCTGGCCGCACTCCCCGACGGTCAGGGCCGACGGATCAGGGCCGCCTGGATATCCGCGCGGTGACGCCGGTGCACGCCAACGCACAGCCCGGCCGCGAGCGCGCCGGAGCATCGAGAGAATCGCTCGGCCATATCGGGGACGGCCCGATCGTCTTCGGCCGAACAGGGGCGCTGGATGAAGACGACGCGATGGGCGCCGGCAAGCACCAGGACCGCTTCGAGTTCACGGCCAGAGCGCGGGCGCGCGTCACGATCGAGCTGGAGTCCGGGACGTTCGATACCTATCTGATTCTTGAAGGCCCGGACCGGTTCCGCGAGGTGGACGACGATGGAGGGGACGGCAGGGACAGCCGGATCGAGACGGAGCTGCCGGTGACCGGTGTCTACACGGTGATCGTGACGTCGTACGGCGACGGCGCAACCGGGCGCTATGAGCTGCGCGTCGCGCCACGCTGAAACCACCGGCATGCGTCTCATCCGTTTCGCCGGAGCCCGGGGGGTTCGATGTGCCGGCGCCGGGAGTCGGCACAAGCTGAGATCGTAACGTCCAGGTCAGGACGACTAACCCGCTTGCAAGACCGGGCAGGATTCTCCGGCCGCGGGCGGGGTAATCGGCGATCGCACGGCGTGTTCCAAGTGAGCCGCCAGCATGGCGCCGACCGTTGCCCACCGCTTTGCGGACGGCGGTCCATCCATCCGTTACGGCGGCCAGGGAGGTATCGAATGAGACCCTCGAGCAGACGACGCCCCGCACCGCGCTGGCGTAGCGCTGCGTGCTTCGCTCTGGCGCTCCTGACGAGCGTTGCGTGGGCATGTGGCGACGATGGCGGCGAGACGACGTCACCGGCCGTACCAACGCCGGTGACTCCATCCGGCTGTCGCGTCGGTCAGGTCCTCGGTCCGGGCGAGAGTTGTCCGCTCGCCAGCGGCGCTGTTTTCCAAGCTCGCGCCGATGGAATCGCGTGTCTCGGCGATGGTTGGTGCACGGACCGACTTGTATCCGGCATTGTCTCGGGCATATCCGTATCGATATCCCCGAACAGTCTGCAGGTCGAGTCCTTCCGCGCGACTCGCGTTGACGACACGCTCACGTGGCGAATCGACGCGCTGTAGAAAACGACTGCCGATGGGGCCCGGACCTGCTCCAATCGCCCGTCAACGGCCGCCCCGGCAGTGGCATCGATACGGAACCGTGCGGACGCCGCTCGTCGCCGGGGACGTGGCATTCAAGACCGTCCATTGTCGACGCCTGCTCTGTCCGGGCTTGCTGTTCGTCGATACGTGCTCCGTCCGGGTGTGTTGTTACTGCATGTTATTCACGTGTGAAGTCGGGTAGGCGCGCAGAAACGTGCCTATTGGGACGCGCTCACCTATTGCCTGTTTCGTTGCGCTTCGTGACGAACAGCGGAAACCAGGACCGTCGGCACAACCATATGAGTAGGCGTGATGGATACATCTGATAACGCGCAGTCGAGGACAGCGCTGCGGCGCGATTTCGCGCGCAGCGCGTCGGCTGGAACCGCAGCGCGCGACCACGACGCAAGTGAGGATCATCATGAGGAAACCTGCGCTCATCGTGTTGTTCGGTCTGTGCGTGGCGGCGCTCCAGGCCTGCGCGGCGCGGGCGCCGCAAGGACCGCGGCTGCGCGACGTGCCGGTCGTCGATCTCTCGGTGTACCGCACCGTGACGGTGCTCCCCTTCAGCGTCGAACCGGAAGGAGAGGGCGCGCTCAGCGAGATTGACACGGCGCTTGGCCGCGAGTTCGGCGAAGCGATTGCCGTCCGGCTGACGTCGGAGCACGCCACGCTGTTCGACGATACGCGGTTTGCCGATGAGCCGCTCGGCCGGGCGGACGAGCTCGTCGTGACGGGGATCGTTACGGAGCATGGCTTCCTGGAGGTCGAAGGCACCGTGACCGTCGGCAACAGATCCGGGAACTTCGCGGGCTTTACCAGCTTCGAGGGAGTGCTGGAGCTGACGCGAGCAATCGCCCCGGACGGTGAGCCGATCGAGCCGATCATTAGACTGCCGTTCGACCGGGGCGGGTTCGTGCCGGTCGGGGACGAACCAAGCCAACACCTCGAGGATACCGTCTCGCAGGCCGTCGTGCTGGCGGCCGGCACGGTTGCGCGCGGCAGAGGGTGGGCTCCGGCTGGACGCGAGATGCTGCAATTGGGGAATCTCGAAGACGGGCCGTTCCTGGAGGCAGGTGATCTCACCTCGCTGGATGACGAACAACCGGAGCGCGGGTTCAGACGCCGCTATGCATTCGAGGCGTCCGCGGGCGCGGAAGTCTCGGTCGAGGCGGAATCCGACGACTTCGACACCTATCTGATTCTCGAGGGTCCGGACGGCTTCCGGCGCACCGACGACGATGGCGGTAGCGGCACGAACAGCGCGATAGCCGCCACGTTGCCCGAGACTGGACGCTACACCGTGGTCGTGACGTCGTTTCGCGCTCGCGAGACAGGGAGCTACGCGCTTCGGCTTGCGACGGGCGAGTTGCGGCGCGCGGCACGTGCCGTAGATGGCTCACCGTCCGCGCCGGCGGATCAGCCGACCGTCGACCTCTTTGCTGCGTGCGCGGGTGACGCGCTGGACGACGAAGCCGCTGCGGAGCTTCGCGACATCACCGCGAACTATGAGCTGTGGTGCGGAACTGGAACTGGCTCGAAGGACGCGGACATCACGTTCCTGGTCGATGACGACGAGGTCCTCTTTTTCGCGGTCAAGCTCTGGTTCACCGACGAGTGCTTCAACATCTTCTTGGCGACCGACCCGCCCAGCGCCCCGATCGTCGACCGCGAGTTCGCGTTGCAGATGGAAATAGGCGTCGACGAAGACGGCGGAGCGTCGAACCGCGTCACGGGCGCATTCTCGAGCGCGACGGCCGGAAGCGGCACGATTTCTGAAAGCCTGGCGGCTACGAGAACCTGCGGCGGGTTCTTGCCGGTTGCACTGGCGAGAACCCCCGAGACCTTCGCGTTCACCAGGTTCACTGCCGAGCGCACGGCCGGCGCCGACGCTGCACCTGACCTTGCGTCCGAGGCGAGTCGTAACGTCGGGTCGTCCGGCACTCGGCCCGAACAGCGCGACGACCCGACCGGCATACTGGAATCGGCAGGTGTCGGTCGGGCGCTCGTGATGGGCAATTCGATGTTCGTGGTCATCGGTGACGAGAATGCCGTCACGTCGGACCAGCACCAGGCTGTGGTCGACATGGTGTCTGCGGCGTTGCCGGATGCAAGAGTCGGCCTGAGCCGGTATACGTTCCTGGCGCTGGTCGGCGACAACGCCCTCATTAACTGGGTCAACGGAGTCATCCGACCGAGCGACATTCAGAGCGAAGCGGCGGGGCAAGGCCTGCATGTTCCGGGTGACAGGGCGCTGGTTGTGACATTGGGCGACGCGGAGATACTGAATAGAGTCGATTCGGTCACCAGCGTCGAAGCAGAAGCCGTGGCCGAGGCGATTCGGCGTGCCATGCGCGAGGCGCTCGGAGGACGCTGACTGACCGCTACTTGAAGCTCCTCTTGCGAGGATTTCATTCCCGACAAGCGCCATGTGAGCATGCGGCGACGATGGTGGCGGGCCGACCTCGCCGACCGCACCGTCAACTTCAGTTGCCACGCCCGTCAATCTCAATGGCGCGACGTTCGTCGAGACCGGCACGTACGATGGAGAAGACGCGGACAGAACCACCACGCTGACAGGGATTGTTCAGGAAGCTACGGCGCTCCGAGGCCAGCTCCACTACGAGTTGGACGACAGACCGACCATGGAGGAAGACGGCGAATAGTCCTGGAACGGTACACTTTCCGGTACGACCTGTCCATGCGACATCGATTTCCGCGGTGACGGTCAGGTCCGCGCGGTCTGGCTGGGCGGAATTCGGGTTCGTGCCTCGATTTCCTATCGATACCAGGGCATTCTGAGCGCGGACGGCACGACAATCACGGGAACGGTCAATGTGCAGCGTACGGCCAGGTCCGGGGAAGTGTCCGAGTCCGTAGGACCTGCCACGTTCAGACGCGAATAGAGGCGCACCACCCTCGCCCCGGATTGGACAAGTCTCGGCGGAACTGGAAGGAGGTGTGCAAGGTCGATTCGGCGCCTTCCGGCGCGCCAGAAGATTGGCCCGATCTTGACGACTAACGGCGAAGCGCCGGAGGCGTCTAATCCCTGACTGAAACGGAAGTCAAGCGCGGCGGCTCCAGCGATCTCGTGGCAGCTACGCCCGGGGCGCGGTTGCCGGCGTATCGGACAGCCGTTTATGTGTGACGACCGTGCTGCGCACGGAACCCGCGTCAGAGGAGGGAACAGTACGTGTAGACCAACAGCGTCCATCTGGTTCACGCGATGCTCAGATCGCCTATGGCGAAGCGCACGAAGCTCGTGGGAATGCTGAGGCTCGCGGGCATGCTGCCGGCGCTGGCCGTCATCGGGCCGGCCATCGGAGCGACGACGGCGAGCGGGGCACTCTGCCCGCGCGCGAGGGCCGTCGATCCAATACTTCGGGTACGCCGATTGGAGGTAGCTCATGATCGACTGGACCGCGTACGAGGCTGTGTTCTTCGACCTCGACGGTGTGCTGACGGCCACCGCCCGGCTCCACGCGGCCTCGTGGAAGCGGATGTTCGACGACTACCTGCGCCGTCGGGCGTCCGCGCACGGCGAGTCCTTTCGTCCGTTCGAGATGCCGGGCGACTACGCGCGGTTCGTCGACGGCCGCCCCCGGTACGACGGCGCTAGAACCTTCCTCGCCTCGCGCGGCATCACGCTGGCCGACGGCGGTCCCGCGGACCCTCCCGGGGTGGAGACCGTCTGCGGCCTGGGCAACCGCAAGAACGCGATGTTCGGCGACCTGCTGGCCAGCGAGGGCGTTGAGGTCTACGACGGCTCCCTGGCGGTGGTGCGGTACCTGCTACGCAACGGGGTGCGCGCCGCCGTCGTCTCTTCGAGCCGGAGCTGCGAAGCCCTTCTGCGCACGGCGAAGATCGCCGACCTGTTCGAGCTGCGCGTCGACGGGCAGGTGGCCGCGCAAGGGGCCTGGCGGGCAAGCCAGCGCCCGACACCTTCTTCTACGCGGCGCGGGTGCTTGGCGTGGCGCCGTCGCGGGCTGTCGTCGTGGAGGATGCCATCGCCGGCGTGGAAGCCGGCCGTGCCGGGGGATTCGGGCTTGTCGTCGCCATCGATCGCACCGGCGAGGCGGAGGCGCTCGCACGAGCGGGCGCGGACCAGGTGGTGACCGACCTGGGCGACACGCTGAGAGACGGGACGACGCCCGCCGCCGGAGGCTCGGTGACGTATGGGTGACAACCACCGCCAGCATCCACCCCGGGAGATCTACCCGCGCGAGCCGTGGCGTTTCGTCGAGTCGCGCATGAAGAGTCCTGGCTCGTCGCTTCGGTCGCCGTCGATTCGCACGCTTCCCGGAATCTCTCCGCGCCGTGAACGACAAGCGACGTCGAGGTTGCTCCAGGGCATCGGTCCTTGCCGGCGCGTACGGTGCGATCGAGACGCCCGCGTAACGCGCGCACGCCGGGGCGACTAAGCCGTAGGCAGCAGGCAGCAAACGCGAACCACCGTCGGCTGCGAAGCGGTTGAGCGGTAGGCGGTAAAGGACCGGATCCGGGCGTATTACCGGTGGGTGCATCCGGGACAGGTCTCGTGGCTGATCGACGCAAGAGGGGGAGAACCTCATGCACACCTGTACTGACCACAACGCGCGTCTCGACTTCCGTTGGAGATGGCCGGCGCGACGAACCCGACAGGCGAGCGGGAACCTGCGCGGAGTCGTTCGTCTTGCGACGGCGCTTACTTGCCTGGGGCTCGCGTCGGGCTCAGCGGCGCCCGCCGCCGCCCAGGAGCCGGGACAGGGCGAGTTTGTCGCCGGATATCAGTTGCTCCACGAAAAACGAATTCGGCACGTATCCCGTCGGATGGTTTGTCTCGGGCGGCGCGGGCGTGACCGATTGGGTGTCGGTCGTGGGCGAATTCGGCGCCCACAACAAGAGCACTACCGAGCGGGACGGTTCAGCCGGGGATGTCCCGGAAGCTGTTGAACTCGAGTTGAAGCGGGTGGCGACTCCTCGCCCCTGTTCTGTGATAGGACAGGGGTGGATTCAAAAAGGAGGAGAGCCACCCATGGCGAAGCATGACAGGCGGAAGACTTCCGGCCAACCCCCCAGCTCGCAACCTGTCACGATTCAGGTGCCGCTGCCGGTGCTCGGCGTGATCAACGGTGTCCGGGAAGCGTTCCATGGCTTATGCATCGCGACCGGGCTGCAGGTCCTGGAGGCGATGATGGAGGCGGATCGGGAAGCCCTGTGTGGCCCGAAGGGGCGCCACCAGGTCGAGCGGCCCGCGTGGCGCGGCGGGAGTGTCGACAGCCAGGTGACGCTGGGCGGCCGGCAGGTCGAGGTGCCGCGGCTGCGCGTGCGCAGCGCCGAGGGTGAAGTCCCGCTGGCGAGTTTCCAGTGGGCGGCATCGACCGACCCGCTGGACGAGCACACGCTGGCCGCGGTCGCCGCCGGGGTGTCGACGCGCCGTTACGCGAGTACGTTGGACCCGGTACCGGCCGAGGTGAACGAGCGGGCGACGTCGAGCAGCGCGGTGTCGCGGCGGTTCGTGGCGCTGTCGACCAAGCGCCTGCATGGGTTTCTCTCCCGGCCGTTGGGCGAGCTGGATCTGCGGGTGGTGTGCATCGACGGCAAGGTGTTCCGGGACCACTGCATGGTGATCGCGTTGGGCATCGACACACAGGGCCGGAAACACGTGCTGGGCCTGCGCGAAGGTGCCACCGAAACGGCGGCCGTCACGACCGGTCTGCTCAGCGACCTGGTGACGCGGGGCCTGCCGACCGACCGGACGTTGCTGTTCGTCGTCGATGGCGCGGCGGGGCTGCGCCGGGCCATCACCGACGTGTTCGGTTCTCGAGGCGTGGTGCAACGTTGCCAAGTGCACAAGTGTAGGAACGTGATCGGGCATCTTCCCGAGCGGCTGCACGCGTCTGTCAGCAAGGCGTTGCGGGATGCGTGGAATCTCGATTCAGCGGACCGCGCGGCGCGGGTGCTGGAGCGGCTGGCCGGGTCTCTGGAACGCGACCATCCCGGCGCCGCAGCGTCCATCCGGGAGGGACTCGAGGAGACACTGACCGTGCAGCGCCTCGGCCTGACGGGGGCGTTGCAGCGTACGTTGCGTACGACGAACATCATCGAGAACCTCAACGGCAGCGTCGAGCGCTACACACGTAACGTCAAGCGGTGGCGTGGCGGTCAGATGATTCAACGCTGGGTGGCGAGCGCGCTGGTGGAGGCGGAACCGCGCTTCCGGCGGGTCCGGGGCTACCGCGACGTGCAGTACCTGGTGGGCGCCCTCGACGCGCTGGCCCCGCCCGACGACGTAGTTGCTGAAGTGGCGTAACATTGGCGGAGGAAACAGGGAGTCTGCCACTCGCGAAGTTCAACAGCGAACGGGACAACCCCGTTCAGCCACGGCCGATGTGGCCGTTGCCATCTACACGTATCAGGGAGGGGTCCGCGTCGGGCGCCCGACCGGAAACACCCGTCCGTTCGTGCAGGTTCTCGCGGGGTTCGGCCAAGGCTCGGGCTCCGGGCGCGGAGTGCTGGCTGCGCGGGGATTCACGAGCGTGTACGAGGTCGAGTTCTCGGACTCCGGCCCCGGCGGATCGTTCGACGGCGGCGTCGATATTGCCGTTTCCGAGCGCGCGGCGCTCCGGATCATGGGGGGCTATCGCCGTTTCCTGGACGGGAACCAGATCCGCGTCGCGGCGGGTGCCGTCGTGTCCTTCTGAGGGGGGAACCAGATGGGACCGGCGACCCCGAGGCCAAGAGACATCAGCCAGCCGGTTCGAACGCGCACTTCGCCGCGCCGGCATTGCGCCAGTGGGAGCACCGCGAGGCGTTACGCCAGAACTTGCGCGAACCGGACACGACGTAACAGCGAGGCGCCGCGGGCGACTAATCCCTCATCGGAACGGGAGACGAAGCGCGGCAGATCGAACGTTCTTGTAGCAGCTACGCCGGCGGTGCGGTAGCCGCGAGTTGCTGACGTCCTTTCCGACAGCCGTCATGGGCGGTAACGGCGTTGGACACCGACCCGCGTCAGAGAAGGGAACCGACATGAGATCACCTATACCGAAACGCGCGAGGCCCGCCGGAATGCCGAGGTTCGTGGGAATGCTCCCCGTGCTGGCCGTCGTCGGGCTGCTCATCGGGTCGGCGACAACAGCGGGCGCCCAGGAGCTGGGCTCCCGCGAGCTGCGCGAGACGGCAGCGGATCTCTACCGCGGCGTCACGCGTCTGCGCTCTCCGGAGAGCCCGTACGAGTTCCCGGGCGACAACACGGGGCGCTGGGGCATGACCTACACCAAGCCGACGAATCTGGCCATGGATCTGATGTCGACGCTGGTGGCGGATCGGTCCGGCTTGGAAGCCACGGTCGCGGCTCGGCGGCATATCGGGCGCGTGATCGACGGACTGGAAGGCCTCCAGACCCATGCGGGGATCTTCCCGGAAGTCATCAAGATGGAGGACGGACGGATCTGGGCGGAACAGAGGGCCGGCACGATCGTGTATTCGGCGCTCGACTCGGCCTGGCTACACTTCGCACTGAGCCTGGTGGAGGCGCGGTACCGCCGCGATGACGCTGGGCTGGCGTCGCGTGTCCGAGCGCTGCTCGATGTCGCCGACTACTCCATCTTCGTGGATGCGTCCTACAGCTTCAAACACAACGTCGCCGTCGACGCACTCAGTCGGCGCCGGGTCTCCCGATCACCCTACGGCTACGACAACGCCAACAGCGAAGCGCGTATCGCGTTGCTGTACCTGGTGGCGGCGGGCAAAGTGGACACGGCCGTGTGGGAGCGCTTGTGGTACCGCTGGCGGGACAAGGAACGCGAGCGAATTGCCGAAGGCTGGAACTGGAGTGCGTTCGTAGAACTGACCGGCAACCTCTTCTTCGACGAGCTCGCGCTGGCGCCACGCACGTTCGGCGCCAGCCACCTTGGGTACCTGGCGGCCGCGCGGCGCGTGGCCGACCGCGCCGGACTGGAGCTGGTGGGCTGGGGGCCGTCGGCGAGCCCCGCTGCAGAGAACCCCGAGGGATACTCGGCAGCCTACGGTCTGGATCGTCCCGAGGTGGCCACGCCCTATGCCGCCGCGTTGCTGGCGCCCGTGGAGCGTACGTTGTCATCGGCTGCCGCCCGGAGCCTGACCCGGATGCTGCGAGCCGCCGGCAACCTCTCAGCCCCGATTCCCGACGCTTACGACTCGAGAACCGGGGCGGTCGCCAACCGGCGAGCCCGATCGCTGGACCAGAACCTGCTGTTTCTGGCTCTGGACCCGGAGCAGACCAGAGCCATGGTCGCGCGGGCCCCGTGGTATGACCGGGCGGCCGCCTTGCTGCGGTCGTTCGATCGCCGGCACGCTCCCCCCTCCCCTGCTGACGGCCGTTGAAGGTCGCCCATGGCGAGGGATGTCAGAAAGGCCGTGATGTAAACACCCGACGCTGCGGAAGCGCTCCGGCTTCGATTCCGCAGAGAAACACATACGCCGCCATGACCGTGAACCTCAACGAACACGCATTCGCTACGCAGCACGATCCGGCACGAACGCAACGCTACTACTACGGCGCACCGCGTCGGATAGCAGAACGGATACTCTTCATCAAGCGCGACAGCCGCCTTCCCGCCTATCGGCGACAGTTGGACCGCGTAGAAGAATTCGGCAACGTCTGGCGGGGAATCACCGGGCGATACGACGGACACGACGTCACGATCATAGCGACGGGCCCCGCGCCAAGTCTGATAGGCGACGCCGTGTGTGCGTTGCATCTCCCGGGCGCCAGATGCCTCTACTCGGGCACGTGCGGCGGACTGAGACCGGACTTGCACATCGCTGACTACGTCACGCCGGAGAGCGCCGTCTGCGCGGACGGGTTTTCCTACCTCTGCGGATTCAAGCCGTTGGCCCGAGTGTCGGCCAACGTTAAGTTGGCCGCGTCGGTTCAAAGGTGCGTGACACGGTTTGCCGCTCCACCATTCACGGGTCCGACCTTCACGACGGCGTCGGTGGTCAGAGAAGGCGTGCCGGGTTTCAGAGACCTGGTCGATGCGGACTGCGTGGCCATTGAAATGGGCGCGGCCGCGTTCTTTGCGGCGGCGCGCACGACAGGGAAGATCGCCGCCGCGTACTTCTGGGTAACGGATTTGCCGTATCACGGCAGGAGCTTCGTCGACGAGCTCACCCGGGACGACAAGGACACGAAGCAGTGCAACCACGATCGCGCGCCTGAGCTCGATCTGCAGATCCTGATCAAGATGTGAGGAAGACCCCATGGCCGACGCCACCTACTCGGTATACAACGCCGAAGCACAACCGACGATCGCCCACGACCTCGACTGCGTGGCGCCGGTCAGTGCTGACACCGGATTCCATGCTGCCCGGAACCTGCTGAAACCGTTGAACCATCTGCACGATCTCCGGACGAAGGAGCAGGTAGCGGTCGATGTCCGGCTCCACAACATCGTCACGCCGGCGGAGCCCTTCGCCGCCAACTACGAGCTGCTGCGCCGGCACCAGGCCGGACACGTCGAGACGGATGTGGCGGTCGATGAGATTGCCGACCAGTGCGGGATGAGTGGAGTGGAGTTGCGGAAGCTCCTCACGGCCTACGTCGAGGTGCCCCATATCGAGTTTCATCCAAGCGACGTCTGCAATCTGTGCTGCACCGGATGTACCTACTTCCATGATGATCCCCGGCGGAAGCCGCCGGCGATTCACTACCCGCTCCCGGACGTCCGTCATGTCGCGAAGCTGAGGCCGCGATCCATGGTCATCATCGGCGGCGGCGAACCGACCCTGTATCGTTCGGGCGATTCCTTCTTTCCAGAGCTGGTCGCGGAGATCCGGGCTTACATGCCGGGGATTCGGCTCGCACTGGTGACGAATGGCACGCACAAGCCGGCCGGCAGTTGGCCAAACTGCTTCGACTGGATCCGGGTATCGCTGGACGCGGCGACCGGGAGCACGTACGAATCGTTTCGTGGAAAGGACCTGTTTCGTCGAGTGACGGAGCACTATCTGTCGTATCTCGAGCACGACGTGCCACGGGTCGGCATCAGCTTTCTGTTCGCTAGGTCGAACGTGCATGAGTATGCGGACGTCGCGAGGTTCATCTTCGATCTGGTGCGCACGCGACGCCCGGAAGCGCTGCACAAGGTCAACATTCAATATCGGCCGTTACGGCGCGATCCGGTTCGCTACGATCAGCCGTTCACTGAGGCGGTGACCGAGCCGCAGATCGAGCGCGCAATCAATGAGATCAAGGAGCTCGCCGCCACATCCGAACAGATGCGGCGTTTCCTGCGAGACCAAACGAATGCGACCGCCATTCTCGGAGGGAATACGCATCCGCCGCACGAGTTCGGACGCTGCTACTACAGCCAGGTGTTCCGCATCGTCCGGGCGAACGGTGACCTTCGCCCGTGCTTCATTCGCGTCTTGGAGCCTGAGTTTCTGCTGGGCAACATCCTGCGCGATCCTCCGGAGAAGATCGCGTTGAATGCCCTCTATGTGGCGGCCCTCAACAAGCCGCATTGCGACAGGCACGGGTGCCGCCAGTGCCATGTCAACTACGTCTTGGAGCAGGGATTGAGCGGCGCGCGACGACCGTCGACGTCACTCGTCGTGCGATCCGATCCCATGTTCTGACCCTGTGGCATCGGAATTGCGAGCAGCGAAGCGACCACCCTGAGCGCCGGCGCATCGAGATCCGCGTGCGGCGCTGCGCGCGCCCGCGCTTGCGGAACGCCGGGCTCCACTGGGATCAGCTCCACGGGTTCCTGAAGCTGCGCGAAGAGCTGTTCGAGATCGACATCCGGTTTGGGCAACTGGGCGGGAACGGCATCTTCGAACGGCTCGATACCCGCGGATTGATCAGCCACCACGTCGACGGCGTGGGGGACGTAGCGGCCGCGGTCGACCAGCCGCCAGCGGTCGGTCGGGCCGGCGTGCGCGCGCGATTCGTCCGCGAGAACGCCGGCAACAAGTGCTTCAGCGTAGACTGGCATCAGATTGTCGATACCCGTGACGAGCCGCGCCTGATCGATCTGAGCGATCCGTTCGCGGCCCGCGCCGCCTGGACGAGGCCGTGCCGCAGCGGGGGACCCGTGACCTGACAACGCGGGGAGTCACTCCAGGAAACATGCCTGGCCCTGACGCTTGCGAGAAGCTCACCTCGGAGGTACGGAGGTTCTTCGGCCGGTCTACCCGTGACGACCTGTGCCGCATGGACACGGTGCTGGACCGGTTGGTCGACGAGCCGGACCTGATCACCCGCATCAGGGAGCGCGGCGGCGCACGAACGCCAGAGGAAGCGGCAGCGCTCGAGGCGTACGAGCCGTATCCCCACTGGCGCCGCCTGCTGGATTCCCTGCGGAAGTGCGCCATGGAGCACGGCGTGCCGGTCGGGACTCCGCCGCACGTTCCCCAAGAGATCGGAGCGATTGCTTCGAAGGCCGGGGTCGAGTGGAGAGATCGCGAACGAGGTCGCTTCACCGAGTACCTGCTTCGCAACCTGGGGCGGATCCTGGGCTGGATTCTCCTGCGGTTGCGCGCGCACGTGCACTGGAACGGTGGCGATCGCGAAGCGATCAGAGCTGACGACGCCGAGCGCGAGTTCCTATCGTTCCTTGCCCCGGATACCGAGGGCTACCGTGCCCGTCGACACATCGCCTCGATCACGGCGAAGAGGGCGAACGAACGGACGCCCGCGGAGACGAGGACGCTGCGGCTGTTCGACGCGCTTGTCGGCAGGGTTTCCGTCGACGACTTCTGCGCGGTTGGTTCGGAGATCCTCCGGCGTCACGGCCTGCCGCGCGATCGTCGCGACCGGGCCGCAGCGTGCATCAACGAGCCCGCGGCTGGACCGCTCTTCGCGAGGGTCTCCGAACGGGCGGACGAGATAGCATCCACTTGGAGCGAGAACGACACCGTCGCGTTCACCGAACGATTCACGAGACGGGATTTGCACGACCTCCGGGTGCTGATCCTGGCGTCCTTGTCGGTCTACGTCGATCGCTACGCGGATTCCGCTGGAGGTGTCCAGGATGTCAATGCCGAAGACGCATGGAACGATTTCTTTCCGATCGGCGTGAAGGCCTGCGGTGGAGATTTCGAAAGGACGAGCCTCGACCGATTGATCGACTGGTACCGCCCGCAGAGGGCTCCGGAGCAGACCTGCGCATTCGTGAACTGGTTGAACGACCGTTTCGAGGCGCAGCAGAGAGGCGTTCTCACAGGACAGATCATGGGCGGCTACCTGTGGGCCCTGCTGTTGGCTCGAATCCGGGGAACGGTGTATCCCCAGTTGGACAGTCACTGTCTCTCCGCGGCCAGGCGAATCGCCAGACGGCAGCGCGACCAGGACTTCCCGACGCTGCTCCCACTCCAAGACGATCAGCTCTCCGCGCCGGAGAAGAACGGGGACGGTGACCTCACGCTGCATCCTGATGCCGGTCCCGTTGACGGGGGCGGTGACCTCACGTTGCATCCTGATGCCGGTACCCAGGATCGCGGGCGGCAGTCCGAGGCGCTTCAGAGCTACAGGGACGCGATCCGCGGCGCTGGACGTCCTGTGCTTGCCGACGGTCTGGAAACCCTGTCCGAAGAACAGCAGCTCGCCTTCCTGTCATGTTGCTTCGGGATTTGCCACCGGGACATCGCCGGGACAGTTACCGCGATGCGACGGATCGATTGGGAGAAGGCAGGGGGGCCGGGCAACCCGCCTCGTGAGTGCACCGAAGGAGGCTCGCGGCAGTTGACGTGGAGAGCGAGGAGACGGCTGCAGCGTTATCTGCAGCGCCATGGAGACGAGGCATGAAGAGCGGACGGTCCAGGAGAGTCCAGGCGCTGGCGGAGCAAGTGGACCGGTTTCTCGCCGGCGGCCCGGACGTGCCGGACGATCTGGCGATCGGGTACGCGCTCGACCGGTTGTCTGCCGACGATCGTGCGCGGCTCGAGGAGTTGCTGGCGTGCCCGGACGCCCCGGAAGCGGAAGCCCGCGAGTGGAGGGAGACCGTCATGGCCGAACTCGATTCGCTTCGCGACGCGGCGGCTCCCTGGCGCGGCGACGCAGGCAGGCAGCGGCTTGCCGGGCTGGCTCAGGAGTGGAGGGATGCGGCGGGTGTCCCGGGACCGGAATCCCCGCGCCGCGGTCGCATCCACGATCCGGCGCCACTGTCGCCGGTGCAGCGGCTGGACGAGGAGTTCGCCGGCTTCGTGGAGCAGGTTCGACAACAGGTCCTGGGGATGCTCGAAGGGGCCCAGGCGGCGATGAGCGACCGTCGCGTGGTGGATCAAGACCCGCACTTCGCGGTGATTACACGGACGGACAGGGGCGCGCGCGTCAGGTTCGCGTCCCGCCGCGAGCGGCTCGCGGGCGCGGAGATCTGCGTGGAACATGCCGGCGACCGGCGCACGTACCGGATGGAGATCGAGCGGCCCGGCGTCGTAAGCGCCGAGTTCGTGATAAAGGACTCGACGGCTACCATCGATGTCGTTGCGCCGGCGATCTCCGAGCCGCGCAAGCAGCGGTAGTCGATCCGGGGTGTGCCCATGACGGCGGACGAGCAACTCGCAAGCGAGCACTTCGCAAGGCTCCTGCGTACCATCATCCAGCTCCTGCATCCCACCATCCACATGAGCAACACCCAGGCGTGGCAGGAACTGACCGACAAGTTCCCGGAACGACTGAGCGATATGGTCGCCCACAATCTGGTCCCCCGGATCCGGGGCCACGGTACCGAATGCGAGACCACCGACGGTCACCGCCTGGCGCTCGCCACCGCGCAGTATGACGAGGCATTCCGGGAGATTCGGGCGGGTGTCGAAACCTGGAGAGCCGACATTGTGGGAATGGGCCGCTTTCCGGAAGACCCGTCGAAGAAGGCCCAGGTCGAACGTCAGCTCGACGCGCTCGCCGAGATGGTCACGGGCGTGCGTGACGCGCTGCAGTGTGGTCCGCTCGACGGCAAGGCCGAGGAGCGCAAGTACGGTCGACCGGTGGGGTACGACGAGCTGCACGACTTGAAGCAGGCAACCTGCGACTGGCTGCGGAAGCGGTCCGCGCGGTCGGGAGCCGCGGCCGTCGTGCTTATCGAGAACGAGAACGCGAGCGTGCATACACTCTGGCTGGAGGCGATGTCCGGCGGCTCCGGTCGCCCGTTTCAACATCCGCTGGACGCGCTTGTCGACGTGCCCCCGCGCGACGGCTTCGTGGCGTCGCTGCGCCGAGCCTGGGCGTGGGCGCTCGGTCGTGCGAAACGGCTCGGAGTTCCGACCTGCGACGCTCGATGGCGTCTCGTGGAAGGGCCGTTCTCCAAACCGGACGGACCCGCGGTGCGGTCGCCGAATGGCGGGTCCGCTGCCGGTGCGGCGGCGCGGGCGTGGTTTCACGTGTTGAGGAGGAGGACCCCTGATGAAGAGGTGGTCGTGTTGGCGGGGCTGTCGGAGACGGGCGACCTCGAGGAAGTCTTGAAGATTCCGGAGAAGGTACGCGCGATAAACGACGCCAACCGTCGGTTGAGACTCTCTGACCTTGAGGACCGTAACGGCTCGAAGGGCGGAGACGGCCGCGATCGAAACGGGTCGGGCGCGTGGTTCGACACCATCATCGTCGCTTCCGACGAGGACAAGCGGTCGGCAGAGCAGGAACTCGGAACGATCCAGGGTCGCAAGGAGCTCGCGGTCCCGATCAGGGTGGTTGTCGCAAGACGAGACGAGACGGGTTCGACGGAGGTCAGCCCACTTTCTGAATGGTGATCCGGTGCTTCTCCTCCATCAGGCTGCACAGTGAGCCCGCCGGCAAGCCTTGTCGCATCTGGTCATCGAGAGTTCCGGCTTCGCCCAGGTGTACCGAAACGTCGTACCGCTGGCCTTCGCCGCCGAGGCCCACCCTGGTCGACCAGCGTTTGTTCGGATGCATCGCCACGGCGAACGGCTGCAGCCATCCGATACCCGGGGCCAAGTGCGGCCAGACGCTGAGATAGAGTTCGACGTTCGCAGGCAGCGGTCCGGCGTATACCCCAAACACCATGATCTCCAGGTAGGTCGAGCCCATATAGCTGCTGTCGCTCTCCGGATGCGCAACGCGAACGATCGTTTCCGGTGAGACGGAAACCGACGCCAATGCGCAGATTCGCCTGGCGTCGGCAACGAGCTGGTTACCTGGCAGGTCATCATCGCCTGCGCCGTCAGGCGGAGCGGTATCCCCTGCTCTCCGGGGAAGAGCCCCGGAGTCTCCACCGTTCGAGAAGGACTCGTCGATGCGATCATCAGAGGCAAGCCACGTAAGGCCGACCAGGACGAGAACCGCAAGAACAACGCCCACGGCCAGGACGCGCTGAGGCCGCGCGAGAGCCGCGCCCGCGAGCTTGGCCAACACGCGGGGCATCGGCAGCGCCACATCCCTGGCCCGTTCGTCACTGAATGGAGCCGTCCGCGGACCGGGGGGCGTCCTGTCCCTCTCGGGAGGATCCAACGGCGTGCTGCCGTCGTAGCGCTCGCCGAGCCTTACGTCCGCCTGCGGAATCTCCCCCCGATAGTAGAAGAGGCGGTACGTCTCCTTCTTCTTCGTCTCGCTCGCGTTCTTTGTCTCGCTCGCGATCCGGCGGTACAGCTCTCTGACGACCGGGGTCATCGGGACGTCATCGTCGACGTAGCGCTCGACGGACAGCTTGACGATGGCGAGATCGGTACGCGTGCCCACGTCCAGATCATCGCGACGTGAGTCGATACAGCCATGGTCCCTGGCGAACGCGATCACCTTGCGGGGCACGTCATTGACGAGTGCGTTGACGGTCGGCTCGTCAACGAGCAGTGGCACACAGGAGAGTTCTCGCGCACAAATCTCTTGCCTCTCGAGAGCGTCGCGGTCAGCCGTGAATGGCTTGAGCTCGTCGTGCGGAACCTTCTGTTGCTCGAGGGCCTGAATGACGGCTCGCAGATAGGCGAGAAGAGCTGCAGCGCGCTGGGAACGAACGTACAGCACACCGCCAGTATCGTCCGACGGCGTGCGCGGCCGCAACGTAGCGGGTCGTGGCTCCGCGACTACAGCCGCCCCGCCCGCAACTCGTCCGCCAGGTAGTCGGCGGCGCGCCAAGCGAGAGCGAGGATCGTTAAGGTCGGGTTCTTCTCGGACGCGGTGGTGAACGACGAGCCGTCGACGACGAAGACGTTGTCGACCTCGTGCACCCGGTTGAAGCGGTTCAGCACCGAGTGGGCGGGATCCGCTCCCATGCGGACCGTGCCGTGCTCGTGGATGGCCGCGCCGGGCGGATCGTGCTCGTCCGGGCCCGCGGGGACCATCTCGGCCCCGGCGGCATGCAGAATCTCGTCGGCCACCTGGTGCATGTGGCGCACCATCTTCATCTCGTTGTCGCTGAACCGGACGTCGATGTGCATGAGCGGCACGCCGTAGCGGTCCGTGCGGTCCGGATCGACGGTCACCCGGTTCTCGGGCCGCGGCAGCATCTCGCCGTAGGGATGCAGCGAGGCGAGCGCGGGGTAGCGTTCCCTGACGCGCCGCTTGAAGCCGGCCCCGAACTCCAGTCCCGGCATGCGCTCGGCGACGTTGACGCCGGTCGTCTGGCAGCCGTTCATCCACATCTGGATGCCGAACCCGCGCAGGTAGTCGAGGCCGCCGAGGCGATGGTTGAAGCGCGGGATGTAGGTGTGGCCGCCGCCGATGCCGTCGTCGTTCGTGTAGCCGCGGCCGAAGAGCTGGGGCAGGAAGCCGTGGCGGTGGAAGCGGACCTGCTCGCAGTAGTTCCGTCCCAACTGGTCGTTGCCGTTGCCGAGGCCGTTCGGGTGCCGACTCGACTTCGAGTTGAGCAGGATGCGGGTGGAGTCCATCGCCGAGGCGGCCACCACTACGGTGCGCGCCCGGACGTGGCGCTCGGCGCCGCTCCGGCGCTCGAAGTACTGCACGCCCGAGGCCCGGCCCTCGGCGTCGGTCGTCACCCGCGCCGCGACCGCGCCCGAGACGATCTCCAGGCGCCCGGTCTCGATGGCCGGCAACAGCAGGTAGTCGGTGGCGTTGAAGTAGGAGGCGGTCCGGCAGCCGGCGCCGCACGAGCCGCAGTAGTGGCATGCCGCGCGGCCGTTGTGCGGGCGCGTCAGCACCGCGCGGCGGATCGGCACGCTCGGGATGCCGAGGCGCTCGGCCGCGCGGGTCAGGATCACCTCCGTGCAGCGCGGCCGGACCGGCGGCAGGTGATAGCGGCTGCCGGGCAACGAGTCGGAGTCGTCGTCGCCGCCGGTGACGCCGATGAGCTGCTCCACCCGGTCGTAGTACGGCGCGATGTCCGCGTAGCGGATCGGCCACGGAATGTCCCAGCCGTCGCGTTCGGGGCCGGCGAAGTCGAGGTCGGCCATCCGCAGGCTGACCCGCCCCCAGACATTGGTCTTGCCGCCCCAGCCCCAGGTGCGGTAGAGGTCGAACGGCCGGCCTTCCGGCGTCAGGTACGGTTGCTCGCGCGTGTCGAGCCGGAACTGCTGCGGCCGGTCGCCCTCCTGCAGACGCCGGTCCGCCTCGAACGGCAGCACGTGCGCCCACGACAGGCTGCGGTCGAACTTCCAGCCGGCGTCGAGCATCAGCACGCGCACGCCGTGCTCGACCAGGGTGTGTGCCGCCATCGCACCGGACGCGCCGCTGCCGATGACGACGACGTCGTGCGCCTCGCCGCGCTGCAGGACCTCCATGGCGGTCAGCGGCCTCCGGCGGGCGGATTGGCCATGCGCTCCGGCTCCCACGACAGGTGCTCGTCGTGCGTGCAGCCTTCGAACGACGTCAGGTAGCGCTTGCCGTCGTAGCCGAGCTCCTCGCGCATGCCGATCTCCGAACGGTAGTAGCCGTGGATGGTGAGCCGCCGCGTCTCTCGGAAGAAGTCGACGCCGTCCGCCGCCTCGACCGCGGGGTCGGACGCCAGCCGTTCGAGCAGCGCGGTCTGGTCCGCGCTCGTTGCCTCGATGAAGGGGCGACCGTAGAGCGCGGCGCTGCGCCGGTCGAGCCAAGCGAGCCCGTCGCGCATGACGGCGGGGAGTGCGGCGTCGTTGTCGTCGCCGTCCTCGGCGCGGCTGACGATCCAGTCGATGTACTGGTGCACGTTGGCCGCCCGCGCGCCCGGCGTGTCGGTCTCGGGGATGATCAGCTCGGCCAGCGTTTCGACGGTGGCGCTCTCGTCCGCGGTGAAGAAGCGGGGCCGCCACGGGCCGCCGTCTTCCTGCGGCGGGACGAGGGGATGAAACATCCACGCTCCCTCGGCAACCGCCGGCGCGACGGTCGCCGCGCCCAGGACCTTCAGCGCTTGCCGCCGGGGAACCGCTGGGGACTTCGACATGCGCGACTCCAATCTCCTACTGCGCAGACGGTATCACGGCGCGCCGTGCCGCCGGCAGAAGGGGTGCAATCCGGGTGGGAGCGCCCGCTCGACGCGGCGGCGGTGCCGCGGGAACGCAGGTCAGCGCACGAGTTGCCCGTCGCGCACCCAGACCTCGTCCCCCACGGTCACTGTCGTGTCGGTGAAGAAGTTCCAGCGGACGTAGCCGCCGGTGACCGTTCCACCCAGCTCGGAGTTGTCGCCCAGCGAGAGGCGCACGATGCCCGCACCGTAGCCGTAGTACGCGATCCAGGGGTTGCGCTCGGGCACGGCGAGCAACGGGTTGAACCCCAGCGCGAACTCGCGGAACGCGCGTGCCTCCTCGGGGACCCCGGCCAGCTCTGCCTCGGCGGCCTGCTGCCCGGACTCGGCCGTCATGCCGGCCACGCGGCCGTTCTCGATGCGCACGGCGAGGCCCGTGACCGGGCGGCCGTCCCACTGAGACGGAGGAAAGACGATGACGCCGTTGACGCTCTCCTCGATGGGGGCCACCCGGACGGCGCCGGACGGTAGCTCGATCTCGCGGTCGATCAGGATCACCCCCCGGTCGGTCCGTTCCTTCGCGGCGTTGCCGTCGCCGAAGTGCACCGGCCGGTCGCCGATGCGGAAGCGGATGTCGGTGCCGAGCGGCGAGGTGACCCGCACCTCGGCCCCGCGCATCGCGTTGACGAAGCGTTGCTGAACCGTAGCGAGCCCGGCGTAGTCGGTCTCGAGCAGCGCCCGCTGGTAGGTCGCGTCGATGACCGCCTGCCCCGGCAGCGGCTGTCCGGGGAGCGGGAACGCGCTGCCGTTCTGGGTCCAGTGGAAGTGGATGGTGCGGCCGATGCCCTCGTGCAGCAGGTCCTGCAGCGCCGCGTAGACGGCGTGGTCGGGTCGTGCCCCCGGCAGCATGATTGCCCCGTCGAAGTCGCGCAGCATCTCGCGATACAGGGCGCGCGCCGCGTCGTTGTTGCGCGCCAGCAGGTCGGCGTCCCAGCCGGTCGGGTACGGCTCCTCGATGACGTCGATCACCCCGAGATCGATGGCGCCGGCCCGCATCAGCGCGTAGCGCAGCGGCGGGATCAGCTCGTCGAACTGGCCCGGCCGGGCGACCAGCAGGATCTTCTCGCCGGGTTCGGGCGCGAGCTGCGTCACGAGCTGTTCGGCCATCGCCTCCCAGTCCATGGTCAGGCGCGGCTGGGCGTGCAGGGGAGCGGCGCTCAGCAACGCGGCGGCGAGTGTAACGGCGGCGATTCTCGGGGTGATCTGCATCTTGAAGCTCCGGAGCCGGATCGGTGACTCCCACGGCGCGGCCATCGGCAGCCGAGCGTCAGGGTGCAATGTTACAGACACCGGCCCGCCGGCGAGCTCGGCGGAGAGCCGTCCATGGGGGCGCGTGGCAACGGGAGGCGACGGGGGCGACCTTTCTCTTCGCGAGCCTGCCGATTCTGGTAGGGGCGGGCTACGCGAGCTCGACGCGGGCGTGATGTCCGGCGACCGAAGCGAGTGCCGCATCGCGTGTCAGCAATGGTGCGCCGAGCCTTTCGGCCAGCACGAGGTAGGCGGCGTCGTATGCCGTCAGGTTGTGCCGAAGCTGCCAGACGTGCTCCAGCAGTGGCTGATGTCCATGCCGCTCGATAGACATCGCCCTTTGGAGGATAGTCATTCAAGGTGTGAATGATTATCATTCAGAGTGTGAATGATAGTGCGCTCCCGCGTCTCGTCGCGCAGAGCCTGCAGGAACGCCTCGCCGCGATGCCCGCCGTCGTGGTCACGGGCGCGCGGCAGACGGGCAAGAGCACGCTGGCGCGGGAACTGACACGGGTTCAGCGCCGGTTCCTTTCCCTGGACGACCTAGACGTGGCCGATCTGGCGCGTCGCGATCCCGATGCGCTCCTGGCGGGAAGCCAGCCGATAACGCTGGACGAGGTCCAACGAGAACCCGATCTGCTGCGCGCCGTGAAGCGGGCCATCGACAGGCGGCGTCGAGCGGGCCGGTTTCTGCTCACCGGTTCGGCGAACCTGCTGCTCATGCGCCGGGTGTCGGAGTCGCTGGCCGGTCGGGCGAGCCATCTCACGCTGTGGCCGATGACGCGCCGCGAGCAGCGGGGGCTCGGATGCTGCGGCCGGTGGGAGGAGTTGCTCGCGACGCCGGACGACGCGTGGCTCGACCTGATCGCGGAGGGAGCATCCCTGCCGGACGACTGGCGGGCCCTCGCGCGCCGCGGCGGCTTTCCGACGCCCGCGGTCCACCAGACCGCCGACCGGGAGCGGGCGATCTGGTTCGACGGCTACGTGCGGACCTACATCGAGCGCGATCTGCACGCACTGTCGTCGATCTCGGCCCTGCCCGACTTCCGGCGCCTGATGCAGGCCGCCGCGTTGCGCGTGGGCCAAATCGTGAATCAGACGCAACTCGGGCGCGACGTCGCGCTTTCGCAGCCGACGGTCCATCGGTACCTGAACCTCCTCGAGACGTCGTACATGCTGGTGCGGCTGCCGGCGTACGCGGTGAACCGCACGAAACGCATCATCAAGTCGCCCAGGCTGTACTGGTCCGACACCGGTCTGGCGCTGCATCTGGCGGGCGATCCGGAGCCGGCCGGAGCCCATCTGGAGAACCTCGTCCTGCAGGACCTGCTGGCGTGGCGGGACGCGAGGCTCGAACGCGCGAGCCTTCTGTACTGGCGCACGACGGGCGGCGAGGAGATCGACTTCGTCATCGAGGCCGGCGGCCGGCTCCTGCCCATCGAGGTCAAGTCGACCGAACGCCCCCGTCTCGGCGACGCAAGGCACCTGCGCGCCTTTCAGGCCGAGTACGGACAGCCGGTCCGCGCCGGGCTGCTGCTGCACGCCGGGCCGGCGATCGAGTGGCTCGCCCCCCGTGTGCTCGCGGCCCCGTGGTGGACGATGCTGTGACGCCGGAGGTCCTGTCCCCGGTCCGCTGACCGGCGACCCAACGGGCTCCGGCGAATCGGGCTATGCGAGCTCGACGCGGGCGTGATGTCCGGCAACCGAAACCAGCCCCGAGTCCAGCGTCAGCAGCGGTGCGTCGAGCCTCTCGGCGAGCGCCAGGTAGGCGGCGTCGTAAGCCGTCAGGTTGTGCCGAAACTGCCAGATCCGTTCCAGCAGCGGCTGATGGGGATGGGGTGCGGCTCTTTCTCGTCGGCGGTCCAGAGGCCCAGGGGATCTGCGAGCGGCATGAAAGAGCTACTTGACCCGTCGAAGGCGGGGGGAGTGCGGTCAGCGTAGTGCTGGGCGTGGTTCCGGTCGTACTCGCGCGCTTCGTGGAATTCCCAGTACGCATCGAAGTCGCCGCTGGCTCGAAGCGCCCGCAACTTCAACACCGCCTCGGCGCCGACCAAGCGCCAGCGGGCGCCGGTCAAGTCCATCCGGTCGCGGACCAGATGCCGGCACGCCCCTTCGATCACGCCGGTGGCGATAGGATAGCCCGCCGGGAGGTAGCGGTCGTAGTGCAGATACGGTGCATACTTCAGCAGGTAATCCGCGCACGTATCGACCGGCTTGCGGGCGTCGCGCGAGAGGCCGGCCACGGTCGCCGCCCGCCGCATCGACGCCGCCACCCGCTTGGCCTTGCCCTCGAGAATGTCCCGCACCCGCGTCCACGCCCAGCAGGCCAGCTCGGGGCTTCCCTCGCGATGGAACACATGCGCTGCCTTCCAGACGTACTCCACCACGTGGATGATGTCGAGGATCACGGTCACGTCCACGCCGTAGGCGGCGGCGCCCGCTTCGACGAGGTCGAGTTGCGTCTCGGCCCCGTCGACGAGCACGACCCAGCGCTTGACGCGCTCCGGGTCGTGGCGCTCGGCTTCCAGCATCGCCTCGGCGATCACCTCGGCCGGCTCGTGTTCGAGGCTCGCCCAGACCCGTTGGCCACTGGGCGAGGCCGCACCGCCGGAGTCTTGGCCTTGGCCTTGGCCTGAGTCTTGTCCCCTGGCTGTCGGGGCATCAGGCTGGAAGAAACTCCTCCGGGCTGCGCACGAACGGCGCGACCGCGTAGACGGCGGCCACCGTCGCCATGCGCTTCGCGTGCTTTTTTTCGCCCGGCTGCGGGCGCGTGAACGGGGAGAGCTGCTCGCGTTGCTGCCGACGCCGCTTGGCCGCCCGCCGCGTCGCCGCGCGCAGGTCGTCACGGTGCAGCACCACCCCCTTGCCGTCGAAGGTCAGCACCACAACCGACTCTTCGGGCGACGGCTCGCCCGCCGCCGCACGGCGCGCCTGGTAGAAGGCGTCGAAGTCCTCCGCCGCGCGAGCGGCCAACTGTTCCGCCTGACGCTTGGGAACCTGGGCCCCGGTATGGCGTGACAGGTCCAACAGCGCTTCGTCAAAGGACCGCGACGCGGCCGCTTCGGCCACCCGACGGCGCACCTCGAGCGAGTAACGCTCCGGCGGCAGATTCAGTGACGCATCCAGCGGATGGAGACTCTCGTGACCCGCGCGCCCGTAGCCCATCCGCTCGACATCCACCGTGCCGAAGGTGGTCTCCAGGCGCCGGTCGTGTACGCGCCGCTCCGGGCGCTCGACACCGTCGGCCCCCGCGACCGGACCGGCCGCCTCCCCCGGGCCGCGTTGGTCGAGGTGCCCTTGCAAGAGCTGGCGTATCAGCTCCTGGCCACGCCGGTGCAGCTCCCGTTCCAGGTCACTTTCACTCATCTGCTGCGCCTCGCGCGACGAGAGGTAGGCTTTGGTCTGCGCGAAGGTCGTATCCGCCTCCGCATACACCGGGTCGGGTGGAGCGACGTGGGTGGCGACTTGCATGGCTCAACTCTCCCGCAGCCGCCGCTTCGCATCCCGGACCACAGGATAAACGAGAACCGTCTTGGGCGCCTCGCCGGCGCGGCGGCCGTACCGGTCCATGCGCCCTCGACCGGTGGTCGCGCCCAACGCGACCCAGTTGGCGGCACGATAACAACCGCCGTGATAGCGGCACGGGTCCACCAGCGTCTCCACCAGCCACGGCTCGAGGCGGTAGCGGCGCGGCCAGTCCGCCACCATCTGCGAGAGACCGCGCGCCAGCACCGCGCTGGCGAGGTTGCTCACCGTGACCCACGGCAGCAACAGAAAGCGGCTGTTGCTGACCACGTGCTGCAGATTCCGCGCTCGAGTCGCATCGTCCCAGCCGACCCAGCGGTCCCGCGCCGCCATGCGCCACGCCGGGCTCGAGAACTGCAGGCAGCCGACCACCGCGCGGGCCGGCCGCGACGCGAACACCAGGTAGCGCAGCTGCGCGCCGAAGGGGACCGTGTGCCCCAGGTGGTGGTAGCGTCCCACCAGCTCGCGAAACAGCAGGCGCTCGGCGGACTCACGCACCAGCTCGACCCGAAGCGGCCCGACGTCGCGCACGGTGCCGCCCAGCGGACGCCCCGGCTCTCCCGCGGCGGTCCGGGGCACGCGGGTGACCGAGCCGCTGGCGCGGCCCCGGCGCTTGTCCGGCAGCACTACAGTCCCTTCCGCGTCGAGCCGCTCCAGGAATTCTCGGCACTCGCGGGCCTTCAGCCTCCCGTTAGGGCGCCGCCACCGCAACAGCTCGCACACGGTGCGCGCCAGCTCCATCCGGCTCAGGCCCGAACAGTCCCGCACGATCTCGCGGATCAACGTCATCTCTCGCGCGCTGAAGGCGCGACCCGAGAACCTCGTCGTCGCCACGGCCATCGCAGGGGCGTTTCCTTCCCCCGACACCGTACCAAACCGCTGTGGGAATGTCCAGGGGCAATGGAGGCGACAGCCCGGCGCGCGCCGGCGTCGTGCTCAGAGTCGGGCGGCGCCCGAAAGAGGGGATAGGGCGCTCGCCAGACGCTGTCCCCCCTCAAAACGCGCTGAAGCGGGAGCAGCCTCGGGCATAAACCCTTATGAATGAGTGCGATAGCACTCTACGAGAAAGAGCCGCACCCATGGGGATGTCGCTCGATCTGCACGTACTCGAGGTTCACCAGCGCGGTATCGCCGCCACGGTCGTCGACCTCGCCGCGGGCGAGGCAGCGTAGGAGCGCGTTGGCGACCTCGAGATCGATCACATGCGGAGCGTGCAGGGGCTCGCTCCTGTGGCGAAGCTGCGTCCACAACCGGTTTCCGGTCTCGGTACGGAGCACGATCTCGACCATGACCGACGCGTCGACAACGATCACCGGCTGTCTCGATCCTGACGGATCAAGCGCACGGGCTCCCTCCCCCTGTACCATTGAAGTGCAATGTCATGCGGCGGGGCGTGAGTCCTCGTCGGTCGCCAGGCTGTCATCGTCGGCGAGCTGCACGCCGCGATGCGTGGTAGCCTGCCGGCGTGACGGAAGGCGACGGAGGCGACATGAAGGTGCCCGCGACGATGGCGGCGCTCGGCGGAGACAAGGCGCGCCGGAGGCTCCCGGAGCTCGCGACCGAGGCCCTGTTGGTGGTCTTTGCCGTTCTCGTGGCGCTCGGTGTCGAGGAATGGCGGGAAGAGCGGCAGCTTCGCGCGTTCGCGGACCGCGCCCGGGCCGCGGTGGACCTGGAGATTCAGCAGAACCTGGACGAGTTTCGCAGCGATGGACCTGGCCTGATCGACGGGCGGGACAATGTGGGGAACACGTTGCAGCAGCTTCGGGAAGCGCAGGAAATGAGCCCCGACGAAGAAGGCAGCGTAGACTTCAGTTTCCGTTTCGATTTTCCGGACATATCCACGGCCGCCTGGCGCGTAGCGCAGTCCAGCCAGGCGGCGCCCTACTTCGATTACGACTGGGTGATCGAACGCGCGAGGCAGTACGAGGGGTTCGAGACGTACCTGGGCGCTCGAGACCAGGTTCTCGATGCGATGAGCGCCTTGTTCATGGGCGAGATGGAGTTCATGGGCGAGAGGGGGCTGGATCAGGGGGTGATCGCAGTTCAACGTCTCTACGGTCGGCTGGAGATCCTGGTCCAGCTTCATCAAGCCCTGCAGGAAGACATGGAGGCCTACCTCGGCGAGACCGAGGCGGAACCGGAAACCGAGGCGGAATAGGCTACGCGAGCTCGACGCGGGCGCCAAGTCCCGCGACCGAAACCAGCCGCGAGTCCAGAATCAGCAGCGTCGGGTTGCGCACGCACGTTTCCTCAGAAGCGGAACGTGTACTGGAGCTTCGTGGCCAGCCGCGAGTCCTGTCTTCTGAACTGCCTCCTGAAGTTGGAGCCTCGCTCGATGTCCTCCACCCAGCCCTGGCCGAATACGAAGAAGACCTCGTTTCCGGGCTCGATGGTCCAGTGCACGCGGCTCTGGAGGCCGAGGTTCCCGGACCGGTTGTCGAACTGGATCAGGTTGGAGAACGAGAGGAAGGGCGAAACCGCGTAGTTTACCTGCGAGCTGTAGATGCGGGCGACGAAGTCGCCTTCCGGCAGGCTGGCGAAGGTCTGGTTGGTGTTGAAGCTGATCAGGAAGTTGGGAGGGAGCTTGTAGCTGAGGCCCGTCTGGACCTCCTGCGCCGTGCCCGACCAGTAGCTGCCGAACCGCAGGCCGATGCTGCCCTGAAGCCGCCGCTTCTGCGCCGAGGTGAAGAAGATCCGCATGGGCATGAAGCGGTACTCGCCCACCGGCAGCACGACGCCCGGGGAAATCTCGAACGGCTCGAACAGGCGCTCGTAGGTCGGGTTCAGGTCGAACAGGCTGTGCAGGGAGTCGCCCGAGTTGAAGTGCCAGTCGACCAGGGTGGCGTAGATGTCCCAGCTCTCGACGAGTCCGTTGTCGAGTCGGGTGAAGCGCGTGTAGAAGATGTCATGGAACATCTGCTGAATGCCGGTCGAGGGTCTCGGGCGCGGGTTGAAGCTGCCGGCGGCCCTTAGCATGCGTACGTTGCTGCGCTGCACGAAGCCGATCGCCGGATCGAAGTTCTCCTGAATCTCCCGCCAGAGAACCTGCGCCTCGAACCTGTCGTTGGGATAGTGCGCCCCGAAGCCGTAGGACGAGTTGTTGTCGGCGACGCCTTCATTGTTGCTCGTGAGGCCGTAGGCGTTGAACAGCATGTTCTGGTTGCGGCCCAGGAAGTCGGAAGTGGCCAGGCGCACGTCGACTCCCGCGGTGCTGCTCGAGAGCGCGGAAGCGGGATTGCCGCTCGTGAGAATGGCGCCCACGTACGACTGCTCCAGGAAGTTCTGCTTGACGCGCCCGACGAGCAGGTTGTTGGCGTCCACGTTCGGCACGTCGCGGGTGCGCACGTCGAGCATGCCGATCTCGGTGCGGCCGACTCTCCCGGTCAGCTTGGCGCCGTAGTCGAGAGGCACCTCCTGCCCGCCGAGCAAGCCGATCTTCCGGCTGAAGAACGGGAATATCTCGGCTCCGGTACCGGGAATGCCGCCCGGCGGATCGATGCCGGTCGTGGCGAAGTTGAAGACGCCGGCGTCCTGCAGGAAAAACGTCCGTTTCTCGGGGAAGAAGATGGAGAAGCGCGTGAGGTTGATCTGCCGCGCATCCACTTCCGTCTCGCCGAAGTCGGTGTTCGCGGTGACGGACAGCTTGAGACTCGGCGTGATGTTGTAGAACACGTCCAGGCCCGGCTTGCCGGCGACCGTGTCACCGCCGGTGCCCGGACGCGGCCAGAGCCGCGCGATGAAGGGGCGGACATCGAGGCCGACGCCCTGCGCCAGGCCTTCGAGATTCGTGATCTCGCCCGCTTCGGAGATCTGGAAGAACTGGGTCTGGAAACGCGCCCCCGTCCAGCGGTTTTCCTCGAGTTTGCGTTGAATGGTGCGAGCGATATTGAAGCCCCAGACGGTCTCGCCCGCCGGGAAGCTCAGGGTCTTGAACGGGATGGCGAACTCCGCGCTCCACCCTTCGTCCGTTCGCGCGGTGCGCACGATCCAGATGCCGTTCCAGTCGTCGTTCGTCTCGCCGTTCGCGAACACCAGTCCGTCGACCATGGCGCCGGCGGGATTGGTCGCGAAGTGGAAGGCGTTGCTCTGGTCGCGGAACGTGTCGAGCACGATGGCCAGCCGGTCGTCGGCGTTCAGGCGCGCGTCGCGCGCCATCTGCGACGCGAGCACCTGGCCGGGCTCCGAGTCGTAACACATGACGCCGATGTAGAGGTTGTCCTCGTCGTAGAGCAGCGTGACCTCGGTCCTCTCGGTGGGCGCGGCGCCGGCCACCGGAATTCTCTGGACCAGATCGCCAATCTTCGGCGCCTGCCGCCACGGCGCCTCGTCGAGCGACCCGTCGATGACAATTGCCGAGGTGACCCGCGTTACGACGGCCGATCGGACCGGGTCCGTCGGGCCGGTCTGCTGGGAAGCGGCGACGCACAACCCGGGTCCGACGATGGAGTGCCAGGCGCAGATCGCCGCCAGGGAACCGATCCGGAGCGACAAGCACCGCGGCACCGAGAGGGCGTCCCAGAGTTTCTTCATGTCGTGCAATCCCATCGACGGACCGGCTCGCGGCGGACCATCCGGGACTACCACCCCGGCGCGGCTTCCAGCAGTCGCTCCCAGAAGGCGTCGTTGAACGAGGAGCCATCGCGTGAACCGTTGTCGCCGAGCCGGGCGACCACCAGGTCCAGGCTGGGCACGACGTAGAGCTTGCGGTCGCGCGCTCCCTGGGCGGCTACCAGATCGTCCGGGGCAGCCGGAATCAGCGTGCCGGCCGTCGTCACCGGCGGAATCGCCCACGACATCGACGACGCCTGTCCGTTGGTCCACCAGAGGAGGCCGTACGATGGGTTCAGCGCCTGCGAAGGCCGGAGCATTTCGGCGAGGTACTCCGTGTCCTCGATGACGGTCTCGCCGTCCCAGGTCCCGCCGGCCAGGATGAGCAGGCCGAAGCGCGCCAGGTCGCGCGCGGTGGCGGCGAAGCCTGTGGCGATGGTGGAGCTGGCCCAGGGGCGCGGTTCCCAGCGCGAGTCGCGCATGCCGAGGCGCCCGGTCAGCCACTCGCGCGTCACCTCGTTGCGGTCCAGGCCGGCTGCCGCCGCCACGATGCGGAGCAGGTGGTGATAGGCGGGCGTATTGTAGAGCCACTTCGAGCCCGGCGGGGCCTCGTGCTCCAGCGCGGGCGTGAGGCCGGTGGTCATCGCCATCAGGTGGCGGATGGTGACCGCACGCTCCTGTTCTTCCTCCGCCTCCGTCCAGCGGCCGGCGTGATCGGCGACCGGGTCGTCGAGGGTCAGCAGGCCGCGCTCCTGCGCCAGGCCGGCCAGGACCGCGACCACGCTCTTCTGTACCGAGGCCACGTCCTCGATGGCGTGCCCGGCCGCGTTGCGACCGTGGCTGCCGTTGGCGTGACCACGCGACGGCGAATCCAGCGTCCAGTGCCGTTCGGCCAGGATCCGGCCCCGGTGGAGGATGACCACGCCGGTCGAGTTCCGCTCACCGGCGAGCCGGAGCGCGGCGTCCAGCCGCTCGGCGTCCCAGCCGGCTTCCGCCGGGTCGACAGTCTCCCAGGGCTCGTCGTGCGGCGGGAAATACAATCGCCGGCCGCTCGGCAGCGGTGAGGCGGACGAGATCTCGCCAACCTGCTCCGACGACGGACGTCCCGATTCCGCCCCTGTCCATGCCGGCAGCAACCACGCGCAGGTCGCCGCGCCGATCGCGAACACTACTCGGACTATCGACATGCATTTCCTCCAGTGCACCGCTCACGGTACCACTCGATACGGTCGACGAAGGGTGCGACTTCGTGATCGAGGCTGAATATCGATTGGCGCCGATCGAGGTCAAGTCGACCGCCCGACCGTGCCTCGGAGACGCCGGACCACCTGCGCGCGTTTCAGGCGAGCATGGGGAGAGGGATCGGTCCGGCTGGCCGTCGCACGCCGGAAAGATGTCGGAACAGCTCGGACGGCGCGTGTCGGCGGCGCCGTGGTGGAGGATGCCGTGACGTCGGGGTCCTGTCCGCGGCTTGTCGAGCGGCCGAAACAACAGCGGGAACCGACGGGAACATCCGCAAGACACACGGGACAAATCCGGACCTGAATGCGGCATCACGAGCGACCGGCCGGAACGGGCTGGCGTTTCCGCCTCCACGAGATCGTCTTCGAAGCCGACACGATCCGCGGCAAGCTGTTCGACGTCCTGCTGCTGACCGCCATCGTGACGAGCGTGACGGCGGTGATGCTCGAGAGCGTTCCGTCGATCCGAGCGCGCCACGGCGCCGTGCTGCTCGGGGTGGAGTGGGGATTCACGATTCTCTTCACCGTCGAGTACTTCGTCCGCCTGGCCTGCGTCCGGTATCCCCTGCGATACGCCCGGAGCTTCTTCGGCGTGGTGGACCTGCTGGCCATCGTGCCGACGTATCTCAGCCTCCTTCTGCCCGGCGGCCAGGCGCTGCTCGTCGTCCGCGTGCTGCGGATGATCCGGGTCTTCCGCGTGCTCAAGCTGGGGCACTATCTGGCCGGCGGCGAGGAGATCGCGCAAGCGTTGCGCGCGAGCCGTCCCAAGATCGTCGTCTTTCTCGCCTCGGTCGTCTCGATCGCCGTGGTGATGGGGGCGCTGCTCTACCTGATAGAGGGAGAGGCCAACGGGTTCACGAGCATCCCGCGCGGCGTGTACTGGGCGATTGTGACGATGACGACGGTCGGCTACGGCGACATCTCGCCCGGCACGGTCCCGGGGCAGATGGTCGCGGCGGCGCTGATGATCGCCGGCTACGCGATCATCGCGGTGCCCACCGGCATAGTGTCGGTCGCCATCGCGCAGCGCTCGGCCCATCCGGTGTCGACCCAGGCGTGTCTGGCCTGCAGCGCGGAGGGACACGACGTCGACGCGGAGTTCTGCAAGTACTGCGGTGAACGCCTCGCCCCTGGAAGGGAGTTGCCTGTGGCAGGCAACGTCGACTCGTCCGGCTCGGCGGGGTAGGCGTGGCAGGTCATCAGCGCGGCCGGTAGCGCGTCGGCGTTCTACATGTCCACGCGGCCCTGCAAGCGCGCCCCCTCAACCATGACCAACCGCGGCGCCGTGATCGCACCTTCGACCGAGCCGGATTCGCCGATGCTCACCCGCTCGCTCGCCCGGATGCTCCCGCTCACCTTGCCGAGAACCACCACCGACTTCGCCGACAACTGCGCCTTGACGCTGCCGGTGGGAGCAATCGTGAGCACATGTTGCCGCAGCTCGATCGTCCCGTCGACCTGGCCTTCGATGACAAGGTCCTCGCTCCCCTTGACCTCGCCCTCGATGACGATCCTCTGCCCAATCCTGGTGATGCCCTCGGAAGCATGCGGCCCGCCGGCGCGCTGTCCGCGCCGCGACGCCGGACGGCCGGCTGAAGCGTCGGCAAGTTGCGTCTCGACCATTTGGAAACCACCCTAAGCGTACCACGGCCCCAGGGTGCTTGAAGTCGTCGTCCTGCATAGAATCCCGGCATGGGTGGCCACGAGTGCTACCACTGCAAGCAGTGGGTCGAGGAAGGCGAGGCGCACGACTGCTGGACGACGACAGAAGGGGAGTTGACCGCCGACCTCTCCGAGGACCTGCAGGAGGCCTGGGAGCGGCTGCGCGAGACCGCGGCCGAGTTCGGTGACCAACGGATCTACGCGTCGCACAAGTCGATCATGTTCGCGAGGAAGTCCTGCTACTTCTTCGTCCGACCGAAGCGGACCTTCCTCGAGTTGTGCATCTTCCTCGGCCGCGCCGTCGAGGCCCCGCAGGTGCGCCGTGTGGACCGCGTGTCGAAGTCCAAGCTGCGGCACACGATTCCCGTCCGCCACCGGGACGAGGTGGAGCCGCCCATCACCGACTGGCTGGCGGAAGCCTACGAGCTCTCCGGCGCGTAGCCCGCGAGACTTTCGCCCGCGGCTTCGACGCCGCCCGGCGGCGCGGCGCCGGGCGCTGGAGCGAGGGTAGAGCGCGGGGGGGCGGATTGTCGCGAGAGTCCACACCGGGCGGCCGACGGACTTCAGGGCGGGACGAGCGTTGCTACCATGACGATAGAACCGTGCACGGCATGATCGAGTGGTTCGCGCGCAACGGGGTCGCCGCCAACCTGATGATGGTGTTCATCGTGGTCAGCGGGCTCCTCGCCGCCACGAGCGCCAACGAAGAAGTGTTTCCGGAGATGGAGCTCGACCGGATCAGCGTCGAGGTGCAGTATCTCGGCGCCGCCCCCGAGGAGGTCGAGTCGGCGGTGAACGTCCGCATCGAGGAGGCGATCGAGGGCATCGACGGCATCAAGCAGATCCGCTCGACGGCGTATGAGGGGACCGGTTCGGTGACGATCGAGCTCGACCTCGGGGCCGACGCCCGCCGCGTCGTCGACGAGGTGAAGAACAACGTCGACGCCATCACCACCTTCCCGCTCGAGACCGAGACGCCGATCATCCGCGAGCTGACGAACCGGCTGCAGGTCGTCGACATCGCGGTCTCCGGCGACATGGACCCGTTCACGCTGAAGCTGGTCACCGAGCGGGTACGGGACGAGCTGACCGCGATCCCCGGAATCACGCAGGTCGACATCGTGAGCGCGCCGCCTTACGAGATCTCGATCGAGGTCTCGGAGAACGACCTGCGGCGGCACGGGCTGACGTTCGACCAGGTGGCCGACGCGGTGCGCCGTTCGTCGCTCGACCTGCCCGGCGGGTCCGTGCGGACGGACGGAGGCGAGATCCTGCTGCGGACCATCGGGCAGGCGTACCGCGGGGCCGAGTTCGAGGACCTGGTCCTGTGGACGCGGCCCGACGGCAGCCGCCTGCGGCTGGGCGACGTGGCGACCGTCGTCGACGGCTTCGAGGAGACGGACCAGTACGCCCGGTTCGACTTCGAGCCGACCATGCTGGTCTCGGTCTTCCGCACGGGGGACCAGAGTGCGGTCGAGATCGCCGAGCTCGCCATGCAGTACGTCGAGGGGGCCCGGGCGCGACTGCCCGAGGGCGTGACGCTCACGGTGTGGCAGAACGATGCCGAGTCGCTGAACAACCAGTTGTCGCTGATGCTGCGCAACGGCGTTGCGGGGTTCGCGCTGGTGTTCCTGGTGCTGGCGCTGTTCCTGGAGCTGCGTCTGGCGTTCTGGGTGAGCCTCGGCATCCCGATCTCGTTCTTCGGGGCCCTCGCGCTGATGCCGGGCGTCGATGTCTCGATCAACGTGCTGTCGCTGTTCGGCTTCGTTCTGGTGCTCGGCATCGTGGTCGACGACGCCATCATCGTGGGCGAGAACATCTACCGGCACCAGGAGGAGCACGGCGACGGGATGCGTGGGGCCATCGAGGGGGCGTACGAGATCGCGAAACCGGTGACGTTCGCGGTCCTGACGACGGTGGCCGCCTTCAGTCCGCTGCTGTTCGTCCCCGGTGTGCTGGGCAAGGTGTTCCGGGTGATTCCGCTGGTCGTCATCGCGTGCCTGCTGTTCTCGCTGATCGAGTCGCTGAACATCCTGCCGGCACACCTGTCGCACATCCCGAAGCGTGGCCGCCCGGGACCATGGAGGCGCTTCCAGCGGGTCTTCGCGAACGGGTTGACGCGCATCGCGCATCGCATCTACTGCCCCGTGCTCGAAGCCGCGCTGCGGTGGCGGTACGTGACCGCGTCGGTGGGCGTCGGGGTGATGATCGTCACCATCGGGATGGTGCTGTCGGGGCTTCCCGCCTTCCGCTTCATGCCCTCGATCGAGGCCAACGTCATCTCCGCCTCGGTGACGATGCCGCAGGGCGCGCCGGTCGAGGCCACGGCGGAGGCGGTCGCGAAGCTCGAGGCGGGCGCGGCGCGGCTCCGGCAGCGGCTCCTAGAGGAGACCGGCCGGGACTACTTCCGGCACGTGCTGGCGGCGGTCGGCGACAGGCCGATGGCGGCGCGGGGCGGCGGTCCCACGGGTCCCGCGGTCGGGAGCTTCACGTCGCCGAACACGGGCGAGGTGGCGATAGAGCTGCTCCCCTCGGAAGCGCGCGTCTACGGCAGCGAGGAGCTCGGCCTGCTGTGGCGCGACGCGACGGCGCCGATCCCGGAAGCGGTCGAGGTCGACTTCGCGCTGAGCACCCTGAGTGCGGGCAGCGACGTCGACGTGCAGCTCGCCGGCCCGGACGTCGGCGTGCTGCGGGCCGCGGCGGAGGAGGTCAAGCAGCGCCTCCGAGGTTACGCCGGCGTCTACGAGGTGACCGACTCGTTCCGCGCCGGCAAGCAGGAGATGAAGCTCGGCATCAAGCCGGCCGCCGAGACCGTCGGCCTCACCCTCGAGAGCCTTGGGCGCCAGGTGCGCCAGGCTTTCTACGGCGAGGAGGCGCAGCGAATCCAGCGCGGCCGCGACGACGTACGCGTCATGGTCCGCTATCCGCGCGACGAGCGCCGCTCGCTCGGCGACCTCGAGAACATGCGCATCCGCACCCCCGACGGCGGCCAGGTGCCCTTCAGCCAGGTCGCCGTCGTCGAGTCCGGGCGCGGGTTCGCGTCGATCCGGCGCGTCGACCGCAACCGAACCGTCAACGTCACCGCCTCGATCGACCCGGGCGCGACGTCGGCCGACGCCGTCATCGCCGACCTGAACACGCACATCCTTCCCGAGGTGCTGGCCCGCTACCCGGGTGTGTTCTACACGTTCGAGGGGGCGATGGCCGAGCAGCGCGACGCCCTCGGCGGGCTGCAGCGCGGTTTCACGCTCGCGCTGCTGATGATCTTCGCGTTGCTGGCGGTGCCGCTGCGGTCCTACGTGCAGCCGCTGATCATCATGAGCGCAATCCCGTTCGGGCTCGTCGGCGCGGTCTGGGGGCACGTATTCCTGGGGCTGAACGTGTCGATCATGTCGATGTTCGGGCTGGTCGCGCTGACCGGGGTGGTGGTCAACGACAGCCTGATCATGGTCGACTTCATCAACCGGGCGCGGGGCGTGCACGCCGACGTCGGGCGCCTGACACGGCAGGCCGGGGGAGTCCCGACCGACCGGCGGGACTTCGAGACGGCCGGCCTGGCGCTGGCGGTGCGCGAGGCCGGCGTCTACCGCTTCCGGCCGATCCTGCTGACGTCGCTCACCACCTTCTTCGGCCTTGCGCCGCTGATGTGGAACCGGAGCCTCGACGCCTCCTTCATGGTGCCGATGGCGGTCTCGCTCGGCTTCGGGGTGCTGTTCGCAACGCTGATCACGCTGGTGCTGGTGCCGACGGCGTACATGATCCTCGACGACATCGCCCGGACGATGCGGCGGATCTTCGCGGGCCACGGGTCGGCGGCGGCGCCGGCGCCCGGGAGGAGCGCGGCCACGTTGTAGGCAGCCGTAGTGTTCCTCGGCCGGCTCAGCGACTGCGCACCTTCAAGTCGCGATCCAGCTCCACCACCGCGGAGCCGAGTCCGCTGCCGGCGCGCCAGACGTACCGGACGTCCGATATCGACACGCGGTAGCCGTCCTTCGTTTCCTCGATCCGGTACGCCGGAAAGCGCGTCCAGACGGACAGCCCCCAGACGTGCGGGGCGGTCATCGCGGCCCGCGTGACGGGGGTTTCGCCGCCGCGCTCGATGGACGGCCGCGAGATGCGTATCGGATCGCCTGACAGCCAGTCGACCTCCAGGAAGTGATAGTGCTCCGCGTCGGCGACGACGATGTGGCGCAGCAGCGGGTTGCCGGGCGCCGGACTCGCCATGATCTCCACCGGCGTGTCGTCGCGTTCGGCCAGCCACCCGGCGACCTGTCGCTCGGCGAGCAGCGAGGCGGCGACCATGACCACGATGTAGAGGGCGACGGCGGACAGGCAAAGGGTGGCGAGCCGCGGAATGCGCCCCGTCCAGCGGCCGGCGAGCCGCAGCCAGACGATCGCGGCCACGCCGGCGCACCAGAGCAGGCGCGTCGCGGCAGGGGCGCCCTCGAAGCCGGTGATGAGGGACGTGGTCGCGACTCCCAGCACGATCCAGGCGGCTGCGCCGACCGGGGACGTGCTGCGCGCCAGCACCACCGATGTTCCCAACAGCAGCCAGACCCACGGATCGACGACGAACAGCGCGTCGCCGTAGAACCACGTGCCGTCGAAGGGCATCAGGAAGCGGACGCCGTAGGTGTTCAGCCAGTCGAGCACCGGATGCGATACGACGGCCAGCGTGCCGAGCGCCAGCAGGGGACCCGCGCGCGCCCGCGGCTCCCGTCCTCGCCAGCGCGCGACCGAGCGGTCGAGCAGGAGCAGCAGCAGTGTCAGCACGACGGGGAGGACCACCATGGCGAGCACGCCGTGCGTCCACCCCCGCCGGAAACCGAGCGACAGGTCGCGGCTGACGAACATCGTGATTGCGTCGAGGTCGGGCGCATTGGCGCCGAGGATCAGAGCCGGCGCGGCGAGCGGCGTCCAGTTTCGGAGCCGGGTCTCGGCCAGCGTGGCTCCGGCGAGGGTGTGGGCGATCGGGTCCATGGAGCGCCACTAGAATACTCAAGGCCGCCGGATCACCCGGCGGGCGCTCTTGGGGAGCAGGCGTGACGAAGAACGTGCTGAGTGACTTGAACGTGGCTTTCGTGGGGGCCGGGGCGATGGCGTCGGCCATGATCGGCGGTCTGCTGGCGCGCCACGACGTGGAGCCGGACGGGGTCATCGCGAGCGACCGCCACCGGGAGCGGCTGGATGCGGTGGGCGGCCAGTTCGGCGTCCGGACGACGCTCGACAACCTCGCGGCGGCGCGGCAGGCGCACGTCGTGGTGCTGTCCGTAAAGCCGCAGGTTCTGCCGGCGGTGCTGGCGGAGCTGCGCGGCGCCGTCGAGCCCGGCGCGCTGGTCGTCTCCATCGTGGCCGGGGCGACCATCGCCTCGATTGCCACCGGCCTTGGCCATCGGGGCATCGTGCGCACCATGCCGAACACGCCGGCGCAGGTCGGCGAGGGGATGACGGTCTGGACGGCGACGCCGGAGGTTTCCGAGCGGCAGCGGGAGCAGGCGAGGGCCATCGTCGCCGCGCTGGGCCGGCAGCTCTTCGTCGAGGAGGAGAGGTTCCTCGACATGGCCACCGCCATCAGCGGATCGGGGCCGGCCTACGTGTTTCTGATGATGGAGGCGCTCATCGACGCGGCGGTGCATCTCGGCTTCTCGCGCGACGCCGCGCGGGAGCTGGTGGTGCAGACGATCCGCGGGTCGGCCATCTATGCGGAGAATCAACCCGTGCACCCGGCGGAGCTTCGCAATCGGGTCACTTCTCCCGGCGGCACCAGCGCGGACGCGCTCTACCAGCTCGAGAAGGGGGGCTTCCGCACGGTCATGTCCGATGCGGTGCTGGCCGCCTACGAGCGCAGCGTGGCGCTCGGCGAGATGAGCACGAAGGCCGCCTCGGCGAAGGCGGCCTCCACGGGTTAGGAGTCTGCGCCGCAGAAACCGGCCAAGCGCAGACGACGCTGAGCCGACGTCAGCGGGGCGCCAGGTTCTCGAGCCCGCGCCGCGTCTCCGGCGTCCACTCGCCCGGCATGACGTAGTCGTCGCGCCGCGGCATTCTGACCTCACGCAGGCTCTCGGCGTCCATGACGTCATTCTCGCCGATGATGCCGTTGCGGTAGAGCAGGTACGCGGTCACCGCGTAGGCCTCGTCGTCGGTCAGGACGCCCGGGCGGTCGTAGGGCATGACCCGGCGGATGTAGTCCCAGATGCTCGGGGCGAACGGCCAGTGCCGGATCGGCCAGTAGTTGGTGCGGGTCGTCACGTCGCCGCCCACCAGTGGGATGGACGGTCCCTCGCTGCCGGTCGGGCCGTGGCAGTTCGAGCACCCGCGCCGCCCGAACACCATCTCCCCCTGGGCTGCGGTGCCGCTTCCGGGCGGCAGATCCGCCCCGTCGGGACCGATGATGCGGTCGCTTCGCTCCGCCGCGGTCGGGGGGCGTCCGAGCCCCGAGGGCGATGCGGCCTCCTGGGCGTGGACGGCCGCGCCCAGCAGCATGACGGCGGCGGCGACGGCGGCGCCGCGCCGCGCCCCCGCGCTACCCGTGAACATCCACCACCACGTCGGTCGGTGCGAGTCCATTGGTCACCTTCCCGTCGGCGCTGACCTTCCACGGCTGGATCCAGTTGCAGTAGCCGAGCTGGCTCTGGATCGTCCCGTAGAGTTGCCCGCGCGTGAGGCCCCAGTAGCGGGCGTACTCTTCCTCGCTCGGTTGCAACTGGCCCCGCTCGTCGAGGCAGCGCGACTGCAGCACCGCTTCCTCGCCGTTCCAGCGCCACGGCAGGTGGAAGCGGGTGTGGGCCTTCGGCAGCACGGGGCCCGAGAGCTCCGCCTCCTGCCAGGTGCGGCCGCCGTCGGCCGACACCTCGACCCTGCTCACCTTGCCGGCGCCGGACCAGGCCAGCCCGCTGATGACGTGCAGGCCGTGGCCCTGCAGCTCGTGCGAGCCGGACGGCTGCGTGATGACCGAGTTCGGCCCGAAGTCGTAGGCGTCGCGCTGCGTCTTCGGATTCGGCGTCAGGAAGCGCGAGTGCTCCTGGAACGAGAGGTACGGCTGATCCACCACCTTGATGCGCTTGAGCCACTTCACGTTGTAGATGCCCTCGAACCCGGGCACCAGCAGCCGCAAGGGATAGCCGTGATCGGGCCGCACCGGCTCGCCGTTCTGGCCGTAGGCGACGAGCACGTCGTCGAGTGCCTTGGCCAGCGGCAGGCTCTTGGTGTGCTTGCCGCGGTCGGCCGCCTCGGCGATGATCCACGACGCGCCGTTCTTCAGCCCCACCTCGCTCAGCAGCACCGACAGCGGCACCCCGATCCATTCGCTGCATCCCATCCGGCCGTGCGTCCCGGTGACGGTGGCGGCCCGCGGGTTGGGCCGGTTGCCGACGCACTCGAGGAAGTGGATGCGCGAGACGAACGGCAGCCGCCGCAGCTCGGCCATCGTGAACACGAGCGGCCGCTCCACCATCCCTTCGACCAGCAGCGTGTGCTCGGCCGGGTTGATGTCGGGAATGCCGTAGTAGTGCTGCGTGGTGAAATGCAGCGATGTCGGGGTGATGGTCCCGGTCAGCTCGGCCAGCGGCGTGCGCGCGCTCGGGCGGTACGGCTCCGGCCGGATCCGGGGCGTGTCGTAGTGGCTGCGGCCCTCGACCTCGCGCGTCGTGGTGACGAAGCGCGAGCGGCGGCCGTAGAGCACGCTCTCCAGCGAGTTGTTGTCGAGCATCGAGCGCGTCGGCTCGGCCGCGCCGGCCGCGGGCTCGGCTGCCAGCGCCAGGCTCGGCGGCGCGGCGACCAGACCCGCCGCGGCAGCGCTCTTCTTCAGGAACCGGCGCCGACTCGTCTGCGTCTTGCCCATCGATCCTCTCCTCGGCTCCGGTCGGGAGCGCTCTTGTCCGCCGGGCCAATGTCCAGGACCCGGTGGCAAGGAAACCGCAACGTTCACCACCAACTCCCAGCACACGATAACCAATCCGCAATGCGGCCGACAACGAAAACCGTTCCCGCCACGGGCCGGATTTCCTGCGCCGTCGGAACGCGTCCGCCCGGCGTGCGGCCCGGAATCCCGCCGCGTGCGCCTACGGCCAGAGCCAGCCGAACGTGCCGGCGGTGAGCAGCGCGTAGATCGCGCCGTCGAGCATCGTCAGGAACGTGAAGCGCCAGCTCCGGTACCACCAGATGCTGCTCTGCAGGATCGCCAGGGAATAACCGGCGAAGGCGACCATGCCGACGACGCGGAAGACGAGGCCGTACTCCGCACCGGGCCCGAGCGTGAGACCGGCCGTGTAGCCGGCGATGGCGCCGACCAGCAGGCTGTAGCCGAACCAGCGGGCGAGGCTCGTGCCGATGGCCATCGGCCCGTTCGGGATCACCGTGACGAACGCCACCGGCCCCGCCTTCATCTTGTCGATGAACGCCGGCTCGTTCATCTCCTTCGTGCTCGCGGGGCGCGGCATGGCGTAGTCGCCCGGCGGGATCTTGAACGGCCGGAGGGCGTCCATCACCTTGGCCTCGTCGGGGAAGGCGCGGGAATCGCCGGCGTGGTACGACAACACCATGTGGATGATCGAGCTGACCACGAAGACGAGGACGCCCGAGAGCAGAATGGGCAGCCAGAGCGCCGGGACCGAAACCATCACGACCTCCTGATGAGTGGTCTTCTATGTGCAGATGCGCAGGCCGAAAGACAAGGAGGCGCCCCGACCGGTCCGTGGAGCGGTCGGGCGCCTCCCGCGAAACGCCGCGGGCGCGAAATGGACAGGGTCCTACTGCCCGTCCTCGCGCAGCGCGTTGAACTCGCGGGCACGGTTCGCCGTCGCCTCGTTGCCGATCAGCTCCAGCCGGCGGCTGCCCGGGAGCGACAGCCCCGCCGTGTCGCCGAGCTGGCCGCCTTGCATGAGCTCGCCCATCGCCCGGTCGATGGCGCCCGCCGCGATGGCTCCCATCGCCCCGACGAAGAGGATCCCGACCCCCGCGTCGCGCGCCGCCGCGAGCGAGGGCGCGCCGGTGAGGATCGGCTTGCCGGCCATCTCGACGGCGCGCCGGCACTGGTCGAGCGGAATGCCCGGCACGAAGATGACGTCGCCGCCCGCCTCGGCGTAGCTGGCCACCCGCTCCAGGGCGTCCTCGAGCGGGCCGCTGTCGGCGACCACGTCGCTGCGGACCAGCAGTGCCAGGTCGTCGTTGCGCCGGGCGTCGACCGCCGCCCGCACCTTGTCGACCATCGCCTCGCGGCCCAGGATCTTGCCCTCGTCGTAGCCGGCGAGGTGCTTGGCGCCGTACAGGTCCTCGATCATGACGCACGCTGCGCCGGCCTTCTCCATCCGTTGCACCGTGCGGTAGACGTTCAGCGGGTTCCCGCCCCCGTCGTCGGCGTCCGCGATGATCGGCGTGTCGATGCGGTCCGCGGTCCGGCCGCAGAATTCGACCAGGTCGTCCATGGTGATCATCCCGAAGTCGCCGATGCCGTACTTGCTGAACGACAGGGCGCTGCCGCCGGTCATCACGATCTGAAAGCCGTGCATCTCGGCCAGGCGCGCGGTGCCGACATCGCCGCAATTGACGCAGTAGGGTGGGTTCTCTCCGCCGAGGAGCCCGCGGAATCGGGCGCCGGGGCTGTCGCTGCCGCTCGACTGCGCCGCGGCCGTTGTACCGGGTACGACGGCGCCGGCGAAAGCGGTGCCCGTGGCGACCCCCGCGCTCTGAATGAACCGCCTGCGGGATGGCTTCGGTGTCGGGGCATTCGGTGTCTGGCTGCGCATCGGTATCTCCTCGCGTGCGGAGGTTTCCGTAAGGTCTCTCGCGTCCGCTCACCTTACCCGATTCCGGCGCCCGCGAGGATTCGGTCGCAGCAGGTCCGGGTTCTCCCGTTCGAGCCGGGCGCGGTCCATTCGCAGCAGCATCCGTTCCTGCTCCGGATCGCGCGGCCTCCGGCCGGACGGGCGACCGGGCGGTTCGGCGGCGAGGATCCGGGCCCAGCGCTCCCGCTTGAGCCGCCGTACCTCGGCCTGGAACTCGTCGTAGTCGATCATGATCGGCGAACCTCCCGCTCGACCTGTTGCACTGCTTCCCTTTCCTCGGGGATCTCGTTCGTCCGCTGCCGCAGGTAGCGCCAGTCCAGGCGGTGCGCGTACAGGTGGGCGAGTCGCCGGGTCCAGCGCCCGTCCTCGTCGCTGTTCCAATGTACCCACGCCCGCAGGCGGTCGAGCAGCAGGTCTTCCACTCCGATGACGACGACTCGCAGACCGTCGACGGAGACCTCGGTCCGCGGCGCGTCCTCGCCCGGGAGGCCGGCCGGCGCCGGTGCCTCGAAGAGCAGCTCGAGGTCGGCGTGGTACCAGAAGCGGCCCTCCTTGCGGAATCCCAGCGCGGCGAACGCGGCGTCCACCTCAGGTCCGTGCGCCAGCGCCAGGTCCATGTCGTGGGTCGCGTACCCGCCCGCGGTGTAGAACTCCAGCGCGCCGCCGCCCACCAGGACCGGTTCGATGTCGTGTTGGGCCAGCCGAGCGGTGAGCAGCCCGAGCGCGAGCAGGCGCCGCCGGCGCGGGTCCGCTTCGTTGCGCAGACGATCCACGTCCTCGCCGCAGAGTCTCATTGGTGGGGTCTCTAAGGAGGATCGGCCTGATTCCGCTTGGCGCGCGGTGGCTGGAAACTCCGCATCCGGTCGACCTGCGCCCTGTACCCGCCGCGCTTCCTTTCGATCAGGTTCTGTTTCATCAGCCAATTGATGTCGCGCGTCAACGTCTTGTCGGTCTTGCCGGCATAGAGCTCGGCTACGGTGGGATCGAGACGTCGCAGTTCGTTCCGCGGTACCGCGTGCTTCCGTTCCGTCAGGGCAAGCGCGATTTCGCGACGCCGGCTGAGCGCCGGCGACCGTCGCTCTTGCCGAAATCGGTCGAACACGAAGTGCTTCCATGCGATGGACAAATGGATTGCGTCTATCTCGCCGCACTGTTTGCCCAGCCCGTCGACGAGACCCTGCAAGGCGTAGAGGACGAACCCCAGCGGATCTCCCCGCCCGCCGCCGGCACGGCTCGACCGGTCGAGCTGTCGGTAGTACTCGGCCCGTGTGAGGTTGTAGTGATTGCTCAGGATCTGCGCCGAGGTAAGCGGTACCCCGGCGCGGGCCAGCAGCATGAACTCGACCAGACGCGCCGTGCGGCCGTTGCCGTCTCCAAAGGGATGAATCCAGGCGATGTACAGGTGGGCGAGGATGGAGTGGAGTATTGCCGTCGCAATCCGGTCGTCTTCGTCCCGTCTGAACATCGACAGGCCGCGCTCCTCCTCCAGCCATCCGCACAGGCGATCAAGAAGGAACGCGCAATCCGCACGCGGGGCGCCGCGATAGTGGCCCACGCCGACGGTGTGGGTCGGGATCTCGCCGGGAACCACCCCTTCCTCCAGATGGTCCTCCAGGCCGTCGAGTACCTGGCGGTTGCGCTTCGCAATCCACTTCGCGGTGAGTTGGATCCGGACGCCATCCACTATCGCGTTCGCGATTTCTCCACAGGCGTCCAGGACGTTGTCCACTTCGCGACCCAGGTAGTCCTGCGACGGCGGCAGGGGAAGTCGTCCCTGGATCATCCGGTTCCGAATCTGTTCGGTGCTCAGCGTGTTGCCCTCGATCGCGGTGGTTGCTTGCACCCCCTTGACCAGATAGACCGTCTGCATCTCCTCCGCGGCCCCCGGCGGCAATGCGGACCCGGCGATCTGCCCGCAGCGCGCCACCGCCTGACCCAGCAATGTCCAGAGACGAGCTGGGGCCGCCTGGAAATCTACCTGAAAGCTGATCCAGGGATGGCTGCGTCCGTAGGCTCGGTCGTTCGTCAACGCTGCCCTCCCGCTGACGTGGGGTTACGCGCAGCGGCTATTTTAGCTCAAAAAATGTCCTGTAACATGTCCCCTGCTGTGTCCCCTGTTCCTGCTGGCCGGTCCCATGGCGTGCCAGGAGCTGAGGATGTGCGGGTGTGGGGATGGGCGAGGGTGCCGCGCCGGCTCTGTACACGAGGCCGTGGCCGGCGCGGCCAACACCCGGCGCAACAAGCGAAGGCGTTGGCCGACGTGCATCAGAACGCGTGCTCCCGGCGGCAGACGAAGGGGACGGCGCCAATTCGGGCGGTCGAACCGGCGCCGTCGTGACCGGGCGCGAGGAGCGAACGGTCTCCCGGGCGCGGACGGCTACACCCGCGGCTGCACGATCTCGATGCGGACGCCGTCGGGGCCGACGACGAACGAGATCAGCATGTCCTCGCCGAGCGGGTTCGTGAACGGGCGCGGCTCCATCGTGAACTCGACGCCCTTGGCCTTGATCTCCTCCGCGGCGGCGCGCAGGTCGGGGTACTGCCAACCCAGGTGATCGAACGCGCGGCCCTCGGTCGGCGCCAGATCGCCGTCGTGTTGCGAGATCAGCAGCCACACAGTGCCGTAGCGCAGGCCCGCGATGCGGCCCTTCAGGCTGTCCCGCTCGCCCGCGAAGATGTGCTCGTACCAGTCGAGCGCCGCGGCCGGATCGTTCGAGCGGAGGTGCAGATGGTGGAAGCCGAGCCACTCGGTGTCCTCGACCACCTCGATCTTGGTGCCCCAGGGATCCTCGATGAACGCCAGCTTGAACAGCCCCTCGATCTCGCGCATGGGCTCGAGAATCCTGATGCCCGCGGCCTCGAACGAGTCCATCTTGGCGGCCAGGTCCGGGAACGAGAAGCCGATGTGGTCCACGCCGCTGCCGACGCTCGGGCCGGTCGGCTCGCGCTCGAAGAAGATGATGAGCGTGTCGCCGGCGGCACAGGCGTTGTGCCGGCCGTAGTCGGTGCAGCCCATATGGGTCATGTACCACTCCTTGGCCTCGGCCGCCGAGGTCGCGACGAGGTGGATGTGGTGGTAGTCGGCGGCGGCGGCCACGGCCGGGGCGCCGGCGAGCCAGGCGGTCAGCACGACGAGTGGGAGCAGTCTGCGAATCATCGGAACATCCCTCCAGGTGAGCAGCCTCGGGGAGGTTGCGCCGCGGCAAGCGGTGCAGACTTCCCGGCAAGGCCCGATTGGACGGCAATCGGGGCCGCACGCGACGTTTGTCGGGCTGGCGACCGATTATAGCGATACGAACGCGATCCCCCACGCGGCGATGCCGACGGCCAGGCCGAGCAGGGTGTCGATGCTGTAGTGGTAGCGGGCGAGCACCGTCGCGGCGACGATGCTCGCCGCCACGAATGCGAACCCGGCGCCGGCAACGGGCGCGCCCGCGAACAGGATGGTCAGGGCCACCGCCACCGCCGTCGCCGCGTGACCGCTGGGGCAGGTGTTCACCTGCACGCTCATCCGTTGCAGCACGGTCGCGTTGAGGCGCCGCAGGACCAGGTGGGGCATCCAGAGCGGGCGGTCCGCCGCCAGTGCGCGCGGCGGCCGCGTCTGGATCCACGGCAGCATGCCGTAGCAGGTGAAGCCCGCGATCAGGGCGGCCGTCCAGAACTCGTCCGCCCGGCCGCGGTGCCCGAGGGCCAGGAACACGCCGAAGCCGGCGGGAACGAAGGGGTAGGCCAGCAGGTAGGTCGCCTCGAACCAGGAAGCCACGACGCGGGGCGCGCGCGCGGCGGCGCGGCGCAGTCCGCTGCGTTCGAACAGCCAGGTGTCGAACGCCAGCAGTCGCCGTTCCATGCCCAGGGACGGCCGCCGGAAGAAGAGGCCGCACACCCAGTAGCTCTGCAGCAGATAGACCGCGGGCACCCAGTCGCGGATGATGCGCAGGCTGGGAGACGGCCGGAGCTGCGACAGCATGACGGCCAGCACGAAGCACACGAGGCCGACCAGCAGCACGCGGCGGCGGCGTGCGGATGCGAGCGGGCGAACGCGCGAGAGGATGATCAGATAGAGGAAGAAACCGCAGACGATCCACTCCGTAATCCAGAGCTGGCGCAGATCGAACGGCATTTCCTTGCTCAGGCTACCCGATCGCTTGCGTGGATGCAGTGTCGGATTCGTTCTGTGCCGGTGTTTCGGTCGCCGGGCCCCCGCGCAATACCCTGACCGAGGGGGCCACCAGCCAGATGACCCCCACTATCCGGCCCGCGAGAATCGCGAACGAGGCCGCGACGGCGCCGACGAGGTCGAATCCGTGGATGGCCACGCTCAGCACGGCGGCGATGGTGAGGACCTCCAGCGCGGTTGCCCGCGCGGTGGGCCGCGTGTGGCGCGCGTGCACCAGCACGCCGCGCTGCAGGTGCAGCGCCACCGATAGCGCGGGGAAGACGGCCAGGATCGCAAGGGGCAGCAGGGCGAGTTCCGTCAACTCGGGGCTCAGTCCGGAGATCGTCTCGAACCAGACGTTGGCCAGCGGCGTCAGGGCGATGGCCGACAGCCCCGCCGTTGCGCCCACCGCCAGCAGGACGGCGAAGTTGCGCAGTCGCGCGAAATGCTCCCGGTGCGGGCCCAGCAGCGCGATGACGACCTCGAGATACGAGAGCCCGACCGCGCGGAAGATGAAGGTCACCCCGTGGATCACCGGAAGCACCGCGAGCGACTCGATCGGAAACCGCGCCTGGCCCATGAAGAAAGTCACCAGCGGCTGCGACGAGAGGGCGATGAACGTGGTCAGCCCCAGCGGGGCGTAGAAGCGGACCAGGGACGGCAGCCGAAGCACGGCCATCCGTTCCGGCGCGCGGCGGCGGCGGCGCAGGTCGGCGACGACTTCCCGCGACATCGCCCGGCTGGCCAGTGCTTCTACGACCACCCCGGCCGACAGTCCCAGCGCCCCCACCCAGGCGCCCGGCATTCCGGACGCCAGGAACGCCCCGAGCGCGGTCAGCGACATGGCGGCCAGACGCACCGCCGTGCCGTAGGCGACGCGGCGTGTCTTGCCGCGGCCGGCGCACGCGGCGTGTCTGGTGGTGGCGGATGAGCAGTCCCTGGCGAAAGCGGCGGTAGGCGATGGCTCCCGGCCACGGCAGCAGGATGACGAGGGCGCCGTGGGTCAGATGGCCGACGTCGGCCGGAAGCTGCAGCAGGCCGGCGATGGCCTGGAAGACCGGAGGGAGCAGCACGACGAGCTGCACCGCCGTCATCAGCGCCGCCAGGCCGTAGGCGAACCGGCGCAGGGCGCGGAAGCTCGCCGCGTCCTCGACCAGCGCGGTCGAGGCGCTCATCAGCATGATGACCGGCGACTCGATGATGATGGCGAAGGCGAACGCAACGCCGAACGCCGCCAGGTTCGGGGCGGCATCCGGCAGCCGCGCGATGATGGCCGCCAGGTAGGGGCCCTCGGCCGCCATCATCAGCCACGTGCCGGCCAGCGGCAGCCAGAAGCGGAAGATCCGGCGGTAGGAGAGCGGGGCGCTCTTCACGCCCGGCGGGACGCTCGGTTCGACAGGCGCGATTCGCGAGGATCAGGCGCGATTCGCGAGGATACGGCGACTCGGAGACCCTGGCCAGGAAGCGAGGCTGGCCATTCATCAGTGCGGGCATCGGCTCACACCCGTCGGTGAACTTCACCTCATCCCCGCTCTCGCTTGCGCACGGTCCGTCCCGGCAAGTACCTGAACGCCGGCCGTCACGCGTCGTGCCCGCCCATCTGCTCCGCCAGGTAGTTCTGAATCCCGACCTTCTCGATACGGTGGAGTTGCGTCTCCAGCCAGTCGACGTGCTCCTCCGATTCGGTGAGGATCGGCGCCGCCAGCTCGCGCGTTCCGTTGTCGCCGAGCCGCACGCTCAGCTCGATGAGCGTGTTGTAGTGGGCGACGCCCCGCATCTCCAGCTTGAGGTCGTTCTCGAACTGCTCCTTCACGTCCGTGCCGACCCGGATGACGTCGTAGCGCGCGATCTCCGGAACGCCCTCCAGGAACAGGATGCGCTCGATGAGCTTCTCGGCGTGCTTCATCTCGCCGATCGACTCCTCGTGGTGCTTCTTCGCCAGATCGTGGAAGCCCCAGTCGGCGCACATCTTCGACTGGCAGAAGTACTGGTTGATGGCGGTGAGCTCGATGGTGAGCGCGCCGTTGAGTCCCGCGATGATGTCCGATTGACCCTTCATGGTTCTTCTCCTCTCGCCCAGGCGGTCCGTGCGAGGATCCGCACTTCTTCCACGCTACTACTTGGGAGGAAGGAGAGGTGAGAATGCGACTCAGTCGCTTGAGAAGCCACTGCTGAGACCTGATCTCAGTTTTTCTTGACCGACCAAATCAGTCGGATATATAGTCTCAGCGCCAACTGAGATCAGATCTCATTTCTTGGCCTTCTGCTGCGGGGACAGTCCCCAAGCCGGGAGACAACGGCGGCTCAGGGGGCGTCGGAAGGAGAGTGGCCCGACCGGTGCGGCAACACCGGGCGGGCCGGCTGAAACGCTCGCCCCGCGGTTTCCAGACCGGGTTGCACGGCGTGCGGCACGTTGCAGCAGTCCCATTCTAGGGGCCTGCCTCGCGCCACGCAACCGCATTTGCGATGGAGGTGGCGTGATGGCAATCGGACGTTTTCGTTTCGCGCTGGCCGCCCTGGCGGCGGCACTGGTGATTGGGTTGGGTGCGGCTCCCGCGGCCGCGGCCGGCCCGCGCGAAGCCGGTTTCGAGGAACCGGTGGAGGGCATCCTCGTCCCCGCCGGGAGTGGCGCGACCGAGGAGCCGGCGGCTGGTGCGGAGGGCGAGCCCGCCGCGGGTGAGGCGGAAGAGCAGGACACCGAGGAGCAGGAAGTCGACGTCGAGGAGCTCGAGCGGCGCATCGAGTTGCTGGCCGAGGAGGTCGAACGGCTGCGGAGCGGCGAGCCCGAGAACGAGGTGACGGTAGACCAGGCCCGCGCGCTGGGGCTGGCGCCGTCGGCGGCGGCGACCTACGAGATCGACTCGGGCGTGTCGATCGCCGGCTACGGCGAGGTGCTGTACGAGAACTACGCGTCGGACAAGGTGTCGCAGTACGACATGCTGCGGGCCATCATCTACACCGGCTACCGGTTCAACGACAAGTTCCTGTTCAACTCGGAGATCGAGGTCGAGCACGCGAAGGAGATCTTCGTCGAGTTCGCGTACGTCGACTACCTGGCGACGCCGAACTTCGGTCTGCGCGCCGGCATGCTCCTGGTCCCCATGGGTCTGGTCAACGAGTTCCACGAGCCGACGGTCTTCATCGGGGCCGAGCGTCCCGTGACGGAGAACAAGATCATTCCCTCGACGTGGCGGGAGAACGGCGGCGGGTTCTACGGCGCGTTCGACAACGTGGCGTTCCGCGCCTACGTGGTCAACGGCTTCAACGGCGCGAACTTTTCGTCGGGCGGCCTGCGCGGCGGTCGTCAGAAGGGCGGCAAGGCCCTGGCGGACGACATGGCCTTCACCGGCCGCCTCGACGTCACGCCGATCCCCGGGGCCTTCTTCGGCGCCAGCTTCTACACCGGCGGATCGGGACAGAGCCAGGTGATGGACGACAGCGGCCGCACCTACGGCGTCCGCACCAACATCTTCGACGTGCACGCGCAGGTGCAGGCCCGGGGCGTCGACTTTCGCGCCCTGTTCGCGCAGGCCGGCCTCGACGACACGTCGATGCTGAACCAGGTGCTCGGCCTCGAAGGCAAGAGCGGCGTCGCGGAGAAGATGCAGGGCGGCTACGTGCAGCTCGGCTACGACCTGCTGTCGCAGGCGCCGGGCGCCGCGGGCGTGGCGCTCACGCCGTACCTGCGCTACGAGAAGGTCGACACCCACACCGCGCTGGCGGCAGGGTTCACCCGCGACCCGGGCAAGAACAACACCTACACGACCTTCGGCATCGAGCTGAAGCCGAACCCGGGCGTCGTTCTCAAGGTGGACCACATGTGGGTCAGCAACGCCGTCGACAGCGGGGTCAACCAGTTCAACGTCAGCGTCGGATACGCGTTCTAGGAGAGTCCCATCATGAGGCAGGTGTCGACAGCGGGGCGGGTGGCAGGCAGGTGCGCAGCCGGCGCGCCGGTGGTTGTTTCGCTCGTTCTCGCGGCCGGCGCCGCTTTCGCGCAGCCCGGCGTGATCTCGCGCCAGGAGGCGCTGAACGCGGTGTTCGCGGGCGCGAGCATCCGCGGGGACCGCGTCTACCTGACGGAGGAGCAGGCCGAGCGGATAGCCGAGATCTCGCGTGAGGAGATCCGGACCCGCATCTACGCCCGCTACGTCGCCCGGCGCAACGGCGTCGTCGTCGGCAGGGCGTACGTCGACACGCACGTGGTGCGGACCAAGCGCGAGAGCCTGCTCATCTCGCTCGAGTCGGACGGGCGGGTCCGCCGCATCGACGTGACCGCCTTCCTCGAGCCCCCGGAGTACGTCCCCTCCGATCGGTGGAGGCGGCAGTACTACGAGCGGCCGCTCGGCGACGACATCGCGATCCACCGTGCGATACGTCCCATCGCGGGGGGGACGCTGACGACCCACGCGGTCAATTCCGCCGTGCGCCGCGTGCTGGCTCTCGACCAGGTGGTGGAAGGGCGTGGGCCGGGGGGTGAAGGGCGCGGCGTGCAATGACCTGGTGGGAGCGCTGGGGCTTCAACGCCTTCCACGTCGTCGTCGCGGTGACCGGGACCGTCTACCTGTACATGAAGTACGCGATGACCACCGACGACCCGTTCGCGATCGTCAACCATCCGTGGCAGCCGACGATGCTCTCGACGCACGTCGTGGCGGCGCCGTTCTTCGTGGCCTTCTTCGGCATGCTGTTCCGCTCGCACTCGTTCGGGAAGCTCCGGTCGCGAAACCCGGCGAACCGCCGCACGGGATGGACGTCGGTCCTGAGCTTCTCGGCCATGGCTCTCACCGGTTACCTGATCCAGGTCGCGACCACACCGGACCTCATCACGTTCTTCATCTGGACGCACGTCGCGGCCAGCGTCGTGTTCGTGGTCGGCTACGGGATCCACCTCGTCAACGGCTGGCGGCTGGACGGGATTCCCCGCAAGGCGGTGCGGACGGCGCCGCCGAGACCCGCGCGGCTCTCCCCATGACGCAGCTCGCGCGGCGCCGGACGGCTGCCCGGCTGGCGTGTCTCGGCGCCGCGGTCTGCGGTCTCGCGACGGCCCCTGCACGCGCCGTGGGCGTGGAGCCCCCGGTCCGCGTCGAGCGTACCGTCTTCCTGATGGGTACCCTCGCCACCTTCGTCGCCGAGGCGATCGACCGCGAAACTGGCCTGGCGAAGCTGGAGCGCATGGTCCGCATCGTCGAGCAGACCGAGGCCGAGCTCAGCACGTGGCGGGACGACAGCGTCCTGAGTGCGCTGAACCGGCGGCCGGTGGGCGAGGCGTTGCGGCTGCCGGGGGAAACCTGCGCGCTGCTGGCGCGCGTCGCGGATTGGCGGGCGGCGACGGGGGGCGCGTTCGATCCGGCGATTGGCCGTCTCATCGAGGTCTGGGGACTGCGCGGAGAAGGCCGGCATCCCGACGACGACGAGCTGGAGGCGGCGCTGGCCGGCGCCGGATTCGAGAACCTGTCGCTCGATCCGCAGGGGTGCGCCGTCACGCGGGACGCCGCCGTGGTCATCGACGCGGGCGGGTTCGGCAAGGGCGAGGCGCTCGACCGTGTGCGCGCGGCCGAGCGCGACCGGGAGGGCGTCTGGCGCATCGACTTCGGCGGGCAGATGGCGGTTTCCGGACAGGCTTCCGACGGCCCCTGGGCGGTGGGCGTCGCGCACCCCGCGCGGCGCGGCACGGCCGTTCTCGAGCTGTCGCTGGCGGCCGGCTCCATCGCCACCAGCGGCGGGTCCGAGCGGGATCTGATTCTGGAGGACGGCAGTCGGATCGGCCACATCATCGACCCGCGCAACGGGCGGCCGGTCATCCGATCCGCGTCGGTCACGGTCTGGCACGAGAGCGCCTTCGTTGCGGACGTCCTGTCGACCGCGCTGTACGTGATGGGGCCGGACCGCGGGATCGCGTGGGCCGCGGCGCGCGGCATCGCCGCCTGCTTCATCGCGTTCGACCGCGATGCGGCGGATGTCGCGTTCCGCGCGACGCCGGCCTTCGAGGCGCGGTTCCCGCTGCCGGCGACGTCGTAGGGCGCCTGCGGCCGTGCCGCGAACCGTTCGGATTGCCTACAATGCGGACAGCAAAGGAACGAGGAGGGATGAGGACTCGAATCATGTATAGAGGAACCGCGCTCGTCACCGGATTGATGCTAACCGCGCTCTTCGCCTGCGCGCCGGCCGAGGAGCCGCCGGCCGCCGAGCCGGAGGCGCCCGCCGAAGAGTCTGCAGGCACCGTCGAGCGGCTCGATCCCCGGCTGGACGAGCTTCTCGCCGCCGACGCGGCGGTCGAACAGGTCGCGGAAGGCTTCCAGTTCATCGAGGGGCCGGTGTGGGTCGGCGGCGCGGACGACGGCCACCTGCTCTTCAGCGACATCCCCGCCGATACCGTCTACCGCTGGTCCGAGGCCGACGGCACGAGCGTGTTCCTCAACCCCGTCTTCCTGCCGGAGCTGGAGACGAACGGGCAGGGCGGCTCGAACGGGCTGACCCTCGACCTCGAGGGGCGTCTGGTGCTGTGCGAGCACGGCAACCGCCGCCTGGCGCGGATCGAGGAGGACGGCTCGCGGGTGACGATCGCCGACCGCTACGAGGGCAGCCGGCTCAACAGCCCGAACGACGTCGTCTTCCACTCCAGCGGCTCGGCGTTCTTCACCGACCCGCCCTACGGCCTCGCCAGCCCCGAGGCGGCCGAGCTGGAGTGGAACGGCGTCTATCGCCTCGATCCCGACGGGACGGTCCACCTGCTGGCGGACGGCCAGACGCGGCCCAACGGCATCGGGCTCTCGCCGGACGAGTCCACGCTCTACGTCGCCAACTCGGACGGCGAGGCGCGGCAGTGGGTGGCCTATCCGATCAACGACGATCTGAGCGTCGGCGAAGGTACGGTGCTGCTGGATCTGACCGACAGCGAGGACGCGGGCGTGCCGGACGGCTTCGCGGTCGATGCGGACGGCAACATCTGGTCCAGCGGGCCCGGGGGCATCGTCGTCATCAGTCCCGAGGGGGACCATCTCGGCACCGTGCGGCCGGCCGAGCAGCCGGCCAACGCCGCGTTCGGCAACGACGGCCGGACGCTGTACATCACGGCGCGCACCGGTCTCTACCGCATCGATACCCTCGTGGAAGGCCTGATGCCCTGACGTGTGGCGCGCGTCAGGGTGCGGGCGCGGCCACGCGCCGGAACGGGGGGCGCTCCCCGTAGGTCAGGGAGCGCCACACCCACTCGGCCGGCCCGAAGCGGTAGCGCCGCAGCCAGAGCGGCGAGGCGACCAGTTGCACGGCCCAGACGCCGAGGACGATGGCGAGCTGTGCCGAGCAGCGCGAAGCCGCGCAGGACGTCGATGGAGTCGATCCGGGCATCCTGGGACACGGGACCGTCGGCCGCGCCTTCGAGCGGAGAGTTCGTCGCGGAGTCGGTCACGACTTTCTGCACCTCGCTTCCCGAGTTCGCCGGGCGTCCGATTATAGGTACGCGACGCCGGATTCCGCGCCGAGGCTGCCTTCCGCCCGTGCATCCCTGCATAATCGTATGGAGGACGCGGTTGGCCGGGAGCCGCCTCGCCGGCATGTCCCCGGGTGGTCGATGAAGGGCGTGCCGGCCGCAGCCGCCCGGCAGGAGGAATACGGATGGCGCTGAACCCCGACCTGGTCGGCTTCGTGAAGGAGAGCCTGGAACGCGGCGTCTCGCGCCCGGACATCGAGGAAGCGCTGACTCGCGCAGGCTGGCCGTCCCACCAGGTGGGGCAGGCGCTGGCCCGCTTCGCGGATGCGGCCGGCCTTCCGATCCCCGTGCCGCGTCCCGCCATCCACGTCAAGCCGCGCGAGGCCTTCCTCTACGCCGTGATGTTCCTGGCGCTGTTCGTCAGCGCGTTCAACCTGGGAGCGCTGGTGTTCGGCGCCGTGGACCTGGCGTTCCCGCACCCGGAGGACCCGCCCGCGGCCATCACGCGCGACGGCATCCGGTGGGCGGTGTCGCTGCTGGTGGTAGCGTGTCCGGTGTTCCTCTATGTCGCAAGCGTGATCGGCCGCGCCGTTGCGTCCGACCCGAGCGCGCGCGCGTCGCGGCTCCGGCAGCAGCTCACCTACGTGACGCTGTTCATCGCGTCGTTCGTTCTGATCGGCAGCGTCTCGGCCGTCGTCTACAACTTCCTGGACGGCGCCGTCACCGTGCGTTTCGTGATCAAGGTGCTGACGGTCGGCGCCATCGCGGGCTCCGCGTTCGCGTACTATCTCCGCGACCTGCGTGCCGCGGAGGCGGACCCGGCGACCTGAGCGGCCGGGAGAGGTCCGCGGCCCGTCCCGCATCCAGATGACCGGACTCCGCCGGAGCCGGAGCTGCGCAGGTTACTGCTGGCCGGACGCGCCCCTGGCAGTAGAATGACGCGGTCGACCTCTGCGGGGCGCACCATGACCAGACGGCTCATCCCAACCATTCTGCTCGTCCTGTTCGCCGGCGCGGTCGCTCCCGGCGCCCAGGAGGGCGTCATCACGCGCAGCGAGGCGCTGGCGGCCGTCTACCCGGACGCGGAGGTGTCGCGCGACCGCGTCATCCTGACCCGCGAGCAGATGGGGGCGGTGGCGGCGCTGGCCCGCGTGGGGATGCAGGGGCGGATCTTCCCGCGCTACGTCGCCCGCGACGAAGAGGGTGCGGTCGTCGGGCGCGCCTACATCGACACCCACACTCCGAAGACCGAGCGCCAGAGCCTGCTCATCTCCCTCGACACCGAGGGACGGGTCATCCGGGTGGACGTCACGGTCTTCTTCGAGCCGGCGCAGTACATGGCGCCCCAGGACTGGTTGCGGCAGTTCGATGGCGCGGTGCTGCACGACGAGCTGGCCGTCCGGCGCGGCATCCGGCCGATTGCCGGCTCTTCCTTCACCGGGCGGGCCGTCAGCAACGCCGTCCGACGCGTCCTCGCCCTCGACCAGGTGCTGCAGGCCGAGGCTGCCCAGTAGCAGCCTCGGCAGAATCCCGCTGCCTTCGAGCGGCGATGAATCCCCCGTGGACCGCATCGCTCCTCGGACGAATTTGCCCAAGATGCTCCCTTGCCGAGCCTTGCCGCGCCAGCGCCTCAACGCCCTCGGCGCTACGCGGGGTTTCACCACGGACTGCCGGCGCACCGTCTCTGCCCTCACGCGGCGGAGTGCGGGGTTTCGACGCCGGCCGGCGCCTCGGCGGCCGGCGGGTCCAGCGGGGCGATGCCGATGCGCGCAAAGCCGTAGATCGCGGCGACGAACGGGTTGATCAGGTTGAAGAAGGCGAACGGGGCGTAGGTCAGCGTCGAGACGCCGAGGGTCTGGGCCATGAACGCGCCGCAGGTGTTCCAGGGGATGAGCACGGAGGTGATGGTGCCCGAGTCCTCCAGGGTCCGCGACAGGTTCTTCGGGTCGAGACGCCGCCGCTCGTACTCGCTGCGGAACATGCGGCCGGGCAGCACGATCGAGATGTACTGGTCGGAGGCCAGCACGTTGACGCCGAACGCGGTGGCGAGGGTGGCCAGGATCAGTCCGCCGGCGCTCCGCACGGCGTGCAGGATGCGACGGGCCAGCGCCTGCAGGACGCCGGTTGCCTCCAGCACGGCGCCGTACATCATCGCGGTCATGATCAGCCAGACCGTCTGCAGCATGCTCGCCATGCCGCCGCGGGAGAGCAGCTCGTCGAGGGCGGCGTTGCCCGACTCGAGCACGTACCCGCCGTGGAGCGCCTGCCACACCCCTTTGAGGAGAGCGACGGGTCGGCCGAGCTCCGGCTCGCCCACGTAGCGCAGCACCGCCTCCTGCTGGAACGCGACCGCGAACAGTCCCCCGGCCAGCGCCCCGATCAGCAGCGCCGGGAACGCCGGCATCCGGCGCACCACCAGGATCAGCACCAGCACCAGCGGCAGCAGCAGGTGCGGGCCGATGGCGAAGCTGCCGTCGAGCGCCGCGAGGACCGCGTCGAGGTCGCCCGACCCCTCCGGCGCCGGGGTCGCCAGCCCGATGGCGGCGAACAGGATCAGCGCGAGGCCGAAGCTGGGCGCCGTGGTCCACACCATGTGCCGGATGTGGGTGAAGAGCTCCGTACCCGCCACCGCCGGGGCGAGGTTGGTCGTGTCGGAGAGCGGCGACATCTTGTCGCCGAAATACGCGCCCGAGATGATGGCGCCGGCGGCGATCCCGAGGTGCAGCTCGTAGGCGGCGGCGGTGCCGATCAGGGCCAGGCCGACGGTGCCGACGGTGGTCCATGAGCTGCCCGTGGCCAGCGCGACGACGGCGCAGATGACGCATGCGGCGGCGTAAAAGATGGAGGGCGCCAGCAGCGACAAACCGTAGTAGATCATCGTCGGCACGATGCCGGCGAGAATCCAGGTGCCGATGACCGATCCGACGACGAGCAGGATCAGGATGGCGCCCATCGACGTGGCGATGCCGCGCCGGATCGCGCCCTCGATCTCCCCCCACGACTGGCCATTCGCCAGGCCGACGAGTCCGGCGACGGCGGTGCCCAGCACCAGAGCGATCTGGTTCGGGCCGAACGACGACTCGTCGCCGAACAGGTAGACCGCGCCGCCGAGCAGGGCGATGAGCAGCACCACGGGCACGAGGGCCTGTCCTAGCGGCGGCTCGCCCGAGGTTTCCGAGGCCTTATCTGTTGTACTATTTTCGATCACAGCACAGAGGGTATTCGCATCGCGCGATTCGTGACAACCGATTCCGTGCCCAGCTATGGTGTGCTCTACGCGCCAGTGCGTCGGTGCCGTTCGTTCCCGGTGCAGGCCGTCCCGTTTCTGCAAAAGCCCTTTGTCGCATCGATGTTTCGCTTGTATCCTTTCCCTGCCAGCCTTCCACTCGTGTCAAGTGTGCTACGCCGATTTGGCCTCGTGACTCGGGTGGGTCGACCGAACGGCGTGGCGCGTAACGACGCCCTGCCACAACGGCCCGGTGGTCATTCAAGAGGCGTCTTGGGTTGGCTCTACGGCACCGGAGCGGCGCTCGTCGTCCTCATCGACATGTGCATGCGTGACATGCGGGATTGGTGTTGACGCTACTACTGTTCGTTCTGTTTGTCGAAGCACTGGCGGCCTGGTTACTGGATGGTGGGGGTTTGAAAGCCGGTGGGGGAGTTGGCCTTATGCTGCCATTCCTGGACGGCGATCACTTCAACCTGAGCCTGGCCTACGGGGTTCGCGTATTCCACGAAGAGGTCAGGTATCACGCTGGCCTGATCGTCGGTTTCTGACTTCCAACGGTTGGCGTGTGACTCCTCCGCGAACAGAACCGCCTTCGTGTGGGCATGTGGGAATCTCGTCTGTGAGATTTGCACATGCACCGGGCGTGCGACGAGCAGTCGAATAGCGGAACCAAGCACGGATTTACAGGAGCGAATCAGCGCTCAATCGCGCGCCACGAGCGCGTCGATGTTGAGCCGACGCCGCTTGAGCAGCAGGCCCTTGCGCGACACGCCGAGCCGGACGGCGGCGGTGCTCACGTGGCCGTTGGCGACCGACAGCGCCCTGACGATGAGCGCGCGTTCCACCTCTTCGATGGCGGCCGGCAGGGGTTGATCCGTGGAGATCGTGACCGTGTTCGGGTGCGTGTTGGCCGTGATCGGAGTCTCCGTGGGGGTCTCCCCGAACGATCTGGCCGATCCCGCGAGGTGTTCCGCGGTGATGACCGTACCGTTCTTCGCGAATGCCACGAGGCGTCTGATCTCGTTGGCGAGCTGTCGGACGTTCCCCGGCCAGTCGCGTTCCAGCATCCGCTCGACGGCCTCGCCCGACAGGCTGATGTCGCGCTTGCGCTGCTCGACCGAGGACGTGCGCAGGAAGTGGTTGGCCAGCGGCAGGATGTCCTCGCGGCGCTCGCGCAGGGGAGGGACGTGAATGCGGATGATGTCGAGGCGGTAGAAGAGATCCTCGCGGAACCGCTTGTCGCGGACCAGTTGCTCGATGTCCGCGTTCGTGGCGGCCACGATGCGTACGTCGACCCGCGAGGGACGGGGCTGGCCGACCGGCTGCACCTCGTGGTTCTCGAGCAACCGCAGCAGCTTGGGCTGGATGTGCGGGTCGAGCTCGCCGATCTCGTCCAGCAGCAGCGTTCCGCCGTCGGCGCTCCGAATCACACCGGGCGTATGTTCGCTCGCGCCGGTGAACGATCCGCGCCGGTGGCCGAAGAGCTGCGAGTCCGCGATCTCGCGGGTGGTGCCCGTGCAGTTGTAGGGAACGAACCGACTTCGGGGGCGTCCGGACCGGTCGTGGATGATGCGTGCGAGAACCTCCTTGCCGGTTCCCGATTCGCCGGTAATGAGCACGGGAAGGCTGCTGGGGCCGGCGTGCATCGCCAGCGCCAGCACGCGCTGCATCGCGCCCGAGGCGAACACCCCCCGTCGCGAGAGGTCCCGATGGCTGTCGTATCGTCTGGTGGAGCTCACTGTGCCTGCCGGAGCGTGCTGGCCGGCCGGGACGCGCGGGTGCGTCAACGGCCCGTCACGTGTCGAAAAAAGAGGCGTTGTATCACAATTCGCTGACGCAGGCGGCACGAGCTGCGTCACATATACTCCACAAACGATGAAATTCGCAGTCGTCACGTTCGGTTGCCGCGTCAATCAGGCCGACTCGTTCGCGTTGGCGCGTGGTCTGCGCGCCGCCGGGGGCAGCGCGGCGCCGGTCGAGGCGGCGGACGTCGTCGTCGTCAACAGTTGCTCGGTCACGGCAACCGCCGACCAGGGGACGCGGCAGGCCATCCGGCGCATTGCGCGGACCAACGCCGGCGCCCGAATCGTCGCCACCGGCTGCTACGCCTCCCGCGCCGCCGAGGAGGTGGCCGCCCTGCCGGGCGTCGTCGCGGTGGTACCGAACGTGGAGAAGGAGGAGCTCGCGGCGCGCATCCTGGACATGGTCGAGCCGACCACGGCGGAGCGCTTCGGCGCCGGGGACGGCGCCTGCGGCGCTCCGGTACGGCCGGGTGACGGGGGGCGGACCACCTACACGCTGCGCGTTCAGACCGGCTGCGACGAGGCGTGCGCCTACTGCATCATTCCATCGACGCGCGGGCGGGGCAGAAGCGTGCCGTTGCCGCGCGTGCTCGACGAGGCGGAGCAGGCCGTCGGCGCCGGGTACCGCGAGTTGCAGCTCACGGGTGTGCACCTCGGTTCCTACGGCCGCGACCTGACCCCGCCGACCTCCCTCGCGGCGTTGCTGGGGGCGCTCGCCGCGCACCCGTCCGAGTTCCTGGTGCGGATGAGCTCGCTGGAACCGATGGACTGCACGCCGGCCGTGGTCGAGCTCGTGACCACGAGCCCGCGGTTCGCGCCGCATTTCCATCTGCCCCTGCAGCATGCGAGCGACGCCGTGCTGCGGCGGATGCGGCGGCCGTACACCGCGGCCGGGTACCGGGCCGTGGTCACCGACATACGCGAACGCCTGCCGCACGCGGCGATCGGCACCGACCTGGTGGTCGGCTTCCCGGGGGAGACGGACGCGGACGCCGCGACGACGCTCGGCTTCCTCGGCGACAGTCCCCTCACGTATCTGCACGTCTTTCCGTACTCGGATCGTCCGGGCACGGAGGCGTCGGGGATGTCGGGGAAAGTGCACGGGCAGCGCATCCGCGAGCGGGCGCGCGCCGTGCGGGAGGCCGGAGCGACCCTGGCGGAGCGTTTCCGCAAATCGCAGATCGGCAGCGTCCGGCCCGGTCTGACGCTCGCCCGGGCCGGCGGCACGGTGGTGCTGACCGACAACTACCTGCGCGTCCGGCTGGCCGCCGAGCATCCCGAGAACGAACGGGTGCGGGTGCGCATCACCGCCGCCGGCGAGACGCTGGTCGGCGAGCTGGCCGCGTAGGCCGGCCGGCTTTTCTCCACACCGGCCGTTGCACAGGCCGGGCGGCCATCTCCTGGCCCGACAATCGTCGCCTGCGCTCCGATTGCCGCCCAGCCGGGCCCGACCAGGAGTTTGCACCGTTCTACGGCGCAGATTCCCGGCGTTCCAGCAGGGCGGCGGCGCGCTGTCCCGTGGCCGGTCTCGCTCCCTCCACGATGAGCTGTCCGCAGGCGGCGCGGATGTCCCGGCCGCGGCTCTTGCGCACCGACACGACGACCCGGCGTTCGGCCAGCGTGCGCGCGAAGCGGTCGACCCGCGCGTCCGAGGGCCTGCGGTACGGAATCCCAGGCGCCTCGTTCAGCGGGATCAGGTTGACCTTCGACCGGATCCCGCGCAGGAGGTTCGCCAGCCGGCGTGCGTCGGCCAGACCGTCGTTGACGTCGCGCAGCAGGACGTACTCGAACGTGATGCGGTCCCGCCGCGGCGTCGGAAACCGGCGGCACGCCGCGATCAGGTCCGCCAGCCCGTACTTGCGGCTCACCGGCACCAGCCGGTCGCGCAGCTCCTCGGTGGTGGCGTGCAGCGAGACGGCCAGATTGGGCATCAGGGGCTCGCCGGCAAGCCGCTCGAGCGCGGGGAGCACGCCGACGGTCGACAGGGTCACGCGCCGCGGATGCACGCCGAGGCCGCAGTCGGCCGCGAGCATCCGGAGCGCCTTCATGGTCTCGTCGTAGTTGTGCAACGGCTCGCCCATGCCCATCAGCACGATGTTGAAGCGCTTGTCCGCCAACCCGAGGCCGTGCGCCATCACGCGCACCTGGGCGGCGATCTCGCCGGCCGTCAGGTTCCGCAGCAGGCCCATGCGGCCCGTCAGGCAGAAGCCGCAGCGCATGGCGCAGCCCACCTGCGTGGAGACGCAGAACGTCATGGCCGGCGTATCGGGAATGAAGACCGACTCCACCTCGCGGCCGTCGTCGAGCCGCAGCAGGAACTTGACGGTGCCGTCGAGCGACTCGCTGCGCGCGGCGATCGTCGGCGTGGGGATCGCGTACGTGCGTTCGAGCGCGGCCCGCAGGCTCGTCGACAGGTCGGTCATCGCCCGGAAATCGGCGACGCCGCGCCGGTAGATCCAGGCGTAGATCTGCCTGGCGTGGAACGGTCTCGCACCGAGGCCGGCGAGCGCCTCGGCGAGGGCGTCTGGTTCGAGCTCGGTGAGAACCTGTCGTGCGGACATGAGCGCGCTTCCCGGCAGCGGGGGCGGGCCGCATGCTACCATTACAGGCGTTCGCGTGGTCGCAACGGCCCGCCCGGAACCCCCTCCGTGCGCGGATGTGCTCGGACATGATCGAGCGTCACGAATTCGATAGCGGCCTCTGTCTGCTCACCGAGCCGATGCCCGCCGTGCGCTCGGTCAGCCTCGGGGCCTGGCTGACCCGCGGCTCCCGGCACGAGGGCTCCGGCCGTGCCGGCATCGCGCACTTCGTCGAGCACATGCTGTTCAAGGGGACCGCATCGCGCTCGGCGGAGGCCATCGCGCAGGAGATCGACTCCATCGGCGGGCAGCTCGACGCCTTCACGGCGAAGGAGTACGCCGGCTACTACGTGAAGGTGCTCGACGAGCATCTGCCGCGGGCCGTCGATCTGCTCAGCGACCTGCTGCTGAATCCGGCGTTCGCGGACGAGGAGATCCGCCGCGAGCAGAGCGTGGTCCTCGAAGAGATCAAGATGGTCGAGGACACGCCGGACGATCTCGTCCACGAGGTGTTCACCGCCAGCTTCTGGCCGGACCATCCGCTCGGGCGCCCGATCCTGGGCACCGCCGAGTCGGTCGCCGCGATCGACGCCCCGGCTCTCCGGCACTACTTCACGGGCGCGTACACGGCCGGCAACCTGATTGTCTCCGCCGCCGGAAGCGTCGACGCGGCCGCGATGCGAGACCTGGTGGGGACGGCGTTCGCGCCGCTGGCGGCGGGCGCCGAGCCTCTCCGCACCAGCACGCCGCCGGTCGCCGCCCGGATCGAGCTGCGCGACAAGGACCTGGAGCAGGCGCATCTGTGTCTCGGCACGCGCGGGTATCCGCAGAGCCACGAGGACCGCTATGCGACCTACGTTCTCAACACGGTGCTCGGCGGCTCGATGAGCTCGCGCCTGTTCCAGAACATCCGCGAGAAGCGGGGGCTGGCCTACGCGGTCAGCAGCAGCCTGACTTCGTACCGGGATGCCGGCGTGGTGACCGTGTATGTCGGGTGCGACGCCGCGGCGGTCGGCGAGGTGGTGGATCTGGTCGTCGAGGAGTTGCGGGGGCTGCGGCGCGCGGCGGTGCCGGACGAGGAGCTGCAGCGCGCGAAGGATCATCTGAAGGGCAGTTGCGTGCTGGGGCTCGAGAGCACCAGCAGCCGCATGTCGCACCTCGCGCAGTGCGAGATGTACTTCGGCCGGCAGGTCCCGCTGTCGGAGACCCTCGCCGGGATCGATCGCGTCACGGCGGACGACGTGCAACGGGTGGCGGCGGACCTGTTTCGCAACGGGGCGCTGGCCGCTACGGCGGTGGGCCCGGTCTCGAGCGCATCGTTGTCGCCGGAACGGTTCGATCTGGGCTGACCGGCGAGCGGAGGAAGAGAGCCATCGCGGTCGAGTTGACGGTGCTGGGGAGCGGCAGCGCAGGGAATGCGACGCTCGTGTCCTGCGCGGGTACCCGTGTTCTGCTCGACATCGGGTTCAGCTACCGCGAGCTGAGCCGCCGGCTGGGGGAGGTCGGGGTCGATCCCGGGATGCTGGACGCCATTCTGATCACGCACGGCCACGGCGACCATACGCGCGGCCTGCGCGTGCTGTCGAACCGTCACCGAGTACGCGCCTACGCGACCGCCGCCATCCGCGAGGAATGGACGCCGGGTGACGAGGTCGACTGGCGCGCGCTGGCGCCGGACGCGGCGGTCGATCTGGGCGGCCTGCGATTCATTCCGTTTGCGGTGCCGCACGACGCATCCGAGACGGTGGCCTTTCGCATCGAGACGCCGGAGGGCGCCATCGGGTACGCCACCGACATCGGGACGTTGACGCGGAACCTGGTCGAGCGGTTTCGCGACTGCCGGCTGCTCGTCATCGAGTCGAACCACGCGACGGAGCTCCTGCGGGTGAGTCCGTACGCGCGGTCCACGCGCGAGCGCATCGGCGGCGACGGCGGCCACCTTTCCAACGAGTCGCTCGCGGCATTCGTTCGCGATCACCTGGGCGCGTCGGTCCGCTGCCTGGTGCTCGCCCACCTGAGCCGGGTGAACAACCTGCCGGAGCTGGCCCGGATGACCTGCCGCGAGGCGCTGGCGGAGAGCGGCCGGACCGACGTGGAGGTGGTCGTGGCCCGCCAGGACCGGGTGACGCCGACCATCGACCTGGCTGTCTGGGGCCGTGCGGCGTCGTCTCCGATGTCGGCGCTCCGACAGACGGCGCTTCCTTTTCATCTCTCTTCCGGCGCCGGTCCGGACCCTGCCCGCAACGAGGTTCGTTCGCGATGATTTCCCGCTACACGCCGCGCGAGATGGGCCGCTTGTGGACCGATCAGCGCAAGTACGACACGTGGCTGCGCGTGGAGATCGCCGCCGCGGAAGCGATGGCCGACCACGGGTTGATTCCCCCGGAGGCGGCGCGCGACATCCGGGAGCGCGGCGCGGTGGACGCGGCGCGCGTGGCGGAGATCGAGGAAACGACGCAGCACGACGTCATCGCGTTCACGACCGCCGTGGCCGAGCACGTCGGGCCCTCGGCGCGCTGGCTGCACTTCGGCATGACGTCGTCGGACGTCATCGACACCGCGCATGCGCTGCAGATGCGCGAGGCGTCCGATCTGCTGCTGGCCGACCTCGACGAGTTGACCGAAGCGGTGCGCCAACGGGCGGACGAGCACCGGCGGACCCCGATGATCGGACGGACCCACGGTGTGCACGCCGAGCCGATGACCTTCGGACTGAAGCTGGCGCTCTGGTTCACGGAGCTCGGTCGCGACCGCGCGCGGCTCGTCCGGGCCCGCGAGACGATCGGCGTGGGCAAGCTGTCGGGGGCCGTGGGGACCTACGCGCACCTGGATCCGGCGATCGAGCGGGGCGTCTGCGACCGTCTCGGTCTGATCCCCGCCCCCGTGGCTTCGCAGGTCGTGCAGCGCGATCGGCACGCCGAGCTGCTGAGCGCCCTGGCCATCACCGCCGCGTCTCTCGAGAAGTTCGCACTGGAGGTGCGCGGGCTGCAGAAGACCGAGATCGGCGAGGTGGCCGAGCCGTTCGCCAAGGGCCAGAAGGGCTCGTCGGCGATGCCCCACAAGCGCAACCCGATCGGCTGCGAGCAGATCACGGGCCTGGCGCGCGTGGTGCGGACCAACGCGCTGGCCGCCATCGAGAACGTGGCGCTGTGGCACGAGCGCGACATCTCGCATTCGTCGGTGGAGCGGGTCATCGTGCCCGACAGCTTCTGCGCGCTAGACCACATGGTCCGCCGCTTCACCCGCATCGTACGCGGCCTGGTCGTCCATCCCGAGCGGATGCGGGAGAATCTCGAGCGCTCCCGCGGCGTCGTATTCTCCGGCACGGTGCTTCTGGAGCTGGCCAGCCGCGGCGTCTCCCGCGAGGACGCCTACCTGCTGGTGCAACGCAACGCCATGCGCTCGCACGACGAGGGACGCGACTTCAAGTCCCTGCTGCTGGCCGATCCCGAGGTGACCGCAGTGCTGGAGGCGGCCGGGATCGAGCGTGCGTTCGATCTGGACGTGCAGCTTCGCCACGTGGATGCAATCATGGACCGCGCGTTCGCGGGCGGGCCGGCGGGTGCGGAGCGGGAGCCGGGCGAACGCGCCGGCGGGCGGGTCGCGCTCGCTCCGGAGGTGTCGTGAAGGCGAGAGTCTATGTCACGCTGAAGCCGTCCATCCTGGATCCGCAGGGCAAGACCGTCACGGCCGCCCTGCACAGCCTCGGCTACGAAGCGGTTCGCGATGTGCGGCAGGGCAAGTACTTCGAGCTCGACATCGACGCCGCGACCGCCGACCAGGCGCGGTCCCTGGCCGGCGAGATGGCCGACCGGCTGCTGGCGAACCCGGTGATCGAGAGCTACAGGGTGGAGGTCGGCGGACCGTGAACGGCGCGAGGAACCGGTTCTGCGGCCGCGGGAGGAACCTGGTCTGCGGCCGCGGGAGGAACCGGTTCTGCGGCCGTGGGAGGAAGAGGTCGGGATGAGATTCGCGGTGGTGGTCTTTCCGGGCTCGAACTGCGACCACGACGCGCACCACGCACTGGGGGAAGTGCTGGGCCAGCAGGTGGACCTGGTCTGGCACAAGGCGACCCACCTCGCCGGCGCCGGCGCCGTGGTGCTGCCGGGCGGATTCTCGTACGGCGACTACCTGCGCTGCGGGGCCATTGCCCGCTTCTCGCCCATCATGAACCGGGTGAAGGAGTTCGCCGCCGCCGGCGGACCGGTCATCGGCATCTGCAACGGGTTCCAGGTGCTGCTCGAGGCGGGGTTGCTGCCGGGCGGGATGCGGCGCAACCGCGACCTGAAGTTCATCTGCGAGCACGTGCACCTGCGGGTGGAAACCACCGCTACGCCGTTCACGCGCAGCGCGGCGCCCGGACAGGTGTTGCGCATCCCCATCGCCCACGGCGAGGGCAACTACTACGCCGATCCGGAGACCCTGCGGGAGCTGGTTGCCAACCGGCAGATTGTCTTCCGCTACACGGCGCCGGACGGGGCGCGCGACGAGGGCTGGAACGTCAACGGGTCGACGGACGCGATCGCGGGCATCTGCAACCGGGAGCGCAACGTCGTCGGCCTGATGCCGCATCCCGAGCGGGCGTGCGAGGCGGCGGTGGGCAGCACGGACGGGCGCGTGGTTTTCGAGTCGGTGCTGGCGGCGGTGAAGGCGCCCGCGCCGGTCGCGGAGGCGATCTGATGGCTACTACTCCGGAAACGCGCGGGCGTCTCGGGCGGATCTTCGTCGGCATCGGGTTGCTGATGCTCGCCGCGGCCGCCCTGTTCGGCGCAGGCATCGTGCCGCTGCCGGCCCCGGGGGGCATCATCGTGGCGGCGGTGCTGGCCCTGGCGGGGGTCGTGATGGCGACCTTCGGGGTGGTGCTGCTGACCGGAGCCCGTTCGTGATCGATCCCGGCACCGTCGCGGCGCACGGGTTGACCCCCGACGAGTACCAGCGCATCGCGGCGATCCTCGGACGCCATCCCAACCTGCTGGAACTGGGCATCTTCTCGGTGATGTGGTCCGAGCACTGCAGCTACAAGAGCTCGCGGATCCACCTGCGGACCCTGCCGACCAGCGGCGCGCGCGTGCTGCAGGGACCGGGCGAGAATGCCGGGGTTCTCGATATCGGCGACGGGCTGGCGGCCGTCTTCAAGATCGAATCGCACAACCATCCGTCGTTCATCGAGCCCTACCAGGGAGCCGCGACCGGCGTCGGCGGGATCATCCGCGACATCTTCACGATGGGGGCCCGGCCCATTGCCCTGCTCGATTCCCTGCGGTTCGGCGCGCTGGACTCGCCCGCGACGCGGCGGCTGGTCGAAGGCGTCGTGGCCGGCATCGCGGGCTACGGCAACAGCATCGGGATTCCGACCGTCGGCGGGGAGGTGGGCTTCGACGAGAGCTACGCCGGCAACCCGCTCGTCAACGTCTTCTGCCTGGGCATCGCGCCGGTGGAGGGCGTGATCCGGGGCCGCGCGGAGGGTACGGGCAACGCCGTCTACTACGTCGGCGCGAAGACCGGTCGCGACGGCATTCACGGCGCGACGATGGCGTCGGCCGAGTTCGACGACGCGTCGGCCGAGAAGCGCCCCAACGTGCAGGTCGGCGATCCGTTCATGGAGAAGCTGCTGCTGGAGGCATGCCTGGAGGTACTGCAGACGGATGCGCTGGTCGGACTGCAGGACATGGGGGCAGCCGGACTGACCTGCTCCTCGTGCGAGATGGGTGCCCGCGGCGGCGCCGGGATCGATATCGACGTCGCCCGCGTGCCCCAGCGCGAATCGGGCATGACGCCGTACGAGATCATGCTGTCCGAGTCGCAGGAGCGGATGCTGTTCATCGTGCGGCGGGGGCGCGAGGCGGAGGTCGACCGCGTGTTCGAGAAATGGGATCTGCACGCGGTGCGGATTGGCGAGGTGACCGGCGACGGACTGCTGCGCGTGCGCAACGGTGGAACCACCGTCGCGGAGATACCCAACCGCCCACTGGCCGACGAGGCGCCTCTCTACGACCGTCCGTACCGCGAGCCGGCGGATCTCCAGCACCGGCAGGCGCTCGACCTTGCGGCTCTGGAGTCCCCGGGGCCGCCTTCCGAGGTCTTCCTGCGGATGGTCGGCGCGCCGGCCATCGCGAGCAAGCGCTGGATATACCGCCAGTACGACCACATGGTGCGCACGAACACCATCGCCCCGGCCGGCTCCGGGGCCGGCGTGGTGCGCATCAAGGGAACGCCGCGGGCCCTGGCGTTCTCGGTCGACGGCAACGGGCGGTACTGTTTCCTCGACCCGTACCGCGGGGCGATGCTGGCCGTGGCCGAGTCGGCCCGCAACGTGGCCTGCGCCGGCGGCCGGCCGATCGGCGCGACCAACTGCCTGAACTTCGGGAGTCCGGAGCGGCCGGAGATCATGTGGCAGTTCGCCCGCGCGGTGGCCGGGATCGGCGATGCGTGCCGCGCCCTCGACATTCCGATCACCGGCGGGAACGTCAGTCTCTACAACGAAACGGACGGCCAGGCGATTCTGCCGACCCCGGTGCTCGGTGTCGTGGGCATAATAGAGGACGCCCGCCGCGTCGTCGGGCGCACGTTTCAAGAGTCCGGTGCGGTGATCGTGTTGCTCGGAGCGCCGGGCGGCACGCTCGGGGGCAGCGAGTATCTGAAGACGATGCACGGGCTCGTGCGCGGCGTGCCGCCGGATCCGGACCTGGAGGCGGAGGGCGCCGTGCAGCAACTGGTGGCGGACCTGGCCGAGATGGGGCGCCTGCGTTCCGCGCACGATTGCTCGGACGGCGGCCTGGCGGTCGCGCTGGCGGAATGTGCGTTCGGGAGCGGCGGGATCGGTTTCGACGCGGCGGTTCCCGGTCCGTCCGGAGGGGGCGGCCTGGCGGCTGCGTTGTACGGCGAGTCGGCCTCGCAGATCGTCGTAGCGGTACGGGAGACGGAGGCGGACACGGTGCTGGATCGAGCCGCGGGAGCAGGCGTCCCGGCGCAGGTGCTGGGTCGCACCGGGGGCGATCGCCTGCGGTTCACGTGCGACGGGGAGCCGGTCGTCAACGTCGGATTGAGCGAGGCCGAGCGGCGTTGGGCGACCGGATTGTCCGGGTACTTCGAGGCCCCCGCGGCCTGACGCCGGCTGCCGGCGTGTACGGCTGCCGACGTGCGGATGCGGGCTGAGCAGATGGACGACAAGTTCCACGACGAGTGCGGCGTCTTCGGCATCTACGGCCACGAGGATGCGTCGTCGCTGACCTATCTCGGCCTGTACGCGCTGCAGCACCGCGGGCAGGAGAGCGCCGGGATCGCCGCCGCGTGCGACGGAGCGGTGAAGCTGTCGCGCGCGATGGGCTACGTCGGCGACGCCTTCAACGACCGGATGCTGGCTGCCCTGCCCGGCCCGTCGGCAATCGGCCACGTGCGGTACTCGACGTTCGGCGACAGCCGGATCGTCAACGCGCAGCCGATCCTGATCGATTGCTCGCACGGGCAGATCGCGCTCTGCCACAACGGCAACCTCGTCAACGCGGGCGACCTGCGGCAGCGGCTGGTCCGGGAAGGCTCGATCTTCCAGACCAACAGCGACACCGAGGTGGTCCTGCACCTCTACGCCAGATCGAGCGCCGCCACCCCTGAGGACGCCATCGTCGAGTCGGTGTCGCAGGTCAGCGGCGCGTTCTCGCTTGTGCTGCTGACGCCCAGGAACCTGATCGCCGTGCGCGACCCGCAGGGCTTCCGCCCGCTCGCGCTCGGCCGACTGGGTGATGCCTATGTCGTCTGCTCCGAGACCTGCGCCATGGATCTGATCGGCGCCCGCTACGAACGCGACGTCGAGCCGGGCGAGATCCTGGTAGTCGGCGAGGACGGGGTGCGTTCCTACAAGCCGTTTCCGCCCGCACCGGCGGCCCACTGCGTGTTCGAGCACGTCTACTTCGCACGGCCCGACAGCGAGGTGTTCGGCCAGAGCGTCAACGTGGTGCGCACGAACCTCGGACGACTGCTCGCGGAGGAGTCGGCGGTCGAGGCGGACGTCGTGGTGCCGATTCCCGACTCCGGCGTCGTCGCGGCGATCGGCTACGCGGAGCACTCCGGCATCCCGCTGAAGATGGGACTCATCCGCAACCATTACGTCGGCCGCACGTTCATCCAGCCGCACCAGTCGGTACGCGGCCTCAAGGTGAAGGTGAAGCTGAACACGGTGCGGAGCGTGCTCGACGGAAAACGCGTCGTGCTGGTCGACGACTCGATCGTGCGGGGCACGACCAGCCAGAAGATCGTGTCGATGATCAAGGCGGCCGGGGCGCGGGAGGTGCACATGCGCATCAGTTGCCCGCCGACCGTCGCGCCGTGCTACTACGGTATAGACACACCGCACCGCGACGAGCTGATTGCGGCCCGGCACAGCATCGACGAGATCCGCGACTTCATGGGCGCCGACACGCTCGCCTACCTCAGCATCGAGGGGTTGCATCAGGCGGTCGGCGAACGTCACCCCCAGTACTGCAACGCGTGCTACACGAGGTCGTATCCCGTCGACCCGCCGCGCGACACCGACGCCTACCGGCAGATGGTGCTCAAGATGGCCGAGGCCGAGGAGATGGCGTCGAGCGAACCGTGACCGGCTCCGTTCCGAATGGCCGGCGGGAGAAGGGCGGCGGGCAGGGTATGGATTACAGGTCGTCAGGCGTCGACATAGACGCCGGCATGGAGGTGGTCGAGCGGGTCAAGCGGCTCGCCAAGAGCACGTTCACCGACGGCGTGCTGAGCGACATCGGCGCTTTCGGGGGATTGTTCCGGCCCGAGCTGTCCGGGATGGACGACCCGGTGCTGGTCGCAAGCGCCGATGGAGTCGGAACCAAGCTGGCCGTGGCGTTGGCGGCCGGCGTGCATACGACGGTCGGGGTGGACCTCGTCAACCACTGCGTCAACGACATCCTGGTACAGGGTGCGCGCCCGGTGTTCTTCCTCGACTATCTGGCGACGGGCCGCCTGTCTCCCGACGTGTCCGCGTCCGTGATCGAGGGCATCGCGACCGGCTGTCGACAGAACGGCTGCGCGCTCCTCGGCGGCGAAACCGCCGAGATGCCCGGGTTCTACGCCGACGGGCAGTACGATCTGGCGGGCTTCGTCGTCGGCCTGGTGGACCGCTCGCGGATCATCGACGGTCGCTCGATCGTCCCCGGCGACGTGCTCGTCGGTCTCCCGTCGAGCGGACTCCACACCAACGGCTACTCGCTCGCGCGCCGCATTCTGTTCGACGAGCTCGGTCTGGGGGTCGACTCGGCGGTCGAAGCGCTCGATTGCACCGTCGGCGAGGAGCTGCTGCGCACGCATCGGTCGTACCAGTCGGCGGTCCGCCCGGTGATCGAGACCGGTTGCGTGAAGGGGATTGCCCACATCACCGGCGGCGGCCTGACCGACAACGTGCCGCGGGTTCTGCCCGGCGGCTGCGCGGCGGCAATCGATCCGGAACGCTGGACGAGACCCGCCGTCTTCGATTTCCTGGGCGAGCGGGGCGAGGTGCCGGCGGCGGACATGTACCGTACCTTCAACATGGGAATCGGCCTCGTCATCGCCTGCGCGCGGGACGACTCGCACCGCGTGCTCTCGAAGCTCATCACGTGCGGCGAGATCGGCGCGGCCCTCATCGGCGAAGTCCGCGAGAAGGTCGCCGGAGGTCCCCGGGTCGAGTACGCCCGCGTCGATCTTCCGGGCGACGCCCAGTCGGCGTGCGGCGCATGAGCAGCCAGGATTCCGGACCGGCACGCGTTGGCGGGAACCGCCGGCTCGGGGTGCTCATCTCGGGTCGCGGCAGCAACCTGCAGGCGATCATCGACGCGATCGCCGAACAGCGGCTCGACGCGGAGATCGCGGTCGTCGTTTCCAACCGGCCGGACGCCCCGGGGCTGGATCGCGCCCGCCGGGCCGGCATCGAGACCGTCGGACTGCGGCACACGGACTACCCTTCCCGGGAGGCCTTCGATGCGGCCATGGTCGGCGAGCTCAGGCGGCGCGACGTCGGTCTCGTCTGTCTCGCCGGGTTCATGCGCCTGCTCGGCGAGAGCTTCGTCGCCGCGTTTCCGAACGCCATCCTCAACATCCATCCGTCCCTGCTGCCCGCTTTCGTCGGACTCCACGCCCAGCGGCAGGCGTGGGAGCACGGCGTCAAGGTCAGCGGCGCGACCGTGCACATCGTGACGGCGGAGCTCGACGACGGTCCCATCGTGCGGCAGGCGGTGGTGCCGGTGCTGCCGTCCGACACGGCCGACTCGCTCGCGGCTCGCATCCTGGTCGAGGAACACCGCATCTATCCCGAAGCGATTCGGGTCATCCTCGACGACGGCTGGACCATCGACGGCCGCCGGTTCATCGAGCGATCCTGACATTCGGCCGCCGGCAGTCCGTGGCGAGAACCCGCGTGGCGCGGAGGGTGGTTGGCCCGCCGCGAGGCAAGGCGCGACGAGGGAGCCCGTCTCCGGTCCGGTTCTCGGTACAATGATCTCGATGACGCTCCAGGAGCAGGTCGCTTACCTCACCAAGGGCTGCATCGACGTGGTGCGTGAGCCGGAGCTGCGGGCCAAGCTCGAACGGTCGGCCGCGTCGGGCGACCCCCTCACCGTGAAGGTGGGATTCGACCCGACGGCGCCCGACCTGCATCTGGGGCACACCGTGTTGCTCCGCAAGATGAAGCACTTTCAGGATCTGGGCCACCGGGTGATCTTCCTGATCGGGGACTTCACCGGGCTCATCGGCGATCCGACCGGCCGGTCGAAGACACGGCCCCCGCTGACGGGAGAGCAGATCGAGGAGAACGCCGAGACCTACAGGAAGCAGGTGTTCAAGCTGCTCGACCCGGACACGACGGTGGTCGATTTCAACAGCGCCTGGCTCCGCGCCCTCGGCAGTGAAGGCTGGATCCGGCTGGCGGCCCGGTACAACGTGGCCCAGATGCTCGAGCGGCGCGATTTTCGGCAGCGGTACGACACCGGCCGGCCGATTGCGATTCACGAGTTCCTGTACCCCCTGGCGCAGGCCTACGACTCCGTCCACCTGCGGGCGGATGTGGAGCTCGGCGGCACGGATCAGCTCTTCAACCTCAACGTCGGACGCGACATCATGCCGGCGTGGGGGGCCGAGCCTCAGGTCGTGATGACGACTCCCCTGCTGGTCGGGCTCGACGGCACGGAGAAGATGTCGAAGTCGGCATCGAACTACGTCGGG